>CAVQRE010000014.1:0-334415 GCA_963715115.1 uncultured Thermoleophilia bacterium
GACGTCGAGGACGCTGCCAGGTGGACGGGCTTCCAGGCGCGCGGATCCTGGACAATCGCGGGTCTTCCTCCCGAAGCCGTCTCGGTTGCTGGAGCGGGTCCGGATTCCGCCCAACAGAACCTGGTCTATACTTACCGGGATCCCAACGGGTACGGCGACCTGGTGACCCTCTACTCTCTCATTGCGAGGAAATTCACCTCGACGTTCTCCTGCGAGTGGAAGTACGTCCCCGCGGCGCATGCTCTCTACCTCTTGGATGATACGGCCGGCAATTGGCTGGGGCCCGTGGCGCCCGGGTCGTCGACGGTCCTCCAGAACTCGCAGTGCGCCGTCGGCGGCCCGGGTTTCACGGCCAGCGGCTCGGGTACCGACTTGACCATCGCGCTGCCCACCAACTTCCTCCATCCGGGCGTCAGCAGCATCTATCTCTATGCCGACGATGCCGGCGCGAACAACAGCGGTTGGCAAAATCGCTCGACCTGGTCAGTTCCAGTGGCGCAACCACCGCAGGCGGAACTGGTGACACCCGCCACCGGTGCGGGCTCGGGAGGAACCTTCACGTTCAACTTCTCCGACGGCAATGGCGCCGGTGACCTGACCACGGTGAATGGGCTATTCCAGGCGGGCACTTCGCTTGTGAACGCCTGCATGTGGAAATTCGACCGCAATTGGAATCGGCTCGTCTTTACCGACATCGAGGGTTCGACGAGGCTTCTCGATGAGCTCGGGCAGGAGGGCTATCGGAGCGCACTTGACGAACACCAGCGGATCGTGCGCGACGCGTTCGGGCACCACGGCGGGTACGAGGTCGACACCGCCGGTGACGGGTTCTTCTATGCCTTCGCGACTGCCGCCGGGGCGGCGCGCGCAGTCGCCGAGGCGCTGGCGGCTCGACGGCGGCCGGTCAGGATCCGGGTCGGCATCCACACCGGTGAGCCGATCGTCGAGGCGCCGAAGTACGTCGGCATGGACGTCCACCGAGCGGCGCGGATCATGGCGGCGGCCCACGGCGGCCAGGTGCTCGTCAGCCGCACGACGCGCGACCTTCTCGACGCGAGCTTCGCCGTCCGCGATCTCGGCGAGCATCGGCTCAAGGATCTCTCCGCGCCGCAGCGGCTCTTTCAGCTTGGGGACGGGCGATTCCCACGGCCGCGCACGCTCCACGCTCACGAACCTCCCGGTCCCGGCGACGGAGTTCCTCGGCCGCGAGCATGAGCTCGCCGACGTGGTCGAGCAGCTGCGGAACGGCGTCCGGCTGCTCACGCTGACGGGCCCCGGAGGCACCGGAAAGACGCGGCTCGCGCTCCAGGCCGCCGCCGAGGCCGCCGACGATTTCCCCGACGGGCGTCTGGTGGGTGCCGCTCGCCGCACTCCGCGACCCGGGGCTCGTGCTCCGGCAGACGGCGCGCACGCTCGATGTCATCGAGCAGCCGGACCGGCCGCTCGAGGACGTGCTGGCGGAGATGCTCGACGGCAAGCGGATGCTCTCGTCCTCGACAACGCCGAGCACCTGCTCCCGGACGCCGCCGGCCGCGATCGCCACGCTGCGTGACCTCGACGGGCCGAAACTGGTCGTCACGAGCCGTGAGCGCCTCCAGCTCGCGGGCGAGCACGTGTACCCGGTTCCCCAGCTGACACGCCTCGAGGGCCTCGACCTGTTCACCGCCCGCGCCGCCGCGATCGATCCCGGCTTTCAGAGGCGACCGGCGACGTCGCGGAGCTCTGCAGCCGGCTCGACAACCTGCCGCTCGCGATCGAGCTCGCCGCCGCCCGCACCACCGTGCTCCGGCCCGACCAGATCCTCGAGCGCCTCGGCGGCCGCCTCGATCTGCTCAGGGCGGCCCGCGACGCCGACCCGCGCCAGCAGACGCTGCGCGCCACGATCGAGTGGTCGTACGACCTCCTCACGCCCGAGGAGCGCGAGCTCTGCCACCGCTTCGCCGGTGTTCGCCGGCGGCGCGACGCTCGAGGCGGTCGAGGCCGTCTGCGAGGCCGACCTCGAGACGCTCGCCTCGCTCGTCGACAAGAGCCTGCTCCGGCGCGACGGCGACCGCTTCTGGATGCTCGAGACGCATCCGCGAGTACGGAAGCGAGCAACTCGACGACGCCAACCGCGACGGACGTGATCGAGCGTCACGGTGCGTTCTTCGTGCGGTTCGCCACGACGCGGAGGTCCGGGCTCCGCGGCGCGGACGGGCGCCAGGTGGCTCGACCAGGTCGAACACGAGCTGCCCAACCTGCGGGCCGCGATGGCGCGCGCACTCGAGCGCGGCCAGGCGCCGCGGGCTCCGGGATCGCCAGCGACCTCGGCCGCTACTGGGAGGCTCGGAGCGGCCCGACCGAGGGCCGCAGCTGGCTCGACCAGGCGCTCGCCACGGGACCACTCACCGACGACGATCGCGCCGCGGGCCTCTTGTGGCCGGGCTGCTCGCCTTCTTCCAGGGCGATCTGGCGGCAGCCGACAGACGCCTGGCGGACGCGGCGCAGGGCAGCGCAAGTCTGCCGGAGAGGTGTTCCTCGAGGCGCAGTCGCTCGCGTTCCTCGGCCTGGGTCGCCCGCGAACGCGGCGACCCGCAGCTGCGGCCAGCGCCGCTCGAGAGGAGCCGGGCGCTCCTCGCCCAGCTCACCGACCCGTGGGAGCGATCGGAGGTCCTGCTGGGCTGCGCCAGCGCGACCGTCGAGGACCGGGGATGCCATGGTGCGGGAGGTCCTCGCGCTCAAGCGAGAGACCGGCGACGTCATCGCGGTCTCTGACAGCTCTCAACAACGTCGGCTGGGAGGCCCTGCTCACGCCGGGCGAGCTACGACCGCGCGATCCGCAGCCTCGAGGATGCGGCTCGCGATCGCCCGCGAGCTCCGACGACACGTTCCGCATCACGCTCGCGGCACGTGCAACCTCGGCCTGCAGCCGTCATGCAGGACGGTACGCCGACGCGTGCAGCCGCTGCGGGAGAGCCTCGTCCTCTGCGTCCGCCGAGGAGACCGGCGCGGCGGCGCGGAGGCAGTGCTCGGACTCGCGGCCGCCGACAGCCGGACTCGACCAAGGACGAGCTCTCGGTGGAGCTGGACGCGATCCAGCGCGTCACTGATGGTCGACGCAGGCAGTCGTCTACCCCTCGTGGATGCTCGAACGCCTCGAGCCTTATCTCTCGCTCGCCCGCACGCGGATCAGTCGTGATCGAACAGAGGCTTCCGAGACGCCTGCACCGCCGGCGACTCTCGAACGCGCGCTCGAGCTGCTCGACGCGAGCGAGAACAAACCCCCCGACACCGAATGAGCAAACGTGGCTCTCGCCTGGACGAACTGCCTCCGCCCCGGGATGCACGCTTCCACGTTCTCGAGACACCTTCATGACGTCGCGACACCGTGTGTGACGCGCGTAACACTCGTTGTGTCAAGCGCACACAGATGCGCAAGACGCGGTCATCCGCCACCGTCTCCTGGTCATGACGGCAAGAACCACCCGGCAAACACAGGAGGGAAGAGCGATGAACCGCCACCACCACAGAATCAGGACCTGGCTGGCAACCGCAGTCGCGATCGCGACACCGCTCGCGTTGGCCTCGAGCGCCTCGGCGACGAAAGTCATCGAGCCGACCCTCCCCGGCCCGGGCCCGATCCACCAGTCACCCATCTCTTGCGTGTCAGTGGAGCGACCAGAACCAATGTGCTCACGGGTGTTGCGCTGAACCCGATCAGCGGCCTCGGCCCGGGCGCGGTCGAGGTCGGCTGACCGGCGGGACGTCCGACGCCGAAACGTCTCGCGGACGAGTGCATACAACGGAACAATCCCGCACTTCTTCTCCGCCCGCATCGCCCCCAACTGCAGAATCCAACAACCGATCTACGGAATCGACCTCGCCGCCCTCTGCCTCAAATAGCGTCGCTGGCTTCTGCTAACACGAACAACTCGAGGAACGGCCAAGCGATGACCACCTCTCGGCGTTTGGCAGTGGTTGACGCGGAGCCCGTTTGCGTACGCGACGTGAAGCTGGCATGGGGTTAGTTGCGCAGTACGTGTTCGCAGTTGTGGACGTGGTCGAAGCGGTCGACGATGGCGATGTCGTATTCGCTGCCGCAGTCGATCCAGTCGCGTTGGCCGTCGCGGGCGAAGATGACGTCGCGGCCGCCACGGCCGAGGATGGTGTCGTTGCCCGGGCCGCCGAAGATGATGTCGTTGCCGTTGCCGCCGTCGAGGTAGTCGTTGCCCTTGCCGCCGCTGATCCAGTCGGGTCCCGTCCGGCCACAGATCCGGTCGCGGGCCAGTCGTGCCCTGCAGATGGTCGGCGCCGGTGGAGCCGACGATCGTGCAGGGGAGGACGGTCGTGTAGGTGCTGCCCGCGGTGTCGTCGTTCGGTAGCAGGGTGTCGGTGGAGGTGACGGAGTACCGCACGCCGGGTTCGCCTGCGCTAGCAGAGGACACGCTCAGGTACGCGACCTGCGAGCCGCCGGCCGCGATTGTGCCGAGCAGGCAACCGCCCCCCGGGGTGTCGCGGGACTTGCATCCCTGGAGATCGCTCGTCGGCGTCAGCGCGCTGACATGAAGGACGACGTCGTGAGCGGGCTGGTTGCCGTGGTTTTCGACGGTCACGTTGATCGGTGCCTGCTGGCCGAGTGCTGCCGGGGAGTAGATGTCGACATGGACGAAGAGATCAACGCAGGCGACGGTGCCGGCGGTCGTCGAGCCGGGGCGCCAATAGAGGCCCTCCTGGATGCCTCCGAGCGCCGGGAGCGGTTGCTCGCAGCTGCCGTCGGCATTCATCACCCAGCTGCTCCTGTTGCTACCCGCTTGGTAGGCGATTCGTGTGCCGTCCGGAGAGAACGTAGGACGGTAGGGGACCTCGGTCAGATCATCGGGAAGGATCAGCGGGTCGAACGCACCGGTGAGCCGCCGAGCTGGCGCGGACGCATCGGCGGGTGCCGTGTAGAGATCCATCCGGGTCACCGGGCCGTAACGGGTCGGAGGCAGCGAGGTGAGCTCAAGCGTGCCGTTGAAGTCGACGTGACTGCCGTCCGGCGACCACTCCACCGAACCCGCCCGGAGGTCGGACAGCTCGTGCGGCGCCGATCCGTCGGCGTTCATCACCGCGGGGCGCCATCCCGCGTCGAGGTAGGCGATTCTGCTGCCGTCCGGAGACCAGGCCGGCCCCGCCCCTTCAGCCAGCGTCGTTTCGGCACCGGTCTCCGGGTTGATCGCGACGAGATGTAGGCCGGTCGAGTTGTACTGATACTGCGTCGTGAGCAGCGAACCGCCGGCGGGCGACCAGGCGAGCCCGACCTTCTGGCCGCCGGAGCTCGTCAGGCGGCGTGGCGTGCCGCCGGCGACGGGAACGCTCCAGACATCCATCTGCTCGCCCACGTCCGCCAGATACGCGATCGACGCGCCGTCGGGCGACCACGCCGGAGCGCTCTTGGCTGTCGCCGGCGACGAGTCGAACGTCAGCCGGGTCAGCGACGAGCCGTCCGCAGCCGCGACATAGACCTCCGACGGGTCCGACCCGGCCGCGTCGCGAGTAGAGCTGAACGCCACCCGCGACCCATCCGGCGACCAGGCAGGATCGAACGCTGACCCGACGCTGCCGCTGACAAGCAGACGGTTGCTGCCGTCCTGCGCCGAGACGAAAACGGCCGAGCCATGAGCTCCACCGTCTGCCGTGAAGAGAAGATCGCGCGCCGGGGAGCCGGCCGACGCTACGACAACCGGAAAGACCAGCGCGACCCCGATCATTGCCGCGATCCGCACAAGCAAGATCGTGCTCCGCAGTTGTGAGCGATCGTTGATACGACGATAAGGATCTTCGGGGAGCGCCAGCCGTTCTTTCCGCGCGAAAGCTGAGGCTGCGACCGAACGGCCGACGATGTTGAGGTCAGGATCGGAGGTACGCGATGAGCGCTGCCCTGACGTTCAGGCGCCTGCGGGATCCAAGGGCGAAGCGCCGCCGACCGGTCGGCGGCGCAATGGCACTACTGATCGTGGGCCTGGCGGCGTTTCCGTGCGCAGCGGCGGTCGCGAGCCAATCGCCCCGACCCGTGTACACGCCTCCAGAGAGCTACTACCTCGCTCTCGGCGACTCGATGGCATACGGCTTCCAGCCGACGAAGGCGAAGCCGGGCGCTCGACCGTCGGACTTCAAGACCGGCTACGTCGACCTCTTCGCCGCGCAGCTGCGGAAGCTCTCTCCGAAGATCGACGTGGTCAACTACGGCTGTTCCGGTGAAACGACTGTCACATTTGCCCGCGGTGGCTGGCGCTGCGACGGCTTGACACCACACGACTCTTTTCGCGGGTCACAACTCAAGGCGGCCGTGTCTTTCTGAGAGCTCACCCGGGGAAGGTAAGTCCGATCACGTTGACGCTGTGGGGTGGCGACCTGGCTCCGCTCTCGGCGAAGGGCAAGCAGGCGCGAAGCGCAATCACGTCGTTCGCTACGCGCTTCCAGTCCATCCTTCACCAACTTCGGGCCGCCTCGCCGACCGCCGAGATCATCGTGACCGGAGCGTGGAACCCGGAGGCCGACCGGCTCCACCAGGTCGAGCCGCTCTACCGCTCGGTCGACGCGGCAATCGCACGGGCCGCGACGACATCGCGTGCCCGTGTCGCGAACATGTTTGCCGCGCTCAATGGACACGGAGACGCCGGGGCCCAGCAAGCTCGACTCTGCCGGCTCACGTTCTACTGCTCGAAGGGCGACCCGCATCCGACCGACGCCGGGTACCGGGCGATGGCCGACGCGTTCATGACTGCGTCGGGCTACCCGCGTAGGTAGCGACACGGTTGGTCTGGCGCCAGGCAGCCGTAGCGGAGACAGAGATCGGCATTACGTGCGACGTCCGGCTCGCCGTCGACTGCATCTCGTGCGGTCGCGAAGGCTCGCGCTACCCGCGCGACAACACTCCTCTATCGTCATCCTTCCGACCCACCGTTGAGGACTGACATGGCCGACCCCGAGAACCCCAAGACCGAAACGAAATCGCAGCGTCTCGCGCGCTCGAAGCAGCTCTACGGCGCCGCCCAGACGCGGGGAACCAAGGCCTACGAGCGCGGCAAGTTCTGGGTCGAGAGCCAGGATCCGGCCTCGATGCCGGGCGCCACGATCGGGTGGTTCAAGCGCTACCGGGCGGCCGACGGCCAGCTCTACGCCGTTCTGCTCACCGCCTACCTCTTCCTCACCCTCGTTCCGCTGTTGATCATCGAGACGAGCTACGCCTACAAGGATCCCGAAGCGCTTGCGATGCGCCTCGACCGACGACTGCATCTGAGCGGGACGACCGGCCACCTGCTCGAGACGGTGCTGGCCGGTTCGGGCGGCCACAAGCTGTCGGCGGCACTGCTCGCGGTCGTCAACCTGTTCTTCTTCGGCGCCGGCTTCGGCCGGGTGCTCCAGCTTGCCCATGCACGCTCCTGGGGGCTTGATCTCCGCAAGAACGCATTGCTCGACCAGGGCACGTACTACGGGATCATCGCCGCGCTTGTGGTGATGTCGGCCGTCTACGTGCTTCAGACGCGACTGTTGCGGGACTCGCCCTCGTGGATCGGCTGGCTGCTCGACATCGGCTGGCTGGCGGTGGTCGCCGGGTTCTTCACCTGGGCGCCGTGGCTGCTCCTCCACCGCCAGGTGGCAGCGCGCGACGTCCTCCCCGGCGCGGTTTTCACGATCGTCTGCTTCATCGGGCTGCGGATCCTTTCAGGACTGCTGCTGAAGAACTGGCTGAACTGGTATTCGAAGACCTACGGCGCGCTCGGGATCGTGATGGCGATCTTCTTCTGGCTCGTCATCTACTCAACCGTGTTGGTCCTTGCAGCTGCGCTGTCGCCGGCGCTCGCTCACCGCCGCGACCTGTTGCAGACGCGGCTCGACGCCTCGTAGTCGCCGCGTTACACACCACCGGATCCCGCGCTGCCACCATCGGCCTAACATCGGAGCGTGAGCATGCATCCACGCCACCGGTGGCCGCTTGTGGCCGTCGTGATCGGCCTCACGACCCTTGCCGGCGCGAGCCCGGCGGCTCCGGCGACGGCAATGCAGCTGACCCCGGCGGACCGGGCCGCGATCGGAACGGTGCTCGACCGGTTCGTCAGGGACGTGGTGTTGCGCCAGAACCTGCGCGAAGGTTGGGCTCTCGCCGGTCCGGACCTGCGGGGAGGCACGACTCGTGCAGCCTGGATCAGCGGCAAGGGTGTGACGGTCGCAGCCTTCCCGGCCCGGGGCACGGACTTTCGCAACGCCTGGACCGGCCACCTCGTTGCACCCGGGCACTTCGAGGGCTCGATGATCCTCCGGCCGAAGGCCCGTAGTCGCGGCTTCGACCAGACAGCGATCACGGTCGACCTTCGCCGGATCTCGGGCCGCTGGCTGGTCGACATCTTCTATTCGGCGGCGGTGTTCCGTACCGGCTCGCAGAACCGCGGGAGCTGCGGCCGGTCGAATTGCGCCATCAGCGGCCCGGCCGACTACGGCCCGCAAGGAGCCGCGAGCGCCGGAGGGAACGGGACTGCCCATGTCGGAGCGCACACCTTCCTGATCGGCTCGGCGATCGTCGGCGGTCTCGTGCTGCTGACGCCGTTCGCGATCTGGGCTCGCCTCAGACGGCGTGACGGTCGGGCGCGTGCCGCGTACGAAGCGCACAACGAGGGAATGCGCTGAGGCTCGTCAGTACGCGCCGCGACGGCTGAGAATCGCCCCCGGGGTTCGAAACAGGATCGAGATGTCGAGCCAGATCGACCAGTTCTCGAGGTAGTAGAAGTCGAGACGAACGAGGTCGTCGAACGTGAGGTCGGAGCGTCCCGCTACCTGCCAGAGCCCGGTGATTCCGGGCAGCACGTTGTAACGGCGGCGGTGCCATGGCTCGAGCCGCTCGAAGTCGCGCAGCGGAAGGGGCCGCGGGCCGACGAGCGACATCTCGCCACGCAGAACGTTCAGGACATTCGGGATCTCGTCGAGCGAGAGACGGCGCAGGACCCGCCCGACCCGCGTGACCCGGGGGTCGAGCCGGATCTTGAAGAGCGCGCCGGTCGCCTCGTTGGCCCGCTCGAGCACCTCCTGCTGCCGCGCCGCCCCGGTGACCATCGTCCGGAACTTCAGCATCTTGAACTCGCGCTCTCCGAGCCCAACGCGCGGATCTGCGTAGAACACCGGCCCCCTGGACGTGCATTTGACGGTCAGCGCGATGAGCACCCAGATCGGCAGGCCGACGATCACGATCAGCGCAGCGACGAGGATGTCGAACACCCGCTTGACGGCCCAGTCCGTCCCGGCGAAGATCGGCGACCGAAGGTCGAACAGCGGCGCCCCGAGCCCGGCGACGTATTCGCCCCGCTCGATCAACAACTCCGTCGCCCGCGGAGCAACCCTCACCTTGACGCCCCGCCGTTCTGCGGCGTCGAGGATCTCGAGCAGTCGTTCGTCGGAGACCCCCGAGTCCGCCACGATCACCTCTTCGACCTTCGACGCGGCCAGCAGTCGCTCGACCGACGGGCCGAGGTCGGTCTCGGCGACGAACTCGTACTCGATGCCCGCCCGTGATGCGCCGAGGCTGGCTCGAAGTTGAGAGCGCTGCTGCGGATCTCGGCCGACGATGATCGCGCGGCGCCGCACACCGGCCGCTTTCAGGATCGCGCTCGTCAGCACTCCGTAGCTGGCGCGAAGCAGGGAGATCGCGCCCGAGACGAAGATCGCACCGGCGATGTAGAGACCGAATGTGGTGACGTGCTGGCCGCTCCCGATCGCAAACGCGAGCGACAGCGCCGCGACGAGAAACACGCTCGGCACGATCCGCCCGACTCCCTCGCGCGACTCGCGCAGTCCGTAGAGCCCGGCCCGCCAGAAGACGAGCAGCAACACGAGTATCAGGAAGGGCAGCCAGTCCGACGTCTGGTCCCACAGCAGCCCCCAGAGAATGGGCTTGGGGTCGACGACGGCGGCGCGAAGGGCGACCGCCGCGTAGAGGCCGATCACCAGCCCCGTGATGTCGATCGTGGCGAGCACGAGCACGCTCGCGGTGCGTCGCGCAACCGACCTCAGCGACGTCGGCGAGAGGAGATGCGCGCCGCTCGAGCGAGCGTCCTCGGGCGGCGGCGCACCGGGCTCAGGCCCGATGCCGTCGCTCCGTTCGGGTATCGCCACGGGCCGATCGTACCTCGGACAGACTCCGGTTCCACCAAGGCGATACCGTCAACGAGTGGAACGCGTCGCCGCGGTGATCCCGAACCTGAACGGCGCCGGCTTCGTCGGCACGTGCGTCGAAGCCGCGCTGCGTGCCGGTTGCGACGACGTCGTCGTCGTCGACGACGGCTCCACCGACGTGAGCCCTGCTGAGGCAGAGGCAGCAGGCGCGCGTGTCCTCCGCTCTCCCGGTCGTGGATTCGCAGCCGCCGTCGCAGCCGGATTCGCAGCGACGGAGGACCCGTACGTGCTCGTGCTGAACAGCGACTGCTTCCTCGACGAGGACGCCGTCTCGCTCCTCGCAGCTGGTCTCGACTCCGATGGAACGCTCGCGCTCGCCGGAGCCGGCCTGCGTACGACCGACGGAGCACCTGCGAAGTCCCACGGTCTGCTGCTCGGGCTCGACGGTGCTCTGCGGGCACTCGTCACCGGCAGCACCGGACGGAGCATCGATCGGCTCGAGACCGGCCTGCAGCACTGCGAATTCGTGCCGCTCGCCTGCGTCCTCACGCGTCGAGGGGCGTGGGACTCGGTGGGCGGGATCGACACCGGCTATGTCTTCTACTTCGAGGACTACGACCTCTGCTGGCGACTCGGTCGTGCCGGCTGGCGGATCGCGGTCGACTGGGACGCCGGCGCGGTCCACGTCGGCGGCGCATCGTCACAGGCGAACGAGCAGCCGTGGCTCCGGCAGTACTACGCGAGCCTCGCCCGCTATCTCCGGAAGCGCTATCCGACCAGCTGGGTCGCGTTTCCCGCCGTCTGGCTTCCGTACGCGGCCGTGCAGTCGGTGCGCAGGCCACGCCGGGCAGCCGACTTTCTCGGCGCGGCCCGAGGGGTCGTGCTGCCGTCGCGCTGACGGCGTCGCTCAGCGGTCGGCGACGACGTGGAAGTTCGGGATCAGCGATCCCTGCCGAGTGTCGGCAAGCGGCGGATACTTGTCGAGCGCCGCGCCGGCATGGTTGATCAGCCAGACCGCGCCGCGAGCGAGGATCGTCCGGCGGAGGCCCGCCTCGACGTAGTTGCCGATGAGCATCGCGAGACCCGATCCGGAACCGGCGGCCGGCTCGACCGAGAGCGCCGACCAGTCGCCGTTCCGTTCGAACAGGAGCCGGAGCCCCGTGTGCGTCCAGCGCCAGTAGTCGTTGGGCGACGGGTGGTACCACTGAACGCCGTGCGTCGAGGCGAGGACGCGCCCGCCCGGCGCGACGACGCGGTAAAGCTCGCGCACGGCTTGACCAGGATCGTCGGCGTGCTCGAGCACTTGCGTGCAGAGCACGAGATCGAAGCTGGCATCGTCGACCGGCAGCGTTTCGACGGCACCGAGCAGGTCCGCCAGTGGATTCTCGACGACGTCGACACCGACGTATTGCGGAGGAGAGTTCCGCAAAGTACGGGTAGTACGGCTTCAAGCCACAGCCGACGTCGAACACACGCAGCGACTCACGCCGCCGGAGCTCTTCGGCCTGCCCTTGCAGCCAGCGGGCCAACGCCGAGCGGACGACCCACGTCGACGACGACGGGCTGGGGTGACGCCGACTGGCCCCGGGCCACGACTCGGGGTCCGGCTCACGCACCAAGGAGGAACTCCACGGTGCGGCGCAGTCCCTCGTCCAACCCGATGCCAGGCTCGTAGCCGAGCACCTCGCGCGCCCGAACGCCGTCCGCCCAGGACGCACGGATGTCGCCGGCTCGCGGTGGACCGAAGGTTCGCTCGACCGGTTTCCCGAGCACGTTGCCGATCGCGTCGGCGAGCTCGTTGACGGTCACGGGCGCTCCGGCCGAGACATTCACGATCTCGCCGCTCGCCGCGGGCGCGTCGGCTGCGCGAACGGTCGCATCCACGACGTTCGCGACATACGTGAAATCACGTGACTGCTCACCATCGCCGTTGATCGTCACCGGGCGACCCTCGGCGATGCTCGTGACGAACAGCGGGATCACCGCCGCGTACTGTGATCGCGGGCTCTGGCGCGGACCGAAGACGTTGAAGTAGCGGAGAACGACGCTCTCGAAGCGGTCGTAGACGCGGGAGAAGCTGATGCAGTAGCGCTCGGCGGCAAGCTTCGCGACCCCGTACGGCGACAGCGGATCGGGCGGAGTCGCCTCGGTCACCGGCAGCTCGCGGCGCGCGCCGTAGACCGAAGAGCTCGACGAGTAGACGACACGCCGCACTCCTTCATCGCGGGCAGCGAGCAGGACGTTGAGGGTGCCTTCGACGTTGACAGCGCTCGATGTCAGCGGATCCTGCACCGATCGCGGCACCGAACCGAGCGCGCCGAGGTGGAACACGACCTCGACGCCCCGAACTGCGTTGTGCACACGCTCGTAGCTCCGCAGCTCTCCCTCGACGATCTCGACATCGAGCCCCTCGAGATTGCCGCGGTTGCCGGTGGAGAAGTTGTCGAGCACACGCACGTCGTCGCCACGGTCGAGGAGCGAGCGGGCCAGGTTCGAGCCGATGAACCCACCGCCACCGGTGACGAGGACGCGCGTCACGCCCTCATTAGGCAGCGTTGAGCTTCTCGAAGGCGGCGAACGACGGCTTCTTCTTGCCGCCGATCGTGATCAGCCCGGACTGCCAGCCGCCGAGATTCGGATCGTCCTTGAGCAAGAACCACAGCATCATGTCGATGCGCGGGCTCTGCCTCGCGATTGCGAACGCCTCGGTCAGGTACAGCGCCTGCTTCGCCCATGGGACGCCGACGAGCTTGTCGGGCGGGTTCGTCTGGTAGCCGTATTCGGTGATCCAGAGGCGCTTGTTCCCGTAGAGCTGGGTGAGCACCGTGATCAGGTCGCCGATGTTGCCGAGCGTCACCGCCGTCGCCGACCCGCCGCGCGCACCGACCGGCTTCGAGGTCGGCGTGTCGGACGGCGCCGCCGGATACGGGTGGTGCGACCAGGCGTCGAAGGTCTTCAAACCCGCCTTCTTGACCGCACGCAGAAAGGCGATCGGCGAGATCGAGGGGCGCACGCTGCTCGGGTCGTTGTTTCCGCGCGGCGCCGTCTCACCGCACGCGACGCGTTCGCCGGCGATCAAGGTGCCGTGAATACCGTTGTAGACGGCATTGCAGATGTGCGCGTAATCGGTCGCGCTCTGGATCACGTAGCCGGTCGCCGTCTTCCTGTACTGCGGTGAGAGAAAGATCGGGTTGTTCGGCTCGTTCCACGCCGCCCACTCCTTGACCGCAGGCAGCACCTGGCCGTCCGGCCCGGCGAACTTCCCGCTATAGCGCTTCGCCGCGGCGTAGGCGAAGTTGCGCAGATCCGTCGGGTTCTTCGGCGCGATGTTCTTCGAGACCCTACCGCTCTCCCAGGTCGGCGTCGCGTAGATCGAGAAGAGGACGTGGATGCCGTACTGCTGCGCGTACTGGACGGTGCGGTCGTAGAGCGCCCAGTTGTAGGCAGGGTCGTTCGGGTTCTTGGCGTTCACCGGACGCTTGGTGGCCACGCCGTACGGCCCACCCCAGTAGAGGTTCTCGCGGATCTCCTCCACGTGCAACGTGTTCAGCAGCGAGAAGGTCTGCGGGATCGGGCCGTAGAGCGTCTGGGCCTCGTCGTAGATCCCGACACGCAGATAGCGGGAAGCGGCGACGGGCTGAGCGGTCGCAGCGATCCCTGCCACCGCAACAGCGGCGGCGATGACACCGAGCCGCAAACGCATCAGGCCGGAACCGGCTCCGGACCGATCACGTCGAGCCAACGGCGCAGACCTTCTTCGAGATCGATCTCCGGCGTCCAGCCGAGCACCTGCTCGGCGCGCGTGATGTCAGGGCGCCTCACCTGCGGATCGTCCCTTGGCAGCGCCTCGAACACGATCTCGCTCGTCGAGCCTGTGACGCGGATCACGGTCTGCGCGAGCTCGAGCATCGTCAGCTCGTGCGACGGGTTGCCGAGGTTGACCGGAAGATGCTCGCCGCTCCCCGCGAGCAGATACAGACCGCGGATCAGATCGTCCACGTAGCAGAGCGACCGCGTCTGCGAGCCGTCTCCGTAGACGGTGAGCGGCTTGCCCGCGAGCGCCTGGTTGAGGAAGTTGACAGAGGCTCGTCCGTCGTTTCGGCGCATGCGGGGCCCGTACGTGTTGAAGATTCGTGCAATGCAGGTGTTCACGCCCTGCTGTGTGTGGTACGTCATCGTTAGCGCCTCGGCATATCGCTTCGCTTCGTCGTACACGCCGCGCGGCCCGATCGGATTGACGTTCCCCCAATACGTCTCGGCCTGGGGATGCTCGAGCGGATCGCCGTACACCTCGCTCGTCGACGAGATCAGGAACCGGGCGCGCTTCCACTTGGCCAGACCGAGCGCGTTGTGCGTCCCGTAGGACCCGACCTTGAGCGACTTCAGCGGTGCGCGTAGATAGTCGACCGGGCTCGCTAGTGCTGCGAGATGGAAGACGAAGTCGACCTCTCCTTCGACGTCGATCGGCTCGACGACGTCGTGGGACATGAAGATGAAGCGCTCGCCGCGCAGGTGGTCGATGTTCTCGAGCGTGCCCGAGTCGAGATTGTCGACGCAGACGACGCTGTGCCCCTCGGCGACGAGGAAGTCACAGAGATGGGAGCCGAGGAACCCGGCGCCGCCGGTCACGACGGAGGTCGGCATCGGTGCAATGTACTTCGCGAAGCGGAAAGCGTCCGTTTCTCTTACGGACCCTTTGCATCCAAGCCTGCTGCAGCGCTCCCCGACATCGTTCTGTACGGTGGCCGTGGACGTGCCCTCGTCCCACCCGAGGCGCTCGAACGAGAGACGTCTCGGGATCCCCCCGAGGAGGCCTCGCCGAGCAGCGTGGGCGGGGTCTCCCTCACTTTCCCGGCCTCAGGAGCTCAGCGCAGGTCCTTGTTCGACTCCATGTCGAACCACATCGCGAACAGGGTGAACTGGCTCCCAGAGATCAGAAGTAGTGCAACGAGGACGATCGTCGCGGTCGGGATGTTGTGCCCCCCGATGCGAAGCGCGGTCTCGACGACCCCGAGCACAAGCCCGGCGATCGTCATCACGAAGCCGAGGAAGTAGAAGAAGACCAGCGGGTGGAAGTCGCGAATGACGTACTTCTCGCGCAGCCGCCAGAAGAACCCCTTCCAGAGCAGCCACGAGATGCGCGGCACGACTCGTCGGATCCTGATCCCGGAGCGCTCGCCGACACCGTAGATCGGACGCGAGGGAAAGTCGCGAACGCGTGCGTTCCACACGTTCAGGTGAACAAGGATGTCGTTCGGGAAGCCGTACGACGTGTAAATGCGATCGAGATCGAGCAGTGTCAGCATTCGCAGTGACAGCACCGTGTAGCCGGCTTGCGAGTCGGCGATGTGCCAGTACCCGGACGCGATCTTCGTGAGCAGGCTGAGCACCGCGTTGCCGAGGTAACGGCTGCGCGGTATCAGCTTCCAGGCGCTACCGGTGAAGAGCCGGTTCGCCTTCGCATAGTCAAGATCCCCGCGCACGACTGGAGTGGCGAGTGCTTCCAGCTCGTCCGGGTCCATCTGATTGTCGCCGGCCATGACGGCCACCGCGTCGATCCGTGCCGCGAGCGCCAGCTTGTAGCCGGTGACGATCGCACCACCGACCCCGCGGTTGCGATCAT
The DNA here is from genome assembly GCA_963715115.1 of uncultured Thermoleophilia bacterium. GTDB lineage: Bacteria > Actinomycetota > Thermoleophilia > Gaiellales > Gaiellaceae > PALSA-600. The sequence continues at coordinate 15,749 of CAVQRE010000014.1, forward strand.
GCGTGACGACCTCGACGCGTGGATCATCGGTCGCTCGCGCACGCTCAGCGGTGGCATCGGTCGAGGCGTCGTCGACGACGAAGATCCTGTCGACGAAGCCGGGAATGCCCTGGACGGTGGCCGCGATCAGCTGCTCTTCGTCGTGCGCCGGCACGACGACGGCGACGCTCTTACCCTCGAGCATGGCCCGATCGTACGGCGAGCAGCGGTCAGCCGATGCGGCTGTCGCCGACGACGGCGGCGATCCCGCCCACGAGAAGCCCGATCAGGGCGCCGATCAGGATCGAGGTCGAGCGGGAGTGCGCAGAAGACTTCACCGAGCGGGCTTGTGCGACGACCCTGGCGCTCTCGACCTGCTGCGCGAAGGCAAGCTGCTGCTGCAGCGTCTCCTGTTGCGCGATCAGGTTGCCAAGACGCGTTTCGGCGTTGTCCTCCTGGCTGACGACCACGAGCTGCTGCAGCGGATCGAGCTTGGCGGCGGCCTTCACGGCGGCCGCGATGACGGCAAGCCGATTGTTCACCGAGCCGAGCTGCCGCGTGACCTGCGCGAGCGTGGTGCGAAAGGTCCGGATCTTGACGCCCACGTACGACGCAGTGGTCTGCTGCACCACGATGTTCGCGAGGGCGTTGGCCGCCGCTGCGGTGTTGATCGGATGCGTGCCTGTGACCGTGAGCGAGATCAGTGGGTTGGTGCGGGTCGCGCCCGCGGCCGCCGTCCCGACCTGCGCGACCGAGACGTGTCCCCGGATCGCAGACGGCCGGAGGTCGGCCCGCGAGGCCGCCTGGTTCTGATAGACCGCGGCCGAGACGATCTGCGCGACCGCGCGCGGGTTCGTGCCGAAACCGTTGACGAGCGCTCCGCCGGGCGAGACCGGCTGGCCGAGGGAGATCAGCGCCGATGCCTTGTAGTTCGCGCCGCCTCGCAGCGAGTAGAGGCCGCCGATGATCGCGCCGACGACAAGCCCCCCCACCGGCAGCCACCAGAGCCGAACGACGGCGCGTCGCCAGCGCGCGAGGTCGACTTCGCGTTCGGCGTCGATGTCCGGTGAACGCTCCGTCATCGCGCGGCGACTGTAGCCGACGCGTTACCCGCGTCGCTCGGCGAGCCCGTAGATCCGCGTGTACCCGGTGAGGTACAGGCGGTCCGAGTCGGCGACGACCGGCGTGTACTTGCCGTCGGGGAACGTCCAGACCTGGGCGCCCGTGGTGGCATTCAGCGCGTACGTCCGCCCGGCGAGCGTCGCGAAGTAGACGCGGCCGGCGATCACGGTCGGCGACCCGGAGATCGGGCCGTTCGCCGTGAACTGCCAGATCACCCTCCCGGTGGCCGCGTCGAAGCAGGTGAAACGCCGCGAGTACGAGCCGGCGTACACCCGGTCGCGCCAGACAGCAGCCGACGAGTAGACGTACCCACCCGTCGACTGCGACCAGCGGAGTTGCCCGCTCGTCGCACCGAAGGAGTACATCTTGCCGTCGGTCGCGCCCAGGTAGACGCGCCCGTAGGCCACGGCCGGAGTCGCGTAGAACGTGCCTGTCGAGCCGAACCGGGGCTGCGAGCTTGCGCGCCAGAGGACACGACCGGTGCGCGCATCGAGCGAGTACACGTGACCCGAGTAGTCGCCGACGAACAGCCTGTTCCCCGTCGCCGAGACACCGCCCTTCACCTGCCCCCCGAGCGGGGCCGTCCAGAGGAGTCGTCCCGTGTGCTCGGCGAAGGCGTAGACCTTCCCACTCCAGTCGCCGACGTAGACCTTGCCTCCGTCGACCAGCGGAGACGACTCGGACGGCGCGAGCGAGCGTCGCCACGCGATCCGGCCGCTGCGTGCGTCGAAGGCGATCAGCTGGCCGGTGAGAGCAGCGCTCGGCGGCCGGTTGCACGGCGGGGCGTTGAGGAAGGTCTCGAAGACCAGGTGGTCGTCGACGCCGGGCGAGGCGGCAACGCACCGGCCCGATGCGTAGGCCCAGGCCTGGCGGCCGTCAGTGGCGTCGACCGCGAGCATATTGCCGTCGTTGGTGGCGAAGAAGAGCCGGCCGTAGGCGACCGCGGGCGGGAACTCGACCAGGGTGTGCGCACGAAACGTCCACACCACGCGGAAAGGCGGCGCGAGGGAGATGCCTGCGCCGAGGCGCTGCCCTTCGAGGTCGTGCCCGTAGACGGGCCAGGCGATCCCCGGCTCGGCCGGCTTGGGCGGCGGAGCCTGCGTCGCGACGAACTCGACCGTCGACGAGCCGTGGATGTTCCGGGACGCGTGCTTGATGTGGAGGTACCACGCCACGGCGGCGCCGCACGCGAGCGCAAGCAGGACGCCGGCCGCGAGCAGAAGGCGGCGCTTCATCGCCGCTCGACCGCGAAGAGCCGTGAGTAGCCGTGGAGCAGCAGCGTGCGGCCGCCGCCGGCCACCGGCACGTATTCCCCGTGCGGGAAGTCGAGCACGACCTTCCCGGTCGCGGCATTCACGCCCAGGATCCGGTGCGCGAACGAGCCTGCGTAGGCGATGCCGTCGACGACGACGGCCGCACCTGAGATCGGCCCGCCGGTCCCGTGTGCCCAGAGCGTCGCCCCCGACCGCGCCGAGACCGCGTAGAAGACGCCGTTGTAGGAGCCGAAGAACACCCGGCCGGCGGCCACAGCCGGCGACGAATAGACGTACGAGCCGGTCGACCGGGCCCAGAGGCGTGCGCCGCGGATCGAGAACGCCGTCAGTGATCCGCCGGTCGAGCTCGGCACGAAGACGCGGCCGCCGGCAACGGCCGGGGTGCCGTAGACGCGTCCGTTCACCGAACCGGCCCAGCGGAGCGCGCCGGAGCCCGTCGAGAGCGCGATCAGACGCCCGCAGTAGTCACCGAGGTAGACCGTCCCGCCGGCGACTGCCGCGGAGGAGGTGATCTTGCAGCCGTCCCGGTACCGCCACCGCACGCGATGCGTACGGAGGTCGAGCGCGATCACCCAGCCGTCCCACGTCCCGAACAGGTCGACTCCGTCCGGCAGGACGACGGGCGACGACTCGACCGGGGAGCCGGCATCGAACCGCCACAACTCGTGTCCGTCCGACCGCCGCAGCACCTGCACGGTGCCGTCCATGCCGTGGACGACGAGGATGCCGCCGAAGACGGCCGGTGACGACGCCATCTCGCCGTGGGGCGTGTCGTGGCGCCAGATCACGCCCCCGTCCTGCATGTCGAGGGCGCGAATCGTCTCGCGTGCGTTCCCGATGTACGCGACGCCGTCGGCGACGACGGCCGGGAACTCGATGAGGCCGCCGAGCCCGTGCGTCCAGACCACCTTGAACGGCGGCCGCAGGCGGATCGCGGTCTGCTGCTGGGTGCGCTCCGGCCCGGCGCCGTACATCGCCCACTGCAGGGCGCGGCGGTAGATCTTGATCGTCGACCTCGGGTGCGTGCGGAACGGGAGCCGTACGGCGCGCGGGCCGTAGCCGGGCTTGGAGGCCACCGTGACGAGCGCCGACCGCCGTCCGATCGGGATCGACGCCACCCCGCGCGCGTTGCTTCGCGCCGCGCGCCGGCCGATCTGCACGAGCGCGCCGCCGACGAGGGTCCCGAGGTCGCCGTCGACGACCGTGACCTGGACCGCCCTCGGCCGATGCGGACGCGTCGGCACGGTCGCGCGGGGTCTGGCCCGGGTCTGACCCGGGTCTGACCCCGACTGGCTCGGCGCGGCCTGTTCGCGCGAGCCACATCCGGCGGCCAGCGCGGCCAGGACGATCAGGCAGGCAACGCGCCTCACGCTTCCGGCGTGACCGCTTCCTCCGCCTGCTCGCGCAGCGGCTCGAGCGTGCCGCCTGCGTCCTCCAAGATCACCTGGGCGAAATACCGGGTCATGACGACCCCCTCGCGAAAGTCGCCGAACCGCGGCTCGGGCCGCCCACCCACCGCCAGGGCCAGCGCCAGCTCCGGGTATTTCGACCCGGCCGCCGTCGGCAGCGGAAAGCCACCGCCGAAGCGCGGATTGACGTCGGTTACCTCCAGCTGTCCGTCGGGTTCTCGAAAACACTGCACGTTCGCCGGACCGATGATGCGCAACGCCTCGGACACCCGCCGTCCCTGCTCGATCAGGTCGGCATCCGCGATCGTCATGCCCTTGATCGACTCGCCGCCCTTCGACTCGATCATGGTGCGCGGAATCGCGGCGAGACAGCGACCCTCGAGGTCGCAGAAGACGTCGACGGAGAACTCCTCCCCGAGGCACTGCGACTGCACCATCGAGTCCGCGGTCGTGTAGCGAAGGAAGAAGTCGAGCTCGGCACGATCGGCTGCCCGGTAGATGTGACGCGAGCCGAAGCCGCGTCGCGCCTTGACGAGGACGGGATACCGAAGATCGTCCGGCAGCTCTTCCGGAAGCCACGTCGGCGGCGTCCCGATTCCGTGCTCCTCGAAGAAGAGGTGCGCAAGGTACTTGTCCGCGCAGCGGTGTATCGATTCCGGCTCGGGCACGAGCACGACGGCGCCGCCGAGCTGGCCGCGGTTCTCGGCCAGCACGAGGTGATCGAGATCGGTGAGTGGGACGATCAGCCGCACCTCGTGCAGCTCGACGAGGTTGCGCAGCGCCGAGACGTACCCCGGATCGTCGACGCGAGGCACGATCGCGCGGCGGTCGGAGTGGTAGAGCGCGGGTGCGAGCGGGTCGACGTCTGCCGAGATCGTCGTCGCTCCCGCCTCACGGAAGGCGGTGACGATGTCGACGCGCTGGCCGGCGCACGTGAACAGAACCGCGGTCACGAGGGCGCAGCGTAGCGAGGGCGAGCCGGAACCCCGGCCACCACCGCACCGGGTGCAACGTCGCGTGTGACGACGGCTCCCGCACCGACGAGCGCATTTTCCCCGATCGTGACGCCCCCCAGGATCACCGCACCCGACCCGATCGAAGCGCCGTCGCCGACCCGAACTGGCAGCAGCTCCCAGTCACTGACGTCCGCAATTGCGCCCTCTGCATTCGTGGCGCGCGGCGTCTTGTCGTTCACGAAGAGGACGCCGTGCCCGACGAACACGCCGTCGCCGATCTCCACGCCGTCGCAGATGAACGAGTGGCTCTGGATCTTGCACCTGGCGCCGACAATTGCGCCGCGCTGGATCTCGACGAACGTGCCGATCCGCGTGCCCGCCCCGATCCGGCAGCCGTAGAGGTTCGTGAACGAGCGGACGATGACGCCGACGCCGAACTCGACGTCGTCGATGACGCGATGAGGAGCGTCGTTCGCCGGCGCGCTGCTCACCGGACAGCCGCCTCGACCACGGCCGCCACCCGCTCGAGCTCTGCCGGCGCGAGCTCGGGGAAGAGCGGCAGCGAGAGCGCGGCCTCGGCCCACGCCTCGGCGACGGGAAAATCGCCGGCTCCATGGCCGAGCGACGCGAGCGCAGGCTGGAGGTGGAGCGGGACCGGGTAGTGCATCCCACTCGCGATCGCCTCGGCGCCGAGTGCTTCGCGAACGCGGTCTCGCGCCGCGGTGCGGATGACGTACAGATGCCAGACCGGATTGGCCCAGTCGGCGACCTCGGGCGTGGTCACGTTGCCGTCGAGCAGTGCGGTGTACGCGGCGGCATGACCACGCCGGAGCCCGTTCCAGCCGTCCAGGTGGCGAAGCTTCACACGCAGCACGGCCGCCTGAAGCGTGTCGAGGCGCTCGTTTCCGCCGATCGCGACGTGCTCGTACTTGCGGCTCTGACCGAGGTCGCGAAGAACACGGATCGCATCGGCGAGTTGCTCGTTGTCCGTTCCGATCGCTCCGGCATCGCCGTACGCGCCCAGGTTCTTGCCCGGGTAGAAGCTGAACGCCGCGATGTCCGCGAGCGAGCCGCACCTGCGCCCCCGGTACTCGGCGCCATGGGCCTGCGCGGCGTCCTCGACGAACGCCAGTCCGTGCTCGTCGCAGATCGCCCGAATCGCGTCTGCGTCGCACGGATGCCCGAAGAGATCGACGCCGACAATCGCCTTTGTCCGTGACGTCACCGCGGCCGCTGCCAGCGAGACGTCGAGCTGGCCGTAGCGATCGCAGTCGACGAACACCGGCGTTGCCCCGAGCCTCACGAGCGGCAGGATGGTTGCGATGAAGGTGTTGGCCGGAGCGATCACCTCGTCACCGGCCCCGAGCTCGAGCGCGTCGAACGCGAGCGCCAGCGCCGCGGTACCCGACGACACACCGACGACATGCTCGACGTTGCAGTAGTCGGCCCACTCCTCCTCGAAGCGTGCGACCTCCTCGCCGAGGATGTATTGCGTCGAGGCGATCGCGTCGATCACCGCGCGGTCGACCTCGTCCTTGATCGAGGCGTACTGGCGTTTCAGGTCGACAAACTGGATCGGCTCGGGCACGGGATTGAATCTATCCGTGCCAGCCGCCGGTCTCGCCCTTGTAGGTACCGCCGAACAGGGCGAGCGGCGTGCGCAGCAGGATGAGCAGATCGGTCTTCCAGTCTCGATGCCGCACGTACCAGAGGTCGAGGTCGATGCGCTTCGCCCAGGGCAGCGAGGCGCGCCCGTGGATCTGCGCCCAGCCGGTGATGCCCGGCTTGACGTCGAGGCGGTGCAGCTGGCGATCGTCGTACCGATCGACCTGGTAGCGCAGCGTCGGACGCGGTCCGATCACCGACATCTCGCCACGCACGACGTTCCAGAGCTGCGGCAACTCGTCGAGTGAGAGCCTGCGGAGGATCCGTCCGGAACGGGTGATCCGGTCGTCGCCGCGATCGACTGCGAAGCCTGCTCCGAGCTTCTCCGCGCCGACCACCATCGTGCGGAGCTTCAACAACTCGAAGTCGGCGCCGTCCTTGCCGACACGAGTCTGCCGGTAGAGAACCGGCCCTCCGTCCTCGAGCTTCACCGCGATCGCAGCGAGCGCGAGCGCGGGCGAAGTGACGACGAGGCCGGTCCCGGCGATCGCGACGTCCAGCGACCCGGTTCAACGCGTGCCCTCCGCTGCGTCCCACGTCGCCGGAACGCCGCGGCGGATGTAATTCCAGAGTGCGACGAGTGTCGCCCAGGTGACGAGGACGTAGTACCGCGCGATCCCGACACCGACTGCCGCCGCGAGCAGCAGTCCGAGCTGCACCGCGAGCACGAGGTCGTAGACGAAGCCGTGCGCGATGAGCGCGAGCGAAGTGGCCAGGAGAACGACGTGCAGGATCCCAGACGCATAGCGCAGGTGCCGGTGCGACAGGATCGCCAGTCCGTACCGCGGTCCGAGGCGGCGCAGCATCTTCCCGCGAGCGACGATCAGCCAGCAGTGCTCGAACATGCGGACCTTGCGGTGGTATTCCGTCTCGTTCGTCGGCGTCGCCTTCTCGTGCGCCGCCGCCGCGGGCTCGTATACGGCCCGTCGTCCGTGCTGCACCATCAAATACGGCAACGCGAGGTCGTGGCCGAACCGCGGATCGACCTCGACGTAGTCCGAACGACGAACCGCGTAGATCGAGCCGTTGCCCCCAGTCACCGAACCGAGTCGCGATTCGGCGTCGCGCACGCCGAGCTCGTAGCGCCAGTAGACACCCTCCTGATTCGCGCCGTCCGAGCCGACGATGTGCAGCTGTCCGCAGACGTAGGCGACGTCGGGATCGGCGAATGGCCTGACGAGCCGGCGCAGCGCGTCTGGCGACCACGTCGCGTTTGCATCGGTGAACGCCACGATCTCGCTTTCGGTCTGACGAACGGCACGATCCTGGGCGGCAACCTTGCCGCCGCGTGGGTTCGCGATCACCTTCACGCGGGCGAACTCGAGCGCGATCGCCTCGGTCCGGTCGTGGGACGCATCCGACGAGACGACGATCTGGAGCCGCTCGGCGGGATAGTCCAACTCGAGCAGGTTTTCGAGCCGTCGTGCGATCACCGCCTCTTCGTTGTACGCGGCGACGATCACCGCGACCGTCGGCTCGACATCCCCGTCGTGCACCGGCCGCGGCACGACCCGGGCGAGGCCGATTGCGACGAGCGGGTAGACGACGTGTGTCCAGGCGAGGGCCGCGAGCGAGCCCCAGAAGAGGACGAGGAGGACGATCACGCCGCGAGTGTAGATTCGTACATCGTTCGGAGCTCTGCCGCCGCCCGCCTCGGCGCGTGGAGCGCCGCGGCCTCGCGGGCCGCGTCCCCACGGCGGCGCCGTTCGAGTCGATCGGCAAGCAGTCGCTCGACCGTTGCCCGGATGGCCGCCGTGTCGCCGGCATCGACGAACACGACACCGTCGCCCTCGAGATCGGCCAGCCCTCCGACGCGCGTCGCGACGACCGGCCGGCCGTGCGCCATTGCCTCGCGGGCGGTCATGCCGTACCCCTCCCGCCTCGAAGGAACGCAGACGACCGATGCACGGCCGTAGTACCCGCCGATCGTCGCCGGCGCAACGAAGCCGACCGTCTCGGGGACCCGATCGCGAAGCGGGCCATCACCGACGATCACACGCGGCAGACCGTCGGTCGCTTCCAGGAACTCGACGATCCCCTTCTCCTCGCTCAGCCGGCCGGCGAAGAGGACGTGCGGCGGCCGGGCCGGCTCGACAACCGCTTCCGGGACCTCGACCCCGGCCGGCACGACCCGCACCTCCCGAGCGCCCAGCTCCCGGGCCTCGTCTGCGAGGTACGTCGAGGCGGCGATGACGCACCGAGCCCGACCGAAAAGCGGCCTCACGAGCGCGGGAGCGCGGTGAGCCAGCTCGATGTCGGTGCCCCACACCTGGAGCACGTACGGCTTGCCGGTCGCCTCTGCAGCGAGCGCGGATGGGATCCAGTGCGCGTGCACGAGGTCGGCGTCGCGGGCTGCGCTGCGCGCAGCCCGTGCGTAGGCCGCCAGAAAGGCCGGGACCAGCGCGAGCTTCCACGGTGCTGCCCGCAGGTTCTGGGCGATCCCGTGCCCGTACGCGACCCCGAAGTCCTGGAACGTCGCGGGTGAGACGACGTCGACGTCGACCCCGAGCTCGCGCACACCTGCTACGGCATCGGCGACGAACCGACCCGCGACGTCGTTCTCGTCGCGCGGATACGACGTCGTGAGAACGACGACCTTCATTCGCGTGCTGCGAAAACGACGGGGATCGAGAGCGCGAGAGCCGTGAAGGCATAGAAGTAATAGAACTGCATCGTCAGGTAGAACGCGTTCGCGGCGAGCGTCCCCGCGAGCGCCGCGGTGAAGCCCCAGGCCAGCGGCCGAACACGAGCCGCCAGCGGATCGCGTGCCGCGGCGAGCGCGCGTCCGAGCGCGCGCGCCGCGTTCAGCCGCCGAAAGACCCAGAGGATGAACGCGCCGAACAGCACCGTGCCCACGAGGCCCGTCTCCACGATCAGGGCGACGTAGTACGAGTGCGGTCCCCAATTCGTCTTGCCGGTGACGAACTCGTAGTAGACCGAGAACGTGTTCAGCCCGAGCCCGAACAGCGGATCGACGTGCAGTACGTGCGGAATGAACGAGTACACCTGGAAGTGCGCGTTCTCGGAGCTGCCGCTCGTCTCGACGCGCGACTTCAGCACGGTCGTGAAGAAGCTCCGGCGCGAGAGCACGATCGCCAGCAGCAACGCGAGCGCCGCCCCGATCGGAACGAGGAGCTGGGCCGACTTCAGGTAGCGCCGGTACGGCAGGAGCAGCACGAGCGCACCGACGCCGAGCCCGAGCAGGCCGCTGCGCGAGAGCGTCGTCGCCTCGACCACCAAAAGGAAGCCGATCACGACCATCAGCCAGCGTCGCGCCGGATGGCCCTTCTCCAGCCGCAGGTAGAGCGGCGTCAGGACGAGCAGCGGGACGATCAGCATGATCCCGAGGTGATTCGGGTCGCCGGTCAGCGCGTTCGGCCGGTAGACGTTGGCGCCGTTGATCGCGCCGTAGATGTTGATCTGGCTCGCCCCGCCCGTGATCGGCGACAGGATCAACGCGTCGAGGTTGCCGCCGCGGCGCGCGTCGAGCAACTGCAGGACGCCGTAGAGCGCGTTCACGACGAAGCCGGCGGTGAACCACACCAGCGTCTTCCAGAAGTAGCGCTGACCGCGCCGGGACAGCCAGACGACCGCCGCCGCGAGGAAGAGGAAGTGGATCAGCCACTTGGTCATCCCCTTGCCCCATTGGCCCAGCGCATCCGAGTCGGAGAGATCGAAGTACCCGAGTAGATAGGCGAGGAGGAAGACAGCGAAGAAGCCGAGCAGCACCGCGGTCGTGTGCGGCACGCGGAACCGCCGCGTCCCGAGCACGAACGAGACGAGAAAGGCGATCGCGAGGAAGTCGGCGATCCCGACCGTGCCGGCGAACGTCCAGTGGATCTTCTCGAAGGTGACGCAGAACACGCTTGCGAGGAAGAGGAAGCTCGTGACACGCCTCATTCCGTCACCTCCTCGAGCAATCGGGCGAGCTCCTCGACCCTCGTTCGGCGCGCGACCTTGCGCTGCCACTCCGGCGACAGCGGCGAGTCGACGAGCGCGCCCGCCGCCCACTTCGCATGCAGCTCGCGAAGGGCCGCTTCGATCCCGTCGATGTCGTCGGGCGCGACCACGATGCCTGCGGAGGCGTCACGGATGAGCTCGGCGGCCGCACCGTCGGGGGGAACGACCGCGAGAATCGGACGCGCCGCAGCGAGATACTCGAACACCTTCCCGCTGAGAACGCCCTTGCCACGACCGCCCGCCTCCGGAATCAGCAGGAGCAGCGCCTCCGAGTCGCGCTGCAACTCGAGCGACTGACGTCGCGGAGCGTACGGGATCAACTCCAGCCGATCGCCGAGCTCGAGTGTCTCGGCCCACTCGCGATCCGCCGAGCGGAAGTCGCCGAGGAAGCGGACGCACACGTCGAGCTCCGATCGCGCGAGCGCAGTCAGGAACGGGCGCGGGTCGCGCTTGCCGAAGAACGAGCCTGCGTGGGTGATCCGAAAGCGCGGCGACGGATGGTGTTCGAGACCCGCGAAGTCGTCGAAGTCTGATCCGTTCGCGATCGTCGCTACGACTCCCGCCGGCGAGCGGTCGCGCATCTCGTCGGCGATCGCGTCGGAGACACAGACAATCGCGTCGGCCGAACGAGCGACGAGCCGCGCGACCGCGTGCTCGCCGGTCTCCTTGACCCGGACGAGCCGCGACTCGGCACGGCGATGCGGATGCGCGACGATCGAGTCGCGAAGGTCGGCGATCCAGGGGATGCCCGCGGCCTGCTTCACGGCGGCACCGACAAGATGAACGGACGACGGCGGCGACGTCGTGAGCACGACGTCGATTCCCTCTCGTCTCGCGATTCGGATCGCTGCCGGAATCGCGGTCAGGTTCCAGCTGACGTTCTCGTCGGGCACGAGCAACCTACGGCCGGCGAGCTGCGCCTGTCGCGTAAAGCGCTCGAGACCACCGGTCCCGTGGAGCTCCTCGGCCGGCTTCCTGCCCTTCGGACCGATGTAGCGGGCGCGATGGACCCAGGCGAGCGTCGGCGGCTGGAGCTCCTCGTCGCGGTGAATCCACTTCGGATCGTCGGGAGCGAGCACGTGCGTCTCGACTCCGAGCTCCGGAAGATGCGTAGCGAACTTCAACGGCCGTTGCACACCTCCGCCGCCGGCCGGCGGGAAGTACATCGTCACCAGCAGGACCTTCATCTCGGCCGATCGTAGAGACGGGCTGCGATCGAGGCGATCGCCGTGGCGCCTGCAGCCCAGAAGACGAACACCGGCGGGACGATGACGAACAGGAAGCGAGGGTGAATGGGTGTGCCCTCGTAGAAGGTGTAGAAGATCGCCGTCGAGATCACTGCACCGCCGAGGGCGGCAGCGACGAACCGGTTCACGTAGGCCACACCGAGTATCGCAATCGGAACGATCGCGACGAGAACCGACGGATGCCACAGCAGCGAGTGCGTCCACGACGTGCGCGCGTAGGCGAACTCGAACGGATGCGCAGGAAAGACCGGAGGCTTGAGACGCGGGTATCCCTTCGGCCAGAAGAGCACAACGGCAGGCAAGAACGCCAGACCGCCGCCGACCGTCACCAGAGCCCGCGCTCGGTCTTGGCGCATCAGCAGCACGAGGACGACGAACGCGGCAATCAGCGCGTTCGAGACGCGCACGAGTGACGCCAGCCCGAGGAGCGCCCCGCCGAGCACCGCGTCTGCGCCCCCGCCGCCTCGCCGGAGCAGGACGACGAGCCCGGAGAGCACGAGCGCGGTCGACAGCGGCTCCGTGTACATCGCGAGCCCGAGCAAGACCTCCCAGGTGCCGTTCTGGGCAGACGTGTGAGCGGGATCGAGGAGCATCAGCAGGGGCCAGGCTGCGACCAGAGCGGCAGCGATCACAGCAACCGCCCACCGGCTGCTTGCGAGCCGTCCCAGCTCGTACGTCATCGCAATCGTCACCGCGTTGCACAGGAGCGACAGAAACAGACCGAAGGCGAACGCAACATCGGGATCGAGCGGAAGGCCCACCGTTCGGTACGGCAACACGAGGACACTCCAGACCAGCGACCAGCCGATCTGACCGGCGCCTGTGAACCGAATCCGCTCGACGAGCACCGCGGCGACGATCCCGCACGCCCAAACCGACGCAAGCGCTCGAACACGGGCGCTGCGGAACCGACGCCACACCAACACCAATGCCACGACGACGACGAAAGCGAGAGGCAGCAGCAGCCGACCGTCCCGCTGCCACGTGTTGAGCAACTCCCGGACGGCCGAGTAGTACGCGTACCCGTCTCCGACGACCGGGTTGTACCGGTACAGCGGGAACCCGGGCAGTGCGCGGTGCGGCGAGCGCGCGAGGACGAACAGCGTGAGGACGACCTGCAGCGCGATGAGCGCGCCGACGACGGCGATCCCGCGCCTCCGGGCCAAAGTGGTCACACCGTCACCGCGGCAGACGATAGAGACGGTCGCCGCGAATCGCCCACGTCGCCCCGTAGCGCCGGGCGACGCGTGGGTCTCCGGTCGCCACCCAACGATCGACCGCTCTGGCTCGGACATAGGGTGCGTTCGCCTTCGTGTCGGCGACGTGCACGACCGGCAGCCCGACGACGTAGACCGGTGCGTCCGCAACGACCCGATAGCTGGCTTGCAGCGGCGCCAGCACGATCGCACCTCTCGGCACCTGCGTCCGCAGCGAGTGGACGAGAGCCGGCGAGAGGGCATCCGTGTCGGTCGCGACGCGCGGGCTCCAGTGCCAGACGCCGTGCGCGGCCACGGGGAGGACAAACGCGAGCATGGCCGCGGCGCCGAGCCGATGGTATTCGCCTGCGGGACGCGACCGGGCGACGATCGCGACGGCGAGCGCCGCAGCGCCGCCGAACAGCGCGATCCACGTTGCGAGCGCAGGACCGCCGTGGCGGAGGCCGTACTCGAAGTCGCCCGGCCAGGCGCTCTGGGTCACGATCCCGACGACGAAGGCGGCGGGGAGCACGAACACCGAGCGCGCAAGCAGTGCAAGCGCTCCGGCGAGAGCGAACGGCAACGGCGCGAACCCCGCGGCGCGCCGTGACTGCGACAACGAGACCGCATTCGACAGGTGGACGAACGACCACGGCACCTCGAGCAGCACGAGGACGAGCAGCGTGCCGCCGAGCGCGAACGCCACCCAGCGTCGCGGCCAGGCGAGGGCCGTCACCGGCAGCAGGAAGAGCGCCGCGACCGCCACCGCCCCGCTGCGGCCGAACACCTCGGCAGCCAGCCGATAGTGGTGCTCGTTCGTCACGACCAGCTGGTCTGCGTACTGCCTGAGCGCGCGGGCGCGCTCGCCTGCGCCCGGATCGTGGGAGACGGTCTCGTCGACGATCGGCCGTAACCAGAGCAGTGCAAGCCCGATCGGGACGACTGCCGCGGTGAACGTGGGCGCCCATTCGCGCCATGCCCGCGGGTACAGCAGCGCGCACCCCGCCAGCGGAACGAGCACGAAGAGCGCGTAGGTCGGGTGAACAAGGGCGAGCGCTCCGAAGACGGCGACGAGCTCCGCTCGCACGCGCCACGAGGGAGCAGCGAAGAACAGCGTGATCACCGCCGGGACGAAGAGCTGTCGCGCCGCGGTCGCGGGCTGGGCGAGCTCCGCGTACGCGCCGCCGTGACCAGGCCCGAAGACGAACATCGCCAGGGTCGCCAGCAGCACCGATGCGCCCGCCCAGCGCGACCCGAAGACGGTCGCACCCGCTTCCCACGCGAGTGCGCACGCGAGCGGGGCGAGGACCGACGGTTCGTGACGGATGACGTCGGCGGGATCGACCCCGGAGACCCAGGAGACGAGTGCGAGGAAGCCGTGCCAGAGCGGGAACGCATACCCCGGATGAAGCCCCCCGTCCCTGAACTCGTCGACGGTGCGAAGGTGCAGGTCGCCGAGCGCGACCAACTTGCGAACGCGGGCCTCGTGGAAGAGGCCGTCCCCCGTGACGGCGCCGGCGACGTGCCAGAGTGACCAGCCGAGAACGAGCCCGACGAGCCACGGCCAGGGCGAGCGAACAGAACGCGGCTCCGAGGTCGAACGCTGCGGGCGCAGGAGCGAGACGGCCATTCCGATCACGAAGATCACGGCGAGGACGATCGCGGCGAGCCGAATCGTCGAATGGATCGCGAAGACGACCGCCCACGCGACGAATATCGACGCGGTCGCCCAGGCGAGCAGCGACGCTGCCGAGCGACGACCGAGTGCCCGTGCCACAGCAGCACCGGGCGCCAACACGACGACCGTGCCGAACGCGAGCCTCAGGTATTCGATCACCGAGTGGCTGCTTCTCCGAGAAGCGCGCCGACGTCACCGGAACCGAGGAACTGCGCGCCGTCGCGGTACGCCGCGCCGCGGTCGCCGCGAAAAGCGAGCCCGCGCAGCCGAAGCGACCAGAGCAGCACTCGGCGTGCGCGCTCGGCCTCCTGACGGCCGTGGTGCTTGTCCAGGAAGCGAAGCTGTCCGCGCAGGTTCTCGACGTACATTCGGCCGCCGTGTGACGTGCCGCCAACGTGAACGACCTCCGCAACCGGATAGAAGAGCACGGTCCAGCCCGCCCGCCGGAATCGGGTCAGCCAGTCGACCTCCTCGCTGAACATGAAGAACGACTCGTCGAAGAGGCCCACCTCGTCGGCCGCACTGCGGCGGACGAGCAGCGCTGCGCCCGAGAGCCAATCGACCTCGCGAACGGTCGCATGGTCGAACCCACCGAGGTACAGCGGGTTGAGCAGAGACGATCCCGGCGCGAGCTTGCGCACGCCCGCGTACTCGGTGGTGAGGCGCCACACGGTCGGCTCTGCTCGTGCCGAACGCTGAAGCGTGCCGTCGGTGTTCGAGAGGCGAGGGCCGACGACAGCCGCCTCCGGATGTGCATCGGCGAACGCGACGAGCCGCGCGAGCCCGTCGGCGACGACCCAGGCGTCCGGATTGAGCAGAAACCAGTAGCGACCGGACGCGAGCCGCATGCCTGCATTGTTCCCGCCGCCCATGCCGCAGTTCTGCTGCTCGACGACGCGCACGTCGGGAAAGCGTTCCCGCACGAGCTCCAGCGTCCCGTCGGTCGATCCGTGATCGACGACGATCACGTCGAGCCCACGCACGGACTCGAGGCACTGCTCGACCCACGGCAGTGCGTTCAACGTCACGACGACGACAGAGACGTCAGGTACCGGAGCCATCGGGTACGACCGGCGCACGTCGCAGGTTCTCCCACACGATGATCGCCAGGCCGGGCAGTGAGAGCACGAGCGTCAACAGGAAGAACAGGAACCCGCACGCGAACGCCTGGTCCGGGCCGACCCCGAGCTTGCCGAGAAAGCTCACGAAGAACGCCTCACGGACGGCAAGACCGTTGATCGTGAACGGCACGAGCATGACGAGGAAGAGCAGCGGGCCGAGAACGATGTACGGCAGAGGCGACAGGTCGATGCCGACGGCGCGGCCGGCCGCGTAGATCGACAGGATCCGACCGAGTTGCACCACGAGCGTGGCGGCGCAGACAATCGCGAGTGTCCCGGGATGATCGCGGTACCCGTGGATGCCGTCGTAGACGGCGCGCGCGATCCGCTCGACGCGCAGCCGTCGCGCGAGCGGCACGGCGAACGCGAGCCGCCTCCGAACCGTGCGGGAGAAAAAGACGATGCCGGCGAAGACCGTCGCGACGACGAAGAGGAACTCGATCCACAGGTACGCACCGATGTCGTAGCGGCCGATCGCGAGCAGAAAGCCGATGCCGGCGAGGAGCAGCGTGACGGCACCGCCGATCGCACGCTCGAGCAGAACCGAACCCGTGATCGGCGTGATCTCCCCGGGATGCCGCCGCGAGGTCTCGTAGATCCGCGAGGCATCGCCCCCGACGGACGTCGGGAGCACCTGTCCGACGGCGTACGACACGAAGTAGGCGCGCGTGAGCCACGAAAGACCCTCATGGATGCCGCGCGCACCGAGCAGCTGCTGCCAGCGCCAGGCCATCGGAAGGATCGTGACGAGGATCAGAAACGCGGAGACTGCGACCCATTTCTGATCGGCGCTGCCGAGAATGTGCAGCGTCTGACCGATGTTGATCTTGAGGACGATGTAGCCGATCGCGAGCGCCGAGACGGCAAGCGTCGCCGCGAGGCGCAGACGGCGGTTCATCCTGCGAAGCGCGCGTGGACCCGCCGCAGAGCGGCGATCGCGTCGCTGACGTCGTCATCCGAGTGGGCCGGCGAGAACGGAAGCGAGAGCACTTCCGAGCCGGCGCGCTCCGTGATCGGTAGAGGCGGCTGCGTCGGCCCGAGACGATCCTGGTAGGCACTCAGTTGATGCACCGGCAGGAAGTGAATCGACGTGCCGATGTTCTCGTCCGTTAGCGCCTGCTGGTACTCGTCGCGCGTCGCACCCGCGGCATCGGGGTCGATCCGGATCACGAACAGATGATTCGCGTGCACGTCACGTGAGTCGCGGCCGACCTCCGTGATGCCGTCCAGGCCGGCGATCCCCTCGCTGTACAGCCCGTGATGTCGCCGGCGAATCTCGCCGTGCCGCTCGATCTTGTCCAGCTGCACGAGCGCGATCGACGCGAGGACGTCGGAGAGGTTCGCCTTGTAGCCGGGCACTGCGATGTCGTACCGCGAACCGTGCCCGCGCCGCATCACCCGCAGGTCGTCGAGCCGGGCCGCGAGGTCGTCGCGCGACGTCGCGATGAGACCCCCCTCGCCCGCAGCGATGTTCTTCGTCGCGTAGAGCGAGAAGCACGTCACATCGGCGATCGACCCGACCTTGCGACCCCGGTAGCACGACTCCGCAGCGTGCGCCGCGTCCTCGACCACCGGGATCCCGAGCGCGAGCAGTGGATCCAGGTCGGCCGGCTGCCCGTACAGGTCGACCGGGAGGATCGCCTTCGTCCGTTCGCCGACCAGCTCGCGCACGCGGTCGGGGTCGATGTTCAGCGTCTCGTCGCTGACGTCGGCGAACAGCGGTGTCGCCCCGCAGTGCACGATGACGTTTGCCGTCGCCGGCCACGTCAACGAGCTGGTGATCACCTCGTCACCCGGTCCGACGCCGAGCGCGACCAGGGAGAGATGGAGCGCTGCAGTGCAGGATGAGACCGCAAGGACATGGGTCGCCTCGAGGTACTCGCGCATGCGGGCCTCGAGCTCGGACGTCCGCGGGCCGGTCGTCAGCCAGCCGGAGCGGAGGGTTTCGGCAACGGCCGCAACCTCGTCCTCGTCGACGGCAGGCGGCTGAAAGCCGAGAAACGTCGCGCGGCGGGTCGCCTCCACGCGGGCAAGGGTAACGCTCTCCACCGTCGGCCCTCGGTCAGGGAGGTATCGTCGCCTCGGTGCAAACCGAAGGGAATCGCATGAATCGACATCGGATCGCGCTCGCGGGCGGCCTGGGCGCGCTCGTCATGATCGCAGCGGCGTGTGGCGGAAGCTCCTCGTCTTCCTCCGGCCCGGCCGCCGGCACGACCACGACTTCGGGCTTGACGGGCAAGATCACGTTCGACGGCGTCTGGACCGGAGCGGAAGCCGCGCACTTCGCGAACGTGATCAGGGTCTTCAACAAGAGCTACCCGAACGTCCACGTCACGTACAAGCCGGTCGGCGACAACCTGCCCACGGTGCTGTCCACCGCCGTCGCCGGGGGCAACCCGCCGGACATGGCCGACATCGCGCAGCCGGGCCTGATCCAGGAGTTCGTCAACAAGAAGGCGCTGCAGCCGATCACGTACGCCAAGCCCACGATGGTGAAGAACTTCGCGCCCGCCTGGATCCAGCTCGGCACGTACAACGGCGCGCTCTACAGCGTCGTCTTCAAGGCGAGCAACAAATCACTCGTCTGGTACAACGTCCACGCCTTCACGAGCGCCGGCGTCAAGCCGCCGACGACCTGGGACCAGTTCCTCGGTCTCGCGTCGACCGTCAAGGCATCCGGCACGACGCCGTTCTCGATCGGAGGAGCGGACGGCTGGACCCTCACCGACCTGTTCGAGAACATCTACCTGCGCACCGCCGGGCAGGACATGTACAACCAGTTGAGCGCCCATCGGATCGAATGGACCGATCCCTCCGTCACGACCGCCCTGCAGACGATGGCGAAAGTGCTGCAGCCGGCGTGGATGGTCGGCGGCACCTCGGGCGCCGTTCAGACCGACTTCCCGACCTCGGTCAACAACGTCTTCCAGAACCCGCCGAAGGGCGCGATGGTGATGGAGGGCGACTTCGTACCGGGGTCGGCGACCGTGAAAGCGAAGCCGGGGACCGACTACCAGGTGTTCGCGTTCCCGAGCATCAACGGCTCGAAGCCGGCGGTCGAGGTCGCGGGCGACTCCATCGTCACCTTCCGCACGACGGCGCCCATCCAGGCGTTCGAGACGTTCCTCGCTACGCCCGCGGCCGGCCAGGCCTGGGCCAAGTACGGCGGCTTCGCGACCGGCAACACGCACGTCCCGGTCCCATCGTTCCCGGATGCGATCTCGCAGGCCAACGAGAAGGCCGTCCAGCAAGCGAAGAGCATCGTGTTCGACATGTCCGACCGGCAGCCCGGCTCCTTCGGAGCGACCGTCGGTCAGGGCGAATGGGGGCTCTTCCAGACGTTCCTCAGGAACCCGTCGAACGTGAGCAGCATCCAGAAGCAGCTGGAGTCCGAAGCCGCGGCGGCGTACAAGAAGGCCGCCACCGGCTGACCACCACTCCGCGGCTAGCTCGCCCCGACCCGGAACGCGATCGCTTCGACGGCGTGATCGGCACGCTCGAGCGCCTCGCCCCGGCTGTCGCCGACGGCGAGCACGGCTCCGGCCCGGTCCGAGCCTCGCCGGAACTCGGGGAACACGAACCCGGGCTCGCGGTAGATCCGGATCCGCTCGATCCCCTCGAGGTCGTCCGGCACCTCGACGGTCGCGAACACGCCCGGCGGGGCGACGAGGAACCGCGTCACTGCGCCGCCCACCCGCCTCCTGGGTCGAACCGGCCCGGGAGGACGGCCGAGTGCGGCATCGATCGCGAGGCCGTTCAGGTCGACGCCGGTCGCTCGCTCGACGAGTTCGGCGTCGTGCCCGCCCCCGAGCCGCGCTGCGACCTCGATCACGCGTCCACCGTCCGGGCCAATCCGAACCTGCACGTACGTAGGGCCCTCGGCGATGCCGAGAGCCGTCACCGCCCGTTCTGCCACCGCCGCGCCCTCCGAAGCCGCGCGGCTGGGCCAGACGTGCGCAAGAGCGACACCGAATGCAGGTGGCTCGGCGACGATCCGGTCCGTCACGGCGAGCGCGGTGAACGCACCAGAGGCCGAGAAGCCGATCACGGTCACCTCGGGCCCGGGCGCGAGCTCTTCGACGAGGGCCAGGTTGCCGCGTGACTCGAATCGGGCCGCCTCGATTGCCGGGCCGAGCTCGGCGACCCTCCGGACGAGAGTCAGCCCTCTTTGGCCTTGCCGGTCGGGCGCCTTGACGACGCACGGCAACTCGACCTCGGGCAGTCGATCACCAGGCGCGACCACCCACCAGCGCTGGCTGCGGCACTCCCGCCTCGCCGAGGCGCTCGCGCTGGCGCAGCTTGTTCGTCGCCAGGACCGCGGTCTGCGGAGACAGGGGATGCGGCAGCCCGGCACGCGCGGCGATCCGCGCTGCCATTCCGAGCGGCCAGTCGGTGCCGGGAGCGATCAGCCCGTCGATGCCGAGAGCCCCGACGAGCCGCTCGATCGCAGGCTCGTCCTCCGTCGAGAGGATGCAGCGCCGGTCGGCGAATCGGAGTCCTGGGGCGGATGCGTTGCGGTCGACGACGGCGAGCCAGATCCCGCGCGCGCGCGCCGCCTCGAGCAGCCCGAGCTGTGCCGGCCCGGCGCTTAGGACGAGAAGGCGCGGGCTTCGCGAGCGAGAATCGCTCTCCACCACGCCTCATTGTCGCGATACCACCCGACGGTCCGCTCGAGGCCGTCCGCGAACGATGTGCGCGCCCGCCAGCCGAGCAGGCGCTCGGCCTTCTCGGTCGAGCCGATGTGTCGGTCGACTTGCCCCGGCCGCTCCGACACGTTGCAGGTGAGCGAGCCGGGCTTGCCGAGCACGTCGAGCACGAGCTCGGCGACTTCCGCGACCGAGATGTCGACACCCGTCGCAACGTTGACCACTTCACCCGCGAGCTCGTCGATCGGCGCAGCGATCACGTGCTCGATCGCCTCGGCATCGTCGCCGACGTAGAGCCAGTCGCGAGAAGCGTGGCCGTCGCCGTGGATCGTGAGCGGCTCGTCGTCGAGCGCCTGCGTGATGAAGCGCGGCACGAGCTTTTCGGGATGCTGGCGCGGGCCGTAGTTGTTGAAGGGCCGAACGATCACGATCGGAAGCTCGTAGGTCGTCCAGTACGAGTAGGCGAGCCGATCGGCGCCGGCCTTGGTCGCCGCGTAGGGCGATCGCGGGTTGAGCGGGTGCTCCTCGTCCATCGGAGCGGATTCGGCGGTTCCGTACACCTCCGACGACGAGATCAGGATGAACCGCTCGACCGGCCGCTCCCGAATCGCATCGAGCAGGATCTGCGTTCCCTCGACGTTCGTGGTGACGAACTCGGATGCGCCGTCGGCGATCGACTTCTCGACGTGCGACTCGGCTGCGGCGTTGACGACGACGTCGACTCCTCCGACGAGGTCGCGGACGAGCGGCGCGTGACGGATGTCGCCCTGCACGAACGAGAGGCGGGGATGACTGAGGACGTCCGCGAGGTTCTCGAGGTTGCCGGCGTAGGTGAGTGCGTCGAGCGTGACGACCTCGTACGGCGTCGCCTCGAGCAGATGGCGGATGAAGTTCGACGAGATGAACCCCGCCCCGCCGGTCACCAGCACGCGCTTCGACACTGCCTAGAGCTCCTCCGAGATGGTGTACAGGGGCCGCTGCTCGACGTCACGCTGGATGCGACCGAGGGACTCGCCGATCAGCGCGAGCACGAAGCCTTGCACACCGAGGACGAGCACGATGCCCGCACCGGCGAACAGCGGGCCCGGGAAGTTCGCGTTCGCGATCCAGTACACGACGCCGTACACCCCCAGCGCGGCGGCGGCCAGCGAGCAGACGACGCCCAGCGTCACGCCGATCCATTGCACGGGCTGCGGCCAGAATCCGGCGACCACGTGCAGTGCGAGCCGCACGAGCCGGAACGGCGAGTAACGGGAACCGGTCCGCGCCGGCGCGTGCGACACGTCGACCTCCTCGACCGACACCCCGCTCGAGAGCACGAGCGCCTTCGTGAACTTCTGGCGCCCGATCGCACCGAGCATCGGTTCGATCGCCTCGCGCCGGTAACCGTTGAAGGCGCAACCGAAGTCTGAGATCCGAACGCCCGTGAACCCGCGCAGGAGGCCGTTGATCACGCGGCTCGGCAGTGTGCGCCCGGGCGAGTCACGACGCGCGACCCGGCGACCCGATGCGACATCGGCACGATCGAGCGCCGCGAGGAGCTTCGGCAGGTCCTCGGGCTCGTTCTGCAGGTCGCCGTCCATGGTCACGATCCGGTCACCACGGGCGCGGACGAGCCCGGCGTGCATCGCAGGATGCTGGCCGAAGTTGCGCTTGAAGCGAACTGCGTGAACGCGCGGGTCGCGTGCGTGAGCGGCCCGCAACCGCTCGAAGGTCTCGTCGGTCGAGCCGTCGTCGACGACGATCACCTCCCACGTCTCGCCGTCGAGGGCTGCCGCCGTGCGGGCTAGGAGCTCGTCGACCGCGCCCTCCTCGTTGAGCACGGTCACGACGACGGAGACCCGGGGAGCGTCACTCACCGCGAACCTCGCGCACGACGTCGACGACGCGGTCAGCCCACGTGTCGACCGAGTGGCCGGACTCGACGCGCCGGCGAAGCTCGAGGCCGACCTGCTCTCGGGTCGCGGCCGAGGCGGCACCGAATTCACGCAGTGCCCGCGCGAGGTCATCGGCATCGCCCGGCCGGAAGTCGAGCCTGAGCGGAAGGTCGCGAAGGTACTCGGCGAGCACCGGGTTCGAAGCGATCACTGGAACGGCGCATGCAGACGCCTCGTAGACGACCTTGTCCAGCGTCTGGGTCGCGTGTCCGCTGTCGGCCGCGGTCACGAGTGCATCGCTCTGAACGAGCAGCCCCGGTACTCGGTCGCGCGGCACGGGATCGGCGATCTCGGCATGCGCGCGCAGCGCCGGGCTGCCGTCGATCCGGCGTGCCAGCTCGGCGCGGTGGCGGAGCTCCTCCGCCTTGGTACTCGGTCCGCGAATCTCGAGCCGCGCGTCGAGCCCTGCGCCGAGTGCCTGCTCGAACCCCTCGAGCAGGGTTGCGTACCCCTTCCACGGCGCGGTGCGGCCGAGCGCGAGCAGCCGCAGTGTCGCTCCGTTGGCCGAGGACGACGTGCGGGGTGCGAACCGGCCGACGTCGATCCCGTGCCCGATCGCGTGCAGCTTCGAGCTCTCGAGCGGGTACGAGCCGCGGTCGACGCTCATCGCAGCAGCGCAGAGGCGATCCGCGAGCCGGAGCGTCCAGTCGCCGTGCCAGTGCGCGTACCAGAGGAGGAGCGGAACGCGACGCATGCGCGCGAGTGGAGCGGCGAGGATCAGGAACAGCGGGATCATGTGGACGAGAACGGCGTCGGGCACCGGCGCTCCGAGCGAGCCGGCCAACGCATGCTCGAACCGCGTCCCGCGGCCCAGCCGCCGCCGGTCGCCGAACGTACGGAACGAGACGTTCGCCGGCAGGTCGTGCGTCCGCACGCGGTCGGCGATCACACGCACCTCGACGCATCGAGCGGCGAGCGCCCGGACCCAGTCGACGGTCACGCCGAGATTCGGGTCCTCGCTGTCGATCGTCTGGGTGATGAAGACGATGCGCAAGATCAGCGGTCAGTGCCCGCGACAGCACGATCGACGAGCAGACGAACGCGCGCGGCGTAGTCGTCCGGAGTCGAGTCCCAGTCGCGATAACGAAGGCGCGCTGCAGCACCGAGTCGGGCGGCGAGCTCGGAGTCGGACAGAACGTCGACAAGTGCGCGCGCGATGTCTTCGTCGTCCCCCGGGTCGACGAGCAGTCCCTCGACACCGTCGCGCACGACATCGGGAATGCCACCGACGCGGCTCGCAACGACGCCGCGACCCCGGGCGAAGCTCTCGATCAACACGCGACCGAGTCCCTCGGAGCGCGAGGGCAGAACGAGGCAGGTCGACTCGTCCATCTGGCGAGCAACGTCGACCGGCGTGAGCTCGGCGTGGTGGACAACCGACTCGGGGAAGTCGTCGCGCAGGCGGTCGACGACGTCGAGCAGCGCCCCACTTGCCAACGATCACGAGCCGCGCGTCCGGGACCTCGGCCGCGACGTCGCGCCATGCCCGCGCGAGCGCGTCGACGTTCTTGTTCGGCTCCAGCATCCCCACGAACAGCGCCGTCGGCCGCGCCGGCAGCGGGGCAGGCTCGGTGCTCGTGAAGATCGAAAGATCGATGTACGCGGGGAACGACTCGAGCGGCGGCACGCCGGCCTCCCGCTCGGCGAGCTCGGCCGTGTACGGCGAGAGCGCGCGCAGCGCGTCGGCGCGCCGCAGCGCATACCGCGCGGCCCGGTCGGCGAACGGCGCCAGCAGGATCCGCATCCGTGATCCCTCGAGCCGCGTCGCCGCCCGCCAGTCGCCGTGCGTCTCGATCACGAGCGACGGCCGACGGCGACGGAAGGCGAACGCCACGAGCACGAAGAAACCGATGTACGGGTTCTCCGCGATCACGACGGCTCGGCTTGAACCTGCGCACCAGTGACGCGATTCGGAATGGCAGCGACCCGTAGAACACGAGCGAATCGAGCGGCCCAGGCCATCGCCGCACGAGCAGCACCGGATCCCGGCGCGAGGACGGTCCGGCGGGGCGCGACGCCGCGCTCGGCGCGACCGAGCACGCAGTAGTCGAGCTCCTCGCGCAGCGCGGCGAGCGTCGCATCGGTCGAGCCTTCGAACAGGGCGCTCCGTGCGCAGCGTCGGCGACGATCAGCACGCGCGGCCGCTCGCCGGGGATCTCCCCGGCGTCGCGCAGCGATGCCTCGACGAGGCCGCGCACCTGTGCAGCAAACTCGGCCGGCGTCGTGTGCCACGCCCGGTATCGCTCGGCGGCCGCCAGCGCCGTAGCGCTCGGCGAGCCGCGCGGTCGGACAGGACCTCGACGAGCGCTTCGACGAGCTGCTCGCCGTCGAGCGGTTCGACGAGCCTTCCCTCGACGTCGTCGCGGACGAGGTCCGGAATGCCGCCGACCCGGCTCGCGACGACCCCGCGGCCGCGCGCGAACGCCTCGATCACGACACGTCCGAGCCCCTCCGACCGTGACGGGAGCACGAGCACCGTCGCTTCGTCGAGCCGCTCGGCGACTTCCTCGGGCGACAGCTCCTGAACGTGCTCCACCCGGTCGGGGAGGTCGGCGACGAGCTCGTCGATCACACTGTGGCGCGCCCCCTTCCCGACCAGCACGAGCCGGGCGTCCGGGCAGTCGCGCCGCGACCTCACGCCATGCCACCGCAAGCCCGTCGACGTTCTTGTAGGCCTCGAGCATGCCGACGAACAGGGCGGTCGGGCGCTCGGGCAGCGGCTCGATCGGCCGGGCGGTGAACGCGGACAGGTCGGTGTACGTCGGAAATGACGCTGCAACCGGCACGCCGCGCACGTCCTCGACAAGAGACTCGGTGTAGCGCGAGAGCGCACGCACGGCATCGCCGCGCCGGACGGCGGCGCGGCTCACGAGGTCGGCGACCGGCGAGAAGAACCGTCGCCGCGGCGAGCCGTAGAGGCGCGTGAACGTCCGCCAGTCTCCGTGGACCTCGAGGATCACCTGCGGCCGCAACCCCGGAGCGAGCGCACGGCCCACCATCGAGGCTGCGCCGACGTACGGATCGCTGGCGATGATCGCGTCGGGACGGAAATCGCGAATCTGCCCCCGGACGCGCAACGGCAGACGAAGGTAGAAGAGCAACCCGTCCAGCCGCTGTGGCCTCGCCGGCGGAACGAGCCTGAACCGCTCGTCCGCGAGCGGGCTGCCGTTTGCCGCCGAGGCGAGCACCCGGTACTCGATCTGGCGCTCGAGCGCGTCCCACTTCTTCGCGAGCCAGTCGGGAAGGGGCAGCGTGTAGCGGTTGCGGCCGACAAAGAGGACGCGCGGACGCTGCTCGACCTCACTCATCCGCCGACGGCCTCCGCGAGCAGCCGCTCAAGCTCACCGTAGACCCGGTCGCGAGAGAGCGCAGCGACCGACGGTGCGGCACCGCCCGCAAGCCGTTCTCGAAGCTGTTCGTCGTCGACCAGGCGTGCCAGTGCATCGGCGAGCGCCTCCGGAGAGCCGGACGGCACGAGCAGGCCGTTGACTTCGTCGTGCACGACCTCCGGTACACCGCCGACCCTCGTGGCGACGACCGGTGTCCCGACGGCGAGCGACTCGACTGCGGCATGCGGCAGATTCTCCCAGTCGCTCGAGAGCACGGAGGCCCAGGCGCTACCGAGCTCCTCCAGGACGCGCGCGCGCGGCTGCGCGCCGAGGAACGTGATGCGGCCGTCGAGCCCCACGGCGTGCGCGCGCCGCTCGAGAGCGGCGCGTTCGGGACCGTCGCCGACGACGATCAGCCGCGCCGCCGGAACACGGGCGAAGGCGTCGATCGCGGTGCCGAGGGCCTTCGCCCTGGTCAGCCGTCCGGCGTAGACGAAGGTGTTCGGCCGCGGCGACCGCGGCGACGCACTGACGTCGGGCGCCGGATTCGGGACGACGAGGACTCGCTCGGGATCGACGCCGAAGCCACGGGCGATGCCGGCGAGGTACTCGCTGGGCACCACGATCGTCCGTGCCCGGGAGAGCGCGAGCGTCCGGGCATGCCGGAGCGCGGTGACAGCGGCACCGGATTCCGTCTGGAACTCCTCGAGCGTCCCGCGGAAGAGGCCGTAGCGCTGGGCCCGCTCGAACGCCGGATCCGAGACGAGCTTGGCGACGAGTGGACGCCGCGCCGCAAGACTGGCTGCCGCAGCCGCCGCATAGGTCGCGGTCGCATAGACGACATCGGACTGCCGCGCGAGACGCGCGGCCCGGCCGGCGAGCACGGAATAGCGGACGGGAAAGGGATTGCTGCGCGAGACGGTCTCGACCGGGCACGGTCGATCCGTGACGGCACCGTCGGCCATGGTGACGACCTGAACCGCGTGCCCGCGCTCGACGAGGAAGCGCGCGAAGTCGGGGCCGTGAGTTGCGGGACCACCGACGTCAGGAGGCCAGATACCGGGAAGCAGGAGGATGCGCATGTGTGTCCGGCCGCTCGGACGTGCGGCCCCCCGTGAAGGGACGCGCGTATCATAGGCGCCTTCCATGACCCGCCTCCGGCACGAAGAGCCGCGGCCGCCGGGGCGCGATGTTCCCTTCCTGGTGCTCTGCGTCGCCCTCGCGCTCAGCCTGGTGCGCTCGATCAACCAGCCGGCGCTGACCGTCCATGCGGTCGGCAACTCGATCACGTTCGTTCCGGCCGACCTCGCCCTCGCCGCGCTCGCCCTCCTGTGCGTCCTGCGTCTCCTCGACCGGCGAACGCTTCCCCGCCCCGCGCGGGCGATCACGGCCACGGGTGCGGCGTTCGGCGTCTGGTTGCTGATCTCGTCCGCGGCGTCCGGCGGCACCGCCTTCATCGGAGCCTCGAAGCTCCTCGAATACGGCGTGATCGCGCTGGGGATCATTCTGTTCGTCACGCGGCGCGGTCAGCTCTGGACGCTCTTCGGCGTGCTCGTGCTCGTCGACACGGCCGGCCTGGTCCGGGCGCTCTACGACTTCGGACACCACCCGGGCTCGCGCCAGGGCGCCTTCCTCGGCGAACACGACTTCGCCGCCCTGTCGACGATGACGCTCACCGGCGCGCTCGCAACGCTGTACGCCCGACCGCCGAGTCGCCGCCTGCTCGTGCTGGCAGGCTTCGTCGGAGCGCTCGGGATCACCCTTGGGGCCGCGCTGGCCCAGCTGATCGGGCTGTACCTGGCGGTCGGCGCGATCATCGCGCTCGCCGCGCTTCGACGCTCGGTCACGGTCCGGGCGCTCGTGATCACACTCCTGATCACGGGCGCGGTCACCGCGGGCACGCTGTCGCTGCGGTCGGGTGACATGGGCTTCCTGGAATCATGGTTCGGCTCGAAGAAGCCGGAGGCTCCGGGCCAGTACGCGGGCAGCTGGAGCCAGCGGCTGATCTACGCCTACATCGGCGGCCGGATCTTCCTCGATCACCCGGTTCTCGGGAGCGGCTGGTACGGGCTCCTGCCGCCCAAGATCTATGCGCGCTACCTCCCCGATGCGCGCAGGAGGTTCTCCGACCAGCCCGCCGACTACTTCCCTCCGGCGAACGGCACCTTCATCCCGCAGCAGACCTACGACCAGATCCTCTACGAGCTCGGGATCGTCGGAGCCGCGCTGTTCCTCGCGCTGGGGGTGGTGACGGTGCGCACCGCGATCCGGGTCGGTCGAGGCTGGCCGCGCGGCGACCCGGACGAGGCGCTCGCCTACCTTCCGCTCGCCTGGGTCGCGTCGCTCGCAGGTGCCCTCGCCGGCGCCGCGCTGTTCGGAGGCATCCCGATGACAGCGATCTTCTGGTTCACGCTCGGCGATCGCCGCGGTCGCGCCGACACTCGTGCCTCCATCACGTGAGCGGTCCTCTCGGCTCGAGCCCGTCGTACCCTGACCCCATGTCCGAGCGGCCGCTTCGCGTTCTCCACGTGATCGCGCGTCTGAACGTCGGAGGTGCAGCGCTGCACGTTCTGCAGCTCGCCGCAGAACAGCGCCGTCGCGGTCACCACGTTCTCGTCGTCGCGGGAACGCTTGCTCCCGGAGAGGAGTCGATGGAGTACCTGGCGGACGAGCTCGGCGTGCCGCTGCAGCGACTGCCGGCGTTGCAACGCGAGCTGTCGCCCAAGAGCGACCCGAAGGCGGTCCGCGAGCTGATCGGCATCCTGCGCACGGAGCGGCCGGACGTCCTGCACACGCACACGGCGAAGGCCGGAGGTGCCGGGCGCGTCGCGGCATTGCTCGCCCGCGACGCACGACCGGCGGTCGTCGTCCATACGTACCACGGTCACGTTCTGCGGGGCTACTTCGGTCGCGGCAAGGAGACCTTCTACCGCCTGCTCGAACGAGCCCTGGCCTACAGAACCGATCGCTTGATCGCCGTCAGCCGTGAAGTGCGCGACGAGCTGGTCTCACTCGGCGTGGCGCCGCTCTCCAAGTTCGTCGTGATCCCCTACGGCTTCGATCTCTCGGCACGCACGGACACCACCGAGACCGAGCGGCGGCGCGTCCGCTCTGAGCTCGGCGCGAACGACGGGACTCTCGTCGTCGGCTGGGTCGGGCGGCTGACTCCGATCAAGCGCCCGCTCGACCTCGTCCACGTGCTGGCGGCATTGGTCGAACACAGGGTCGACGCGATGCTCTGCATCGTCGGCGACGGGCCCGACCGCGCCGCAGTCGAGGCGCTGGCGGCATCGCTCGGTGTCGCCAATCGCTGTTACGTGGCCGGCTATCGCCAGCACCTCGGCGAGTGGTACGCGGCGTTCGACGCGTTCTGCCTCACCTCGGCCAACGAAGGGACGCCGGTGGCCGCGATCGAGGCGCTCGCCGCGGAACGGCCCGTCGTTGCGACGCGCGTTGGCGGCACGCCGGCGGTCGTCGAGGA
The DNA here is from genome assembly GCA_963715115.1 of uncultured Thermoleophilia bacterium. Lineage (GTDB taxonomy): Bacteria > Actinomycetota > Thermoleophilia > Gaiellales > Gaiellaceae > PALSA-600. The sequence goes on from CAVQRE010000014.1 coordinate 44,749, forward strand.
CGGCGTAAGCGGTTACCTCGCAGACGAAGGTGACGTCGCGACCATCTCGGCACGCCTCGCCGAGCTCGCCGCCGACCCTGCGCTGCGGACGCGGATGGGCCAAGCGGGCGCAGCGCGGATGAATGAGCTGTATGCCAAGGAACGAATGGCCGACGAGATCGACGGGCTGTACCGGAGCCTGCTCGCACGATGAGGGTCGTCCATTTGATGAAGGTGACGGGCGTTGCAGGGGCAGAGCAGCATCTTCTGCGCCTGCTTCCCGCGCTGCGGAAGCGTGGCATCGACGCCCGCTTCGTCGGCCTCGATGTCGAGGGCACCGACGCGGAGCGCCTCTACGCAGGCTTCGCACAGGCCGGCGTTCCAGTCGAGCACGTTCGCTGCACGTGGGACGTCAACCCTTTGATGGCACACGACCTCGTGCGCGTCGTGCGGCGCCTCGGCCCCGATCTGCTGCACACGCACCTGGTCCACGCCGACCTCTACGGAGCAGCCGCCGCCCGGCTGGCACGCGTGCCGTTCGTCTCGACCCGTCACAACGACGACCGCTACCAGCTCGGGCCGTTTCGCTACGTCGACCGCGCGTTCGCGTCGGGCGCGAGGCAGCTGATCGCGATCTCCGATGCGGTCCGGCGCTTTCTCATCGCGGCAGGCTTGCCGGCCGCGAAGTTCGAGACGATCCACTACGGGCTCGACGAGATGCCGGATCTTCCCTCGGAGATCACTCCGGAGCAGGCGGGCGTGCCGGCCGGCGTCCCTCTCGCGTTGGCAATCGGCCGGCTGATCGCGCAGAAGGATCACGCGACCCTCCTGAGAGCGTTTGCGGAGGTCCGCGCGAAACATCCCGACGCGATGCTCGCGATCCTCGGCGACGGCCCGCTTGCGGCGGAAACGCGTTCGCTCGTCGAGGGGCTCGGGCTTGCGGGCCGCGTGGTGCTCCCGGGACGGCTCGAGACCCGAGACTGGCTGGAGCGCGCGGACATCTTCGTGCACACATCGCGCTGGGAGGGCTTCGGGATCGTCCTGCTCGAGGCGATGCTCGCCCGGCTGCCGATCGTCGCAACACGGGTCAGCGCAGTGCCCGAGATCGTGGTCGACGGCGAGACCGGCGTGCTCGTCGAGGCCGGTGCGGTGCCGGCGGTCGCCTCGGCGCTCGACGACCTGCTCACCGAGACGCCGCTCGCCCGCTCGCTGGGCGCTGCCGGACAGGCGCGCGCGAGAGATCACTTCTCGGTGGCCCGCATGACCGACTCGACCGCGGCGGTCTACAAGCGCCTGTGGAGCGGCAGCAAGAAGTGAGCGATGCGAAGGCTAAGCCAATGTCGATCTCGGCTGTGATCCCGCACCGCAACAGCGGGCCGCTTCTCGAGCAGTGCGTCGACGCCCTGCTGACGGCAAGAGAGGTCGACGAGATCGTGGTTGCCGACGAGTCGTCGACGGACGAGAGCATCGACCGCGTCAGGGGCAAGCCGCGCGTGCGGATCGTCCAGTCGGTACGTCGCGGCTTTGCCGCCGCGATGAACACCGCGGTCGCGGCGGCACACGGCGACCGACTCCTGCTGCTGAACAGCGACGCGTTCGTGCGCCCCGACACCGTCGAGCGCCTGCGGCGCCGGCTGGACGAGAATCCACGCCTCGCTCTCTGCGGCGCCGCACTCGTCGATCTCGACGGAGCCCGCACGAAGACGCATACGTTTCTGTTCACGTTCGGACGCGCGATGGCCGACACGGTCAACCTCCGGCAGCCGATCGCGCAGGAAGGGCAGGGCCTCGAGCGCGCGGAAGCCGTGCTTCCAACCTGCGCGCTCGCCCGGCGCGACGCACTCGAGCAGATCGGCGGCTTCGACGAGCGCTTCGTCTTCTACTACGAGGACCTCGACGTGTCCCTCAGACTCGCACGTGCGGGCTGGGAGCAGGCGATCGACTGGGATGCCGAGGCGGTGCACGTCGGGGGTGGCTCGACGTCGAGCGGCGCCACACAGCGTTGGTTTGCGCAGTACCACCGGAGCAGGCTCATCTACATGCAGAAGCACTATCCGCGGGGCTGGGTCCTCTACTCCCTGCTCTGGGCGGCGAAGGCCTCGCTCCATGTCGCCACCTGGACGGGTCGCGCGAACGTCGACCGGTTGCGAGGAGACGTCGAGCGTGAAGCCCTCGCACGCGAGTGGGCGCAGGCGTTTCGTGCGAGCATCTGGCCGGCGATCGGATCACAGCCGAAGACGGTCGATCACGCGCGCAAGCCGCCCGACGACGACGACGCCTAAACTGCCGCGCCATGCAGCGCATGCCGCTCAGACGCCTCGTCGCGGGACCATCACCTGCCCCGGATCGGATCGCCTTCACGAGCATCTGGTTTCGCCACCACAACAACCCGCGCTACGCGGAGCTGCTGCCGCGCCTGACGCGACTCGACGGCTATCTGCTCGTACTGTCGGATCGACGCGTACCGCGCGGAGCCCAGTTCCGAGCGCTCGACCGGGGCAAGCCGGCGTGGCATCCGGCGGTGCTCGGCGCGCTGTCCCGCCGCTATCCCGGACTGTTCACGGCCGACAACGAGCAGATCCGGCACTTCGACGGGCCGATCGTCTCCGACGTGGACGACCCGAAGTTCACCGAGCGCGAGGTTGCGTTGCTGAATCGACCGCAGCTCGCAGCGTACGTCGTGACGGCCGAGAGGGCCGCTCGCCGCTTCGAATCTCTCGGCGTGCAGAAGCCGTGGCACGTGATTCCGCAGGGCGTCAGTCTCTCGTCGCTGTCGACCGAAGGGGTCGCGCGCGTTCGGGGCAGGCGGCAAAACGGCGAGATCGTCGTCGGCTACATGGCCGCGCACCTGTTGAGTGCGGGCGATCGCGGCGGCGACAGCCCGCTCTACAACGTCGACCACCTGCTCGACCTGTGGGACGAGATCCACGTGCGCGAGCCCAATGCGCGACTGTGGCTCCTCGGCGGTCCAAGCGATCGGGTGCGTGCACGCTGCGCCGGCCGGGACGACATCGCTCTGTTCGGCCGGCTCCCACGCGACCGCGTCCTCGATCACGTCGCGAACTTCGACCTCGCGCTCTACCCGCGAACCGCCGATCAGGGGATCCAGGCTGCAAAGGTCGCCGAGTACATGGGGGTCGGCGTGCCGACCATCTCCTACGACTTCGAGGTGACCTCCGTTCTTCACGACACGGGCGCCGGCGTGCTGGTCGGAGAGCCGCGCGAGTTCGTCGACGCCGTCGTCCGCCTTGCGGGCGACGAATCAGCCCGCGGAGCCCTGGCCGAGGCAGCGGGTCGAGCGGGCCGCGAGCTCGACTGGGACGTGCTCGGCCGACGCTACGAGGAGCAGATCCTCGATCGCTACATCCCGCCCGGCCGTTGACCGCGCTTATTCGGGCGAGGAGGCGAGCGGCCGACGGAGTCGGCGTACGCCAACCCGGCTCGAGATCGCGGTCCGGTCGGCAGCCTCGAGGCCGAGGAACCAGACTGCGACGCCGAAGACAGCGACCCAGAGGACGCCGACCGGCACCAGGGCGACCAACGTGCGCGGATCGAGCAGGCGGCTGAAGACGACGAGCACCGGTGCAGCCGCGAGCAAGGACGGCAACACCGGCCGCATGGCGGCAACGGCGATCGCTCGGTACGACGGACCCGACGATGCGTGCACGAGCCGCGGGATCAGCACGAGCGTCGCGCCCGCATCGGTGACGAGGGTGGCGAATGCGACGCCCCAGATCCCGACCGCCGACGCGAGCACGATCGAGAGCACGAGGTTCGCGCCCACGACGAACAGCAACATCATTGAGAGGCGCTGCTGGTAGCCGCGCGCCACGAGGTACTGGGAGAGCAGCTGCGCCGGCTGATGAACGACGAGGACGATGCCGAGCAGCGCCAGGACCGCCGAGCTCGGTCCCCACCCGGGCCCGATCCACCCGTAGATCAGCTGATCCGGGATGAGAATGAGCGGCAGGGCGAGCAACAGCATCAGCGCCATCCCGAGCCGGAGCCCGGCGAGCAGGAGGCCCTGCTGGCGCCGCGGGTCGTCAGCACCCTCGAGCTCAGCGAAGGCGGGGTAGAGCAGGTCGGTCGCACCGCTGCCGAGACCGAGGACGAGCCCGAAGATGCGCGACGGAACGCCGTACAGCGCCGCCGCCTTCGCGCCGAGCACGATCCCGACCACGATCACGTCACTCGAGTAGGCGACCTTCGACGCGAGGTGGATCAGAAAGTTGTGCCAGCTGAACGACAGCAGTTCGCGCACACGCAGTCGGCTGACCAGCGCGCGCCGCAGCTTGAGAAAGGGCAGCTCGCGCCGCAGCCAGAGCAATGGAAGACCGAGGCGCACGAGCGTCGACACGAGGGTGACCGCCGCCAGCAGGACGATGCCGCCGTACCAGGGCAGGATCGAGATGACCAGGACGAAGTAGACGACCAGGCCGACGAGATTGCCGAGGTTGACCATGTCGTAGCGCTGCTGGCCGAGCAGCAGGTTGTTGAACAGTCCGAGTGGAAAGCGGGCCGCGATCCCCGCGACAACGAGCAGAGTCGCGGCTCGCGCCGGCTCGACCAGCTCGTGCGGAATCGAGATCAGGTACGGGACGATGACGGCCAGCACGATTCCGACGACCACCGTCGCCACCCCGATGATCGCGTAGACGACGAGGCCGACCGATGCCAGCGCGCTGATCTCCTCGGGCGTCTGGGCGCCCCGCGCGTGGGCGCCGAACCTGACCACGGAGGGGCCGACGCCGAGATCCAACAGCTGAACGAAAACGGTGATCGAGCCGATGAAGACCCACAGTCCGTACGCGTCCTTGCCGAGCGCGTGCACGATCACCGGCGTGAGCACGAGCGCGGCCACGACCGACGCGCCGTAGACGACGTACGTGGAGACGAGGTTTCGCCGAACCAGGCGCATCCGCTCGGCCGCCATCGTACGGACGTCCCCTCCTAGAGTCCTCGCCACATGTGGTCACCGGGGAAGATCGTGATCAGGCAGGAGGTGTTGAACGACGGCAGAGCATGGCTGCGCGTTCCCGCGGTCGTCGTCCAGGACGCGCCCGACCTGCTTGCGACCTACATCGCCGAGGGAACGCCGTTCGAGTTCCCCGCGGGGGACTGGCCCTCGCCCGGCGGCGTCCATCCGTGGCACGGGCGACAGCGCTGGCAGGGGCACGGGCTGCTCATGCTGCAACGGCCCGGAGACTCGTACGCGATCTGGTTGTTCTGGCACGGACGGGGGCGCGAGTTCCGCGGCTGGTACGTCAACCTCCAGGAGCCGTTCCGTCGCACCGCCGAGGGCTACGACACGCAGGACCTCGAGCTCGACATCTGGGTGCCGCTCGACGGTCCGTGGGAGTGGAAGGACGACGAGCTGCTGGACCAGCGCGTGCGCGAGGGCAGGTTCACCGCCGCCCAGGCAGCGGACATCCGGGCCGAGGGCGCCCGCATCGCGGCGGACCTCGACGCAGGTCGACGCTGGTGGTCCGACGACTGGGCGAGCTGGACGCCGAACCCGGCGTGGTGAGCCCGCCGCGGGCGCCGACCCTCGCCGGGTTCGTGGCGCTCGGATTGTTCTGGGGTGCATGGGCCGCACTGCTGCCGACGGTGCAACGTGCGCTCGGTGCGTCGAAGGGCGCACTCGGCATCGCGCTCTTCTTCGTCGCGGTCGGATCGCTGCCCGCGATGCTGTTTCTCGCAGGCCCGTTGATCTCTCGCTTCGGCAGCCGCGCCGTCGCCTGGTCGTGCGCGGCCTTCGCAGCGGCGGCCGTGCTCCCCGGCCTCGCGACGACACTGCCCGCCCTTGCCGGCGCGCTCGCGCTCATGGGGGCAACATCAGGGGTGCTCGACGTCGGCATCAACGCCCAGGCAGCTCAGATCGAGCGTCGGACAGGACGTCGCCTGATGCCCCTCGCGCACGGGTTGTACTCGACGGGCGTGCTCGTCGGAGCGGTTACGGCCGGGCTCGCGCGCAGCGCCGGAGCCGGCCGTGAAGCGATCTTCGCCGCCCTCGCCCTGGTGATCGCGGCGACCGCACTGCTGCTCGCCCGCAGCGGATCGGTGGTCGTCTCTCAGGAGGGCGCGCGGCCACGTGGACGCGTCGCGTCCCGCTCGGGCGCGCCCTCCTCGCGATCGCGCTGGTGGGCGCCGTGGCGTTCGTCGTCGAAGGCGCGATCGAGACATGGAGCGCGCTCTTCCTTGCCCGGCAGCTCGATGCGCAGGCGGCCGTCAGCGCGCTCGGCCCAGCCGTCTTCGGCGCGTCGATGGCCGCCGGCCGCTTCCTCGGACAGGCGGCGACCAGCATCTCGGACCGCGTGCTGCTCTCCGGCGGCGCGCTCGCAGCGGCGGTGGGGTGCGCCATCGTCGCGGTGGCCGGAAGCCCGGCGCCTGCGCTCGTCGGGTTCGCGCTGGCGGGAGCGGGGATCTCGCTGAACGCGCCGGTGGTCTTCGGTGCCGCAGGCCGCCGCAAAGTCGACCCGGCCGGCGCGGTCGCGGTCGTGACGACGCTCGCCTACCTTGGCCTGGCGCTCGGACCGCCGCTGATGGGCGGCCTCGCCCAGGCAGGAAGCCTGCGCGGCGCCTTCCTCACGCTCGCGGTGATTGCGGCGGCGGTCGCGGCGGCCGCGACTCGCCTCAGGCTGCAGCCTCGATGACCCCGAGGCTGCGCCGGTTGCGCGCGGACCGATCCACCGCGGCGAGGATGAGCGCCAGCGACACCAGTGCACAGACGAACAGGAGGGCGGAGGCCGGCCGCCAGTGCAAACCGACGGGGTAGACGAGGACGTTCGCGGTCGCCGCCACGAGCAGCAGGACGACGACGATCCGCCCGCGGTCGACGAGCAGGGCGGCGAGACATCCGGCGGCGAGGATCACGAGCAGGTACTGCGCGCTGAACACCTTGTTCAGGAGCAGAAAGACCACCGGCGCAGCGGCAGCGGCCGCGACCGCATGCGGCAACGGCGGGCGGCGCCAGGCGACGAACCCGGCGAGGGCGACGAGGACGAGCACCTGCACGACGACCACGACGGTGTTGACCCAGGCCGGCACTGCGGCCGCGTCGTAGATCGCGCCGGGCTGCGATGCCTCGCCGAGCGCCCGCAGCGGCAGGTACCAGAGCGACTCCGGCGTCAGGCCCCGGGGCGCCTGACGCGTGACCGACGACCAGACAGCGGCCGGGCTCCAGGCGAGAAACGGAACGACGACGACCGCGGCCGCGACGACGAATGCCGTGGCATGGCGCACGGCGTCGCGATGGCGGCCGACTGCGAGGAGCCAGATCGCCAGGATCACGAACGCCAGCCCCGGCGTCCACTTGACGGCGGCACCGACTCCGAGCAACGCGCCGGAGATCGCCCATCGCTCGCGCAGGGCAAAGGCGAGCCCGACGACGAGGAGAGCGGCCGGCAGTGCGTCGTACTTGAACTCCCAGAAGAACGCGTTCGCCGGCCAGATCGCGACCGCACCGGCCACCCACCGTGCGTCGCCCGAGCGCAGCGACGCGATCGCCCACACGATCGCACCCTGACACGCCGCCATCACGAAGGGATTGACGGAGCGTGCGCTTCCGACCCACGTCTCGATGGCGAAGAGCGCGACGGCGCCCGGTGGGTACTCGCTGTGCGGATACGTCCCGCGAAGCAGCGATCCACCCTCCGCCGGATAGACGGTCGCGACGTCGACGTCGCCGGCGATCCCGCGGGCGAGATGAACCAGTGCGAGGGCGGCGGGCAGCGCGATCGCGAGCGCAACCACGACTCGCGTGTCGATGCGGTCGCGGCCGAGCCACGCAACTGCGAGCGCAATCGCAGCGACGACGGACTCCGGCCCGTAACGAACAGCACGATGCGGACCGAGCGCCTCGATCAGCACCGTGATGAGCGCCGATGCGCCGAGGACGGCGTTCGGGCTCAACCTCGAAGCGGCCGCGATCAACCACCCGAGTCTAGGACGACCCGACGACGACCCGCACGGAAGCGCCCCGCCCCGGAACCGTCCGGGACGGGGCGCAACCGGCGACGATCAGACCGCGCCCTCGAGTGCAGGCTCGGCGACCACGGGGGCCTCGGCCCGGCGGGGCCGCTTGATCGCGAACGCTGCAACCGAACCGAGCGCGACGACCGCGGCGCCGACGTAGACGGAGACGCTCATCCCGTGCGTGAACGTCTCGGCGCTCGAGTAGCCGCCGTAGTGGGCGAAGACCGACGCGAGCACCGCGACGCCGAACACACCCCCGAGCTCCCGGATCGCGTTGTTCGCACCCGACGCCTGCCCTTCTTCCTCACGCCGCACCGCCGAGAGCACGATGTTCGCCACGGGGGCGAAGAAGAGCGCCATCCCGGCACCCGACAGCGCGAACGGAGCGACCAGGTCGGCGTACGGCGTCGTCGGCGTCGAGACGGACGCGATCCACGCCAGCCCCGCCGCCTGGAGCGCCAGCCCGACCCCCATCAGCCGGTTGCCGCCGAGCCGGTCGGAGAACGCACCGGCCAGCGGCGAGATCAGGATCGGCATCGCTGTCCACGGGAGGATGCGCAGGCCGGACTGCAGTGGCGTGTAGCCCTGCACCGTCTGGAAGAACTGGCTGAGCAGGAAGATCGAGCCGAACATGCCGAAGAACATCAGGAGGCTCGAGACGTTGGCCAGGGCGAACGTCCGGTTGCGGAAGAACCGCATCGGGAGCATCGGCTCGGCGGTCCGGAGCTCCCACAGCACGAAGAGCGCGGTGAGGACGGCCCCTGCGACGAGCGCACCCACGATCTGCGGCGAGCTCCAGCCGAGCTCGTTGCCACGGACGAGACCCCAGACGATCCCGAACAGGCCGGCGCTGACGAGCGCGACCCCCGGCAGGTCGAGCTTCGAGGCCGGGCCGTGGCTCTCGTCGAGCCGAGCGAGCGCGAGCGGTGCCAGGACGAGCCCGATCGGGACGTTCAGCCAGAAGATCCAATGCCAGGAGATGCCGGACACGACGGCGCCGCCGACGAGCGGACCGAACGCGACGGCAAGACCGCTGATCCCGCCCCAGAGACCGAGCGCCAGGCCACGCCGCTCCTTGGGCACGCCGGCCGAGAGGATCGTCAGCGTCAAAGGCATCACGATCGCGCCGCCGGCACCCTGGACTGCGCGCGCGATGTCGAGCGTCGTGGCGGAGGTCGCGAGACCGGCCCAGGCAGAGGCAAGCGTGAAGATCGTCAACCCGACGGCGAACATCCGGCGGCGACCGAACCGGTCACCGAGCGCCGCGCCGGTCAACAGGAGCACGGCGAAGGTCAGCGTGTACGCGTTGACCGTCCACTCGAGTTGCGAGAGCGACGCGTGCAGGTCGCGACGGATCACCGGCAGCGCCGTCGTCACGACGAGGTTGTCGAGCGTCACCATGAAAAGGGCAACCGAGGTGATCGCGAACGTCCAGCCGATGTTTCGTTTGTGATTCATCACTTACCTCCGTTCGAAAAAAGGGAGAGCCCTCCTAGCCCTCCTTGGCGCCCTCGAGCAACCGCGCCGCCCAGTCCACGGGCGGATCGTCGAGATGGGTCGAGGCGATCACGTTCATCAGCATCCCCTTCGCGAAGAACTCGGAGATGCGTGCCGAATCGAGCCCGGAGACTCGCTCGACGTAGGCGACGAGGTCGCCGTAGCCGTTGCGAACGACAGCCCGGATCTCCGGGTCGCCGCACGCAGCGTACGCCTGCATCTGCCCCCGGAGGTAGACAGAGTCCCGCTGCAGGAGCTGTTCGTAAGCCTTGCCGATCGCTTCGAGCGCGGCCTGGCCCCGTTCACCTTCGGCGGCGCGCTGGAAGATCTCGAGCGTCTGGCGGAAGCAGCGCGCGCAGACCGCCATGAAGAGGTCACGCTTCGTCCCGAAGAGCCGGAAGACGTAGGGCTGCGAGATGCCGGCACGGCGGGCGATGTCGTCGGTCGACGCGCCGTGGAGCCCTTTCTCCGCGAACTCGACGAACGCGGCGTCGAGGATCTCCTCCCGCCGGACGTCCTTCGTCTTCCGTTCGTGCGTCACCATGAGGCGCGATGTTAGTGACTACTCACAACCTTGTCAAGGGCCTCCGCGACGAGGTCGAGATCGGTGTCGGAGAGCCGCGTGTGGAAGGGCAACGCGAGCGCTCGCTCGAACACCCGGGTCGCGCCGGGGAAGTCGCCCTGCCCCCGGTAGGCGCCGAGAAGGTGCAAGGCGTAGGTGCCGATCTGCGCCTCGATCCCCTGCGCTCGGAGCTCGGAGAGGACGCGGTCGCGGTCGTCGACCTGCACGACGTAGGCCTGCCAGCCGTGCACGTCGCCTTCGTCGGCCGACGGCAGGAGCAGCGGCAGGCTGCCAAGGCGCTCCGCGTAGCCGGCCGCGATCCGCGCGCGTGCGGCGAGCAGTTCGTCGAGCCGGCGTGCCTGGGGTAGGCCGACCGCGCAGAGGATGTCGGACAGGCGGTAGTTCAGGCCGGGCTCCGGCATGTCGGGAGGCGAGAGTGAGGCCCAGCCATGGTTGCGAAGCTGCCGTGCGGCGCCGGCGATCCGTCCGTCATCGGTCGTGACCGCACCCCCTTCGCCCGTCGTAACGATCTTGCGGGGATGGAAACTGAGGCAGCCGAGCAGGCCGAGCCCGCCGCATGCGCGCCCGGCGCGACGCGCGCCGAGGGCGCCGGCCGCATCCTCGAGCACGGGGACATCTGGGAGCTGATCGAGGCGCGCAGGACGGCCGAACAGATGCACCGCGAGGATTGCCCTCGTGCGTGGTCCAACACGAATGCGCTCCGGGTCGACGTTCATCGTGTCGGGGTCGACGTCGACGAGCACGGGAACGAGCCCGGCGAGCGCCACGACGTTTGCCGTCGCCGGAAACGTGTACGCGGGCACGAGCACCTCGTCGCCGGGGTCGAGCCCCAGGGCCAAGACGGCGACATGAAGCGCGGCAGTGCCCGACGAGACGGCGACGGCATGCTCGACCTCGCAGAGACGCGCAAGCTCGCCCTCGAACTCGGCCACCTTCGGGCCCATCGTGAGCATCCCGCTCTCGAGAACCTCGGCGACCTCGGCGAGCTCGGCCTCGCCGAGGTCGGGCCAGCCTAGGCGGAGACGGGGAGTCTTTCCCGGTACCACGCGATCGTCTTCTGCAGGCCGTCGTCCAGCTCGACCCGCGGTTCCCAGCCGAGCAACTCGCGGGCCTTCTCGACGTTCGGAATGCGGAGCTCGACGTCTGCGTAATGCAGCGGCTGGAAGACGATCTCGCCGTCGTAGCGCATCAGCCGCTTGATGCGCTGCGCGAGGTCGTAGATCGTGACCGACGAGCGCGGATTGCCGATGTTGAACGCCTGGCCGACCGCCTCGGGCCGTTCGAGACACGCGAGCACGCCGTTCACCATGTCGGTGACGTAACACCAGGCTCGGATCTGCGAACCGTCCCCGTGGATCGTCAGCTCGTTGCCGCGGAGTGCTGTCTCGATGAACGCGCGGATGGCACCGCCGCCGATCTGCCCCGGGCCGTAGACGTTGAACGGGTGCACGGTGACCGTCGGCAAGCCGAGCTCGTCGTGGTACGCGTGCGCCATGTGCTCGCCGGCGAGCTTCGACACGGCGTACGTCCAGCGCGCCTCCCCGACCGACCCGATCGTCGACACCTGGCCCTCCTGCACGCGGAAGGCGTGGGTACCGAACACCTCGCTCGTCGAGAAGTCGACGAACCGCTCGATCTCCGTGTCGGCCGCGATTGCCGCCTCGAGCACGTTGTAGGTGCCGATCACGTTCACGCGCATCGTTCGCACCGGGCTCTCGAGCACGGTGTCGACACCGGCGATCGCGGCGCAGTGCACGACGTGCGTCGCGCCGCGCGCGGCGTCGCGCACAGCGGCGGCGTCGAGGACGTCGCCCTGGACCAGGGTGAAGTTCTCGTGCTCGGAAAGCCCCGTGGCTGCCAGCGCGTCACGGTGCAGGTTGTCGAACGCAACGACACTGTTCCGCTCGACGAGCTCGCGCGCGAGTGTCGTTCCGATGAAACCGGCACCGCCGGTGATGAACACGCGCTTGCCTTCGAGTCCCACGACGGCAGCGTATCGTTGCGCCGCTTGGATCCGACGCTTCAAGCCTGGCTGGAAGCAGCCGCAGGACCGGACGAGCTGTTCGCGGAGCAGCTCTGGCGATCGCTGCTGCGCCGGCACGTTGAGCCCGAGGTCCTCGACGAGACCGTCGCCCGCCTCGAAGCCGGTCTGTCGCGATCGTCGCTCGTCGCCGAGCTCGTCGGCTCAGCCGAGTTCGCCCGCGTCCGGCTCCTCGACGACGCCGTCGCCTGGGCTTCCTCCCAGCGTGCGGCCGGTGAGCGTCCGCGCAACATCCCCGCCCCTCCCGGCACCGACGAGCGGCCGATCGAGATCCCGTGGTGCCTGGCCCGCTACGGCGGCGAGCCCAGGCTGCTCGACGTGGGCTACGTCTTCGCCGAGCCGGCGTACCTCACGGCGCTGGTCGCGCTCGGCGCCGATCGGCTGGTCGGCGTCGATCTGGCAGCGGCTGACGTGCCCGGGCTCGAGAGCGTGAGAGCCGACCTGCGCGCGCTGCCCTTCGACGACGGAACGTTCGACGTCGTGATTGCGATCTCGACACTCGAGCACGTCGGGCAGGACAACTCGCAGTACGGCCTCGCCGTGGAGCATGATCACGCCTCGCTGGACGGGGCGCTCCGCGAGGTCCATCGCGTGCTCGACGCCGACGGGCGCCTGCTCGTCACCGTGCCGACGGGAGCGGCGGACGAGTTTCGCCCCGAGCAGGCCGTGCTTGCGCCGGCGACCTGGGTCGACCGGTTCGAGGCAGCCGGCTTCCTCGTCTGGGAGGACGAGCTGTACGAGCTCGGCCGGGAAGGGTGGCAGTCGGTGACCGCACTCTCGAACGCGAGGTACGGCGAGCGAGGGCCCGGAGCGACTGCGGTGCTGTGCGCGGAGCTCCGCCCGGCGCGGCTCGGAGCGCGGCTCCGGCTTGCGGTACGCGACCGGCGTCATGCCGACGAGCCGCGCCGTGCCGTCTGAGACCGCGAACCGGCCCCAGTAGCATCGCCCGCGTGAGAACCGTCCTCTTCGTCGGCGCCGGCCGGCATCAGCGCCGGGCGATCGCGCAGGCGAAGGCCGACGGGCTCCGCGTCGCAGCCGTCGACCGCAACCCCGATGCGCCCGGCTTCACGGAAGCCGACATCGTGAGGATCGTCGACTTCAGTGACGTCGATGCCGTCCTGCGCGCAACGAAGAGGCTTCGCCTCGACGGCGTGCTGACCGTCAGTGCCGACCGTGCCGTCCCGGTCGTCGCCGCGGTCGCCGAGGCCCGCGGGCTGCCCGGCATCGGCACGCAGACGGCTCATCTCATGACGCACAAGGTCGCGATGCGGCGGCGACTCGCTGAAGCGGGCGTTCCGCAGCCGCGCTTCGCGGCCGTGCGCAACCTCGCCGAGACTCGACGCGCTGTCGATGCGGTGGGCTTTCCGGCGGTGCTGAAGCCGGCCGACTCCGGCGGCCAGCGAGGCGTGTTTCGGGTCGAGTCGCTCGATGATGTCGACGTCCATCTCCACGAGGCGCTCGCAGCGTCTCCCACGGGCGAGGCGATCCTCGAGGAGTTCATCGACGGGATCGAGCTCAACGGAATCGTGATCGCACGCAACGGCGAGACGATCCCGCTGACGCTCTCGGACCGCCTCCGCCCGCCCGGGGTCGGGTTCGGCGTCGGCTGGATTCATGTCTATCCACCGACGATCCCGCCGGATCAGCTCGACCAGGCTGAACGGGTCGCCGCACACACCGTCCACGCCCTCGGGCTCGGAACCGGTATCGCCTTTCCGCAGCTGATCGCAGCTCTCGACGGCCGCGTCGTCGTCGTCGAGTGTGCGGCCCGGATCCCGGGTGGCCAGATGGCCGATCTCGTTCGGGTCGCGGTCGGTGTCGACCTCGTCGACGTGCAGCTTCGAATGGCGCTCGGCGACGACCTTCCGGACGAGGTCGTCAGGCCGCGATTCACCCAGCCGCTGGCGATCCGCTTCCTGACCGCCGAGCCCGGGCCGCTCCCGACCGGTCGCGTGGCGCGCATCGGCTCGCTCGACAAGGTGCGCGCGTTTCCCGGTGTGGTCCAGGCCGACGTCTACCTCCAACTGGGCGAGGTGATCCGCCCGGTCCGGGTCGACGGCGACCGGCGCGGCTACGTGCTCGCGACGGCCGACACCAACCTCGCCGCACTCGAGCGGGCCGAGGCCGCTGCGAGACTGCTGGACGTCGAAGTGGAATGACCTGCGACTTCTCGCTCAGGCACTACCGCGAACTGCTCGGCGCAGCGAAAGACGGCGGCTACCGCTTCGTCGGCTTCGACCGGCCGCCGCAGCCGGGCGATCTGATCCTGCGCCACGACGTCGACCTGTCGCTCGGGGCGGCTCTGCTGATGGCCGAGGTGGAGGCTGCCGAGGGTGCCTGGTCGACCTGGTTCCTGATGACGCGCTCGGTCTTCTACAACCTCGACTCGCCAGAGGGAGAGCGCACGATCGCGCAACTGCAGGCGCTCGGCCACCGGGTCGCGCACCATGCGGTGTGGCCGCACGCCGACCTTGACGAGCGGTTCGACGCGGTCGTCGCATGGCACAACCCGGACCCCGAGTACATATCGGGAGAGATCGACGGCGCCGCCAACGTGATGCGCCCGCCGTTCTTCGACCCGGATCACTATCGATCCGACTCGAACCAGCACTGGCGCCACGGCTGCCCTCACGTCGCACTCGCCGAAGGACGATTCGAATGGCTTCAGCTCCTCGTCCACCCGGAGATCTGGGCGTTTCCCGGCGCGACGATGGGCGAAACGATGCGCGCGTTCCTGGCCGCGGACGGCGAGGCGCGCCTCGAGCATCTACGGGCAGACCGCATCGACCTCACGTGACCGACGAGATCCCGCTCAGCGGCGGCGACATCAATCTCGTGGTTCGGGTCGGAGACACCGTCCGCCGTCCCCCCGAGCCTCCGGGGGTGCGTGCGCTCCTCCAGTGGTACGAGCGCGTCGGCTTCGAAGGGGCGCCGCGCTTTCTCGGGTTCGACGACCGAGGCCGGGAGATCCTCTCGTTCGTCGACGGCGAGCCTGCGTTCGCTCCCGTTCCGTCGGCCGACAGCGTCGTCGTCGAGGTCGGCCGCCTCCTCCGCCGCGCGCACGACGCTCAAGGTGGTTTCGTTCCCCCCGATGATGCCGGGTGGCACCGTCATCCGGTCGACGGCGAGTCCGGCGAGGTGATCGGGCACTGCGACCTTTTCTGGACGAACGTGATCTTCCGCGACGGTTTGCCGGTCGCGTTGATCGACTGGGAGATCGCAAGGCCAACGAGCCGATCGCTCGAGGTTGCGTTGGCCGCGACGTATTGGGCACCAGTGCGCATCGACCGCCAATCGGCCGAGTGGGGCCTCCCGCTCGATCGGCGTGGCGAGCGGCTGCGGCTCCTCTGCGACGCCTACGGTCTCACCACGGCGCAACGTGCAGTGGTGCTCGACGAGTTGATCGCGCACCGGCGAGGACGGCTCGAGCAGCGCACGCTACGCGGCATGACGCCGCGCGAGGTCATCGTCGAGAACCTCCGGTGGGTCGAGGATCACTACGACGAACTCGCTACGTTCCTCGCGTGAGACCGATCACCATCCTCGTGACGGCTGCCGGCGCGCCCGGAACCGCCGCGCTCCTCCACGCCCTGCGGGCGAACGGCGAGCGAGACGTTCGCCTCGTCGGGACGGACATGAGCGAGCGCTCGGTCGGCCGGCACCTGTGCGATGCGTTTCACCTCGTCCCCGGCGGTGCCGACCCTGCGTTTCCCGAAGCGATGCTCGGCGTCGCGACGCGTGAACGCGTCGACGCGATCCTGCCGCAGTCGTCGTTCGACCTCGAGGGCCTGGCCGAGCACGTCGACAGGTTCTCGGTGCCGGTACTCGTCTCGCCGCCGGACACGATCCGCCGGTCGAACGACAAGGCGGAGACGTATGCGCTGCTGCACCGGCTCGGCGTCCCCGCTCCGACGTTTCGGCGCGTGAACGGTGCGCGAGAAGTGGCGGCCGCGGCGCAGGAGCTCGGTTATCCCGAGCGGCCGGTGTGCTTCAAGCCGGTGTTCTCGTCCGGTTCGCGCGGCTTCCGTGTTCTCGATCCGACGGTCGACCGGGCCCACCAGCTCCTGTACGAGCGGCCGGGCTCGGTGGCGATGCGCCTCGAAGAGGCGGTGGAGCTGCTGCCTGACGAAGGAGGGCCGGACCTGCTCGTGATGGAGCTCGCAACCGGCGGCGAGCGAACGGTGGACGGAATTGCGAACGGCCGGGAGATCGTGCTCGGGCATCCGAAGACGCGAGAGGCGATGCGCGCAGGGCTCGCGATGTACTTCGTCACGCTCGAGGACGCGGAGCTGATGCGGCTCGCGAGCCTGATCGTGTCCGAGCTCGGGATCGAGCACTTCTTCAACATCCAGCTGGTCGGCGAGCAGGTGATCGAGATCAACCCACGGATCTCGACGGTCGTCTACCAGGAGGATCTGAACCTGCCGTACCTCGGCATCAAGCGCGCGCTCGGCGAGATCTCCGACGATGAGCTCGGGAGCCTCACCGACCGCGTCCGACCCGGCCGCACCGCGCTTCGGTACTTCGACCAGCTCGAATTCGACACGCCCACCGAGCGTTGACCTGGGCTTCGAGGCCACGGCTGGGCGGGACGTCTCTCTTGCCAGGCGAGGGTTACGAATCTGTGCCGACCGGAGCCCGCGCGCCGAGAATGGCTCTCTTGCCCGCCATCTGCACGCGCGAAAGGACATGTCACGTTGCCAGGCAAGGGTGACGAAACTGTGGCGGATCCTCCACAGCTGCGGGTGACGCACTGCCCCGTGAACATCGCGGGCATTCCCTGGGAGAACGTCCAGGCGCTCCGCCGGAAGGGCGTCGACGCGCGGCTCGTCGTCTTCGAGCGCGGGACGCTGCACCCGGAGGCCGACTGGTCCCTCGAGCGGCACGGCGGGCTTGCGCGCCGGTTGGCGACACAGCTCGCCGCCTTCGCACGGCTTGCTCCGCGGACGGACGTCTTCCACTTCTACTTCGGACTGACGCTGCTGCCGAAGTCGATCCAGTTCCCGCTGCTCAAGGTGCTGCGTCGCCGCAGCGTGTTCCACTATCTCGGCTCCGACATTCGCGGCAAGACACCCGAGCAGCTCGCGTTCGGCAAGCGAGCAGGTGCCGAGATCGTCGGCAGCTACGACGCCGTGCGCTGGGTGCCGGAAGCGCACGTGATCCCGCCCGGGCTCGACCTTCGATCGTTCTCCCCCGTTCCGCCGACCGACAGGCCAAGACCACTCGTCGTCCATGCGCCGTCGAACCGCGAGAAGAAGGGCACCAGCCACGTGATCGAGGCGTGCGCCGAGTTGCCGGTCGAGCTCGACATCGTCGAGGGCGTGCCACACGATGTCGCACGCGAGCGTTACGCGCGGGCCGACATCGTCGTCGACCAGCTGAACGCCGGCTGGCACGGCGTGTTCGCACTCGAGGCGATGGCGCTCGGCAAACCTGTCCTCACGCATCTGAAGCCGGACGTGGTGGAGCGGAGCGCGGCGGGCTACGGCGTCCGGATCCCGATCGTCCCGGCGACACCCGAGACGCTCGTCGACGCTCTCCAGCCGCTCGTCGAGCAGCCGGCTCTCCGACGCGAGCTCGGAGCCGAGGGGCGCGCGTACGTGGAGCAGGTTCACGACATCGATCACATCGTTGACCGCCTGGTCGACCTCTACGGTTCGCTTCCGACCGGATGAGCCTCGCTTTCGAGATCAGGCGGCTCGGACGCCACTCTGCCGTGTACGGGCTCGGCGGGCTGGTCTCGCGCATCCTCGCGACGCTGTTGCTGCCGCTGTACACGCACTTCCTTCCGCCACAGGCGTACGGCGAAGTGGAGATCATCACCGCCGCGACCGCAGTGCTCGCAATCTTGCTCCAGCTCGGCATCGCGAGCGCGTTCTTCCGGTTCTACTTCGACGCGAAGAAGTCGGCGGAAAAGCTGACCGTCGTCCGAACCTCGTTCTGGTTCACGATGGGAACGTCGACGCTCGGGCTACTGATCGGGCTCGTGTTCGCAACCCAGATCAGCCATCTGCTCGGCCTGGGCGACTATCCGTCGATCGTCCGTGCCGGCGCCGTCGGCCTGTGGGCGCAGACGAACTACCAGCAGCTCACCTCCCTCTTCCGTGTCGAGGAGCGATCGACGGCCTACGCGCTCGCAAGCGTCGCCAACGTCCTCGTCACCGTGGCGGCGATGGTCGCGTTCGTCGCGGTGTTCCACTGGGGCGCGGTCGGGCTCGTCGTCGGAAACTTCACCGGGACGTTGGCGGTCTACCTCGTCCTGCTCGGTTATCGCCACGAACAGCTGGGGTTCGAGTTCGACCGTCCGCTGTTCCGGCGCATGCAGTCCTTCGGGATGCCGCTCGTCCCGTCCGCGCTTGCGCTGTGGGCGATCAACTTCATCGACCGTGAGTTCGTGTCGTGGTACAAGGGCAACGCAGAGGTCGGCGTCTACTCGGCCGCGATCAAGATCGCCTCGGTCGTCACTTTCGTCCTGATCGCATTCCGAACGGCGTGGCCCGCGTTCGCGTACTCGATCGAGGACGACCGCAAGGCGAAGCGCACGTACGCGTTCGTCCTCACGTACCTGATGGTGTTCGCTCTCTGGGCGGCACTGGCTCTCGGCGCGCTCGCCCCCTGGTGGACGAAGCTCCTGACCGCACCGGAGTATCAGCGCGCCCAGGAAGGCGTGGCGCTGCTCGCATTCGCAGGCGCGGCTTACGCCGGCTACACGGTGCTCGCGATCGGGAGCGGCCGGGCCCGACGGACGCAACTCAACTGGGTGGTGACCGGAGTCGGAGCTGCGGCCAACGTCGCACTCAACTTCTGGTTGATCCCGGCCTACGGAATGGTCGGGGCGGCGATCTCGACGCTCGTCGCCTACGTCGTGCTGTTCCTCGGCATGACGGCCTACGCGCAGTCCGTCTACCCCGTCGCCTATCAGTGGCGTCGCGTCGCAACGGCAGTCGTCGTCGCGGTGGCGCTCAACGTCGCCGCCCGTGCGGGAGGGCTCCCGTTCGCGCCGTCACTCGTCCTCGTGGCGGTCTACCCCGTGGTACTCGGCCTGCTCGGGTTCTTCCTGCCCGCCGAGCGGGCGCGACTCAGGCGGCTCGTCCCGCTCTAGCCCGGCTGGCCGCGCCGGTGGCGGCGAACGCCGAGCCCGATCCCGCCGGAGGCGATCAGGACCAGCGCGACCCCGCCCAGCACGATCAGAGGCACTGGCACGCCGCTCGACGAGGTGCCCGCCGGGTTGGCCGCGACGACATGGATCGCGGGGTTGGGGGTAGGCGTCGTCGTCATCTCGCCGGGATCCGCCGCGTCCGGCGCGGTGTCGGCCGGCTGGGACGTGTCGCCGGACGAAGCAGCGTTGCCGCCGGAAGGCGTGCTCGACGACGTGGCCCGCGTGCCGTTCCCGCTACCGACCTCGGTCGGGACGTGCCGGCCATGCTTGCGATCGATCGCCGCCTGCAAGGCGAGGCGGATGTCGTCGCTGAGGCTCGAGTACACCACAACGTCGGGCGGGATGTGCTTGAGGGCGTCGCGGTAGCAGGAGAGCGGGTAGGTCGAGGCGACCTGTCCGCTCCGATACCACTCGTTGTAGATGCGGTCGCGACACGGCGTCTTGGCGTCGGCGCGCGCGGGCCCGAAGGCGGCCACCGCGACCAGCGCGAGCAGCACGACGATGCAGTTCCTCATCCGCGCCATGTTCCCGTGCCGACGTCAAGTTCCACCCTGCTGCGCGTAAGGCTTTCGTTAAGAGCGCTCGAGAGGTCAGCCGATGAAGCAGGCGTCGTGGCACGGACGGGCGACTCGAGGATGCCGAGAAGCCGGCCATGCTCGTCGAGCACCGCCAGGGTGCCACGGTTCAGCGACGCCGTCAGCACGAGACCGGAGCCGTGTTGCACGTTGTACCTCAGGGGGCACCCCGGGTCAGAGAATCCTGACCTGGCTCTGACCTGGTTAGCGCCGCACGAAGAGCCGCCCCAGTGCACGCTGGACGAGTGGCTGGCGGCGGCGGCGATGCTGGAGGTCGGCGGATCGAGTGAGAGGACAGTCGCCCAGCCGAGGGACTGCATGTGATGCGAGGATGAGCCGGTGATCGTTAGGGAGCAGCACGCCGACGATTACGAGGCGATTCGGCACGTCTATGCCGAGGCTTTTCGGCGGCCGCGCTTTCGGCAGCCGCAGAACCCAGGTTCCCTCCCACCCGAGGTCGGTCTGTTCGAGACGCTGTGGGAGGCGGGCGACACCATTCCCGAGTTCTCGTTCACGGCAGTAACCGGCGGCGGGGTGGTCGGCCATGTCACGGCGAGCCGGGCGACCGTCGCCACCGACCCAGTTGTTGCCGTGGGGCCGATCGGCGTCTTTCCGGACCATCAAGGCGCGGGCATCGGGAGCGCCCTGATGGATGCGCTTCTCGGCGCGGCTGATGCCGCGGACGTGCCGTTGGTCGCTCTGCTTGGTGCGCCGCAGTACTACAGCCGCTTCGGGTTCCGTCCGGCCAGGGAGTTGGGCGTGCTAGCTCCGGAGCCGGAATGGGGAGACTCCTTCCAGGCCCGACCTCTGACCGCGTACACGGAGTCTGTCGCAGGACGATTTCAGTACGCGTCCGCGTTCTCGTCCTAGTCGCTCAGGGAACATTCCCGAACCTGGCGGTTCTGGCGAAAGCTGCCCCGTTACTGACGGCACGGCACGTAATAGCAGTGGGACTGTTGTGCTGCTCTGCGCGGTGGCCTGTCGGGTGTCCGTCCCCGGGCCTGTCGGAGCGGCGCTTCGGCGCCTCGGACGTCGCCTCTCGATCGTCCCTTCCCGCCCGCCTTTCGGGGACTCGCGTGAGCGTGCTCTGCCAGGCCGTTCAGCCGTGTCACCTACTTCGCCGGTCTGGGACATGGCGAGCGTTCATGCGGTGTAGAGCGGCGTGAGAGGCTCTAGGTCAGGAATCAGGTCAGAGATCGCGTCCGGCCTGGCGGGTTCCCTGGACGGTGTGAGAGCTGCCTGAGGCGCGCCGCCCGCCTTCTACGGTGACGGGCGAACGGCGACTGCGGCCCGGTCGAACGCCGCGCCAGCGCCAACCACCCGGTGCGCTGCGTGTGTGCGTGAAACACATGCTCGCTGACCGGGGGTATTAAGTCTCGGCGTCGCCCGCTAGTTCGATAACCGACCGGAATCGGCGTCGTACGAAGAAGCCGGCCTGAGAGCGCATGGACACGAAACGTGCCGTCATCGCCGCTCGTGACATACGCGCGCTCGTCGGAGAACGTCACGTGCTGTGGGGCAGCGTCGGCTGCAAGTCGCTGGTCGGGCTCACCGGTGGCACCGAAGACGCCCGACTGGCGCTTCTGCTCCGAGGTCACCCAGATGCGTCCGTCGGGCGCGAACCCGACATCGTGGCTGAGAAACGGCGTGGCGACGGTCCTGACGGCCCGCACCGAGCCCGACCCAGAGGTGACGCCCCGAACGATCGACCGTGACGTGCCGCGCCCAGCCGCCCAGATCGACGAGCGCGAGGCGCGACTCGGCGTCGCACGTGACGAGCACATAGGTTGCTCCGGCGGCGCGGGCCAGCCCGGATCGAAGGGCGAAAGGCGCGCCGGCGGCCAGCGCGACAAACTGGCGGCGGTTCACGGAAACTCTACGTCGCGTCGCCGCCGGGAGGTCCGCGAGACTTGCCGGCATGCGGCATCCGGAGCTCGAATCGGAACAGCAGTACGTCGACCGCGCGTACGTGCACCTCGAACGCATGCGGTCGCTCGTCGCCCGGGCAGCGGACGCCGTCGACGGCGAGGTTGCCCAGGCGGCGATGGACGCGTGGGCGGCACGCAGACTGAAGACGTTCGCGGACGCCGAGCGCGGCCTTGTGTTCGGGCGGCTCGACTTCGAGCAACTCGCGCGGCCGATCTACCTCGGCCGCCGCTGGGTGCACGACGAGGAACTGCAGCAGGTGGTCGTGAACTGGCAGGCGCCGGCCGCACGGCCGTTCTACACGGCGACGCCGCAGGATCCGCACGGCGTGACGCTCAGGCGTCGCTTCCGGACGGACGGACAGCGCGTGCTCGAGCTCACGGACGAGGCACTCGACGGCTCGATCCTCGACGGAGCCGCCGTCGGCGACTTCCTGCTCGAGGAGCTCGAGCGCACCCGCGAGCAGCACATGCAGGACATCGTCGCGACGATCCAGGCCGACCAGTACCGCCTGATCACCCGCGACCCGGGAACACCGCTCGTGATCCAGGGCGGCCCAGGGACCGGCAAGACGGCGGTCGGCCTGCACCGCGCATCGTGGCTCCTGTACACGCATCGCGAAACGCTTGCCCGCCGCGGGGTGCTCGTCGTCGGCCCCAACCCGACGTTCATGGAGTACGTCTCACACGTGCTGCCGGCGCTCGGCGAGGAGGCCGTCGAGCAACGAGCGGTGAGCGAGCTCGTCGACGGAGTCGCGTCGACGCTCACCGACCCTCCGGCGGTCGTCGAGCTCAAGTCCGACATGCGCCTGGTCGACGTAATCCGTCGCGCGGCCGAGGCCCGTCTCGTCTCCCAGCCCGAAGAGCCGGCTATCCGCCTCGAAGGAAGCTTCGTCTGGGTGAGCGAGCGCGAGATCCGTGACCTGGTCAGATCTGCACGCGAGGAGCTCGGGCTCACCGCCGCTGCACGCGAACGGTTCAGGATGAACGTGCTCCGCCGCCTGTACGAGGAGTATGGACGCGTCCTCGGCGCGTACGCCGTGCGGTCGTTCGACGACGTCGAGCGGGCACTGCGCGCAGGCGGCTACCTCGACCGCATCGTCAAGGCCGCCTGGCCCCAGGTGGCGCCCGACCGCCTGATCCGATCGCTCTACACCTCGAAGCCCGCGCTCGCCGAGGCCGCCGGCGGCATCCTGACCACGAACGAGCAGAAGCTCCTCGCGCGTCGCGCCACGGGCTGGTCGGAGGCGGACATCCCGCTCCTCGACGAGGCCCGCTCGCTACTCGAAGCGCCGCCGCACCGCTACGGCCACGTGATCGTCGACGAGGCGCAGGACCTCTCCCCGATGCAGCTCAGGATGATCGCGCGCCGCGCTCCCGACGGCGGACTGACGATCCTCGGCGACGTCGCGCAGGGAACCGGTGTCGTCGTTTACGCGAGTTGGGCGGAGGTCTTGCCACATTTGCCGCACGGCGACGAGGCAGCCGTCGAGGAGTTGCGCCATGCCTACCGGGTGCCGCGCGAGATCATGGAGATTGCGCTGCCGCTCCTCGACACGATCGCGCCGGACGTCGCGCCGCCGATCGCGTACCGAACAGGTGCGGAGGCACCGAAGATGCTTCGGGTCGAGGAACGCGAACTCCTCGCCGCCGCCTATCGCGAAGCCGAGCGCTTGGCGCGAGAGGACGGGCTGCTGGCTCTGATCGCGCCCGACGGGCTTGCGGCCGAGCTCGAGCCGGACGCCCTTTGGGACGGTGTGCCGGTCCTCACCCCACGCCGGGCCAAGGGCCTCGAGTTCGATCACGTCGTCGTCGTCGAGCCCGCGCTGATCGCAGACGGTGACCAGGGCCTTCGGGCGTTGTATGTCGCGCTGACCAGACCTACGAAGACGCTCGTGGTGGTGTACTCGCGTCCGCTCCCGGCCGCGCTGGGCGCCACGTCCTGACCAGCTCCCGCTGTTCGTCGGTCTCGGGCGAGTGACCGTCACCGCACCACTTCCGGACCGACTCGAGGGCGGCCGACGGCGCCGCTCCGCGCTCGATCAGGTAGCAGCCGACGACGCAGCCGGTGCGCCCTCGCCCACCCCTGCAGTGCACGTAGACCGACAGGCCGCGCTCGAGCAGCTGGTCGATCGCCGCGAGAACGCGCCGCATGTCGCCCTCGGACGGCCGGGCGAAATCCTGCAAGCCGATGCGGTGATGCTCGAGCTCGGGCTGCGAGCTCCAGTAGTCGGACCATCCTTCGCCGCTCTCGGTCAGATCGAGCGTGGCGGCGATGCCCGCAGCCACCAGTGCGCCCGGGTCCTCGGGGTACGGCCCGGCGAGCAGGCGTCGGGGCTCGACCCAGTACGAGCCGGCGAACGGCCCACGGTGTTCAGCGGTCAAGTCAGGTAGTACACGGCGAGCGTCACGCCGAGCGCGAGACCGACGATCACCACGAGCACGACGACGATCAGGCCAAGAACGATCGGCATCGTTGCAGGCTCGTAGCCATCCCTCGCGATCTCCTCGAGGTGGTGCTCCTCCGCGACCAACTTGTCGACGAAGGTGGTCATGAGTGAACTATTGCAGACCTCGGCGGTGCCGCCCATCGGCGGTTTCTACGGAGATCAGGCGACCAGCCGGTAGACCTGAAAGACCTCGGCGAACTCGAGGTTGACGTTGATCCCGTGCGTCCGGGCCACACTGCGGACGTAGTCGGCGTTGGCATACCGGCGGTGCTGCTGCGACGAGTACTTCTCGAGTGCAGCCACCTTGAGATCGACGTGTCTCTGCTCGAGCGCGATGTACGCCTGGTACGCGAAGTCATAGTTGTTCCAGGGAATCTCGTACCCGAGAATCGTCGTCCGCTTGAACGCGCGAAGCCCTTCCTCGGCGATCGTGCGGTGGTCCTGGTGCACGTCGTGCAACGACGGCTGGAACACGCAATCCGGCCGCCAGTCCGCCCAGATCTCGATCAGCAGCTCGAGGATCTGCTGACGGTGGTCGGGAAAGGTGCGCACGTCGAAGTCGTGCACGGTCAGCTGCTCCGGCGAAATGCCGAGCTCGCTCGTCGCCTCACGCACCTCGCGCGCGAGCGTGTCCGGCGCGAAGCCGGCCGGCAGCGAGCGCGTCGCGATCGAGAAGGCCACGTAACGGACCTCGGCGCCCGCCTCGACGAGTCGCGCCATCGTGCCGCCGCACCCGAACTCGCCGTCGTCGGTATGTGGAGCGAGGACGAGTGCTCGGCGAACGCCGGCGATCACGTCGGTGACTCCAGCGCTCCGTCGGCACGGGCACCGACCACGACGAGTGCGAGAAGGCCCCAGAAGGTCGGGTCCTCGAGAAGGGCATTGTAGAAGAGGCAGTGCACCAGGATCGCGGTCAAGGCTAGTCCGAAGCCGAGACGCGCGGTCCCCTCGAAGAGCGGGCCGAGGCGCCTGAACCCGGTGAGGAGCGCTACCCAGACGAGGACGAGCAGCAACGCGAGCCCCGGCAGGCCTGTCTCGGCCGCGACCGTGATCGGAGTCGTGTGCGACGCGGCCGCCTTCGGCTCACGACCCTTGAGCCCCGTGGCGTCCGCGTACGCGCGCTTGAAGCCGCCGATCCCGACACCGAGCACGGGATTGTGGACGGCCAACTTGACCCCGTTCCTCGCGAGCGTCGAACGGCCGCTCGTGACGTGCGAGAGCGACGACGAGGTCTTGCCCTGGATCCGGTGGCGGAGCTGAGGCGAGGCTGCGACGGCGAGCACCAGCACGGCGGCCGCCACGCCGAGCAGGACGAGGCTGCGCCAACGCCAGATCACGATCGCAGCGACCGTGACTCCCGCCATCAGCGCCACGTAGCTCGACTGCGAGAAGGACGGCAGCAGGCCGACCCAGGTGATCCCGAGGACGAGCGTCACCGCGACCGCCCACAACGGGTCTCGCCCGCGTCGCCTCAGCACGACGACGAGACTGGCCAGGATCGCGACCACGAGGAATCGACCGTAGATCGATGGGTCGTAGAAGACCGAGTTGACGCGGTAGAACCATCCGCTCGGCGCATACGCGTTGTCGACCCGGACTTTCGGGTTCCAGAAGATCTGACGCTCCTCGTACTGGACGATCCCGATCGCCCCGAACACGAGGCCCATCACGGCGAGCTGGACGTAGAGCACCAACACCCAGAAGCGCGACCAGGGCAGTCGAGCCAGCACGACCGCGAGCAACCCGAACGGCAGGATGAAGAAGAGCAGCTCGATCGCACCCTGGCGCACGTCCTTCGTCCAGAGGATCGAGATCCCGGACCAGCCGACGAGAAGCGCCAACGGCCACGAGAGCGGTCCGAGCTCCCGATCTCGAACGTCCTCCCCGTAGAGTTGCCACGCGAGCGCAAGCGCTGCGACGGCCACGACGCCGTAGAGGGGCAGGAGCAGATTCGCCTGCGTCGAGCCGACATGCACGGGAAAGCGTGCGGGCACGCAGGCGAGCGTCGCGACGGCGAGCAACCAGGGAAGACGCAGGACGATCCAGGTGCCTACGACGGCCGCGATCAGCCCGACGACCGCGGCCGCGGCGAGCACGCGATGGTGCCCCGAGGGAGCGAGGTACAGCGCGAGACCGACGCACCCGAGCCCCCAGCCCGCCAGGCCGCCGATCCGCAGATCGCGACGCGGAGCCGCGATCAGGACTGCGAGCCCGACCGCACCGAGCGCACCCGCACCCTGCGCGACGCCGGCGGTCACTTGACGACCACGGTGGACTGCGCGGCGTGGCTGCCGACGAAGACGTACAGGTGGTACACACCCTTCTTCGCAGGTGCTCGGAAGCGCAGCGTGCCGCGCCGCTCCACGCCGGTTCGGCCGTGCAACTGCCAGTGAACGGTGGGAGCGTCGGTGGAGACCCGAACGGCGAACCGCTGCTTCGGCTTCACGACGATGCGCGGCCGTGCAAGCGCGACGTAGCGGATCTGCGCAATCGCGAACGGGTACGGCTTCGAGATGTTCCCTGCCCGGTCCTGCGCCGCGACGCTCAGCACGTATCGACCCGGGCGGGCGGGCCGAAGCACGCCGTCCTTCTTCAGCCTCCCGTTCCAGACGAGCTCTCCGGCCAGCTTCTGCCGGAGTGTGAATGCGACGCGCGTGCCGTCGACGTAGAGGATCCCGTGCGCGGGCTCGTTCACCGTGTAGTGGACACGGAAGATGTCGCCGTGATGGTCGCCGTCCGGCGACAGGACCGGGTAGAGCGGATGGCGCACCACGATCTTCGGCGGCACGGTGTCGAGGCGGATCGGGTTCGGCAGGACAATCGTCCGGTGCGAGCGCTCGAGCTTGACGACGGGCTTGTACACACCGTCTGGTTCGAGCGCGCCGCTGTCGTCGAGCCCATCCCACACGAGGCTCACCTTTGACCCGGCCCTGAAGCTTCGCGGCTGGAGGAGGGTCCAGTACGCGCCGGCCGTCCTCGTTCTCGATCCACGCCGCGACGCGCTCTCGCGCGCGGAGGCGAAACGAGAACAGCGCCACGGGCACGGCGCGGCCGTTTGGCGAGAACACCGGCGTCGGCACCTTCGTGCCGTAGATCGGCGAGCGCTCGAGCTTCGCGCCCTCGGTGATCGCAAAGGCAACGGCGGTCGCCGCGAGCAGGGCGAGAACGAGTGCGCTCGACAGGGCCCGGGCCACGCCCGGACGATTCTACGCGGGGCCTTCGACCGCCACGCGGCGCTGCTGCAGCTGACGAACCGACCAGGTGACCGCTCCGGCGGCCAGCAGCACGATCGAGACTTCGATGATCGTCGTGGCTCCCGGCAGCTCGACGAGCTTGATCCCGGAGAGCATCAAGACGAACGCAAACATCGTTCGGAGAGCACGGTCGGGCACCTTGATCGACAGGTTCGCGCCGAGGAAGACCCCCGGGATCGAACCGACGAGGAGCCACGCGATCGCGTGCAGGTCGACGTTGCCGTGCAGCAGATAGCCGGCGCCTGCGATCCAGAGCAGGGCCGCTGCCTGTGTCACGTCGGTCCCCACCATCTGCGTTGCCGAAAGCGGGAACAGGAAGAGCATGAACAGGCCGAAGAAGGTGCCGGAGCCGACGGAGGTGAGACCGACGACGAAGCCGCAGCTCGCACCGATCAGCACGGCGACGACCTTGTCGCGGCGGCTGAGGCGGAACGGCCCGTCGCCGACGTCCGAACGGGGCTTCACGAACGTGCGTGCGAGGAACCCGATACCGCCGAGGATCAGCGCGCCGCCGATGATCTTGCTCATCGTCGCCTCTGCCCCGTCCGAGAAGGAGCTCGCGAGCTCGACCCCGACGAGCGAGCACGGCCCCGAGCCGACGAGGATCCAACAGGCGAGCGGAAGGTTCACGTTGCCGAGTCGACGGTGGCGCCATGCACCGAAGCTCTTGAAGATCGCGCCGTGGAGGATGTCCGTTCCGACCGCCGTCTTCGGATCGAACCCGAAGATCAGGATCAGCATCGGCGTCATCAGGCTCCCCCCGCCCATGCCGGTCATCCCCACGAGGACGCCGACGGCGAACCCGGCGATCACGAACTGCCAGGTCATCCCGCCGCCACCGTTCGTTGAGTGGGTGCGCTGGGCGGTGGCAGGCAAGGACGCAGGGCGCTCCGATAGCCGCCGCTATCGGAGCAACCGAGGACGCAGCATGGCGCCGTCCAGCGCGGCCACGCGACACAACGCTTGGCGGCGGGATGACCTGAGGTCATGCCGGCTCAGGCGGGAGCGGGCAGGAGACGAACGGGCGACCGGTGAGACGGCAGCCGAGCTTGTACGCCTCGCAGCCCGTGCAGAAGCCGGTGAAGGCCGCGAGGAGCGCGAGCGCTGCGACGAGCGCTCCGAGCGCAGCGCCGAGGACGGGCGCGCCGACGATGTATGCGAGCGACGCCGCCGAGAGCACGGCGAGCCCGACCATGTTCGCGACGCGCGGCGGCCGCGCGTCCTCGAGCGGGCCTTCGCCGAAACGTGGCTGGACGAGCTCGAAGTAGGCGACGCAAGGCAGGCAGTAGCGGCGCCCGAAGGCGAGGCCGACGGCGAGCTGCACCGCGAGCAGGGCGAGGAGCCACCACCACCCGGTCGCGATCGCCAGCACCGACAGCGTGCCAATCACGAGCTGGTTCGCCCGGGGAGCCCTCGAGTCGATCACGTCCGTGTCGCGATACGGGTGCGCCCGCGGCTTCAAGCGATCGCCTCGAGGACCATCCCGGCGCCTACCGTGTCGTTCGTCGTCTCGTCGATGAGGATGAACGCGCCCGTCGCGCGGTTGACCGCATAGGGATCGACTGAAAGCGGCTCGGCGAGTCGCAGCCGGATGACACCGAGGTCGTTGAGCTCGAGGCGCTCCGGGGACAACCGGTTTTCGAGCGTGTCGATGTCGACCACCGAGCACAGCTCGGAGACCCGCGCGCGCGTCGTGCGCGTCGTGTGCTTGATCGCGAGCGTCGCGCGCGGGTCGAGCGGCCGCTCGCTCATCCAGCAGACGCGGGCCACGAGCTCACCGGCGCTCACCGGCGGCCGGCCAGGGTCGGCGAGCAGGTCTCCGCGTGAGACGTCGACGTCGTCCTCGAGGAGGATCGTGACGGACTGGCCCGGGACCGCGGCCTCGACCGGGCCTTCTGCGTTCTCGACCGACGCGACCCGGGTGCGCGCCCCGGACGGCAGCACCACGACCTCGTCGCCGGCCTGCCACACGCCCGAGTCGACGCGGCCGGCGTAGCCGCGAAAGTCGTGATGCTCGTCGGCCATCGGGCGAATCACCCATTGCACGCCGAAGCGCCGGTCGTCGCGGTTGCGGTCGGCGGTGAGCTCGATCGTCTCGAGGTGCTCGAGCAGCGTCGGTCCGGCGTACCACGCCATCGCATCCGTTCGATCGACGACGTTGTCGCCACGGAGCGCCGACACCGGGATCACCGCGACGTCGTGCAGGTCGAGGCGGCTCGAAAGCTCGGCAAGGTCGCGGACGATCGCGTCGTAACGCTCCTCCGCATAGTCGACGAGATCCATCTTGTTCACCGCGACGACGATGTGCGGGATCGCGAGCATCGAGGCGATGTACGAATGGCGGCGCGTCTGCTCGACGACGCCCTTGCGCGCATCCACCAGGATCACCGCGACGTCGGCCGTCGACGCCCCCGTGACCATGTTGCGCGTGTACTGCACGTGCCCCGGTGCATCCGCAAGCTGGAAACGACGCCTCGGCGTCACGAACGATCTGTACGCGACGTCGATCGTGATGCCCTGCTCGCGCTCGGCACGCAGGCCGTCGGTGAGCAGCGCAAGATCGACGTAGTCGTGACCGCGTCGACGCGATGCATCCTCGATGTGCTCGAGCTGGTCGACCAGGATCTGCTTCGTGTCGTAGAGCAAGCGCCCGATCAGCGTCGACTTGCCGTCGTCCACCGAGCCCGCGGTGACTAGGCGCGCCAGCTCGGCGTTCATCAGCTCCTTAGAAATAGCCAACGCGCTTCCGATCCTCCATCGCCGCCTCGGAAACGCGATCGTCGGCACGCGTCTCGCCCCGCTCGGTGATTCTCGTCGCGGCGATCTCGTCGACGACGTCTGCGAGCGTTGCTGCATCGGAGAGGACGCCGCCGGTGCAAGTCATGTCACCGACCGTCCGGAACCGAACCGAGGCACTGAACGTCTCCTCCTCCGGGAAACGCTCGACGAACTCCGAGGCCGAGTAGAGCATTCCGTCGCGGCGGAACACCTCTCGCTCGTGCGCGAAGTAGATCGACGGGAGCTCGAGCCGTTCGCGCGCGACGTACTGCCACACGTCGAGCTCGGTCCAGTTGGAGATCGGGAAGACGCGAATGTGCTCGCCCTTCCGGATCCGCGCGTTGTAGAGGTTCCACAGCTCGGGTCGTTGCGCGCGCGGATTCCACTGTCCGAAGTCGTCGCGGAAGCTGAAGATGCGCTCCTTCGCGCGGGCGCGCTCCTCGTCGCGTCGCGCGCCTCCCATCGCCGCGTCGAAGCCGTTCTCCTCGATCGCGTCGAGCAGTGTGGTCGTCTGGAGCTGGTTGCGTGACGCCCGGGGCCCGGTCTCATCGACTACGCGCCCGCGGTCGATTGATTCCTGGACGCTCGCCACGATCAGCCGCTCGCCGAGCTCGGAGACACGCCTGTCGCGAAACTCGACCACCTCGGGGAAGTTGTGGCCCGTATCGACATGCATGACCGGGAACGGGAAGCGCGCCGGCCGGAACGCCTTCTCGGCGAGCCGCAGGAGCACGATCGAGTCTTTGCCGCCCGAGAACAGCAGCACCGGGCGCTCACGTTCGGCCGCGACCTCGCGCATGATGTGAATCGCCTCGCTCTCGAGCTCGTCGAGGTGCGACAGGGTGCGGGTCGAGACGGTCGTGCTCACGCTGCCTCGCCTCCGACGTGGAGGCCGCATTCGGTGCGGTCGGTGCCGGCCCAGCGCCCCTCACGACCGGCGCCGGGAATCGTCGAGTGCGTGTCGCCGATCGACGCGTACCCTCGGTCGTGCAGCACGTTGTAAGGGAGGTCGCGGGCGTTGATGTAGGCCCAGCAATCGTCGTCGCTCCAATCGGCGAGCGGATTCGCCTTCCAGAGCTCGTGCGCGCCGTCCCACCCGAGCTTGGGCGCGTTCGCGCGCGTCGGTGACTGATCGCGGCGGACGCCCGAGATCCAGGCGTCAAGCCCGCCGAGCGCCCGAACGAGCGGCTCGACCTTCGCGACGGCGAGATAGAGATCGGGCTTGCGCTCCCAGAGGTCGTCGCCGTGGGTGGCGGCGAGCTCGTCGCGACTCGGCCCTTCGAACACTTCGATCGTCGTCCCGTAACGCCGTTCGACCGCGCGCCAGAGCTCGTACGTCTCCGGGAACAGGTAATGGGTGTCGATCGCGAAGACGCGGGCGTTCGGCTCGATCCCGAAGAGCATCTCGAGCAGCACGCTCTCCTCCTTCTGGAAGGAGCACGCGAGCGCGACACCGCCGGAGAACTCGGTCGCGACGAACCTAAGCACGTCCTCCGCGCTCATCGCCTCGACCTCCGCTGTGTCAGGAAGCCGGAACGGGGTCGCCGCCACCGAGGAGCACCTCCTTGAGCGTGTCGCCGCGCAGCCCGAGGCGAAGGGTCTCGAGCGGAATGACCTCCTCGGGCGGGATGTTGCCGAGGTTCACCTCGGGCCCGAAGTGCTTGACGAACCAGGCCTGTGACGCCTTCGTGGGCGCTTCCCAGACGAGGTCATGGAAGTCGATCGAGTGCGCGATCTCGTCGACGAGACCGGTGCGCATCTCGCCGGATGGCCTGAAGATGCCCGCCGTGCCGCCTTCGCGAGACTCGGTGATCACCTTCCACGCGCCCGCCTCCTTCTCTTCCTTGATCCATTCGACCCACTCGTACGGTGCGAAGACGACCTCCGAGTCCTTCGAGCCGACCTCCGAGAGGACGGTGAAGTCACGCGCGAAGTCGGCGATCAGCTCGAGCTTGCGCTCACGCGGGATCTCGACTGTGCCGTCCGAGATCTCGACGTGATCGAGACCGAGCTCCGTGAGCCAACGCTTGTAGTCGTCGAACTTGTCCCGTGCGTAGACCACTTCGAAGAACGTGCCGCCGATGACGACCCGCTTTTCGCGCAGGACGTCGAGCTTGCGCTCGAGCCCCTTCGTCACCCAGGCCGTTCCCCAGCCGAGCTTGACGATGTCGATGTAGTCGCCGCTCGTCTCGAGGATGTCTTCCCAGGCGCGGACGCCGAGGCCCTTGTCGAGCACGTGCGTCAGACCTCCGTCGCGCTTGACGCCGATGTCAAAGGCGGGCATAGAGCTCCTTCAGCTTGGCTTGGGCACGAGCCTGAACATCGCGATAGAGGGAGCCGCCGTGCGCGTCGATCCCGACGGTCAGCGGCCCGAAGTCCTTGACGCGGAAGCGCCAGAGGCACTCGGGCATCAGCTCCTCCCACGCGACTTCTTCGATCTCCTCGATCTGCGTCGTCTCGAGCGCGGCAGCACCGCCGACGATCGCGAAATACACCATGCCGAGTCGCTGCATCGGCTCGATCGCGTCGTCCGGGAAGCCGCCTTTGCCGCAGATGGCGCGGACGCCGTACTGCGCACCGAGCGGCTCGGTGAAGCGCACCATGCGCGCGCTCGTCGTCGTGCCGATGCAGATCTTCTCGTACTTGCCGTCGGCGATCTTGCGGACATTCGGCGCCGTGTGCAGCAGGAACGCGCCGCGGAGGTTCATCGGCGGCTCAACTCCCTGGTCGAAGATGCGGATCTGCGTCCGGTCGCGGATGCCGATGATGTGCCCCTGCACCGTCACCTCGTCGCCCGCGCGGAGCTTCAGAATCTCCTGCGGGTCGGTGATCGGGAACGTCACTTCGTGGGTTGGCACTAAGCCTCCCGGTCGTAGTCGATTTCGCCGGCGGCGCTGATGTGCGCCGACGCGCGCCGGGCCGCCCAGCACTGGTAGTTGACGGCCACCGGGTTGAGCGTCATATGCGTGTCCGCGTGCTCGATGTGGCACTGCAGGACGGTCACGTCGCCCCCGAGCCCCATCGGGCCGATCCCGGTCTCGTTGAGGAGCCCGAACAGCTCGTCCTCGAGCTCGGCGACGATCGGATCGGGGTTGCGCGTTCCGATCGGGCGCATGATCGCCTCCTTCGCGAGATGCATCGCATAGTCGGCAGAGCCGCCGATGCCGACCCCGACGATGCCGGGCGGACACGGCTTGCCGCCCGCGCCGACGATCGACTCGAGCACGAACTGCTTGATGCCCTTCACGCCGTCGGCGGGAACGCACATCTTGAGGAAGCTCATGTTCTCGCTCCCCGATCCCTTGGGGACGCACTTCACGTCCAGCCCGTCCCAGTCCTCGATGAACTCCCAGTGGACGATCGGAAGCCGGTAGCCGATGTTCGGCCCGGTGTTCTCACGCGTGATCGTGTGCACCGCGTTCGAGCGCAGCGGGTGCTCCACCGTCGCGCGCGCCGTGCCGGTGCGGAGCGCTTCGTAGATCCGTGCCGGGTGCAGCGGGAAGTGCTCGCCGACGCGTGCGTGGTAGACGGCGATGCCGGTGTCCTGGCAGACGAGGTTCTTCTCGCTGTCGGCAATGTTGATGTTGCGGTGAATCACGTCGAGCACGCGCCGTCCGGGAACCGACGTCTCCTTGTCGCGCGCTGCGGCGAGCGCGTCGCGCAGGTCTTGCGGGATGTCCTTCAACGCCCAGACGTAGAGATGCGCGGCCACGTCCTCGACGACGTGCTGCAGGTCGGTGGTGATGTCGATGCTCATTTCCGCTCCGGCGCCGGCCGAGCCGACGCCTCGCTCCTGGGCGACTCCGTCGAGCCTACGTCGCTCATTTCCGCTCCTCCGCGGCCGCCTTGCCCGCCCGCCGGCCGAAGACGGCGCACTCGAGCAGGCTGTTGCCCATCATCCGGTTCCGGCCGTGCGTGCCGCCGGCGATCTCACCGCAGGCGTAGATGCCCTCGATCGTCGTCGCAGCGTTCGCGTCGATCACGAGACCTCCGTTCTGGTAGTGGAGCACGGGGTAGGTGAGGATGCGCTCGCGCAACGGGTCGATGCCCGCGCCGCGATACCGGCGCAACATGTATGGGAGCGACACCTCGGCGTCGTCCTCCGCGATCCGGGTCGTGTCGAGATAGACCGCCGGCCGTCCGTCGGGCGTCGAGACACCGCGCCCGGCCTCGACCTCGTCGAAGATCGCCTTGCTGACCGCGTCCCGCGGGCCGAGCGAATCGGTGAACTCCTCGCCGTCGGCGTTCAGGAGCACGGCGCCGTAGGCGCGAGTCGTCTCGGGAATCGAGTAGCCCTGCATGTTCGCCGGCCATGCGCCCCCGTTCGGGTGGTACTGGAGCGCGTCGAGGTCGCGGGACTCGGCACCGAGCTCGATCGCGAGCTGTGTCACCTCGCCGGTCGCGTTCGGATGATTCGTCGACAGCTCGCCACGTCGCTTCGCCTCCGCGAAACAGCGACCGCCGGCAGCGAGCACCACTGCGCCTGCGTCGACGACGTGGTCGCCGCAGAGGGCGCGCCAGCCGCTGGCCGTCTCGGCGAGCTCGATGGAGCGGCGAATTGGTGAATGACGTTCCGCTGCCGGCCTCCCAGGCCTCGCGCAACTGCTTGGTGATCGCATGGCCCGTCCGGTCGCCGACCTGCAGCAGGCGTTTCCGAGTTGCGCCGCCGCAGCGGGCAAGGCGGTAGCCGCCATTCGAGCGCGTGAACTCGACGCCGAGCGACTCGAGCCAGCGAATCGCGCCGGGGGCCTCGCCCGTGAGCACCTCGACCAGCTCGGGATTCGCCGTCTCGTGGGAGGAGGCGAGCACGTCGGCGGCGTGCTGCTCGGGCGAATCGTCGTCACCGAACGCGGCCTGGATGCCGCCCTGGGCCTTCGACGAGTTGTTGGCCTGCAGCGAGCCCTTGGTGGCGAGCGCAACCCGGGCGCCGGCCCGCTCGGCCGAGACGGCGGCAGCGAGCCCGGAGGCGCCGCTGCCGACCACGAGCACGTCGAATACCGGAGCGGCCGTCTCCACACGAGAGACGATACCTGAGATTAGCTCTACTTATGTTGTTCACTGCCCCACTCGGGAACGAGCGGGTGCCTGGCACCGAAGTGCCAGGCACCGGGCGTCTCGTCAGTCGACCGGGACGGGCCGGGCCCGCGGAGCCGACTCGCCACCGAAGCGCGGCAGCCATTCGAGCGACCGCGGCAGATACCAATTCCACTCGCCGAGCAGCTTCATCACCGACGGTAGAAGCACCGCGCGGACGACGGTCGCGTCGATCAGGATCGCCGCCGCCAGCCCGAAGCCCATCTGCTTGATGTCGATCTCCTGGAGCGTCATGAAGATCGCGAAGACCGCGACCATCACGAATGCGGCGCTCGTCACCGTCGAGGCTGTCCGCTTGATCCCGGTTGCGACCGCCTCGTCCGTCGACATCCCTCCGTCGACGAGCTCCTTGATCCGGCTGAGGATGAACACGTGGTAGTCCATCGACAGGCCGAACAGGATCACGAACATGAACAGCGGCAGCCAGGAGGCGATCGCCCCGTTCGAGTGGAAGCCGAGCAGACCTTCGGCCCACGTGTGCTGGAAGACGAGCACGAGGAGGCCGTAGGCGGCTCCGACGGAAAGCAGGTTGAGCAGCACGGCCTTGATCGGGATCACGATCGACCGGAACGTCACGAGCAGCAGCACGAAGCACAGCGCGAGCACGAACGCGAACACGATCGGCGCGTGACTCTTCATCTGAGTGTTGAAGTCGTGCGTTCCGGCAGTCTCACCCGTCACGGGTGCAACGACACCCGGGACCGAGCCGATCGTCGCCGGGATGACATCGCCCCGCAGCGTCTGCAGCGCAGCGACCGACGCGCCGTTGTCGCCGTTCCCCTGGAGCGGGATCGAGACGACCTCGACCGTCTTCGACGGGTTGATCTTGGTCTCGATCGGCGGCGACATCTCGCCGGTGGCGAGGGCCTGCTGCTTCAGCTGCGCGATCCCACGCTGAACCTGCGGGTCGGTCACGTCGTCCGCGCGGACGACGACCTGAGCCGGCGTCTGCGCACCCGGGAACGCCTTCTGGATCGCCTCATAGGTGCGGACGATCCCGATCGACCTCGGCAGGTCGGTGAAGCTCGGCAACTGGGTGTGCAGCTGGAGTGCAGGAATCGCCAGCGCGACCAGCGCACCGCCCGAGACGAGCGCCGACAGCCATGGCCGCCTGACGACCCTGTCGAGGATGGAGCCCCAGAAGCGGGACTCGCGATGTCCACGCCGTCCGAGGTAGGGGATCCGCCCCTTGTTGACACGGTCGCCGAGCCTCGAGAGCAACGCCGGCAGAATCGAGAGCGACCCGATCAACGCGACCGCGACCATCAGCATCGCGCCGACGGCGATCGACGTGAAGACGGCGTTCCCCGTCAGCAGCATGCCCGCCATCGCGATCAGCACCGTCAACCCGGAGATCAACACGGCGTACCCCGATGTACCGGCCGTGCGGAGCAGTGCTTCGCGGTGACCGAGGCCGCGCGCGCGCTCCTCGCGCTCACGGCGGAGGTAGAAGAGCGAATAGTCGACGCCGACCGCCATACCGATGAGCAGGATCACCGACTGCGTCGCGTCCCCCGCCGCCACGAGGTGACTCGCAATCGACGACAGACCGACCGTGGCGAGCACGCCGGAGAAGGCGAGCAGCACCGGCAGGCCGGCCGCAACGAGCGCGCCGAAGGCGAGCAACAAGATGATCAGCGTGACCGGCAGGGACGAGAACTCGGCGCGCTGGAAGTCCTTGCCGACCGTGTCCGCCAGCACATGAGCGGCACTCGCCTCACCGAACTCGGCGACCTTGAAGGCCGGATGCGCCGTCTGCACACCGGCGACGGCGTCGAGGACGGGCGCGACCTTGTCCTGAGCCTTGTCCACGTCGCCCCGGATCTCGAATTGCACGATCGCCGCGTGCCCGCCGCTCGCAACCTGGCCACGGTTCGCCGGATCGAGCGGCGTACGGACACGGGCGACTGCAGGTTGTGCCGAGACCGCGCGCACGACGTCGTTCACGGTCGCGCGGAATTCTCGGTCGGTAACGGTCTGCGTCTTCGACTGGACGAGCACGCTCTCGCCGGCGTGACCGGGGAAGCCGGCGCTGTCGAGGATCTTCTGGGCAACACGTGTGTCGCCTGACGCCGTGTCCGACTGCTTCAGAGCCTTCTTGCCGACGGCTCCCCCGACCACGACCGCCAGGACGCAGAACACGAGCCAGGCTCCGAGAGCCGTCTTCCAGTGCGCCGCGCTCCAACGACCGGCGCGCGCCGCCAGATTTGTCCGTTCCATCACCCTCTCCTCCGTCGAAGACTCAACCGCTCCACGGTGGCCGGCCCATCTGCCTGCCACCAGCCGGGTGCCCGGCGTTCACGCGGTAGAGCTGCCACTACTTCTAGTCGCGGCCCGGTCGTTCGCGAGGACGATTACGCGTCCGTCACCAGATGGATTCGAACAGCGCGCGAACCTCGGCCGGCGTTGCGATTCGCGGATTGGCCGCGTTGCCGCGACGGCCCGCCGCCGTCTCGCCGAGCTCGGCCAGATCCGCTTCCGGCACACCGAAGTCGCGCAGGCGCTCGAAGCCGCCGAGGCGGGCGAGGGCACGCGTGCGCTCGACCGCGTCACCACCGATCGCATCACCGAAACGCGCGACCGTTGCGGGAACGGCCTCCCGATTGAACTCGAGCGCCGGCGGCAGGCAGATCGCGTTCATCGCACCGTGCGGAAGGCCGTACCGGCCGCCGACGGCCTGCGCCATCGCATGGGCGAGCCCAAGCCCAGCGATTCCGAGCGCATGCCCCGCGTGCATCGCACCGGTCAAGAGGTCTGTACGAGCAGCTCGATCCGAGCCGTCGGCGAGCACGAGGGGGAGAGCCCCTGCGATGAGCGGTGCGCCTGCCAACGCCTCGGCGTCGCCCTCGTCGGTCCGGCCCTCCACGTAGAGCGCCTCCGCCGCGTGCGCGAGCGCGTTCATCGCCGTTCCGGCGCTCACGCTCGGCGGCAGCCCGAGCGTCATATCCACGTCGTAGACGATCCCGACCGGTCGCGCGCCGGCACCGCCGCCTTGCATGCGCCGATCGGGCGAGCGGACGCCGAACGAGGTCGTCCACTCGGCGCCCGAGTACGTCGTCGGCACGCTGACGAGTGGAAGGCCGGACGCCGCAGAAGCACCTTTGGCCGTGTCGATCGCCGAGCCGCCCCCGATGCCGAGGATGCCGTCCGAGGTCGGAGACACGACAACCCGATGCGACGGGACCTCGCTCCACCAGGCCGCGTGCCCCGGGATCTCGAGCGCGCGCCACCGGTGGCTCGCGATCACGAACGGCCGCTCGATGCCGGCTTCCGCGAGCACCGCAGGGAGCGACGTGATGCCGAACCTGACGATCACGGCAGCCGGCTGCGCGCGAAGTCGAGGAACTCGCGTGCGGCACGAGTCTCGGAACGACCTGCCGCGCGTACGAGCAGCACCTCGCGCTCGAGCTCGAGACCCTCAACCGTGGCTTCGCTCAACGTTCCCGCCGCGAGGTCGTTTTCGATCGACAGCCTGGAGATGAACGTGACGCCGTGCCCGCCGCGCACCGCACTCGTCACGGACTCCTGCAACCCGAGCTCGAGCCGGACGCCGAGGTCGCGAAGGCGGACACCGGCGCGTTGGCGGAGCTCGTCTTCGATCAGCTGCCGGACGCCTGCCCCGTCCTGCATCACGATCAACGTCTCGCCTCGGAGCTCGTCGACGGTGATCGTCCGTCCGGCGAACGGATGGCCGACGGGACACGCGAGCGTGACCGTGTCGCGGAAAAAGGGCTCGTAGTCGACGCCGCGATGCCGCGGCGCCGCACCGACGACGCCCAGCTCGAGCGTCCGGTCGGCGACCCGCTCGACGACGGTCTGGGTGTCGAAGACGCTGAGCGCCACGTGGAGATCGGCGTGCGTCGCCGCGAAGTCACAAAGAAGGCCGGAGAGGACGACGCCGCCGGGGCCGGTCGACGCGCCGATCTCGAAGGTTCCCTGCAACTCGCCCACCGCGTCGTCGGCGAGGTCGTTGACGAGATCCTCTTCCAGCGAGAGCAGCCGCTGGGCGCCGCGGTACAGCCGCGCGCCGGCCTCGGTCGGCTCGACGCGGCGACCCGAGCGATCGAGCAGCTGCAGTCCGAGCCGCTTCTCGAGCGCGCGGACCTGCAGGGAGACGGCCGGCTGGGTGACGCCGAGCCGTTCGGCAGCCTGCGAGAACGAACGCTGCTCGACGACGATGCAGAACGCCTTGAGCTGACGCGTGTCCATAACGGATGCTTATCGTACTGCGCGCGCGAGCCCGGCAATCTGGCCGACCAGACCCGGGTCGCTCTTCCTCTTTTCGCACCTCGTCACCCCGGACGACGGCGAAATCATCCGCGGGACCGACCCGGTCGGCTCATACGCTCGAGCCGAGAGGTCAACGACACCGAAAGGAACGATGTTCAGCCTCATCCGCCGGGGTGGATCGGTCGCATGAGCTCACTGGAGGCGATCGGAAGCCTGAGCCTCGGCGGGCGGCGGGCCAAGGGACGCCCGCGGCAGACATCGGTCGAGTCGTCCGGCGACGGCGAACTGATCCGGCGGGTCGCGGAGCGTGACCGCGCCGCGTTCGACGAGCTCTACCGGCGTTTCGCAAGACCGATGCTCAGCCTGGCCGTCCGCCGGCTTCGCGATCGCGGCCGTGCCGAAGACGCGACCCAGGAGGCATTCGCCGCGATCTGGCGCGCCGCCGCCACCTACCGGCCAGAGCGGGGCCCCGGTGCGCCCTGGATCTACGCCATCGCGCGCAACGCGATCGTCAACCAGACGCGCGTCCGATCCGAGACTGCCGTAGAGGTGCCCGATCTCCCCTCCGAGGAGCCGGGGCCGCCGGAGCACGCCGAATCGGAATGGCTGAGCTGGCGCGTCCACCGAGCACTCGAAGACCTTCCCGAGCACTATCGCAGTCTGATCCGCCTCGCCTACTGGTCCGGGCTGTCGCAATCCGAGATCGCCAACCAGCTGGACCTTCCGCTCGGAACGGTCAAGACGCGGACGCGCGCCGCCCTCGCGCGCCTCGCCAAAGAACTTGGTGCCAGGCACCGGCTCTGAAGCGCAACAAGAGTGCGCCGATTTGTCCACAGAACTGGCGCAATCGCTCTGTTAGAGCGAGAATGACCGCGGTCGGGCTCCGGCACGGGAGGTGCCAGGCATACGAGCCGGCCCGCTCACGCTTGCCGGAATTCGAGGCGGTTGCCGAAGGGATCGTCGGCGTAGAACCGCCGCACGCCGGGGAGTGATCCGTCGTCCCGAACCTCGATGCCGGCACCCGCAAGGCGCGCCCGCAGCTCCTCGAGATCGTCCACGACGAACCCGGGATGAGCTTTGCGCGCCGGCTCGAACGAATCCTCGACACCAACGTGCAACGCCTGCCCACCCACCCGGAACCAGCAGCCGCCCCGCCCAGCGAGCTCGACCGGCTTGTCGACCTCCTCGAACTGAAGGAGCCCGCCGTAGAAGGCGCGCGCGTCCCCCTCGCAGCCGGGCGGCGCAGCGACCTGCACGTGGTCGATCCCGGTGACCGTCACCGCCCAGGGTCTACCATCGAACGTGTGACGGCGGCGCCGCCTCGGCTCGAGGACACGCTCATGCGTGGCTACTCGCGGCTCGC
Source organism: uncultured Thermoleophilia bacterium (assembly GCA_963715115.1). Taxonomy (GTDB): domain Bacteria; phylum Actinomycetota; class Thermoleophilia; order Gaiellales; family Gaiellaceae; genus PALSA-600. The sequence goes on from CAVQRE010000014.1 coordinate 85,651, forward strand.
GGCGGACTCGCCCCACCGCCGAATCGACGTCGAGCTGCGCTCGCTCGACCTGCTCTTCGCCGTCGTGTTCGGGCTCATCCTCCTGCCGCTCGCGCTGACGATCACAGTCGTCGCGCTGGCGACTGCCGGCCGGCCGGTCCTGTACCGCGGGCAGCGGGTCGGGCGGAGCGGCCACTTCTTCGACATGCTGAAGTTCAGAACGCTGCGAACGGGCGCGGAGGAGCGCATCGGCCAGTACCTGGGGGAGGAGCTCGTACGACGAACGGAGGACGAGCTCACCGGCTTCGGCCGCTTCCTGAAGGCGTCGCAGCTCGACGAGATCCCGCAGCTCTGGAACGTGGTCCGCGGCGAGATGTCATTCGTCGGACCGCGACCGATCCGGCCGCGCTTCTTCGCCGAGCTCGCGGACGAGCTGCCGGCGTACTGGCAGCGCCTCGTCGTTCGCCCCGGCCTCACCGGATTCGCACAGGTTCGTCGTGGATACGAGACATCGATGGCGGAGAAACTCGCCCACGACCTCGAGTGGATCGCGGACCGCTCGGTTCGCCTCTATCTGCGCACTGTCGTGCTCACCGGGGCGCGCGTCGTCCGGCAGTCGGTCGGCGCGATCTGGAGCCGTCACTAAACGATGTGCGGCATCAGCGGGATCGTCGCCGACCGCGGCACCGTCGACCCTGAGCGCCTGGCGCGCATGTCGACGACCCTCCTGCATCGCGGCCCGGACTCGGAAGGAATGCACATCGACGGCAACGTCGGGCTTGCCGCGCGGCGGCTGGCGATCATCGACGTGACCGGCGGCGATCAGCCGATCGCCAACGAGGATGGCACGGTAGTCGTCGTGCAGAACGGCGAGATCTACAACCACCTCGAGCTGCGCGCCGAGCTCGAGCGCACCGGCCACCGTTTCACGACGCGGTGCGACACCGAGGTGCTCGTGCACGGTTACGAGCAGTGGGGAGCGCGACTATGGGAACGGCTCCGCGGGATGTTCGCCGTCGCCGTCCACGACGCGCGCTCGCGCACGGTCGTGCTCGCCCGCGATCCGTTCGGGATCAAGCCGCTCTATTACCGGGAGGCGTCGGGCGAGCTTGCATTCGCCTCGGAGCTCGATGCGCTGCCGCGCGGCGAGATCGACCTCGACGCCTTGGAGGCATTCCTCACGTTCAACGTGATCCCGGCGCCGCTGTCGATCTACCGTGAGATCCGAAAGCTTCCCGCCGGCTACGCGCTCACCTGCGCCGACGGCCGCACGACGCTCGCGCGTTACGCCCGCCCGGGCCCGCTCGAGCCGCGAACCGGCGCAGACGAGGCAGACCTCGTCGAGGAGTGCCGGGCGCGCCTGCGCGATTCGGTGCGCGCCCATCTGATTGCCGACGTTCCCGTGGGAGTGCTGCTCTCGGGTGGCGTCGACTCGGGTGCCCTGGCAGCACTCGCGGCCGAAGAGTCGTCCGAGGCGGTCCGAACCTTCTCGATCGGCTTCGAAGAATCGTCCTTCGACGAGCTCGACGGCGCGCGGGCCGTGTCGCGCCGATACGCCACACAACATCGCGAGCTCGTGCTCCGCCCGGACGCCGCGTTGCTTCTGCCGGCGCTCGCGGACGCATTCGACGAGCCGTTCGCCGACTCGTCCGCCCTTCCGACGTATCTCGTTTCGAAGCTCGCCGCCGAGGACGTCAAGGTTGCGCTCTCCGGCGAGGGCGGCGACGAGCTCTTCGGCGGTTACTACACCTACGTCGCGGACCAGCTCGCCGAACGCATCGGACCGGCGGCGTCGCTTGCCCGGCCGGCGATCGAGCTGCTGCCGTCCTCGACGCGAAAAGCGAGCTTCGACTACAAGGCAAAGCGCTTCGCGCGGTCGGCGCATCTCCCCCCACTGGAACGCCATCACGGGTGGAAGGAGATCTTCGCTCCCGACGCGCGCGCCGAACTGACCGGCAGTCACAGCGCATTCGACCCGGTCGACACGCTACGCGCCCGCTTCGCCGAGACCGAAGGGCACGACCTTCTCGCCCGCCTGCAGGACGTCGACTTCGGCGTCTATCTCGTCGACGATCTGCTCGTGAAGACCGACCGCGCGTCAATGGCATGGTCGCTCGAGGCACGCGTCCCGTTCATGGACCCGGTCGTCGCCAACTTCGCGTTCTCGCTCCCTGCTCGACACAAGGTGCGCGGCCTGCAGAAGAAGCGTCTGCTGCGCAAGGCCGTCGCGCAACTGCTGCCCGACGAGGTCGTGCACGGCCGGAAGCGTGGCTTCTCGATCCCCGCCGCAGCGTGGCTGCGCGGCGACCTGCTCCCGTTCGCGCGCGAGACCCTCAGCCCGGAGAACGTGCGCAGGCAGGGTTTCCTGCAGCCCGCGGTCGTCAGCCGACTGCTCGACGACCATGCCGCCGGACGCGACGATCTCTCCCGGCAGCTGTGGGGACTCCTGGCCTTCACGCTGTGGCACGAGCGGCACGTCGAAGGCGTCCGTCGCGACGTACCGCTCGAGCAGGTCGTCGCGTGAAGATCTGGATCGACTTCACGGCCAGCGCACATCCACTCGTCTTTCGACCGCTCGTCAATCTGCTCGAGCAGCAGGGCCATGAGGTCGAGATCACGGCCCGCGACTACGCCCAGACGCTGCAGCTGATCGCGGCGCACGGGATGACGGCGACCGTGATCGGCCACCACGGCGGCCGGTCGTCGCTGGGGAAGGCGCGCCAGATGCGCACGCGCTTGAAGGCGCTGCGAGCGTGGGCGAGGCCGCGCGGATTCGACCTCGCGCTCGCACACGGCTCGCACGAGCTGACGATGACGGCTCACCGCCTCGGCATCCCGAGCGCGACGACATTCGACTACGAGTGGGCGTGGCTCCAGCACCAACTCGGCTGTCGTGCGGCAACACGCGTCGTCGTCCCCGACGCGATCCCGCCCGAGCGGCTTGCCCGCTACCACGCAACGCCGCCGAAGCTCCAGCAGTATCCCGGCCTGAAAGAGGAGTACTACCTCTCCGACTTCGAGCCCGATCCCTCGGTGCTGGTCGACGGGGGAATCGAGCGGCAGCGCGTTCTCGTCGTGCTTCGCCCGCCGCCCGACGTCTCGCTGTACCACCGACACTCGAATCCGCTGTTCCCACAGACCCTGGAGCATCTCGGTCGCCGCGACGACGTGCACGCGTTCGTGATTCCTCGAACCGAGGAGCAGCGAGACTTCGTGCGGAACCTCGATCTGCCGTCGGTCCTCGTTCCGGAGGAGGCCGTCGACGCCCAGAGCCTGATCGCGCTCGCCGATCTCGTCGTTTCCGCCGGAGGCACGATGAATCGCGAGGCGGCAGCCCTCGGCGTGCCGGTCTACACGACGTACGGCGGACGGCTCGGGGGCGTCGACGAGGAGCTGATCCGCGCCGGCCGGCTGCGGCCGCTCACAGATCCGCGCGCGCTCGAGCTGAACAAGCGGGAGCATCGGACGGAATCACGCGTTCGTCGCGACCCGCAGCTGATGCTCGACCTGCTGCTCTCAGCGCTCGGCGCTCAAGACGATCTCGCCTGAGTCGCCGCGAAGGACGATCGCCGCGAGAGCAGGCGCACCCGCACGCAGGACGATCGGAAGGCTCAATCCGCCGAGCCAGTCCGTGAGCCGACCGTCGTCACCGTGCAGCACGAGCCGCTCCACGCCAACTTCCCCGGCGGGGTGCTGCACGGGGGCGCGTCCGGGAAGCACCGTCCCGGCGGCCCACTCGATGAAGAACGGCAGGAATGGAGCGGCCGCTGCCTCGGCGACACCTGCGAGCCTCCAGCTCGAGACACTGCCGTCCGGGCGTGCTCGTGATCCCAGTTCGACGGCCAGGCCGAGAGCTCCGGCCCGATCGTCGATGCTCGAGGTGCGAACGGCCCAGCCGAGCGGCGCGTACGGCTCGGAGCGACGATCGGCCAGCCACCTCCCGAACACGGTGCAGGCCGCTTCTGCCTCGTCCGAGATCGCGATCAGCTCGAGATAGGCGTCGCCGAGCGGGACGATCCGGTTCTCGGTGCCCCAACCCGGATGGCGGCCACCCTCGACCGCCAGGAGCCCATGACGCCGCTCGAGCTCGCGCGCAGCCTCGGTGAGATCGACCGCGGCGAGCAGGACGTGGTCGAGCTCATCGATCGAGCTCATTCGGTCTCGAGCGCAGCGAGCACGGCGTCGCCGTAACGCTCGAGCTTGGCCGGTCCGATGCCGGAGATCTGGGCCAGCTCTCCGAGCGTCGCCGGCTGCGCGTCCGCGATCTCGTGCAGCACGCTGTCGTGGAACACGACGTACGGGGGGACGCCGTCGCTCCGCGCGCGGTTCAACCGCCACGCGCGGAGGCGCTCTCCGACCGGCGTCCAGTCGGACTTGACCGACTCACGGCGCGACGTTGCACCGAGCTCGCGCAGGAACGGGCTCGGCTTTCCCGACCACGTCACCCAGAGGATCCGCTTCGCGCGCGTCAGGCCGACATACAGCAGGCGCCGCTCCTCCGCGAGCTGCTCCGCCGTCTTCGCCAACCGTGAAGGCAGTTCCTTGGCCTCGACCCGCGGCAGGAAGACCGCCTCGAACTCGAGGCCCTTCGCGCGGTGGAGCGTGAGCAGGTGAACGCCGCGCGCCCCGTCGCCACCGGGATCGAACCGTCGGTGCAGCTCGTCGACGAATGCGGCCGCGTCGCCGTCGAATGCCCCGGCGAAGGCGACGAGACGCGTCAGATCCGTTTGGCGGACGAGCTCGCGCTCTCCGAGGGCGTCCGGAAGCTCCTCGAGCCACCCGGCGTCCAGCGCCGCTGCGCGCACCGCCTGCAGGGCCGGAAACGCCGCCGGCCCGGTCGAGCCGGCGGAGGAGGCGGCGGGCGGCGTCCCGCGCGAGAAGCGAAGCACCCTGGAACGGGAGACCGGCCTCGTGCAGCAGTTCCTCGAAGTCCGTCAGGCGCGCATTCGTGCGGCAGAGGATCGCGACATCCTCGAGCGGGCAGTCGAGGCCGCGCAACGCCTCCACGATGGCGGCGCCCTCGTCGACCGGCGAGGGGAACGGGCGCAGGATCGGATCGGGGCCGTCCGTGCACGTCGCGCGGAGGACCTTCTCGGCACCACCGAGCTCCGGGACGAGCCGGTTCGCCAGCGCGAGCACCTGCGGCGTCGAGCGGTAGTTCTCCTCCAGCCGCACGACGAGGGCAGCCGGATACCGGCGTGGCAGCTCGAGCAGGTACTCGGGCCCGGCGCCGGTGAACGCGTAGATCGACTGGTAGTCGTCGCCCACGACACAGATCTCGTCGCGATCACCGAGCCAGCACTCGAGCAGCGTCTGCTGCAACAGGTTGACGTCCTGATACTCGTCGACGGTGAACGCGCGGTACTGCCGCCGGAACGTGGCGACCGTGTCGGTATCGGTCTCGAAGAGCCGGATCGCGTTCTCGAGCAGATCCTCGAAGTCGGTCAGCTGCTCGCCCGCCTTACGACGCTCGTACTCGCGGTACACCCGCAGCATCAGCTCGGCCGGGATCGGAGGCGCGTGCCCGTCGAGACCGCCCAGGTAGCGCTCGGGCGCGAGCCGGAGGTTCTTCGCCCACTCGATCTCGGCCGCGAGGTCGGCGGCGGGCCTGAAGCGATAGGCGCCCGGAAGCGAATTGCCGATCTGCCGGAGCAGCAGCGCCTTCGACGGCAGGAGGTTGCCGACGCGGTCGGGTGCAAAATGGCGCAGCTGCCTGAGGGCGGCGGCGTGGAACGTGCCGGCGCGGACGCTGCCGGCACCGAGCGCCTGGAGGCGGGCGCGCAGCTCACCGGCCGCCTTGTCGGTGAACGTCACTGCCATCAGGCTCGACGCCGGGAACGCTCCCGAGGCGACCTGATAGGCGAGTCGCCGCGTGATCGTCGTCGTCTTCCCCGAGCCGGCCCCCGCCAGAATGCAGACGGGGCCGCGCACCGCCTCTGCTGCGCGGCGCTGCTCGGGGTTCAGGCCCTCGAGAACGTCCACCGAGGCACCGTAGCCAGAGCGGCGGCGGACGAGTGTGACGTCAGTGCATCGTGTCTTCGAGGACGGCTTCGCCGCCCGTGCGTACCGGCTCGTGGACGATCGTCCGCAGCCTGGCGACCAAACCGGCGGTGTCGCCCTCGTCGACGAGCCGTTCGAGCTCGACCAGCTCGCCTTCCAGCCAGTCGCGGTCGATCGGAACATGAGCCGCGCGCATGATCTTCGGATGTGAGGTCGGTCCCACCGCTTCGTCATCACTCCACAGCACCTCGTGCAGCTTCTCGCCCGGCAGTACGCCGGTGAACGTGATCGGGATCTGTGACTCGTCCTTGCCCGACAGCCTGATCATCTGCTGTGCGAGATCGAGGATCCGCACCGGCTCGCCCATGTCGAGCACGTAGACCTGGCCGCGGCCACCCATCGCGCCCGACTGGATGACGAGGGAGGACGCCTCGGGGATCGTCATGAAGAAGCGGGTCATCTCCGGGTGGCGCACCGTCACCGGGCCGCCGCGCTCGATCTGACGCCGGAAGATCGGGATCACCGAGCCAGAGGAGCCGAGGACGTTGCCGAAGCGGACCGCCACGAAGCGCGTGGCGACTTCCGGCTGCCGCGCAAACGACTCGACGATCCATTCGCAGAGCGCCTTCGATTGCCCCATCACGCTCTTGGGGTTCGCCGCCTTGTCGGTCGAGACGAGCACGAAGCGTTCGATTCCCGCGTCGACTGCCACCTCGACGAGGCGGCGCGTCGCGAACACGTTGTTCGCGACTGCCTGGAGCGGGTTCGCCTCGAGCATCCCGACGTGTTTGTACGCAGCGGCGTGGAACACGACCTGCGGGTGGTAGTCGTCGAACGCCTGCTGCATCTTGGGCTGGTCGCCGCAGTCCGCGAGCACCGGAATCGCGGCGGCGAAGTCCCTCTCTCCGACCAGCTCGCGCTCGATCTCGAAGAGCGGCTCCTCCCCCTTGTCGACGAGCACGAGCCGCGCAGCGCCGAGTCGCGCGAGCTGCCGGCAGAGCTCGCTGCCGATCGATCCGCCTGCCCCTGTGACGAGAACCGTCTTGCCCTTCACGTAGGCCGCAACCGCACCGAGGTCGACGTCGACCGGCTGCCGTCCGAGCACGTCCTCGACCTGCACCGGGCGAATCTGCCCCGCAAGGTTGAGGTCGCCTGCGATCAGCTCGTGGAGCCCCGGCAACGTCTTGACCGGCACCCGCTCGGCGCGGCACGTCTCGACGACGCGTTGCCGGACGCCCCCGGGGGCGGACGGGATCGCGATCAGCACCTCGTCGGGCTTGTTGTCGCGCAGGACGTGCTGCAGGTCGTCGGTCGTCCCGAGCACACGCACGCCGTGCACACGAAGGTTCTTCTTACGCGGATCGTCGTCGACGAGGCCGATCGGCGTGTAGTGCAGGTTGCGGTTCCGCTGCATCTCCCGGATCAAGAGCTGACCGGCGTCGCCCGCGCCGACGATCAGGACCTCCTTGCCGCGGACGACGACGCCCGACTTCGGCCGCTCGATCAGCGAACGGGCGAGCAGCCTCGACCCGGCGACGAACGCGAGCAGGAGCAGGTAGTCGAGGGCGGCGACGCCACGCGGGAGCCGGGAGGCATGCTCGGGCGGAAACGCGTACAGCACGAGGTACGTCAACGCCGAGCCCACCGTGACGCCGCGGACGAGCCCCCACATGTCCCGCGTCGAGACGTAGCGCCACCAGCGGTTGTAGAACCCGAAGACGACGAACGTCGCGAGGTTGATCCCGACCACGAGCGTGATCACGTCGAGGTCGAGCAGGTGGCGGTAGTAGATCGGCGTTGCCTTGTCGAACCGCAGGTAGAAGGTGAGGCGCCATGCGGCAGCGATCAGGATGCCGTCGCAGACGACCTGCCAGATCCGGTGCCGGTTGATCGGGAAGATCCTCACGTCGCGACAAGGTCGGAGGCGCGCTCGAGCACCGAGGCGACCTCCTTCTGCTGCTCCTCGCTGATACCTGCCCAGAGCGGAAGGCAGAGATTCTCGCGCGCCGCCTTCTCGGTCTCCGGAAGGTCCCCTTCGCCGTAGCCGAGATAAGCGAGTGCCGGCTGGAGATGAAGTGGGGGCGCATAGAAGAACGCGCAGCCGATCTCCGCGGCCCCGAGGGCCGACACGAGCTGGTCGCGATCGGGCGAGCGCACGCAGAACTGGTGGTACACGTGACCGGCTTCGTCGGTGGGCACCTCGACGATTCCGGCAAGCAGCTCGCGATAGCGCGCCGCTGCATCACGACGCGACTGATTCCACGCGTCGATGTGGCGCAGGAAGATTCGCAGGAACGACGCCTGCATCGCGTCGAGCCGCGAGTTGTACCCGACGTAGAGGAACTCCTTCTTCGCGGCCGAGCCGTGAAAGCGAAGCATGCGCAAGCGCGTCGCCAGCTCGGGATCGTTCACGCCGATCATGCCGCCGTCGCCGAGCGCGAACAGGTTCTTCGACGGGAAGAAGCTGAACGTCGAAACCACGCTCGAGCCGATGCCGGGAGCGCCGAACGCCTGCGCTGCGTCCTCGATCACCGTCGGGCCGATCGCCTGCAGTTCCGTGAGCGGCGCCGGTCGTCCGAAGAGGTGGACCGGCATGATCGCCTTCGTTCGCGCGGTCACGCGGCGTGCTACATCGGCCGGATCGACGTTGAGCGTCGCCGGGTCGATCTCGGCGAAGACCGGCGTCGCACCGCGCCGGGCGATCGCCTCGGCGGTGGCGAAGAACGTGAACGAGGGGCAGATCACCTCGTCGCCGGGCCCGATTCCGAGCGCATCGAGGGCGAGCACGATCGCATCGGTGCCGTTCGCGCAGCTGACGCACTCGGCGACGCCGAGCCGCGCAGCTGCCTCCTGCTCGAACGCTTCGACCTCGGGCCCGAAGATGAACCTGCCGGTGTCGAGGGTGGCGGCGAACGCCGCCTCGAGCTCGGCACGGAGCGGCGCATACTGCGCTCGGACGTCGACGTGCGGGATCCTCACGACCGGCTCATGGTATCCCGGCCGCGGCGGCGAAGCCGCACGACGAACAGCGCGACGAGGCCGATCGCGGCCAGGACGACCAGGTAGTCGACGAAGCGGAAGTCCTGGTGGAACGTGTCCCAGCTCGCACCGAGCGCCCAGCCGATCGAGGCGAAGACGATGCACCAGACGGCGTTGCCGGCGAACGTCAGCACGTTGTAGCGACGGAACGGGCTCTCGAACACCCCTGCCGGGATCGACACGAACGAGCGTACGAGCGGTGTCATGCGCCCGACCAGGACCGCCCACGTCCCGTAATGGTCGAACCAGTGCTCGGCACGTTCGATCCGCTCGGGGGAAAGGTGGAACCAGCGACCGCGGCGCTCGAGGAACGGCCGGCCGCCTCGCCTGCCGACCCACCAGCCAAAGGCGGCGCCCACCTGGTAGCCGAGCACCCCTGCGGCGACTACGACCAGGAACGCACCGAAACCGCTCACATCCGCGCCGAACACGTGAACCTGATGGACGAGTGCACCGGATGCCAGGGCGCCGCCGTACACCATCACGAGCTCGCTGGCCGCAGGGAACACCGCGTCGATCGCCATCAGGACGAAGATGGCCGGGACGCCGTACTGGGCGAGCAGCGAGGTCACGAGGTGACCCTAAAGATGAATGTCGCACGGAGATCGGAGGTGCCGATCTCGCTCCTCGCGAAAACGTCCGCGACGTACGTTCCGGCCGGAGCGTGCGCCCCGCCGGCGAGCTTGCCGTCCCAGGTCAGCCGCTGCGTTCCCGGCTGGAGCTGCATCGCCGGAAGCGCGCGCACCGTGACGCCACCGGTGGTCTCGATGCGCAACACGACGGTCGCCGCACGCCCGAGCACGAATCGGATGCTCGCTTTCCCGCGCGCGAGCGCCGGGGCACCAAGACCGCGCAGGGTCGAGTCGACCCGGAACGTGCGGTCGATCGTCGAGACATGGTGGAGGTCGTCGGTCGCAGTGACGTTCCAGTGCCAGTCGCCTTCGGCGTCGAAGTCGGCAACAGAATTGGAGTACGTCCCGGGTGGGTGTGCAACGCCGGACTCGACCACGTGCGCGACGCCGTCCGGACCGATCAGCTCGGCGGTCACCGTCGAAGGGCGGACCAGCTTGTACTCGAGTGGCTCCGCATCTGCTCCCGGTCCCCGTTCACGAGCGGCACGGGCGCCGGCGGCGCGTAGACGCCGGCATACTCGACGAGCAGCGCCTCGCCGATCGGGCGCTCTCCGCCGGCGTTGCTCGGCCGGTTGAGCAACCGTCCGTCGAACGCAGCGGTCACCGCGGCGCCGGACTCGACCGCGCAGGCGGTCACCGCGCCGAGCCGCACCATGGTCTGCGCAAGTTCGAAGCTCGTCATGCCGACGCTGTAGCCCGGCTGTCCCCCGTCGACCGTGACGAGGATCACCCGTCCGTCGGCGAGCTGGCCCACTGCCGCGCGGGCATCGCGGTCCGAGATCTGGTCGCTCGTGAAATCCTCACCCGACCTGAAGATCGCCTTGCCGGTCCGAACGAGCACGGGGCCGCCCCCGAGCGCGGAGACCATCCCTGCCCAGGCCGGCGACAGGATCAGCCGGACGGTCAGCGGGGTCCCGACGGGGGCCTCGGCCTGCAGGGCGGCTGCCGCAGTTCCCGTCGCCTGCAGGATCGCGCCGCCGGCGGGAATCGCCTCGCCGCCGCCCGAACCGACCGCGGCAACCGGGGCCTCAAGGTCGACCGCGGGGGCGGCGGCAGGGAACGGCTGTAGGACGACCTCGGCCGAGCCCGGCACGAGAGGGGCAGTGGCGCCGTAGGCCGGCGTGAGCAGGACGACCTGGTTTCGGCCGGGCACCTGATTGACGCCGACCACCGGCCGTCGCTGGCCCGTCCCCTTCCACGTGCCGACGAACGAAACGCGGTCGACGTGCAGGACTCCCGCCTGGTCGATCCCGATCGACGAACGGACCGGCACGGGTGTGTGCTCGAGCGCACCACCCTGCATCAGGATCCCGGCTGGAAGCCCCGCCTTGCCGGCCGGGTAGTCGCCGTTGATCCCGACGACGGTTGCCTGACCCGAGAGCGCGGCCTCGATCTGCGTCAACCGCTCGTGACCGCCGGTGAGCGGGCCGAGCGCCGTGACTGGAGCAAGCGCGTAGAGCCCGCTTCGGTCGCTCGGCGGCAGAGTCGTGATCACGTCGATCGCGACCGGGCCGTGGAGCGTGAACTGGACGCCCTGCTGGAAGGTCACGCCCGGCATCAGCGTGACGGGCGCTGCGGCTCGCCCGGGCGATGCGGCCGCCGCGCAGACGATCGCGACGAGAGCAAAGCGGCGGCCCATGACCCTCACCGACGTTACCTCTGACACCGGCTCACCCCTGCGATAGTCCGGCCATGGGGATCGTCCACTGGGACGACGTCGAGTTCCATCGCGCCGCCAGAGGGGAGATCGACGCCTCCTGGCAGAGGCTCGCTGCGACGGCAGGCGCCGTCGGTGTAGGCGTCAACCGCGTCCGGGTCGCGCCCGGAATGCTCCCGACGCCGCCACACTCGCACGGTGCGTCCGAGGAGATCTACTTCGTGCTCGCCGGCTCCGGGCTCGCATGGCAGGACGAGACGTCGCACGAGATCGCTGCCGGCACGTGCATCGTCCAGCGCGCCGACCATTTCGAGCACACGTTCCAGGCCGGCCCGGGCGGCCTCGAATACCTCGTCTTCGGGACGAACCATCCGACCGAGTTCGGCTGGCTGCCCCGGTCGGGCGCCGTCCGCCTCGGCTGGCCGTGGGTCGAGGGCCGCACCGACGACCCGTGGGACATCGAAGCGCAGTCCGAGCCTCTCGCCTTCGGCGACCCGGCGCCACGGCCCCCGAACATCGTCTCCGTCGAGCGGGAGGAGCGGTACCGCCAGTTGGGAGCCGACGCCGGGGCCGCGCAGACCGGCCTCAACTGGCTGCAGCTCTTACCGGGAAGGCTGAGCGGGCCGCCGCATTGCCACTCCGCGGACGAGGAGGTGTTCATCGTGCTCGACGGCGCGGGAACGCTCGAGCTCTGGCCGTCGCCCGCGGCCGCCGACGACGGGCTCCAACGGGAGGAGATCGCCCTCCGGGCCGGTCACGTCGTCGCCCGCCCGCCTTCGAGCGGCGTGGCGCATGCGGTCCGAGGCGGGGACGCGGGAATGACGCTGCTCGCCTACGGCACCAATCCGCCCAACGACATCTGCTTCTACCCGCGCTCGAACAAGGTCTACTGGCGCGGCATCGGCGTGATCGCCCGCGTCGAGCCGCTCGACTACCGGGACGGCGAGCCCGGCGACTGGGGATAGATTGCGGTCGTGAGCCGCACCGACCTCGTCGAAGGGCTGATGGCCCAGTTCGCGCACATCCCACGCGAGGCAGTGCTGAAGGAGGACCTCCTCCGCACCGGGATCGCGTTCGAGGAGTCGGCGCTGACCGACAACCTGGACGGCGACGTCAAGCCGAAGTCGTACTTCATCTTCTCCTTCGACCAGAAGCCGCTCGCAGCGCTCGGAGAGGCGGCGAGGCGTCGCCCGCCCGAGGAGATCGCGCTGACCGGCGGTGTGTACGGGCTGCGACGCACCATCGTCTCGGTGCGCGTGAACCCGACGTCGCCGTACCGCGCAGCGCGCACCGAGGACGGCGCTCTGCGCCTCTCGCTGGAGGGACGCGCCGTCGCCGACATCGGTCTGCCGCCCATGCCCGAGTACTACCGCCATGCGCTCTCGAACGGCAAGACGGTGATGGAAACCGCGCCGACGATCCAGTGGGGGTACCTGATCTACCTGACGGTGCTTCGCCTGTGCCAGTACTTCGGCGCGAAGGAAGAGTGCGGCTTCTGCGACATCAACCACAACTGGCGTCAGCACAAGCGAGAAGGCAGGCCGTACACCGGCGTGAAACCGGTCGCGGACGTGCTCGAAGCGCTGGAGTTGATCGATCGCTACGACCCGGACCGGGTCTCGAAGGCGTACACGCTGACCGGCGGCTCCGTCACGAGCACGGTCGACGGGCTCGCAGAAGCGGACTTCTACGGGCGGTATGCGCAGGCGATCGAGGAGCGGTTCCCGGGGCGGTGGATCGGGAAGGTCGTCGCGCAGGCGCTGCCGCGCGAGGACGTGCAGCGCTACAAGGATTACGGCATCTCGATCTACCACCCGAACTATGAAGTCTGGGACAAGCGCCTGTTCGAGCTGATCTCGCCCGGCAAGCAGCGGTACGTCGGGCGCGAGGAGTGGCACCGCCGGATCTTCGACGCGGCCGAGGTCTTCGGCGCCCGATACGTGATCCCGAACTTCGTCGCCGGCGTCGAGCTGGCGAAGCCGTACGGGTTCGCCACCGTCGACGAGGCGATCGCGTCGACGACGGAGGGGCTCACCTACTTCATGAGCCGCGGCATCACGCCCCGGTTCACGACGTGGTGCCCCGAGCCGACCACGCCGCTCGGCCGTGACAATCCGGACGGCGCTCCGCTCGAGTACCACATCCGGCTGCTCGAGGCCTACCGCGAGACGCTCGAGCGCCACGGCCTGAAGCCGCCGCCCGGCTACGGCATCGCAGGGGCCGGAAACGCCGTGTTCTCGGTCAGCTCGTTCATGGACACGCTTGCACCGGAAGAGGTCACGGTCGAGGAAGCCGTGCCGGCGTGACGCCACGCATCGGCATCGAGGAGGCGCGGACGCTCTGGCTCGAGGCGCCGGACGATGAGCTGCGGCGGCTTGCGCAAGCGACGCGCGCACGATTTCACGAGCCCGACCAGGCGACCTACATGGTGATGCGGATCGTCAACTACACCAACGTCTGCGTCGCACAGTGCGACTACTGCGCCTTCTACGTGCTGCCGAACCAGGACGGCGGCTACGTCCTCTCCCGGCGCGATGTCTTCACAAAGATCGACGAGCTGCTCGACATCGGCGGCGACCTGGTCGCGTTCAACGGCGGCTTCAACCCGAAGCTGCCGCTCGACTTCTACTGCGACCTGTTTGCGGCGGTGCGTAGCCGCTACGGCGAACAGGTCGAGTTCTACGCACTGACCGTCGCGGAGTTCGTCTACCTCGCCGACCGCGCGAAGCTCACTCACGCCGAGGCGGCAGTGCGACTGCGCGATGCGGGCGTCCACTGGGTCACCGGCGGCGGCAGCGAGATCCTCACCGAGGACTTCCGCAAGCGGCACGCGAAGTTCAAGTACACGGTACGCGACTACCTGGAGGCACAGCGCGCGATCGTCGAGTCCGGTATGCGAACCACGGCCACGATGGTGATCGGGTTCGACGAGACGCTCGACGAGCGCCTCGAGCACCTCGAGCGCACGCGCGACTTCCAGGACGCCTGTCTCCGCGACGGGTACGACGGGCTCTTCTCGTTCCTGTGCTGGACGTACAAGCCGTACGGCACGGCCTTCGGCGGTCGCGAGATCGCGCCGCAGGAGTACTGGCGCCACATCGCGTTGTCGCGGATCTTCCTCGACAACATCAGACACGTCCGAACGTCGGTGCTGACGCAGAACGAGGACGCGTTTCGCGCGCTCGAGTACGGCGCCGACGACTTCGACCTGCCGATCGAGGACGAGGTGACGCAGAAGGCAGGCGCCCGGATCGACCTCGACCTGGACGGGTTGCTGTCGGTGCCACGTTCCCTGGGTTACACGGTCAGCTACCGCCGCGCAGAGCGGCCGGTGGCGGTCACGATGTAGACCACGCCCGACCGAACCAGTAAGTTCGGACCAACGCCGACAGGGGGAGCTCGAGCATGAGACGCATCTTCGCCATCGTTCCGATCGTCGTCCTCGCGGTCGCAGCCGCGGGCTGCGGCAGCAGCAAGTCCTCAGCTCCTCCGACGACCACAGCGCTCTCGCTCGGATCGACGACGAGCTCGTCGTCCTCCTCGTCGTCATCTTCCTCGTCGTCTTCGTCGTCGTCCTCGTCCTCCTCGTCGTCCTCGTTCGGCTCGGCGAAGAACTGCTCGCAGCTGATCGCGCTCGGCTCGAAGGTGTCGCAGGCGCTCGCATCGTCGAGCAGCAACGGTCAGGCGAGCATCACGACGGAGGTGACCATCCTCAAGTCGTTCGCGAGCGCCGCACCCCCGGCGATCCGCGGTGACTTCCAGACCTTCGCGAATGCCTTCGGCAGCTACGCAGCAGCCCTGAAGAAATCGGGGTTCAAGGCTGGCCAGACACCGACGGCCGCGCAGTTCGCCGCGATCGCGTCGGCGGCGACGAAGTTCGGCTCAGCCGCAGCTCAAGGCCGCCGAGGTTCACCTGCAGGCGTGGGCGCACAAGAACTGCGGCGGTCTCGTGCCGACGACGACCGGGTAGCAGGAGCGCTCAGTCGACGGGAACCGGGGCGACGCGGGCGTCGGCGATCGCCGAACGTCGGTCCGGTGCGGGGAGCCTGAGGCAGGCGATGACGCCGATCGCCGGTGCGAGCGCGCTGACCGCGAGCGCGGTCTTCAGGTCGATCGCGTCGGCGACGGCTCCGAGGACGACGGCAGCCACGCCGCCGATTCCCATCGCGAGCCCGACCGAGAGGCCGGACGCGAGACCGACGCGCCGCGGCAGGTAGAGCTGGCTCAGCACCATCGTCACGCCGAAGGTGCCGACGACGCAGACGCCGATGAGCATCAGCGCGACCACGCCGGCCGACCCGCCGACGAAGACGAAGACGAGGATCAGCGGCGTGAGCAGCGATCTGCGTGATCAGGAGCGTCCGCCGCAGGCCGATGCGTCGGCGACCGGCCCGAGGACGAGCGTCCCGACGGCACCCGCCATCAGCATCAGGAACAGGAGCCGGTTTCCGTCCGCCTTCGAATGGCCCAGCGCGACGACCCACAGCGGCACGAACGCGAGCAGCGTGAACCAGGTGACGCTGCGGAGGGCGATCACGACACCCGAGCAGCACCATCGCCCGCGGCTGGTCGTCGCCGCCGTCAACGCGACCGCGTCCGGGCCGGCTCGAGGCGGGCGAGGTACGGCAGCACCGCGCGACAGCGCAACCGACGCGACGAGCACGGGCACCATCGCGACCACTCCGCCGACGAGCCCGAGCCAGACGACGAGCTCGCCGGTCGCGAACGCCCCGAGCGCGTAGCCCAGTTGCCCGCCGATGTTGAAGTACGACATGCCGCTCGCTCGCTTGCGGCCGCTCGCGTACGCGGCGAACTTGGCGCCCTCGGGATGGAACGCCGCGACGCCGAGGCCGCCGACGAACACGAGCAGCACGACGAGCGGGTACACCGGGAGCTACGGCTGCGCCCGCCACGCCGACCGCGGCGAGCACGACGCCTCCCGGGATCAGCCACAGCGCCCCCGTCGATCCGACCACAGGCCGAAGAGCGGCTGCACGAGCGAGGACGAGACCGTCGCCGCGAGCAGCAGCATCGCCGAGAGCGCGTAGCCGAGATGGAAGCGGGTCGTCATGAACGGAATCAACGCCGGCACGCTTCCGGACGCGAAGTCGACGGCGAGATGCCCGCCGGACAGGGCCGTCATCGCACGCCTGTCGATTCCCAGCCTCAACTCGGCCGCGCCTCGAAAGCCACGACCGTCAGACGGTCGCACCGGCGGCGATGAAACGCAGCTCGGGCACCTCGTCGAGCTCTCCCACGTCGTGGGCGAGCTCGAGGAACGTGTAGAGACCGGCACGCTCCCGCGGGCCGAAGCGGTAGCGCAGCTTCTCGAAGTACCGCGCCAGGAAACCGGGCGGATAGCCGTACCGCTCCGACGACGCGTAGGCGAGCTGCTCCGGCTCCGCCCGCGCCGCCCGCACCGAGGCGACGAGGGCGTCCTCGAGGTCGGCGAGGCCCGGATGCGCCGGCTCGGGCGCCGCCCACACTGCGAACACCATCGGCAGGCCCGTCCGTTCGAGCCAGAGGCGACCGAGATCGTGGTGCGGCGTCGGGTCCTCGAACGCCGACCGGAGCGCAGCGTCGCCGATGAGCAACTGCGCCTCGGCGTCGCCGCTCGCGAAGGCCTCGAGCGGCATGTGCTCGGCGGCCGGCAGAAGGACGCGCGTCAGCACCACCGACGTCGCCGACTCGGGCGTGACCGCGACCGTGCGGATCTGCGACAGCGGCGTCTTCGAGACCAGCTGGATCGATTCGACCGCACCCTCGCTCGAGACGCAGAGACGGGGGAGGAGCCGCAGACGCGCGGCATTGCGCGCATAGGCGATCGACGAGATCGGCGCAACGTCGAGCTCCCCTGCGATGAGCTGCTCGTTCAGGTCGGTTGGGACACCGACGACCTCGTCAACATCGGCATCGAGCCGGAAGAAGATCGGCGCCATGTTCACGTACCCGATACGCCCGAGACGGATCATCCGGCACGGTCCACAACGGCGACGGTCAATGCCTCCAGCTCCTCGCGATATCGGCCGTCACGAAGGTGCGATCTCGCTTCCGCGGCATAGCGCAGCGCCGCCTCGCGGGAACGGTCGAGCGCATCGGTCGCGGCGACGCGAACAAGTGCGCCGTCGACCGGGCCGCCGGCGAGCGCCCGGCGCACGACGTCGTCCTGCTGCGCGGCGAGCAGCAAAGGCATCGTCGGGGTCCCCTCCCGGAGGTCCGTGCCGGGGATCTTCCCGGTTTCCTGCGTCTGGCCCGCACAGTCGAGAATGTCGTCGGCGATCTGGAACGCGATCCCGAGGTTTACACCGTATGCACCGAGTCGCTCCTCGCCGCCCGAGCCGAGCAGGCACGCCGCCTCGATCAGCTTCGCCGTCTTCAGCCGGCACCGCGTGACGTAGTCGTCCAGGCTCGTGTCCGGATCGCGAGTCTGAAGGCGCTGCATCGCCTCGCCGCGGGCGAGGGCGAGCGCAGCCTCGGCGAGCGTCTCGACCGCGCGGCGGTCGTCCGTCTCGACCAGCACCGCAAACGCGCGGGCATACAGATAGTCGCCGGCCGACTTCGCCGCGTTCGCGCCGAACACCGACCAGGCAGCGGGCATGCCGCGGCGCATGCGGGCGCCGTCGACGAGATCATCGTGGACGAGCGTCGCCATGTGCACGAGCTCGACCGCGACGCCGGACGCAACGGACGGCTGCCCATCCGACGTGAGGAAGCAGAGGAGCGGCCGGAGCCGCTTGCCCCCGGCTGCGAGCGCCTCGCCCGCGACCTCCTGGACGAGCCCCGAGCGAGCAGCGACGGCTCGGTCGAGCCCGGCCTCGACCTCGGCCATGTAGGCCGCGACCCCCGGGGTCGCGTGGACCGCGGCGATCTCGCTCATCTCGCTTCTCCTGTGTGCAGGGCGACGATCGAAGCACCGAACAACCTGAAGCGGACGTGTTCGAACCCGGCCTCACCCAGACGGTCGACAAGCTGCTCGGCCGACGGAAACCGCTTGACCGAGGCAGGCAGGTACGTGTACGCCGAGCCGCCCGGCAGGACCTTGCCGAGGAGTGGAACGATCCGGTCGAACCAGAGCGAATAGAACGGCCGTGCGAATCCGCGGGGTTGGGTGATCTCGAGAATCGCGAGCCGGCCGCCGGGCTTCAGGACGCGCCGGAGCTCCCGCAACGACAGGTCGAGGTCGGCCACGTTCCGCACGCCGAACCCGACCGTCGCGACGTCGAAGGTGCCGTCGGCAAACGGCAGCGCGAGCAGATCGCCCTCGACCCAGTCGAGCGGTGCCTTGCGCCGCGCGCGCTCGAGCATGCGCTCCGAGAAGTCGAGGCCCGTGACGGCGCCGGCGCCCGCTCGGAGATCGGCAATCGCGAGGTCGCCGGTGCCGCACGCGGCGTCGAGCACGCGGTCGCCCGGCCGGACGACGGCCTCCGCTGCCTGACGCCGCCAGCGCACGTCGAGGCCCGCGGTCATCACCCGGTTCATGACGTCGTAGACCGGAGCGATGCGGTCGAACATCCTGCGGATCGAGTCTGGCGCGAGCGTCATGCGGAGGTCACGGTTGTCCCCAGCGCGCGACGAGCGAGTTCTCGAGCCCGAGCTGATCGAGGATCCGCCCGACGACGAAGTCGACGAGATCGTCGACGCTCTCGGCCCCGTGGTAGAAGCCCGGCGCCAGGAAGAGGATCGTCGCTCCGGCGCGCCGAAGCGTGAGCATGTTCTCGAGATGGATCGTCGAGAGCGGCGTCTCCCTCGGGCAGAGGATCAGCTTCCGCTCCTCCTTCAGCGCGACCGAGGCCGCCCGGTGAACGAGGTTCTGCATCGCGCCCGAGGCGATCGTCCCGAGCGTGCCCATCGAGCACGGGCAGATCACATAGGCGTCGACCTGCGCCGAGCCGGAGGCGTACGGCGCACGCCAGTCGTTCGGCTCGTAGACCGTGACGTGGTCGCCCGATCCTTCGGCGAAGCGCGCGAGCACCTCGTCGCGTGAAAGACGCGCGTCGCCGTAGAGCTCGGTCGCCAGCACCTCGACCGCGGCGCCGGAAACCGTGACGCCGACCTCGCACCCCGCGGTCGACAGGGCCTGCAACAGCCGTCGCGCGTACGGCGCTCCCGACGCGCCCGTGATCCCGAGGAAGATCCGCACTGCCAGGTTAGGTTACGCCGCCCGTGGCGGCTGCGAGGCTTACTTGCCGCCCTTCGAGGCCTCCAGGAACGCCGCCAGCTGCGCGAGCCGCTCCGGGCCGAGATCCTGGAAGGACGGCATCGGCGAGCCCGGGTTGACGCACGACGGGCACGTCAGGTGGCGGATCTGGAACTCGACGCCCTTGCCCTTCGCTCCCTCGGCGGTGAGGTTGGGCGCGCCGGCGAATCCGCCGCCGATCCCCTCGTACTGATGGCAGTTGGCGCAGCCGACGACCGCGAACAGGTTCGCCCCGGCAATGGCCTGCGGATTGTTCTCGAAGCCCTGGCTCTTCGCCCAGGACGGGACGAGCGCCTTGAGCTCGCTGCCGAGCGCCTCCCGTGCGGTCGCGCCCTTGTACGTGAGCACGCCCATCGAGATGATCACGAGCACGCCGGCGACCATCGCGACCGGGCGGCGAAGCGGACGCCGCTCCGGCCTGATGTCGTAGAACGGGAGTGCGATCAGCAGGATCAGGCAGATGGTCGGGATCCCGATCGTGCCGAGGAGCACCGTGTTCGGCCACTTGAAGATCCGCAGCAGGTAGAAGAGGAAGTAGAAGTACCAGTCGGGCCGCGGAACGAAGTTGATCGTGCCCGGGTCGGCCGGCAGGTCGTAGAGCTTCCCGAGCAGGCTCGTGTAGCGCCAGACGACGGCGAGCCCGATGATCACGCACACGACGACGAGCGACATCACCGTGTCGTGGAACATCGCGTACGGGTAGAACGGCTTCCCGCGCTCCTTGACGTCCTCCTTGTACTGCTGGAAGACGCGGCGGCGCTCGATCACCCGATCGCTAGGCACGAGTGTCCTTGCGCGGCTGTGGGTTCACGAGACCGGCACGAGAGCCGTTCGTCGAAACGGGCTCGATCGGCCCGGTGCCGGCGGCCTCCTTCGACCACGGCGGCGAGGTCACGCCGAGCCGGATCACGAGGTAGAGGTGCAGCCCGATGAGGGCGAAGATCGCCCCCGGCACCAGCAACATGTGGATCGAGTAGAACCGCGCCAGGGTGTCGGGATTGATGTACGTCCCCCCTTGTAGGAACTGCGCGATGAAGGGTCCTAAGAAGGGTGCCGTTCCGTTGATGTTGATCCCGACGACGGTTGCCCAGTAAGCGGTCTGGTCCCACGGCAGCAGGTAGCCGGTGAAGCCCTCGGCGAGGCCCATCGTCAGGAGCAGCACTCCGATGATCCAGTTCAGCTCCCGCGGGTACTTGTATGCGCCGAACAGGAAGACACGTCCCATGTGCAGGAACATGAGGATGATGAAGACCGACGCACCCCAACGGTGCATGCCGCGGACGAGCCAGCCGGCCCAGACGTCGTTCGTGATGTGCTGGATCGACGCGTACGCAGTCTTCGGGTCCGGCTTGTAGTACATCGCGAGGAAGACGCCTGTGGTGGCCTGGACAAGGAACGCCGTGAGCGTCGCCGAGCCGAGCGTCGTGAACCAGTTGACGTCGCCCGGCACCTTGCGGAACAGGAAGTACTTGACGCCGCCGACCAGCCCCGAGCGTTCCTCGATCCAGTCGACCGGATACAGGATCGCCTGCTGCATCTGCTGCGAACGGGTGGGCTTGCGCGTCGCGGCCATGCTCAGGAGTGGGGCGGCTGCACCGGATACAGCCAGGACTCGATGCCGTTGACGTGCTCGCCGGGGAACGAGTACGGCCACTTGTGGATCTCCGCGGTCGCGCCGGTCCCATCGACGTACGACACCGAGAACGGCTGGCCCACCCACAGGTGACCGTTCCGGATCGAGAACGCGTACCGGTCGAGCGCCCGGACAGGCGGGCCCGCGGTGCGATTCCCCTCGGTGCTGTACTGGCCGCCGTGGCACGGGCAGCCGAACCCGGCGATCGCGATCGTCGGGATCAGCGTCACATCGCCGACCTGCTTCGTGTTCGCTTCGTCGAGCAATCCGTTCGGCTGCACGGGGCATCCGAGATGCGCACAGTGGTTCGAGATGATCGTGAAGCTCGGTAGCCCCTTCAGTTGGCCATTCGAGCGGACGAAGGCTGTCCGGCGTGACACTTCGCCGGCGGCCGGGTCCGTGAACCACGTCGTGACGACGTATTTGCCCTCCGGGTAATCCTCGAGCGGGCCGAGGTCGTGATCCTTCGATCCCTGCTTCAGGAACGGCGGCATGACCGCGAACCCGAGCGCTGGCGCGGTGACGAGGCCGCCGATCACGACACCGAGGCCGAGCGTCGAGTACTCGAGGAACCGGGAACGCGGGAACCGCTCTTCGGCTGTCGGCGGAGGAACCGTCGCCTCGACAGCCGCCGCGCCTGCCGAAGCGGCACCCGGCCGCTCCGGTTCGACGTCGGGTGACTCCGCGAGGTGCGTGCCGCCGGTCAAGTCGCGGACCCACAGGAACGCGAACGCCAGAGCGATCAGTGCCCCGATCCCGGCGATCCACCACGAGATGATCAGGCCGACGAGCAGCACGACTACGCCCACGGCGAAGCCGACCGGCCAGAGGCTCGGCCCAGGGACATGCTGGTGGTCGTCGTGGGGCTGCAACGGCTACACGAGATCTAACCCGGCCGAGCGGATGCCGGTCAACGTCGTAACAAGCTGCGCGAACTCTGCCGGATCGTCCCGTTCCCTGCAGAGGGAACCGCGTCCAGCCCGTACTCGGCCCAGCGGCGGTCGACGAGCGACCGGATCTCCGCGGTCATCTCGATCTCCGGCGGCCATTCCCGGGCGCCCTCGGCGGGGCTCTTGGCCGTGGCGTCGATGCCGATCTTGCCGCCGAGGAACTGCAGCGTCGGGGCGTGGTCGAGATGATCGAGCGGCCCCTCGCTGATCAGCACGTCGCGCTTCGGATCGACGTTCGCCCCGGCGTAGAAGAGCACCTGCTCGTAGTCGTGGACGTCGACATGCGCGTCGACGACCACGATTCCCTTGGTCAGGCTGAGGAGGCCGAGGCCCCAGAGCGCGTGCATCACCTTGCGCGCATGGCCGGGGAAGCTCTTGCGGATCGAGACGATCGCCAGGTTGTGGAAGGCGCCCGCGACCGGCAGGTCGTAGTCGACGATCTCGGGGACGCTCATCCGGATCGCCGGCAGGAAGATCCGCTCGGTCGCCTTCCCGAGCCAGGCGTCTTCCTGCGGCGGCTTGCCGACCACGATCGACGGGTAGATCGCGTCGCGGCGCATCGTCATCGCCGTGACGTGGAACACGGGAAACGGCTCGGCCGGCGTGTAGTAACCGGTGTGATCGCCGAACGGGCCCTCGTCGACGAGATCGCCCTGTTCGACGTAGCCCTCGAGCACGATCTCGGCAGCGGCCGGCACCTCGAGGTCGATCGAAACGCCCTTGACGAGCTCGACCGGCTCGCCGCGCAGGAAGCCTGCAAGCATGAACTCGTCGATGTGCTTCGGGAGCGGCGCGCTGGCCGAGTACGCGCTGACCGGGTCCAGCCCGAGCGCCACCGCCACCTCGAGCCTTCCCTCGCTGAACATGTAGTCGGCGCGTCCGTCCTTGTGCAGCTGCCAGTGCATCGCCGTCGATCGCGGGCCGAGCACCTGCAGCCGGTACATGCCGACATTCCGTCCGCCGGTACGCGGATCGTGCGTGATCACGGCGGGCAGCGTCACGAACGGCCCGGCGTCTCCGGGCCAGCACGTCATCACCGGCAGCACCGCGAGGTCGACCTCGTCACCGCGGAGGACGACCTCCTGGCACGCGCCGTGCCGAACGATCTTCGGCCGCGAGTCGGCGATCGACTTCAACGTCCGGAGCCCTCGCACCTTGGCGGCAAGCCCCTCGGGCGGCTGCATCTCGAGCACGTCGGCGAGCTTCGCCGCGACGTCGTCGAGCCGCTCGACGCCGAACGCCAGACACATACGCCGCTCCGTACCGAACTGGTTGATCAGCAACGCGTGATCGGAACCCTTCGGCCGTTCGAAGAGCAGCGCCGGCCCACCGGCTCTCACCGTCCGGTCGACGATCTCCGTCACTTCGAGCTGCGGGTCGACCTCCGCCGCAACCCGCACAAGCTCGCCCTCTCGCTCGAGGAGCGCGATCCAGTCCCGGAGGTCGCGGAACGACACCGCGGATCAGTCTACGGAGCGACGAGTGCGCCGACGGCCTCGTCGAGGCTGAGAGCGCGCCCGCGCCGGACTGCGGCTTCGAACACCTCGCCCGCGACCGGCTCCAGCTGCTGCGCGTACTCGGCCCGCTCCTCCGGCCACGTCAACGACACCGGCCCGTGACGCTCGACCAGATCGAGCGCTCCCCAGAGCAGCCCCGCTCGGGCGGCGTTCTCCTGCGCAGCCGCGAGCTGCGCGCCGATTGCAAACGCCGATCTCAGGTTGAGCGGGTCGTTGACGGTCGCGAGGAGGGCCACCCCCCGCCGGAGCTCGTGGTCCGCCTCGTCGAGACGATCCAGCTGGAGCAGGCGCTCGCCTAACTCGAGCCGCATCAGAGCTCCCCACCAGCGGAACCCCACGGCGTCCGCGAGCTCTCCACTCTCACGGAGCTGCGCGAGACCTCTCTCGGTGTCACCACGGATCAGGGCGACCTCCCCGATCGCGGCGAGCGCGAGCGCCTCGCCTCGCCGACTTCCAGTCTCACGGCTCTCCTCGAGCGCCTCCACGGCGAACGTCTCGGCACGGTCGGGCTCCCCCAGGCTAAGCGCGCTGTGTGCAAGCCGGTTCAACCCGTGGCCGATCCCCGGTCCGTCTCCCGCCTTGCGAAACAGCGCCAGGCTCTCTTCGAAGACTTCCTGCGCCCGCTCGGGCTCGCCGACGAACGCGAGCCCACCGCCCTGGACACGCAACGCCCGTGCACGCAGCACGGGGTCGAGATCTGGCGGTGCCGTCGCGAGCAGCGCGTCGACCCACCGCACTGCGTCGCGAGGATGCGAATGCCAGTGTTGCTCGACCAGCCACATGAGCCGCAGGCCCCGCTCGGCGTCGCCCGTCCGCAGGACGTGGTCCAGCGCCGCGTCGATGTTGTCGTGCTCGGGCGCGAAGAGCTCGTTTCGCGTCTCACCTTCTGCCTCCGCCCACAGGTTCGCCTGACCGGCGAGCTCGGACAGGTAGTCGAGGAGCAGCGACAGCAGCACCTCCGCCCGCGCAGCCCCGAGTTCCTCCGCCGCGAACTCGCGCACCGTCTCCAACATCCCGAAGCGACCACTGCTCCAACGCCGGACGAGGCTCTTGTCGACGAGCGACTCGAGCTCCGGCACCGTCGCCACGCAGACGCGCTCGGCGGCATCGAGCGAGAAACCGCCGCGGAAAACCGACAGCGACTGAAGCACCGCCTGTTCTTCAGGTAGCAACAGCTCGTACGACCAGTCGATCGTCGCCCGCAGCGTCGCCTGCCGCGGATCGGCGTCGCGATCTCCGCGAAGAAGGTCGAGCCTCGCCCCGAGCCGGCCCAGCAGTTGCGCGGTCGAGAGCACGCCCACACGCGCCGCGGCAAGCTCGAGCGCGAGCGGGAGATCATCGAGCCGCTCGCACAACTCGTCGAGCTGCTCGTCAGGCTCGAACGACGGCGCCGCGGCGCGAGCCCGAGCCACGAAGAGCTCGGACGCCTCGCCTCGCTCGAGGCTGGGCACTTCGTACACCTGCTCGCCGGCAACGCGAAGCCGTTCGCGGCTCGTCACGAGAACGTCGAGGTTCCCGCAGGCGGCGAGGACGGGCGGGAGCCCAGAAGCTGCAGCGATCACCTGCTCGAGGTTGTCGAGCAGGAGCAGGAGCCTGCGGTCGCCGACCACGTCGGCAAGCGCTCCTGTCCCGCCGAGGGCGGCGGTCGCGGCCGGAAGCACCGCCTCCGGTTCGGTCACGCCGGCAAGCGGCACCCACCAGACGCCGTGCGGATACCGGCCCGCCACCGCCCCCGCTGCCTGCATCGCAAGCCGCGTCTTGCCCGTCCCACCGGCCCCGGTCAAGGCGAGCAGCCGAACGCCGTCACGTTCGAGCAGCGCCACGACCTCGGCGAGCTCCCGCGCGCGTCCGAGAAACGGCGTCGCCGGCACCGGCAGGTTCGTCTGGTAGAGCGCGCGAAGCGGGGGAAACGCCTTCGAGCCGAGCTGGAAGAGCCGCTCGGGCGCAGACAGGTCCTTCAGGCGATGGTCGCCGAGATCCGCAGACCTGAACGTCGACGAGCTCTCGCGTCGCCTGCGTGAGCAGGATCTGGCCGCCGTGGCCGGCAGCTGCGACACGAGCCGCCCGGTGGACGTCCAGCCCGACATAGCCCTCGTCGGTCCGCTGCGGCTCGCCCGTGTGCAGGCCCATGCGCACCTGCACCGGGCCGTTCTCGAGCGCAGCATCGGCAGCCGCAGCGGCTGCGACGGCATCGGACGCGCGCGCGAACGCCACGAAGAACGCGTCGCCTTGAGTGTCGACCTCGACGCCGTGGTGACGCCGCCATGCCTCGCGCAACTGCCGACGATGTTCGGCGAGCGCCTCCGCGTAGCCGTCACCCAGCTCTTGCAGCAGCCGCGTGGAGCCTTCGATGTCGGTGAAGAGGAAGGTGACCGTGCCCGCCGGCAGGTCGGAGCGCACGTCGTCGCTTCGGCTCAGTACGCGCTGCGCCGGGCTCTGCGCCTGTCGGCGCGGCGATGCCCGAGCCACTTCGTCAGCTGGCCGAGCGCGATCACGGCACAGAAGATCAGTCCGACGATCAGCATCGCGGTGATCACGTGCTTCCCATCGGTTGCAGCATCGAAAATCACGGCGCGACTCTACCGCAGTGTCGAGCGAGCGCGCGTCCGACGGCATCGCCGCTCGGAGTCCCGCCGAGCCCCCGTGCCGCCTCGACCCACGCGTCCCCGTCGCCCACGGCTCCGCCCGCACGCAGCGCAGCACAGCTCGAGATCAGTTCCGCCATCGCGGCAACGGCCGGCACCCCGCCGGCCTCGGCGATCCTGACGAGGCCGTGCGCGTAGAGATAGTCGCCGAGCAGCACGGCCTCGTGCGCGTCGCGCGCGGTGAACAGTCGCGGACGGCCGTAGTGCACGAGGTACGCCTCGTAGACGGTCTCGACGCCGACAGCGAACTGTGACGGTGCGAGCGGCGAGAAGACCGGGTCGAGCTCGCGCTCGCGCACGGGCAGGACCGCCCGCGCCCAAAGCGGGCTCTCCCGTCGCGCCTCCTCGGCGATCGTCGCGAGCACGTCAGCCATCGACCGTTTAGCGTAAGAGCTGCGCGATCGCCGTGTCGGCGCACCAGTGCTCGTACTCGTCCGGGGTCCAGCCCCGCACGCCGACGAGTAACTGCCAGACGTTCGGGTGATTCAGCGTCCACAGGACGTCGCACGCGCGCTCGAGGTCGAGCTCCGGCTTGAGGGCCCCTTTGGCCTCGACGCTCGCCACGATCGCCTGCTGGTTCGCGTGGTACTCGGCCTGGATCCGATCCCACAGCGCGGCGATCTCCGGATCGGATGACGCGGCGGAGCGGACGACTTCGCTGATTCCGGCCAGCCGCTCCTTCCCCGCGCGCGAGTTGCGCGCGTTGAGCCGCAGCTGGCGCGCCGGATCGTCCTCCTCGAGCACCTCTCGATACCAGTCGCGCTCGGCCACGGGAAGGTCGCCCTCATCGCCCCGGAGCAGAAGATTCCAGAGCGCGCGAAGCAGACCCCCCTTCGTCTCGAACGCCGCGTACACGGTCTTCTGCGCGACACCCGCCTCGGCGGCGATCGCCGCGATCGTGGTCGCGGCATAGCCCTGACGCTCGAACAGGCCTCCGGCCGCAGCAAGGACCTCGCGCCGGGTTACAGCGGCCTGCGCGCGCCGGCGCGACGAGTCGTAGCGGCGTTTCGAGTTGACAGGATCGATCATTTCGGTATTCTCACACTCACTTCAATATAGTAACACTGTATTCAATATAGGAGGTGTGTGATGGAAGCTGCAAGCATCGCCGCGAGCGCGGACGGGAACGAGGGAACCGACGAGCTCCGGAGCCGGCTGCACGGGCTGTGGGGCGCAGTTGCCGGCGGCTGGGCCGAGCATGCGGCCTTCGCGGACGAGCGGGGGGCGAACGTCACGCGGGCGCTGCTCGAGCTCGCGCGGCCGGAGCCCGGGGAACGAGTGCTCGAGCTGGCGTGTGGGCCCGGCGGGGTGGGCATCGCCGCGGCCGAGCTGGTCGGCCCCGGCGGCGAAGTGGTGCTCTCGGACGTGGCGCCGGCGATGACCGCGATCGCGAGGCGGCGCGCCGAGGCGCTCGGTCTGACAAACGTCTCGACCCGCGATCTCGACCTCGAGTCGATCGACGAGCCCGACGAATCGTTCGACGTCGTGCTGTGCCGGGAGGGGATCATGCTCGTGCCCGACCCAGCCCGTGCTGCCCGCGAGATCCGGCGGGTCCTGCGACCGGGAGGCCGTGTCGCCCTCGCGGTCTGGGGGCCGCGCGACCGGAACCCCTGGCTCGGAGTGGTCTTCGACGCGGTGACCGCGCAACTCGGAGCGCCGGTTCCGCCGCCGGGAGTCCCGGGCCCGTTCTCGCTCGACGACGCCGCACGGCTCGCGGGCGTGCTCACCGACGCGGGGTTGACGGGGATCGAGGTCACCGAGCTCGCCACGCCGTACACGGCCGCGTCGACCGACGAGTGGTGGACGCGGACGGTCGCCCTCGCAGGGCCGCTGGCGCAGAGGCTCGCGGCCCTGCCCGAGCCGGCGGCGCTTGCGCTGCGCACGCGGGCGACCACCGCGATCGCCCCGTTCGCAACGCCGTCAGGGCTCACGATTCCTGGCCTCTCGCTGATCGCCGGTGCGATCCGCGCCTGACGCGCCGTCACTTGCCGACGCGGCCGTTTCCGCCTCCGGCCACGGCGGAGACGGCCGTGATCGTCGCATCGATCTCCGCGTCGCCGTGGGCGAGCGACGGGAACATGCACTCGTACGCGCTCGGTGCGATGTAGATGCTCTCGTCGAGCAGCCCACGGAAGAGCCTGGCGTAGCTCTCGCTGTCGAGTGCTGTGAACCGCTCGACGGGGTCGCTTCGCCCGGGGTACAGCGTCAGCATCGCACCGACCGACTGCACCCGGCCGAAGGCCGCGAGCCCACCGGCGAGTCGCGTGGAGCGGCGTTCGAGCTCGGCATAGACCCACGGGTCGCGGAGGCGCCGCAGCACCGAGATGCCGGCAGCCGTCGCGAGCGGGTTGCCGCTCAGAGTCCCGGCCTGGTAGACGGCGCCCGCCGGTGCGAGCTCCGCCATCACTTCGCGCCCACCGCCGAACGCGGCGAGCGGCATGCCCCCGCCGACGATCTTTCCCAGCACGGTCAGGTCCGGCAGAACGCCGAAGCGCTCTTGCGCGCCGCCGCGTGCCACCCTGAACCCGGTGATGACCTCGTCGAAGACGAGCAGGGCCCCGGACGCGTCGCACAGCAGGCGCAGTGCCTCGAGAAATCCCTCCGCCGGTGGCACGCAACCCATGTTCCCCGCCACTGGCTCGACGAAGATCGCGGCAAGACCCTCGCCGTACCGCTCGACGGCCGAGGCGACACCGTCGACATCGTTGTAGTCGCAGACGATTGTGTCGGCAGTGACACCCGACGGGACACCCGGCGAGCTCGGTATCCCGAGTGTCGCGAGACCCGACCCGGCCGACGCGAGAAACGGATCGGCGTGTCCGTGGTAGCAGCCCGCGAACGTGATCACCCGGTCGCGCCGGGTGGCGCCGCGCGCCAGACGTAGCGCCGACATCGCCGCCTCAGTCCCGGACGAGACGAGTCGCACCGATTCGATCGACGGCACGGCGTCGACGATCTCGGACGCGAGCTCGACCTCGGCCTCGGTCGCGGCGCCGAAGGTGGTCCCACGCAACGCCGCCTCACGCACGACCTCGACCGTCTCCGAATCCGCATGCCCGAAGATGAGCGGGCCCCACGACTGCACCCAGTCGCAATACGTCCGGCCGTCGGCGGTCTCGAGGTATGCACCTCGCCCTCGCTCGGCGAACAGCGGCTCATCGAGCCCGACGGAGCGCATCGCCCGCACCGGCGAATTGACGCCACCCGGGATCAACTCGACCGCCCTACGCCATATCCCGGCACCTCCGCTCCTGGCCGGCTCCGTCGAGCCTACGCCGGTCCCGCTCCGGCGCCGGCCAAGCCGGCACCTCCGCTCCTGGCCGGCTCCGTCGAGCCTACGCCGGCGACCCGCTCGCTTGGCGAACCCGCATCGCCACTCACAGCCAGCCCGCGAGCTCCTTGGCCCAGTACGTGAAGATCACGTCAGCGCCCGCCCGGCGGATCGACGTCAGCGACTCGAGCGCCACCGCACGCTCGTCGAGATCGCCGGCCGCAGCAGCAGCTTTCAGCATCGCATACTCGCCGCTCACGCTGTACGCGGCGAGCGGAAGATCGAAGCGCTCGCGAACCGCACGGACGACATCCAGGTACGGCAGCGCCGGCTTCACCATCAGCATGTCGGCGCCCTCATCGACGTCGAGTTGGCACTCGCGCAGCGCCTCCCTCACGTTGCCGGGATCCATCTGGTAGCCGCGGCGATCGCCGAATGCAGGCGCCGACCCGGCGACGTCGCGGAACGGCCCGTAGAACGCCGAGGCGTACTTCGCGGAGTAGGCGACGATCGGCGTCGAGGGCAGCTGTTCGCGAATCGCAGCGACGCGGCCATCCATCATATCGCTCGGACAAACCGCGTCGGCGCCCGCCTCGACGTGCGACACCGCCGTCCGCGCAATCAGATCGAGCGACGCATCGTTGTCGACCTCGTCCCCCGCGAGCACACCGCAGTGACCGTGGCTCGTGTATTCGCAAAGGCAGACATCCGTCAGCAGCAGAAGCTCGTCGAAGCGCGGGCGAAGCGCGCGGAGGGCCTGTTGGACGATCCCGTCCTGGAGCCACGCCCCCGAGCCCTCGTCGTCCTTCTCCTCGGGGATGCCGAACAGGATCACCGACCTCACACCGAGCCGAACGAGCTCTTCACACTCGCGAACGATCCCTTCAACGGTGTGCCGGCGTAGTGCGGGCAGCCGGTCGTTCGGCAGAGCCTCCGGCGCGACGAACAATGGGAAGACGAGATCGTCGAGCGAGAGCGTCGTCTCGCGGACGAGATCGCGGAGCGCGGCAGTCCGCCGGAGCCGGCGAAGGCGGGCGACGGGAAAGGAGCTCACGAACGCCATGGTCGCACAGGCGGGATGGGCCAGGTTACTTGCGCGCCGCCGACGGCGGCTCGACGAGCTCGACCTCGACCGGGACCGGCTTGCCCGACCACGGCTCGAGCGTGACCCGGTCGTCGCGGAAGAACTCCCAAACCGCACGGCAGACGGCGAGCAGCGGCAACGCGACAAGGGCACCGGCGAGGCCGTAGACCTCGGCGCCGGCGGCGAGCCCGAAGATCACGAGCAGCGGATGCAGGCGGAGGGCGTTGCCCATGACCTTGGGCACGACCACGTGACCTTCGAGCTGGTGGATCCCGAGGAACAGGAGCGCGACCCAGACCGCCGAGATGGGGTGGACGACGAGCGCGAAGACGAGCGGGGGGATCGCGCCCAGCCACGGGCCGACGTACGGGATCACCTCGGTGATGGCCACGAATGCTCCGAACAGCAGCGCGTACTGCTGACCGTGTGGAAACAGCCCGAGCTCCGCGAGCAGCCAGAGCCCGACGCCGGCGCTGGCACCGATGATCAGGCTGAGGAGTGCCTGGCCGCGCACGTAGGACAAGAGCGCAGACTCCATCCGCAGAAGCAGCGGTGACTCGCCCGGTCGAGGCGGAAACCTCCGGTCGAAGACACGACCGAGTCGTTGAAAGTCGAGCAGCATGTAGATCGAGACGACGACCAGCAGCACGACGCTGAACAGCGTCTTGCCGATCGAGACCGCCGCGCCTTCCACGAAATTGACGATGCGTGTCGTGTACTTGCCGACGTCGCGCTGCCTGATCCGCTTCACGAAGTTGTGGCCGCTCTTCTGGATCTTGATCGAACGAAGGTGATGGGTGTTCAGCCAGATCTGCAGGCGATCGACGTCGCGGTCGGCGCTCGTCTGTCCGGCGGCTCCGTGACGATTGGTGAAGTAGTCGTTGAACCGCGTGGCCGCCGTCTTGGTTTGGCCGACGACGACGGCCGCGAGCGCCACGATGATGAGGACGAGCGCCGCCAGAAACGTCAGGTACACGAGCGCAACCGCGAGGCCGCGCGGCAGACGCGCCCGCTGGAGTCCGCGCACGATCGGATCGAGCAGCAGCGCGACCAGCCCCGCGATCAGGAACAGGAAGACGACGTGAGACGCGGCCTTCGCGACGATCCACGTCAGCACCAGCAGGAGCGGCAGGCCGACGAGCTGGACCCAGCGCGGGATCTCGAGCCGCGGCGGGCGCCCGGACACGGTCATGCGGCCGATGCTACAGCCCGGATCCGGCGGCTTCGGCCGCCGGCCTGGGAATGGTCCTTCGACACCGAAGGCGCGCTGGCGCTCGACCGCGACCTCTGGGACGAGCCTCCCGACCGTCCCAGGCTGCACCTGCTCGCCGGCCCCCGGTTGAATCGCCCCCGGGAGTCGGCTACCGTGCCCCCGATGTCGCCCCAGCCGGTACGTGGCCGCAGGCAACCGCTGCGGTCCCGGCACCTGGAGCGCGAACGGCGCCTGCGCCGGCTCGCTGTCCTCTCGGTCGTGACCCTCGTCGCCGCCGTCGTGGTGCTGCTCTCCGCCTTCGGCGGATCGGCCGCGCCTGCCCGGCTGATCGCCCCGGCGAGCGCATCGCGGCTGATCCCGGTCGGGCCGCCGGCAATGGAAGCGGTGGCCAAGGTCGGCGCACTCCACTTGCAGCTTCCGGTGAGTCAGGCACGGGTCACTGCGATCGGCTTCCAGGGTGGCAGCGAGGGCGCCCTCGCCCTCGACCCGATCGGCACGCAGGCGAACCAGGGGCTCCTCCGCAGGCTCGCCCGCTCCCTCATCGGGGCCACGAGCAACGGGCCGCGCTGGTATCAGCTGCCAGGCGGTATCGGCCCGGGTACCTCCGCACTCGACGTCGGCGCTCCGAGCGGGACGGACGTCTTCTCTCCCGTCGACGGAAGCGTGGTCGCGATCGAACCGGTCGTGCTCGACGGCGCGCGACTCGGCTCGACGATCGAGATTCAGCCGACAGGTTCAGCGTCGCTCGTCGTCGACGTCTCACACGTTCGGACGGATCCGGCGCTGTTCGTGGGGTCGCCGGTCACTGCCGGTGGCACGCGGCTCGGCTCGATCGTCGACTTCTCGCGTGCTGAACGCCAGGCGCTCGCGCGGTACACGAGCGACGCGGGGAACCACGTCGTCGTCGAGGTTCACCCCTCGGCGTCACTCTCGGTCGGTTAGTACTAACGCGTGAGGATCCTCTTCGTCGCCGACGTGTTCGGCGCGCCCGGCCGCCGCGCCGTCGAGAGCCGCCTGCCCTCGCTGCGCACCGAACTGCACGCGGACTTCTGCATCGTCAACGGAGAGAACGCCGCCGCCGGCAGAGGCATCACGGCCAAGATCGCCGAGCGACTGCTCGCAAGCGGAGCCGACGTGATCACACTCGGAAACTGGACGTGGGGGCAGCCCGGCTTCGCTCCCTATCTGACGGGAACCGACCGGGTCATCCGTCCGGCGAACCTGTCGCCGCGAACCCCCGGGGTGGGCCTCGCCATCCACGACGGCGTGGCCGTGATCAGCCTGCTCGGGGTGTTCTCCCTCAATCCATTCGAGAGCCCGTTCCTGGCCGCCGACCGGCTCGTCGAAGAGGCTCGCCGCTCGACGCCGGTGGTCGTGGTCGACATCCACGCGGAGGCAACGAGCGAGAAGGTCGCGCTGGCGCGGTACCTCGACGGTCGGGCAACCGCCGTCCTCGGAACCCATACGCACGTCCAGACGAACGACGCGCGAGTGCTCGCGGGCGGGACGGCCGCGATCACGGACGCCGGAATGACGGGCCCGCACGAATCCGTGATCGGAAGTGAGGACGAAGGCGCGATCCGCCGCTTTCTCACGGGTCAGCCCGTCCGGCTCGAGCCTGCCACCCGTGGCGTCCGCATCGAAGGAGCCCTCGTCGAGTGCGACACGGGCGGACGTGCGACCGCCTGCGAGGCGATCCGGGTCGAGATCGACTGATCAGCCGCTCGGGGCAGGGCGAGCGGCGGGCCAGGCGAGCACGAGGAGCAGCGCGACCAGTGCGAGATTGCGCGCGAGCACGACGCCGGCGAGATCGAAGCGCTCGGCGTACCGCCAGTAGCGCCACGGGAACCAGGCTTGTGTCAGCAGCAGCGCCGCGGTCAGCAGTGCGGTCGCGGCAATGCCGCGGCGGCCTCTCACGAGTGGCACGAGCGGCACGAGCCAGAGCAGGAACTGTGGCGAAAGCACCTTGCCGAGGGCAACGAACGCGCACACACACGCCGCCGAGTAGCGGAGCAGGCGCTCTCGGTCGATCGGGCCGCGCAGGAAGGCGATCCACAACCCCACGATCGCAAGAGCCTGCGCGACCGCGAACGTGGCGCCGAGCGAACCGTGGCCGATGAGGTTCTGGGACCCGTGCGACGTCATGACGATCGGGTGTCCGAACGTCGTCAGCAGCGAAGCGCCGAGGCTCTCGATCTGAAGCGGACGATCGCCCTGACCGCGCACACTTTCGAACAACCCGTGGGGCGCGAGCACCGCGAACGGAACGACGGCGATCGCGAACGTCGCGACGCCGGCGAGCGCTGCGCGCAGCCTGCCGTGCATCACCGCCCAACCCAGGGCAAGCGGCACGAGCACGACCGGCCAGAGCTTTGCGGCTACCGCGGCGCCGAGCAGCGCCCAACCCAGCCTGTGCCGGCCGCCGAGCAATGCGGCGAGCGCCCCGGTCGCGAGCAGTACGGGCCAGAGGTCGAAACGCGTGAGGATCAGCGCTCCGGCGAGCAGCGGCGACACGCCGACGTAGTACGCAGCTGCGGGCCGAACCCACGCGACGACGGCCACGAGGCCGACGCCGCACACGGCCATCAGTCCTTCGAAGACCGCCCTGTAGTCGGAGAAGAACGACGGTACGACGAAGACGACCAGCGCGAGTGGTGGATATTCGACGGCGAAGTCGCGGTACGGAATTCGGCCGTGATCGGCGATCGCATCTCCGTACGTCTTGTATACCGGCCAGTCGACCAGCTGCCCGTGGGCCCAAAACCAGAAGTGGACGAACGCGAAGCTGGCGAGGAACAATCCGCCGGCCGCAAGCGTGACGTCACGCTGCGGCCAGCGCCGGCTCGGCTCGCTCATCGACGACCGCCTCGACCGCCACCTCGCGACCCGGGATCGGGGCGACCAACGCGAGGCACGCGAACGGGAAGAACCACGGGAGGTACAGGTACGACCAGTGCGTGAGCACGAGCTCGAACCCGACGAGGAGAATCGTCGTCAACGCCGCAAGCCGAAGCGGCGAGCGCTCGCGTGGCCAGAACCCGAAGGCGAGCGCCGTGCCCACGAGCACAGTCTCGAGACCGATCTGGACGGCGTGAAGGTTGGGGATGCCACGCGCGTGGTACTGCCGCCAGTCCCAGATCGAGAACGGGGACGTGCGCCCGATCTGGAAGCGAACCGTGCGCTCGAAGAAGACGTGCGCCGCGTGGATCGGTGACGGCTCGAGGAAGAGCACGAAGAAGACGGCGAGAGTCGCCGCGAGGAACCCGACCGTGTAGACGACGATTCGCCTCGGCTCGCGTGCCCGCGGATAGCCGGACCAGAGCGGAAAGAGAATCAGCGAGGCAAACTTCGTCCACCCCGAGAGCGCGACGACGGCACCTCGGCCGAGATCGCTCGTCAGCACGAGGAACCCGTATACGAGCAGCGCGGGCATGATCGAGTCGTTCGTGTTCGAGCTCGACGCGTACTGCGAGAACGGCCACGCGACCCACGCGAAGGCGAGCGACGCCCCGAGTCGGGGGTCACCGAGCCGGCGCCCGACCAGGGCGAGACCGATCAACGCAAGGGTGTCGAAGAGGATCGAGGTCGCGTGCACGGCGGGCAGCGTGTCCCACTTATGGCTCCAGCCGAACGCGAGATAGCCGGGGATGTAGGCCAGGTACGAGACCGGCCCGTACGTGTCGCCGAGCGGGTTCGCCGTCTCGCAGACGCCGTTCGTCTGCACGCGGTCGCGGATCTCGCCCTCGGAG
Organism: uncultured Thermoleophilia bacterium; assembly: GCA_963715115.1. GTDB lineage: Bacteria > Actinomycetota > Thermoleophilia > Gaiellales > Gaiellaceae > PALSA-600. The sequence continues at coordinate 121,217 of CAVQRE010000014.1, forward strand.
TCTGCCGGGCCACACGGCTTCTGACTCGTCAACTCGGTGGGGAAGTGTCCGTACGGGCTCTGGCCGTGCCAGATCCGGTCGGCGCCGATCACCCCGGAGTAGCCGACGTCGATCACGTTCGAGTCGCGCACGTTCAGGCCGATGCGAAAGCCGGCGAGAAACACCGTCGCCGCTGCCAGCGCCCACACCGGCCAGACCGAGCCTCCCGCCGACGGATGATCGCGTCGCGCGACCCAAGCACACCGTGCGATCAGCCAAACGAAGGCGGGATAGACGAGCGGGGCGGCGGCGAAGATGTTGCCGTGGTTGAAGAACCACAACGACACGGTGAAGGAGAGCAGCACGAGCAGGTCGAGGTTCCTGACCGAGCGCAGCCGCCGCCAGTCGACCAGGCCGATCAGGAAGGCAGCGCAGAACCCGAGCCAGATCGGCGCGCTGTTGATCTTGTTCCCTCCGAATTGGCCCGGGTATCCGCGCGCCATCCGCCAGGCGACCTGGGGCCCGGTCCACGCTTCGAGCACGGCGCCCGTTCCGTCGTCGACCTTGCCCGTCGCGACTTCGCCCGCCTGGCCCGACCACACCTGCACCGTCCACTGGCCGTTCGCGAAGGTCGCGTTCGTCGTGGGGTTCGGCGGGTAGTGCTCGTGGAGCCACGACTTCACTTTCGAGTCCGCGAGGAACAGCGCGATCGCGTGTTGCTGGCTCATCCTCGCCTCGGCGGACGCGGCTGCCGGCACCGGCGGAGCGATCGGATTGGTCGCCGCCGACGCGAACGGTGCGAGCGTCAGCAAGGCGGCAACGACGGCCGCGATCCTCAGCGCCGAAACGACCACAGCTTGTTGCCGAGGAAGTTGAGTGGCATCACGAGAATGATCGCGATCGCCTCGGAGACGATCTTCCCGAGCCCGATCGCGTCGAGAAACACAAAGAGCCAGAACTGGTTGACGGCCCACCCGATCAACGCGACGACGAAGAACCGCATCCCCTGGTACGCGAACGCTCCACGCTCGCGTCTGAACGTCCAGATGCGGTTCCACCAGTAGTTGTTCGCCGCAGCGACGACAAACGAGATCGCAGCTGCCGAATGCGCACCGATCCCGAGCAGCGCAGCGTAGACCCCGAGGTTGATCACGTAGCCGCTCAGGCCGACGAGCGAGAACTTCGCGAGCTGGATCCAGTTGTGCGGGCTGCGAAGGGCCGCAGCGGCACGAGCTGACACGGTCACGGGCGGCGAGGCTATCGGACGCCCTCCGCGCCGAGGAGGGGCACGAAGCGCACGTCCGCGAGCCGGCGTGTGAGGAATCCCTCAGCCGTGCGTTCGATCACCACCAGGCGTTGCATGCCGAACCGTCCCACCGGAACGACGAGACGCCCACCCATCTCGAGCTGCGAGAGCAGGCTCGGCGGCGGCCGTCGAGCTGCCGCGCCGACAGCGATCGCCGCGAAGGGCGCGCGATCGGGCACACCGACACTGCCGTCGCCGTCGAGCACCTCGACGTCGGAATAGCCTGCGGCGGCGAGTGACGCGCGTGCGCGGGCTGCGAGCTCCGGCACGCGCTCGACGGAGACGACCGCATCGGCGAGCTCGGCCAGGACCGCCGCCTGGTACCCGGATCCGGTGCCGACGTCGAGAACTCGCTCGTCGCCGGTCAGGCCGAGCGCCTGGCACGTGCACGCCACGACGTACGGCTGCGAGATGGTCTGGTCGTATCCGATCGCGAGAGCGGCGTCGTCGTACGCATGCGCGCGCACACCCTCCGGGAGGAAGAGCTCACGCGGGACGCGCGCCATTGCAGCGAGGACACGCGGGTCGTCGATGCCCCGACGGCGAAGCTGTACCTCGACCCAGTCTTGAGGAGTCACGCGGCGCGTGCGCCCGCCGATCTGAAGTGCCGCACGATCAAAGGCTTGATCCCGGTGATCGACGGCGGTGGCGAACCGAGCCCGACCGTGAGCATCGGGACCTCGGAGTCGGCGGCGTCGAGCGATCCGTGGCTCCCGCCGCCGAGATGATGTCGGCCGGCGAGATCGACGAACTCGTGGCCCGGCGCCGCCGAGACGAGCACCTCGCCGGCATTTCGATTGCGCAGCGCCCGCTCGGCGCGGACCCGTCCGTCCGGCACATCGTCGAGCAGGGCGAGATCCTCGTCGCCGTCACGCCGAGCGACGAGGCGACCGTCCTCGAGAAAGACGACGGTGCCCGCCGACGCCTCACGGTCGAGGCGGGCAGCGACCCCACGCGGATCGTCGGTGTAGACCATCGCCGCACGGTTCGACGCAGTGACGAGCTCGCCTCCGACCTCGAGCTTGGCAACGGACTCGATCTTCGACTGACCGTGGTCCGAGCACACGACGACGGCGTAGCGCTCGAGAAACTCGTCAGGCCCGCCTGCTGCGGCGAAAAGCGCAGCGATCGCATCGTCGCTCCGACGCAACGCGTCGTGCGCAGCGTCCGGGCCCTGCGCGTGGGAGGCGTAGTCGTAGTCCGGCAGGTAGTAGACGAGCAGGTCGAAGCCGTCACGCGTCACGAGCCAGCGGCCGACGGTCGCCGCGTACGCGTCGATCGAACCGAGCGCGCGATTGAGGAACGCAAGCGGGGCGCCGGTGGGGTCGCTCTCGTAGAGCGAGTAGAAGAAGAAGCGCTTCGGGCCGTAGACAGCGGGCGCGCCGGGGATCGTCGGCAGGTGCCGGTGCGTGCCCCGATAGCAGGTGATGTCGATCGCGGCGGTCGTCAGACCGGTCCCCTCGAGTGCTTCGTAGACGGTCTCGGCATCGCGCGACAGATGCCGCGCGTTGAGATCGACGATCGTGTCGCGCAGGCCACGCGCGAGCCCGGCAGCGCGAAGTGCACTGAACGACGAGCCGTACTCGACGAGACGCTGCTCACCGCGGTGCCACCAGACGAGGTGCGGGATCTCGTGCACGTCGGGATACGCCCCGGTGGCGATCGACGCCAGGCAGACGGGCGTCAGCGACGGGAAGACGGAAGCCGCGCGCGCGTACTCGCCGCGCTCGGCGAGAAACCGGAGAGCAGGCGTTTCGACAGCCTCGAACATCGACGGCGTCAGACCGTCGATCACGATCAGCACGACGGGTTTCATCGTGCCGCTAATCGCGCGCGAGCGTGCGCAGCCCGGCGTGCGTCTCGGGAGCCCGCCGGCGCAGCCGTGCCCCGAGGACGAGCACCGCCACGGCCTCGAGATAACCCACGATCGGGATGAACGCGAGCGCCGCGCCGACGAGCGCGGCAGCCGCGAGCAGCATCGCCGTCCCGCCGCGGGTGCCGCCACGGCGAAGCGTGCCGGAGACGAACGGGGCCGCGCCGAACGCGCCGCAGGCGGCGCCGACGGCGCCGCCTACCGCTTCTGGCCAACCCCAGAAGACAAGACCGACGGCCACCGCGACGGCGGCTGCAAGCACGAGAGCGATCGGCAGGCGGAGAACCGCCGCGATCGCAGCAACCCCGAGCGCGGTCCCGATCCCGACCACGACCCCGACTGAGTACCAGGCGCCCACTCGGCAGCCAGTGTAGACCCGAGTGATCCCCCTCAGTCTGCGCGCTCGAGGCGGCCGATTACCGCGAGTGCGAAGGCCGCGGCTCGCGCGCCGTCGACGACGCGGTGGTCGAATGTGACACTCACGTTGCCGATCGACCGGACGACGACGTCACCGTCCCGGACGACCGGCCGGGGCGCAATCCGGTGCACCCCCAGGATCCCGACCTCCGGAGCGTTGATCAGCGGCGTCACGAGCAGACCGGCGAGCTTGCCGGCGCTCGTCACCGTGAACGTCGACCCGCGCAGCTCGCCAGGCTCGAGCGTCCCCGCACGAGCCCGCTCGGCGAGCGCGTCCACATCCGCTCTCAGCTCCTCGGTCGAACGCGCCTCGCAGTTCCGTACGACGGGGACGAGCAGGCCCTGCTCGGTCTGCACGGCGACTCCCAGGTCGTAGCGGTCGAGATAGACGATCTCGTCGCCTTCGAGGCGCGCATTCAGCTCGGGGTACTCGCGCAGCGAATGCGCGGTCGCGCGAAGCACGAGCGGCAGGAGCATCGGCAGGTCGACGCCGGTGAAGTCGCACTCCTCGACGTACGTCACGGCCGGAATCTCACGCTGAGCGCGGGACAGATGCTCGGCGATCTGACGCCGCACACCTCGAAGCGGCTCGCGGCGACCCTCAGGCGCCTGGGCCGGGCTGCTGCTCGGCGCCGGCCCCGCTGCAGCTCGCACGTCGGCCTCCGTGATCCGGCCTCCGTCACCCGTCGGCGTGACCGACGCGAGGTCGACGCCCAGCCGAGCCGCGACCCGGCGCACCAGCGGCGTCGCCTGGATCCGGGCGGGCAGCGCCGGCGCCACGGCCTCGTCCGGCTCACCCCCGATTACGACCAGGACCGTCCCGACCGGGACGACCTCACCGGCAGCGACGAGGATCCGCGTCACCGGACCGGCGGCCGGTGACGGGATCTCGACAGTCGTCTTGTCGGTCTGGATCTCCACCAACGGATCGTCCTCGGCGATCTCGTCGCCCTCGGCGACCAGCCACCGGGAGACCTCACCCTCGGTCAGGCCCTCACCGAGGTCTGGCAGCTTGAACGCGTACGCCACGGCGGCAGGCTACCGCCGGCGAGGCCGCCCGACCCACGAGCCCGCGGGGACGATCAGCACACGCAGACCGCTGCCTGCCCGCCACAGCGAGACCGCCTGTTCGCTCCCTTCGAGCGAAGGTGCCTCCTCGCGCGGGACGTAGCCGGCCTGCAGCGTGCGCGCGGCGTTCCAGATCCCGATCGCGTTCGGGTCGAACTTGTTCTCGGGCTCCGGCACGAGCGCGAGCGGCAGGCCCGGATCGAACGACGGGTCGAGCACGACGTCGCCGCGAAAGGAGACGCCCGCGACCGAGACGACGAGCACCCGCGGGTCTCCGGCGCGCACTCCTTCACCGGTGGCCGCGTCGCGCAAGTGGTAGCCGGCGCCGTCGCGCGAGCGCTCGAGCCAGAGGCGAAGCCGGTCAGGCGGTGAGCCTGCGGACGGCAGTGCTCACCCGTTCGACCGACGGTACGTATGCATCCTCGAGCGTCCAGTACGGGTACGGAACGTCGTAGCCGGTGACGCGAAGCACCGGCCCCTGCAGATCGAAAATCGCCTTCTCGGCGATCAGCGCGGCCAGCTCGGCGCCGAACCCGACCGTTCGCGGCGCCTCGTGCACGATCACGACGCGCCCGGTCTTCGCGACCGAGCCGAGGATCGTCGCCTCGTCGAGCGGACGCAGTGATCGGATGTCAACGACCTCGCAGGAGGCTTCCTCCTCGAGCCCTGCCGCAACCTGCTCGCACACCGGCACCATCGCTCCGTATGCGAGCAGCGTGACGTCGTCGCCCGAGCGTGCGACTCGCGCCTGTCCCAGCGGCACGACGTGATCTCCCGCCGGCACCTCGCCTCGCGCGGTGCGGTAGACGAGCTTCGGCTCGAACACGACCACCGGGTCGGGATCGCGGATCGCCGCAGCGAGCAGCCCCTTCGCGTCCGCGGGAGTCGACGGGATCGCAACCTTGATCCCGGGCGTGTGCACGTAGTACGACCTCCGGCGAGTCGTCGTGCAGCTCGGGCGCACGCACGCCGCCTCCGTAGGGCATGCGAATCGTGATCGGAAACCGCATCCGCCCCCCGCTCCGCCAGCGGTAGCGGCCCACGTGCGTGATCAGCTGATCCAGGCACGGGTACGAAAACGCGTCGTACTGCATCTCGCACACCGGACGCCACCCCGCCATGCACAGGCCCACCGCGGCGCCGAGCATCCCAGCCTCCGCGAGCGGCGTGTCGACGCAACGCTCAGGACCGAACCGGTCACGCAACCCCGCGGTCGCCCGGAAGACGCCGCCGGCGCGGCCGACATCCTCACCGAGCACCAGCACGTCGGCATCGCGTTCGAGCTCCGTGTGGAGAGCGTCGTTCACGGCCTCGACGAGGGTCAGCTCAGCCATCGCGCATCGACGAAGGCGGATCGACATAGACGTTCTGAAACAGCAGCTCGGCGCTTGGGGGCGGCTCGGCCTCGGCGGCGGCGATCCCGTCGCGCATGGCCTGCTCGGCCGAGGCACGCACCTGCTCCGCGCGCTCGGCAGTGAGGACGCCCGTGCGCATCAGGAACTCCTCGTACCGCCCGAGACACTCGCGCGCGCGCGCCTCCTCGACGCGAACCGGATCGATGTACGCGCTCGGATCGTCAGCCGTCGCATGCGGCGCCGCCCGGTAATGGACGGCCTCGATCAGCGTCGGGCCGCCGCCGCCCCGCGCACGGTCGACCGCGCCGCGCGCAGCCTCGTACACCGCGAGAACGTCGAGACCGTCGACACGAACCCCGGGAATGCCGTAGCCGACGGCCTTGTCCGCCAGCGACTCGGCGCGCGTCTGCGCCTCGATCGGCGTCGAGATCGCCCACTGGTTGTTGTTGCACACGAACACCGCCGGCGCGTTCATCACCGCCGCGAAATTCACACCCTCGTGGAACGCGCCCTCGCTCGTCGCGCCGTCGCCGAAGAACGCCATCGCGACCGAGTCCTCACCCCGCAACTTCTTGCCCCAGGCCAGGCCGGCCGCATGCGGGACATGCGTCCCGATCGGCACGCAGATCGACGCCACGTTCCACTCATCAGGGCTCCACCAGCCGGAAGGATGACCGCGCCACCACTGCAACACCGTCTCGACCGGCATCCCGCGCACGAGGCCGATCGCGCTCTCCCGATACGACGGAAAGATCCAGTCGCGAGCCTCGAGCGCGAAGCTCGCCCCGGCCTGGATCGCCTCGTGATTCCAGAAGATCGCGTACGTCCCGATCCGCCCCTGCCGCTGGAACACCACCGAACGCTCGTCATACGTCCGCAGCAACACCATCCGGCGATGCAACTCGAGCAGGTCGGCGTGGGTGAGCCCGATGGGCGGCTCGCTGCCGTCGAGGACGCGGCGAAGCTCGGTCACGGCCTGCGCCATCGCCCGCGCAAGCTACCTACACGAGGACGGAGACCGCATCCCGCTTCGCCTCGAAGACCGCCTCCACGACGTCGCCGAGGTCCTCGCCGTCGGCCTGGAGCGGAAGGGGCCGGTCGCAGCGCACGACGATCCGTTCGAGATCGTGGCCGCTCAGGACATCCGGGGCCTCGAGCTGGCCACGGCCGCGAACCAGGTAGACCGCCAGCCGGGGCGCATCGCGCGCTCGGACCCGCTTCGGCGCGATGAAATCGAGCCCACCCTCGAAACGTGCCGCCGGAGCGACGTGCAAAGGCATCCGCCCCGCGTAGGAGTACGGATCGCAGTTTGCGACGAGGATGAAGGCAGCCCGACCGACACCCTCGATCTCGAGCTCGGGAGCCCAGCGGCCGCGTCGCTCGACGAACATCCGCGCCACCATCCGGACGAAGGTCAGGTCGCCCGGCCGCGCACCGCCTGGAGCGCGGCCGAGTTCGTCGAGCCGCCGGACGGCCTCGGCGTCGAACCCGATCCCCGCCGCGAAGCAGAACCGGCGCCCGTTCACCGAGCCGAGCGAGATCCGACGCGTGCGGCCCGCCGCGAGCGCGGAGGCGACCTCACGGGCCGCCCCGACGGGGTCGCGCGGAAGCCCGAGGGCGCGCGGGAGGACGCTCGTGCCGCCGCCTGGGAGAAACCCGAACGGCACCGACCCGTCTGCTGCGTTCAGCGCCTCGTTGTACGTCCCGTCGCCCGAGAGGACGAGGATCGCCTCGGAGTCCCGGGCGGCGCTGGCGGCGAGCTCCGTTGCATGACCGGGCCCGCGCGTGAACTCCGTGCGGACATCGATCTGTTCGCGCAGGACACGCTCGACCTCGGTGATCAGGTCGCCGGTGACGTGGGTCGAGTACGGGTTGACGATCATCGCCGCGCGCTTCACGCTCGCGAGCATGCCATGCCGGACGGCACTCATCATCGCGGTGCCGGAGGCCGAGCCCGCCGTCGCGGCGCTTCGCCTCCGGCACGACCCGATGGCCCGGCTCGGGGTGCCGGCGCACATCACGATCCACTTCCCGTTCGCTCCGCCCGCTGCGGTGGACGAGGAGGGCGTCGCCGAGCTGGCCGCCGGACGAAGCGCGTTCCCTTTCGATCTCGACTCGGTCGAGCACTTCGGGAACGACGTCACCTATCTGGCGCCTGACCCGGCGGCACCGTTCTGTGAGCTGATCGCGGCCAGCGCCGAGCACTGGCCGGAGTACCCCCTCTACGAGGGCGCCCACCACGTCGACGAGATCGTCCCGCACCTCACGGTCGGCCTAGCGCGACTCGAGTTGCAGCTCGCCCTACCGATCGCATGCATCGCGCACGCCGTGACGCTGCTCGAGGAAGACGACGAGGGAAGCTGGCACGTGCGGCGGCGGTTCGCGCTTCAGCCGCTTGTCGCGTAGCCACGCATACCCTCGAGGAGCGCTGCGTACAGCCGATCGGCGAGCGCGTCCGTGTCGGCGTCGGGCTGCAGCCACGTGTACGCCCAGTTCGCCGCCGAGAGGAAGAGCAATGCCGCCGTTTGGACGTCGAGGTCGGTGCGGAGCTCACTCGCCTCGACGCCGTCGCGAAACAGGTCCCGCACGCGCTGCTCGTAGCGCCGGCGCTCGGCGGCGAAGGCCTCGCGCCGCTCGCCGCCGAGGTAGCGCCACTCACGAACGAACACGGTCGCGACGTCGAGCTGTCCGGCAACCACCCCGAGGTGCGCACGCAAGGCGAGCCGGATCCGATCGGCCGGCGGCGCCGTCGCCGGCACGGCGTCGAGAGCCGCGTGGAATGCGTCGGCGCCTTCGCTGGCAACCGCCCAGAGCAGGTCCTCCTTCGACGCGATGTGGTGGTAGAGCGACGGCTTCTGCACGCCGAGCGAGTCGGCCAGGTCGGCGAGCGACGTCCCCTGGTACCCGCGCTCGGCGAACAGCCGTGCGGCGATCCGGTTGAGCTCCTCGCGGCGTTGTGACATGTCTAGACTGAGCCTAACGATCGGTCGGTAGGGAGGTCTCGGTGGATCAGCGAACGCAGGAATTCCTGGCCTACGTGCAGGAGGGAGGACAGGTCGAGGCGACGGACTGGCTGCCGGGGGACTACCGGCAGAAGCTGATCAAGTTCGTCGAGATGCATGCGAACAGCGAGCTGATGGGCGTGCTGCCCGAACGTGAATGGATCCTCAAGGCGCCGACACTGCAACGGAAGCTCGCGCTGACGGCGAAGGTTCAGGACGAGGTCGGCCATGCCCAGCTGATCTACCGCGTCGCCGAGGATCTCGGCAAGCCGCGCGCGCAGATGCTCGATGACCTCGTTTCCGGGAAGGCGAAGTTCCACAACGTCTTTCACTACCCCACCTACTCTTGGGGCGATGTCGGCGTGATCGCGTGGCTCGTCGATGCGGCAGCCATCATCAGCCAGAAGGCGCTGCTCAAGTGCTCGTACGCGCCGTACGCGCGGATCATGCGGAAGATCTGCTGGGAGGAGTCGTTCCACATCCTCCATGGCCGGGACGTGATCCTCGCGTTGATGACCGGCACGCCGGAGCAGCGGGAGCTCGTGCAGGAGGCGTTGACACGGTGGTGGCCGCCGCTGATGCAGTTCCACGGCAACCCGATTCCCCGCGACGAGGATCCGATGTGGGTCTGGCGGATCAAGTCGCAGGGGAACGAGGAGGCGCGCCAGCAGTTCCTCGACGGCTACGTGCCGCAGATCTGGGAGCTGGGCCTGACGGTCCCCGACCCGAACTTGCGCCGCGGCGACGACGGCGTGTGGGAGTACTCGGAGCCCGACTGGGAGGAGCTGCGCTCGGTCGTGACCGGCCATGGTCCGCGCTCACAGGACCGACTGGCGTTCCGCCGCCGCTTCCTCGACCAGGAGGAATGGGTGCGCGAGACTGTGCTCGCGGCGTGAGGAACTCGTGACCATCTTCGAGGTCTTCCGCCGCGAGCGGAAGGGCCAGGCGTTCCAGCACGCGGGATCGATCGAGGCGCCCGACGCTGCGTTCGCCGACACGTGGGCGCGCGAGCAGTACGGCCGGCGCGGCGAGTCGGACGCACTCTGGCTCGTCCCCCGCGGGTCGATCCACGAGGTGACGGAGTGGGCCGACGAGTTCGACCTCAAGTACCGGCGGGTCGACGGCTACTCGATCAAGGCGCGGTTGAAGGAGGCGCGTGAACGCGCGAGCGGATCTGCTGCTGACACTGGCTGACGACGAGCTGATCCTCGGCTGGCGCGACTCGGAGTGGACGGGGATCGCGCCGACGCTCGAGGAAGACGTTGCGTTCTCGTCGATCGCGCAGAACGAGATCGGGCATGCCCGGGCGCTCTACGAGCTGGCAGCACGGGACCTCGGCACGGACGCCGACGCGCTCGCCTTCGACCGTGATCCGGCCGACTACGCGTGCGCCCCGCTCGTCGAGCTGCGGCTCCTCGACGACTGGGCGATGACGATTGCCCGCCGGTACCTCTACGAGCAGGCCGACCGCGTCCGCATCACGGCGCTCGCCGGATCGTCCGACCGTGAGCTGGCCGGGCTTGCAGCGAAGATCGACCGCGAGGAGGTGTACCACCGCCTCCACGCCGAGCTCTGGGCCGATCGCCTGGCCCAGGAGCCGCGCTTCGAGGCGGCGGTCGAGAAGCTCTGGCCGTACGCACTCGGGATGCTCCCATCCGACCAGCGCGACGAGCTTGCGGCACGCGTCGGCCGACCGATTCCGGGCAATGGTCTGCTGCAAGGTCGTGCTCGCGGCACGCACACCGACGAGCTCGAGCGACTGTGGCTCCAGATGACCGAGGTACGACGGAGCATCCCGGGGGCGCAATGGTGACGGTCGCGCAGGTCTGGGCGGCGATCGACGAGATCCCGGATCCGGAGATCCCGGTGATCTCGCTCGTCGAGCTCGGCGTCATCCGCGATGTCGCTGTCGACGGCGAGGCTGTCCGCATCGAGCTGACGCCGACGTTCCTCGGCTGCCCGGCCCTCGAGATGATGCAGCGGTCGCTCGAAGACACGGTCGCTGCGCTCGGCGCGACCGCTGAGATCGCGGTCGTGCAGGACGACTCGTGGTCGACGGACAAGATCACGCCGGCCGGCCGGGAGAAACTCCGCGTCGCAGGCTTCGCGCCGCCCGCTCCACGCGCAGCCGGAGCGACGACGCTGATCCAGCTGCAGTCGAAGGCATTTCGCTGCCCCTACTGCGGCTCGTCCGAGACCCGTCTCGAAAACATCTTCGGCCCGACCCCGTGCCGCTCGATTCGCTGGTGCGAGAGCTGCCGGCAGCCGTTCGAACAGTTCAAGACGATCTAATCGCGTTCGCGGTCGGTCACGGGAAACCCGGAGGCCTGATCCGGTGTGACCCCGATGTTGACAACGTGTGGCTGATCGGCTCCAGCAACCGCTGGGCAGCCGGCGCGCTACTGCTGCTCGGCTGGGTGACCTGCACCCTCGGCTCGCCCACAAAGGGCAAGACCTCGATGTTGCTCGGAGTGATCGGAGTCATTGCGTTCGGCGCCGGAGTCTGGGCAATCTCGACCGCGTCGATGACAGCCCTCTGGCTGCTCATCGTGGCGATCGTGGTTCTCTGGATCAGCGCGACCATCCGGCACGCCTCGCACGGGGCGCACCGGCCAGTCGCGACCTAGCCGTCCGCGACGACGCGCGCGTACGGACGTCTGGTCGTTGAGGGGGCGCAGACTTCGTTCGGGGATCCGCAGTACGTTTTGCAGTACGACGTCGATGAGCCCGTCTGTCTTAGACTTGCCAACCGCGATCCGGGCATGTCTGTTCGACCTCGACGGGGTGCTCACGGACACTGCGACGATCCACGCCGAGGCGTGGAAGGAGATGTTCGACGAGTTTCTCCGCCTGTGGGCAACGCGCAACGGTGTGCCGTTCGTACCGTTCGACGTCGTATCGGACTACGACGAGTTCATCGACGGGAAGCAGCGCTTTGACGGTGTTCGGTCGTTCCTCTCCGCGCGGGGAATCGAGCTTGTTGAGGGCACACGGGACGATCCGCCCGGGGCCGATACGATCGTGAGCCTCGGCAATCGGAAGAACGAGCTCGTCCTCGACATGATCCACAGCCGCGGCGTGCTGGCCTATCAGGGCTCAGTGCGATTCGTCCTGGCGGCTCGCGACGCAGCTTTGCGCTGCGCAGTGGTTTCTGCCAGCGCCAACTGCCGCGAGGTGCTCGCCGCCGCTGGTATCGCCGCGCTGTTCGAGCTACGGGTCGACGGGATCGTGGCCGAGAGGGATCACCTGCGCGGCAAACCGGCTGCGGATATGTTCCTCGCCGCGGCGCGGAGTCTTGGGGTGCGGCCGGCAGAGGCGGCGGTGTTCGAGGACTCGCTCGCTGGCGTCGCCGCCGGTCGATCGGGCCGTTTCGGCCTCGTTGTCGGGGTCGACCGAGTCGGCCAAGCGGACGCCCTCCGGGTGCACGGCGCCGATGTTGTCGTCTCCGATCTCGCCGAGCTGGTCGGGCCCGCGTGATCACACATTCGAACTTCGCGATCGAGCCGTGGTCGCTACGCGAAACGGCACTCGATCTGGGGATCCTGGCGCAGACCGAGTCGGTGTTCGCTCTCTCGAACGGGCACATCGGGTTGCGGGCGAACCTTGACGAAGGCGAGCCGTTCGGTCTGCCGGGCACCTATCTGAGCTCGTTCTACGAGCTGCGTCCCCTCCCGTACGCGGAGGCTGGTTATGGCTTTCCGGAGTCCGGTCAGACGATCGTGAATGTCACGAACGGGAAGATCATCCGGCTGCTCGTCGACGACGAGCCATTCGATGTTCGTTACGGACAGCTGCTCGCGCACGAGCGCGATCTCGACTTGCGCGCGGGCGTGCTGCGTCGCCACGTGCATTGGCGATCACCGGCGGGAACCGCGGTACGCATCCGCTCGACGCGGCTTGTCTCATTCGTGCAGCGCGCCGCCGCCGCGATCCTGTACGAAGTCGAAGCGCTCGAGCGGCCGGTACGCGTGGTCGTCCAGTCTGAGCTCGTCGCCAACGAGCCGGCGCCCGCTCGCTCTGCTGACCCGCGTGCCGCCGCGGCGCTCGAGTCGCCACTCACCTCCGAAGAGTTCTTCGACCACGCCTTGCGCGTGGTGCTCGTGCACTCGACCCGCGCCAGCAAGCTGGGGATGGCCGCGGGGATGGACCACCTGATCGACGGACCGCCTGGGACGGACAGCGCTACCGAGAGTCGTGGTGACCTCGGCCGGGTGACGGTCGCAGGCGATATCGAACCGGGCGAGCGCCTGAGGATCATCAAGTTCCTCGCCTACGCCTGGTCGAGCAGGCGCTCACATCCGGCGCTTCGAGACGAGGTCGTGGCTGCGCTGGCGGAAGCGCGGCACGCCGGCTGGGAAGGGCTCGTCGCCGGGCAGCGAGCCTATCTCGATGATTTCTGGGACCGCGGCGACGTGGAGCTCGAGGGAGACACGGAACTTCAGCAGGCGTTACGGTTCGCGCTCTTCCACACCCTCCAGGCCGGGGCCCGTGCTGAGCGGCGCGCGATCGCAGCGAAGGGCCTGACCGGCCCCGGCTACGACGGGCACACGTTTTGGGACAGCGAGCGCTTCATCCTGCCGGTGCTCACCTATGCGGCCCCGGAGGCCGCGGGTGACGCGCTGCGCTGGCGTCACTCGACACTCGATCTGGCGCGCGAGCGGGCGTCTCAACTCGGCCTCGCCGGCGCCGCATTCCCATGGCGGACGATTCGGGGCCACGAATGCTCGGGCTACTGGCCCGCAGGCACGGCTGCGTTCCATGTCAACGGCGACATCGCGGACGCGGTAATCCGCTACCAGGCCGTGAGCGGCGACGAACCGTTCGAGCGCGAAGTGGGGCTCGAGTTGCTCGTCGAGACCGCGCGGTTGTGGCGCTCGCTCGGCCATCACGATCCGCAGGGACGCTTTCGGATCGATGGCGTCACCGGCCCTGACGAGTACAGCGCGATCGCAGACAACAATGTCTACACCAACCTGCTCGCACAGCGGAACCTCCGCGCCGCCGCCGACGCGGTCGCTCGACACCCCCGGCACGCCGAAGAACTGGGCGCTGACCTCGAGGAAGCAGCAGCCTGGCGCGACGCCGCCCACAACATGGTCATCCCGTGGGACGAGGCGCTCGGCGTGCATCCGCAATCGGAGGGATTCACCAGCCACCAGGTCTGGGACTTCGAACACACCGACCCGATGCAGTACCCGCTGCTGCTCCACTTCCCCTACTTCGACATCTACCGAAAGCAGGTCACTAAGCAAGCAGATCTTGTGCTGGCAATGCATATCTGCGGCGACGCGTTCAGCGACGAGGAGAAGGCGAGAAACTTCGCCTACTACGAGGCTCTCACGGTCAGGGATTCCTCGCTTTCTGCCTGCACCCAGGCCGTAATCGCGGCGGAGGTCGGCCACCTCGAGCTCGCTTACGACTACTTAGGCGAGGCCGCCCTAATGGACCTACACGATCTTGAGCAGAACACGCGCGATGGTCTGCATATCGCCAGCCTCGCCGGCGCTTTGATCGCCGCCGTCGCCGGATTCGGAGGCTTGCGCGACCACGGAGGCAAGCTCAGCTTCGCCCCGCGGCTTCCTTCCCGCCTGGAGCGCCTGGCCTTTCGCCTGACCTTCCGAGGATGCCATCTGAAGGTCGAAGCAACACAGACCCACGCGACCTACACGCTGCTCGCTGGGACACCGCTCGAGATCGGCCACCACAGCAAACCGATCATCGTCTCGACCGAACAGCCCGTGACCGAGGCAATCCCGACCGCAGTCAGCCGCCCGTCCCCGACCCAGCCGTACGGACGGGCCCCAGCCCGTCGTGGATGAAGTTACTGGCGACGCAAATTCGCGTGTGCGCCAGATTGCGTGAGTGACACAGGACCCTCGCCCGGCCTTGGGGGCGTGGCGACCCGCCGCTGTGTTAGCTGGAACGGCACCAGACCGACCTGGTAGGGATGATCTTCTTCGGGGTCTTGTTCTTCGCCCCCCCGGTAGTCGTGGGGATCGTGCTCGCGATCGTCTCCGGAGACCTAGGCAGTCGGACGACCGCGTAACACGCCGTCAACTTCACCGCGACTACCCTCGGCGCCGAACATGCGAGTCGTCTGGTTCCTCCTGACGGTGCCTGTGCTGGCGGCTTGTGGCGCCTCGTCGGCGGCGAAGACGAATCCGTCGACGACGGTCGCGGTCATCCCTCGGCTGACGCAGAAGGACTTCGTGAAGGAAGGCAACCTCGTCTGCCTTCACTCCGACCGGCGCGTCTACAGACTCGGGACGCTCTCCCGCGATCCCGCCGGGTGGGAGAAGGTCGCACAAGCGGCGCGCGTTGCTATCGCCGAGATGGAGAAGCTGCGGCCGCCGGCTACCGACCAGGTGGGCTTCGACCGCTTGCTCGTGCTCGCACACCGGCTGACCAACGGCATCGGCCGCGTGCACACGGCGCTGATGCGGCGCGACTTCAGGGTCGCGCGAACCGATCAGTCCGTCGCGAAGGACGTGACCGCGCAGATTCACGCGCAGGCACGAAAGCTCGGGCTCACGTTCTGTCAGCAGCTGCTGACGAACTGGCCGGCGTAGCGACCGCTGTCGGCTCGGCCAAAGACGGGTAGCAGTCGGTGAGGAACAGCAGATACCCGAAGGTCTGCGCCTGGAAGCGAAGGGCGTACGCGCCGAGGTCGCGAAAGCCGCGCGGGTATCGCCCGACCGCAATCGCCACGAAAAACCCGAGCACGGCGACGATCTGGAGGACGTAGCCGAGCGCGACAGCGAGGACATATGCAGGAAGGACCCAGACGATCCGCAGGGCGGTCTTCCAGCGAGCCTGTCGCACCGGCGGAGCAATCTCGACGTCGATCGGATACGTACCGGCCCAACCGCGAAACGATGGGAACGGATCGGCGACGAGATAGGTGTAGGCGTAGACGTGGGCCTGGTAGCGAACGAAGCGGGCAAGCCACGCGTGGAGCCCGTCGGGCGAGCGACCACGTACGAGCGTGATGAGCCAGTCGACGATCGCGACGAGCGCAGCGAAGATCGACCAGAACGAGAGCACGAACAGATGCGGCAGCGCGAGCAGCCAGCGCAGCGCAACGGTGAGGCGCCACCGCTTCAGGTCGTCGTTCACGACGAGACGCACCGGGTGCGTCCACTCCACCCGCGCACCGGTGAATTCCGGCGGGCGCTTCGCGAGGAAGGCCGCGACACCCTCCCGAAAGTCATGCGTCTTGGTCAGCTCTGCCTGAGCGCGTGCCTCCAGCTCGAGCTGCTCGCCGAAGGTGTTCGTCTCGGCCGCGTCGAGCAGCCGCTTCGTCTCCCAGACCGCGCGTGTCGGCATTCCCGCGAACAGTTGCGCCACCTCATGCGCACGCTCCGGGAGCTCGGCGGCCGCCACGACCTCCGAGACGAGCCCCCATGATCGCGCCTCCTCGGGGTCGAGACGACGGCCGGTGGACAGCCACTCGAAGGCGCGCGCAGCTCCGAGCAATCTCCGCGCGAGCCACGTGCCGCCCGAGTCGGGCACGAGCCCGATCGAGCTGAACGCCGGCACGAAGCTGGCTGTGTCCGAGGCGATCCGCACGTCACAGGCCAGCGCAAGCGACAACCCCGCACCCGCGGCGGGACCGTTCACGGCGGCGATGACCGGCTTCTCGAGCGCACGGATCGCGAGGACGTTGCGGTGGTAGTTCGTGCGGAGGTTCCCGGCCACATCGCGTGCGCCGGACGAGAACTCCTGAAGGTCCTGGCCGACGCAGAAGCCGCGGCCCGCACCGGTGATCACGACAGCCCGGATCCCCTCGTCACCCGCCGCCTGGGTGAGCCCGGCGTAGATCCCGTCGTGGACCGCACGGTTGAGCGCATTCAAGACGTCCGGCCGGTTGAGCGTAATCGTCAGGACACTGTCGGTGCGTGTGAGCTCAACCTCGGGCACAGCACCAAACATAACCCGCTCGTCCGTCGGCACCTCTGCGCTCTAGAGTCGCGGCATGAGCGACCCATACACCGCGTATCCGAACCTCGAGCTCGACCGCCCCGCGCCCGGCGTTCTCCGCCTCACGCTTCGGGCGGCCGGCAGATTGAACGCGGTCAGCGGTGCGATGCACGGCGAACTGGCTGCCGTGTGGCGAACGATCGGGGACGACGACGAAACCCGTGCGGTGATCGTGCGCGGCGCGGACGGGGCGTTCAGTGCCGGGGGAGACCTCGACCTCGTCGTCGAGATCGCGAACGACGCCGACGTGCGGCAGCGCGTGTTTCACGAGGCACGCGACCTCGTCTACAACGTCATCGCCTGTCCGAAGCCGATCGTGTCGGCGATGACCGGGCCGGCCGTCGGCGCCGGGCTGGCCGTGGGTCTGCTCGCGGACATCTCGCTCGCGACTCCGTCGGCGCGCATCGTCGACGGGCACACCAAGCTCGGCGTCGCGGCCGGCGACCATGCAGTGCTCGTGTGGCCGCTCCTCTGCGGGCTCGCGAAGGCGAAGTACCACCTCCTGCTGTGCGAACCGCTCGACGGCGTCGAGGCGGAGCGCATCGGGCTCGTGTCGCTCTGCGTGCCGGAGGCCGAGCTCGACGAGCGGGCGCTGGAGATCGCGACGCGGCTCGCGCGCGGTGCGCAGCCGGCGATCCGCCACACCAAGCTCGCCCTCAACAACTGGCTGCGGCTCGCAGGCCCCGCGTTCGATGCGTCGCTTGCGCTCGAGTTCCTCGACCTCGCCGGGCCTGACGTCCACGAGGGTGTCGCAGCGGTGCGCGAGAAACGGCCGCCCGAGTTCGGTTAGAGCGAGACGAACTCCACCGTCGGCCGCGGAAGGCCGCGCTCGCGCGCGTCGTGCGCGGTCGCGAGGAACTCGTCGCTCCGCGTTGCTGCCTTGAACGTCTCGTCGTCCGGGAACTCCCACTCCGCCAGGTAGCGATGCGCCGGCTCGCCCATCGGCGCACCAAAAACTCTGCCGTGCCGGAAGGTCGCGCCGGGAACACGGCGGCAGACCTCCGCATGCCCGGCGTACTGCTGCTCGTCAGGCTCCTCTCCGTAGAGTACGAGGACTCTGAGCATCACCGCCCCTTTCGTATTCGAGAGCGGAGAGGAGACTAACGATGGCTGGTTCTGTCGTACACGTGGAGTTGCCGTCGACCGACGCGGATCGCGCCGCGGGGTTCTGGAACGGAGTGTTCGGCTGGGGTCTCGGCGACTCGGCAATGGAGGGTTTTGACTACCGGATGGCGCAGATCGGCCCGGAACAGGCGGTCGCGGTCTTCCCGTCACCGGACGCTGCCGGGAAGGGGCCGATCGTCTACTTCTCGACCGACGACATCGATGCCTCGGCGGCGAAGGTGCGCGAGCTCGGTGGCACCGCCGAGGACAAGCAGCCGGTGCCGACCCACGGCTGGTTCGCGAGCTGCGTGGACACCGAGGGCAACCGGTTCAGCCTCTGGCAGAACGACCCGAACGCAGCGTAGGAGCGCGTTGACGTCCGGCGCTGTCGCTCTCACCGTCCTGGCCGGGCTCGCGGGCTCCGTCCAGGTGGCGGTGATGGGCCGCTTCGGCGGACGCATCGGCGTCGTCGAGGCGCTGACGTTCGCGACGGGTGTTCAACTCGTGCTGTCGCTCGCGATCCTGCTCGTCACACGGGCCGGGCTCGGCGGGCTCGGTGCGGCGTTCCGCACTCCGGCGTGGATGTGGCTGGGCGGCGTGATGGGCCTGACGGTCGTCTTCGCGATCACGTTCGCCCAGCCACGGATCGGCGCGACGGCGACGATCGGCATCCTGATCGCTGGCCAGCTCGTGATGGGCCTGCTGATCGACCGCTTCGGTCTGTTCGGCGTCGAGCAGATCGCGATCTCTCCCGTGCGGCTGGCCGGGGTCGCGCTGCTAGGAATCGGCGCCGCCCTGTCACTCGTTCGGTAGGGATGGGGCTCAAAGGCAAGACGTGGACCGCGCTGATCACGGTCTACGTGATCTGGGGCTCGACCTACCTCGCGATCGCGATCACGGGCGAGACGATCCCGCCGCTCGTCGCGGTCTCGACCCGGTTCATCACCGCCGGCGCACTGCTGGCAGCGATCGTCGCCCTGCGCGGCGGATCGTTGCGGATCGGACGCCGCGAACTCGTCTCGTGCATCGTGATCGGGCTCCTGCTTCCCGGTGCCAACGCGGTGCTGTTCTTCGCCGAGCGCAGCGTGCCGACCGGGCTTGCCTCCCTGATCATCGCCTCCGTTCCGCTGTGGATCGTCGTCCTGCGCCTGCTGAACGGCGAGCACCTCTCGTGGCGAGCGCTCGCCGCCGTCGGCGTCGGCTTCATCGGGGTGGCGATCATCGCCCAGCCCTCGGGTGGCGCGACGACCCTCGGGATCGTCCTCTGCTTCGTCTCGGCGGTGATGTGGGCGACCGGATCCGTGTTCTCGGCGCGACTCGAGATGCCCCGCGATCCGTTCGCGGCGACCGCATACGAGATGCTCGCCGGCGGGCTCCTGCTACTCGTGCCCGCACTCTTGACCGTGCACGACTTCTCGCCCTCGAGCGCGTCGATCGCTGCCTGGGTCTACCTCGTCACCTTCGGATCGATCGTGGGTTACACCGCGTACGTCTGGCTGCTCGCCAACGCGCCGCTCGGCACCGTTTCGACGTACGCGTACGTGAACCCGGTCGTCGCGATCGGCCTCGGCGTGCTGTTCCGGGGAGAGCAGTTGACGTGGCGCCTCGTCCTCGGCGCGGCAATCGTCGTCGCCGCGGTCGCCGCCGTCGTCCGTCAGGAGCCGCCGTCGGCGACCGCACTCGAAGAGGGCGTTCGCTAGATGGTTAGTTCCTCTAGAAGCAGATGTCGTCGGGACGTACGGGGACGCGCGTGAGCTCGCGCCCGGTCGCATCACGCAGTGCCGCCACGATCGCCGCCGTCGAGACGACGGTCGGCGGTTCGCCGACTCCCTTCACGCCGTAGGGCGCCTCCGGTTCGGGATCCTCGATCAGCACCGACTCGACGGGCGGCATGTCGAGCGCCGTCGGGATCAGGTAGTCGGTGAAGCTGGCGTTCGTGATCAGGCCGCCGGAGGTCTGGATCTCCTCCATCAGCGCGAGACCGAGACCCTGTGCCGTTCCCCCCTCGATCTGGCCTTCGACCTGCTGCGGGTTGACCGCCTTGCCGACATCCTGAGCGGCCCCGATCCATACGACCCGCGTGAGCCCGAGATCGACGTCCACCTCGACGACCACCTTCATCGCACAGGCCGCGAACGCGACGTGCGCCCGTTCACCGGTGATCTGCCCGTTCTCGGGATCGAGCGGCGTCGTGCGAGGGTGCCGGTAGATCCGCTCGACGTCGACGTCCGAGCGATCCCCGCGGCGCGCGCGCTCCTCGAGTGCTGCGCGGCACGCGTCGCGCACAGCGCCGGCCGCCATCCACGTCATCCGCGACGCCGAGACGGATCCCGCCGAGTCGACGGCCGAAGTGACCGCGGGTGCAAGCCGCACGTCGTCGGTCTGAAGCTCGGTGCGCGCAACCTGAAGCATCACTCCCGTGACACCCTGGCCGACCTCGGCTGCCGAACAGTGGATCTCGGCCGAGCCGTCCTCGAAGAGCCGGACCCGCGCCGCGCAGTAGTCGTCGAAGCCCTCGGAGTAGGCGATGTTCTTGAAGCCGACGGCGAAGCCCGTGCCGCGGCGCACACCCTCGCCGCGAGTCGTGTTCCCGGCGCCGCCGGGAAGGCGCAGTGGATCGCGCGGCAGCTCCTCGGCCGGCGGCGGCTCGAGCGCCGAAGCGGCACGGATCACCTCGGCGACCGGCAGCGATCCCGTGATCACCTGCCCCGTCGGGAGCCTGTCGCCCGGTGCAAGCGCGTTGAGCAGGCGCAACTCGACGGGATCGATGTCGAGAACGTCGGCAAGCTTGTCCATCTGCGCTTCGCCCGCGAAACACGTCTGCACGGCGCCGAACCCCCGCATCGCGCCACAGGGGGGGTTGTTCGTGTACACGGCCGTCGACTCGATGAATGCGTTCGGCACCTCGTACGGACCGAGTGAGAACGACGCCGCGTTCGAGCAGACCGCAGTCGAGCTGGAGGCGTACGCGCCACCGTCGAGGAGAATGCGCATCCGAACCGCGACCAGCCGCCCCTCCCTGGTTGCGTGGTGCTCGGCCCAGATTCGCGCCGGGTGGCGATGGACGTGGCCCGTGAACGACTCCTCGCGGTTGTAGACGATCTTCACGGGACGGTTCGTGTGCAGCGCGAGCAGCGCCCCGTGGATCTGCATCGACAGGTCCTCGCGCCCACCAAAGGCGCCGCCGACACCACCGAGATGTACACGCACCTGCTCCCGGGGCAAGGCGAGACACGGCGCGATCTGGTCGCGATCGACGTGGAGCCACTGGGTCGCGACGTAGATGTCGATCCCCCCCTCGCCGTCCGGCACCGCAAGGCCCGACTCGGGGCCGAGGAACGCCTGGTCCTGGATGCCGAGCTCGTACACACCGCTCACCGAGACGTCGCCCGTCGCATCGGGATCGCCGTGCCGAATCACCATGTGACGCACGACGTTCGGCCGGTCGTCCTCGCGATAGCCATGACCACGCGTGGGGCGGTCCGGGTGGAGGTCGGGCTGTTCGGTCGCCTGCTCCATGTCGGCCACCGGCTCGAGCGGCTCGTACGCGACACGAATGCGGGCGGATGCCCGGCGCGCCTGCTCCGGATGCTCGGCCGCGACGATCGCCACCGGTTCGCCGTAGTACAGGACGCGATCGACCGCAAGCACCGGCTGGTCAGGGAACTCGAGTCCGTACGTCTTGTCGCCGGGCACGTCCGCGTGGGTGAGCACGGCGTGAACGCCGGGCATCGTCAGCGCGTCGCTCGTCTCGATGTCGGTGATGCGGGCATGTGCGTACGGGCTTCGCAGCGTGTGTCCGAACAGCATCCCGGGCGCCGAAAGATCGCTCGCGTAGGCAAACTCGCCCTTCACCTTGGGCGGCGCGTCGATTCGCGGGACGAGCTCCCCCACCTTTCCCAGGCGGAGTTGGCGTGGCGCTGTCTGCGTCATCCTCGCTCAGCCGCCGCTCGCACCGCATCGAAGATCTTCGCGTAGCCGGTGCAGCGGCAGAGGTTTCCGGACAGCGCCTCTCGGATCTCGTCGTCGGAAGGTGAAGGGTTGTGCCGGAGGAGATCGGCCGTCGCAACGACGAGACCAGGCGTGCAGAAGCCGCATTGCACCGCGCCGGCGTCGACGAACGACTGCTGCACCCGATGGAGCTCGTCTCCGTCCGCGAGACCTTCGACCGTCGTCACCTCGTGTCCGTCGGCCTGTGCAGCGAGCACGAGACATGCGCAGACGAGCGTGCCGTCGAGGAGCACCGAGCACGACCCGCATTCCCCTTGCTCGCAGGCGTTCTTCGAGCCCGGGAAGCCGAGCTTCTCTCGAAGCGCGTAGAGCAGCGACTCGCCTTCCCAACAGTCGGCCTGGTGCTCGCTGCCGTTGATCCGAACGGCGATTCTCAAACCAGCACCCGCTTCAACGCACGCTCGGTGAGCACACGGAGCGCATGACTACGGTAGCGACCGGTGCCGCGGACGTCGTCGATCGGCGACGCGGCGCTCGCAACTGCCTCTGCAAAGGTTCCGGCGTCGGCGCGCGGTGCCGTGACGAGCACTGGACGCGGCGACGCCGAGCCGAACGAGGCACGCAACTCGTCGCCGGCCGAGACTGCGAGGGACACGACGGCGATCACCATCGCATTGCGCGGTCCGATCTTCATGAACGTTTGCGGCGCCCGCGACGGCCGCACCCACACCGCGGCGATCAGCTCGTCGCCGGCGAGAGCGTTCTGCTTGACGCCGGTGACGAAGTTCGCCAGGGGGACACGCCGCGCGCCGCGTGTCGAGACGCACTCGACCTCGGCCGCCTCGACCATGAGCGGGGGTAGCGCGTCGCCGGCCGGCGACGCGGTGCCGAGGTTGCCACCGATCGTCCCGCGATTTCGGATCTGCGGCGACCCGACCGTGCGTGACGCTTCCGCGAGCGCCGGCAGGAGCCCGGCGAGCTCCCCGCGCATCGCTTCGGCATAGGTGAGACCCGAACCGAGTCGAACTGCCCCATGGGACCGCGACCAGCCGCGCAGCTCGGGCACCTCGTTCAGGTTGAGCACGACGTCGGGTCGCGAGTGGTCGAAGTTGAGCGCGACCATCACGTCCGTGCCGCCCTGGATCGGCAGTGCATCGGCGTGCTCGAACTTGAGGCGGAGAGCCTCGTCGAGCGAATGCGGAGTGAGGACCTCCATGGGCGATGACTGTACGGTTTCACCCGCCGTGGCCGCATCCCTCCCCCACCGGCTGGCAGTCGCCCGTGGAGACGAGCCGGCCGACGTCGTCATCCGCGGCGGCCGCGTGCTCTCCGTCTTCACGCGCGAGTGGCTGGACGGCGACATCGCAATCGCTGACGGCGTGATCGCAGGCATCGGTGCCTACGACGGCGAGGAGACCGTCGACGCGACGGGCCGGTTCGTCGTCCCGGGGTTCATCGACGCGCATATGCATCTCGAGACGCCAAAGCTGCTCGTCGACGAGTTCGCCCGGCTCGTGCTGCCGTTCGGGACGACAGCAGTCGTCGCCGACCCGCACGAGATCGCCAACGTCCTCGGCACCGACGGCGTCCACTGGCTGCTCGACGCGAGTGCCGGGCTGCCGCTGGACGTCTACTTCATGGCGTCGTCGTGCGTTCCCGCCTCGCAGTTCGAGTCACCTCGCCGCGCGCTGACGACCGGCGACCTCGACTCGCTGCTGCGACGACGTCGCGTGATCGGCCT
Organism: uncultured Thermoleophilia bacterium; assembly: GCA_963715115.1. Taxonomy (GTDB): domain Bacteria; phylum Actinomycetota; class Thermoleophilia; order Gaiellales; family Gaiellaceae; genus PALSA-600. The sequence goes on from CAVQRE010000014.1 coordinate 144,993, forward strand.
GGCGGAGATGATGAACTTCCCGGGCGTGATCGGCGGCGCGGAGAGCGAGCTCGAGAAGCTCTCGCTCGCCGAGCACGTCGACGGGCACGCGCCTGGCGTCCGCGGTGCATCGCTGCAGGCGTATGCCGCCGCCGGTGTCGGCTCCGACCATGAGGCGTACACGGCCGAGGAGGGTCGAGAGCGCCTCCGCGCCGGCATGTGGCTGCTGATCCGCGAGGGTTCGGCGGCACGCAACCTCGCAGCGCTGCTCCCGCTGCTCGCCGAGTACGGCCCGAACCGGATCGCCTTCTGCACCGATGACCGCGAGCCCGAGCACATCGCCGAGGACGGCCACATCAACTCGATGGTCCGCGACGCGGTCGCGAGCGGCATCGCGCCGGAGGATGCTCTGGTCTGCGCGACGCTCAATCCCACTCTCTGGCACCGGCTCGATCGGATCGGAGCAATCGCACCCGGGCGCGCCGCCGACCTCTTGCTCCTCCCTGACCTCGAGCACTTCCTTCCGGACACGGTGTTGAAGGCGGGGCGCCCGGTCGACGAGATCCCGCGGGCGCCGGTGCCGGACTGGGTGCGCCATACCGTTCGGATCGGCGCATTCGGCCCGGAGATGTTCCGCGTGCCGTGGTCCGGCGGACGAGCACGCGTGATCGGGATCATCCCGCGTCAGATCGTCACCGATTCGCTGATCGAGGATCTGCCGGCGCGCGCGGGCGAAGCCGTCGCCGATCCCGATCGCGACCTGGCGAAGATCGCGGTCGTCGAACGCCACCTCGGAACGGGACGCGTGGGGCTGGGATTCGTACGCGGCTTCGGCTTGAAGCGCGGCGCGCTCGCCTCGACCGTCGCCCACGACGCCCACAACGTCGTCGTCGTCGGCATGAACGACTCGTCGATGGCGGCAGCGGTGCGACACCTCGCGAACCATGGCGGTGGCGTCGTCGCCGTCGACGGTGCGGAGGTGCTGGCCGAGTTGCCGTTGCCGGTCGCCGGGCTGCTCTCCGATGCACCGTTGCAGGAGGTCGTGGAAGCCTCGCATGCGCTGATCGCGGCAGCGAGGACGCTCGGCTGCACGCTCGAGTCGCCGTTCCAGCACATGGCGTTCCTGGCGCTCAGCGTCATCCCGAGCCTGAAGCTGACCGACCGCGGCCTCGTGGACGTCGACCGGTTCGAGCTGGTGCCGCTCGAGGCCCCGTGATCCTCGCGAACTGCAGCGTCGTGACGATGGACGACGCCGGCACCGAGCACGAACGTGGCTGGGTCCATGTCGAGAACGGTCTGATCGTCGATACCGGCTCGGGCGAGCCTCCGGGCGAAGCCGAAGATCTTCGCGGCGCGATCGTCACGCCCGGGCTCGTCAACACCCATCATCACCTCTACCAGACGCTCACGCGTGCCCGAGCGCAGCAGGCCGACCTGTTCACGTGGCTGCGCGAGCTGTACCCGGTCTGGGCGCGACTCGACGAGGAGATGGAGCATGCCGCTGCTCGAGCCGGCCTAGCCGAGCTCGCGCTTTCCGGCTGCTCGACGGTGTTCGACCATCACTACGTCTTCCCGCGCGGTGTCAGCGGGCTGGTCGAGGCAGAGCTCGACGCCGCCCGCTCGATCGGCGTCCGCTTCGTCGCCGCCCGCGGCTCGATGGACCTCGGCGAGTCCGACGGCGGGCTTCCGCCGGATGCGCTGGTCGAGCAGCTCGACGTGATCCTCGCCGACACCGAGCGGCTCGCCGGGCTCGCCGACGGGGACCTGGTGGGGCTTGCGGTCGCGCCGTGTTCTCCGTTCAGCGTCACATCGCGCCTGATGGAAGAGTCGGCAGCACTCGCGCGGCGCCTCGGTCTCCAGTTGCACACCCACCTTGCCGAGACGGTCGAGGAGGACGAGTACTGCCGCGAGCTCTACGGTTGCACCCCGGTCGAGTACCTCGAGCGCGTCGGCTGGATCGACGGGGACGTCTGGTGTGCGCACTGCGTTCATCTATCCGACGTCGATGTGCAGGCATTCGCAAGCGCGGGCGTCGGCGTGGCTCACTGCCCGACCTCGAACCTCCGGCTGGGGGCGGGCGTCGCGCCGGTGCGATCGCTGCTGGCTGCCGGCGTGCGTGTCGGTCTCGGCGTGGACGGCACCGCCTCGAACGAGCGCGGCGACCTGTTCAGCGAGGTGAAACAGGCACTGCTGGCTGCACGCGGCCGCGACGGCGGCACCGCGCTCACGGCACGCGATGCGCTACGCCTCGGCACGCGCGGCGGCGCCGATGTGCTCCGGCGGACGGACATCGGCGCGCTCGAGCCGGGAAGACGCGCCGACATCGCGGTCTGGCGCACCGACGTGCTCGAGTTCGGCGGGGCCGACGATCTCGTTGCGAACCTCGTTCTCTCCGGGCCGCACCGCGTGGACAGACTGCTCGTCGGCGGCCGAGAGGTCGTGCGGGGCGGAGCGCTCGTGAACGCCGACGAGCAGGAGATCGCCGCCGAGCACCGCAAACAGGCGCGAAGGATGTGGGCTGCTTGACGATCTCGACGCACGTGCTCGACACCGAGCAGGGCCGTCCCGCGATCGGCGTCAAGGTCGAGCTGTTCGGCCCCGACGGAACGCTCGCAGGCGAAGGCGTGACCGACGCCGACGGCCGCATCCGCGACCTCGCGGAGGGCGGCGCCGGGACGTACCGGCTCGTCTTCCACCCGCCGTCCCCTTTCTTCAAGCGCGTCGAGTTGGAGCTATCCCTCGGCGACGGCCACCACCACGTTCCGCTGCTCATCTCCTCATACGCGTGCGCGAGCTACCGCGGCAGCTGAGCGCGGACGAGCTCGCCGAGCTGTTCGAGGGACGGACGACGCTCGTCGAGCAGCTTGCAGTCGTCGAGGACCCGCTCGGTCGCGCGCGGGCGATCGCCTGCCGGCTGTCGCCGGCGGAGCAGAAGGAAGTGCTCGACGCGCATCCGCAGATCGGAGCGAAGAAGCGCCTGTCGGAGCGCTCGGCAGCCGAGCAGGGAACCGACGACGACCCGGACGTGCTGCGCGAGCTGGCCGAGCTGAACCGAGCCTACGAGAAGCGGTTTGGCTTCCGGTTCGTCGTGTTCGTGAATCGGCGGCCGCGTCGTGAGATCCTTCCGATCCTGCGCACCCGGATCGAGCGCACACGGGAGCAGGAGCTCGCGACGGGAGTCGACGAGCTCGTGCAGATTGCGATCGATCGATGGCAGCGAACCTCGTAGCCCTCTCCGACTACTGGTGGCAGTGGGGCAACCTGCTCTTCCGCTGGCTGCACGTGATCGCCGGCATTGCGTGGGTCGGCGCGTCTTTCTACTTCATCGCGCTCGACAACCACCTCGAATCGCCGCGCGACCCGCACGATGCGAAACGCGGAGTCGGCGGTGAAGCCTGGGAGATCCACGGTGGCGGGTTCTACCGCGTCGAGAAGTTCACGCTCGCGCCCGATCGCCTCCCCGAGCACCTCTATTGGTTCAAGTGGGAGGCGTACACAACGTGGCTGTCGGGGTTCGCTCTGTTCATCGTCGTCTACTACGCGCACGCATCGTCGTTCATGATCGATCCGACGGTCGCCGACCTCCGGCCGTGGCAGGCGATCGCGATCTCGGTCGCCGGCCTCGCCATCGCCTGGCTCGTGTACGACGGTCTGTGCCGGGCGTTCGAGAGCGACGAGCTCGTGCTCGCCATCCTCCTGTTCGGGTTCATCTGCTTGTCCGCGTGGGGCGCATGCGAGCTCTTCGCCGCACGAGCTGCCTACATCCAGGTCGGCGCGATGATCGGGACGATGATGGTCGGCAACGTGTTCTTCGTGATCATTCCGGCGCACCACGAGCTCGTACGCGCCAAGCAGGAAGGACGCGAGCCGGACGTTCGGTTGGCGTTACGGAGCAAGCAACGCTCGGTGCACAACAACTACCTGACGCTCCCGGTCGTGTTCGCGATGCTCTCCAATCACTTCCCGATCACGTATGGGCACTCGCACGCTTGGCTGATCCTCGTTTCGCTGATGGCGATCGGTGCGCTGACCCGTCACTACTTCAACCTGCGCCACCGTGGCCTGAACGTGTGGCCCGTGCTCGGAGTCGCCGCAGCCGGCATCGTCGCGATCGCGCTCCTGATCAGGCCGTGAGCGCGACTGCCGCAGGTAGGTTCTGACCGTGCTCGAGATCGTTGCCTCAGGGCTCGCCTTTGTCGCCCGCTTCGAAGACGAGCTGGCCCCGAACACCGTCGCCGCCTTCAAGGCGATCCTTCCGTTCGACGACCGGATCATCCATTGCCGCTGGAGCGGCGAGTCGAACTGGATTCCGTGGGGCGATCGTGATCTCGGGATCGGCCCCGAGAACGCGACCTCGTATCCACACCCTGGCGAGCTCGCTCTGTATCCGGGCGGCCAGAGCGAGACCGAGCTGCTCTTCCCCTACGGCTACTGCAGCTTCGCGTCGAAGGCGGGCCACCTCTGGGCGAACCACTTTGCGACGCTCGTCGAAGGCGCCGATCAGCTGAAGGAACTGGGTCGGCGCACGCTCTGGGAGGGCGCGCAGCCGATCTCGTTCCGCGAGGCCTAGTCGGGCGTCCAGATGTACGGAGTGGTCGTGGTGACCGCGACGAAGCCGAGCCGTTCGAGGATCGGCCGGCTGTCGTCTGAGGCATCGACCTCGAGGTAGCGAAGGCCTCGCTGCTCGGCGAGGCGCGCCCGGTACGAGACGAGCGCGCGATAGATCCCACGCCCGCGCCAGGCCTCGAGCGTCGCGCCGCCCCAGAAGGTGGCGAACTCCGTGTCGACCGGGAACCGCACCCAGGCGGCGGAGACCACTGCGCCGCCGGCCTCCGCAACGACGATCACTAGCGCATCCGGATCGACGTCTCGTTCGGCCTCGAGGAAGTCCGCTGTACCGACCTCCTCCTGCCAGACCGCCTTCTCCAGCGCTGCGATCCGTTCGAGGTCGATTCGGTCGACCACCTCGCGCAGCGACACGCCCTCGGGCAGACGCGGCTCGGCGGCGACAGCGGCGACCGGGGCGATCACCACCGTCTCGGTGTCCTCCGGGACGAAGCCCGCAGCTCGAAGCCGGTCGGGAAGATCGACCGGAAGATCGTGCTCGTGCAGCTTCCACTCGAACCGTTCCCCGGGTTCGGCAAAGGCGCTCACCTGACGGGCGATCAGCTCGTCGAGGGCCGATCCCTCGATCCCACCCAGGTCTCGATATTCGATGAACCCTCCGAACGTCAGGCCGTGGAAACGTAGAAGGGGCCCGTCCTGTTCGACGTGGGCGCCCTTCGGCAATCGTTCGGGCATCCGGCCCCGGAGCTGGGCGTCGTACAGGGCGAGAAGCTCCGCGACATCGATCTTCGACACGTTCGCGAGTCTAGGGCTACGCCCCGTGGTCATGAGTGCGGCGATGACAACTGCGAGCGGCACCGCGATCCAGAACTGCTGCAGGCCGGCCTTCCGCAGAGCGGCCCGGAGATCGACACCGCGAAGTTCCGCCTCGAGCGCACCGGGTCGCGAGAGCGGCTGCGCATAACCACACAGCGCGACGTAGTTGAGACCAATGCCGACGAGCCACGCCCCGACAAGAAGCCAGGTCGTGTCACTCGCCGTGACCATCGCGAACACACCGAGGAGGAGGCAGCCAACGGCTCCAATCGCGAACTCCGCCCGGATCAGGCGCCGACGCCGCGACTTGCCCGCGGTGCCCCACATGTCCGCCGCTGCCAGTCGTCGAACATCGAGGATCGCCACGGCCGGTCATGATCGCGCACTACCCAGCCGCGTGGCGACTACCTGTCGTGCTCGCGGCGCCTCAACGAGTAGTACACCGCAAGCGTTGCGTGCAGCTGCCCTTTTACCTGCGACGAGAGCCAACGGCTGTCGAGCAGCCGCTCGGCTTCTTTCGCGTGACGTTCGGCAAGGTCACGGGGATCCTTCGACGGTGACTCCCGTGATGGCATCTCGCACCTCCTTGTTCGCCGTCAGGTTGGCGAAGTCGATCTACGCGAGCATCGGGGGCGGCCCGGATCGCCATCCGTCCATCACCACATTCAGGGCATAGGGTTGTCTCGATGACGAAGACGCCGCGCAACACGGGCTGGCTCCTGCTGCTCGTGGTCTCGACGGCCGTTTCCATCGACCTGAGTCCGCCCATCGCCATGGGATCGACCGTCAGGGGACGCTGCGAGTCGGTGCACGCCTCTGGTGGGGATTACAACGGTGGCGGCGGGGCGATCTACGCGGAGCTGCGGATCACCAACACTGGCGCCGAACCGTGCACGGTCAGCGGGCGGCCGTGGATCCGGCTGCCTCGGCTCGATCATCCCGTCACCGTCGCCGCCTGGACGGACGATCCGCTCGCCGGCAAGCCCGGCGTGTCGGTGACACTCGCTCACGGCCAACGAGCCCGTGCGTTCATGCTGATCGTCCCCGGTCGGTGCGATCGCGCCAAAGGGACGACGTTCACGCTCTGGGCGCACGCGGGCTGGGCGAGCGAGAGCGTGACGATCGTCGGTCCGGCCTGCGACGACGGGACCGGCGAGATCGAAGTCGGGTCGTTCCGGCGCTAGCGGCTCGGTCGCGTCGGCCGCCGACGCCACACCCGCGACAGCAGGTAGGTCGGGGCGAGCCAGACGATGAGGAACCCGAGCAGCGCGGAGGTCGACGCCCCGTGAACGAGCAGCGTCAATCCCAGAACGAGCGCAAGCGCGAGGCTGAAGATGACGTAGGCGCAGGTGAGGACCACGAGCACGACGCTGCGGATCGCGACGTCGGCGACCGAGCGGCCTCGAGCAGCCAGCTCGCGGACGTCGAGAAATGCGGGCAGGCCGACGAGAGCGGTCTGGAGCTCGGCACGCGAACGCGCCACGAGCACCCTCTCCGTCCGGGCCGAGAGCTCCTCGACCGTCAGGCGGCCGCGCACGAAATGCTCTCGCAGGGTGGCGACACCCCGATCACGCTCCCCGTCCCCGACGAACATCACACCATCGTAGATGAGCGCTCCACGACCCCGGCGCCGCGGCTTCGAGCCGCGAGCTAGTCTCGAACGGAAAATGCAGAGGGAGGGACCGAGCAGGCTCGTGATCCGGCCCGAGGAGGAGCGCGATGCGGCGGCATGGATCGCGCTCCGGCACGAGGCCGACGACGCCGACGTCTCGTCGGAGGCGGGTTGGCTCCATCGCCGGAGCCGGACCAGGCCGCGACACCGCTGGGTCGGACTCGTCGCGGAGCTCGACGGGAAAGTCGTTGCCACCGGGCAGGCGGGCCTCAACACGAGCACGACGACGCCCGGCGCGTCGTGGGCGGGCGTGAAGGTCACATCGACTGCGCGACGGCAGGGCATCGGATCCGCGGTGCACGACGCCCTGCTCGACCACCTGCGAGCGATCGAAGCGATCGAGGCGACCACGTTCCTGCGCTCGACCGAGGAGGCAGAGCGCTGGGCGGCGGCCCGCGGCTGGCGGCGCCTTCTGACAGGGCCGCTGATCGCGCTCGATCCGCGCAGCGTGCCCGAGCCCGATCCGCCGCCAGGGTTCGAGTGTCTGTCGATGGCCGCGTTCGCCCGGCCGGAGGCGATCTTCGAGCTCACCCGCGTCGCGATCGTCGACGAACCGGGGCCGGTACGGCATGACGACCTCCGGTGGGAGGACTGGCTCGACGACTGGGAAGACCCCGACCTCGACCGCGACGCGAGCACAATCGTCGTTCACGGTGAGTTGCCCGTCGCATTCTCCGAAGTGAAGATCGCCGGCACCCGTGCCCAGCACGTCGGCACGGCGACACTCCCCGAGTACCGCGGACGCGGGATCGCCACCGCGGCGAAGAGGCGCGCCCTCCGCGTAGCGGCCGCCAAGGGCGTGACGCGCATCACGACGAGCAACGCCGAGGAGAACGCCGCGATGCGCGCGATCAACCGCAAGCTGGGGTTCGAACCGATCGGCGAGCACATCATCCTCGGAAGACCCGTCGAGCTCTCCTGATCAGAAACTCGGCGCTCTCGCCGGGTATCAGACGCCGCTCGGAAGCAGACGAGCCGCCGGCCCCGGCCACTGCACCCGCGATCAATGGGTACACGAGCACCGAGATCATTCCCGCGCCGATCAGCGAAGCGCCGACATCTGCGGCGATCGCGCCGTGCCCGGTCCCGTCAGCCAGAGGAATGCCGACGACGATCGGCCAGAACTCCCCGGCGACGCCAGGCGGCTGACAGCGTGAGCAGCGAAGGACACGCTAACGCCCACCAGGAAGAATGTCGGCGGATGCCCGCCACGGACCAGGTCGTCGTTCGCCGCCTCGCCGGCTCGGAACTGCACGCCCAGCTGGACGGGCTCGCTGCGGTCCTCGCCGACTGCGTCGCCGGCGGCGCATCCGTCAGCTACATGGACCCCTTCACGCACGAGCAGGCGCGCGCAGCGTTCGAGGGCTTCGCCGCCGAGGTCGACGAGGGTCGACGCGTGCTGCTCGCCGCCCTCGACGACGGCAAGGTTGTGGGCACGGTGCAGGTCATCGTTGCCGTGCCGCCGAACCAGCCGCACCGGGGCGAGATCGCGAAGCTCCTCGTGCACCGCTCGGCGCGGAAGCGCGGCGTCGCGCAACTGCTGATGCAGCACGCGGAGATCGAAGCGCGCGCCGAGGGAAAGTCGCTGCTCAACCTCGACACGGTGACGGGAGACGACGCCGAGCGCCTGTACACGCGCCTCGGCTGGCAGCGGGTCGGGGTGATCCCCGGCTACGCGCTCTATCCCGACGGACGGCCGTGCGACACGACCGTCTTCTTCAAGATGATCTGACTAGCGCTCTTCGCGCACGTACGGGATGCCGAGCGCCGCGCGGCGCGCCGAGCCGCCGGCGCGCGCCCGCCGACGAGACGAGCGACCAGCACGACGATCGTCATCACGTACGGCAGCGCCTGGAAGAGCTCGGGCGGGATGCTGCGTGAGGACGCTCTCGCGCCTGGAAGGTGAACGGCAGCGCCTGGAACGCGCCGAAGAAGTACGCGCCGACGAGGCACAGAGCGCGGCCGCCAGAAGGCGAAGATCACGAGCGCGATCGCGATCCAGCCGGCGCCGCCGGTCAGGCCGTCGACCCACTGCGGCGTGATCGCGAGCGAGAACGTCGGCGCCGCCGACGCCCGCGAACGCGCCGCCGACGAGCGTGTGCGCGTAGCGGTAGGCGGTGACGTTGATCCCCATCGCGTCGGCGGCCGCGGGCGACTCGCCGACCGCGCGCACGTTCAGGCCGGGCCGCGTGCGGTCGAGGTACAAGGCGACCGACGATCACGCAGAGCCACGAGACGTAGACGAGCGCGGTCTGGTCGAACAGGATCGGCCCGACGACCGGCAGCGTCGCGCAGCCCGTGGGGCAGGAACGACGTGAACGGTGGCGCGCCGGCGCGTCGGCGAGGTTCGAGATCGTTGCGCGAGGTACGACGAGAGGCCCGCCGCGCCGCGAAGATCGTCAGCGCGAGCCCGGAGACGATCTGGTTCGCGCGCAGCGTGACGACGAGGAAGGCGTGGATCAGCGCCATCAGCGCGCGCCGCGACCGCGGCGACGCGACGCGCCGACGAGCGCGCCGGCCCCGAGCCGGGCAGCTGCTGCACCGCCCAGAAGCCGAGCCACCGCGCCGATCAGCATCATCCCCTCGACGCCGAGGTTGAGCACGCCCGAGCGCTCGGCCAGCAGCTCGCCGAGCGCCGCGTAGAGGAGCGGCGTGCCGTAGGCGACCGCCGAGGCGAGCACGACGACGACGATCGAGTTGTTCACGCCGGCGTCGCCAGGTCCGCGGCCGCCGCCGCCCGGCGCGAGCGCGCGTACGAACGCGCAGCCGGTAGCGGACGAGCAGCTCGCCGCCGAGCGCGCAGAAGAGGATCAGCCCCTGCATCACGCCGACGAGCCCGGACGGGAAGTCGACGCCCTGCAGCGCGTAGCCGGCGTTCTGCAGCCCGCCGAGCAGGAACGCGACGAGCACGACCGCGAACGGGTTGTAGCGGGCGAGCGCCGCGATCACGATCCCGGCGTAGCCGTAGCCGGCCGCGGTCAGCCCGCGCGGGTCGAGCTGGTGGCGGAAGTCGCCGTCCTGGCTCGCGCCGCCGATGCCGGCGATCGCGCCCGACAGCGCCATCACCGCGAGGATCTTCCGCCGCGTGCGCATGCCGGCGTAGCGTCGCCGCGCGCGGCGAGTCGCCGATCACCTGCACCTCGAAGCCGAAGCGCGTGCGCGTGTAGAGCACCGCGCACGAACACGGCGATCGCGACGCCGAGCAGGAACCCGAACGGGAGCGCGAGCCCGCCGACGTGCAGCGACCGGCCAGGTCGCCGCGTCGGGCAGGATCTTCCCCTGCGGGAAGACCTTCGCGCTCGGGCGTCGAGGTGTCGCGCCAGTACGACTGCGAGTCGAAGATCAGGTAGTCGAGGACGAGCGCCGCGACGTAGTTGAGCATCAGCGAGGTGATGATCTCGTTGGTCGAGAGGAACGCCCGCAGCACGCCCGGGATGCAGCGCGAACGCCGCGCCGCCGACCGCGCCCGCCGACGATCATCGCCGGGATCGACAGCAGCGCCGACGGCGAGCCGCCGAGCGCGAGCGCGGCCGCCGCGCCGAGGATCGCGCCCACGTAGAGCTGGCCCTCGCCGCCGATGTTGAAGAGGTTCATGCGGAAGGCGACGGCGGCGCAGAGGCCGGTGAAGAGCAGCGGCGTCGCCGAGACGAGCGTCTCGTTGAGCGCGGTCGTGCTCGCCGAACGCGGTCTCGACAGATCCGGCGGAACGTGTGCCCGGCGAGTGGCCGGTCGCGAGCAGCACGAGCGTCATCACGACGAACGCCACGACGAGCGAGCCGAGCGGCACGGCGACGTCGAGCCAGCGCGGCTGCTCGCAGCCGCCGCTCGATCCGGATCACGATCGGCCCTCCGCTCGACCTCGCCGCCGGCCATCAGCAGGCCGAGCTCCTCGACGGTCGCCGCGCCCGGCGTCGAGCTCGCCGACGATCCCGCCCTCGTACATGACGACGATGCGATCGGCGAGCGCCAGGATCTCGTCGAGGTCCTCGCTGATCAGCAGGATCGCCCATGCCGCCCGCGCCGCCGTCGCGCAGGTAGTGCGTGGACCGTCTCGATCGCCGACACGTCGAGCCCGCGCGTCGGCGAGGCGGCGACGAGCACGCGCGGCTCGCCGGAGAACTCGCGGCCGAGCACGACCTTCTGCAGGTTGCCGCCCGAGAGCAGCCGCGCCGGCAGCTGCGGCGTCGCCGCCGCGGACGTCGTAGCGCTGGATCAGCTGCGCGGCCCGCTCGCGGATCGCGCCGAGCCGGAGCAGCGGCCCCGCCGCGAGACCGCGGTCGCGGTACGACTTGAGCACGACGTTCGAGCCGATGCTGAGGCTCGGCGCGACGCCCGGTGTGCAGCCGGTCCTCCGGCACGTGCGCGACGCCGGCGCGGATCGCCTCGCGCGCGTCGCCGCCGCGCAGCGGCTTGCCGTCGACCGTGATACGGCCCGCGCGTCGGCGGCCGCATCCCGGTGACGACCTCGGCCAGCTCGCGCTGGCCGTTGCCGGCGACGCCGGCGACGCGCGACGATCTCGCCGGCCCGAACGTGTGAACGTGACGCCGCGCACCGCGTCGCCGCCGCGGTCGCCGAGGCCCAGACATCGTCGAGCTCGAGCGCCGGCGTCGCCGGCCACGCATCACGTGCGGCTCGCGCTCGACGTCCGTCGAGCTCGCGGCCGACCATCAGCGCCGCGAGCGACTGCGGCGTCGAGTCGGCGGTCGCGACGCGTCGCGACGGTCTTGCCCGCCGCGCAGCACCGTGACGCGGTCGGAGACGGCCTTCACCTCGTGCAGCTTGTGCGAGATGAAGATCACGGTGCGCCCCTCGTCGGCCATCGTCGCGCAGCGTCTCGAACAGCGAGTCCGCCTCCTGCGGCGTCAGCACCGCGGTCGGCTCGTCGAGGATCAGGATCCGCGCCTCGCGGTAGAGCGCCTTCAGGATCTCGACGCGCTGCTGCTCGCCGAGCGAGAGCTGCCAGACGCGGGCGCGCGGATCGACGGCGATGCGGTAGCGCTCGCCCAGCTCGGCGACGCGCCGCTCGATGTGGCGCGGGTGGACGAGGAACGTCTTCCCCTCGCCGCGGTGGTCGCCGAGGATCACGTTCTCGGCGACGGTGAACGGCGGCACGAGCCGGAAGTGCTGGTGCACCATGCAGATCCCGGCGTCGAGCGCGTCGCGCGGCGAGTCGAACGACCCGCTCGCCGTAGAGGAAGATCTCGCCCTCGTCCGGCCGGTAGAGGCCGGTGAGGATGTTCGAGAGCGTGCTCTTGCCGGCGCCGTTCTCGCCGAGCAGCGCGTGCACCTCGCCCTCGGCCGCCTCGAAGTCGACCCCGTCGTTTGCGACGACGGCCGGGAACCGCTTCGTGATCCCGCGGAGCTCGACTGCAGCGGCCATGAACGGTGGCGCGGACTGGCGGCCGAAGCCCCGCCCGCGCCGTTTCACTAACCCTTGGCGCTTCCGATCGACTCCCTTGACGAGCCAGTCGATCGCGTAGAGGTCGCTTGACGGTCAGCCGCTGTCCCTGCTTGACGCGCAGCTTGCCGCTCTGGTCGTACAGCGGCCCCTGTGAACTCGTAGCACAGCCGCCACTCTCGATCTGCTTCTGCTTCTGCGGCGATCGCGCCTTCGTCTTGGCGCTGACCAGCGGCCCGAACGGGGCGAGCTTGGTGAAGCCGTCCTTCATCGTGCCGTAGTAGAAGCCGGTCTTCCACGTGCCGTTCATCGCCGCCTTCACCTCGGCTTGAGGTAGTAGAGGCCCCAGTCGTAGACGGCGGCCGTCAGCCACTGCTTCGGCGCGAACTTCTTCGCGTCCGAGTCGTAGCCGACCCACGGGATGCCGTCCGACTCGGCGTACTGGCCGGTCGCGGGATCGTCGACGTTCTGGCCGATCACGTCGGCACCGGCGGCCTTGAGGTTCTGCGGCCGCCTTCTTCTCCTTGGCCGGATCGAACCAGGAGTTCGTCCAGATGATCTTCACCTTCGCGCCGGGGTGCGTCGTCTGCACGCCGAGGGCGAACGCGTTGGTGTGCCGGATCACCTCGGGGATCGCGAACGGGACGACGTAGCCGACGACGCCGGTCTTCGTCAGCGGCGCCGGCGGCCATGCCGGAGAGGTAGATCGCGTCCTCTCCGGCTCCGTAGTAGTCGGCCATGTTCGGCGGCCTGCGTGTCGCCGGTCGCCATGCTCGAACTTGACCTTCGGGTACTTCTTCGCCTCCGACAGGACGCACGGCTGGAAGCCGAACGAGGTGCTGAAGATGATCTTGTTGCCGTCGCGGACGAGCTGGTCGATCACCTGGCGACGTCTGCGGACCTTCCGGGACGATCTCCTTGTAGGTCGTCTGGACCTTCGACGCCGAGCGCCGTCTGGACGTAGAGGCGTCCCTGGTCGTGAGCCTGCGACCAGCCTCCGTCGTTGTGCGGGCCGACGTAGATCCACGCGGCCTTGAATGCCGCATTCGTCTTCGCCGACCCGGGCGCCGTACCGAAGGCGAGGACGGCCGCCCCGACTGCGAGCACGAGCGCAGTCGCGGCGAGCGCGAGCTTCGTCTTGGTCAAAACCTTGCTCCTCTCCAAAAGCGGGTTTGCCGGGGGGAGGGTCGAATCTAGCCGACTGCGTGGCCGGAGTGCAGGGGCTCCTGCACCGGCTCCTCGGCGCTCCAGGGGAAGGTGATCCACTGGTCGGTCCGGCGCCAGACGTACTCACACCGGACGGCCGATCGCGGCTTCTCGTAGAGCACCGCACAGCGAACCTCGCCAACCTTGTCGGCACAGAACTGCTTGACGAGCTTCAGGGTCTCGCCGGTGTCGGCGACGTCGTCGGCGACCAGAACGCGGGTCGATTCGAAGTCGACTAGCTCGGGCACCGGCGGAAGGATCATCGGCATCTCGAGCCGCTCGTCGATCCCGGTGTAGAACTCGACGTTCATCGTGAACGTGTTCTTCACCCCGAGCGCGTACGCCACGGCACCGGCGACGAGCAGTCCGCCGCGCGCGATCCCGAGAATCACATCGGGCCGATAGCCGTCTGCGGCAACCGCCTCGGCGAGCATGCGCGCACCGACGCCGAGGTCGTCCCACGTCATCAGCTCGCGCTCGCTCATGAGCGCGCGAGCCTATCGAGTGCCGCGGTGAGCGCGTCGATCCCGCGCGCGATGTCCTCGTCGCTCGAGAGCTCGTCCGGGTGATGGCTGACGCCCCCGTTGAGACTGCGGACGAACAACATCGCCGTCGGTACCCCGGCGGCGGCCAGGACCATCGCGTCGTGACCGGCGCCCGACATGAGCTCGGGCGCACCCGAGAGCACATCGCGCAGCGTCTCGAGCGGGGCGCCCGAGAAAGCGACGGGCTCAAGGAGCGAGGTCGGCTCGAAGCCGATCGCGGCGACGAGAGCGGTGAGCCACTCGGCCGTCGGCGCGCGCGCATCGACGCTCACGGTCACTCGGGCGGGAACGACGTTGACGGCGTTCGGCTCGACCTCGATGACGCCGACGGTCGCTACAGCTCCGTCGCGCGCGCATTGACGGACGTGCAAGACGAACCGGGCGGCGTCGATGAGCGCATCCGCGCGGGCGTCCATGGGCGTTGTGCCCGCGTGGTCGGCCCGGCCCTCGAACACGACCGCGCCTCGCGCCTGGCCCGCGACGCCCGTGACGATCCCGAGCGGAGCATCGAGCCTCGCGAGCACCGGCCCCTGCTCGATGTGGAGCTCGATGAACGCCGCCGGCAGCTCGTCGAGACGGTGGCTGCCGAGCGGGCCCGTCTCCTCTGCGCGAAAGACGACGACGCCGAGCGGAGCCTCGGGCAGGCGCTCGGCCGCCTCGATCGCGGCGACCACGCCCAGCGCGCCGTCGAAGCGGCCCGAAGTCGGCACCGAGTCGAGATGCGAGCCGCTCCAGACGCTCGCCGCGCCGCGCCGTCCGTGCAGGTTGCCCGCCCCGTCGACGTGCGTCTGGAGACCGGCAGCGCGCATCCACCCGGCCGCGAGCTCGTGCGCCGCGTCCTCCTCCTGCGAGTAGCCGGCCCGGTGCTGCGCGATCGCCGCGATCTCCTGGAGCCGGTCTGCCACGCGCATCAGCTGGTCAATGCTCGCAGCACGCGCCAGCCGGCGAGCGGGAACAGTGCCACGACGGCGTAGCCCGCGCGCCACGACGTCAGCGCGACGAGGGCGCCGAAGAGCCCCGGATACGCGGCTCCGGGGATGTTGAGCACCGTCTGCTGCAGCCCGATCGCCGAGCCGCTCTTGTCATAGCCGGCGAGCTCCACGGCGGCGGCGAACGAGAGGCTGTTCCAGCTCATCGAGACGGCACCCGCGGCCACGAGGACGGGTATGAGCACGGCCAACGGCGCCGCCACCAGCACTGCCGTGAGGCCGACCAGCACGGCGACCGTCAGCGCAATCGTCCGCAGCGGCCCGACACGCGACCCGCGCAGATCCGACCACCGCCCCGCACCGATCCGACCCGCAACGGCGAGCAGCTGCATCACGGCGAGCACGGCCGCGGCGTCGCCGTCCGACAGGCCCCGCTGCTCGTGCAGGAACAGGACCGCGAAGCCGGAGACGCACAGTTGCGGAGCGAGAATGAGTGCGCTGCCGAGTGAGAGCGTCCAGATGCGACGGTCGCGCAGCGGACCGGGCCCGGCGACCGTCGTCGTGGCGATGCGCGCCGGGCCTTCGCGAAGCACGAGACCGCCGACGGCAGCACCGGCGAGGCAGAAGATGCCGAGCGCCTCGAATCCCCGGCCGACACCGCCCGCGTGCACGACGGGCGGCAGCGCGACGGCAGCCAGGAACCCACTGATCGGGATCGCCGTCTGACGGATGCCGAGTGCGACGCCGCGCTCCGACGGTGCGAACCAGTGCATCACGGCCCGCCCGCTCGCCGACTGGACGCTCGCCCCGAGCGCGCCGGCAGCGGCGAGCAGGAGTGCGAGCGCCCAGAAGCCGTGTGCGGCGGCAGCTGCAAACAGGAACCCGCCGCAGCCCGTGAGCCCCGTGACGAGGACGATTCGCTCGCCGACCCGGTCGGTCGCGAGACCCCAGGGGATGAGGCTCACCACCGAGCCCACGAGCGAGGCGGAGATCAGTAGGCCGGTCTGTCCGAGCGAAAGGCCGTAGTCGCGGCGCAGGGCAGGCGCCATCACAGCGACGCCGAACCAGATCGCCGAGTAGGAGGTCTGCGCGAACGTCCCCGCGGCGAGGACGGCGAAGCGGTAGGGAGAGGTTCCTACAGCCCGAACGGATTCGTCGGCCGCGAGCCGGTGTACGTGACCACCGACTTCGTCTCGAGGTAGAGGTCGAGGGTCTCGACGGCGAGCTCCCGCCCGAAGCCGGACTGCTTGTAGCCGCCGAACGGGATGCCGGGAAAGGCCGTGTACGGCATGTTGATCCCGACGGTGCCGGACTTGATCCGCGACGCGACCCGATGTGCCCGAGCAGGATCGCCCGTCCACACGGTTGCCATCAGCCCGTATTTGACGTCGTTGGCGAGCCGCACGGCGTCGGCCTCGTCCTCGAAGGGAATCACCGTCACGACCGGGCCGAAGATCTCCTCCTGCGCGACGGTTAGGTCGTTCGTCGCGGGCGCGATCACGGTCGGCGGATAGAACGCGCCCGCGCCGTCGCCGATCGTCCCGCCGGTCGTCACCTCGACTCCTTCCCTGCGGGCGCCGTCGACGAACCCGTGCACCTTCTCGCGGTGCGCGGTCGAGATGAGCGATCCCATCTGCGTCTCCGTGTCGAGCGGATCGCCCATGCGAATGCGACCTGCCAGCTCCGTCACCTGGTCGACGACCTTGTCGTAGATGTCTCGCTCGACGAGCAGTCGCGAACGCGCTTCGCACGACTGCCCCGCCGCGTAGAAGACCGCCCAGACGCTGGCGGGGATCGCGTCGCCGAGATCGGCATCGGCGAAGACGATGTTCGGGCTCTTGCCCCCGAGCTCGAGCGTCACCCGCTTGATCGGGTCGGACGCGAGCCGCATGATCTCGCCGCCGGTTCGCGTCGAGCCCGTGAATGCGACCTTGTCGACGCCCGGATGGCGAACGAGGTACGCGCCGGTGGTCGGGCCGTCGCCCGTCACGATGTTGACGACTCCGGCCGGGAAGCCGACCTCGGAGGCCAGCTCTGCGAGCCGCAGGGCGGTGAGCGGCGTCTGCGGATCCGGCTTCAGCACCACGGTGCACCCGGCGGCGAGTGCAGGTGCGAGCTTCCAGGTCGACATCAGCAGCGGGTAGTTCCACGGCACGATCTGCCCACAGACGCCGACCGGCTCCTTGAGCGAGTAGAAGAGGAGCGATCCGCCGACCGGCGCCGAACGCCCGGCGATCGACGCGATCGCGCTCGCATAGAAGCGGAATTGCTCGGCACCGCCCGCGAGCTCGGCCTTGACCGACGAGATCGCCTTGCCGACATTCCGGCTCTCGAGCTCGGCGAGCTCCGAGCGATTGGCGACGATCGCATCGGCGAGCGCGTGCAGCAGCCGTGACCGCTCGGTGCCGGGTGTCTTGCCCCACGCTCCGTCCAGTGCCGCGCGTGCCGCCATGACGGCGCGGTCGACGTCGGCCTCGCCACCGATCGCCGCATGTGCAAGCACCTTTCCGGTCGCCGGCTCGCGAAGCTCGCGCACCTCGCCGGCCGCAGCTTCGACGGCCGCACCGTCGATATAGAGGCCGTACTCGGTCGCGACCGCCACGCGCTGAATCTACCGTGCCCGCAAGAGCTCGCCGACGCGCACGGGAGTCACGACGGAACTTCGAACAGCGCGGCCTGCCCCTGGCCGACGCCGACGCACATCGTGGCCACTCCGCGTCCTCCGCCGCGACGCCGCAATTCGTGCAGCAGGCTGACGACGAGCCGGGCGCCGCTCATCCCGAGCGGATGGCCGACGGCGATCGCACCACCGTTCACGTTCACCTTGCGCTCGTCGAGACCCAGCTCGCGGATGACCGCGAGCGACTGCGACGCGAACGCCTCGTTCAGCTCGACCAGATCGAGATCGGCGACGGTGAGGCCCGAGCGCTCGAGCAGCCGGCGGACGGCCGGCACCGGTCCGATGCCCATCACCCGTGGGTCGACGCCGGCGACAGCCGACCCGCCGAAGGCGCCGAGCGGCGTGACGCCGAGCTCTTCCGCCTTCTCTTCGGACGCGACGACGAGCGCCGCCGCGCCGTCGTTGATCCCGGACGAGTTGCCCGCCGTCACCGTGCCGTCGGGGCGGAACGCGGGCCTCAACGCGGCAAGCTTGTCCGCATCCGTGTCTGCGCGCGGATGTTCGTCGTGCGTCAGATCGCCGGCCGGGACGAGCTCGTCGTCGAAACGGCCTGCCCCGGAGGCCTCGGCATGACGGCGCTGAGACGTGAGCGCGAACGCGTCCTGATCCAATCGGTTCACGTGCCAGCGATCGGCGACGTTCTCACCGGTCTCGCCCATCGACTCGAGCGGGAAACGCTCCTCGAGCCGGGGGTTCGGGAACCGCCAGCCGAGGGTCGTGTCGTAGAGGGTGCGATCCCCGCGCGGGAAGGCACGATCGGGCTTCGCGGTGACGAGCGGCGCGCGCGACATCGACTCGACACCGCCGGCGACGAAGAGGTCTCCGTCACCGGCGATCACGGCGTGACAGGCACCGACGATCGCGGCGAGCCCCGACGCGCAGAGCCGGTTGACGGTGACGCCGGCAACGGACTCGGGCAGGCCGGCGAGCAGGACGGCCATGCGAGCAACGTTGCGATTGTCCTCACCGGCCTGGTTCGCACAACCGAGCCAGACGTCCTCGATCTGGTCCGCCGGCACGCCGGACCGGTCGACCGCCGCGCGAACGGCGATCGCAGCGAGGTCGTCCGCCCGGATCCCGGACAGGCCGCCGCCGTACCGCCCGACCGGCGTCCGAACGGCGGAGAGGATCACCGCCTTCACGCGGATCCCCGCCTCACACCAGCTCCGGCTCGTGGCCGAGCAACCGGGCCACAGCTTCGCGGCCGCGGTCCCCCATATCGAGCGTCAGGTCGTTGACGTACAGGTGGACGAACTCGTCGGCCGTCTCAGCGTCGATTCCGCGGCCGAACTCACGCGCGTAGGCGAGCGCCTGGTCGCGGTTCGCGAGCCCCGCCTCGATCGCCTCGCGCAGCACGGTCGAGACGTCGTCGACGCGCTCGACGTCACGCCGAACGGCAACCAGTCCCAGCGGCAGCGGCAAGCCGGTCTCGTCTCGCCACCACACGCCGAGGTCGAGCAGCTTGTGCAGCCCGGCGTCCGCGTACGTCAGCTGGCCCTCGTGGATCAGCAGGCCGGCGCGCGCACGACCCGACACGACCTCGTCCAGAACACGGTCGAAGGCGACGTCGCGCGTACGGATGCCGTCACCGAGCGCGAGCCGCAGCACCCTGCTGGCAGTGGTGAGCGAACCAGGCGTAACGACCTCGACCTCGCCGAGCTCGTCGAGCGAGAGCTCCTCGCGACCGACGACGATCGGGCCGTAGCCGTCGCCGAACGATGCACCGTGAGGGAGGAGCACGTAGCGATCCTCGGCTGCGGGATAGGCACCTGCGGAGAGGGCGGTGACTTCGAGCCGCCCCTCGAGCGCCCACTCGTTCAACGTCTGGATGTCCGAGGCGACCGGCACAAACTCGATCCCGCGCGTGTCGACGCGCCCGGCGCCGAGGGCCCAGACCATGAACGCGTCGTCGGGATCGGCGCTGTGTCCGACGTGGATTCTCACGCGGCCGTCACGTTACCCTCCTCGCTGATGGCGAACGCGCGGCTCTCGGAATCGATCCAGGACTACCTCAAGACGGTCTACAAGCTGCAGTCGTCGGACGGGCGCGTCACGATCGGCGCGATCGCGAAGGACCAGGGTGTCTCGCCCGCTTCCGCATCGGCGATGGTGAAGAAGCTGGCCGCACTCGGGCTGATCGAGCACGAGCCCTACCGCGGCGCCCGCCTCACGCCGGACGGCGAGCTCGTGGCGCTCGAAGTGATCCGCCATCACCGCCTGATCGAGCTCTACCTCGCCGAGACACTCGGACTGGACGTGGACCACGTCCACGACGAGGCCGACCGGCTCGAGCACGTGATCTCCGAAGAGCTCGAGGCGCGGATCGACCGGGCGCTCGGCTTCCCGACCCACGACCCGCACGGCGACCCGATCCCGAACGCGAACCTGGAGTGGCCGTCTCAGCGGCCGAAGAAGTAACGCTCGAGCGGCTCCAGGACCTCTTCGCGCCTGAAGGCGTGCACCCGCGCGGCCCCGCCGTCGTCCTCCGAGACGACCACGTCGTCCTCGAGCGTGGCGTTTGCGACCTGCAGACAGTCCTCGAGCTCGTGGCCCTCCCAGACGTAGTCGTCGGCCCGCGCATCGCCGGTCTCGCGATGCTGCGGGTTCACGATCCGGCCAACCGCCCACAGCGCACCGGGACGTCGCTCGATCCAGATCAGCACCCGCTCGGCACGACCCGCGTCGTCGCGTCCTTCGACGACCCGCTCGGCGAAGCGCCCAGCCTGCGGTGGGGCCTTCACTGCGGCGACTATACAATCGCTCCGTGGGTCTCGCGGAGGCGATCCGAGGAGCGTTCTCCTTCCTCTCCTCGACTTCGCGGAATGAACAGCGTATGGCCGACTACGTGGTGCGCGAGCACCATCGCGGCCGCCCCTTGCAGGAGATCCTGCAGGACAACTACGTCACCAACCGCTGCACGCCCGAACAGATCCAGCGCCTGCTCGATCGTCCCGAAGTCGTGCATGCGATCGGCGACGACGTGATCGCCGCCGCCAAGACAACGGCCTAGCTAACTAGAGCTCCCGTCCGACGCCGCGCTCCTGGGCGAGCTCGACGGCACGGGCGCCGACCGCGAGATCCCACGCCGCAAGACCGTTCGACTTGAAGATGACGATGTCGTCGTCGTGAGATCGGCCCGGGACTTCTCCGGTGACAACCTCGCCGAGCTCGTGCACCTCGAGCCAGTCGAGTACGCCGCGCTCGATCGGCTCGGCGAGGTCACCGGCCTCTGCCCGCGACTGCTCGCGCGAGTCACAGCAGACGAAGGCGGCGCGTTCCAGCACCACATTGTCGAGCTCACGCGCCGACAGGCTGTTTGCGCCGATCGCGCACACCAGCGTCCCGGGTTCCAGCCATTCACCGCGAAGCACCGGATCGGTGGAGGTCGTCGCCGTCACGACGACGTCGCAGCCCGCCGCCTCACGCGGTTCCTCGGCCGGGGCGCAGTCGTGCTCGCGGCAGAAGGCGGCGACCTTGTCGGCGTCGCGGCCCTGCACGACGACCCGCTCGATGGACGGCAACGCCTCGCGCAGCGCTGCGACGTGGGCGCCGGCCTGGCGCCCACAACCGAAGAGGCCCAGCGAGCTCGCCCCGGCGCGGGCGAGACTCGTGGCGGCGACCGCAGAAGCCGCCGCCGTGCGCAGCCTGCTCAGCCGCTCCGCCTCGATCAGTGCCACGAGACCGCCGTCGAGCGACGCGAGCACGACGAGGAAGGTGACCGCCGCCGGTGTCCAGGCAAAGGTCTTCAGCCCTGCGTAGCCGAGGCCGCGATCGACGCAAGGCATGGTCGCGAAGAACCCGTCGGGGAGCTCGAGGCGGCCCCGAGGTGGGTTGTCGACGTCTCCGCCGGCGAGCCGCAACAGTGACGCCTCCACCGCGGGCCGCGCCTCCGCAGGCGTGAGCAACTCGACGACCTCGGCCTCGGTCAGGTACAGCGGCACATGAGAATGCTAGAAGCCATGGTCGACTCGCACCCGACGCAAGGGTTGACTGAAGCGGAGGCCGCCGAGCGGCGAGCCGAGCTCGGGCCTGAACCGGAGGAGCCACGCGGACGCTCGTACAAGAGCATCGTCCGTGCCAACGTCTTCACCGTCTTCAACCTGATCCTGGCGGTGGCGGGCGGCCTGACGCTGGTCTTCGGCGAATGGCAGGACGCGCTCTTCCTTGGCATCCTCGTCGCGAACTCCGGCATCGGCATCTTCCAGGAGGTGCGCGCCAAGCACGCGCTCGACCGGCTCAGCTCACTCGTCGCACCGCACGCCACCGTCCTGCGCGACGGGACACCGCGCAAGGTCAAGGTCGAGGAGCTCGTGCCCGGCGACCTCGTCCGCGTCGGGCCGGGCGACCAGATCGTCGCCGACGGGATGCTCGAGCAGAGCGACGGGCTCGAGCTCGACGAGTCGATCCTGAGCGGCGAGTCGCGCCTCGTCGCGCGCCGCCGCGGCGAGGAGGTTCGCTCCGGATCGTTCGCCGCCGACGGGGTCGGCGCATACTCGGTCACCGCGGTCGGTGCCGCGAGCTACGCATCGCGCCTCACGGGGGAGGCTCGATCCTTCCGGCATCCGCGCTCACCGCTCGAGCGGTCGCTGAACCTGCTCCTGTTCATTCTCGTCGGAGCGATGGTGCCGCTGGCGCTGACGCTCGGATACTCGCTCTGGCACCGGCACACGCCGCTCCACACCGCCGTGCCGACGTCCGTCGCCGCAGTCGTAACCCTCGTCCCGGAGGGCCTCGTGCTCCTGACGAGCCTCACGTTCGCAGTCGCGGCGATGCGCATGGCGCGACGAGGGGCGCTCGCGCAGCAACTGAACGCGATCGAGTCGCTCGCCTCCGTCGACATCGTCTGCCTCGACAAGACCGGCACCCTGACCGAGCCCGCCCTCCGTGTCGCAGGGCTCGTCGGGCCCGATTCGCTCGCCGACGAGCTGGGACGTTACGCCGCGTCGGCGACGGCGCGGAACGCGACGCTCGAGGCAATCGCGACTGCGTACCCGGCAGAGTCGGCCAACGTCGACGAGCAGCTGCCGTTCACGTCGCGGCGACGGTTCGGTGGCCAGCGAATCGGGGGCGTCGGCTACGTGCTCGGGGCGCCGGAGCACTTCACGCTGGACGGCCTCGCGGAGCCGGCTGCCCGCGCGGCGGGAGAGGGTCGCCGCGTCCTCGCCTTCGGCACGGCCGATCGGCTCGACGACGCGCACCCGTCGGCCACCGGGCTCGTCCTGCTGGCCGAGCGCCTGCGACCCGAGGCGCGACAGACGGTGGAGTGGTTCTCGAGGCAGGGCGTCCGGTTGAAGGTGCTCTCCGGTGACCGGCTGGAGACGGTCGCGGCGATCGCGCGAGACGCCGGCATCGACGGTCCCGCGCTCGACGCGTCGGACCTCCCGGCCGATGCGGGCGGTCTGCGTCGCACTGTTGCGGAGAACGCGGTGCTCGCGCGCATCTCCCCGGCGGACAAACGACGCGTCGTCGAGTCTCTCGTCGCCGACGGCCACTACGTTGCGATGGTCGGGGACGGCGCGAACGACGTACCGGCCCTCAAAGCGTCGCGGCTCGCGATCGCGCAGGGAACCGGCACGCAGATGGCGCGCGCCGTCGCCGACATCGTGCTGGTGCGCGGAGAGTTCTCGTCGGTCCCACCGATGGTCGACGAGGGCAGGCGGATCCTGCGCAACGTCCAGCGGGTCGCAAAGCTGTTCGTCACCAAGTCGGTGTTCGCAGCGTTCCTGATCCTCTCGGTCGGCCTGACTCCGACCGCGTACCCGCTGCTGCCGCGCCACCTCACGCTCGCCGCGACGCTGACGATCGGGATTCCGGGCTTCTTCCTCGCGCTCGGCCCGTCAAGCGGACGGTATGTCTCGCGGGGCTTCCTGCGCGACCTGGGACGCTTCGCGATTCCTGCCGGAACGGCGGCCGGCCTCGGCGTCGCGTCGAGCTACCTCTTTGCACTCAACGTCCTCGGGCTCGACCTGAAGGATGCGCGCACCGTCGCGACAACCGCGCTCGTGCTCGTCGGCCTCTATCTGATCCTCGCGCTCGAAGCCGCCGGCGCGATCCGCGGAACCGCGATCGTCGTGCTCACGGCGGCGTTGCTCGCCACGTACCTCGCAATCATGATCCTGCCCGGTCCGCGAAACTTCTTTGCGCTCAGCGCACCGCACGTCTCGGTCCTGGTCCCGGCAATTCTCGGCGCCGCACTCGCGGCCGGCGGGCTCTCCGTCGTCGACGACCGGTTCATCCCGTTCGTCCGGGCGAGCTGAGGCCTCGTGGGCCAGCCAGGGAACATCGACGGGCATCGGATACAGCTCGAAGTTCGAGCTTCCAATATCGACGCGCGGCGGCTGAGCCCACACTGTGGAATAGAGTCGCGACAATCGATCGCGTGACCGAATCCGACGAGCTTCGCGCCTCGCGAGCACGCCTGGCAGCCTCCGCCGGAGCCGACCGGCGCACGATCGAGCGTGCGCTCCATGACGGAGTTCAGCAGGACCTGATCGCCGTCTCCGTCCGTCTCCAGCTTCTCCGAGGGCTCATTGCGAGCGATCCCACGGCCGCGCTCGTGCTGCTCGACGAGCTGCAGCGCGACACGCGAGACGCGCTCGACCGGGTCCGGGTGTTCGCGGGTGACATCTACCCGGCCATGCTCGACGCGCGCGGCCTCCCTGACGCCCTGCGCGAGACGGCGCGCGCAACCGGGCATTTCGCCCGCATCGAGGCTTCGGATTTCGGCCGCCGGCCGCCCGAGGTCGAAAGCGCCGTCTACTTCTGCTGCCGCGCCCTGCTCGAGAGCGCCGAGCCGGGAGCGGAGCTGACGATCAGCATCCGTGAGGACGACCGGGCCTTGCGCCTCGAGATCGCCGGTCTCGACGGCATCGGGCTCTCGCCTGCCCGAGACCTCGCCGAGGCGGCCGGAGGCACGGTGCTCGTCGAGGGCTCGCCCGGTGCCGGCGTGCTCGTCGTCGTAACGATGCCCGACTAACTCTCGGCCGCGAGGTAGAGGATGACCGCCTTCACGCGCTTGTGCACGGAGGGCTCGAACCCGATGCCGAGCTTCTGGAAGACCGAGTGGATCACGTTCTCGACCGATCGCTCGGTGAGGAAGAGCGTCTGCGGCGATCGCGGCGTTGTTCTTGCCCTCCGCCATCTCGCGCAGCACGTCGAGCTCGCGCGCCGTCAGCCCGTGGAGCGGCGAGGCCGCGACGCGCGCCTTCTCGGCGACGAGGCTCTCGACGACCTTCGGGTCGATCACCGAGCCGCCGTCTGCGACCGCCCGGATCGCGGCGACGAGCTGGTCGAGGTCGGCGACCCGCTCCTTGAGCAGGTACGCCCGGCCCGCCGTGCCGGCCTCGAGCAGCGCGAGCGCGTAGCCGGGCTCCGCGTACTGGCTGAGGACGACGACGCCGACGTCCGGGATGAGTCTCGCGCAGGCGCGTCGCGGCCTGGATGCCCTCGTCGACGCCGAGGGGCGGCATGCGGATGTCCGTCACGACGACATCGGGCGCTCGGTCTCGACGACGGCGGCGAGCAGCGAGTCGAGGTCGTCGCAGACGGCGACGATCTCGATCTCCGGTTCGGTCTCGAGCAGGCTGCGTACGCCCTCGCGGACGAGGTAGTGGTCGTCGGCGAGCACGACCCGAATCGCCACGGAGGCTCCTAGGATGACGCAATGGCCGAGCTCGTGCTGATCGTCGACGACAACGAGCGGAACGCGAAGCTCGCCCGCGACGTGCTCGAGGCCGCCGGGATGCAGACGCTGTCGGCCGGCGACGGCGGCGAAGGCGCATCGCGCTTGCGGTGGCGCATCAGCCCGACCTCGTCCTGATGGACCTCCGGCTCCCGATCTCGACGGCAGCGAGGCGGCCCGGCGGCTCGCGGAGGACGAGCGGACCGCCGGGATCCCGGTGGTCGCGCTCAGCGCGCAGCCGGATCGACCGAGGCCGGAGTGCTGGTTCCGCGAGGCCGGCTTCGCCGCCTACATCGAGAAGCCGATCGACGTCCAGGCACTTCCCGCGCAGGTGCGCCGGCACTGCATTCGCGACTGACGGAAGGCTAGTCCCGTCGCCCGAACGGGATGCAGGCACTCTGGACGCGCCGTCCCCCCGCTGACACGATCGGCTCTCGACCGTCGAGCTGAGAGGAGAAGCGACGTGAAGACGCACGCTGTTCATCGGATGCGCATTGCGCAATCGGGGTGACCGTCGCGGCTCTGCGCCGGCTGCGGCGGCTCGGGCAAGCCGGCTCGGCGCGTCGAACGCTCCGACGATGCAGAAGGAGGCCGACGCTCTACCAGATCGAGCAGATCGAGAAGAACGTTCCACAAGGCCACGTCGACGCACGACGTGAACCTGATGATGACGCTGTTGGCGCCGGGCGCCGTCTTCAACCTCGGCACGGAGACCTACACGGGCCGAAGGCTCAGATCAGGAAGTTCTTCGCGACGACGAACAAGGCGTTCCAACCCCAGACACCACTGGGAGGCGGACACGCCGTCGTTCCAGATCAAGGTGACGGTGAACGGCGACAAGGGGACGCTCTACTTCGAGTGCCACTACATCGACATCAAGACGGACCAAGGTGATGGCGGCGGTCGGCGTCGACCACCAGGTGCAGAAGATCAACGGCAAGTGGCTGATCATCGACTCGGCCGCGGTCGACCGACGATCGCTCAGCCCGTAGTCGGGTGAGCCGATGGCGCAGCCCGAAGCGCTCGAGGCGCCGTCCGCCCAGCCGGACGGTGGGCGGCGCTCGCGGGCTCGGACAACCGGCTCGTGCGTGCCGTCGCCGGCGCGCCGGCGAACGTGCGCACGAAGCTGCTCGTCGCGTTCCTCGTGATCGCGGCGCTGCTCGTGCTCGTCGGCGTGCTCGGGCTGCGCGTCCTCGGCGCAGGCCAACGCACGCGTGCGAGCGGCTCGGGACACGCTGCAGCTCCGATCGTCCGACCTACGACGAGCTGCAGACACAGGCGAGCGAGCTGCGGCAGGCCTCGGGTTCGCGCAACGGCGGCGATCCCGGCGCTGCCGCCGTGACCGGCGCGAAGAGTCAACGCGTCGGTGGGCAGCGCTGGTCGCTCGTCGACGCGGCGATCCTCGATTCGGCCTCTCGCAGCTCGGGCCGTCGACGAGCGAGGCTGACCTACGGCTTCGTCCCGCCGCCGGCCGACGAGCGAGTGCTCAGGCGGATCCGGCTCGACTACCACCGGTTCGACGACGCGATGACCACGTTCCAGACGCTCGACAACGCCGGCGTCACGAGCCGAACAGTCGAGGCGCGCTCCTGCCAGACGGCGATCGACCGCCGACGACCGACCTGTTCGCGCCACGAACGAGCTCGCCGACCGAACGACGGAACGAGACCGCCTCGCTGATCGCGGCCAATCGCAGCGCGTACACGTCTTCGCGCAATCTGTTCGTCGCCGTCGGCGCGATCAGCGTCGCGCTCGCGCTCGGCCTCGGACTGATCCTCTCCTGGTCGCTGGTCGGCCCGATCCAGCGCACCGAGGCGCGGCTCGCCGAGATCGCCGAGGGAGACTTCTCCGGTCGGCTCGACGTGCCGAACCGCGACGAGCTCGGCTCGCTCGCCGCGAACGTCAACCGGATGAACGACGAGCTGCGGCGGCTGTACGGGGAGCTGGAGACGGCGAGCCGGCACAAGAGCGAGTTCCTCGCGAACATGTCGCACGAGCTGCGGACGCCGCTGAACGCGATCATCGGCTTCTCGCAGGTGCTGCGCCAGCGGCTGTTCGGCGAGGTCAACGAGAAGCAGGAGGAGTACCTCGACGACATCCTCTCGTCCGGAAACCATCTGCTGTCGCTGATCAACGACGTGCTCGACCTGTCGAAGGTCGAGGCCGGACAGGTCGAGCTCGAGGTCGCGACGTTCTCGCTGCGCGAGGCACTCGAGCGCGGCGTCGTGATGGTGCGCGAACGGGCGAGCAAGAGCGACGTCCGGCTCTCGCTCGAGCTCGCCCCGGACGTCGACATCGTCCGCGGAGACGAGCGACGGGTCCGCCAGGTCGTCTTCAACCTGCTCTCGAACGCGGTCAAGTTCACGCCGCCGGGCGGCAGCGTCTCGGTCGCCGCGACGCGGGTCGACGCGGAGGTGCAGGTGTCGGTCACCGACACCGGCGCCGGCATCGCGCCCGAGGATCAGGAACGGATCTTCGAGGAGTTCCAGCAGACCGACGTCGGGGTGCAGCAGCGGGAGGGCACCGGCCTCGGGCTGGCGCTCTCGAAGCGCCTCGTCGAGCTGCACGGCGGCCGGATCTGGGTCGAGAGCGAGCTCGGCCAGGGCAGCCGTTTCGTCTTCACGCTGCCGACCGAGGAGGTCTAGATGGCAGGCGAGCGCATGCTCGTCGTCGAGGACAACGAGAAGAACATGAAGCTCTTCCGCGACGTGCTGCAGGCGACCGGGTACGCGACGCTCGAGGCGACGACCGGCGAGGACGCGGTCGAGCTCGCCCGCTCGCACGCACCGGCGCTCGTGCTGCATGGACGTACAGCTTCCCGGGATCGACGGCATCGAGGCACTCGCGCGGTTGCGGGCCGACGACCGAACCGCGGTCGATACCGGTGCTCGCGCTCACGGCGCAGGCGATGCACGGTGACCGAGAGCGGTTCCTCGAGGCGGGTTTCGACGGCTACCTGTCGAAGCCGGTCGATGTCATCGAGTTGATCAATGCCGTCACGGAGCGGTGCAACCGTGGCTAGCGCCGGCGATCGGGCGGCGAAGATCCTCGTCGTCGACGACGTCCCGCAGAACGTGCGCCTGCTCGAAGCGGTTCTCGTGCCGCGCGGCTACGAGGTGCTCACGGCGAACGACGGCATTTCGGCGCTCGAGCTCGTCGAGTCGGAACAGCCGGACCTGATCCTGCTCGACGTGATGATGCCCGGCCTCGACGGCTACGCCGTTTGCTCTCACCTCCGCGAGAACGACGACACAGCCGTGCTGCCGGTGATCATGGTCACCTCGAGCATCGGCCAGGAAAAGACGAAGGCAATCGAAGCGGGCGCGGACGACTTCATCCCGAAACCCTTCAACCACGACGAGCTGCTCACACGCGTGCGGTCGCTCCTCCGCATCAAGCGCTACCACGACACGATCAAGGCTCAGGCCGCCGAGCTCGCCGAGCTGAACGAGACGCTCGAAGAACGGGTGCGGGCGCAGGTCGACGAACTCGGGCGGCTGCGCCGCTTGCGACGCTTTCTGTCGCCGCAGCTCGCCGACGCGGTCGTCTCCTCGGGCGACGAAACGATCCTCTCGAGCCATCGGAGGCAGGTCGCGATGTTCTTCGCCGACCTGCGCGGCTGGACCAGCTTCGTGGACGCCGTCGAGCCCGAGGAGCTGATGCGGGTTCTGCGCGAGTTCCACGACGCGATCGGGCGGCTCGTCAAGCGCTTCGACGCGACCGTCGGCTTTCTCGAAGGCGACGGGGTGCAGCTCTTCTTCAACGATCCGATCGAGATCCCGGATGCACCATTGCGCGCGGTGCGACTAGGCTGCGCGCTCCGTGAGGAGATGGCTTTGTTGACGCCGGTCTGGCAGAAGCGCGGCTACGACCTCGACTTCGGCGCCGGCATCGCCCTTGGATATGCAACCTGCGGTGAGGTCGGCTTCGAAGGCCGGTCGGACTACGCGGCGATCGGAGCAGTGACGAACCTCGCCTCCAGGCTGGCGGACGAGGCGGTGGGCGGTCAGATTCTGATCGCGCAGCGCCTGTTCGCGGAGGTCGAGGACTCGATCAATGCGGAGCCGGCCGGGGAGTTCGCACTCAAGGGCTTCCAGCGCCCGGTCGCTGCGTTCAACGTCCTCGGCGTGCACGAGCCCGCCGACGAGCTGTCGCCAGCCTGACTCATTCGCCGAGGTCGATGATGCGGGATGGGCGCGCCACGGCGAACTCGAGCGCAGCCGGCAGCTGCACTCGCCAGAACCTCCCGTCGTGGCCGCCCGGTGCAAGCCAGAGGCCGTAGCGAAGCCGGAGCGCTTGCAACTCCGACGCGAACGCGAGCGTGCGAGCCTCGGTCCATCGATCGTGCGTCGAGCCGACCGAGAGGAAAAAACGAATGCTCCGAGATCGGAGTGCAGCGGCGTCTCGCTCGGCGAGCAGCGTCGGATCGTGGGCGTTCAGCGCCGCGGCCGTGGCGTGCCGAAACGGGCCGTCGTGCGGCGGTTCGAAGTACCCGCTCCACGATTCGAGTGCCGAGAACAGTGCGGGATGCCGAAGACCGATGTCGACGGCACCGAACCCGCCGGCCGAATACCCGGCGAGCGTCCGTCCGGCAGCGAACCCGTCGACCGGAAGGTGCGCCTCGCTCCAGGGCAATACATCGTCGACCACGTATCGCTCCCACCGGCCGCCCCATTCACCGTCGTACTTCGGCGTCGGGCCGGCGGGCATCACGGCGATGAGCGGACGAATCACCCGCGCGTTGATCAGCCGGTCGGCGATGTCGGCGAATCTCAGGCCGTCGACGACCGAGTACGGCGAACCCGGGAGCCCGTGGAGGATGTAGACGACAGGGTAGGTCCGCGTGGTCGAGAAGTGCGGCGGAAGATAGACGATGCTGGCGCCACCGGGTTCCGGTTGAGCCACTGTGTCGGGGATGACGCCTTGCCATGCCGTCCCACCATCCGGCCCGGTGCCGAGCAACGCGAAGCCGGCGACCGGCGCGACCGACGCGCGACCCGCCGTGAGGAGTGCACCAGCCGAGAACGCAACCGCGGCGGCTCCCAGGGCGACGCGTCCACCGCGCATGTCATACGTTGTACGCAGCGATCCCGAAGCGCTCGTTAAGCGGCGGGGAGCATCGTGTTGCCCGCTTGTCGAACGGGCGACTCACGACCAAGCCATGCGCCCGGCAAGATTCGAACTTGCGACCTCTGCCTCCGCAGGGCAGCGCTCTATCCCCTGAGCTACGGGCGCGAGGGAGCGGTCAGTGTACCCGGGCGCTTGCCGACCCGACCCGCAGCTGCGCGCCGTCCGGCACCTCGACGCGGACGTAGGCGAGCGCAAGCCCGGGCACGGCGCTCGTGACGCGGCCGACGTCCTTGCCCTCGTACACAACGGGTGTCTCGGCAGCAGGCGGTTCGCCGTCGACCTCGAGCACGCGCAGCCGGCGGTTCACCTTCCCGCGATAGTGCTGCCGTGCGATCGGCTCCTGCCCCGGGTAGCAGCCCTTCGTGAACGAGACCGCCCGCTCGTCGAGGCCGGCCTCGGCCGGCAGCACGCGGTCGTCGAGCTCGCGGCCGAACCGCGGCGTCGCCGCGGCGATGCGCCGGCGCTCGAGTTCCTCGTCGTCGATGGTGGTCTCGAGATCGGCGTCGAGCACTTCGAGCGCCGGCTCACCGTAGTCGCGATTCTCGATTCCATTTTCGACTGCCGCTTCGAAGACAACTGTCGACGTGTGTTGCTCGAGCTCGACGTCGCATTTGGCGGCGAAGCGGTTGCGCACCAGATGCGCGCGCACGATCTCGCCGAGCTCGGGCTCGGTGAGGAGGAGGACGTCGTCGTCACCGCGTCGCCACACGAGCAGCGGTGCGATCACCCGCGCCTTGGCGGTGAGCAGCAGCGCGTCGACCGACCCCGACTCCGGTACGTCGTTCGAGAGCAGACGGTCGAGGTACTCGACCGCATCGGCGCCTCGCACTCCGACGTAGGCGCGCACACGGTGCGCGGCGAGAGGCGTAACGGATCCCATCGCTCCCTAGACTAGAGCGCATGTTCAGGTCGAAGGCGGAGCGGAAGGTGGCCGAGCTGGGCTACGACCCGGCGCGCCTCCCGCCGGGCCAGTACATCACCGAGAAGTGGCCCGTCCTCCACGCCGGCTCGGTGCCGGATTACCCGGACCTCTCGACGTGGACGCTCCGCGTCTTCGGCGAGGTCGAGGAGGAGCTCGAGCTCTCCTGGGAGCAGCTGAACGCTCTTCCCCGCGGCGAGAACCAGCAGGACATCCACTGCGTCACTCGGTGGTCGCGGTTCGACGCGCGCTTCGAGGGCGTGCACTGGCGTGAGATCGCAGCACTCGCGCGACCGAAGGCGACTGCGGCCTTCGTGATCGCCCACGCCGAACACGGCTTCACCGCCAACGTTCCGCTGCGCTTCCTGACGGACGACAACGCGCTCCTCGTCACTCATGCCGACGGCGAGCCGCTGACGCCGGACCACGGCTACCCCTTGCGGCTCGTGATCCCGGGCAAGTACTTCTGGAAGAGCGCCAAGTGGCTGCGCGGGATCGAGCTGTCGGCGGTCGACGTGCCCGGCTTCTGGGAGCGCTACGGCTACAACAACGACGCCGACCCCTGGCAAGAAGAACGCTATGCGTTCTGAGCCGAAGTTACTCAGAGTCTGAACGCCAGACGATTGCCGCCGGAGCCGGGCTTCGCCCGGTGGGAGGCGAGGAGCGAGCCGCGATGGCACGCGTCAAGGGAGGGATGGGCTGGGGAAGGGAACCGCAGGTTCTCGTCCCCACCGACGAGAAGAGCCGCCCGGGGAGGCGGCTCTTCAAGGGGATTGGGAGGGTGTTGACTTGATTTTCGGAGTTCGACCTCCGAGCTCCGATCCCTCGCGCGAGTGATTCCCAAACATCGGTGCCCGGCACCGAAGTGCCAGGCACCGACAGTTCGATCTACATCATCCCGCCCATATCCGGCATGCCGGCACCGGCGCCCACGGGGTTCTTCTCCGGGGCCTCGGCGACGATCGCCTCGGTGGTGAGGATGTTCTTCGCGATCGACGCCGCGTTCTGCAGCGCCGAGCGGGTGACCATCGTCGGGTCGGTGATCCCGGCCTTGAGCAGGTCGGTGACCTCGCCGGTGTCGACGTTCAGACCCTCGCCCGGCTTGGACGAGCGCACCTGCTGGACGACGACCGAGCCCTCGAGCCCGGCGTTCGTCGCGAGCTGGCGGAGCGGTTCTTCGAGCGACTTGATGATGATCTGAGCGCCCGTCCTCTCGTCGCCGTCGAGCGACTTCAGGAGCTTCTCCTTGACCGCGTCGGCGGCGTTCAGGAGTGCGACACCACCGCCCGGGACAACGCCCTCCTCGAGGGCAGCACGCGCGGCCTGCAGCGCGTCTTCGACGCGGTGCTTGGTCTCCTTCATCTCCGTCTCGGTGGCGGCGCCGACCTTGACGACCGCGACGCCGCCGGACAGCTTGGCGAGGCGCTCCTGGAGCTTCTCGCGGTCGAAGTCCGAGTCGGTGTTCTCGATCTCCGACTTCAGCTGCTTGATGCGGCCCTTGATCGCGTCGCCTTCACCGGCACCGTCGATGATCGTCGTCGAGTCCTTGTCGACGACCACCTTGCGAGCGTGGCCGAGCTGCGAGAGCTTCGTGTTCTCGAGCTTGAGCCCCATCTCTTCGGTGATCACTTCGCCGCCCGAGAGGATGGCGATGTCCTCGAGCATGCGCTTGCGGCGATCACCGAAGCCCGGCGCCTTGACGGCGACGGCCTGGAAGGTGCCGCGCAGCTTGTTGACCACGATCGTCGCGAGCGACTCGCCCTCAACGTCCTCGGCCACGATCAGCAACGGGCGGCCCGCCTGGATGACCTGCTCGAGCACCGGCAGAAGGTCCTTCACGGCCCCGATCTTCTGGTTCGCGACCAGGATGTACGGGTCGTCGAGCACGGCCTCCATGCGCTCGGCGTCCGTGATCATGTAGGGCGACAGGTAGCCCTTGTCGAACTGCATGCCCTCGGTGAACTCGAGCTCGAGGCCAAACGTTTGGCCCTCCTCGACGTTCACGACGCCGTCCTTGCCGACCTTCTCGATCGCCTCGGAGAGCACGTCGCCGATCTCGGTCGAGCGGGAGGAGACGGTCGCAACGCGAGCGATGTCCTCCTTGCCGGAGATCTCGGTCGACTGGGACTTGAGGTTCTCGACGATCTGATCGACGGCGGTCTCGATGCCGCGTTTCAGCGCCATCGGGTTCGCGCCGGCGGAGACGTTCTTGAGCCCCTCGCGGACGACTGCCTGCGCGAGCACGGTCGCCGTC
The DNA here is from genome assembly GCA_963715115.1 of uncultured Thermoleophilia bacterium. GTDB lineage: Bacteria > Actinomycetota > Thermoleophilia > Gaiellales > Gaiellaceae > PALSA-600. Next base: position 178,769 of record CAVQRE010000014.1, read on the forward strand.
GTCGTGCCGTCGCCGGCCACGTCGTTGGTGGCGGTTGCGACCTCGCGGACGAGCTGGGCGCCCTGGTTCTCGAAGACGTCCTCGACCTCGATCTCACGCGCGATCGTGACGCCGTCGTTCGTGATCGTCGGCGCCCCGAACTTCTTGTCCAGGACGACGTAGCGCCCCTTCGGGCCGAGCGTCACCTTGACCGCGTCGGCCAGGATGTCGACGCCACGCTGGAGCGAGCGCCGCGCATCCTCACTGAACTTCAGCTCCTTGTGAGCCATCTGGTTTCTCTTCCCCTTCCTACGCGACCGCTGCGCGATCGCCGACGACCTTCGCGAGCACATCGGACTCGCGCAGGATCAGGACTTCGTCGACACCGAGCTTGATCTCGGTCCCGCCGTACTTGCTGAAGATGATCTCGTCGCCCTCTTCGAGGTCCATGGCGATGTACTCGCCGTCCTCGTCGCGGGCGCCCGGGCCGACAGCGAGGACTCGGCCGCGCTGCGGCTTCTCCTTCGCCGTGTCCGGCAGGACGATGCCGCTGATCGTCGTCTCCTCTTCATCGAGGACCGTGACGATCAGGCGATCGCCGAGCGGCTTGAGATTCATGGATAGGACCTCCACCTACACCGTGTGATCACAAGCTTGTGACACGCTTGTGCTTACGGCTGGCACTCTACCCACACGAGTGCCAGCGGCGCAAGTGCGTTTCGAGAATCTCAGTCTCCGACACTCAGATCACGCTCGGATGGCCTGGCCACGAGCGAGGACGTATGATCGGCGACCGGTGCCGTCGCTCGCGCTGAACTTCTATTCGCCGATCGTCGAGGCGCAGCTCCGCTCGCACCGGAAGACCGCGACCATCCGGCTCGGCGACAAATCGCGCAAGTACCAGAAGGGCATGATCGTCTCGGTGCTCGTCGGCGCTCGTTTCAGCCCCCGCCAGCACGTCTTCGACGCCGTCCTCGACAAGGTCGAGGTGAAGACGATCACCGAGCTGTCACCGAACGAGATCGAGCACGACAACCCCGAGATCCGCCACCACGACGAGCTCTGCCGATTTCTCGGGCAGCTGTACAACCGCGACGTCACCGGAGACGACACCGTCACAGTGATCCGCTTCTCGGCGATCCAGCCGAGCCTCGGCTTCTAGGAACGCCGGATCCGGATCCCGTGCAGCTCGGATGCGCGCAGGGGCGCCGCGCACTCCTCGCATTCGACGGCGAACGTCGAGGAGAAGGGCGCCGAGCACGCCGGGCAGCGATGAAGCAGCTCGCCGCCGCACGCGGGACAGCGGTCGGGCACCTCCGCCTCGAACTCCTCGAACCACCGCCGCGCCGCGCCGCAGTCGAGGCAGAATGCGCTCCAGTGCCCGAGCACGCCTCGCCGCTCCTCGCGCAGCCAGTCAGCCGCCTTTCCCACGACACGACTGTACTGACCCGCATCGCGCGAGGGTCGTTAGCATGCGAGCGGCTTTCCCCTTCGACGAGGACGGTGCAGTGGCGATCGCTCGTGTAGCCGAGCCCTCGGGCTCGCTCCAGGAGGTGAGGGAGTGGGGCCTCGACCGTGAGGATCTCCTCCAGATCTACCGCAACATGCTGATCACACGCGGCGTCGAGGAGCGCGGCCACATCCTCTACCGGCAGGGCAAGATCCCGGGCTCGTTCTACACCGGCCGCGGCAACGAGGCGGCCGCAGTCGCGGTTGCGACTGCAATGCGCACCGACGACGTCGGCGCGCCGCTGCACCGCGACATGGGGGTGCACATCACACGAGGCGTCGAGCCGTGGCGCGTCTTCGCGCAGTACATGGGTCGCGCCGACGGTCCCGCGAAGGGCAAGGACGGCAACGTGCACATGGCCGACGACCGCCTCGGGCTGATCGCGATGGTCAGTCACCTGCCGGCAATGCTGCCGGTGGCCGTGGGCTGCGCACTCGCGTTCAGGATCCGCGAGGAGCACCGCGTCGCGGTCGGCTGGACCGGCGAAGGCGCGATGGCGCGCGGCGACGCACACGAGGCGATGAACTTCGCGGGCGTGCGGCGCCTGCCGGTCGTCTTCATCTGCGACAACAACCAGTGGGCGTACTCGACGCCGACGCACCTCGAGTACGCGATCGACCACCTCGCCGACCGCGCGGCCGCGTACGGCTTCGACGGCGTGGTCGTCGACGGCACCGACGCACTCGCGGTCTACCGCGAGGCGAAGTGGGCGATCGAAAAGGCGCGCGATGGCGGGGGCCCGACGCTGATCGAGTGCCAGACCCTCCGCATGGAAGGTCACGCCGTGCACGACGATGCCTTCTACGTTCCGAAGGAGCTGTTCGAGCAGTGGGCCGCACGTGACCCGCTCGAGCGCTATCGCAACTGGCTGCGCTCGAACGCCGAGCTCACCGACGCCGAGGAGGAGGAGATCACGAGCCACGTGAAGCGACTGTTGAACGATGCGCTCCAGCGGGCGGAGGAGTCGCCCCAGCCCGATCCGGCGAATCTGCTCGACGGCGTCTACGCGACTCCGGAAGACCTCGACACGCCGCACCACAAGTAAATGCCGGAGATGACTTATCTGCAGGCGATCAGCGACGGGCTCCGCCTGGAGATGCGCCGCGACAAGCGCGTGTTCGTGCTCGGCGAGGACGTGGGGGTGTACGGCGGAGCGTTCAAGGTGACACTCGGCTTCCAGGAGGAATTCGGGTCGTGGCGCGTGATCGACGCACCGCTCTCCGAGACCGCAATCATGGGCGGGGCGACCGGCGCTGCGCTGATGGGCTTGCGTCCCGTCGCCGAGATGCAGTTCGCCGACTTCGTCTCGTGCGCGTGGGACCACCTCGTCACGATCGCTGCCAAGCAGCGCTGGCGGGCCGGTACCCCGGTGCCGTGGGTACTGAGACTGCCGTCCGGTGGCGGCTTCTCAGGCGGTCCCTTCCACTCGCAGAACCCCGAATCGTCGTTCGCGCACATCCCGGGCCTGAAATGCGTGTGCCCGGCGACGCCGGAGGACGCCAAGGGGCTGATCATCGCGGCGATCGAGGATCCGAATCCCGTGCTCTTCTTCGAGCACAAGCATCTTTATCGGCGGGTCAAAGGCGAGGTGCCCGAGGAGCGCTACACGGTTCCGATCGGCAAGGCACGGATTCACGCCGAGGGCACAGACGTGTCCGTCATCACGTGGGGCGCGATGGTCTATACGGCCGAGGAGGCTGCCGCGCAGGTGGATGCGTCGGTCGAGATCGTCGATCTGCGCAGCGTGATGCCGTGGGACAAGCAGGCCGTGCTCGACTCGGTACGGAAGACGTCGAAGGTGCTCGTCCTGCACGAGGACACGCGCTCGGGCGGCTTCGGCGGCGAGATCGCCGCGACGATCGCGGAGGAGGCGTTCGAGGACCTCGACGCACCGGTGCGCAGGATCGCCGCACCTGATACGCCGGTTCCGTTCTCGCCGGTGCTCGAGAAAGCGTTCATCCCGCAGGTCGACGACGTCGCCCGCGGGCTCAGAGAGCTCGTTCAGTATTAGGGACTAGGAGAGGCGCATGTCAACGGGAACCGCAGTCGACGTCGTGATGCCGCAGATGGGGGTCTCCGTCTCCGAGGGGACGGTCACGAGATGGCTCAAGGAGGTCGGCGAGCACGTCGAGGCCGACGAGACACTGCTCGAGATCTCCACCGACAAGGTCGACACCGAGGTCCCGTCACCCGCGTCGGGCGTCGTCACCGAGATCCTGGTCACCGAGGGCGAGACAGTCGAGGTCGGCACGGTGCTCGCTCGGATCGGCGGCGAGGCCCCCACCGCGGCCCCCGCAGCGGCGCCACCCGAGCCCGAGCCCGGGCGGCCGGAGCCCGACGCGGCGCCGTCCGTCCCTGAGCCCACCGCCGTCACGCCTGAACCGGAGCCTGAGCCCGAGACCCCATCGCTGGCCGACTCGCCGTCGAACGGCAAGGCCTTCATCTCGCCCGTGGTCGCGCGGATCGCCGGTGAGCACGGCGTCGACCCCGCGAAGGTGCCGGGCACCGGCACCGGTGGACGCGTCACGAAGCGGGACATTCTCGCCTTCATCGAGACGGGCGGAGAAGCGGCGGCGCCTGCGGCGCCAGAGCCTGTCGCAGCGATGCCTGCGCCGCCGACGCCGCTTGCGCCTTCGACCGAGCCGCCGGCGGTCACCCTTCCGCCTGCCGCCGCACCGCCACCGCCCGTCGCGGCGCCCGCGGCAGCCACCGCCGAGCCGGCCGCCCGCGGGCAAGGCGAGACGATCGAGCCGATGTCGGCGATGCGCCGTGGCATCGCCGAGCACATGCGCCGGTCGCTCGACACATCGGCCCACGTCACGAGCGCGATCGAGGTCGACATGACCAACGTTGTCGGCGTGCGCGCGAAGCTGAAGCGGGAGTTCGAGCAGGCCTACGGGGTGAATCCCACCTACCTCGCCTTCATCGCGCGTGCCACGGTCGACACGCTGCGCGACTACCCGTACGTGAACGGCGAGCTTCGCGACGGGCAGATCGTCACGCGAACGTTCGTCAACCTCGGCTTCGCCGTCGAACTGGCGGACGGAAAAGGGCTGATCGTCCCGGTCGTCAAGAACGCCGAGACGCTCAACCTGCTCGGGATGGCGAAAGGGATCGCCGACATTGCAGCGCGGGCGCGGAACAAGCAACTCCTGCCCGACGACGTCGCGGGGGGGACGTTCACGATCACGAACCCGGGTGGCTACGGGACGTTCCACGGAACGCCGGTGATCAGCCAGCCGCAGTCTGCGATCCTCGGTACGTACGCGATCGTGAAGCGGCCGTGGGTGATCACCGACCACGACGGCACCGACGCGATCGCGATCCGGTCGATGATGAACCTGACGTTGACCTACGACCACCGCCTGATCGACGGTGCACTCGCCGGCAGATTCCTGCGCGACCTGCGCGAGCGTCTGCAGACCTGGAGCGAGTCCGACTACTAGCCGGCCGGTCGGCCCCAGATGACCGTCGCGACCACGTCGAGGTCGTAACGGCCGTCGCGCGGCTCGAGCGTCGCCTGGACCGCGTGCCGCACGGCCGTCGCGAAGCCGTCCCGGTCCGCGAGCCGCGACGGCGCGAACCCACTCGTCGAGAAATGCACGTCGACGATCTCCTCGAGCGTCGGTCGCCACGGGCTCGCCGTGGACACGTGCTCACCTGACCGTGCGAAGAGCCCCCGACGCTCGAGCTCGTCCACCGGATCGAGCGGAGCGAAGTCGTCGTTCCAGCTGTACCGGCTGTAGACCGGTACAAGCAGCTCCCGAAGCCGCTCATCGCGCAGCCAGTCCCGATGAACGAGGGCGAGAACGCCGGCCGGAGCGAGCGCCCCGGCGACCCGAGGGAGCAGCACCGCCCAGTCGAACCAGTGGATGCTGTCGGCGGCCAGCGCAAGCGTGTACGGCGGATCCCAAGCGATCTCCTCGGCGCGACCGACGAGCCAGCGCAGGTTCGCAGCGTCTCCGCCGGGCAGACTGCGGCCGCGCTCGATCATCGGTACCGAGACGTCGACGGCGTCGACCCGCACGACATGCGGTGCGAGTCGTCGGGTGAGCTCGCCCGGTCCGCACCCGAGATCGAGCACGGTGCCCCCGCCGGCGAGGCCCGCGAGGACGTCGACCGTCTCCTCGGGGTAGGAAGGCCGCAGGTGGTAGTGATCGACGACCGCTTCGTCGGCGAACACGGAGCCGTAGCGCTCCGACCAGCCCCGCGGCTTCGGCTCCACGAACGCCAACGGTACGCTCAACGCGCAATGAGCAGCGGACGCCTCGTGAATCTGGGGGTCGTCGACTACCGCGAAGCGCTCGGCCTCCAGCGGCAGATCGCAGACTCCGTCGCGCGCGGCGACGCGCCGGACACCGTCATTCTGCTCGAGCATCCGCCGACGATCACGCTCGGGCGGCGGGCCGAACCGGGGGAGTTGCACGTCCCCGACGATGCCGCCGTCGAGATCGTCGAGACCGACCGCGGCGGCAAGTCGACATACCACGCTCCCGGCCAGCTCGTCTGCTACCCGATCCTCGACCTGACCCGGCACGGCCGGGACGTCAGGCGGTACTGCCGCGACCTCGAGGAAGTTTTGATCGCGACGACCGCGGCCTTCGGGATCGAGTCGACCCGGATCGACGGGCTGACGGGCGTCTGGCTTCAACAACCGCCGCGCAAGATCGCGTCGATCGGCATCCACTTGTCGCGGTGGATCTCGACGCACGGGTACGCACTGAACGTCGACCTCGACCCGTCGCCCTTCACCGACTGGATCACCGCCTGCGGGCTCGACGGCTATCAGTTCACGTCGATGGCGGAGGAGCTCGGGCGACCCATCTCCGTCGACGCCGTCCGGCCGATCGCAGCGACGGCATTCGCCGAGGTGTTCGACGTGACGCTGGTCGAGCAGGCGTCCGCCGTCCTCGGCTGAAGCGCCGCCCGCGCGCGTCACAAAGCTCACCGTGCGGACGCGTCTTCGCGGGACCTGTCTGGCGGCAGCCGCCCTCACAAACCGTCCACAAGGTGAGCGCGGCCGTTGCTGGGCTCGTGTCCATTCCGGCTCGGCCGTCGGGGCCGCGGCTTGTGGGCAAAACGTCTGAGGCGGAGCCATGGCCGGTCGGTCGTCACGAACTGCCGGTCGTTCGGGTCACGACCACTTCGGGCGCGGGCGCACCTCGCCCGTCAGGCGCTCGAGGCGATCGAGGAGCGCCTGCGGCTCGTCGGCGACGGCGATCGCAGCGAGGTCGGACTCGCGCACGAAGCCCTCCTCGGTGGCATGGCGCGCGAGCGCGATCAACGGACGCCAGTAGCCGTCGACGTCGAGCAACCCGACCGGTTTCTCGTGCAGGCCGAGCTGCGACCACGTCAGCTGCTCGAGCAGCTCGTCGAGCGTGCCGAACCCGCCGGGCAGCGCGACGAATGCGTCGGCCAGCTCGGCCATCCGCGCCTTGCGCTCGTGCAACGACCCGACCACCTCGAGCACAGACACATCGCCGTGCGCCAGCTCGCGGTCGACCAGGCTCTGCGGGATCACACCGATCACCTCGGCACCGCCCGCAAGTGCGCCGTCGGCGACGGCGCCCATCAAACCGACACGCCCGCCGCCGAAGACAAGCCCGAGACCGCGGGCGGCGACCGCCCCGCCGAAGGCGCGAGCTGCGGTCCCATACGCCGCGACGCGCCCGCTCGAGGCGCCGCAGAAAACACAGATCCGCTCCATGGCTCGAGCCTAGTGACGCGGCCGCTGACGCGGCCCGAATCCCGTCGTCTACCTTGGCGAGATGTTCGACTTCGGAGAGCGTAGCGGCCGCCGCCGCCGTGACGAGCCGCCCGAGCGGCCGGCCGACCCGGCCGTGCGCCGGGCGAACCTGAGACGAATCGCCGCCCTTTTCCGCCCGTACCGCTGGCGGCTCAGCGTCGTGCTCACGCTCATCCTCATTTCGGCGGCGATCGGCGTGCTGCCGGCCTTCCTGCTTCGCGGCGTGCTCGAGGCGATCCAGGTGCAAGACACTCGAAAGCTCGCGATCGATGCGGGCGGGATGATCGTGATCGCGGTGGTGACCGGCGCGCTCGGCGTCTGGCAGACACTGCTCTCGAATCAGGTCGGCCAGAGCGTGATGCACGATCTGCGCACCGCCGTCTTCCGTCACCTGCAGCGGCTGTCGCTCGCGTTCTTCACCCGCACCCGCACAGGCGAGGTGCAGTCGCGCATCTCGAACGACATCGGCGGCGTCCAGAGCGTCGTAACGTCGACGGCGACATCGATCATCTCGAACGCCACCACGGTGCTCGCGACGATGATCGGCATGCTGCTGCTCAGCTGGGAGCTGGCGCTGTTCGCATTCGCGTTGATCCCGGTGTTCGTCCTGCTGACCCGACGGGTCGGCAACGAGCGCAGGCGGATCGCGAAGTCGACCCAGGAGACGCTCGCCGACATCTCGAGCCTCGTCCAGGAGTCGCTTTCGGTCAGCGGGATCCTCCTCGGGAAGACGATGGGACGCTCGGAGGAGCTCGCCGACCGGTTCCACGGCGAGTCCGAGCTGCTCGCGGAGCTCGAGATCCGTCAGCGCATGGCGGGCCGCTGGATGATGGCGATGATCCAGACGAGCTTCGCCGTGATGCCGGCGGCGACGTACTGGTTCGGTGGCATCGCCCTCGCGCACGGCTGGTCGACCACGATCACCGTCCCGACGCTGGTCTCGTTCACCACGCTCCAGGCCCGCCTCTTCTTCCCCGTCGGCTCATTGCTCGGCGTGGGGCTCGACGTGCAGACTTCGCTCGCACTCTTCGACCGCATCTTCGAGTACCTCGACCAGCCCGTCGACATCAGTGAACCGGACGATCCGCGAACGCTCGCCGGGACGGGTGACGTCACGCTTCGACGGCGTCTGGTTCCGCTACGACCCCGGCGGGCCGTGGACGCTCGAGGACGTCACGTTCACCGTGCCCGCGGGAACGACGACCGCGCTCGTCGGCGAGACCGGATCCGGCAAGACGACCCTCGGCTACCTGACCGCCCGGCTCTACGACGTGGCGCGCGGCGGCGTGTCGATCGGCGGCGTCGACGTACGCGATCTGTCGTTCCAGACGCTCACCAGCCTCGTCGGCGTCGTATCGCAGGAGACCTATCTCTTTCACGCGAGTGTCCGCGAGAACCTGCGTTTCGCCAAGCCCGAGGCAACGGACGAGGAGATCGAACAGGCAGCCCAGGCTGCGCAGATCCACGACCTGATCGCAGCATTGCCCGAGGGCTACGAGACGATCGTCGGCGAGCGCGGCTACCGCTTCTCGGGCGGCGAGAAACAGCGGATTGCAATCGCGCGCACGATTCTCCGCAACCCGCCAATACTCGTCCTCGACGAGGCGACGAGCTCCCTCGACACCGAGACCGAGCGCCAGGTGCAGGAGGCGCTCGACCGCCTCGCCACCGGACGCACGACGATCGCGATCGCCCATCGGCTCTCGACCGTGTTCGACGCCGACCAGATCGTCGTGCTCGACGGCGGCCGGATCGTCGAGCGCGGCCGCCACGACGAGTTGATCGAGCTCGGCGGCCGCTATGCCGAGCTCGTCCACCGAGCGCCGCGCGACCGAGCTCCGGCTCTAGACTGAGCTCGTGGAGACCTCGCTGCCCGTCGCCGAGCGTCCGCGGCGTCCAGAGTGGATGAAGGTTCGCGCGCCGTCGCAGAACGGCCACTACTACGACGTCAAGAAGCTGATCCACGGTGCGCAGCTGAACACGATCTGCGAGGAAGCACGCTGCCCGAACATCGCCGAGTGCTGGGGACGCGGAACGGCGACGTTCCAGATCCTCGGCGAGACGTGCACACGAGCCTGCCGCTACTGCTACGTACACTCGGGGAAGCCGTCCGAGCCCGTCGATCCACTGGAGCCGTTCCGCCTGGCCGAGACGGCGCGGCGGATGGGCCTGAAGCACGTGGTCGTGACGTCGGTCGACCGCGACGACGTGCCCGACAAAGGCGCCGGCCACTACGCCGCAACCATCCGGGCGCTGAAGGCGAAGCTGCCGGGCGCGACGGTCGAGGTGCTCACCCCCGACTTCGTCGGCGTGGAAGAAGCGGCACTACGGACCGTGGTCGGTGCACGCCCCGACGTCTTCAACCACAACATCGAGACCGTCCGGCGGCTGCACCGGCGGATGCGCGGCGCGAAGGCGAGCTACGACGGCGCGCTCGAGCTCCTGCGGCGGGCGAAAGAGCTCGCCGACTACCCGGTGCTCACGAAGAGCGGGATCATCGTCGGCCTCGGGGAGCGCAACGATGAGGTGGTCGACACGATGCGCGACCTGCGCGCGAACGGCGTCGACGTGGTGACGATCGGTCAGTACCTACAGCCGAGCTCGAAGCACGCGACGATCGACCGCTGGGTGCACCCGGACGAGTTCCGCTGGTTCCGCGAGCAGGGCGAGGCTCTCGGCTTCGGCTCCGTCTTCTCCGGCCCGCTCGTCCGCTCGAGCTACCGCGCCGACGAGCAGCGCCACGCTGCCGCCACAGGCCGCGGCGCCGTCGCGTACTGAGCGCTCGCAAGTTCTAGCCCTTGATCGTGATCGGGACGACGTACGCCGTCTTGCCCTGACGAATCCCGAACGCGTACGTCCCGGCGCTCGACGGGTTGCCCAACGCCGCACTCGGCGCGATCGTGATCTTCATCTTGCCCTCGATCAGGGAGAAGCACGTGATCCCGCGATGGATGGGCAACGACACCGTCACGACGCGGCTCGCGACGACGACCTTCGAGGCCGGCACACCGTTGACGCGAACAGCCGAAACAGGAATTGCGCGCGGCATCTGGACGGCACGCGGAAGGGTCAGCGCGACGGGCACTCCGGTCGGCCGGCCGCACTGCAGCACCGTCGGGATCTGGACGGTTAGCCCGACGTCCTGCGCGCCGGCCGCGCTCGACGACAGTGTCACCGACGCCTCTCCGCTTCGCGACTGGAGCCTCGCGCCGGAGGCGGCCCCGGCGACCAGGAGGGCGACGAGCGCCGCTGCAGCGACACGCACCTTCATGCGTCGATCGTAGCTCGGATCGGCGCCGAAGAATTCGGCAACTACCCCAAGGTGCAGCGATTTCTTGGAGCTACTGGTGCGGTTTTGCGAGCGCCCGATAGTCGAGCGCCTGGTCGAGAATCGCCTCGTCGACGCCGGCTTCACGCGCCACGTCTCGCAGCGGACGACCGGACGCCATGGCGCCCTTCACGATCTCGCTCGCCTTGTCGTAACCGATGTGCGGATTGAGGCCGGTGGCAGCTGCGAGCGTCAGCTCGGCGTAGCGCTCGCACTGCTCTCGGTTCGCCTCGATTCCCGCGACGCATTTCTCGTCCAACAGCCGGCAAGCTGCCGCGAGGAGCTTGATCGACTGCAGCAGGTTGCGCGCCAGCAGCGGGACGAAGACGTTCAGCTCGAAGTGTCCCTGCATGCCTCCGACCGCGATCGCCTGGTCGTTGCCGATCACCTGCGCCGCGACCTGTGTGACCACTTCGGGGATCACGGGGTTGACCTTGCCCGGCATGATCGACGAGCCCTTCTGGAGCTCGGGCAGGAAGATCTCGGCGAGCCCGGCGCGCGGGCCCGAGCCGAGGAAGCGCAGGTCGTTGGCGATCTTGGTGAGGCTGACGGCAAGCGTCTTGAGCGCGCCCGACGCTTCGACGAGGCCGTCTCGCGCCGCCTGCGACTCGAACGGATCGGCCGGCGGGGAGATCCGAAGGCCGCTCGACTGCTGGAGGTCTGCCCGCACGCGCTGCGCGAACTCCGGATGGGTATTCAGGCCGGTGCCGACGGCGGTGCCGCCGAGAGGGACCTGGCCGAGCCGTTGCAGCGTCGCCGACACGCGGGCGTGACCCTCGCGCACCTGGGCCGCATACCCGCCGAACTCCTGCCCGAGCGTTACCGGCACCGCATCCATCCAGTGTGTCCGACCCGACTTGACCACATCGTCGAATTCGCGAGCCTTGGCGGCGAGCGCGTTTGCGAGGCCGTCGAGCGCGGGCAGCAGATCGTTGACCGCCTCATCGAGGGCGGCGAGGTGAACGGCGGAGGGGAACACGTCGTTTGAGCTCTGCCCCATGTTGACGTCGTCGTTCGGATGCACGTCGTCACCCGCCAGCGACGCGATCACCTCGTTCGCGTTCATGTTCGACGAGGTGCCCGAACCGGTCTGGAAGACGTCGATCGGGAACTGGTCGTCGAGCTCGCCGGCGGCGACCCGGTCGGCCGCGGCGGCAATGCGCTCGGCCTTGTCGGCGTCGAGCAGGCCGAGCTCGCCGTTCACGCGGGCGGCTGCTGCCTTGATCCGTCCCAACCAGCGCGCGACCGGCGCGGGGATCGGCTCGCCCGAAACGGGGAAGTTCGCGATCGCCTTCCGGGTCTCGGCCCCCCAGAGCTCGCGCGACTGCACCCTTTCGCTCACGACGAGGACTGTAGCGAGCGACCGGTGTCGAGCAGCTCGTTCCAGCCCGTCACTTTGACGCGCGGCCGGCCGAGCGGCTCGCCGGCAGCGCGTTCCGCGGCATCGATCGCCCGCCAGCCGTCGTACTCGACGAAGGACGTTCCCCGCTCCTCGAGCAGCACGCGCAGATCGGCGTCGCTCGGCGCTGCGAGCTTCCCGGCACGCGCATCCCCGAGCAGGGCGTCGACGGTTTCCATGGCGTCCTTCTTGTTGGTGCCGATCACGCCGCTCGGCCCGCGCTTGATCCAGCCTGCGCAATAGGTGCGCTCGGCGTGCGAGACGCGACCGTCCACGTTCGGCATCACGCCCGCATCGTCGTCGAACGGCACTCCCGTCAGCTCGACGCCCTGGTATCCGACGCTTCGAAGGACGAGGCCACAGGGAATCCTCTCGCGGACGTCCGTCGGCCGCGCTACGAGCCTGCCGTTCTCGGAGACCAGCCGGTTGCGAACGACCTCGACGCTTTCGACCCGCCCGTCGCCGACGATCTCGACCGGGGAGACGAGGAAGCGGAGGATGATCCGCCGCGGCAATCCTTTCGGCTCCCGATCCGCGAACTCGCGCAGGAGCTCGACATTGCGACGAGCGCGCTCGCGGTCGTGCTCGAGCGCATCGGCGCTGGCGGGATCGAGCACGAGGTCATGAGGGTCGACGACGACGTCGGACCCGGCAAGCTCACCGAGCTCCTGCAGTTCCGGCGGAGTGAACGCGGCCTGAACGGGCCCACGCCGACCGAGCATCACGATCTCGCGAATCCCCGACTCGACGATCGCGCGCTCGGCGGCGTCCACGGTATCGGTCGACGCGAGCTCGGCCGGGGTCAGCGCGAGCATCCGCGCACAGTCGATCGCCACGTTCCCGTTGCCCACCACAACCACGCGCTGGTCCGAGAGATCGAACGAGAGATCCTGGAAGTCGGGATGGCCGTTGTACCAGGCGACGAATGCGGTTGCCGGCCACGACCCAGGCAGGTCCTCGCCGGGGATTCCGAGATGCCGGTCGGTCTGCGCCCCGACCGTGTAGACGACGGCGCCGTACCGCTCGAGCAACTCGGCGTGGGTGACCGCCTGGCCGACCTCGACGTTCCCGAAGAAGCGGAACCCCGGCCGGGCAGCGATCTTTTCGAAGGCGCGCGAGACCGCCTTGATGTTCTCGTGATCGGGGGCGACCCCGAGCCTGACGAGGCCCCACGGCGTCGGCAGCCGGTCGAGCAGATCCACGGAAACCGGAGGGTCTTCGCTTCGGAGCAGCGCGTCCGCGGCATAGAACCCGGCCGGGCCGGAGCCGACGACGGCAACGCGAAGTGGCGCGCTCACGCGCGCGAGCGTATCGCTCTCAGTGACAGCTGCCGCAGCCGGCGGCGTCTGCGGGCGCCTCGCCGTCGGCGACCTGGAAGCTCGAGCCACACCCGCACGACGAGGTCGCATTCGGGTTGTCGATCTTGAAGCCGGACTCCTGGAGCGTCTCCAGGAAGTCGACGGTCGAGCCCTGCAGGTACGGCGCGCTGAACGGGTCGACGACGACCCTGACGCCGTGGAACTCGAGCTCGTGGTCGCCCTCCTGCGGACCGCGGTCGAACCCGAGCGCATACTCGAAGCCGCTGCAGCCGCCGCCCTGGATCGCCACACGGAGCACCGCGACGTCGCCGCCCGGGTCCTCGGCCTGAAGGCCGCGGATCTTCTCGGCCGCCCGCTCGGTGAGGGTGAGCACGGACTCGGTCTGGACCTCGGTCGTCGCCATCGCGTTCTCAGTGTAGCCCGAGGGGTCGCGTTTGGGCACTTCGTGACACCTGCAACGCCGTTTCTTTCACGGTTTCCCGTTCGGTTCGTGCGGCACGTCCGAACCGTGGTAGCGTCGGGCCGCCGGTACGCGAGGAGGCGGGTTCTTGTTCGACAGCTGGTTGCCGTTCGCCATCTACGGGTTCTTCGCCCTGATGATCCCCACGACGATGATCGTCGCCAGTTTCGTGTTCGCGCAGCGACCTCATCGGCGGCTGCGCGCACGGACCGTCCCGTTCGAGTCCGGCGTCTCGAAGGGACCGCCGCAGCGCCAGCGGTTCACGGTCAGCTTCTACCTGACGGCGATGCTGTTCATCCTCTTCGACATCGAGATCGTCTTCCTCTACCCGCTCGCGGTGATCCTCCACGAGCTCGACTGGTTCGGGTTCTTCGAGTTCCTCACCTTCCTGATCATCCTGTTCATCGCCTACGTCTACATCTGGCGGAAGGGCGCGCTCGAGTGGCGCTAGACGGCGGCAGGCTTCGCGACGACGGCCTCAAGTCCGAGCGCCTGCTCTGGCCGACGAAGGGCCTGAGCCGGTTCGAGGAGGAGGTCGACGACCTCGAACAGCGGGTGGGGCTGACAACGCTTCAGAAGGCCGTCGCGTGGGCTCAGACGAACTCGATGTGGCCGGACACGTTCGGCCTCGCGTGCTGTGCGATCGAGATGATGTCGATCGTCACGGCGCGCTACGACATCGCGCGCTTCGGGATGGAACCGTTCCGAGGCTCGCCGCGCCAGGCCGACCTCCTGATCGTGTCGGGTCGAGTCTCGAACAAGATGGCCGCGCCACTGCGGCAGATCTACGACCAGATGCTCGAGCCAAAGTGGGTGATCGCAATGGGCGCCTGCGCGAGCTCGGGCGGGATGTTCAACAACTACGCGATCGTGCAGTCGGTCGACAAGCTGGTGCCCGTCGACATCTATGTACCGGGCTGTCCGCCGCGGCCGGAGCAGCTCATCGAGGGAATCGTGCGCCTCCACGAGGCGGTGAAGGCCGGCGTCCCGCCCGCCTACGAGCTCCGGAGCGTCGCTTCGTGACGACTCCCGCCGGCGAGTGGGCCGAGGTGCCCGGGCTCGTCGAAGTGACCGAGCAGCACCGTGAGACGACCGTCACCGTCGATCCGGAGCACCTGGTCGAGGCCGCGCTGCATCTCCGAGACGAGGTCGGCTTCACGTTCCTCGCCGACATCAGCGCAGTCGACTACCTCGGCTACGGAGCAGAGGGCGTGTCCGGGTTCATCGGCACGGCGGGCGGACGCGATCTGAACGCACCGATGACGCAGGGCCTTCAGGCTGTCCCCTCACCGAAGCCGAAGCGGTTCGCGATGAACTACCACTTGCTCGCGATCGCCACGCCGCCGCGGCGGTTGCGGCTCCAGGCCTGGGTGGACGAAGGTGAGAGCGTGCCGTCGGTCGTCTCCGTCTGGCCGACGGCAGACTGGCACGAGCGCGAGGCGTACGACCTGATGGGGATCGCGATCGACGGGCACCCGAACCTCGTTCGGATCCTGCTGGACGACGACTGGGAAGGGCATCCGCTCCGCAAGGACTACCCGCTGGGCGGAGAGCCGGTGCGGTTCTCGGGGGAGGAATAACCGTGACCGCAACTGCCAAACGACCGACGGGTCGCGCGATCTACGCGGGCTCACGAATCCCGCACCCGACGCCGACCGTGCTCCAGACGTCGCAGGCGCTCTGGGACACGGGCGACGTGATGACCGTCAACTTCGGCCCGAACCATCCGTCGACGCACGGCGTCCTGCGGCTGATCGTCGACCTCTACGGCGAGGACGTCACCGGCCTCGCGGCCGTGGTCGGCTACCTGCACACCGGTTTCGAGAAGAACATGGAGCACAAGACGTGGTGGAAGTGCATCACGTACCCCGAGCGCATCGACTATGTCTCGTACCAGAACAACGAATACGTCTTCGTCGCCGCAGTCGAGAAGCTCCTCGAGCTCGAGATTCCCGCGAAGGCGACGTGGATGCGGACGCTCCTCTGCGAGCTGAACCGGATTCACTCGCACCTCGTCTGGCTCGGAACGTCGGCGCTCGAGCTGGGGGCGATCTCGATGTTCTGGTACGCGTTCCGCGAGCGCGAGCAGATCCTCGACCTGTTCGAGCTGGTCGCGGGCTACCGGATGCACACGCGCTACTTCCAGGTCGGCGGGCTCGCCGAGGACATTCCGCGCGGCTTCTACCCGCAGGCGCGCGCGTTCTGCGACTGGATGCCGCGCGCGATCGACGACTACGAGACGCTGCTGACGCGCAACAAGATCTGGCTCGAGCGCACCGAAGGCATCGGGCTGCTCTCCGCCGACGATGCGATCGCACTCGGTCAGTCCGGTCCCGTCCTTCGCGCCTCCGGCATCGACTGGGACATCCGGCGCGACGAGGGGTACCTCGCCTACCACCAGGTCGACTTTCGCGTCCCGGTCTTCACGGAAGGGGACGTCTACGCGCGGTACCGCGTGCACATCGAGGAGATGCGCCAGTCGGTCCGGATCGTCGAGCAGTGCCTCGACCGGCTCGAGCGAATGGAGGGCGAGCCGTGGATCGCCGACGACCGCAAGGTCGTCCTGCCACCGCGGCACGAACTGCACACCTCGATGGAGTCGCTCATCCATCACTTCAAGATCGTCACCGAGGGTTTCCGCGTTCCCGCGGGCGAGGTGTACATGGCGATCGAATCGCCTCGCGGTGAGCTCGGCTGTTACGTCTGCTCGGCGGGCGGCCCGAAGCCATGGCGCGTCAAGTTCCGCGCGCCGTCGTTCGTCGCCCTCCAGGCGACTGCCACCTGCATGACCGACGCGCTGATCGCCGACATGATCGCGATCGTCGGCTCGCTCGACACGGTGATGGGAGAGGTCGACAGGTGACGGCGTTGTACGACGCGATCCAGTCGGAGCGGGCGAAGTACCCGGAAGGCTCTCGCAGTGCCGTGCTGCCGGCACTGCGGCTAGCACAGGAGGAGCACGGCTGGCTGTCGCCGGATGTGATGCGCGAGGTCGCGGACGCACTCGAGGTGACACCGGCGTTCGTCGCATCGATCGCAACGTTCTACGACCAGTTCAACACCGAGCCGGTAGGCGATCATCTCGTCGAGGTGTGCACCAACGTCTCGTGCGCGCTCTACGGCGCACAACAGGTGCTCGAGTCGTTCGAGGCCGACCTCGGCTGCCATGCAGGCGAGACGAGCGCGGACGGCAAGGTGACGCTGCGGACGATCGAATGTCTGGGCGGCTGCGGGTGGGGAACGATCGTCGCGGTCGACCATCGCTACCACCTGCACGTCAAGCCCGACGACACCTCGGCGATCGTCGAGGAGCTTCGTGCCGGCTGAGATCAAGGAGATCGTCCTCGCCGACGCGACGACGAGCCTTGCCGAGTACGAGGCCGCCGGCGGTTACGAGCAGCTCGCTCGCGCCCGGGCGATGACGCCGGCCGAGGTGACGGACGCGCTCCTCGGATCCGAGCTGCGTGGCCGCGGAGGAGCGTTCTTCGCCACCGGGCGCAAATGGTCGTTCGTGCCGTCGAAGGAACAGATTCCGAAGCCGCACTACCTCGTCGTCAACGCCGACGAATCGGAGCCCGGCAGCTTCAAGGACAACGAGATCTTGACGCGCGTGCCGCACCGCTTCCTCGAAGGCTGCCTGATCACGGCA
Organism: uncultured Thermoleophilia bacterium; assembly: GCA_963715115.1. Lineage (GTDB taxonomy): Bacteria > Actinomycetota > Thermoleophilia > Gaiellales > Gaiellaceae > PALSA-600. Next base: position 196,159 of record CAVQRE010000014.1, read on the forward strand.
CACGCGGTTGACTCGAAGAACGTGTTCGTCTACATCCGCGGCGAGTACAGCGGGCCGTACGACGTCCTGAAAGCTGCGCTCGACGAGGTGACGGCGCGGCGCGAGCCTGATCGGGGACGTCGACATCGTCCTGCACCGCGGCGCGGGTGCGTACATCTGCGGCGAGGAGACGGCCCTGATCGAGTCGCTCGAGGGGAAGCGTGGTCAGCCGCGGTCGAAGCCGCCGTTCCCGGCGATCTCCGGCGTCTACGGCTCACCGACCGTCGTCAACAACGTCGAGACGATGGCGACGGTGCCACCGATCCTCGCGCTCGGCGGGGCGGCCTACGCGAAGCTCGGGGTCGAGAACTCGCGCGGAACACGCGTCGTCTCGCTCTCGGGTCATGTCGCGAACGGGGGCAACTACGAGATCGAGCCGGGCATCTCGTTGCGCGACCTGATCTACGCCGAGCACCTGGGCGACGGCGTCCCCGACGGACGGAAGCTGAAAGCGGTGATTCCGGGCGGGTCCTCGACGGTGATCCTGACCGGCGAGGAGATCGACGTCGGCTACGACTTCGACTCGCTCTCGAAGCTGCACACGGCGATGGGGTCGGCCGGCGTGATCTGCCTCGACGAGCGTGTGTGCATGGTCCAGCTGGGCGTTCGCGTCAGCGAGTTCTACGAGCACGAGTCATGCGGCAAGTGCACACCCTGCCGCGAGGGAACGCGGTGGATGACCGCGATCCTGCGCAAGCTGGAGGCCGGCGACGCCACACGGCGCGAGCTCGACCTGCTGCTCGACGTCTGCGATCGGATCAACGGAAAGTGCCTCTGCCCTCTGGGCGAGACTGCGGCGATGGCGGTCGCGAGCTACGTCGCGAAGTTCCGAGACGAGTTCGTCGCGCACATCGAGCAAAGCGGCTGTCCGTTCGGCGACAGCTCCCCGCTCGACCATGTGCTTGCACCGGTGGCGATGCACGCGCTCGTTCCGGCCGTGGAGGTACCGGCGTGACGTTTGGGCGCATGTCCTGTTGCCAGGCAAGGGTGACAAACCTGCAACGAACGATCCACAGACCCGAGATTCCCGCTGCCGAGCGGCGCGAAGGTTCGTTGCACTCCCGTGCGCATTGCCAGGCAAGGGTGACGGAACTGCAACGGAGCGGAAGTTGACGCCCGAAACGGTCACGGTCACGATCGACGAGCGGCAGGTCCACGTGCCGAAGGGCACCGGCCTGGTCGAGACGGCGCAGGCGGCGGGGATCGAGATCCCCGTCTTCTGCTACGAGCCCCGGCTCGGCCCGCCGGTCGGCGCGTGCCGCATGTGCCTCGTCGAGGTGGAGGGGATCCCGAAGCTGCAGGCGGGCTGCACGCTCACCGCCCAGGACGGGATGGTCGTCCACACCGCGCGCACCTCGAAGCTCGCTGCCGAGGGGCAGAACGCGACGCTCGAGTTCATCCTCGTCAACCATCCACTCGACTGCCCTGTCTGCGACAAGGGCGGCGAGTGCCCGCTGCAGGACCTGACGTTCCGCTACGGCCCTGGATCGACGCGGATGGTCTTCCCGAAGCGCACGTTCGACAAGCCGATTCCGATCTCACCGCTGATCGCGCTCGACCGCGAGCGCTGCATCCTCTGCTACCGGTGCACGCGCTTCAGCGAACAGGTCGCGGAAGACGGCCAACTCGTCGCCGTCAACCGCGGCTCGCAGTCGATGATCGCGACCTTCGAGGACGAGCCCTACCGCGGCCATTTCTCCGGGAACATCACGGAGATCTGCCCGGTCGGTGCACTGACCTCGACGCAGTACCGGTTCGAGGCCCGTCCGTGGGAGATCCAGAACGTCCCCACCGTCTGCGGCCTCTGTCCCGTCGGCTGCAACGTCAGCGCAACCACGCGTGAGGGCAAGGTCAAGCGCATCCAGTCGCGGATCCATCCCGAGGTCGACGAGGGCTGGCTGTGCGACAAGGGCCGCTTCGCCTACAACCATCTGCATGCTCCCGACCGCGTCGTCGCCCCGCTGCGAAAGAGTGGCCCGAGGCACTTCCAGGAGGTGTCGTGGGACGACGCGCTCGACGAGGTGGAGGGGATGCTTCGCGGCGCGGGCACGTCGACGGTCACGGCGCTCTCCGGCAGCGAGTCCGTCGAAGAGGCCTACGGGCTTGCAAAGTTGCTGCGCTGCGGGCTCGGCGCACACAACGCCGTCCTGCCGGAGCCCGTACCGGACGAGTTCGACGGCACAAACGCACCATTGTCGACACTCCGCGACACGGCGAGCATCGCCGTCGTCTGCGACACCCCGGTGATCGAGCGCGCACCCGTCGTCGACCTGTGGCTGAAGGCCGCGGCGCGGAACGGCGCGTCGATCACCTACGGTCGCCCGGACGCCGCGGTGGACGCAATCGTCACCGACGACCCGTCGCTCGCAACGGCCGCGCCGACCGTCTACTTCCTGCCGTTCACACCCAACGGGCGCGGGGTCACCGACGCCTGGAGCAGCGCCGCGGACGGCGAGCCGGGCGACGAAGAGCCGCGGTTGCTCGTGATCTCCGGCGACGAAGCGGCACGCGACCCGAGCGTACGGGCGCTCGCCGAGAAAGCGCCCGCCGTCCTCGGCATCGGCATGTTCGAGGAGAGCTTCCGCGGCATCGCGGACGTCGTCCTGCCGGGCACGAGCTACCTCGAGCGCGACGGCACCACCGTCAACCTCGAAGGCAGGCTGCAGCGCCAGCGACGTGCAGTCCTCGCACCGGCTCCCGACGTGCTGGCGTGGGTCGCCAAGCTCGCCGGCCGGTTCGGCGTCGAGCTCTCGCCGCACGCCTCGGTGGTCTTCGAAGAGGTCTCCGCGAAGTGCTTCGGCGGGATCGCGCTTGCCGCCGTCGGCGAGCGCGCCGCGCTGCCACCTCGCGAGACGACGCCGGAGCGGGCGACCGCGAAGCGCACCCGGGCAGCTCAGGCTCGCGGGAAGGGCTTGCGTCTCGTCGCCTACCGCCCGCTCTTCTCCGGCGTCGCCGTCGAGCGGACGCCCGAACTCGCGTTCCAGCGTCCCGAGCGTGACGTGTGGCTTTCACCGGAGGACGCGCGGAAGCGGAAGATCAGGAACGGTGCCGCGGTCACCGTCTCCTCGAATGGCACATCGGTCGAGCTGCGCGCCCGGATCGCGCGCGACCTTGTTCCGGGCGCCGTGCGCATCGCGGAGGACCACGCAGCAGGGCTCCATGCCACGGTCGAGGTGAACACGTGATGCACGAGCCCTGGTGGATCACCATTCCCAAGGCTTTCATCGTGATCAACGTCGTGATGCTGTTCTTCGCGTTCACGACCTGGCTCGAGCGAAAGCTCCTCGGACGGATGCAACTCCGGTACGGCCCGAACCGCGCGGGGCCGAAGGGCCTGCTCGTCCCGATTGCCGACCTGCTGAAGCTGATCCGCAAGGAGGCGTTCTCGCCGAGCGCTGCCAAGCAGCCGCTCTACATCATCGCGCCGATCGTCTCGATGTTCACGGCGCTGCTCGCATTTAGCGTATTGCCGTTCGGCGCCGGCTGGACCGTCGGGGGGTACTACATCTCGGGCGAGGTCGTCAACGTCCCGATCTCGCTGATCCTCATCTTCGCGCTTGGGTCGCTTGGCATCTACGGCTTCATCGTCGGCGGCTGGGCGTCCGAGTCGAAGTACTCGACCCTCGGCGCGATGCGAACCTGCGCCCAGCTCGTATCGTACGAGGTATCGCTGGCGCTGTCGGTGCTCGGCGTCGTGATGATGGGGCAGTCGCTCAACCTCGTCGAGATCGTCAACAAGCAGGCGTCGACCCTCTGGTTCTTCATTCCGCAGGCGGTCGGTCTCGCGGTGTTCCTCATCGGCGGCACGGCGGAGACATCGCGCGCTCCGTTCGACCTGCCGGAGGCTGACACCGAGCTCGTCGCGGGCTACCACACCGAGTACTCGGGGATGCGCTGGGGGATCTTCCAGGCGGCCGAGTACATCAACCTGCTCGTGCTCTCGGGACTGTGCGTGACGCTCTTCTTCGGCGGCTACCACTTCCCGTGGGTGAACGCGCTCGACATCCTCGGGCCGATCTGGTTCGTGCTGAAGCTGTTCATCCTCGTCTCCGTGTTCATCTGGCTTCGCGCCACCCAACCGCGGTTGCGCTACGACCAGCTGATGCGGTTCGGCTGGAAGGTGCTGCTGCCGGTCGCGACGTTGAACGCGCTGATCACCGCGGCGCTCGTGGTCGCAGTCTCATGAGGGTCGTCCCGAACACCTTCAAGGGCTTCGGCGTGACGTTGAAGCAGGTCTTCAAGAAGCCGATCACGCAGCAGTACCCCGAGCAGAAGTCCCCCGTCTACCCACGCTACCGCGGGCGCCATCGGCTGCACCGCCACGAGAACGGCCTCGAGAAGTGCGTCGGCTGCTCGCTCTGTGCAGCCGCCTGTCCGGCGGATTGCATCCGCGTCGTCGCAGCGGAGAACACGCCCGACAACCGGGTGTCGGCCGGCGAGCGCTACGCCCGCATCTACGAGATCAACATGTCGCGCTGCATCTTCTGCGGCTACTGCGAGCTCGCCTGCCCGTTCGACGCGATCACGCTCGGCAACGACTTCGAGATCTCGGAGTACAACCGCGACGACCTCATCTACACGAAGGACATGCTGCTTGCTCCCCCGGTGAAGACGGTGCCGGTCGCCGATCGCAGCCTCTACGACACGCCGATCCCGTTCTACAAGGACAACTCCTAACCACCGATGGCCAACTTCCTCGTCTGGGTCGCGTGGTTCTTCGCCGCCTTCGCCTGCCTCGCGAGCGCGATAGCCGTCGTCAGCTTCCGCAACCCGTTCTACTCGGCACTGTCGCTGATCGGGAACCTCGGCTCGCTCGCCGTCCTGTTCCTCCTGTTGTCGGGCGAATTCGTCGCTGCAGGCCAGGTGCTCGTGTACGGCGGCGCGGTGATGGTGATGTTCCTGTTCGTGATCGCGTACCTCGGCGACGCCTCCGAGGAATCACCGTGGTCCGGGGGACCATCGTGGCTCGCGGTGGGGGCAGTATGCGCCGGCGGGGCGATCCTCGCCGAGGTCATCGTCGTCGTCGGGTTGAGCACAGGGAACGTGCTCTCGAAGCCCCAGCACATCGGCAGGTCGTTCGGCTCGCCGGCATCGATCGGCAGGCTCTTCCTCACCGACCATCTGCTCGCATTCGAGGTCACGTCGATCGTACTGCTCGTCGCCGCCGTCGGCGGTGTCGTGCTTGGCGCCCATGCGCGCCGGATCGACCCGCTCGAGCATCGGGAGGGCGCCGATGCACGGGCCTGACATCCAGTGGTACGTCGCGCTCGCTGCGCTGCTGTTCACGATCGGCGCGCTGGGCGTGATGCTGCGGCGCAGCCCGCTGATCATCCTGCTCTCGGTCGAGATCATGCTCAACTCGGCGAACCTGCTCCTGATCGCCTTCTCACGGCTGCACGGGCGTGAGGACGGCCAGATCTTTGCGATCTCGGTGATGGCCGTGGCCGCGTCGGAGGTCGTCGTCGGCCTCGGCATGATCGTCGCGCTCGGCCGCCGGAACGTCGAGCTCGACGTCGACAAGCTCCGGACGCTGAGGGGATAGGAACGTGGCAGCCGCCACCTGGAGCTGTCTTCTGCTCCCGCTCGCCTCTGTGATCGTGATCACGCTCGGCGGGACACGGATCTCACGGCGCACGGCCGGCTGGATCTCGACGCTGACCACGCTCGGGTCGTTCGTCGCCGCATGCGTGTGCTTCGGGATCCTCCTCGGAGAGCCGACGTACGACCGCGGTCACACCGTCACGTCGTGGACGTGGCTCTCGGCCGGCCAGTATCACTTCGACCTGTCGCTGCTCACCGACCAGCTCAGCGTGATGATGATGCTGATCGTCTCCGGCGTCGGCGGGCTGATCATCCTCTATTCGCTCGGCTACATGGACGGCGAGGACGAGGAACGCCGCTATTTCGCCTACATGTCGCTGTTCGTATTCTCGATGCTGCTGCTGGTGCAGGGAGCGAACCTGCTGCTGCTGCTCGCCGGCTGGGGAATGGTGGGACTTTCGAGCTACCTGCTGATCGGCTTTTACCAGCGACGTCCGTCGGCGATCGCGGCGGCGAAGAAGGCGTTCGTGATGAACGCGATCGGCGATGCGACGTTCGCCCTGGCGCTGTTCCTGCTCGTGCAGCAAACGGGGACGCTGAACTACTCGACGGTCTTCGCCAAGGCGCCGACGAGCGGTACCGCCGCGAACCTCATCGCACTGGGCCTCCTCGGCGGCGCGCTCGCGAAGAGCGCACAGATCCCGCTGCACACGTGGCTTCCCGATGCGATGGAAGGCCCGACTCCGGTGAGCGCATTGATCCACGCGGCCACGATGGTGACCGCCGGCGTGTACCTGATCGTCCGCTGCTTCCCGCTGTTCGAGCACGCGTACATCGTCCAGGACCTGGCAGCAGGCCTCGGCGCCGCGACGTTGCTGATGGCCGGCCTGATCGCGCTCGTCCAGCAGGACATCAAGCGCGTGATCGCCTATTCGACGATGTCCCAGATCGGGTACATGTTCGTCGCCGCCGGGCTCGGCGCGTACGCGAACGCGATGTTCCACCTGATGACACACGCGTTCTTCAAGGCCCTCCTGTTCCTCGCCGCCGGACTCGTCATCCACGCCGTCGCCGGCGAGCAGGACATCGGGAAGCTCCGAGGTGTCGGCAAGCTGATGCCCCGAACGCGTGCTGCGTTCCTGATCGGCTCCCTCGCGCTCGCAGGGATCTTCCCGTTCGCGGGCTTCTTCTCGAAGGACGAGATCCTGTCGGCGGCGCTCGCCTCCGGGTGGTACGGCCACATCCTCTACGTCGTCGGGATGATCGGGGCGTTCCTGACCGGCCTCTACGCGTTCCGTTTGTTCTTCATCGTCTTCACGGGCGAACCGTCGGCGTTCGCGCGCGAGCACTACCACGAGCATCACGGCCAGGAAGGCCCGTTCTCCATGCTCGTGGTCGTCTTCGTGCTCGCCGTCCTCTCGACGATCGCCGGCTTCCTGCAATGGGAGCCGCTGTGGGGGCTGGTCTCGAAGTGGCTCGACCCGGTCGCACCGCCGCTCGTCGTCCCGACGAGCCGCGAGGACTGGGTGTCGTCTGTGGTCGCGATCGTGATGGGACTCGCGGGCGCCGCAGTCGCCTGGGCGATCTACTCGGCCAGGCGCATCGAGGCGCCGAAGACCTGGCCGGTGCTCGAGCACAAGTTCTACTGGGACGAAATCTACGACGTCGTCTTCTACCGAAGCTCCGATCTGCTGGCCCGCAGCCTCGGTGCACTCGTCGAGCGGCCGCTGATCGTCGGTTCGCTGTCACTGCTCGGTGAGGGAGTCGGGACCGGTGCGCGTGAGCTCGGCCGCGCACAGACCGGGCTCGTCCGCTCCTACGCCCTGGCCCTCGCCGGCGGGCTCGCCATCCTCCTCGTCGTCTTCCTCGCCGTCAAATGACCACGATCCTGATCGTGCTGCCGTTCGCCGGCGCCCTGCTCGTGGCGATCGCCCCGCTGACCGCGTACTGGCTCGGGTCGCTCGCGGCGCTGATCTCACTGATCGAGGTCGGCGTCTGGATCACCACGGTGGGCAAGTTCGATTTCGGAGACCCGCGCCTCCAGTTCGCCCAGCAGAGATCCTGGATCCCCGACCTGAACGTCTCCTACCACGTCGGCCTGTATGCGTTCTCCCTCTGGCTGGTCGGGATGACGGTGATCGTGATGGCGGCGTGTGTGATCTACGGCTGGTGGGTCGACCGCGCCCGGGCGCGCGCGTACTTCTCGCTGATGCTCGTCCTGACCGGCTCGATCGTCGGCGTGTTCACCGCCCAGGACCTGCTGCTGTTCTACGCGTTCTTCGAGGCGATGCTGATTCCGCTCTACATCCTGATCGGCGTCTGGGGCGGTGCGGCGCGGCTGCGCGCAACGATCGTGTTCGTCGTCTACACGGTCGTGGGATCGCTGTTCATGCTCGCGGCGATCGTCGCCTACGGCCTGCAGGAGGGGACGTTCGATCTCACGACGATCCGGCAGAGCTCCTCCACCTGGATCTTCCTCGGCTTCGTCATCGCGTTCGTGATCAAGTCGCCGCTCTTCCCGTTCCACGGCTGGCTCGCGATCACGTATCGCGAATCGCCGCCGGAGGTCGCCGCGGTGCTGTCGGGCGTGGTCTCGAAGGCCGGCCTGTACGGGCTGCTGCGGATCGTGATCCCGAAGTTCCCGGGACCGGTACACGACTGGCGGATCGTGCTGCTCATCCTCGCGTCGGTCTCGCTCGTCTACGGATCGCTGCTCGCGTTCCGGGCCAGGGACTTCCGGGGCGTCGTCCTCTACTCGTCGCTCGCCCAGGCGGGCCTGATCGTGATCGGACTGTTCGCGAACAACGACCTCGGCTTCGACGGTGCCGTCCTGCAGATCGTCAACCACGCCCTGATCTCGGCGTCGCTCTTCCTGATCGCGGCGATGGTCGAACGTCGCTGCTCGACCGGTGAGTTCAGCCTGCTCGGCGGGATGGCCCGTGGCCGGCCGGCGCTCGCCACCGTCGTCCTGACGGCCGGCGTGATCGCGCTCGCCGTCCCGCTGTCGACGGCGTTCGCCGGAGAGTTCCTGATCCTCGCAGGCGCCTTCCAGCAGGGGTGGGGCTGGGCGGTGGTCGGCGCAGTCGGGATGGTGCTGGCGGCGATGTACATGCTGCGGGCGATCTCGGCCGTCCTGCACGAGGACGTCGGGCCGGCGGTTCCGGAGTCCGCGCTCGATCTGCGGCTGGGCGAGCTCGCCGTGGTCGTGCCGCTGCTGCTCTGTCTGATCGGGTTGTCGGCCTGGCCGAACCTGATCTCGGGCCACGCGTTCGGCGGGAACCAAGCTCAGGCGACGATCGCCCAGGGACTGCGGTGATCGCGAAGCCGCACGTCGACTGGTTCGCGCTCTCACCGACGCTGGCCCTGCTCGGGGCGGTCGGGCTCCTGCTGATGGTCGCGGTCTTCGTGCCGCGCCGGCCGCGCAGGGGCGTCTCCGCGGTGATCGGCTTCGCCGGCTTCGCCGCAGCGTTCGCGCTCGCCGTGCTCGTGGCCGCCAAGACGCCCAACGGCTCACCGATCATCGCCGACTCGATCTTCCGCGACCGATATGCGGCCTTCGGCCAGCTCCTGATCGCCGGCTGCGGCGCGGTGGCGGTGCTCGTGAGCTACGGCGAGCGCTGGGGCGACGAGCACGTCGCCGAGTACTACGCGCTGCTCGCCGCAGCCGGTGCCGGGATGGCGTTCTTCGTCCAGGCCGCCAACCTGATCAACCTGTTCCTGGCGCTCGAGTGGTTCTCGATCGCCCTCTACGTCCTGAGTGCCATCGACATCGACCTGATCGGATCGCTCGAGGCCGGTCTCAAGTATCTGATCGTCGGTGCGGTCGGCTCCGCGACGCTGCTCTTCGGATCGGCGCTCGTGTACGGCGTCACCGGCGAGTTGTCGTTCGACAAGATCGCCGCTGCGGGTCACGCACACGACGCGATGCTCGTCGCCGGGCTCGCGATGATCATCGCCGGACTGGCGTTCAAAGCGTCGGCCGCACCGTTCCACATGTGGACGCCAGACGTCTACCAGGGCGCTCCGACCCCCGTCACGTCGTTCATGTCCTCGGCAACCAAGGTCGCGGCGCTGATGGTCGCGTATCGCGTCCTGCAGACGGCCTTCCCCGCCGACCAGCGCCTGTGGCAGCTCGCGATTGCGGTGATCGCCTGCGTCTCGCTCGCGTGGGGGAACATCGCTGCGCTCGTTCAGCGGAACGTCAAGCGGATCCTCGCCTACTCGTCCGTCTCCCACGCAGGCTTCATGCTCATCGCCGTTGCGGCCGCAAGCACGCTGGGGGTTCGGGCAATGCTCTTCTACCTGATCCCCTACACGGCGATGTCGCTCGGGGCGTTCGGCGTCGTGGCCGCACGAGAGCGCGAGCTCGGTTCACCGGTGACGCTCGACAACCTCGCCGGGTTCGGGTGGGAACGGCCGTTCTTCGGCATCTCCCTCTGGGTGTTCATGCTGGGCATGCTCGGCTTCCCTCTGACCGGCGGCTTCATCGGCAAGTTCTACGTCTTCTCCGCCGCGTATGACAGCGGCCTCTGGTGGCTCGTCGTCGCAGGGGTGATCGCGACGATGATCTCCGCGTACTACTACCTCGGCGTGGTACGCGCGATGTACTTCCGCGACTCGACGGAGCTGCGGCTCGCTCCCGCCGGGGGCGCTCCCCCGCGCGAGGTCGTGCTCGGCGGCGGCGTCGTCATCTGTCTCGTCGTCACGATCGGATCGTTCTTCGCCGTGCAGCCACTGATCGACGTCGCAAGTTCGGCCGCGAGCGCAATCCACTTCTGACGGCAGAAGGCCCGCTCCCGGGCGGAACGGTCCTTCTATGCTCAATTCTCCATTCGGCCCGCGACGGAAAGGATCGCCTTGTCAACGCTCACCTGGCTCGGCCACGCGTCGTTTCGCCTCGACACCGACGGAGGCAGTCGTGTCTACATCGACCCCTTCCTCTCGGGACCAACCTGTCCCGACAACGAGAAGGAGCCGCAGCGCGCCGACGCGATCGCCCTCACGCACGGCCATGGCGACCACACGGGGGACGCCGTGGCGCTGCACCAGCGGCTCGGCAGTCCGCTCCTGGGCATCGTCGAGCTCGTCGCGTGGCTCAATGGGCAGGGTGTTCCGGACGACAAGCTGATCGGCTTCAACAAGGGTGGCACGGTCGAGATCGCGGGGATCCGGATCACGATGACGCACGCATTTCACTCGAGCTCGGCGCCGGATGGAACGTACACCGGCGAACCGGCCGGGTTCATCTTCCACCTGAGTGACGCGACCGTCTACTTCGCCGGCGACACAGCCGTGTTCGGCGACATGGCGCTGATCGCCGAGCTGTACTCGCCGACGGTCGCCGTTCTGCCAATCGGCGACCATTACACGATGGGCCCCCGCGAGGCCGCGAAAGCACTCGAGCTGCTCGGCAACCCCCGCTGCGTCCCGTGTCACTGGGGAACGTTCCCGATCCTCACCGGAACACCCGATGCCCTGGCGGCGCTGAGTCCTGCAGTCGTCGAGCGTGTCGCGCCGGGAGAATCGATCGCGCTGTGAGAGAGCGCTGGTTCGGGGCGACCGGCAGGCGGGTGCCGGAGATCGCGCTGGACGGCGAGCTGGAGCTGACCGGCGCACTCGTGCTCGACTCGCCCGGCGATGCCGAAGCGCTGCGCGCGGCACACGCCGAGGGTCGACCTGTCGTGGTCCGCGCCTCGACTGCCGGCGAGGTGAAGGCCGCACTCGCACGGCCCGAGGTCGCCTGCGCTCTCGTCACCGACCCTGCGCTGCTCGAGCTCGACCTGACGGAGCTGACGTATGGCTGAGCAGTTTCCGGTGGCCACCTACTCGATCGTCGCCTGCGACCTCGACGCGGGTCAGTGGGGCGTCGCCACGCAGTCGAAGTTCCTCGCAGTCGGCTCGATCGTGCCGTGGGCCGAGCCGGGCGTCGGCGCGATCGCGACCCAGTCGTACGCGAACCCGCGGTACGGTCCGGACGGGCTAGCGCTCCTCCGCGACGGATTGCCGTCGAACGAGGTGGTACGAAGGCTGACGGACGCCGACGACGGCCGCGATCAACGTCAGGTGGGCGTCGTCGACGGCAACGGCCGCGGCGCCACGTTCACGGGCGCGAGATGCATGGACTGGGCCGGAGGTATCGCCGGTGAGTGCTTCGCAGCTCAGGGGAACATCCTCGTTGGCGCGGAGACGGTCGACGCGCTCGCGGCGACCTTCACCACCACCGCGGATCGCCCGCTCGCCGAGCGTCTGCTCGCGTGCCTGGCGGCCGCACAGAGCGCCGGCGGCGATCGCCGCGGCCAACAGTCCGCGGCGCTGCTCGTGGTCGAGCGCGACGCCGGGTACGCAGGGCTCTGCGACCTCGTCGTCGACCTGCGCGTCGACGACCACCCGACGCCGGTCGCGGAGATCGCGCGCCTCTACGAGCTGCATTCCCTGCTGTTCGGCAAGTCGCCGGCCGCCAAGTGGGTCACCGTCGACGACGAGCTTCGAAGCGAGCTGGCGGAGCGCCTCGCTCGCCTTGGGTTCGACGGGGAGCTCAGCGGAGCACTCGCAGCCTGGGCGGGAACCGAGAACCTGGAGGAACGGATCGAGGGAGTCGACCGGATCGACCCGGTCGTGCTCGAGGAGCTCCGCCGGCGATGAGCGTCAGGAAGAGCGCATACGAGATGGCTCACGTCGACGACCTCGACGCGATCCCGATCTCGCACGGGCTCGTCTGGCGGCCCGTCCGCAAACGGTTCGACGTGCGCGCGTTCGGCGTCAACGCGTATACGAGCGAAGAGGTCGGCGGCCAGGTGGTCGAGGAGCACACCGAGAGCCAGCTGGGCCACGAGGAGATCTACCTCGTCCTCCGCGGGAGGGCGACGTTCACGCTCGACGAAGCGGAGCTCGAGCTCGACGCCGGGACGCTGGTCCACATCGCTGACCCCGAGGTGAAGCGCGTCGCAATCAGCCGCGAGCCGGAGACCACCGTGCTCGCGCTGGGCGGCAAGCCGGGCGAGGCGTACGCCGTGTCCGCGTGGGAGGCGATGTTCGCCGCGATGCCCGCAACCCGGCGCGGCGACTGGGACGAGGCGATCCGGTTGCACCGCGAGGCACTCGCGGAGCGCCCGGACCACCCGGCGCTGCTCTACAACCTCGCCTGCGTGGAGGCTCGCGCCGGACGGAGTGTCGATGCGCTCACCCATCTCCGGCGCGCCGTCGAGCTCGACCCGAAATGGGCAGCGTACGCCCGCAGCGACACCGATTTCGCCTCGATCCGCCGTGAGCCGGGGTTTCCCGCATGAACGAGGTTGACGAGAAATGGACGGTGGTTGCCCTCGCCGAGGCCGAGCACCGGCGCGGGTGGATCCCGTTGCGCGAGCAGCTCGGCGTCCAGGCGTTCGGCGTCAATGCGTGGTCGGTCGAGAACGCCGGCGATCCCGTGATCCCCGAGCACGACGAGCGCCAGGTCGAGCACGAGGAGCTGTACGTCGTCGTCCGCGGCCGCGCCCGGTTCACGGTCGCGGGCGACGAGCTCGACGCGCCCGAGGGGACGATCGTCTTCGTCCGCGATCCGGCCCTTCGCCGCGGCGCTGTTGCGGTGGAGGCGGGCACGATCGTCGTGTCGGCCGGGGCAAAGCCGGGTCGCGCGTTCACGCCGTCGCCGTGGGAGTGGATCGCACGCGCGTTTCAGCCGTACCACGAAGGCGACTACGAGGCCGCACTCGCCGGCTTCCGGGAAGGCCACGAGCGGTATCCCTCAGACTGGGCGCTGCTCTACAACATGGGCTGCATGGAGGCACTGCTGGGTCGGCGCGACGAAGCGATCGAGCACCTGCGGGCCGCATTCGAGCTCGGAGGGGGCCCCGACCCGCTCGCGGACGACGACCTCGTCTCTCTGCGCGACGACTCAGAGCTGATCGCGATCGCCCGGGAGGCGGACGCCCGCCGCGAGCGCGCGTAACGCGGGGACCGGGTCGGCCCGGGGGCGGGCAACGAGCAGCACCGCACCGAACTCGTCTTCGGGCGTGAGCGCGTCGACCAGCAGCTGGAGCCCGACCGCGAGCGCAAATGCCTTGTGCGCCTGCTCTCCGCCGAACGGGACGAGCTCGTCTGGCCGGGCCTTGCCGGCGAGCACGTCGCCGTGGGTGACGGCACCCATCGAGACGTCGACCGCCAAGGGACGACCGTCCGAGGATGGGACGCCCACGGCCAGCGGGTTCGTCCCGGTCAAGGGTGCTCCGCCACCCGGCGAGGGCAACCTGCGTGGGGAGGTCGCCGTGAGCGCGGCGACGAGCCCGCCGCCTGCGAGCAACCTCACCCAGTATCCGAGGGCGCCCGTCGGGAAGGTGCGCGAGCAGACGACCACCCGCGCCGCGACCGGCGGCGAGGCGAGCTGGGCGTCCACCACGGCCGAGAGGGTGAGGTAGCCGAGAGCGCCGTTTCCGTTCCAGCGCTCGAATCCGTCCGCCTGCTCGACGCGCGACGGGCGAGCAGCCGAATCGAGATCGTCGAAGCCCTCGAGCCAGTCGATCCGCCCGACGCCGTGACTGCTCAATCCGCGACGCTCGGCCCAGAGGAAGTGCGCCGCCATCGTCTCGGCATCCGCGTCGGAGAAGCCAAGCGCGCGCAGGCGCTCCACCGCATTGCTCGCCGCCGCCGCCGCCGCCGCCAAGGCCGTTACGAGACGAGCGGCAACGTGCGCGTGAAGCCGCCGGCGCGGTTCGCGTCGATCGCCCCGGCGATGCGCGCGATCTCGACGGCCGGCTCGCTGTCGGGGTCGCTGAGCACGAGCGGCGTGCCGTCGTCGGCGGAAGCGCGAACGCGCGCATCGAGCGAAACGCGCCCGAGGAGCGGCACCCGAAGCTCGTCTGCAAGTCGATCGCCGCCGCCGGAGCCGAACACGTCGGAGCTCATGTTCTCGATCACGCCGACAAGCCGCATGCCGGTCTTCTGGGCCATCGCCGCGGCGCGCGCCGCGACCTCTTGGGCGAGCGGCTGCGGTGTCGTGACGATCACCGCCTCGGCCCGCGGGAGAAGCTGACCCAGCGAGATCGACACGTCCCCCGTCCCGGGCGGCATGTCCACGACCAGCACGTCGACGTCGCCCCAGTGAACATCCTGCAGGAACTGCTCGAGCGCACGATGCAGCATCGGGCCGCGCCACATGACCGGCTGGTTCTCGTCGAGGAAGAAACCGATCGACATCAGCTTCATGCCGTGCCCGACGGGTGGCACGATCATCCGGTCGACGGCGACCGGACGCTGTTTGACACCAAGCATGTACGGGACCGAGTGGCCGTAGATGTCCGCGTCGAGCACGCCGACCTCGTGGCCCGCCGCCGCGAGGGCCGCGGCAATGTTGACGGTCATGGAGGACTTGCCGACCCCTCCCTTGCCCGATGCGATCGCAATCACGCGCGTCGTCACCGGCAACTGGATCCCGCGTTGCTCGCTGCCGCCGCGCAGCTTCGTCGTCAGCGCGGCTCGTTCGTCCGGCGTCATGACGTCGAACCGAACCTCGGTCGCCGATACTCCGGGCAGGGATCCGACGTGCTCACGCACCTGATCCTGGAAGCTCGAGCGCAGCGGACAGCCGACGACCGTCAGCGCGATCGTGACGGTGACCGCCTCGCCCTCGACCTCGACCCCGCGCACCATGTCGAGCTCAGTGACCGGGCGCCGGAGCTCCGGGTCGATGACGCGCTCGAGCGCAGCGAAGACGTCGTCGCGAAGGGTCACGCCGGGAGCTTACGCTCCCGTCCGCACTCAGACGCGGCCGGGATCGAACACGCGCCGCAGGAACGCAACGATCGTCGCAAGCGTCGACGCAGGGGCTGAGCCCGGCGGCCCCGGGTCGGGGTGACCGCTTCGATCCCGGTCGACATAGGCGGAGAACGACGATTCGGCGCTCATGCGCCTTACATCGGCAGCGCTGCGCCCGGCACGAGTGCCCGGATGAGCTATTCGCGTCCGAGGGCTGCCGCAAGCTGCGCGCACAGCGCATCGCTTCCGGCGGCAACCACGCGCGAGCGCGCTTCGAGATCGAGCGGCGCAGCTCCGAACGGCGGCGCCTCGGGCAAGTCGATCGCGAGCCCGCGTTCACGAACGAGCAGCTGGGCGGCGGCGATGTCGACCGAACGTGCCCCCTTCAGCGAGACAACCCCGTCGAGCCGCCCGGCAGCAAGGTGGCAGAGCGTCACGGCGAGCGAGCCCATCACGCGCAGGCGGTGAGCGACGCCGACGAAGCGCGCCGCATTCTCGGCGACGAATGCCGTCGTCGTCGCCTCGAACGAGAGGATCTCGAGCTCGTCCTTCGGTCGCTCTATGAGCGCCGAGCCGTTCAACAGCGCGCCGTGGCCCTTGACCGCGGTCCACTCCTCGCGCGTACCGAAGTCGTACACGTACGCGGTATGCACGTCGTCCATCGTGTCGCCGTCGGCGACCGCGATGGAGATCGCGAAGAACGGGATCCCTCGCTTCGCGTTCAGCGATCCGTCGATCGGATCGACCACGATCGTGGCGTCGCCGGCACCTTCGACGCCAACCTCCTCGCTGACGATCCGTACGCCTTTCAACCGAAAGCGATCGAGAATCACCCGCTCGGCCGCGGCATCGATCGCAGTCGTCTCGTCGCCTCCTTCACCGTCGCCGACCACGGGCTCGCGCTCGGCGCGCGTCGGCAGCTCCTCGAGGACCCGCGCAACATCCGCACGCGCCAGTCGGCAGAGGGCGAGCCAGTCCTCGCTCGTCGAGCCCGCCCTCAAAGTGGGTAGAGAACGAGCCCCGAGGTGAGCTTGGGATAGAAGAACGTCGACTTCTGCGGCATCGTCTCGCCAGCATGGGCGAATCGTGCGACCTGAGCGACCGTCACGGGCTCGAGCAGGAACGCCGCCTCGGCATCGCCACGGTCGACAGCGGCAACCGCGGCCGCCGCATCCGCCGTATACGTGATGCCTTCGGGGCTGAACGAGTCGACGACACGCGGGCCAAAGTCGTCGTCCGTCTGCACCCGCAGGTACCGGCCGCCGCGATAGAGCGTGACTCCGCCGTTCGGGCGGTCGATCTCGACACCGGGCACGTCGCCCAGGTGCCGCGCAAGACGATGCGTCGGGAAGATCTCGAGCCCGGGCGCGCGCGTCGAGACGAGCACCGCGAACATGTGCGTCGCCGCCGGGTTCTCCTCACGGTACGAGACGGCTGTCTCGTACCGATGGTGGCCATCGGCGATCAGCAAGGGCGTGTCGATCGACAGTTCCTCGTCCGACGCGATCTCCCACATCCGGGTGCGCACACCTCCGTCTTCGACGTCGAGGTCGGGCTCGCGAGCGGGTGCGTCGAGCAGCGGCTCTCCGTCGTAGAGCACGAAGATCGGCTCGAGTTGCGTACCGGTGGCACGGAGCAGCTTCAGCCTGCCCTCCTTCGGTCCGGCGTGCGTGCGTTCGTGCGGCAGCACGTCGCCCTGCGCATACGGTGTCACCGGGATCGCAGCGCCGATGCCGTCGCGTGTGCGCGCGACACCGTCGGGACCGATGTAGTCCTGGGCGATGTGCCAGTACGACGACCGGCCCTCGACCAGCACCCCGCGGCCACGCCAGTCGGTGAGATCGCGAGCCGCGCCCTCCGGCGTCTCGGGCAGCGTGAGGTGGACGATGTTGTACGGGCTCCGCGCTAGGTAGTCCGCACGTGCCTCGTCCGAGATCACGTCGTAGGGCGGCGCGACCAGCCGATCGAGCGGCCCTGCCACAGCCGTGTCGAAACGCAGCGGACGGAACGGCTTCACGGTCGGCATGCTTGGACACTAATGATCCGCACGTTGGAGGCCGCGGCGGCCTGGGTCGACGAGGTCGGCATCGCGCTCCTCTTCCCGAAGGCCGACGTCGTACTCCCGTCGCTCTGGGGGCAGGTCGCCGGCGACGCCGCAGCGCCCCCTGCCGTCCGCGAGGCCGATGGGACATTCGTGCGCTGGGCGGACGGGATGGGCTTTCTCTGGAGCGCCAAGGATGCGCTTCCGGCCCACGGCCTCGTCTGCGTCGGCAAGCATGTGGCCCGTGTCACGACCTGCGTCGCGCCCCGCGTCCTTCCCGTGCTCGTCGCCCAGGCCGACCGCGACGAGTTGAACGCCCTCGAGAGCGAGCTCGTGTCGGCGATCAGCGATCGAGGACCGCTGACCGGGAGCGAGCTGCGCGCAGTCGTCGGCGCACCGAAGCGGGAGGTCGACCGCACCGTCGCCGCCCTCCAACGACGCCTTGTCCTCACGAGCTCCCACCTGGTCGAACAGGAAGCCGGCTGGGGAGCCGTCGCCCACGATCTCCTCGACCGCAAATGGAAGCTCCCCGCCCGGCTGCCGCCGCCGGACGAGGCGCGCCGGGGGCTCGCATTGCTCGTCCTCGAAGCTGCCGGCGAGCTGACCGCGGCAGACCTGAGCGGCGTGCTCGGCTGGCGCAGGCGACTCGCGGCCGCGGTCCTCGACGAGGTCGCCACGGGACGAGACGAGAGCGACTTCCGCATCTGGACGGCTCCATAGACTGCCGCCATGACGATCGCGGAACTACAGGAGGACCGGGTCGTCGAGGCCGTCTATGCCGTCAAAGCCAAGCGGAAGCTGCGCACCCGCGGCGGCGCTGCATACCTCGCGCTCGAGCTCGTCGATCCGACCGGAAAGATCGAGGCGCGCGTGTGGAGCGACGTTGAACTGCTCGACGGCCGCTTCGTCGAAGGTGACGCCGTCCGCGTGCTCGGACGCGTCGAGCGCTTCCGCGACCGGCTGCAGCTCGACATCCGCTCGCTCGAGGCCTCCGACGTCGACCCCGGATCGCTCACTCCGACAGCCCGTCGGGACACCGACGAGCTGAAAGGGTTCCTGGAGTTCCTCGTCGGCGAGCTCTCGCACCCTGGTCTTGCCGAGACCGTTCGGGCGGTGCTCGTCGACGCACCGCTCGAGACGCGCCCGGCGACGCCCGACGCACACCATTCCTACGCCGGCGGCCTCCTCGAGCACACCGTCGGCGTCGCAACGATCTGTCGCGAGACGGCGCAGCTCCACCCGCGTCTGCGCGGCGAATTGCTGCTCGCCGCTGCCCTCGTCCACGACGTCGGCCGGGTGCTCGAGCTCGGCCCCGGGCCGGGGTTCGCGGTCACGGACGAGGGTCAGCTGCTCGGCCACGTCCACCTCGGAGTCAGGATCGTCGACGAACGGGCTCGGGGTTTGACCACGATCCAGAAGGCCGAGCTCCTGCACTGCATCGCCGTGCACCACGACTCCCGGGCGGCCCGAACTGCCGAGGCCGCCGTCCTGCACCATGCGAACGCGCTCGACGCAGTCGCCGCAACGCGGCCGACCGGTTGAGTGCACTGACGCTCGCGCTCGGCGCGAGCCTGGCGTGGGGAGTGGCCGATTTCGTCGGTCCTCTCTGGGGCCGCACCTGGGGCGCACTCCGCGTGATGCTGTGGGCGCAGCTCGGGGGCGTCGTCGCGATCGCCATCGCCGTCGCAATCCACGGCGAAGGCCCTCACGGCTGGCAGATTCTGCTCGCGGTGCCTGCGGCCCTCTTCGGCACGCTGGGGTTGTACGCCTACTACCGCGGGATGGCGGTCGGATCGATGAGCGTCGTCGCGCCGATCGCAGGCGTGTCGGCGATCGTGCCCGTGGCGTTCGGAATCGCAACCGGGGACACGTTGTCGGCATTCCAGTTCGCCGGGATCGCCTGCGCCATCGTCGGCGTCGTCCTCGCGTCGCTCGAGCACCAGGAAGGCGCGCGACGCGTCGCCGCCGGCGTCGGCCTTGCAGTGCTCGCCGCGATCGGCTTCGGCTTCTACTTCCCGCCGATGCACGCGGCGGGCAGCGCCGACTTCTGGTGGGCGTCGGTCCTCTTCCGCACGACGGCCTTCGCCGTCGTGGCAGCCGCTGTCGCCGTGAGGCGACCGCCGCTGCGGCTTCGCCCGCGCGACCTGGCGATCGTCGTCGCGGTCGGGATCGGCGACACGCTCGGCAATGTGCTGTTCGCCGCCTCGTCGAGCCACGGGCTCGTGAGCCTCACCTCGGTGCTCGCCTCGCTCTACCCGATCGTCACCGTGCTGCTCGCCGCGGCCGTGCTCCACGAGCACGTCTCCGGGTCGCAGCGAGTGGGCATCGTCCTGACGCTGGCCGGCGTCGTGCTGATCTCCGTCTAAGCGTGAGCCGACAAGGCTTCGTGCCTGGCACACGAGGTGCCAGGCACGCAAACGAGCTTCGCCGCTCTTAAACGTTGAAACGGATGTTCAGCACGTCGCCGTCGCGTACGACGTAGGTCTTGCCTTCGAGGCGCTGCTGCCCGCGCTTCGCGACCTCGGCGTGCGAGCCGGCGTCGACGAGATCCTGCCAGTCGACCACCTCGCACCGGATGAAGCCGCGCGCAATGTCGGAGTGGATCGCCGCGGCCGCATCGAGGGCCGATTCACCCGACCGGAGCGTCCACGCCCGCGTCTCCTTCTCGCCCGCGGTGAAGAACGTGATCAGATCGAGTGCATCTCGCAGGCGGCGAACGACTTCGTCGAGCGCCGACGCGTTCCCGTCCCGGAACGCCGACGCCTCGTCGTCGGGCAACTCGGCCAGCTCTGCCTCGAGCTTCAGGTCGACCCCGGCCGCGCCGTTCACGACTGCGAGCAGCGGCTTCGTCGTCAGCGGTTCGAGCGCTACGGGCAACGCTCCCGGGTAAGCGGCCAGCGAGTGACCCGCGTCGACGTGGGCGAGCACGCGGCCGAGCTCGTCGACCTCGCCCCGCAGAGCGGCGTCACCGGACTTCGCCTGCTTGGTGACGCGCTCGAGTCGTCGCTCGACGTGGTCGCGGTCGGCCACGAGCAGCTCGAGCCGGAACGTCTCGAGGTCGCCGTCCGGGTCGGGGCCGGGGCCGAAGCCGCGAAGAACCGCGAGCAGCGCGTCGACCTGGCGCAAGTTGCCGAGCTGCGCATCCCCGGTCCCGGGAACGTCCTGGACGCGGATGGTCGCCTCGGTCACCTTGCGCGCCTGCACGACCGCAGCAAGGGCTGCGAGTCGCTCGTCGGCGATCGGCGCAATTCCGACGTTCGTCTTGCCGTACTCGCCACCCGCAGCGCGGGTCAGCGCCGTGAAGAGCGACGTCTTCCCGCTGCCCGGCGGTCCGACGATGCCGACCTCGAGCGGCACGGCAGACTCAGCCGTTCGAGCCGAAGCCGACGCGACTCTCGCGTGCGAAGCGCTTCACGTACACCACGCGGCGCAGCAGCAGCGTGTAGCGCCCGTCCTCGGCGTCGAACGCGAAGGTCGTGTCGCCCCCGCCCGAGAGAGCACGGTCGAGGTCGTCGGCGACCGCCGACGTGACGAGCAGCGAGAGCACCTGAGTGCCCTCGAAGGCGATCTCGATGCGCTGGCGCTCAGACGGGTCCATCGTCCACCAACTCTGCCAGGACCCCGCCGGTCGCATCCGGATGAACGAACGCGACCCGGAGACCGTTCATGCCGCGCCTGGGCCGCTCGTCGACCAGTCGCTCACCGGCGGCGGCGAGCCTCGCGAGCTCGGCGGGGACGTCCTCGACCTCGAAAGCGACATGGTGAAGCCCTGGACCCCGGCTCTCGAGGAACTTGCCGACCGGGGTGTCCGGCGCAACTGCGGCGAGCAACTCGACCCGGCCGGAGCCGACCCGCAGGGACGCCGCCTCGACACCCTGCTCGTCGAGGCGCTCTCGATGCTCGAGCACGGCGCCGTACAGCCGCTCGTAGCGCACGATCGCCTCGTCCATGTCGTCGACCGCGACGCCGACGTGGTGAATGCTCTTCGCGCCGATACGGCGAACGCTACCCGGACGCGTCGACGCCGAGCGCCCGCACGACGCCGACAGCGTCGGACGAGAGCGAATCGGGCGTCACGTCGGCGAACAACCGCACGAGCTCGTCACGGGCGAGCGTCTCGTACTCGAGCAGCGCCCCCGCGGTCCGGTCGAGCGCGACGCGGTGCTTGCCGAGCAGCCGGAGCGCCTCGGCATAGGCGTAGTCGGTCAGGTTCGCCTGCTCCGAGTCGCGCAGGCTCTTCGTCTCCTCCGAGAGCGCATAGTTGTCGGCGCGAAGCGTACGGGAGGTTACGTGCTCGCCCATCCCCCACTCGAAGACCATCGCGCGCGCGATCTGCGTGACCTTCTCGAGGTCGTTGGCGGCACCGTTGGTGACGCGGCCGAACACGAGCTCCTCCGCGGCGCGGCCGGCGAGGCCCACGACCATCCAGTCGAGCAGCTCCTCCTTCGTCTCGAGGTAACGCTCTTCCTCGGACAGATGAAGGACATAGCCGAGTGCCGTCCCACGGGCGATGATCGACGCCTTCTGAGGCTCCTTGCCGACCAGGTGCGACATCAGTGCATGACCGCCCTCGTGGTAGGCAAGGATGCGCTTCTCCTTGTCGGTGACGACGCGCCGCTGCTGCAGGCCGGCAACGACACGCTCGAGTGCGTACTCGAAGTCGGCTGCGGCGATCTCATCGGCGTCCCGTCGCCCGGCCACGATCGCAGCCTCGTTACAGATGTTCGCCAGATCCGCGCCGGTCAGGCCCGACGTCTGACGTGCGACGCCGCCGAGCTCGACATCGGCTGCAAGCGGCTTGCCACGCGAGTGCACCTTGAGAATCTCGATGCGCCCCTTCAGATCCGGCGGTTGAATGAGAATTTGGCGGTCGAACCGACCGGGACGCAGCAGCGCGGAATCGAGGTCCTGGAGGCGGTTCGACGCGCCCATCACGACCACCTGGTCGCGCGGCCCGAATCCGTCGAGCTCGACCAACAGCTGGTTCAACGTCTGGTCCTGCTCGCGGTTGAACGAGTGACCGCTGCGCGCCTGACCGACCGCATCGAGCTCGTCGATGAAGACGATCGAGGGAGCGTTCTTGCGTGCGTCGTCGAAGAGCTTGCGGATTCGCGCGGCGCCGAGCCCGGCGAACATCTCCACGAAAGCCGACGCGCTCTGCGCGTAGAAGCGCGCGCCCGATTCGTTGGCGACCGCCTTCGCAGCCAGCGTCTTGCCGGTGCCCGGGGGCCCGTGGAAGAGGATGCCCTTCGGCACCCTGGCGCCGAGCCGCTCGAAGCGCTTGGGGTCGCGCAGGAAGTCGACGATCTCCTGCAGCTCTTCCTTGGCCTCGTCGAGCCCGGCCACGTCGCTCCATGTCACAGACGACGCCGAGCCCGGAGTGATCTCGTGCGGCTTGACCCGCGGCATCAGGCGCACCGTCTTCCAGAGCAGCCAGACGACCACGCACATCAGGCAGAAGAAGAGGACGGGAAGCCAGGTGAGAGCAAAGTCCCTGGCGTAGGACGCGAGGTTGAAGCCGAACAGCATCGCGAGACTCATCGGCAGTGGTGCCGGTGACCTAAAGGTCAGCCAGCACCTGGTCGACCGATGCGAACCGCACACCACGGACGCGCCAGTCCTCGAGACAGGCCGCGGTGCGGGCCTCGTCGAGCCCGCGCGAGGCCTCGGGCACGAACGTCACGGTACGCCCGCGCGCGAGCAGACCGCGAATCGCCGCGTCGTCGCAGACGTCCGTTGCAACGCCGAAGACGACAACCTCGTCGGGGTCGAGCCGGTCGAGCACCAGGTCGGCATTCGGGTTCGTGAACACGTCGAAGTGCTTCTTGAGCAGGAGAAACTCGCGTCCTTCGAGCCAACGGCCGGGCACCGGCGTGAGCGCGAGCGGCACCGGGTCCGCCTGCGCGGTCTCGGGCACCTTCTCGGCACCGCGCGTCCCGCGCAGGCAGTGCGGCGGATAGGTCTCGCGAAAATCGGGGTGCTCGGAGATCTCGTCGTCGGTCAGCTCGTGATCGTCGGCCGAGGCGACGTGCGGCATCCCGGCCGCCCGGGCCGCGACGACGAGGCGGGCCATCGCCGGAACCGCGGCCTCGGCGTCCGGCACGGCGAGCTTGCCGTCTGCCTGCACGAAGTCGACCTGGGTGTCGACGTCCCAGAGGATCCTTCTCATTCCCGCTCCGTCGCCGGCCGAGCCGGCGCCTCGCTCCCGGTCGACTCCGTCGAGCCTACGTCGATCATCCCTGCTCCAGCGGTCACTCGACGAGCTCGAGCCGCGGGTTCGGCCGAACGCGCCGGCCGACCTTCGAGACCGGCACGCCGTCCACCACCACGATGTCTGCGGTGAAGTCGTTCGAGCCCCGAATCAGCGACGACCCGACGCCGTACGCGTCGACCGGGACGCCCGCAGCTTCGAACTCTCTGATCTTGTCGAGCGTGAATCCACCCGAGACGACGATCTTGACCTGATCGAATCCGGCTGCATCGAGGGCGTCCCGCACCTTCGCGACGAGACGCGGGTTGACGCCGGTCGGGCGGAAGTCGCCGAGCTCCTCCCAGAGCGATCGGTCGACGAGCGATTCCGAGGTGTCGAGGCGCACGCCCCACAGCCGCGGGCCGAGGGCCCTCGCGACTTCGAGCGCGGTCCGCACCGAGTCGTTCTCGAAGTCGACGAGCACCGTGACGTTCATGTCGTCGGGCGCCCAGTCCGCAAAGTGCTTCGCCGCCACGACGGTGTCGCCGCCGTACGCGGCGATCAGCGCGTGTGGGACGGTGCCGAGCCCCCGGCCGCCCCACCAGGACGCCTGCTCGTCGGTCGTGACGCCGATCGCCGAGCCGGCCACCTGACCCCCGACGTAGGCGGCGTATCCGTCGCCCGTCTGCACACGATGGTGGTCGTGCCGGGCCGGCATGAAGATCAGCGGCTTGCCGTTCGCCGCCTCGAGCACGTGCACGACGTTGGTCGTGATCAGCGTGCGCCGCGCGAGCGTTCCCAGGTAGACCGTCTCGAGGTGAGCGAACGCCGTGTAGTCGCCCTCGATCGTGAGAACGGTCTCGTACGGCTCGAGTCGCTCGCCGTCGTACAGGGCATGCACCTGGAGCGCGTCGAAGCCCTCGGCGCAGAGCTTCAGGATCGCAATCGCTTCGTCCATCCCGCCGAGGTAGGCCTCCCGCTTCTGGAACACCTGCATCAACACGTTCGGGCGACGGCCGTCACGAAGCAGCGCGGCGCGGGTGTGGTTGAAGTACGCGTCCGTGTACCAGCCGGCGCGCATCTTCTCGACCGGGAGGTCGAAGACGCCCGGGTCGAGGCGAGTGCGGGTCGCGATCAAGCGACCTCCAGCTCGAGGCACGCCTGCAGCGCCGCCTCCGCAACCTCCAGCTGGTCGGGCGTCGGCTCGCGCGTACCGAGCCGGTGCTGGAGTTCGTGCCCTGGATAGGCGAGCGCTCGGGCGAGCACGTGGTCCGGGTTGCGCGTCATCCAGCCGAACGTCTCCACCGAGACGGCGAGCGCGCCGAAAGCGGCGGCAGCGCGTGCCGCCGGCCGAAGTTGCTCTGGTGCGCGCTCCGCGGCGGCCCGCGCGACCGCCGTCGTGAGCAGCATCGGTCCGACGAGGTGTGAGCCGCAGCGCTCGTGTTCCTTCGGCCGGTTCTCGCCGTGCTCGTAGGTCCCGATCGACATGTGCTCGGCACCGTGATACGCCGCCAACTCGCCGCCGCGCAACGCGAGCACGGCGGGAGCGAGGGAGAGCAGCCCCGACGCGAGCTCGCGCACCGCGGGACGGAGCCGGGAGCGCTTCAGCAACTGCAACGCGAGCCCGGTGCCGGCCATCGCGACGAGGACGCGCCTCCGCTCCATCGGAAGGACGGCCTGAGGAAGCTCGCGTTTGACCTGAGGGAGGAGCGCGAACACCTCGGCGATCCGCGCCGGCCCGCGCAGGAACGGCGACGAGATCGAGGCGGCCGAGAAGCGCTTGCGCCGGGCAACGACGTGAAGCTCGCCATCCTCTGTCCGGACGGCGCACGCCCACGCCAGAGGCCCGTGAACGAGCACTCCGTTGCCGAGCGCCATCCCCCCGAGTCTGATCTTCTCTTCCATCTGCACGAATTGAAGCGGACGGGAGGTTACCGGCGCGTGCCGAGCACGAGCAGGTAGCGTCGCGGCGCGCGGATCCCACCTTCCGGCACGCGATAGCCGTCGTACAACTCGACGAACGCGCGATGGAACTCCTCGGCGCGGACCGCGTCCAGGCGGTGAAGCAGTGCCACGACGGGCGGCGCGGACGTCGAGAAGAGCTCCCAGATCTCCTCGCCGCCCGTGGCCTCGAGCCAGAGCGTGCCGTCCTCGAAATCGAGCTCGAAATCTTCGCTGAGCATGTCCTCGACGTGATCCTCACGGCCCCACTCGTACGCCTCGCGCCCTTCGAGCGGCTCCTCCGTGAAGCGGCGGTAGAGCTCTCCGAGTCGCTGGTTCGGGCGCCAGCCGGTGAAGCCGATCCGTCCACCCGAGCGCGTGACTCGCCGGAGCTCATCGGCGACGTTGGCGTGATCCGGCGCGAAGACGAGCCCGAATGCCGACGCGACCACGTCGAACGCGGCGTCGCCGTACGGCAGATGTTCGGCATTGCCGAGGTCGAAGTGCACATCGGCGCCGGCGGCTTCGGCGGCCGCTCGCGCCTTCGCGAGCATCGGCTCCGCGATGTCGACTCCGGTGACTTCAGCCCCGGCGTGGGCCGCGAGAATCGCCACGGCCCCCGTCCCGGTGGCGACGTCGAGCAGGCGCTCCCCCGGCTCGATGTGGAGCGCGTCGACCAGCCGCTCGTGCACCGGCGTGAACCAGGCGGCCAGCCGTTCGTACGTCCCGATGCCCCACACCTCGCTCACGGCGCACCGAGAGCATACTTTCGGGGTGGGCGACCTCTTCTCCGAGGCGGCGGCACGTCGTCTCGACGGCACGGCGCCGCTCGCCCAGCGCCTGCGGCCGTCGACGCTCGACGAGTTCGTCGGACAGGCCCACGTGGTCGGTGAGGGTCGCGCGCTCCGGCTTGCGATCGCCGCCGACCGAGTGCCGTCGCTGATCCTCTACGGGCCGCCCGGCTCGGGCAAGACGACACTCGCCCGGATCGTGGCGGCCACGACGGGAGCGGACTTCGAAGAGCTCTCCGCGGTCTCTGCCACGGTCGCGCAGGTGCGCGATGTGCTCGCACGCGCACGCGAGCGGCTCGGGGCGAGCGGGCAGCGGACGATTCTGTTTCTCGACGAGATCCACCGCTTCAACAAGGCGCAGCAGGACGCGTTGCTGCCCGGCGTCGAGAGCGGGCTGCTCACCCTGATCGGCGCGACGACCGAGAATCCGTACTTCGAGGTCAACTCCGCCCTGCTCTCGCGGCTCCAGCTCTACGAGCTCGAGGCGCTCGGCACCGACGAGCTCGCACAGGTCGTCGATCGCGGCGCAGCCGAGCTCGGCGTCGACGTCTCAGACGACGTGCGCGAGCTGATCGTGACGCGGGCCGGGGGCGACGCCCGCACTGCTCTCGGCATCCTCGAGCTCGCGACCGCGACTGCGGGGGACGAAGCGCTGTCGGGCACGCACGTCGAGGACGCGGCCCGCAAGCGTCCATTGCTCTACGACAAGGGCGGCGACGCGCACTACGACCTGATCTCGGCGTGGATCAAGTCGACACGTGCCGGCGACGTCCAGGCATCGGTCTACTACCTGGCTGCGATGCTCGAGGGCGGCGAGGACGCACGGTTCCTGGCCCGGCGGATGATCGTGCTGGCGTCCGAGGACATCGGCAACGCCGACCCGCAGGCTCTGCTCGTCGCGGTTGCGGCAGCAAACGCCGTCGAGCACGTCGGCCTCCCGGAGGCGCGGCACTCGCTCGCCCAGGCTGCCGTGTACCTCGCGCGCGCGCCCAAGTCGAACGCATCGACGGCCGCGCTCGGACGCGCAGTCTCGGACGTCCGCGAGCACGGTGTTCTCACGCCGCCCGCGGCGCTCCGTTCAGCCGGTTTCGCCGGCGCGAAGAAACTCGGGCGCGGTCAGGGCTATCGCTATCCCCACGACGACCCGGAGGGATTCGACTTCGACTGTCTGCCGGAAACGCTGCGCGGCCGCGTCTACTACGAGCCGTCAGGACACGGCAAGGAGCAGGCGGTGGAGCGGTCGGCCGACGCCGACCCGAAGTGAGGCGTGGGCCTCACGCCGCCTCCTCGATCGCGGGCTCGCCGATGCTCGGCAGCGATTGTGCGGCCTGCCGTTTCGGCGCGGGCCGAATAGCAACCAGCGTCACCGCGATGCCCGCCAGCAGCAGTCCGAGCATCGTGTAGAACGCGATCTGCAAGCCGTGGTCGAGCGCGACGCCGCTCGTCGCCGAGACGCCGGGGTGCGCGTGCAGGTAGTCCTGCGTCTGCGTCGCCGCGATCGCGGTGATCGCAGCGAGACCGATCGCCCCGCCGATCTGCCGGCTCGTGTTGATCAGGCCGGATGCAACGCCTGCATCGGCGCGTTCGACTCCCATCAGGCTCGCAATCGTGATCGGCACGAATGAGAAGCCCATCCCGGCACCACCGAGCACGAATGCCGGGAAGATGTTCCAGAAGTAATGGCCGTGCACGGGCAGGCGCGTCAGCAGCGCCGCCGAGATCGCGAACAGCACCAGTCCGCCCGTGAGCGTGGCGCGGACGCCAACACGCCCGACGACGAGCTGCGCGATGTTCGACGTGACGACGACCGTGCCGGCGAACGCGACGAACGCCACGCCGCTCTGCACCGCCGAGTAACGCAAGACGTCCTGCAGATAAAGCGTGAGGAGGAAGAACTCCGAGAAGGCGACCGCACCGACGAGCGCCATCGTCACGTTCGCACCTGCAAGTGTCCGCAGCCGGAAGATGCGAAGCGGCAGCAAGGGCGAGGACGCACGTACCTCGATGACGATGAACGCGGCGACGAGAACCAGCGAAGCGACCAGCAGCCCGAGCGTCGAGGTCGCACCCCATCCGTCGCTGGTCGCCCTGGTCAATGCGTAGACGAGCAGCATCAGGCCGGATGTGATCGTGAACGCACCGGCGAGGTCGAAGTGCCGGTGTCCGAGGTCAGCGCGACTCTCGCGCAGCAGCACCGGCGCGAGCAGCGCGGCCGTGACCCCTACCGGGACGTTGATGAAGAAGATCCAGGACCAGCCGACGTACGAGGTGATCACGCCGCCCAGCAACACTCCCGCCGCGGCCCCGCTGCCCGAAGCCGCTCCGTAGATGCCGAGCGCGAGATTTCGTTCGCGCCCTTCCGCGAATGTCGTCACCAGCAGTGAGAGCGCAGCGGGCGCCATCAACGCGCCGCCGAGGCCCTGCACGGCGCGGAACGTGATCAACGAGGGCGCCGACCAGGCGAGGCCGCAGAGCAGTGAGCTGGCCGCGAAGACCAGCAAGCCGACGATGAACAGACGCCGGCGTCCGAGCAGATCGGCGAGCCTGCCTCCGAGCAGCAGCACGCCACCGAAGAAGATCGCGTAGGCCGAGATCACCCACTGCAGACTCGTCGTCGAGAAGTGGAGGTCGGACTTGATCGACGGCAGCGCGACGTTCACGATCGCGATGTCGAGGATCACCATGAACTGGGCTGTGACGATCAGCGCAAGCGCGCTCCAACGGCGGCAGGTCGACCCAATCTTCTCCACTACTTCAGCTCCTGAATCGTTGCTATCCCCAACGTTAAAGGGAGGCAACGGTTGACCGCGCTACCCTATTCCCCATGACCTCGACCGATACGGAAACAGCCGGTGCCTCGCGCGCCACGCTTCCGACGGAGCTGACCGCCTCGTCGCCGTTCCTGCTCAAGCGGCTCGGCTTCATCGCGAAGGACCGCTCGCTCGAAGCCTACGAGGAGACCGGCCTGCACCCGTACCACCACGCGATCCTCCTGACGCTCGACGAGAGCCCGCGCGAGACGCAGGGCGCCATCGCCGACGCCCTCGGCTACGACCGCGGCCAGCTCGTCGGGCTCCTCGACGAGCTGGAGTCGCGCGGCCTCGTGATCCGTCGCCGCGACCCGAACGACCGCCGCAGGCACGTCGTCGAGTTGACGCCGGAGGGGAAGGCGGAGCTCGAGCGGCTCCGTGAGCTCGCGCGTCGAGTCGAGGAAGAGTTCCTGGCGCCGCTCGACGAGCAGGAACGGCACCAGCTGCACGAGCTCCTCCTCGCGCTGGGGCGGTACCACTGCCCCCGCGTCGCACGCAGCACGAACTGACGCCTCGGCGCTTCAGCCCTTCACGCGAAGCTCGCGCGCAGTCGCCTCGAACCCCTGTCCCTTGGGCGCACACGAGTACGGCCCGATGCCGACCGGCCCCGGAAGGAACAGCGTTCGAAAGACGCGCCACCCGCCTTCGGCCGCGACGGAGACTTCGATCGTGCCCTCGGTCCGAACGGCCCGCAGTCGTACCTCGGGCACGTCGAAGCGCGCACGCGACCAGTCCGACTCGTCGCGCGTGTGGACCGCCGAGAGCCAGAGCTCCCCGTCCAGCTCCACACCTGCCTTGAGCCATCGCAGCTCGGAGGCAGCGACCATCAACCCCACCTGGTCGTAACGGTCGACGAGGTCGCCCTGCACCAGCAGCTCGAATTCGAAATCGCCTTCGGCGGGGGTCAGGAGCGAACAGCCGTCATGGGCTGACGCAACGCCCTCGGTCTTCCGCCAGAAGTCCGTTCCGCCGGGACAACGCCAGGTCACTGCTCCCGCCGCCGCCTCCCAGCTGACCGGTTCCCGGTTCCACCCCCACGCCCGCCCCGGGAGATCCGCGATCGATGCGGTTTCCGTCATGACGGTCGGGGCGCTCATGCCTGAGGGATACCACGGAAGGATCCGCTGTAACGAACGGGTGCGAAGCCGGTCCGATCGTCGATGGGCAGCTTTGCTGTATTGCGGCGCGGTCGGCACATCTTTGCGATCTGCTCGGCGTTCTTCCTGTTCGCGGTGGGCTGAACGGTCGACCGCGCCCCCGTGCGGGACGTCCGAGCAACCGCCCTGGTACGGAAAGACGGCTAGAGAATGCGCGCGCCGAGCGCGCTGGCGACGAGCTCGACGGCGAGCGCACCGGTCTCGTTCTCGCGATCGAGAATCGGGTTCACCTCGACGACGTCGAACGAATCGGCCAGCCCCGACTCCGCCACCAGCTCGAGCGCCAGGTGCGCCTCGCGGTACGACAGCCCTCCACGCACCGGGGTCCCGACGCCGGGCGCGAACATCGGATCGACCGCGTCCAGGTCCAGGCTCACATGGACGAACGACGATCCGCGAAGGTGGTCGAGTGCCTCGGCGGTACAGACCTGGACACCGCGCTCGTCGAGCTCCTTCATCGTGTACACGCGCAGGCCGAGCTCGCGGATCAGCACTCGTTCCCCCGGGTCGAGCGAGCGAATGCCGAGCAGTGCGGCCTTCGTGACCGACGGGGTCGGATAGGCGACACCGGCAAAGGCCTCGCCGGCCACCCCGAGTGCCGCCGCGAGCGGCATGCCGTGCACGTTGCCGGTCGGCGACGTGTGCGGCCGGTTGAGATCCCCGTGGGCGTCGATCCAGAGCACTCCGCCGGCCCCGCGCGTCGCGGCCATGCCGCCGAGCGTCCCCATCGCGATCGAGTGATCGCCCCCGAGCGTCAGCGGCGTGCGACCGCGGGACGCCGCGTCCGAGACGAGCTCGGCGACGAGTCCGCACGCCGCCAGAATCGGCCTGAGGTAGTGCGCGTTGCCCTCACCGGCCTCGGTCGCCTCGGGAACCGGCGAGTGGATGTCGCCGGAGTCGAAGACCTCGCGGCCGATCTCGGTCAGCCGCGCCGACAACCCCGCGTAGCGGATAGCGGACGGGCCCATGTCGACGCCGCGGCGGCCGGCCCCGAGGTCGAGGCCGGCGCCGATCACGGCGACGGGCCGGCTCTTCACGCTCACACGCGCCACCCGTCGAGAGCGCCACGCTGTGCGGCTGTCAGCTCGTCGAGCGAGATGCCGAGCGTCTCGAGCTTCGTGCGGGCGATCAGGCTGTCGAGCTCGTCCGGGAACCGGTTCACCCCGACGGGGAGGCCGCCGGCGGCCAGCTCGCGGACGGAGAGGGCCTGTACGGAGAACGACAGGTCCATGATCTCGATCGGAGTGACCGTCGACACCTGCGATGTTGACGAGTGCGCCGTTCACGAGCAGGTGCGACCTTGCCGGCGGCCGAGCCGATAGGTCACGACACCGGCGCGCGGGTTCGCGACGTCCTCGGCCGCGCCGCGATCGCAGTCACGTCGATCTCGCGGTCGGAATGACCGGCGTTCGCAAGGAGGACGCCGTCTTTCAGACAGCGCCACGTCGGTTTCGCCGACGAGTCCTCGACGAGACCGGTCGCCGTCAGCACGACGTCGGCGTCGGGAAGCGCGTGCCGGAGCGGCGCGACGTCGATAGCCGTCCATGTGGGCGACGAGCGCCCGGGACCGGGTCCACCTCGACGACGGTGACGCGGGCGCCCAGCCCGTCGGCGTGCTTCGGGCAAGGCCGCGCCCGACCAAGCCGTAGCCGACGACGCAGCACTCGCTGCCCGGCAGCGACGATGTTCGTGAGCGCAAGCAGGGCGGCGAGCGTCGACTGGCCCGTCCCGTAGACGTTGTCGTACAGGTGCTTGCACCGGCGTCGTTCGCGGCGATCGCTGGGAACGGAAGTCGCCCGGCCGCCTCGAGCGCGCGCAGGCGGTCGACACCGGTGGTCGTCTCCTCGGTGACGCCGGCGAACCGCGCGTAGACGTCCGGGCGGTGCTGCTCGGCTGCGCCGGGTGAGCTCCAGCGCCGTCGTCGACGATCGAGCTCGGGGCCGGTGTCGGCGACGGCAAGGAGGTCGGACTCCACTCGTGCGGGCGGGCTCCCGTGCGTCCCGTGCACCTCGAGCCCGCGACGCACGAGTGCGGCACAGACCGCGTCCTGCGTCGACAGTGCGTTGCTGCCCCGCGGCGACGACCTCGGCCCCGGCTTCTGCAAGTGCGAGCACGAGGTAGGCGGTCTTCGCCTCGAGGTGCACGACCACCGCGACCCTGCGGCCGGTGGAGCGAGCCGTCCGCAAGCCGGCCTCGCCCGAGCTCGGCAAGAACCGGCATGTGCTGCTGCGCCCAGCCGATCAGCCGGTCACCCTCGGGTGCAAGACCGACGTCGGCGATCCGCGACCGTGTGGCGGCGTCAGCAGCCATCATTCAGGGGCCGAGTGGCGAGGGCCGGACTTGAACCGGCGACACCACGGTTTTCAGCCGTGTGCTCTACCAACTGAGCTACCTCGCCCGGAGGGACTGCAGCGTAGCTCACCGAACCACGGCCTCCAGATCGAGCTCGCCGCGCAGGGTGGAGAGGTCGATCGTGTCGCTCCGGCGATCGACGACGACAGGCCGCCCGTTGACGCGGACGGCGCCCAGACGCTCACCTGCCGGCAGGCGGATTCGCAACGCGAGCGACGCCGGCGCCGGGCGGGCGGGGACCTCGATGCTGCCCTGCAGCGTCGAACCGACTCGCCCGAGCAGTGAACGAGACCGGCCCGAAGCTCGTGGGAGCCTGCTCGACGGTGATCGTCTCGCCGTCGGCGAGCCAGGGCCTCGGGGTGGCGAACGCAAGCTCGAGCCCGCGGGGTGCCCCATCCGGCCCACGCGTCTCGTGGACGAGGAGGAGCCGCAGGTTCTCGAGGAAGGCGGCATTGGCACCGCTGTTCGGCGGCTGATACATCGTGCGGTCGAGCAGGCCGCGCAGCGGGGTCACGCTTGCGCTCTCGCCCGATACGAAGGTGTCCGGAGTCATCGCAGCGCCGAGCATGCCGTAGAGCGAGAGGACGAGCTGGTCCGGCTGGTCGGCATCGGCCAGGAACCTGTCGACGTTGACGCCGTAGACCTGATCGATGCCCGAGGTCGGCGCGGGCGGATAGTTCCCATAGAGCTTCGTCGCGCCTGCCCGCACCAGGCCGAGCAGGCGACCGCCGTGGCCGAGCAGGTAGCGCAGCACTCCCTCGGAGATCCGCCCGTGGGCCGGGAAGAGGCCCGAGGCCATCGCATACGGCATCACGAGGTTCCAGTACGTGCCCCGACGCGAAAGCGCGAGGTTGGGGTAGGGACGCTCCTCCGCGAGCAGCGCCGCCGGGACGAAGACCGAACCGTCTGCGGCCCGCCGCTCGGAGCGCGCCACGGCCGCCTCGAGACCAAGGCGAAGTCGCGACGCCAGCCTCCCGCAGAGAACAGCGAGCTCGGAGTGGCCGGTGACCGACCACACACGGCCGAGTGAGGCGAGCCCTTGCCACACGATCGCCTGACCGTGGAGGGCGTACACCTCTCGCGAGACGTCGGAGGAGAACGGCTCGCGAGCGAGGAGCCCGTTCGGGCTGACGGCGAGCTGGCCTGCGATCGCCTGCACGAGTCGTGCCAGATGCGGCGTCTCGGCATCGAGGAACGCCCGGTCCCGGGCGAGCCGGTAGAGATCCGCGTGGGCGACGAGCAGTTCGCCTGCGCGCCAGGTCGTGAAGCGCAGCGGGAGCCGCTGGAGCGCGAAGCGCAGGATCGTCTCGGAGACGTCGGGGCGTCCGTAGGCCGCCATCACACGCGCGACGTCGGCCGCTTCGGCGAACGAGAGCTCCTGATACGAGTTCCCGGCGCTGTACCGCCAGGTCAACAGCAGCTCCTGGACGAGCAGCGCCCGCTCGGCATCGAGCACGCGCACGTCGGGAACGTCGAACACCGTGCCTTCGTCGAGCCTCGACTCCCAGACGTTCGTGACGTCGGTTCGCGCCGCATCGTAGGCGCGCTGGTCGACCTGGAGCAAACGGCCGTCGTTCGCGCCGCTCGGGACGGCCACGTAGATGTCGTCCTCCGTCCCGGCCGGGACGTCGAAGCTCACCGTGGAGCCGTCGACCGCCGCATCGCCGCTCCACGCGAACCTCGTCGAGCCGTGGTCGAGCAGCTGGTCGCCCTCACGGACGAGCCTGCCGGGCGACAACACGAACTGGACGCCGGCATCCGAGCTCGCCGCTGTCGCGTCCACGTGCAGGTGGACGAAGCTGAGCGAGATCGTCCCGTATTCCCTGCCGACGAACGACTCTTGCTCGTACCGGATGCCCGACGCATCGGTGTAGGACGTGTCGAGAATCGGGAGGAAGCCGTCCGGCGAGCTTCGCCGCCCCGAGGCGTTCGAGACACGAGCCGTAGCGCTCGCGACCGCCGGGGCCCACGTCGACGGTGACGCTCGGGCCGCCGGACCGCCCCGTGATGATCTGGCTCCCGTCGGCGACGTGCAGCGCGAAGATCCGACCGCCGCTGACATTGAACGGATACGCGAACGGCAGGTAGTAGACGCCCGAGGCGGTGAGCTTCGCGCCGCCGGGGCCGACCGCATAGAGCAGCGGCGCGAGGCAGCGCCTCGGCCCGGTCGTAGGAAGGGCCTCCCGGGCGCTCGTGAGCAACTTTCGCCCCCACACGTCACGGCGAGCCGCAAGCGCAGCGCGCACCGAGTGCGCGTACGCAGGCGTCGCCGTCGGCGGCGAACACCCGACGACGCGGAGCCGCGCCGCGCGCCGCGCCGCCGAGAGCGAGGACCGCGACCGCGGCGGCGAGGGCGAAAAAAGAGACGTCCGGACCGGTGCTACCGCGTCGCGAACGTCCCTGTGGCCGCACCTTAGGACGTGTCTGCACGCCGGGCAAGCAGCGCAACTCCGGTGCCGGCCGAGAAGTTCGCTACGTGCGAAAAGCCCCGTTGCTCGAGCTCGGCCTGCACCCGTTCGAGGGGCACCCAGATGGGCGTCTGCGCGCCGCGGGAGAAGGCGACTGCAACGTGACCGCCCGGCGCCGTCACACGCGCCAACTCGTCGAAGAACGGGATCATGTTCAACTGCGTGACGAGGTCGAACGCGCCGTCGGGGTAGGGAAGGGTCGACGCGTCGGCAACGTCGTAGCGCTCACGATCGCTCGAAGCACGTGCGCGGGCCTGGTCGATCATCGGCTCTGAAGCATCGACGCCGGTCACCGACGTGCCGGCGAACCGGCGCGCGATCGCCCGCGCCCCCGCACCGGTCCCCGTACCGACGTCGAGCGCGGTCGCAGGCTCTCCCGGGACGGCTTCGAGCGCAGCCTCGAGCGGAGCGACGTGCTGCGGGGAGACCCGCTTCTCCTCCCAGTCCGAGGCGATCGAATCGAACGTCCACACGAACGGGCGACGGAGGACGCGCCACAGCCCTGGCCGCGCCAGCACGAGATCCGTCACGATCCTCGCGAAACGCTGGCGGATCCGGAGGTCGATCACGTCCGTGCAACCCTCAGCTCGTCGCCCGGGCGAACGCCCGTCAGCCGGGCTGCGTTCCCCTGGCTGATCGCGAGCGTCATCAGGCCGTAGGAGTCCTCGTACAGGATCAGCTCGCCTGCCGGGGCGTCGGCAAAGGTACCGACGAGAACCGCGAAGTACCGGTCGAGCTGAAGCCGCACTTCGACGCGGCCGCCCTCCTCGCAACCCAGCGCGTCGATCTCGGCTCGCCGCATGTTCGTGGCGACATTGCCGAACCGATCGACGATCAGAACGGTCCCGCGAACCTGCGCGCGACCGACCTCGGTCCGCGGCAGCTCGAGACGGACCAGCGTCGCAGGGTCGACCTGCGGGCCGAGCTCGGCGATCGCCACGCCGACGGCGAGATGCGCCGCTGCCGGCGCGAAGATGTCCCGCGCGTGGAACGTTCGCGAGACCTCGGCGAGGCGGTACCGAGGGTCGGTCAGCTCGTGAACTGCGTCGATTCCGAGCTCGTCGGCCGTGAGCAGGAGCAGGCCGTTGTCGGGACCGACGAGCCGGCGCCCATCGCGCGTCGCGACCGCGACTGCGCGGCGGTTCCCGCCGACGTCCGGATCGACGACGGCGAGGTGAACGCCCACCGGTGCGAACTGAATCGCGTTCCGCAACACGAGCGCGCCCTGCAGCACCGCCTGGGGATCGATGCCGTGCGTCAGATCGATCACGCGCGCCTCGGGCGCGATCATCGCGATCACGCCGTGGCAGGTGCCGACGAAGTCGTCCTGGAGGCCGAAGTCGGTCAGGAAGGTGATCGTCTGCGGCGCGGACTCGCCCACGACTGAGACTCCATCAGATCGCGCACGGCGGCGACGAGGCCTTCGACGTCGTGGGTCGACGCCTCTCGAACGACCTCGAGGCCCGCCGAGCGGGCGACTCGCGACGTCTCAGGCCCGATCGTCACGGTGGGTGCGCTCCCACCCGCCTCGGCGTACGCCCGCGCAGCCGATCCCGACGCCAGCAGCACGACGTCGCCGGCAGGCAGAGCGGGGCGGAGCAGACGGGTGCGGTAGAGCGGGATGTAGTCGGCGCCCAGCTGCGTGACGGGCCCACGCCGGGCTCCCTCCGCCGCGACGAACAGCACCCGTCCCACGGGGCGCGGCAGCTCGGCCAGGAGGTCGTCCTGCGACGCCGAGCCGGGAACGAACGCGGCCTCGAGCCCGCACGCCCCGAGCGCTTCGGCGGTTGCAGCGCCGACGGCTGCAAGACGCGGCAGATTTCGCCCGCGCCGCGCGAGCTCCGCTGCGCCGTTGGGACTGGTCACGATCACCCAGTCGTAACCTGCGGCGTCAATTGGTTCGTCGGAGATGCGCTCGATCTCGATCAGCGGACACTCGACGACATCTACGGGAAGCGAGCGAAGCCGGGCAACGAGCGTCCCTGCCTGCGCGCGCGGGCGCGTGACGATCACCTTCACTGCGCAGCCGCAAACGCCTCGAGCTCACGGGCCACGGCGATCGGGTCGTCGCCGGAGCGGCGAAACAGCCACTCGCCGTCTTCACCCGCCACCAGCGCATGGAGCGTGCGTCCGTCGTGATGCGCAGCAACCGGCGCGAGACAGCCGGCTCCGATCTCGGCGACGCATGCGCGCTCCGCCTCGACCCGGCGACGCGTCTCCGCATGGTCGGCGACGGCGACGAGCTCGGCCTCCCCCGCCCGAACCTGCAGGGCAAGAGCTCCCTGTCCTGCCTCGGGCAGCATCTGCGCTGGATCGAGACGCGCACCGATCTCGCCGGTGAGACCGAGACGATCCAGACCGCACGCCGCCAGCACGATCGCGTCGAGCCCGCGCTCGCGCAGCTTGCGCAGCCTGGTGTCGACATTTCCCCGTAGCGGCTCGACCGAGAGAGTCGGCTCGGCTGCCAGCAACTGCGCACGGCGCCGAGCCGAAGCGGTTCCGATCCGCATCCCGGGCGACACCGCACCCGCACCGATCAGCGCATCGCGTGCATCGTCGCGGTCGGGGTACGCGCCGACGACCAACCCCTCGGGGTCCTCCGCGGTCATGTCCTTCGCCGAGTGGACGGCGACATCGATGCGCCCGGCCAGCAGCGCCTCCTCGAGCTCCTTCACGAAGACGCCGCGCGAGCCGATCTCTCCGAACGGCTTGGTGCGATCGCGATCGCCCGCAGTCGTGATCGGCACGAAAGCGATCTCGACACCCGGCCGGCGCAGAAGCGAAGCGGCCTGCTCCGCCTGCGTCAGCGCGAGCCTAGATCCGCGAGACCCGACGCGGACGAGCACAGATCGACCTCGAGGTCCGCGTGCTGCGCCCGCAGGAGAGCGGACCGCGGCGCACGCGCAGAAACGCCGACGGCGCAACCACGGGAAGCGGACGCTCGATGCGCCGGGGCTCGTCGTCGGTCACTGCTCCGGATCCTCCAGTCCGAACAGATGGCGAACCGCATCGGCGTACACCGCACCTTCGGCGCTCACGGCCGCCTCCTTCATCCGCACCGTCGGCAGGTGAAGGAGCTTGTTCAGGATCTGCGACGTGACCGACTCGAGCGTCGCCCGTTCGTCGTCGGTCACACGGCCGGCGAACTTCGCGAGCTCGGCCGACCTGATTTCCTCGGCGCGCGCGCGCAGCGACGCGATCGCCGGGACGACGTCGAGCGATGCGCGCCAGAGGCGGAACCGCTCCACCTCTTCGGCGGCGAGCGCCTCCGCCCGCTCCGCTTCGACACGACGGCCGGCGAGCGTCTCGGCGACGACCGCCTCGAGATCGTCGATGTCGTAGAGAAAGCAGCCGTCGAGCTTCGCGAGAGCCGGATCGAGATCACGGGGAACCGCGATGTCGATGAAGAAGAGCGGGTGGTGCCTCCGTGCCGGCACATCGTCGGCTTGAAGAACGAACCCGGGGGCCCCCGTCGACGAGACGACCACGTCGACATCGGCGAGCGCGGCCGCAAGGGAGTCGAACGGCACACCCTCGCCGCCGAATCGGTCGGCGAGCTCGCGTGCGGCGTCGGGCGAACGGTTCGCCACGTACGCGATCGATGCCCCACGCGACGCGAGGTTGGATGCCGCGAGCTCGCCGATCCGGCCGGCGCCGATCAGCAGCACACGCCGCCCTTCGAGCTCACCGAAGACCTGCGCGGCGAGCGCCGCTGCCGCCGACGACACCGAGGCCGGGCTCTCTCCGATCGCCGTCTCGCTGCGAACACGCTTGCCGAGCGAGAGCGCTTGACGAAAGACGCGATCGAGGAGGCGGTTCGGCTCGACCGCCTCGAACGCGCCGCGCACCTGCCCGAGAATCTCACCCTCACCCGGAACGAGCGAGTCGAGGCCGGCTGCGACGCGGAACAGGTGCAGCGCGGCATCGTCGTCGTGCATGCGGTAGAGCACACCGTCGAGCGACTCGCCGGCGAGGTCGGCGAGAGCTGCCACCGCGCGGTCCTCCTGGGCGCTCGCGAGATAGACCTCGGTGCGGTTGCAGGTCGACAGGCAGACGGCAGGCGCAAGCGCGCGCGCAAAGGCGGCCGCCTCGGGGAGGTCGAGCGCCACCCGCTCGCGCAACTCGACCGGCGCGACGTGGTGCGAGAGCCCGACCAGCGTCAGTTCGGCGCCCCTCGAGCCTGCGCTCATGCGAAGTGCCCTCCCGCGAGCGCGAGCCGCGACACGACGACGAGCGCGAAGCCGCCGATCGCCAGATACGCCGCGCGGCGGCCCGAGGGCCGCGCGACGCAGAAGCCCGCCGTAGAGGAGCCAGGTCGCGACAGTCAGCCACTCGAGCGGATCCGTGGAGCCGCCCTTCTCGCGCAGTCGCAGGATGCCCGCCGCCAGGCCGAACGTCAGGAGCGGCAGCGACACGACGATCGCCCGCTGGGTCAATCGCTCGAGTGCCTGCAGCGGGGGAAGGCGGAGCCGGAGGATGTCCGGCGCGCGTCGTTTGAGCCTGCGCTCCTCCCACAGGTAGAGGCCGGCCAGCGCTGCGGCGAGCGTGAAGCCGGCGAACGCGGCGAGCACGAAACCGACGTGCAGGGCGAGGAAGAGATTCGGGTACCGCGACCCGCCGTCGGCCGTCGTGCCGCCACCGATCCTCGCCACGAGGAAGAGCAGAGCGACCGGCGGCATCACCGCGAGACCGAGCAGGCGGAAGCGCGGGCGACAGCCCCAGATCAGATATGTGCTCACGACGAGCCAGACGAAGAGGTTGAGCGACCCGGCGACGGTCGCCCACGGGAAACCGTCGGAGCGCGCCGCCTGACTGACGAGCAGCGCAGTCTGCGCGAGCCAGCCGAGCCGGACGCCCCACGTCGCGAGACGCGACGTGCGCATCGTCGCGTACGCGAAGGCGGCCTCCCCGTACCCGATCAGCGCCGGCCAGAAGAGGACCTCAGCCACCCTGTCTCTCCCTCGCCAGCTCGACGAGCCGCGCCACCTCGCGCTGCAGACGCTGCAGCTTCGACGCGATGATCACGACGTAGGCAAGCACCGCCACGAACACGACGAGATAGGCGGCAGCGGTGTACTTCTCGCTCGGCGTCACGTCAATAACTCCCGCAGCTCGCGGAGCGACGCGTCCAACCGCTTGCCGGCCAGCTCGATCGAGTAGAGCGTCACGAAGAGGCTGAGCATCGCGGCTAGACAGGCGCAGAAGGTGAGGAACTGCGAATTCGTCATCTGGTAGCCGTGCGAGGTGAACACGACCGGATGGATGAATCCTCTCGAAAGCCGGATCGCGAGGAACGAGACGGGGATCAGCACGACGCCGAACAGTGCGTAGACCGCGCACATGTTCGCGCGCTGGAGCCCGGGCTCCACGGAGTAACGGAGCATGAAGTACGCGCAGTAGAACAGGAAGAGGACGAGAAAGAGGACGAGCTGGTCCTCGCCCCACGACCACCAGACGCCCCAGGAGATCCGGGCCCAGATCGAGCCTGTCACCAGCGTCAGGGCGCCGAAGATCACGCCTTGATGGATCGCGACATAACTCTCGAGGTCGGCGTCCGGATCCTGCTTCCAGAGATGCCGGAGCGCCTTCCAGGCGCCCCAGCCGAAGCATGCGTACGCGGTCAAGGCGAGCGGGACGTGGAAGTAGAAGATCCGCTGCGACAGTCCCTGGTTCGCATCGGTCGGCGCGTAGAAGAAGACGAGCGCAAGGGCAGCGGTGAAGAGGGCCGCGCACGCGCCGGCCACGACGGGCAGGCGTGAGGTGAGGGCTGCCACAGGCGCAATCGTAGACCGGACGGCGCGGTCGTCAGGTTTCGGCGACGACGTACTCGAACGTCGCCCAGGCGAGGACGGCAAAGAGCGCGTCGTAGAGCGCGAGGAACCACAGGTATCCCCCGACGCCGCCGATCACGATCGGGACGGCCGCAGGCAGGAAGAGGAGCGGCAGCAGAAGCTCGCGAGCGCGCCCCGCGACCGCCATCGCTCCGAAGAGCGTGCCGACCGCGCAGATGCCGAGATCGGCAAGCGCGACGGCAGCGATCGTCCGTCCGTCGACACCGGAGAAGAACGCGGCAAAGGCCGGCAGGGCAACGACCTCGGCGCACACGAGGAACGCAAGCACCGAGAGCGCCTTGGCGAGCCAGATCGCACTCCGGTCGCACGGCGCGAGCACGAGCGCGTCGAACATCCCCTGCTCCCGCTCGGCGACGAACGCGCGCGTCAGCCCGAGGAGCGCCGTCAACACGAGCGCGGACCAGAGCAGGCCGAGCGACGCGGCGTCGCTGCTGCCTCGAGGAAGCGCGAAGTGGAAGATCGTCAGCACAGCGACGACGAACAGCAGCATCGCGGGCAGCGTCTCCTTCGCCCGCAGCTCGAGCAAGAGATCCTTGCGCGCGAGCGCACCGACATCACGGAAGTACGTCATGCAAACGCCAGGTGCGCGGTCGCCAGGTGCGCTACACGCTCGGGATCGTGCGTCGCGACGACGCACGCGCGGTCCCGCTCGCGGAGCAGCGCATCGAGCAAGCCCGCGCCTTCGTCGTCGAGCGCGTTGAACGGCTCGTCGAGCAGCAGGAGCAAAGGGGAGTGCAACAGCACCCGGCAGAGGCCGAGCCGCTGTTGCATGCCACGCGAGAACGACGAGACGCGCTCGTGGCGAACATCCCAGAGCCCGAAGCGCTCGAGCAGCATGCCGACGCGCTCGCCGCGTTCGGTGATCCGGTAGAGGCGCGCGAACAGGGTCAAGTTCTCGAGCGGCGTCAGCTCGCGGTAGACGAGCGGCTCGTGCGGCAGATAGCCGATCGACCGCCTCGGCGGAAGCTCGAGCTCGCCGGCGGACGGGGCCGCGAGCCCGGCGAGCATTCGGAGCAGCGTCGTCTTGCCCGAGCCGTTGGGCCCGGTCACGAGCAAGAAGCCGTCGTCGGCAAGGTCGACGTCGATGCCGGCGAAGACACGCCGGTCGCCGAAGCGCTTGACGAGCCCTCGCCCGGAGATCACGCTCGATAGACCTCCGCGGCAGCGCGATGAAAGCCGTCGGGCGCACCGACGGCGGCGAACGTGTCGGCGATCTCCTCCATCTCGCCGATCCATCGCCAACCCTTTGCCGCAGCCGACCGTTCGGCCGCCTTCAAACGCTCTGAGAGCTCCGGCGCCGACTCGCGCCACTCGGCCTGCAGATCGTCCCAGACACCGGACGCGCGGGCGACGTCCCGGATCGCGAGCAGGAGCGCCGCAGTTCCCTTCGACCAGGCCGCGTACGTCATCTTGAGCGCAGACGCATCGGCCACGATCCGCGTGGCGACCACGCTGCCGTCGAAGAGTGCGGCGACGGCCGGAGCCTCCGCGCCGGAGAGATAGAGCCGGGTCGTCCCGGCCGCACGCGGCGGAGAGCCGACGATGCCGCCGTCGACGAAGCGCGGATGCTGTGCGGCGACGTCGCGCGATGTCGCCGGAGAGATCGCGTTCGCATCGACGTACAGGCCGGTGAACTCCCGCGTATCGGCCGCGACGCCGAGCGCAGCATGAGGAGGGCAGACCGAGAGCAGGAGCTCACTCTCCCCGACGAGCGTGCCGACCGTACCGACGTCCCGGAGCCTGGCGGCGCGAGCTCCCGTCGCAGCGCTCCGGCCCTCGGAAGCCCAGAGCACTTCGTGGCCGCCCGCCTGGAGCGCGTCGCCGAGCGCCGATCCCATCTCGCCGGGATGGAGCAGGCCGACGATCACAGAGCGTCGGCGAACACGAAGACGAAGAAGGCGACGGAGATCACGCCGTTCATCGTGAAGAACGCGGTGTCGAGGCGGCGCAGATCCCCCGGCCGGACGAGTGAGTGCTCGTAGGCGAGCAGCACACCGACGAGGGCCACGCCCACCCAGTAGAGGACGCCGAGGTCCAGGCCCACCCCGACGGCGATGAGCAGGATCACGGTGAGCAGGTGCAGCGCTCGGGCGCCGAGGAACACGCCGGTCTCGCCGAAACGCGTCACCCAGGAGTGGAGCCCCTGCTCCTGATCGACGTCCGCATCGAACAGCGCGTAGAAGAGATCGAACCCGGCCACCCAGGCGGCGACCGCGCCGCCGAGCGCCCACGCCTCCCAGGCGAAATCGCCGCGCACCGCCGCCCAGGCACCGACCGGGGCAAGGCCGTCGACGGCGCCGAGCCAGAGATGGCAGAGCCACGTGAAGCGCTTGAGGTACGGGTAGATGACGAACATCGCGACCGGGATCGGGGCGAGCGGGCGTACGAACGGGTTGAGTTGCCAGACGGCAACGAGGTAGACGACGAGCGCGGCGATGCAGAACCCGACCACACCCGCAATGGAGAGTGCTCCGGTCGGCAGTTCGCGGCGTGCGGTTCGAGGATTCGCACCGTCGATGCGCGCGTCGATCAGCCGGTTGAGCGCCATCGCGAGCGAGCGAGCGCCGACCATCGCGACCGTGATCCAGAGCAGGTCGTGCCCCGACGGGATGCCGCCGGCAGCAAGAAACGCCCCGACATAGGCGAACGG
Organism: uncultured Thermoleophilia bacterium; assembly: GCA_963715115.1. Lineage (GTDB taxonomy): Bacteria > Actinomycetota > Thermoleophilia > Gaiellales > Gaiellaceae > PALSA-600. The sequence goes on from CAVQRE010000014.1 coordinate 239,738, forward strand.
CAGCGCGAAGATCGTGTGCTCGAACTTGACGAGGCGGTAGTAGAGACGCGCGAGGCGCATTTAGGTCTGCCGGTGCTCGGTCGGCGCGCCGGTGACCAGGGCCAGTGCGTGGGGCAACGCAGGACGAAGCAGCGCGTAGCCATCCCGGCAACCGCCCGGCGAGCCGGGAAGATTGACGACCAGCGTCTTCCCGACCAGGCCCGCCGTCCCGCGCGAGAGCAGCCCGTGCGGTGTCTTTGCAACGGCGTCGGCGCGGAGCGCCTCGGCAATGCCCGGCACCTCCCGCTCGAGGACGGTTCGGGTCGCCTCCGGCGTCACGTCGCGCGGGGCGACGCCGGTGCCACCGGTCGTCAGAACGATGCTCGCCTTCTCTGCGAGCTCGGCGATCGCGGCAGCGATCTCTGCGGCTTCGTCGGGCACGACACGACGATCGACGTCGTAGCCGTCGGCACGCAGACTTCGCGCGAGCTCGTCACCGCTCGTGTCTGGTGCATCACCGCGCGAAACGCGATCGGAGACGGTCAGAACCGCTGCGTTCACGCCTTTACCTTTTCGACGAGCTCAACAGAGACTGACATCGCCTTGTCGACGGCCTTCGTCATGTCGTACACGGTGAGCGCAGCGATCGAGGCCGCGGTCAGCGCTTCCATCTCGACCCCGGTCCGTGCCGTGGTCGCGACCTCAGCGCGAATCTCGACGCCGCCGTCGACAACCTGGACGGTCACATCCACGTGCGAGAGCGGCAACGGGTGGCACAGCGGAATCAGCTCGGCCGTCCGCTTGGCGGCCATGATCCCGGCGAGCTGGGCGGTGACGAGCGCGTCTCCTTTTGGCAGCGTGCGCAGCTGCTCGGCCGCGGTCGTTGCGACGAACGCGCGTGCAACCGCACGCCGCTCGACCTCGGGCTTGCCACCGACGTCGACCATACGAACAGCGCCGGCGTCGTCGACGTGCGAGAGCTCGCTCACCAGTGACAGGTTACGCCGAGAGACCCGCCAGGTCGTCCAGCAACGAGTCGATCCAACGTCCCACGTCGTTCGCGCGCACCTGGGCCGAGAGCCGGCCGGCGCGCCGAGCGCGCTCCGACCGATCCATCGACAGCGCCGCATGGAGGGCCTCGGCCTGCCCCAGCACGTCGAACGGATTCACGGTGAGCGCCCACTCGCCGAGCTCCTCGTGGGCGCCGACGTTCTCGGAGAGCACGAGCACCCCCGCGCGATCGTTCACCAGCGGGCCTTCCTTGGCAACGAGGTTGAGCCCGTCGAAGACCGCGTTGACCAGGAGCACGTCGTACTGCTTGTACCCGGCCACGGAGAGTGGAAAGTCGTCCGCAATGTGCAGGTCGATCGGCTCGTACCCGACGGACGCATGGCGGGCATTCACCGCCGCTGCTTCTCGCTCGATCGCAAGCCGATACGCCTCGTACTCGGGCACGTCCAGGCGTGACGGGTCGAGCAGTGCGAGCATCGACACCCGCCCATGCCATTCCGGGTGCCGGTCGAGCAACAGCCCGAACGCAGTGAATCCGCGCACGATGTTTTTCGACGGATCGGTGCGATCGACGCGCACAACGAGCTGCTCGCGTCGGGAACGACCGATCCGGGCCTCTGCGTCGACCACGGCGTGGCTTACCGCGAGGGCGTCGAACTCGGCGCAATCGACCGAGATCGGCCGGCTCGTGACGGTCGTCAGGCGTCCACGATGGACGACGCGGCCGTCGTGATCGCACTCGGCACCGAGCACGTCGGCGGCGCTCGCAACAAAGTTCCGCCGCCACCGGCGCGTGTGGAAACCGACGAGATCGTTGGCGAGGAGGCCGTCGTGCACGGCTCGGCGCTCAGCGTCCGGGAGAACCGTCCAACCATCCGACTGGGGCCAGGGGATGTGCACGAAGTGGGCGAGCAATGCATCGGGTCGCGCATCGCGAACCAGCCGCGGCGCGAGGTAGAGGTGATAGTCGTGGAAGAACACTGCAGACCCGGGGGTGTTGTCCAACTCGGCAACGACCGCCTGGGCAAAGAGGTTATTCGCTTCGGCATAAGCCAGCCATGCCCGGGCGAACCTCTCGTCGAGCACCGGCTGCTCGCCCAGGCCGTAGAGCGAATGCTGCACGAACCACAGCAGCGGATTGGCGACGACGTTGTAGTAGCCGTCATAGGTGCCGGGGTCGAGATCGAGCAACCGTAGCCGGCAGGGTGCCGCCCCCGCGTCTTCCGTGATGACGCCGCCGGACTCGCCGGCGACCGCGCGATCCTCGTCGGTGATAGCGCTCGCAATCCACGTCACTTCCTGCCGCGCGATCAGCCCACGCAGAGCCGTCGCGAGGCCGCCGGCACCCCGGCGTGCGACGCGGGTGCCGTTCTCGTCGCGCCCGAAGGAGATCGGGCCGCGATTCGAGACGACGATCAGGGGACGACGCTTCACACGAGCGTGATCTCGCTGGCGCCCGTGTCGTTGCCGGCGAGCAGGTTGAAAAGCACGAGCCAGTCGCGCAGGAGGCGAGGCGTCAGGAACCGGCGCCGGACCCCTTCCTTGCCCCGAAGCGCGCGCGCACGACCGGCGGCGGGATCGGAGAGGATCGCCGTGCAGGCGCCGGCGCAGTCGTCGGGGGAGTCGACGAGCCAGCCTGTGTCCCCGTCGGCGATCTGCGACACGATCCCGCCCACGCGGCCCGCGACGGTCGGCCTGCTCTTCCACAGCGCCTCGGTCACGGTCAGTCCGAAGCCCTCGCGCGTCGACTTCTGGACCACGACGTCGGAGTGCACCTGGAACGCGTTGATCTCGACGGCGCCGACGTTGTTCAGGTTGCTGAGGATGTGGACGTCGGAGTCGCCGTCCGCGTGCGCGACGGTGCGCTGGTAGTACTCCCACCCCTCCGGATCGTCGTGCGCCATGGAGCCGACCAGCGCGAGCTGCACCTCCGGATGTCGTTGCTTCACGAGCCGGTAGGCGTCGATCACTCCGAGCGGATCCTTCCACGGATCGAAGCGCGAGACCTGAGTCAGCAGCGGACGCTCGACGTCGATGCCGAACTGGTCGACGATGTACGCCGCATCCTCGGCGGCCAGCGCCATGTTCTTGGGTTGCAGCGGATCGATTGCCGGCGGCCAGATCGCAACGCGCGGGAGCCGGCCGTTGTTCGGCACGTACTCGTGCAGGTGGAAGACGGCGGCGTCGTACTGCCGGATCGATGGAAGGAGAACGCCGAACACGCTCGCATTGGGCGTCGAGAAATCGATGTGACCGCGCCAGATCCACTTGGCACGACGATCGGGATAGGAATCGATCGTCGCAGCTGGCTGCGGATCGTGAACGACGACGAAGTCGTATTCGTCCGCGCCGAGCGCCGCCGCCGTGTCCTCGTTGTAGCGGGCGAAGACCGCGAGATCGTCGGCGTCGAGCCCCTGCGGATCGCCCTGCAACGCGTTGTGAATCGTCTTCGTGACCCGGAAGAACTCGTCCGCGCCCTGCATCACGCGCCACTCGACGTCGAGGCCTGCATCCGCCATCAGCGGGACGAGCGTGTAGAGGATCTCCGCGACCCCGCCGCCGAACGGCGTGGCCGACAGGTGGACGACCCGCTTCCCCGCGAGCGGCTCGGCGAGTCGGCGCACCTCGTCCATCAGACCGCGTGAGACGAGCGTGGCGTAGTCCGCAAGCGACTTGCGTCCCGCATTCACCAGCTGGAGCAAACCTAATGTCCCGCCGGCACCGGCAGGCGCTTGACGAAGCGCAGCGTCGAGCCTCCCTGCTCACGCCCCGAGATCACGAGCTCGTCGGCGAGCGCCCGGATGATCGCGATGCCGAGTCCGCCCTCGACGAGCTCGTCGTCGCCGGCGGAAGCGGCCGTGGGGTCGAGGTCGAACCCTTCTCCGTCGTCCGCGATCTCGACGACGAGCCGGTCCGGGTAGAGCTCGTAGGCGATCTCCACCATCCCCTCTCCGCCGTCGTACGCATGCCTCACGGCGTTCGTGCACGCCTCGGTCAGAGCGAGCTTGAGGTCGGCGACCACCTCGTCGGGCAGCGGTTCGGCGTGGAGCCGAACGAGCCCGCTCAGGGCGAGCCGGCCGAGCCCGATGAACTCCGCCTTCGCCGGAATCGTCAATCGAACCGTCCGGACCCGATCGTCGTCGAACGCGCGCATACCTGCGGCACCTTTCCCTGTCGCACCGGGAGAGCAAACCTCGGGGATTCTGCCGGTTTCTCACGCCGTCCTTCGCCGCGGCGAGTGCGACTCCTGCTGCCTGCCCTAACCCGTCGACATCGGCCGTACGTCCAACTTGACCGGCACCGTTAGCAGCCGGTGGCCGCGCGCGACCCTGAAGGCGGCCGTTTCGCCCGGCTCGAGGCGGTCTGCGACGATGCGGACGACGTCCTCGGCGCTCCGGACCGGGATACCGTCGATCGCGACGATCGCGTCGCCACCGACGCGCACAGTCTCCCCGTCGAACACGACCAGCCGGGTCGCCGCCCTGAGGCCGGCGCGCTCGCCGGCAGCGTCCCCGGCCGCAAACGAGTCGATCAGCGCGCCTCGTTTCGCCGCGTAACCGAACTTCTTCGCGATCGAGGGGGTGAGATCCTCCGTCGTGATGCCGACATAGGCGTAGCTCACCTTGCCGCCGCGCACGAGCTGCCGCAGCGACCGCTTCGCCGAGTCGATCGGGACTGCGAAGCCGACGCCCTCGAAACCCGACGAGCTCCCCGTCGACCGGATCTGCGCGTTGATCCCGACCACCCGCCCTCGGGCATCGAAGAGCGGCCCACCGGAGTTGCCGTGGTTGATCGGCGCATCCGTCTGGATCGCGTCCACCAGGTCGTAGTTGGTCGTGATCGAGGGGATCGAGCGCTTGATCGCGGAGACGACGCCCACGGAGAGCGAATCCGGGTTCCCGAACGGACTGCCGATCACGGCGACGGGCTCGCCGACGACGACCCGGCTCGAATTGCCGAGCGGTACCGGGGAGACGGGGTGCGCGGCCGGATCGACGCGCACGACGCCGACGTCGTCGAACAGGTCGTATCCGACGAGCCTGGCCTGGACGCGGTCGCCGTCGGCGAAGCCCACGTAGATCGTGCGCGCGGGCGCAACCGGCCCCGACTGTCCGTGACCCGCCGTGGTGATGACGTGCGCGCTCGTCAGGATCGTGCCGTCACGCCCGACGACGAAGCCCGAGCCGAGGCCGGCACTCGCAGCCGCCGAGCCCGCGGCGCCAAACGTGCTGTAGAGGGTCACCACACCGGCCGACCGCGCGCGGTAGATCTGCGCCGGCTCGAAGCCGTTCCCCGTCAGCGGCTTCGCGACGACCACGGGTGCCGCGGTACCGGCGCCGCTCCCGACCTGGACGACCGTGGTCGTGTTCGAACCGCGGTGCAGCCACCCTCCGGCCCTGGCCACGACGAGCACGAGGGCAGCCCCGATGACCGCGGCGATGAGCGAAACGGCGGCGAGCAGACCCGGGCGCAACCTAGTCACTGTACTCGGGAGCCCCCGTTTCCACGTCGAAACGACGGCTAGATCCGGATCGGTGCGGGCTCACGATCCTGGGCCTCGGCAGCCAGGACAAGCGTGAAGAAGGTCCAGCCATCCTGGGCGTCGAGCTCGAGCCGCCCGCCCATCAGCTCGGCGAGCTCACGAGCGATTGCAAGCCCGAGGCCGCTCCCGGAGGCCCGGGTGCCGTCGAGCCGGTAGAAGCGCTCGAAGACCTGCTGCCGCGCGTCGCGCGGGATCCCGGGGCCGTCGTCGGCGACCGTCACAAGCGCGCGGCCACCGTCCCGCGCGGTCGAAACCCGGATGGTGCTCCCGGCAGGCGCGTGCAACAACGCGTTCTCGACCAGGATCCGCCCGATCTGCACGATCCGCGCAGGATCTCCCTGGGCGAGGACGGTGCCCCCGGCGACCCGCTCGAGCGTCTGGCCGAGCGCGACCGCGCGGGGTTCGAGCTCACGCACGACGTCGGCGACCAGTTCGGAGAGATCGACCTGGTCACGACCGACTGCGAGTCGCCCGGCGTCGAGCCGTGAGAGATCGAGCAGATCGGTCGCAAGCCGCCCGAGCCGGTCGACCTGCTGGCGCATCTGGGCGAGAAACTCCTCGCGCGTGGCCTCGTCGAGTGTGTCGTCGTCGAGCAGCTCGAGGAACGCTCCCAGTGAGAACAGGGGCGTGCGGAGCTCGTGGGACGCGTTCGCGATGAACTCCCCCCGGGCGCGGTCGAGCTGGGAGAGGCGCAGTCGCATGCGCTCGAAGGCGCGCGCCAGCTGCCCGAGCTCGTCAGTGCTCGCATCCACGACCGGCTCGGCGAAGTTGCCGGCGGCAATCCGCTCGGCAGCCGCCTCGAGCCGCCGGATCCGGCTGGCGAGCCGCGCCGCTCCGGCGTAGCCGAGCAGCAGCGCGAAGCCGAACGCGACCGCGCCGGCGATCAGGACACGTCGCCGGACGACCGCGACCGTCCGCAGCTGGTCGTGGAGCGGCGCCGAAAGCAGGACGACCGACCCGTTGATCGGATACGCGGCCTCGGCGTACCGCTGCCCGCCCCGCTCGACCGTGCCGCGCGAGAGCGTCTTGCGGTCGATCGCCTCGGTGGCGATCGGATCGTTCTCGACGTCGCTCGAATTCGACTCGTCCGCGGAGTCGGCGACCGGTTGCAGGTTCAGCGGCACGGCGTTCTGGAGGTCGAAGACGACGATCCGGGCATTGACCGCGGGCGCCCATTTGTCGGCGAACGCCTGTTTCGCATACTCGACCTGGTCGGCGGGGTAATTCGGGATCGCGACCGTTCGGATCGAGGTTTCGAGGCTCCGGAGCTCGCTGTTTTGGAGCGACCGCTGATACGAGGGAACAACGATCAGGTAGACGATCCCGAGCACGCCGGCGACCACCACCAGGAGCGCCAGCGCAAGCCTGCCGCCGACGCCGCGGAGCATGCTCATGCCAGCTCCGGCACCGGCCGAGCCGGGGCCTGCGCTCTTGGGTCGCCTCCGTCGAGCCTACGGCTCATCGATCGCGGAAGCGGTAGCCGACGCCGCGGACGGTCAGGATGTACTCCGGCGTCCGGGGCTCGGCCTCCAGCTTCTCTCGCAGGTGGCGGACGTGGACATCGATCGTCCGCGGGTCGCGGTAGTCAGCGCTCTTCCAGAGGGCCTCGAGCAGCATCCGGCGGCTGAAGACGCGCCCCGGCTGGGCCGCGAGCGCCCGCAACAGCTCGAACTCGACGTAGGTCAGCTGCACCGGTTCGCCCCGCATCTCGACCGCCCGCCGCGGAACGTCGATCAGGAGGCCGTCGTGCTCGATCCGCTCCTCACCGGCATCATCTGCCGGGTGCGGCGCACGTGCGCGCCGAAGCAGAGCGCGGACACGAGAACGGAACTCACGGATCGAGAAGGGCTTCGTGATGTAGTCGTCGGCGCCGAGCTCCAGCCCGATCACCTTGTCGAGCTCGTCGTCGCGTGCGGTGAGCATGATGATCGGCACGGTGCTCTTCGCGCGGAGTCGCTTGCAGACCTCGAGCCCGTCGAGACGGGGCAGCATGATGTCGAGGACGACGAGGTCGACCGGTTGGGCGTCGAACTTCTCGAGCGCCTCCTCACCGTCGGCTGCCTGTACGACCTGATAGCCGTCCCGCTCGAGAGGGAACGCAAGCACCGTGCGCACCGCATCCTCGTCGTCGACGAGCAGGATCGTGGGTGACGAGTCGGGCATCGGCTGCAGCGCCTGCCGGGCGCGCGAGCGAGACCGCTTCGGACGGTCGCGCTCCTACTATAGCCCTGCGTATGAGACCGACCCGAATTCCGGCGCCCCGCCGGCGGGCACGCCGAGGGTCGGTCGAGCGGCCGGTCAACGGCCGCCTGTACCGCGCGTCGTTCATCGTCGCCGTCCTGCCCCTGCTGCTGGTCGCGTTCGCGAGCTCGCGAACGGGCGTCCTGGCAGCCCCGGCTCTGCCGCCGAACTTCGACGGCCCCGGTGCGCAGGCGCTCGCGAGCGAGCTCTCGATGAGCTACCCGGACCGCTCCCCCGGCAGCGCCGGTGCGCTCGGCGCGGCGGTCTGGGTGCACGACCAGCTCCGCGGCTTCGGACTACCCGTCTCGTCGGACACCTGGAACGAGCGGATTCCGGGGGGCAGCAGCACGAGGCTCGAGAACGTCTGGGCCGTCGTGGCGGGTCAGTCGCGTGACGCGATCGTCGTCATGGCACACCGCGATGACACCGGCGTCGGCCCAGGCGCGAACGACAACGCGAGCGGCACAGCGGCACTCGTGGAGCTCGCGCGCGGGTTTGCGGCGACCGGGGCTGCGGGCGCTGCCGCCGTTCGTCCTGTCCACACCCTCGTCTTCCTCTCGACCGACGGCGGGGCGGCTGGCGGTCTCGGCGCTGCGCGGTTTGCCGCGCATCTGCCGTTTCACGTCGACGGAGTCGTCAACCTCACCGCCATCGCCGGCCGTGGCGCGCCCCGCCTGCTCCTCTCCGGCGACCGGCCGCACTCCGCCGCAGCACTGCTCGCCGCGACCGCCGCAGAACGAATCGCCGAACAGGGCGGGCAGTCGGCCAGCCGGCCGAACGTGCTTGCACAGTTGATCGATCTCGGCTTTCCGTTCACGCTCGGCGAACAGGGCCCGTTCGTCGCCCGTGGCATTCCCGCGGTGACCGTGACAACGGGCGGCGAGCGACCGCCCGAAGCGTTCACCGATCGCCCGAAAGATCTCGACCTCGCGCACCTGACGGCGCTTGGGCGAGCTGCCCAGGAGCTCGTCGGCTCGCTCGACCAGGGCCTCGAGCTCGGTCGCGGCACGCCCGGCCTGCTGTGGGTCGGCGGACGCGCCGTCCGCGGGTGGGCGATCGAGCTCCTGCTGATCTCGCTCCTCATCCCGTTCCTCGTGGTCGTCGTCGACCTCTTCGCGCGCATACGGCGGCGGCACGTTGCGATCGGCCCGGCGTTTCGGAGCCTTGCGAGCCGGCTCGCGTTCTGGCTCTTCGCAGGGGTCGCCTTCGCCGCCTTCGGCCTCGCCGGCGCCTGGCCGCGCGGCCCTGCACGGCCGCCCAACCCGGCGACCCCGGCAGCCGGAGACTGGGCCGTGTTGCCTCTGGTCCTGCTCGCTGCGCTGCTTGTCGCTATCTGGCTCGTCTGCCGGCAGCGGCTGGTGCCACGCCGGCCCGTGTCACTCGAAGAGGATCTCGCGGGAAGCGTCGCCGGTCTGATCGGCTGCGGAGCCGTTGCGTTGCTCGTGTTGGCAACAAACCCGTACGCGCTCCTGTTCTTGCTCCCCGCCCTTCACGCATGGCTGTGGCTACCGCAGGTCCGCACCCGAAGCGCGCTTCGTCGCGGTGTGGTCTTCGGCGTCGGCCTCATCGGGCCGCTGCTTCCGCTCCTGTCGCTCGCCCTTCGCTTCGGGCTTGGGCTCGACGCACCGTGGTACCTCCTCGAGCTCGTCGCGCTTCGCTACGTGAAGCCGATCGCATTTGCGATCGCGCTTCTCGGCACCACGTGCGCCGCGCAGCTCGCGGTCGTCGCCGCCGGCCGCTATGCCCCCTACCCGCGCGCAGGCGAGCGACCGGCCCGCGGCCCGGTGCGGAGCCTCATTCGCCACATCTCGGGCGCAGCCCGGACACGTGCTACCCCGCGAGGTAGCTGACAGCAGCGCCCGCTGCGAGCTCCCCTTCTCCCCGGGTCACGAGCACGAGCGCGTCTGCGCGAGCGGCGCGCGCAATCATGTGCGACTCGTCGCCGTCCACCGGCTGGAGCGACACGACGCCGCCGTCCACACTCCGCCGTGCGCGGACGAGGTGATCGTGGTCCCGGTCACGGCGCAGACTCACGGCGAGCCGGCCGGGCTGCCAGTGCGGCCCGGGATCGGCTGCACCCTGCATCGCAAGCAGTGCCGGGCCGACGAAGAGCTCGAAGCCGACTAGCGACGAGACCGGGTTGCCGGGCAGGCCGAACACGAGCGTCGCGCCACGGGTGCCGAACACGACGGGCTTGCCCGGACGCACCGCGACACGCCAGAAGACCTCCTCGACACCGAGCGACGCCAGCGTGCCGCGAACGAGATCGTGGCGACCGACCGATACGCCACCTGAAGTCACCAGCACGTCCCGGGCGAGCCCCAGCTCGAGCGCGCGGTGGGTCGCCGGCTCGTCGTCCGTCACCGGGTCGAGCCGCTCCACCTCGGCGCCGGCCCCGATGAGCTGTGCGCCGAGAAGCAGCGAGTTGGCCTCGTAGATCTCGCCCGGCCCGAGTTGCTCGCCCGGCGCCCGGAGCTCCGTGCCGGTTGCAAGCAGCGCCACCCGCGGACGTCGTCCGCACACGACGGCGGCCAGCCCGACCGCGGCGAGTGCGCCGATCGACCAGGGCGTGAGCCGCGTTCCGGCCGCGGCGACGACATCTCCGGCCCCGATGTCGCCACCCCGGGGCCGGATGTTGTCACCGACGGCAACGCGGTCGACGAATACCGCGCTGCCGTTCGTCTGCGTTTGCTCGACCGGTATCACCGAATCCGCGCCATCGGGCACGACTGCTCCAGTCGCAATCGGGGCTGCTTCGCCTGCGTGCACGCGGTGCGCTGACGGCCGGCCGGCGGCAGACGGCGCAACCACGGCCAGGCGGCCGGGCGTGTCGGCGGCGCGCACCGCGAACCCGTCCATCGCCGAGCTGTCGAACGGCGGCAGATCGACGGGCGCCTCGACCGACCGAGCGAGCACCCGGCCCGACGCAGCCGAGAGCGGAACGGCCTCGTGCTCGAGCGGTTGCACGCGCGCGAGCACGAGCGCCTGCGCTTCACCGATGTCGAGCAGCGAGCTCACCACCGATCACGATAATCCCGCGGACGTTGGCGGCATTGTCATGAAGATCCTCTACTTCGGGACGTACGACCGCGAGCATCCGCGCAACGTGAATGCGATTGCCGCCCTTCGCGACGCCGATGTCGACGTCGTCGAACGGCAGACGCAACTCGGCCGCGGCGGGCTGCGAGGGGCACTGGACGTGATGCTCGCCGAGCTGCGGCTCTCCAGCCCTGGCCGCAAGGGAGCCGACGCCCTCGTCGTCGGGTATCCCGGCCACTTCGACGTGCCACGGGCCCGGCGTCTTGCCGGCTCGCGGCCGCTCGTCTTCGACGCGGTGCTCTCGCTCGAGGACGAGCTCGTCTCGGTCCGGCGGCGCTTTCGGCCGCATTCAGCAGCAGCCAACGTGCTGCGTGTCGCGGACGCGCGTGCGTTGCGACTCCCCGACCTCGTCGTCTGCGGAACCGAGGCCGAGGCCGGCTACCTCCGTGCGCTCGGCGCCGAGCACACGGCCGTGGTATTCCTCGGCGCCGACCAGGACATCTTCGACGAGACGTGGACGCCGACCTATCCCTTCTCGGCTCTGCACGAGGCCGACGCCTCGAGCGACATCGTCGCGGCGGCTGCCGGTCTGGCCCCCGACGTGCCCGTCCGAACAATCGGACGGAGAGAGCTCGAGCCCGAGGCGCACGGCCTCGCGTTCGGACACGCCGGGATCGTGCTGGGCTCCTTTCGCGAGTCGCGCGCGATCGCACCCGCTGTCTTCGGTGCTCTCGCGACCGGAGCACCTGTCATCACCGCAGACACGGACGCAGCACGTGAGCTCCTCGCCGACGGCGAGTCGGCGCTGCTCGTGCCCCCGGAGAACCCGCGGGACCTGGCGGCCGCGATCACCCGCCTCGCACGTGACGAGGAGCTCCGCGTTTCGATCGCCGCAGGCGGCCGGCGTGTCTTCGCAGAGCGTGCTGCGCGAGACGTCCGCGGCCGGCAGTGGCGGAGCCTGATCGAGGATCTACTCACGTGATCGTCTGCGGCAGCAGGTACGCACAGAGGGCAAGCGTCAACACGACAGCGGCGCGATCGTCGTCGTACGCGGTGGCGACGAGCGGCCACAGGACGTACCAGACGATCAGATACGGGAGACAGAGCAGGAGCAGTGCCCACGCGAGGCCAAGGCGCGCACGCCCACGCGCAGCCTGGAGCAACAACCACCCGTAGGCGGTGGCATACGCGACGACGAACGGCCACGTCGGCAGGTGCAGCCGCGACGGGAGCGCGTACGACGTCCGGCGTTGCACGTCGTGGGCGAGTGGGGTGACCGCGTGCAGCCAGTGGAAGCCCCAGAAAACGGTTGCGAACCCGAGCGTGACGAGTGCGGTGATGGCAAACCCGACGTGATCGACACGGCGACCGGAGGCACGTGCCTCGAGCGCGCGCAGCGGCAACAGGAGCAACGGCACCCATTTCACGAGCACGGCGAGCGCCCAGGTGACGCCGGCTCCACGAGAGGAGCCGGCATCGCCGAGCGCGAGCGCAACCGCGACGAGCGCAACCATCAGGGCGTCGTTGTGACCACCGCCGGCGAAGTGCACCGCGACGATCGGGTTCCAGGCGACGAGCGCCGCCGCCGACGCCCGACGGCGGGAGGCGACGAACGTCGCGAGCAGAACGGCCAGAGCAGCAGTCACACGAAACGTCCACGCGGCGACGGACGGCGACCGTGTCAGGCCTACGGGTTTCGACAGGAGAGTGAACGCCGGGCCGTAAGCCGACGTCGAATGCAGGTAGGCGGCACCCGCGTGTGACGCCGAAACGGGATCATCGGCCGGCGTCTGGTGGTACGGGTCGTGTAGCCGCGCGTAGCTCCAGTACGTCACCGCGTCGGTCGAAAGCAGCAGAGGCGCCGCGAGCGGAGCGAGTTGAATCGCACACGCAATCGCGAAGACCGGCCCGAAGCGACCGCCTCGCCGGAGAAGGAAGTAGCCGGCGACGTAGCACACGAACGCCGCTGCCAGCAGGACGAGAAAGACGGTCCCGACATGCGCGAGCCTCGCAATGAGCACGCACGCCGCGACGAGCGCCAGGGTCAGCCAGCCGGCGGTGAGCGCTCTAATGCGGTGTCGGCGTCGTGCTCGCCGGAGGCGGCGCCGGGTTGGTGGTGACGGACGGCGTGGTCGATGTCGTCGTCTGCGTCGTCGTCGTCGGGGCGGTCGTTGTCGAAACCGGGGGGCTGACGTACTGCAGGTACCCGTAGTCACCGTGCGTGATCGGTCGGAAAGTCGGGTACACGTTCGGCGCGAGGAAGTCGATTGCGGGGCGCTTCCAGAGGGCTGCCGCCATGTACTCGTGCCAGATCGGCACGGGGAACGTCGCACCGGCCACCGCCTCACCGTGGACGTTCGTCATCGGGATCTCACCCTGCTGGTACCCCATCCAGACAACGGTGCTGAGCTGGCGCGTGAAACCGTCGAACCATGCATCGGCGTGATTCTCCGTCGTGCCGGTCTTCCCGGCGTTGGGGTGGGTGCCGTCGCCTGAGCCGGCTCCGGTCCCGTACTCGGCGTTCTGGCGGAGCACGTCGGTCACCTGCCACGCGACCCCTTCCGAGAGCGCACGTTTCGTGTGGGGCCTGCCCCACTTGCTCGCGGTGTCGACCTTCCCGCTCGGGAGGACGACCTTCGTGATCGCCATCGGTTTTGCGTAGATGCCCATCGCCGGGAACGTCGCGTATGCCGCCGCCATGTCGAGCGGCGATACCGCCAGAGAGCCGAGGCCGATCGACGCAACCGGCTTGTCCGGCGTCAGCTGAACACCGAGCCGATGTGCCATCTGCCACACGTACCGTGGCCCGACGTCGAGCGTGAGTTGCGCGTAGACCGTGTTGTCGGACTGCAGCGTCGCGCGCGTGACGGACTCGCTTCCGTTGTACGTGTTGTCGTAGGTGTGTACCTCCCACGGCTTCGCCGGATCGCACCAGGGCCCGACGTTGCACGTGAACGGCGCAGAGGTGTAGTACGTCGAGTTCGGATCGACGCCCTGTTCAACTGCAGAGGCGAGCACGAACGTCTTGAACGTCGAGCCCGCCTGGCGCGCCGATTGCGCAGCGAGGTTGAACTGGTTCCCCGCATTGCGGACGACAGCGGTCATCGCGCGAATCGCGCCCGTCGCGGGCTCGACCGAGACGATTGCCGCCGCCGGGTCGGTCCGGTAGGGAAGGACGTCTTTGATCGCCTTGTTCGCGAGGCGCTGCAAACGGGGGTCGATCGTCGTGTAGACCTTCAGGCCGCCCTCGCGAACCGTCCCGGCGCCGTATGCGTCGATCAGCTGGTCGGTGACGTACGAGAAGAAGTAGGGCTGCTTGATCCGCGTGTAGATGTTCCCCGGCTCGAGGCCCAGCGACTTCGCACGCACCGCGTTGCGGTACTGCCTCGCCGTGATCACGCGGTTGATCAGCATCGCGTGCAGAACCTCGTTACGACGGTCGAGCGCTGCCTTCGGATCGTGGAACGGGTCGTAGACGGACGGCGCCTGCGGCAGCCCCGCGAGGAGCGCCGACTGGAGCAGTGTCAGCCGGCTCGCGCGACGAGAGAAGTACGTCTGCGACGCAGCCTCGACGCCGTACGCGTGGTTGCCGTAATACGTGGTGTTGAGGTACTCGTCGAGAATCTTCGCCCTCGGCCACTTGCGTGCGAGCTTGATCGCCAGGCATGCCTCCTTGATCTTGCGGCTGAACGTCTTCTCGCGGCCGGTGTAGAGCCCGCGAACGAGTTGCTGCGTGATCGTCGACCCGCCTTCGACTGCTTTGCCGGCCGTCACGTCCGTCCAGGCCGCGCGCGCGATGCCGACGTAATCGACCCCGCCATGGGACCAGAAGCGGCGGTCCTCGATCGCCACCGTCGCCCGGGGCAACCAGACGGACATCCTCCCGAGCGCAACCGGCTCGCGATTGTGCTCGGCGGGAATCGAGCCGAGAAGGGAGCCGTCGCTCGCATAGACGAAGGAGTTCTGGCCGATGTTGACCGGGCGCAGTGTGCTCAGGTCACAGCTCGCCGACAGTGCGACGCCTGCCCCGACCCCGACGGTCACCGCGCCGACCGCAAGAGCGACGGCGATCACCGCGAGGATGACGCCCGCCCGACGGCGGCGCCGGGTGCGATCGGCGCGCTTCCGCTTTCGCCCGCGCTGAGCGAGGATGAAGTCGAGGTCGTCGTGCCTCCGGCGGGTCATGCCATCTGCCGGCGAAGATCCCGGCGGTGTGCAGGCGCTCGGCGATCTCGACCCGCAGGTCGGAGGCGGCGTCACCGGGCAACCGCCCAGCCGGTGTGCGACGACGGACAGCGACCGTTACGTCGTTCGCCCCGAGCTCGACCACCCTTGCGACGTCCTCGTCCACCGAGAGGCATTGCAACACACCGCCGCAAATCGCTCTTGAGCGGCAGCTTGGCCGTGACCTCGACGTAGCCGCCGGGAGTTCGAATCGTCGAATTGCGGATTGTCTGCGAGGCGAGCCTCTCGTTCGGAACCGCGATGTGATTGTCGTCGGTCGTGCGCAGCCACGTGTAGTTGAGCCCGATCTCCTCGACGACGCCCTTCGCATCGTCCACCTCGACCTCGTCACCGAGCCGGAGGGGCTGTGTGAACGCGATCATGATCCCGGCGACCGCGTTTCCGATCACGCGCTGACTCGCGAACCCGATCACGAGCGCGAGCACCGCCGACGACGCGAGCACGGCGCCTGCCACCGCACGCACCTGCGGGATCACGAGCAGTGCCGAGAGCACGCCGACGCAAACGATCGTCACGAACAGCGTGCGTCGGATCACCCGGTATCGGGTGATGACCTCCGGCGGCAGATCCCGCCGGGAGATCCGCCGGTCGACGAGCTTCGCGATCAGCCAGGCCGCCACGATGACGACCGCCGCGATCAGAGCGTGCTGCCAGAACTCGGACACTAGTTTTCTTCTTCGCCCCAGTCGATCGGTTTCCGGCCTGCGAACCCCTCCTCGTACCCGTGCCAGAAGGCGACTGCATCCTCGCCGACGTGCCAGCAGAGGAGAACCGGGACACCGGACCGGAGTGCCGGGAAGTCGAGCAGCCCGAGATCGGCGTCCTTGACGACGACGCCGAGCCCCTCGAGGTGGTCGACGCACGCGGCGGCAGCGCCGGCGAGCGAGACGAGCTCCGATTGCGTCGCGCCGAGATCACCTGCTGCGTGACCACCGCCGTTCCCGCCGATCGCGATCACGAGGCGTCCCTGCGCCGATTCGAGCTCCCGTAGCCGCTCGCGCAGTCGAACGAGACGCTCCGCTGCCGGGCGCACCTCGCCGAGGGCACTGTTAGCCTCGGCCGGAGTGAACGTGCGGTCGAGCACGGTGCTTCCGTATCGTACGAAGGACGACCTGCGGCTCGCGTTCTGGTTCGCGCTCGTCGGAGTGCTCGCCGTCCTGGCCTACGTCAATCGATTCGTCGGCGGCAAGCCCGATCCTCAGGTCCTCTACGAGTGGGTCACGGCAATCGGAGCCGTCGTGCAGGACGGCATCATCCTGGCTCTCGTCCTTCTGATCGCGCGCCCGCGCTTCGACCTGCTCGCCCTCCGCCGTCCAAGCTCCGCGTGGCGCGCGCTCGGCTACCTCGGAGCCGCGCTGTTCGCGATCTACCTCTTCGAAGAGCTGTACGCGGCTCTGGCGCACCCCGGGAACGAGCAGGGCCTGACGCCCGCCCACTGGGAGCCGAGCCACGCCGCGGCCTACGTGGCGAACGCTGTCGTCATCTGCACCTTCATCCCGTTCGTCGAGGAGCTGACGTACCGCGGGCTCGGGTTCTCGCTGACGCGCCGCTTCGGCCGCTGGCAGGCGATCTTCATCGTCGGGCTGTTCTTCGGCCTCGCGCACGGCTTGATCGTCTCGCTGCCGGTGATCGTCGCGTTCGGCTGCATCCTCGCCTGGATTCGTGACCGAACGGACAGCGTCGTGCCGGGAATGCTCCTGCACGGGACGTTCAACCTGATCGCGCTCATCGTCGCCGTCACCCTCTAAGCTCGAATCGCCTTGCGCCGCGTCGCCCTCGCCGCCTTCGCCGTCCTCGCGCTGCCCTCGGTCGCGCACGCCGGCTGCGGCGTCTCGACCACGCGTGTCACCGGCGCCGCGCCGCTCACGGTCAGCTTCACCGCGTCGTGTGCCTCGGCCGCGTACGAGTGGAACTTCGGTGACGGAACGGCCGGCACCGGTCAGACGGTCGAGCACGTCTACAGGGCCGGCGTCTTCCGGCCGACCCTGACGAGCGATGCCGGCCCGGAGCCGGAGCCTGCCGGGACGGTGCTCTCGATCGCCCTTCGGCTGCGCGGTCCGGCGAAGGCCCGCTATGCGGCGTGGGTGACGCTGCGGGCCGCCGTAACGCCCCGGCTACCGGTGACCCTACGGGGTCGGCGCTTCGTCCATGGAAAGCTCCGTGTGCGTGTGCTCGGAACGGCGCCCTGGGTCGCCGGGGCCGACGGGGTCACCTCGACGGTGCACATCGTCGCGGTTCCGAAGCTCGTCGTTCGGCTGGTCGGCGATCCTGTCGTCGGCTCACGTGTGCGCGTGACGGCCACACTGCACCCGGCAAGCGCCGGCAAGGTCGTAGGCCCGACGGTCGTCGACACACACTCCCCGCACATTGCCCGCGTGACGGTGTCGACGCATGCGAGACCCGGATGGGCAGCTGTCCACAGCACCGTCCACGCCGAGATCGTTCTCCCGCGGCTTTCGCCGGGCTCGCACGGAGCAAGCGTCCTGCAACTGGAGGAGCACCTGCGCGGCCTGCACTACGCGGTCCAAGTCGACGGCGTCTACGGAGACGACGACGTCGAGGCGATCTACGCGTTTCAGAAGGTCGAAGGGCTTCCGCGAACAGGCACCGTGACACCCCAGCTCTGGACGCGTCTCCTTCGTGCCCGGATACCTCGTGCGCGCTTTCCAGGGAACCACATCGAGGTCGACAAGACGCGACAGGTGCTGTTCGTCGTGCGAGAGT
Source organism: uncultured Thermoleophilia bacterium (assembly GCA_963715115.1). GTDB lineage: Bacteria > Actinomycetota > Thermoleophilia > Gaiellales > Gaiellaceae > PALSA-600. The sequence continues at coordinate 257,520 of CAVQRE010000014.1, forward strand.
GGGGAGGTCGCGCTCATCGTGGCCGTGTCGACCGGCGCAACCGGCAACACCCCGCTCGGGCAGTGGCACGTCTACCGCAAGGTGACCGGCTTCGACTGGGTGCTCTGGACTACCCGAACTACTTTCTGCGCGGGTTCGCCGTGCACGGCTACCCCGACGTGCCGCCGTACCCTGCCTCGCATGGCTGCGTCCGCATTCCGATGTGGGTCGCAACGCGTGTCTACAGCGAGATCGCGCTCGGCTCCGCGATCGACATCTACGCCTGAGTCGCTCTCCTCGTCGTCCTGCTCGTCTTCGAGCTCCTCCGCCTCCGCCTCTGCCTCCGCTCCGGCGAAGTCCTCGGCCGAGACGCGGTCGAGGAAGCGCTTGAACTCGTCGACGATCTCCTCTTCGTTCACCTCGTCGCCCTCCATCTCGATCGCCGACTCCTCGATCACCTCGTCGTCCGCGAAGATCGGAGCGCCGGTCCGAACGGCAACGGCGATCGCGTCGGAAGAGCGCGAATCGATCTCGAGCTCCGTGCCGTTCTGGGCGACGGTGATCGACGCATGGAACGTGCTCTCTCGCAGTTCTGTCACGGTCACACGCACCACCGACACATCGAGCTCCGAGAGGATGTTCACCAGCAGGTCGTGCGTGAGCGGCCGCGGAGTAGTTGCGCCCTGCAGCTTCATCAGGATCGCGGCTGCCTCCTGCTGTCCGATCCAGATCGGCAGAATAGCGGTTCCCGTCCGCGGTCTTGAGCAGCACGATCGGCTGCTTCCCCACGATGTCGAACGAGACCCCGTAGATCGTCATCTCGACCATCCCTGGAACGTAGGTTACCGCCGCCTCTGGAGGCCATCGCACCGCGATGCGATGGCTAGACTGGGCGCCGCGCGGGCGATTAGCTCAGTTGGTTAGAGCGCCGCTCTGATAAGGCGGAGGTCCCTGGTTCGAATCCAGGATCGCCCATTCCTGGCCCGTATCCACCTCGTCTGCGCGGTCGTCGCCGCCCTTCTCGCCACGATCGTCGCCGGCGCGGGCGCGGCAGGGGCCGAAGCGGTGCAAGGCCGAAGCGGAGTAATCGCCGTCGGGACGGGGCAGTACGTGTTCGCCGTCGGTGCCGACGGAGCGGGCGGCCATGCGCTCGGCGTGGGCGACTACCCGGCGTACGCGCGCGACGGAAGGCTCGCGTTCACACAGAACGGTGTCTGGGTCGCGAACGAGAACGGCGCGCACCGCCGACACATCGTCCCGCGATTCGCCGAATACCTCACCTACACGAACCCGACGTGGTCGCCCGACGGTCAGCACATCGCGTACATCCGCGTCGACAACGGCCACGAGACGTCCGAGCTCTGGGTGGTCCGGGCGGATGGAGGGGGCCTCCACGGCCTCTCGATCGTCCACGTCGCCGACATGCCCACCTGGTCGCCGAACGGAAAGTGGATCGCCTATGTAGGCGACGGCGGACTGAGCGAGGTCCTGTCGGACGGCTCTGGAAAACGCCTCCTCCTCGGCCACGACGTCGTCTCGCCCGAGTGGTCTCCCGACGGCAAGCGAATCGGGTTCGAAGAGCAGACGGGTCGGATCGTCTCGATCTGGACGCTGGACGTCCGCGCCGGCAAGACCCGGGTGATCGAGCGCCACCCGGGCTCTGCGGGACCACTCGCCTGGTCGCCGGACGGCGGTCTGCTCGCCTTCACCGTGCAGCGTACGAATGCGAGTGGATCGTTCTTCGAGATCCGCACGGTGCAGGTTGCGACCGGTACCGAGCGTCTCGTCACGCGCTTGTTCATCCAGCGCGCCGACGGCCTGGCCTGGCGCCGTTAGGCGTTCGGGTCGAGTCGTTCGAGCGCTTCGGCAAGCTCCGCGAGTTGAACTTCGCCGTCCAGCGCAACGCGCAGACCGGATGCCCCGACCGACGCCTCGAAGCCGGTCAGGTGGCGGAACGCGATCTTGACGCGCTCGGCGAGTGCTGGATCGACCTTCGCCACGCGACGCTCCTTCGTCCGTGCTCCCGCCCACCTGGCCGCTCGCTCGGCAGCACGCACCGACATCCCCTCGCGGACGATCGCACGTGCGAGCCTGCGCCGGCCGTCCTGGTCGGGCACCGAAAGCACGGCACGAGCGTGACCCTCGGTCAGCTCCTGGCGGCTGACCATCGCGAGCACGTCGTCGGGCAGCTCGAGCAGCCGGATGCGGTTCGACACCGTCGGCTTCGCCTTCCCCACTCGCTCGGCGATCTCGCCGAGCGAGAGCCCGAACTCGTCGAGCAGCAACGCGTAGGCCCGAGCCTCCTCGACCGGCGAAAGATCCTCACGCGCAACGTTTTCGACCAGGCCCAGAAGCAGTGTTTCCCGGTCGTCGGCGTCGCGAATGATCGCCGGAACCGAGTCGATCCCCGCCTCCCGGGCGGCCCGCCAGCGGCGCTCGCCGGCGATCAGCTCGTACCCGCCCTCGAGGCGGGGCCTGACAACGACAGGCTGGATCAGGCCCTGGGCGCGAATCGAGTCGGCGAGGCCGCCGACGCTCTCGCTCTCGAATCGCTTGCGCGGCTGGCGTCCGTTCGGATGGATCTGCTCGACCGGTACGTGGGCGAGCTCGGTAGCGCCGCCGATCAGGACCTCGAACCCGCGGCCGAGGCCGCGGCGGGCGGGCGAGCCGCCCGCGCTAGCTCCGCTGGACAAGCTCCATCGCCACCTTCCAGTAGGCCTCGGCGCCGCGCGAGCGCCGGTCGTAGTGCGTTACCGGCAGCCCGTGGCTCGGCGCCTCGGCGACACGAACCGAGCGTGGCACGACCGCATCGAAGACGAGATCGCCGAAGTGACGGCGCACCTCCGCCTCCACCTCGGCCGAGAGCCGCGTCCGCGCGTCCACCATCGTCAGGAGCACGCCGGCGATCGCGAGCTCGGGGTTGAGCCGCCGCTTGACGAGCTCGATCGACTGGACAAGCTGAGCGAGCCCTTCGAGGGCGTAGTACTCCGTCTGCACCGGGACGACGACACGGTGCGCCGCTGCAAGCGCGTTCACCGTCAGCGGACCAAGAGACGGAGGACAATCGAGCAGCACGAAGTCGAACCCGTCCGCATGGCCGAGTGACGCCGCGAGAAACCGGTCGCCGTCGTCGCGCCGCGCGAGCTCCACCGCAGCGCCGGCGAGCTCCGGCCGCGACGGAACGAGAAAGAGATTCTCGAACTGGGTCGGCTTCGCGAGGTCCTGCAGCGCAGCTCCGTCGAGCAGGTCGTACGTCGACGTGCCGTTTGCGCGCACACCGAGACCCGACGTTGCGTTCGCCTGAGGGTCGAGGTCGACGACGACAGCCCGTTCGCCCGCCTCCGCAAGGCAGGCGGCGAGGTTCACCGCGCTCGTCGTCTTGCCGACGCCGCCTTTCTGATTCGCAAAGGCGTAGACCTTGCCGCGCACCTGGCCAATCTAGCCGCGACCCCGGATGCCGGAAATGCGCACCAAGCCCTAAGAGAGCGGGCGCTTGCGCGCAACACCGACCCGGCGCGGAAAGCCGGACGGTGTGGGCGCGACCTTCTGCAACACGAGCAATCCGGGTGGGCCCGCCACGAGCTCTGCTGCAAGACGGGCTGCCACTCGCGCGACGTGATTCGCGTCGACCGACGGGCCGACCCAGAGAACCGCCGCTCCGCCCACACGCACGAGCGGGAGGCACCACTCCGCGGCGGTGGGGGGCTGGGCGAGCGCCTTCGCGACGGTCACCCCGGCCCAGTCGGTCGGCTGCTCCTCGGCGCGGCCCCAGACCACACGCGCATTCGGCGGCGCGAAGCGCTCGAGAAACTCGCACTTGCGGCGTTCGGCCTCGAGCAGCACGACCTCGCGGTCGGGCAGCGCATGAGCGAGCGGGATCCCTGGTGCTCCGCCGCCCGAGCCGACATCCACGATCGGGCCGTCGAACCGCCGCACCAGGTCAAACGCTGAGAGCGAGTCGTCCAGCAGCACCCGCCGCGCCGAGCCGGCGTCTCGCAGCGCCGTCAGCCCGGGCGTTTCGAGGACGGCCCGGAGCCAGGCGTCAAGCGTCGGGCTCGACGACGACGTACCGATTTGGTTCTACTCCCTCGCTGACCGTGCGGACACCGGGCTCGTCCGCGAGCCGCTCGTGCACGATCCGCCGCTCGACGGCCGACATGGGCTCGAGCAGCACACGCTCCCCGCCCGTCGCGCGTTCGCTGCTCCGCACCGCGATCGCCTCCAGCGTCGCTCGGCGACGGTCGCGGTAACCCGCCGCGTCGATCGTCACATGCTTCGCGGCACCGGAACGATGCAGGATCACATTGGCGAGGTACTGCAACGAGTCGATCGTGTGGCCGTGCTTTCCGATCAGCAGGCCGAGGTCGCCACCGGAGCATACGATCGCGATCTCGTCATCGGACTCCTCGACATCGACACGCGCAACGACACCGAGGGCCCCGATCACGCGCTCGACGAGCCCGCGGATCCTGGTCGCGTGGTCCGACTCCCCCTCGCGCGCCTCGAGCGGCTCGGGCGCGGGCCCGCGATCCGCAGATGCGATCACCAGGGCCGGCGTATAGCCGACGCCGAGGAGGCCGCGTTCTCCCTCCGAGACGACCTGAAACCGCACGGTCGCACGGTCGAGGCCGGGCGCGAGTCGCTCGAGGTCGCGCAGCGCTTTCCATTTGGCCTCTCCGACGGTCTCGCCCGTCGCCTCGACGGAGAGCTCGCTGCTCACCGCCGCGCGCCACCCTTCTTCTTCCGCCGCACGCGTCGCGGCGGCGCCGATGCAGCACTCGGCGCAGGCGCCGGCGCAGGCTCCACCGCGGGTACCGGTTCACTGCGTGCGGGCGTCCGCGAGCTCCTGCGGGGCCCGCTCGCCGGTGCACGGGCAGCGGCTGGTGTCTTCGGCACCAATCGTCGCGTGATCAAGCCCTGGCCGACCGTCCAGAGGTTCGTCGTCATCCAGTAGATGATCAGACCGGTCGGGAAACGCGCAACGACGGTCAGGAACACGAGTGGGAGGATCATCATGATCCTCCGCTGCGTCTTGTCCATCGTCGCACCCATGAAGTAGGTCGATGCGACCTGCGAGCCCGCGTAGATGGCGAGGAGCAGATATCCCGACCAGTGCGCCGTCGCCTTGGCCGAGATGTTCGGGACGATGTAGAGCCACGAGCCCGTGATGTGGTGCGACTCGTGGCGAAGCGTGAAGTAGAGCGCGATGAAGATCGGGAACTGCAGCACCAGCGGCAGGCACGAGGCGGCCGGGTTGATGTTGTTCTCCTTGTAAAACTTCATCAGCTCCTCGTTGAGCTTCTGCCGGTCGCCCTTGTACTTCTGCTGAATCGCCTTCATCTCGGGCGCATGCCGCTGCATCGACTGCATCGAATGGATCTGCCGGACGGCGAGCGGCACGAGCGCGATCCGGACGAGCACGGTCAGGGCGACGATCGACCAGGCCCACGACAGCCCGACCGACGCGTGGAAGAAGTCGAGGATCGACTTCATCACGTTCTCGAGCGGCGTCAGGATCCCGGCGATGAGCACGAACGTCACGGGTAGTCAACTCCCCCGTGCGACCATGGGTTGCAGCGGAGCAGCCGCCACGCCGCGAGTGCGAATCCCTTGAGGACGCCGTGCTTGCGAATCGCGAGCGCCGCGTATTCGGAGCAGCTCGGATGGTACTTGCAGGTGTTCGCCGGCACGAACGGCGAGATCAGGAGCTGATAGAGCCTGATCGGCAGGATCGCCACCTGCCTCATATCGAAGCCTTCCCGAGAATCTCGTCGACGCGCGCCTCGAGCCACTCGTGGCCGTGCGTCTCGGCGGCCTCCGGCAGACCGCGACGCACGACCAGGACGTAGTCGTTCGACTGAGGCAGGTCGTCGAGCCGCTCGCGCACGATCTCGCGCAGCTGCCGCTTGATCCTGTTTCGAACGACAGCATTCCCCACAGCTTTCGGCACTGCGAACCCGAGCCGCGGCTCACCGAGCGACTCGTCTCGCTGGAACCAGTAGAGCGTCAAAAAGCGGGTGGACGCAGAGCGGCCCTGGCGATAGACCGCGTCGAAGTCGCGCGAGCGAGAGAGGCGGTTCCGCCGCTGCACGGAACGCTCTACGCTGACAGGCGCGCGCGCCCTTTGGAGCGGCGGCGCTTCAGGATCTGACGACCGGCGCGCGTCGACATTCGCGCACGGAAGCCGTGCTTCCGCTTCCGCCTGCGCACGTTCGGCTGATAGGTCCGTTTCAATTCGAAGCTCCGAGGAAGACAATCGGCCGCTTCGTCGAGGGGCGGCCGGACAAGCGGGCAGTCTACATGGACCGCCTGCGCGATCGGTTTTCCACACGCGGAGCGCGTGCGAAAAGCCGTGGAAAGTGCGGGACGTGAGGCGGTCCGGTGAACCGTTGTCCACACCTGTGGAGTGTCGTGTGGAGGTCGGTAAAACCGCTGCAAAACGCGCTGATTGGCGAGAGGGACACGGCGAGAAATCCTCATTGAGAGGCCCGACCGACGCTGCTATGCTCGCCAACCCCGAGCCTCGTGCGAGAGGAGCCCCAACGCAGGTGGAAGGTCAAATCGAGCTGACGGCGGAGAGCCTCTGGAGCGACGTCTCGGCTCGGCTGCGTGAGGCACTCAACCAGACGACGTACGAGACCTGGTTCGGCGGCGTCGCGGACGTCGATCTCGATGCCGATGGATTCGAGTTGGCCGTCCCCAACGAGTTCGTGCGCGACTGGATCGAGGGCCACTTCCTCGACCTGATTCGAGCCGGCGTACGAGATGCGGCAGGCGACGGAGTCCGCGTCTCGCTCCGCGTCGCCGAAGTGCCGCCGTCTCCGATCGTTCAGGTCGTGCCGGCTTCGGTCCGGCCGCTGCCGGTAGAGCCGCTCCCGCGTCCCGAGACACCTGGAATCAACCCGAAGTACACCTTCGATTCGTTCGTCATCGGCTCTTCGAACCGCTTCGCCCACGCTGCGGCGCTGGCGGTCGCCGAGTCGCCGGCAAAGGCGTACAACCCACTCTTCATCTACGGCCACACCGGGCTCGGGAAGACCCATCTCCTCCACGCCGTGTCGAACTTCGTCACCGAGCACGGCGGGGGGCTGACGTGCCGGTACGTGACCTCCGAGACGTTCATGAACGACTTCATCAACAGCCTCCGGGACAAGCGCATCGAGGGCTTCAAACAGCGCTACCGCACGTACGACGTGCTCCTGATCGACGACGTCCAGTTCTTCGAGCACAAGGAGCGAATTCAGGAGGAGTTCTTCCACACCTTCAACTCGCTCTACGAGGCAGGCCGGCAGATCATCATGTCGAGCGACCGCCCACCCCGCGACATCGCAACGCTCGAGGAACGACTGCGGTCCCGATTCGAGTGGGGCCTGATCACCGACATTCAGCCCCCTGACCTCGAGACGCGCATCGCAATCCTCCGCAAGAAGGTCAAGAGTGACCAGATCGAGATTGGCGATCCTGAGCTGCTCACGTTCATCGCATCTCGTGTCTCGACGAACATCCGCGAGCTGGAGGGCGCGCTGACAAGAGTTGTCGCGTTCTCCTCGCTGACGGGCCGGCCGCTGTCGGTCGACCTCGCGCAGGACGTGCTGAAGGACGTCTTCCCACAAGGAGAAGCCGCTCAGATCTCGATCGGACTGATTCAGGAACTCGTCTGCGAGCGCTTCGGAGTGACGATGGCGGAGCTCACCGGCGACCGTCGCTCGCAGAACATCGTCTATCCCCGCCAGGTCGCGATGTACCTCTCCCGCGAGCTCACTGACTCGTCTCTTCCGAAGATCGGACGGGAGTTCGGGGGTCGCGACCACACGACAGTGATCCATGCAACCTCCAAGATCGCGCGCCTCATCCGTGAGGACAGAGGTGTGTACAACCTCATCCAGGAACTCACAGCTCGTGTCCGCCAGGCGCGCTGACGCAGGCCTCTTGTGGGCGACACCGACTTCTCCCCCGTCCGCTCCCACAGGAAGAATGGCGCTCTACCACCATGCGCACACGCTTTCCCCGGTGCCCACAGGGCTTATGACTACAACGAGGTTCTTTCTAGATGATTGACTCAGAAACCGTAGTGGGCACAGGTCTGCAGATCACCGTCCTCCGTGACGAGCTTGCGTCGAAGCTCGGGGTCGTCTCGCGGGCGGTGTCGGCGCGGACGACGGTTCTCGTGCTCGGCGGGATCCAGCTCCAGGCCGCCGACGGTCGCCTCCAGTTGTCCGCCACGGACATGGAACTCTCGCTGCGCGCGACGATGGACGCACGGATCGCGGACGAGGGCACGGCCGTCGTCCCGGGACGGCTCCTGCTCGACATCGCACGGTCGCTGCCGGAGAGCGAGGTCTCGATCGAACACCGCCCGGACGAGGCGGTCGTCGTCGTCACGTCAGGATCGGCCACGTATCGACTCCACACGTACTCGCCGGAGGATTTTCCGCGCCTTCCCGACATCGAGGCCCTGGCGTTGCACACCGTGGACGGCGCCGCGCTGGTCGAGACCGTGGGGCGGGTCGGGCGGAGCGCATCGCGGGACGAGAGCCGCCCTGTCCTCACCGGCATTCTCGTGCGGTTCGAGACCGGGAAGATCGTGATGGCGGCCACGGACTCGTATCGCCTGGCGGTCAAGGAAACCCCCGTTGCGGGGCCGTTGCCCGAGCTCGAGGCAATCATTCCGGCCCGCGCGCTCCAGGAGCTCGCGCGCATCGTCTCCGGCGCGGACGAGGTCCAGCTCGGGCTCTACGAAAACCATGTCGTCTTCGGTGCCGACGGGATCTGGCTCACGACGCGGCGCATCGACGGTCAGTTCCCGAACTATCGCCAGCTGCTGCCGGAGCAGTTCGAGCACGAGCTCACGCTGCCGCGGGAAGAGCTGCTGGACGTCGTCCGGCGCGTCTCGCTGATGGCGCAGCGAAACTCGCCGCTACGGCTCCGCTTCGCCGACGGCGAGCTCACGGTGTCGGCGATCACGCAGGATGTGGGCGAGGCGCGGGAGTCGCTTCCAGCGCCGTATGCGGGAGACCCGCTGGAGATCGGTTTCAATGCCGAGTTCCTCCGAAGCGGCCTCGAGTCGATCGACACGGAGTCACTGCGGTTCAAGCTGATCAGCCCACTGCGGCCGGCCGTGCTCGAGGGCGAGAGCGACGACTACGTCTATCTGATCATGCCGATCCGCCTCGCCGGCTGAGCAGCGCCTGGTCGTTACGCAGGTTTCCCTCCGCCAGTACCGCTCGTACGCGTCGCTCGAGCTCGAGCTCGCCTCCGGCGTCGTCCTCGTGACCGGACCGAACGGCGTGGGCAAGACCAACCTGCTCGAGTCGCTCCATCTCGGGACACAGGGCTTCTCGCCGCGGAGCCGGACGGATGCGCAGCTGATCCGCTTCGGAGAGGAGGCCGCGCGTGTGGGTGTCACGGGCCGAGCGGGCTCCCGCCCGATCGAGGTCGCGGTCATCCTTCGCTCCGGACAGGCGAAGGAGGCGAGGCTGAACGGCGCCCGCCTGCCGTCGGCCGATGCACTTCGGCGCGAGGTTGCGACGCTCGTGTTCACACCGGACCGGCTCGCCGTCGTGAAGGGCGGCCCGTCGGTTCGGCGCGCGTATTTCGATCGCGTGCTCGCCCGCCTCCAACCCGCGCAGGCGGGTCTGCCTCAGGGGTATCTCGCGGCGCTTGCGCAGCGCAACGCGGCACTTCGCCGCGTGCAGCTCGGTCTCTCCGGGCGCACCGCGCTCGAGCCGTGGACGGAGCAGGTGGCGACGCTCGGCGCCGAACTTGTCGACCAGCGCCGCGCCACGCTGATCGCGCTGACGGACGGATTCCGCGAGTACTCCGACGAGCTCGGCCTGCCCGAAGCGGCACTTCGGTACGACGGTGATCCACCGACGCGTGAGGGGCTTGAGCTGCGGCTCGATCGCGATGTGGAGCGAGGCTCGACGGGCGCCGGGCCGCATCTCCACGACGTCGTCGTCGCGAGCGAAAGCCGCGATCTGCGGCAATTCGGCTCGCAGGGCGAACAGCGTCTCGCGGTGCTGGCCTTGCTGCTTGCCGAAGCACGGCTGCTGTCCTCGCCGCCGCTTCTGCTACTCGACGACGTGCTCTCGGAGCTCGACCCCGACCGGCGCCGCATCCTCGCCGGCCTGCTCGGGGACCGGGGGCAGACGGTGATCACCGCGACGAACGCGAGCGCATTGCCGGCGTCGCCGGCCCAGGTGGTGGAGGTGGAGCCTGGAACGGCTCACTGAGGAGGTGCGGTCGGAGCTCGACCGGTTCGGCCCTCAGGCCGGGATGGCCGATCTCGTGGAGCGTTGGCCCCGCGCGGTCGGGGCAGAGATCGCGCGCTTCGCCTGGCCGGCGCGGATCGCTCGCGACGGGACGATCCACGTGTCGACCGCTGACTCGGTGTGGGCATTCGAGCTCGGCCAGCGTGCGGCGGAGATCGGCGAACGCCTTGGAGGGTCGCGCGTCCGCTTCGCGCCAGGCCCGCTTCCGGAGCCGTCCGTGGAGCCCGTGTTCGACGTGGTCGCACCGACGGAGGATGAGGCCCGCGCTGCGGGCGAGTTGACCGCGTCGATGACGCACGAGAAGCTGCGTGAAACGGTGCAAAAAGCGCTCAGTTTTGCGCTCGCCAGAAGGCGTTCCGGCCACCCGTTCTGATACACTTACGTCCTCCCGCAAAACGGGTGTTTTGCAGGGATTTTCTTCTGTATGGCGAAGACGACTGCAACGGCCGACTACTCGGCCAAGGACATCACCGTGCTCGAGGGCCTCGAGCCCGTCCGGCTGCGCCCCGGGATGTACATCGGGTCAACCGGGTCCCGGGGGCTCCACCATCTCGTCCACGAGGTCGTCGACAACGCGGTCGACGAGGCGATGGCGGGCTTCAACGACTCGGTCGAGGTGACGGTCCACCCGGACAACTCGGTCACCGTCCGCGACCGCGGCCGCGGCATCCCGGTCGATCTGATCCCGGAGCAGGGGCTTCCTGCGCTGACCGTCGTCCTGACCAAGTTGCACGCAGGCGGCAAGTTCGGGGGCGAGGGCTACAAGGTCTCGGGTGGCCTCCACGGCGTCGGGGTCTCGGTCGTCAACGCGCTGTCGGAGTGGCTGGTTGCCGACGTCGAGCGCGACGGGAAGATCTATCGACAGGAGTACGCGCGCGGCGTTCCGCAGGGGGACGTCGTAGCCGTCGGGACGACCGATCAGACCGGCACCACGATCAGCTTCCTTCCCGATAGCGAGATCTTCGACGAGTCGGTCTTCGACGCGACCACGCTGCTCGCGCGGCTTCGCGAGATGGCGTTCCTGACCCGTGGGCTTCGCGTGCGCTTCACGGACGAGCGCGCCGACGCCGGCGCTCCGGTCGAGTTCCACTACGAGGGCGGAATTCGCGACTTCGTCGGCTATGTCAACGAGTCGAAGGACGTCGTGCATCGACACGTCGTCTACTTCTCGACGGGGAACGACCAGGGCGAGGTCGAGGTGGCGATGCAGTGGAATGCCTCGTACCAGGAGTCGGTGTTCTCGTTCGCCAACAACATCAACACGCACGAGGGTGGGTCACACCTCTCGGGCTTCCGCTCGGCACTCACGTCGACGCTGAACAAGTACGCGCGCGACAAGGGGCTGCTGAAGGAGAAGGAGGACAACCTGGAGGGCGAGGACGTGCGCGAAGGCCTCGCCGCAGTGATCTCGGTGAAGCTCGCGGAGCCGCAGTTCGAGGGGCAGACGAAGACCAAGCTCGGCAACCCCTGGGTGAGCGGACTCGTCTCTCAGGCCGTCAACCAGAAGCTCGCGGAGTTCTTCGAGGAGAACCCCACCGACGCACGCCAGATCATCAACAAGGCGATCGCAGCGTCTCGCGCGCGTCAGGCGGCCCGAAAGGCGCGTGAGTTGACGCGGCGCAAGTCCGCGCTCGAGAGCATGTCGCTGCCCGGGAAGCTCGCGGACTGCTCGATCAAGGATCCCGAAGCCGCGGAGCTCTTCATCGTCGAGGGCGACAGCGCCGGCGGCTCGGCCAAGATGGGACGCGACCGCACCTACCAGGCGATCCTGCCGCTGCGCGGCAAGATCATCAACTCCGAGAAGAACCGCATCAACAAGGTTCTCGGGAACAACGAGATTCAGGCGATGATCACGGCGATCGGCACCGGGATCGGCGACGAGTACGACGTCGAGAAGCTCCGCTATCACCGCGTGATCGTGATGACGGATGCCGACGTCGACGGGTCGCACATCCGAACGCTGATCCTGACGTTCCTCTATCGCCAGATGCCCGATCTGATCGATCGCGGGCACGTCTACATCGCCGTTCCGCCGCTGTACCGCGTGAAGCTCGGCAGCCAGGAGTTCTACTTCGAGAAGGACGCACAGCTCGAAGACCTGCTGGCCCGCGAGCGCATCCCGCAGGTCGAGGCGACGGCCCGCGGTGGTGTCACGGTCAAGCTGACCGAGGCGAAGTGGCACCGCTTTGCGAAGGACATCGCGCAGTACGAGGGCTACTACGCCAGGCTCCGCTCCGACTTCGGCGCGGCCGCCACCGAGCTGATGATCCAGCACCGCCTGGTCGAGCATGCGATCGAGAGCCCGGGCGACCTGCCGGACGCAATCGACGCGATCGGCGAGAACGGGTACGCGCTCACACTGCTCGACGGGAACGACGACACGTTCCGCGTTCGCGTCGTCGAGACCGAGACGTCCGCCGCCCGCAACATCACCGTGCCGGTTGAACTGCTCGCCTCGCCGATCTACGCACGACTCCGGGATGCCTACGTCAAGCTCGTCGAGTCCCTCGGCGCACCGCCCTTCACCGTTCAGGTCGGCAAAGAGATCGAGGCGGCGGAGTCGTTCGACCTGCTCCGTGCCCGCGTCCTCGACGCGGCGAAGCAGGGGATCCAGATCTCGCGCTTCAAGGGTCTTGGCGAGATGAACCCGGAGCAGTTGTGGGAGACCACGATGGATCCGGCGAAGCGCCTCCTGATTCGCGTCGACGTCGACGATGCCTCGGCGGCCGACACGCTTTTCTCGAAGCTGATGGGCGACGCCGTCGAACCGAGGCGCGAGTTCATCGAGCAGAACGCCAAAGACGTGAAGTTCCTGGACGTTTAGGTGTCTGAGCTCGAGACGGGGGCGCTAGGCCCGGGCCGGATCGAACCGCGCGAGCTCGAGCAGGAGATGCGCTCGAGCTTCCTCGACTACGCGATGAGCGTGATCGTGTCGCGCGCTCTTCCCGACGTGCGGGACGGCCTGAAGCCGGTGCACCGCCGCGTCCTCTACTCGATGTGGACGAACGGCAACCGCCCCGGCCGCCCGTACGTGAAGTCGGCCAACATCGTCGGCTACGTGATGGGCAACCATCACCCACACGGCGACAGCGCGATTTACGACACGCTGGTTCGCCTGGCGCAGCCGTTCTCGTTGCGCTATCCGCTCGTCGACGGCCAGGGCAACTTCGGGTCGATCGACGACGATCCGCCAGCAGCGATGAGGTATACCGAGGCGCGCCTCGCGCGCCTCGCCGAGTCGATGCTCGAGGAGCTCGGGAGTGACACCGTCGACTTCGGGCCGAACTACGACGAGTCGAAGCGCGAGCCCCTCGTCCTCCCCGCACGCTTCCCGAACCTGCTCGTCAACGGCAGCTCCGGCATCGCCGTCGGGATGGCGACGAACATCCCGCCGCACAACCTCGCGGAGGTCGCAGCAGCGATCGAGACGCTGATCGACAAGCCGGACGCAAGCGTCGAGGACCTGATGAAGCACGTGAAGGGGCCCGACTTCCCGACCGGAGCGATCGTCGTCGGCCGTTCCGGCATTCGTGACGCGTACCGCACCGGCCGTGGCCGCGTCGTCATGCGCGCGCGCGCCCACATCGAGGAGCTGCGCGGGGGCAAGAGCGCGATCATCGTGACCGAGCTTCCGTTCGGGGTGAAGAAGGGCGGGGACACCGGGGTGATCGCGAAGATCGCCGACCTCGTCAACGACAAGGTGTTGACGGAGATCTCCGATCTCGCCGACCACTCGGACCGGACGGGGATGCGCATCCAGATCGAGCTCAAACGCGACGCAGTCCCGCAGGTGGCGCTGAACAAGCTGTTCAAGCACACGCCACTGCAGACGACGTTCGGCTACAACGCCGTCGCTCTCGTCAACGGCGTGCCGCGCACACTGTCGCTGCTCGAGATCCTGAATCACTACCTCGACTTCCAGCGTGAGATCGTGACGCGGCGGTCGAAGTACGAGCTGCGCCAGGCTGAGAAGCGCGCGCACATTCTGCAGGGCCTGCTGATCGCGCTCGACAATCTGGACGCGGTCATCCAGCTGATTCGCTCCGCGGCGGACACAGACGCTGCGCGTGCCGGTCTCCAGGAGCGATTCGAGCTGAGCGAACGGCAGGCAGTGGCGATTCTCGAGCTGCGGCTGCGCGCACTGACTGCGCTCGAGCGGAAGCACGTCGAGGACGAGCATCGCGACTTGCGGGAGCGCATCGGCGAGTTGCGCGAGCTGCTCGGCGACGAAGCGAAGATCGACGCGTTGATCAAGGAGGAGCTGATCGAGCTGAAGACCGCCTACGGTCGCAGCGACGATCGGCGCACCGAGATCGTCGCGGCCGAGGAGGAGCTGGAGCTCGAGGATCTGATCGCCGAAGAGGACATGGTCATCGCGATCACGCGATCCGGCTACATCAAGCGCCTACCCGTGACCGCGTATCGCGAGCAGCGCCGCGGCGGCATCGGGGTGATGGGGATGGATTTGAAGGACGAGGATTACATCGAGCATCTCTTCGTCGCCTCGACGCACGACTACATCCTGTTCTTCACGAGCGTCGGCAAGGTCTATCGCCTGAAGGTGCACGAGCTGCCGCTGGGGTCGCGTCAGTCGAAGGGTCGCGCGATCGTCAATCTCCTGCCGTTCCGGCAGGGCGAGGCGGTGCGTGCCGTGATCCAGACACGCGCGTTCGAGGAGGCGAAGTACCTGCTCTTCGCGACGAAGAACGGCGTCGTCAAGAAGACCGAGCTGTCCTCGTACAACACTCCGCTCCGCGCGGACGGGATCATCGCGATCAAGATGCGCGAGGGCGACGAGCTGATCGGGGTGCGCCACAGCTCGGGCGCCGACGACGTGCTGATGGTGTCGCGCGGCGGCCAGGCAATCCGCTTCTCCGAGCGCGACGTCCGGCCGATGGGCCGCGATGCGTCCGGAGTGCAGGGAATGCGGTTGCGCGCCGGCGACGAGGTGATCTCGGTCACGATCGCAGCCGACGACGCGGACTTGCTCGTCGTCACGGAGAACGGCTACGGAAAACGCACACGCGTGTCCGAGTATCCAAAGAAGGGCCGCGGCGGGCTCGGCGTCAAGACGGTGCAGTTGACGGAGGCGCGCGGCCACCTTGCGGGCGCCCGCGTCGTCCGGCAGGGCTATCAGGTGATGCTGATCTCGACCGGCGGCACGGTGATCCGGATGCCGGTCGACGGCATCCGGCAGATGGGCCGATCGACTCAGGGCGTGATCGTGATGCGGCTTCGCGACGGCGAATTGGTCTCGTCGCTGGCCCCGGTCGTGGATTCCGGCGAAGACGCCGAAGACACGCCAGAGCCCGATCCGGTACCTGCACCCGACTGATCGAACCTGTGATCCGCTTCCGTTTTGCAAGCGGTCGCGGTATAAGGGACAAGCAGGGTCGGCGGGGGCATCGGGCGGAAAGGAAGCTCGCCAATGGCGTATAGCAAGCATGTCGAGCTGCTCGAACCGGTTGACATGGCGGAGCATCTCGACAAGATCGAGCTCTACCTCGGCCAGGTCTGCGCGGTGGCGGGCATCTCGAAGATGCAACTCGACTACTGGACGAACAAGGCGCAGATCCCGACGAAAGGGAAGAAGCAGCGCATCTACGACATGCAGGCTGTCGAGACGGTGATGCTGATCAAGCAGGCGAAGGACAAGGGTCTCAACCTTGGTGCGGCGATCGATGCGGCCCGCCGCTTTCGCGAGCGGCCGCTGGTCGAGCACGGCTCCTGACGGCTCAGGTCACGGCGGCGGCGAGCTCTCGTGAGGCTCGTTCGGGTTCGACCGGGTTGATGTAGACGCCTGCGCCGAGCTCGAGCGCGGCCAGCCTGGTCGTGCGCGGAAGGACCTCGAGGTGCCAACGTGGGCGGTCGTGCAGCCACGCGTTGACCGGCACGAGCTCTTCGCCCCGTACGCGCTGGATTCTGCGGACGAGCTCTGCGAGCAGGCGCAGCGCCGGAGCCAGCAGAGACGACGACCGCCAGTCGCCGCTGCCGCCGTCGGCCGGGGCGATCAGGAGCTCGTAGGGGACCCGGCTTGCGACAGGGCAGCCTGCGACGACGCCGTCCAGCCGGATCACGTCCACCACGGCCGGCACATCTCGCTCCGCGACGGCTGCAGGCGGGGGCGCCGGGAGCCAGGCCAGCTGTGAGTGTGAGTGCGGCAGCGACGCGCCGGCCTCGCGACCCTCGTTGAGCAAGGGGAAGCAGATGCCACCCCCCTCGACCGCCCGGCGTTGCCACGCTTCCGCTACGAGGTCAAGCGTCGCGTCCCGAAGCTGTGCCACGGAGTGGACGTGCTCGGGCCCGTGAATCACAACCTCCTGGCGTTCGAGCGCGGGATACAGGTTCGGGACGACGCGCACGTCCCAGCCGGTCGGCCCGTCGCCGAGCCGAAGCGTCTCGGGCGGCGTCTGGTCCTCGTGGCCCGCGCAAAACGGGCACGCGTCTGCCTGGTCGACGGCGGGTGTCTCGGCTCCGCCGGGACGCTTGACCCGTTCGGGCGCGATCGCCACCCAGCGTCCCGTTGCGGGATCGTGGCGCAGGTCGGGCACGCGCCGTGCTACGTCTTGTCGCCCTGCCCGAGGAACGGCTTCAGCAGCTCGATCGGTGCAGGGAACACGATCGTCGTCGACGGCGACGAGCCGATTTCGATCAGCGTCTGCAAGTACCGGAGTTGCAGCGCGGTCGGATGCTCCTCGATCACGAGCGCCGCATCCTTGAGCCGCTCCGACGCCTGGAACTCGCCTTCGGCCGCGATCACCTTGGCACGACGTTCGCGTTCGGCTTCGGCCTGGCGCGCCATCGCGCGTTGCATGCCTTGCGGGATCTCGACGTCCTTCACCTCGACGACCGAGACCTTGATGCCCCAGGGCGCCGTCTGTTCGTCGATGATCTCCTGCAGGATCGCGTTGATCTTCTCGCGCTCGGAGAGCAGCTCGTCGAGCTGGTGCTGGCCGAGGACGGAGCGCAGCGTCGTCTGCGCGATCTGGGACGTCGCGACCATGAAGTTCTCGATCTGGACGATCGCGTCCTTCGGGGCGACGATCCTGAAGTAGGCAACGGCATTCACGCGGACCGGGACGTTGTCCTTGGTGATGACCTCTTGCGGAGGGATGTTCAGAGTGATCGTCCGCAGATCGACGCGCACCATCCGGTCGACGATCGGAATGAGGAAGAAGAGCCCCGGGCCCCTCGGCTCAGTGACCAGCCGTCCGAGCCGAAAGACGATTCCCCGCTCGTACTCGCGACACACCTTGATCGCGCTGATCGCGTACAGAACGCCGAAGAACACGATGACGACGAAGACGACGAGCGCGACGGTCACGCGTCGATCCTATGCACGTCGAGTGTCAGGCCGTCGAGGCGGTCGACGCGGACCCGCTGCCCCGGCGCGAGGCGATCGTCGGAGTGCGCCCGCCAGAGCTCGCCCTGGACGAGGACGTAGCCGTCGTCTCGCGCGACGCCCTCGAGCCCGACGATCTGCTCCGGGCCGACGGTCGCCGGTGCGCGCCGAATCGCGAGCGCTTTCGAGATCGCGAACGCCCAGAGCGTGCCGATGATCACTGTGACGGTCACGATCAGCGTCTCCGAGGTGTGGTACGGAGCCGGCGCCTTGTTGAAGAGGACCACGAAGCCGAGCGCCATCGCTGCTAGGCCTGAGAGCGTCAATGCCCCGTGGCTCGGCACGTGCAGGTCGGCGACGAGCAGCGCAGCGCCGAGGATCACGAGCGCAAGCCCGCCCCAGGTCACCGGCAGGATCGCCAGGCCAAAGAGCGCGCAGACCATGCAGATCGCCCCGAACGCGCCGGGGATGACGACCCCTGGATGGAACAGCTCGAAGCCGAGTCCTGCCAGGCCTGCGAGGAAGAGCAGCGAGATGATGTTGGGGTCGATCAACGCCGACAGGAATCGCGTGAAGACCCCGGGATGCGCGTCGGTGATCGCGGCGTCCTTGGTGTCGAGCGTGAAGTGACGGGGAACGGTGACGCGGCCGTTCACCTTGTTCAACAAGGCGGGAAGTGTCGGGGCCATCACGTCGATCACGTTCTTGGCCAGCGCCTCCTCCGCTGTCAGGTTTGACGCCTTACGGACGGCGGCGTCGGCCCAGGCGACGTTGCGACCGTGTGACTTCGCCAGGCCGCGCAAAGACGCCGCGGCGTCGTTGATCACCTTGCGGCGCAGGTCGGTCCCGATGTTCGTGCCGTTGCCCTGGATGGGCGTCGACGATCCGATGTTCGTCTCCGGCGCCATTGCCAGGAGGTCGGCGGCCTGCGAGATCCAGACGCCTGCAGATGCGGCGCGTGCTCCTTCCGGAGAGACGTAGACGATGACGGGGATCTTGAGCGAGAGCTCTTTCTGCACGATCTTTCGCATCGAGTCCTCGAGACCACCCGGGGTGTCGAGGACGATGACGACGGCGCTGTAGCCGTTCGACTGGGCGTGATCGAGCTCCGAGTTCAGCCAGTCGGCCGTGACGGGGTTGACGTCGGAGGTGAAGTGGACGGCGAGGACGCGCGGCGCAGCTGACGCGTGCGCCGGGAGCGCGAGTGCGGCGACGAACGCGAGCACGAGCAGGGGTTTCACGCGTGTAAGGATTGTATTCGCCTGCCCCCTCCCGGGGTTGAGCCCGGCCGGGCGGTCGTGCACGGTCTGACGGAGTTCCCGTATGCGCTCGTTCCTCACCGCCATGGTGCTCGCGCTCGCCGCTCCGGCTTCTGCCGCTGCCGGCCTGGCGACGATGCACGTGACCGACGTCCCTCCAGGCGGGAGCCGGAGCCTCCAGTCGCCGTCGCCTCGCCGGTTGTTCAACATGATCGCCGTTCACTGGATCGGAACCGGGTCGGTCGAGTACCGAACTCGAACTCTTGCCGGCACCTGGAGACCGTGGCACGCCACCGTCGCCGACGATCGCTCCGGCTCGTGGCACGACGGCGGTCTCGACTGGACCGGCGCCTCCGACGGCGCGGCGTTTCGGACCCACGGTGTCGTGCGGAGCTTGCGGAGCTACGAAGTCGAGTCACGAGTCGTCGCTGCGCCGGTGCGCACAAGCAGCTCCGCCGGGTCGCCGGCCATCGTTTCCCGCTCTGCATGGCACGCCAACGAGGAGATCGTGCGCGCTCGGCCGGTGATCGCCGCGCGGCTTCGCGTTGCGATCGTGCATCACACCGCCGGCACCAACGACTACACGCGCGCCCAGTCGGCGGCGATCGTTCGCGGCATCGAGCTCTACCACGTAGTCGGCAACGGTTGGAACGACATCGGTTACAACTTTCTCGTCGATCGGTTCGGCACCGTCTACGAAGGGCGCGGTGGCGGGATCGATCAGAACGTCGTCGGGGCCCACGCGCAGGGTTTCAACGTCGGCACGGTCGGCGTGGCGATGATCGGGAGCCTCGGATCGACGTCTCCGACACCGGCGCAGCAAGGCGCGCTCGTCAGGCTGCTCGCCTGGCGGCTCGACGTCGCGCACGTCGATCCGCAGTCCCGGGTCCTGTACACGTCCGGGGGCAATTACAAGTTCCATGCGGGTCGCGTCGTCACGCTTCGCGCGATCTCGGGCCATCGAGACACAGGCCCGACCGAATGTCCCGGCTCGCGCGCATATGCACTGCTCCCCGACTTGACGCGCCGTGTTGCGGTCACCGGGCTCCCGAAGCTCTACGGGCCTGAGGTGATTGGTGTGATCGGCGGCCCGGTTCGCTTCCGTGCGCAGCTGTCCTCGACGCTGCCGTGGACGGTCACCGTCACCGACCGGTCGGGTGCCACGGTTGCCTCCGGCGCGGGGCACGGCTCAGTCGTCGACTGGACCTGGAGCTCTGCCGACGCCCGTGCGGCGCCCTTCACCTGGACGATTGCCGCTGCCGGCTTGCGCCCGGCGTCGGGAACGCTCGGCGCCGGCGTCACGCTGCCCCCGCCGGTCCTCAGCCTCCGGGGGCTTGCGAGCGTGCCTGCTCTCCTCGCGCCTGCATCCGACGGGTCCGGCGGCTCTGCGAACGTCACGTTCACGCTCGGCTCGACCGCACGAGTGACGGCCCAACTGCAGGACGCCGCAGGGACGACCGTTGCGACCGTGCTCGAATCCGAGCGTCCCCAGGGGTTGAACGAGTTCTCCTGGTCTGCCGGAGCGTTGCCCGACGGCCGCTATCGGCTGGTCGTCACAGCGACCGCTGTCGGACTGTCGGTGCGCAAGGCTGTGAACGTCGCCATCGATCGCACACTGACCGGGCTGCTGGCCTCGGCGCTCGCACTCTCGCCGAACGGCGACGGGGTGGACGACTCGACTTTGGTGACCTTCACGCTCGACCAGGCGGTTCCCGTACGTGTCGACGTGCTCCGCGCCGGCGCGGTGGTCGCAACCGTTTTCCAGGACACGCTCGGACCTGGGCTCCAGACGGTCACGTGGAACGGCAGCGCGAACGGAGCCGTGCTCGCCGAGGGCGACTACGAGCTGGCGTTCACGGTGACGGATGCTCTCGGCGACGTCCAACAGACGCTGCCCGTGACGATCGATGTCACGCCGCCCGTGCTGACCGCCGTCGACACGAAGCGGCTGATCTTCGCTCTCAGCGAGCCGGCGACCGTGACCTTGCTGCTGAACGGGCAGACGCGCATCGTCGTCGGTGAGCCCGCCGGCACGTTCGGGATCCCCTTCGCCGGCCAGGTCGCGAGCGTTGTCGCGCAGGCGCAGGATTTCGCGGGCAACGTCTCGTCGGCGGTCAGCGGCTAGCCCACTCGACGTACGCTCGCTCGAAGCGCTCGAGCACGCCGACGAGCACGTGAAGGCGATTGCCCCCGACGAAGCCCGCATTGGGCCAGGGTGCCGCGCCGACGTTGATGCCGACTCCGAGGATCACCCGCTCGCCGGCCTCTGCAAGCACGCCTGCCACCTTGCGACCGCCGACCAGCACGTCGTTCGGATCCTTGACCGTGGAGAGTGGCCCGAGCTCTGCGGCGATCGCCCGGGCAGCGAGGAGGGTCAGCTCGGGCCAGCGCGCGACGGGCGGCGGCGGAGAGAGCGCGATCGAGAAAGTCAGTCCTCGGCCGGGCTCGTCGACCCACGCCCGCCCCAGCCGCCCGCGGCCTGCGGTCTGATGCTCCGCCAAGGCCACAGCTCCGTGCCTCGCTTCTCGCGGCAGCATCCGTTGTGTCGTCGGTGCGATCTCGGCGTGGTGGTACTCGAGCCCGAACGTGCCTCGCAACGCGGGGAGCACGACGGCCGGGGTGAGGACGGCCGGGTCGGTCACCTCACTAGAGTAGGCGCGTGCAACCCGCGCGCCGCCGCGAGCGTCGAATCATGCGCAACCTCAGGCCGACCGGCACGCTCGTCTACGAGAGGCTGTCCGACCCGATTCTCGTGCGCCGCGCCAAGGATGGAGACAGCCGAGCACTCGACGCGCTTTGCGCCCGCCATGCCGGGCGTGCGGAGCGGACAGCGCTCCATATGCTCGGGCGCCCCGAGGACGCGGCCGATGCGGCTCAGGAGTCGCTCGTCAAGCTCGTGCGCCGACTTCACTCGTATCGCGGCCAGTCGCAGTTCACGACGTGGTTTCACCGGCTCGTCGTGAACACGTGCAAGGACGTGGCGCAGGCCCGATGGCAGGCGGAGCGCCGGACGGAGCAGCTCGTCGAGGACGAGCGCGAGGCCTCGGACGGGGACCCCGTGCGGGCCCTGGTCGCCGGCGAGACGCGCCGGGAGCTCGGCCGCTGCCTCGCCGAGCTGCCGCCTGCTCAGGCCGCCGTCGTCGCGCTGAAGGACGCGCTCGACCTGGGCTTCGAGGAGATCTCTTCGGTGACCGGGCTGCCGGTGGGGACGGCGAAGTGCTACGCCCACCGGGGACGAAATGGGTTGCGGGAACGTCTAACCGACGCGGGTACCGCCGCATGAGCTATCTGGACAAGGCGGCGATCGAGGCGATCCTGCCGCATCGCGATCCGATGCTGCTCGTGGACGAGGTGCTCGAACTGGTTCCGGGTGAGCGGGTCGTCGCGCGGAAGACCGTCACCGACATCGACTGCGCCGGCCATTTTCCCGGCAATCCGATCATGCCGGGTGTGAAGATGGTCGAGGCTCTCGCGCAGTGTGGTGCCGTCGCAGTGCTGTCGCAGCCCGAGAATCGCGGCAAGCTCGCTCTGTTCGCGGGCATCGACGACGTGCGGTTCAAACGTGTGGTTCGGCCCGGCGACACGCTTACGCTCGAATGTGAGATCGAGGCGGTTCGCGGGCCGGTGGGCCGTGGCCGCGCCCGAGCGACGGTTGACGGCCAGCTCGCCGTGCGCGGCACGCTCACCTTTGCGGTGGGTGACGCCGAATGATCGGCCGCACGAATGGACGGCCGATCTCGATCACCGGTCTCGGCTGCAGCGTTCCCGACCGCGTCGTCACCAACGAGGAGCTCTCCAAGCTCGTCGACACCTCCGACGAGTGGATCGTCAGCCGCACCGGCATTCGCGAGCGTCGGCTTGCCGATGGGCCGCTTGCGATGTCCGACCTCGCCGTGCCCGCCTGCCGCCGGGCGCTCGAGATGGCGGGCGCCGACCCGGCGTCGATCGACCTCCTGATCGTCGCGACCGTGACCCCTGACATGGCGTTTCCGTCGACGGCGGCGCTCCTCGCGGACCGGCTCGGGATGCCCGATGCGGCCGCCTACGATCTCGCCGCCGGCTGCACCGGGTTCGTGTACGCGATCGCGCAGGCGCACGGGATGATCGCGGCCGGCCTTGCGCACCGGGCGCTGGTCGTTGGGGGAGACGTCCTGTCCTCGATCCTCGACTGGGAGGACCGCTCGACGCTCGTACTCTTCGGAGACGGCGCGGGTGCCGTCGTCGTCGAGCCGGTCGATCACGGCGGCTTCCTCGGCTTCGAGCTCGGAGCCGACGGCGGTGGCGGCATGCATCTGTGGCTCCCGGGTAGCGGAACGCGCCACTTTGACGAATCGGAGCGCTACGTCAAGATGAACGGGCGCGAGGTCTTCAGGTTCGCAACCCGTGTCATGGTCTCGTCCGCAGAGGCAATCTTGCGCGAATGCGGAAAGACTGTGGAGGACATCGATGTATACGTCCCGCACCAGGCGAACATCCGCATCATCGACCACGCTGCCAGGAAGCTCGCGATCCCCGAGGAGAAGATCGTCGTGAACGTCGAACGCTACGGAAACACCTCTTCGGGGTCGATTCCCCTGGCGCTGGCCGACGCCGCCGACGACGGGAGGCTTAAACCCGGCAAACTGGTCCTCCTCACCGGCATGGGCGCCGGCCTCACCTGGGGATCCGCCCTGATCGACTGGACCCATCAGACCACTGGAGCGACCCCATGACGAAGATCGCATTCATGTTCCCGGGACAAGGCTCGTTCGAGGCCGGCATGGGGAAGGACGTTGCCGAGGCGATCCCGGAGGCGATGGCCGTGTACGACGAGGGCTCCGAGGCCTCCGGGCTCGACCTGAAGGCGCTGTGCTTCGACACGCCGGCCGAGCGACTCGTCGACACCGAGGTCCAACAGCCGGCCCTCGTCGCGACGTCGCTTGCGCTGAATGCGGCGCTGCGGGTCCGTGGAATCACCCCCGATTTCGTCGTCGGGCACTCGGTCGGCGAGTTCGCGGCGCTCGGTTCGGCCAATGCGTTGTCGACGCGCGAGGCGATCGCACTCGTCTCCGAGCGCGGCCAGGCGATGGCCGATGCTGCGCGCCAGCACCCGGGCTCGATGGCAGCGATCCTCGGCCTGGCCGACGAAGCGGTCGAGGCGCTCTGCAAGAAGATCGCCGGTGTCTGGCCCGCGAACTACAACTGCCCGGGCCAGCTCGTCATCTCGGGCGAGACGTCGTCGGTTGACGAAGCATGCGTCGAGGCGGAGCGCGAAGGCGCACGCCGCGCCGTCAAGCTCCGCGTCTCCGGCGCGTTCCACTCGCCGCTCGTCGAGCGCGCGGCCGACCGGCTGCGCCCGGCGATCGAGCGAGTGCATTTGCGGGACGGCGGCGCTGCGTTCATGTCGACCGTCACCGCCAAGATCGAGGACGTCCAGCGCTACGGCGAGCTTCTCGTCGAACAGCTCACCGCACCCGTGCGGTTCACCCAGGCCGCACGCGCGCTCGTCGAGCAAGGCGTCACGGTCTTCGTCGAGGTTGGCCCGGGGAACGTCCTGTCCGGTTTACTGAAGAGGATCGACAGCTCGGCGCGCACGCTCTCGGTCAAGGATCTCGGATCGCTCGACCGCGCCGCGCAGTCGCTTGGATAGCAGCTCGGAGTTCGCCTCCCTCACCGGCCGACTCGCCCTCGTCACGGGCGCGTCGCGTGGTATCGGCCGCGCGGTTGCTCACGAGCTCGCCCGCGCAGGTGCGGCGGTCGTCGTCGGCTATCGGTCTGGACAGGACGAAGCCGAGGCGCTCGCCGACGAGATCGGAGGGCGGGCCGTGCAGGCTGACGTCTCCTCTCCCGATGACGCCAGGCGCCTGATCGAGGAGGCCGGCGACGTCGACGTGCTTGTCAACAACGCCGGCTTGACGCGAGATGGGTTGCTGGCGCGCATGTCGGACGACGACTGGCACACCGTGATCGAGACGAATCTCAGCTCGGTCTTCTACACCTGTCGTGCTGTTACCCGGCCGATGATGAAGAAGCGGAGTGGGGTGATCGTCAACGTCAGCTCGATCGTCGGCGTGCACGGCAACTGGGGTCAAACGAACTACGCGGCTTCGAAGGCCGGAATCATCGGCTTCACGAAGTCGCTCGCCCGTGAGCTCGGGTCACGCGGGATCCGGGCCAATGTCGTTGCGCCGGGCTACGTGAAGACGAGGCTCACCGATGTGCTCCCCGACGAAGCGACCGCTGCGATGGTCGGACAGACGCCGCTCGGCCGCGTGGCCGAGCCGGAAGAGGTAGCCGGTGCGGTACGCTTCCTCGCCTCGGACGAGGCGTCGTTCATCACGGGCGACGTATTGCTCGTCGACGGCGGGCTGGGCATGTGATGGAACTGACGAACGGCAACGGCCGGAGACGGGTGGTGATCACCGGGCTGGGCATGGTGAGCCCGCTCGGGAACGACGTGAGCTCGTCGTGGGCGGCTCTGGTCGCCGGTCGTTCCGGCGCGGCGGAGATCACGGCATTCGACCACGCCGATTACAACGTCCACTTCGCGTGTGAGCTGAAGGAGTTCGATCCGACGATATACGTCGATCGCAAGGCGGCCCGGCGCATGGATCGCTTCGCCCAGATGATCCTCGCGGCCGCGCGTCAGGCCGAGTCCGAGTCGGGTGTGGACGTCGCCCGCGCGCCGGATCGTGTCGGCGCGTCGATTGCCACCGGCATCGGCGGTCTTAAGTCATACCAGGAGTGTTACGACGTCCTGGTCCGGCGCGGGCCCGATCGCGTGAGCCCGTTCTCGATCCCGTCGATCATCCCCAACATGGGTGCCGGCTGGGTGTCGATCGAGCTCGGCACGAAGGGCCCGCTGATGAGCCAGTGCACCGCGTGCGCCGCGTCGAACATGGCGATCGGCGATGCGATGGACGAGATTCGCGTCGGCCGCGCTGACGTCATGTTCGCGGGTGGGACCGAGGCTCCGCTCACCGAGGTCGGCATCGCCGGCTTCGACGCGATGCGTGCGCTGTCACGACGCAACGACGATCCGGCTCGGGCGTCCAGGCCGTTCGACAGGGATCGAGACGGGCTCGTGATGGGTGAGGCTGCCGCAGTCCTGGTGCTCGAGGAGCTCGAGCACGCGCGAGCTCGCGGAGCGACGATCAAGGCGGAGCTGCTCGGCTACGGCGTGTCGGCCGACGCGCTGCACATGACCGAGCCGGATCCCACGGGCGTGAGCCCCGCGCGCGCGATAACGATGGCACTCGCGGATGCCGGCGTCGACTCGACGGACGTCGGATACGTCAACGCGCACGCGACGTCGACGCCGCTCGGAGATTCGGCCGAGACGCGCGTGATCAAGCGGGCGTTCGGTGAGGAGCACGCACGTCGACTCGCCGTTTCGTCGACAAAGGGCGCGACCGGCCACTGCTTCGGCGCGGCCGGCGCCGTCGAAGGCGTCTTCACGGTGCTCGCGGTGACCGAGGGAGTCGCGCCTCCCACGATCAACTACGACGCCGCCGATCCCGAGTGCGACCTGGACTACGTTCCCAACGTGGCGCGCGACCTGCCCGATCTTCGGGTCGGCGTATCGAACTCGTTCGGCTTCGGCGGCCACAACGCGTCGATCGTCGTCCGCCGCTTCGAGGGCGAGTAACGACACAGCCGGACCTCCGGACGCGTTGTCGTCCGGGGCTACACCTACCGTCCGGCGATGCGAGTCGTCGACGTGGGCGGCCTGGCGGTCGAAGTGCACGTACGCCGTTCGAAGCGTGTGCACGGACATCGCATCGTCGTTCATCACGGCCTGCCGCCCGAACTCGTCGTGCGCCCGCGTGCGACTGAGGCGGAGATCGACGAGGCGATCGCCGGGTACCTGCCGTGGCTCGAACGCCAGCTCGCGCGTGCTGCCAAACCCGTGCTCGGGCTCGACCGCTTGACGCTGACCGAGGAGCAGGGACGCAGAGAGGCACGCGCCCGCGTGGAGTTGATCGCGCAGTCCGAGGCGACTGCCCTCGAGACGAGCTACAGCCGCATCACGCTTCGCGACCAGCGCAGCCGATGGGGCTCCTGCTCGGCGAAGGGCGAGCTGAGCTTCAACTGGCGGCTCGTGCTCGCCCCGCACGACGTCCTCGACTACGTCGTCGTTCACGAGGTCTGCCACCTCGTCGAGCATCACCACGGCCCCTCGTTCTGGAGGCTCGTTGCGCGCCGTCGCCGCGAGTATCTCGAGTCCAAGGATTGGCTCGACACGCACGGCTGGGAGCTCCTGGCGTACCGGCCGTCGCTCGCCGCATAAGCTGCGTTCGTGGTCCGCTGGGCGACCTTCGACTGCTACGGCACGCTGATCGACTGGGACGGAGGAGTCCGGGCCGAGTTGGCCCGCGTCTTCGGCGAAGACCGCGCAGCCGAACAGCTCGAGCGGTATCACCTGCTCGAATCGGAGCTCGAGGCCGACGGCAGCCGGAGCTATCGCGAGGTCATGACCGAGGCGATGCGCGCCCTCGGAGCGCCCCAGGGGGCCGAGCACGGGTTGGCCGAATCGCTTCCGTCGTGGCGCGCGTTTTCGGAGGTTCGCGGGTCGCTCGAGGAGCTGCGAAGTCGGGGCTGGCGACTCGGGGTGTTGTCGAACACCGACGACGATTTCATCGCTGCCTCGCAGGTTCAGATCGGGGTGGGATTCGACGAGGTCGTCGTCGCGCAGGAGCTCGGCTCGTACAAGCCCGCTCACCGCCATTGGGACGAGTTCTTCGCCCGCACGCGTGCGCCGCGCGAGGGGCACGTGCACGTCGCAGCATCGCTCTTCCACGACATCGCGCCGTGCAACGAGCTCGGTCTCCGGAGCGTCTGGATCAATCGCGTGGGTGCGATCCCGGACGGTCCCGTGCCGACACGCGAGCTCGCCGACCTGCTCGCCCTGCCCGAAACGCTCGATGAGCTCGTCCCTGCCTAGCGCCGGTCACACAAGCGGGAGGCTCGCACCGTGAGCGCTCTGCGCGCCCGTTGTCCCGACTGCCGGACGCTCACCGCGGTTGCGATCGGGCCCGACTATCAGTGCCATTCGTGCGGGCGCGAGTTCGCGGCCGGGCTCGTCCGCGTGCCGCGCGCGTGGGGTGAGGGTGGGGACGCGATGAAGGAGGCGGCCGGAATGATGCTCCCGTGGCCCGAGGCGGCAACGATCGAGGAGGACACGCTCGCGCTACAGATCGCCGCCATGGGCCGTGAGCTCCCCGAGCGCCCGCTCGTGCTCGGTGGCTGCTGCTGTTCGCACGTAGGCGCGGTGCGCGAGCTCGCCCGCCGGTACGGCCGCATCGGTGTCGTCTGGTTCGACGCGCACGGCGACCTGAACACTCCCGCCTCGTCACCGTCGGGGAACACCTGGGGGATGCCTCTGCGGATGCTGCTCGACGGCGGCGACGTCCAGCCGGCCGACGTTACCCTGATCGGAGCGCGCAACCTCGATCCACCGGAGGTGGAGTTCATCGCGGCGGCCGGAGTTCGTCAGGAGCTCGGTGAGCTACCGGATCGTCTGTACGTCGCAGTCGACGGCGACGTCATCGATCCCCCTGATGCCGACGTCTTCATGCCGGAGCCCGACGGCATCCCGCTCGATCGCCTCGAGGTGCTGCTGGCCGAGCTGCCGGCGGTCATCGGCGCCGGCCTGACCGGATTTGCCCGCTCGGAGCGGAACGAGGTCGCCCTGGCGCGCCTCGGCCACGCGCTCGGCCTGTAACCGGCCCTCCTTCGGCAGCCGTCTAACATTGCGCAATGTCAGAGGCCAGGATCGACGTCCAGGTCGAGCACAGGAATGCGCCGGCCCCGGCCGAGCAACAACACCCGAACACGTGCCCGAAGTGCGGCTCGCACTATCGCGACGACGAGCTCGATGCGTCGCTCTGGGTGTGCGCGCACTGCGGCCATCACTTCCCGATGGCGGCCCGCACCCGGATCGCGTGGTATGCCGACGCCGACTCGTTCGTCGAGGAGGCGACGGACGTCCGCTCGGACGATCCGCTCACGTTCTTCGACCTGCGGCCGTATGTAGAGCGGCTCGCCGAGGCCGAGCTCAACACCGGGCTCGGTGAGGCGATGGTGATCGGGCAGGCGTCGATCGATCGCCATCCGGTCGAGCTGGCGGTCATGGACTTCTCGTTCATGGGTGGTTCGATGGGGAGCGCCGTCGGCGAGAAGTTCTCGCGCGCGTGTGATTCTGCGATCGAACGCGGCGTGCCGATGCTCACCGTGACCTCGTCGGGCGGTGCGCGGATGCAAGAAGGGATCCTGTCGTTGATGCAGCTTCCGAAGACCGTGTGTGCGGTGGAGGATCTGCACGATGCGCGGTTGCCGCTGATCACGGTGATGGCGCATCCGACGACCGCCGGGGTGCTCGCCTCGTTCGCGTCGCTCGGCGACGTGACGATCGCCGAGCCAGGCGCGTTGATCGCGTTCACCGGCCCGCGTGTCGTCCAGCAGACGACGAAGGAGAAGCTGCCCGACGACTTCGGCTTGGCCGAGCAGAACCTGCGTTTCGGTCACGTCGACGCGATCGTTCCTCGGAGCGAGCAGCGTGCGTACGTGACGCGTCTACTTCGACTGTTCGCGGGGGAGCAGCAATGAGCCGTAGGCTCGACGGAGGCTCACAAGGAGCGGAGGTGCCGGCTTTGCCGGCGCCGGAGCAGGAATGACGTCGGAGGACCAGGAGATCAACCTCCGCCAGCGATTGTCCGGGCTCTCGCGGCTCCCGTTGCTGCGTGGCGCGAAGGTGTCGGGTGAGGCGGAGCGTCTCCAGCGCCAACTCGACCGCCTGCAGATGGACACCAGCGACGAGGCCATCTGGCGCTCGGTCGAGCTCGCGCGGCATCAGGACCGGCCGTACACGCTCGACTATGTCGCGCGCATCCTCGACGACTGGGTCGAGCTGCACGGCGATCGCGGCCGCGCGGACGATGGCGCGCTCGTCACCGGCCTGGGAAAGCTCGACGGCCGCACGATCGTGCTGATCGGACATCAGAAGGGCCGCGACGTGAAGGAGCGGCTCGACCGCCAGTTCGGAATGGCGTATCCCGAGGGATACGTGAAGGCCATACGCGCGATGGAGATCGCCGAACGATTCGGGTTCCCGCTGGTCTCGCTCGTCGACACTCCCGGTGCGTATCCGGGGGTCGCCGCGGAACAACACGGCCAGGGAGGAGCGATTGCGCGGTCACAGGCGGCGATGTCGCGTCTGACCGTTCCGACGGTGGCGTGCATCATCGGCGAGGGCGGATCCGGTGGAGCCGTGGCGATTGCAGTGTCGGATCGTGTGCTGATGCAGGAGAACGCCATCTACTCGGTGATCACACCCGAAGGCTGCGCGGCGATCCTCTGGCGCGATGCCGGTCAGGCGAAGAAGGCTGCGGCGGCGTTCAAGCCCGACGCGTCGCATTGTCTCGACCTGGGTGTGATCGACACCGTCGTGCCCGAGCCCGACGGAGGAGCCCATCTCGACCATGACGCCGCTGCACGACTGCTCGAGGCCGGCCTTGTCGAGGTGCTGGCCGAGCTCGACGACGTCCCCGGCGAGGAGCTGCGCCGCCGCCGGCGTGCCAAGTTTCGCGGCATGGGCGTCTTCGCCTAGCGGCTCGTTCGAGCTCTCGGCCTTTCCACACGATCCACAGGGTTTTCAACCGAGGAAACACGCGGTGGTGAGAGACTGCGCCCGTAGGGCCGTCCACCTGTGGAAAAGTTCCAGGAGTGAGCCTGGGCCAGTACCGGCGCAAGCGGGACCCGGCGCGGACTCCGGAACCGTTCTCGGGTCGCGGACGGAAGACCGGTGCGCCGATCTTCGTCGTCCAGCGGCACGATGCCCGCCGGCTCCACTACGACTTCCGGCTCGAGCGGGCCGGAGTGCTCGCGTCGTGGGCGGTGCCGAAAGGCGTCCCTCTCGAGCCCGGCGGGCGGGCACTCGCGGTCCACGTCGAGGATCACCCACTCGAATATGCAGGGTTCGCAGGGGAGATCCCCAAGGGTCAGTACGGCGCTGGCTCGGTCGAGATCTGGGACGAGGGCACGTACGAGCTCCTCGAGGCGAAGCCGAACGGGCAGCTGACCGTTCGGCTGGACGGACACCGCCTGACGGGCGAGTGGACACTCGTGCCGGCTCGACTCGACGGCAAGGACGAGAACTGGCTGATGATCCGACGCACGGGCGAGGTGGCCGCAGGGTCGTACCACGGCGAGTACGCGCCGATGCTTGCGACGCCTGCCGAGGACGTTCCGGATGGGCCGGGGTGGCTCTTCGAGGTGAAGTTCGACGGGTATCGCGCCGTCGCGTACGTGACCGGCGGTGAAACCCGGCTTCGGTCGCGAAACGGGAACGACCTCACCGAGCGTTTCGAGGCGGTGGCCGCGCAGGTTGCGCGGGCAGTGAAGACGCCGAGCGCGGTGCTCGACGGCGAGGTGTGTCGACTCGATCCCACCGGTCGTGCGAGCTTCTCCGAGCTTCAGCGTGGCACTGGGCCGCTCGTCTATTACGTCTTCGACCTGCTCGAGGCGGACGGCGTCCCGCTCGTCGACCTTCCCCTGACCGAGCGGAGAGCGAGATTGCGCGCGCTTCTCGATGGGCGGAACCGGACCGTGCTCTGGTCGGAGGATTTCGTCGACGGTCACGCGCTGCTGCACGCCGCGGCCGAGCAGGGCCTCGAAGGCGTCATCGCCAAACGACCCGGGTCGCGCTACCTCCCGGGACGGCGGACCCGCGAGTGGCTCAAGGTGAAGGTTCAGCGCGAGCAGGAGTTCGTCGTCGCCGGGTACACGCGGGGAGCGGGGCGTCGCGCAGGCACCTTCGGATCACTCGTGCTCGGAGTGCACGAGGGAAGCGAGCTTCGCTACGTCGGCAACGTCGGCACCGGGTTCGACGACGCGGAGATCCGGAAGCTCCTTGCTCTGCTCGAGCCGCTGCATCGCGACGATGCGCCGTTCGCCGAGATCCCGAAGCTTCCGCGCGTGCGGCGAAGCGACGTGCAATGGGTCGAGCCCCGCCTTGTCGCCGAGGTGCGGTTCGGTGAGTGGACCCACGATGGTCACCTGCGCCATCCGGCGTACGTCGGGCTGCGCGACGACAAGGATGCGAGTGACGTCGTCGCGGAGAGGCCGTCGCCGAGCAGTCGCCTGGAAGGCGAGGTCGTCCGGCGCGGACGGCGGCAGCTCCAGCTGTCGAATCTCGACAAGCTGTTCTGGCCGGACGAAGGGATCACCAAGGGCGACCTCCTCGGCTACTACCAGGCGATCGCTCCCGTCTTGCTCCCCCACCTGCGCGGTCGCCCGTTCACGATGCGGCGCTACCCCGACGGTGCGTACGGCAAGGCGTTCTTCCAGAAGGACGCCCCGAAGCACATGCCGGACTGGATCAAGACCTACGACGCGACAGTCTCGCCAGGGAAGGTGGTGCGCTTCCCGGTCGTCGACGACGAGCTGGCGCTGCTCTGGATGGCGAACATGGGCTGCATCGACATGAACGCCTGGTACTCGCGCGTCGATCGGCCCGACCGGCCGGACTTCGTGCTCTTCGACCTCGATCCGACACCCGAGGTGCCGTGGTCACAGACGATGGAAGTGGCCCTCGTTCTGCGCGCACTGCTCGACGCGCTCGGATTGCGTTCGTTTCCGAAGACGTCCGGTGGCAAGGGGTTTCACGTGCTGGTGCCGATCGAGCGCCGGTCGACGTATGCCGACACCCGACGGTTCGCCGAGGTCGTTGCCGGCGCGATCGTGCGTGCCCATCCCGACCTCGCCACGACCGAGTGGTCGAAGGCCCGCCGTCGCGGCGTCCTCGTCGACGCGAACCAGAACGGCGAAGGGAAGACGATCGCCTCCGTGTACTCGGTGCGGCCTCATCCCGGCGCACCCGTGTCGACGCCGCTTCGCTGGGACGAGGTGGGCGAGTCGCTCGATCCTGCGAGCTTCACGATGGCCCTCGTGCTCGAGCGTGTGCGTCAGCACGGCGACCTGTACGAAGGCGTGCTCACGACACGCCAGTCGCTGTCCAAGGCGCTCAAGAAGCTGTAGGTGGTCCTCAGGTTGGCTTCACCGGATGCGTGCGGGCTGCCTGCTTCGCCACGGTCAGCTCCTTTCCGTCGATCGCCGCGTAGCGCAGCGCGATCGCGCTCAGTTCGTCGGAAGCCTCGCGGGCGGCATGGCCGAGCTTGGCGTCGAGGGTCGCGGGATCGTCGAGGTAGAGCATCCGCGTCCAGAACGTCGTGAGGACGATCGAGACCCAGGGCATGAAGATCGCGTTTCGTTCGAGGGCCGCCGACGGCCGTTGGACGAAGAACGCGATGAAGATGCCCACGGTCAGCCCTGCGAGCCCGACTGCAGCGGCAGCTTCCCCGGGGCTCGATGCGGCCATTCCCTTGACGAATGCAGCCACGATCGCCGCGACCCCGAACACCATCATCGCCACGTACCCGACGAACACGACGCGATATGACCGACGTAGATATGCGGTCGTGCGTGCGAGTGTCTGTACGTCGTCCTGCAGGATCGCTGCCGCCAACTCGCGCAGCTCCTGCGTGGTCTGCAGAGGATCCCCGTGCCGCGGGCGGGGCAGCCGCATCGTCATGGCGTGCCCTCCTTCCTCGACTACCGGGCGATCATACGACTTCAGCGAACGTTCTTGCACTCCCGGATCCGCCGCTCGAGGAACCGTCGCTCGGGGTCGGTGGTCGCCAGGTCGAGTGCCCGCTCGTACGCCGCGTGCGCTTCGGTGTGCCGCTCGAGGCGGCGAAGGAGGTCGGCGCGGGTCGAGTGCAGGTATTGATACGAGTCGAGGTCGAGGCCGTCGACGAGGTCGAGCGCCGCCTGTGGGCCGGCCACCTCCGCAACGGCGACCGCGCGGTTCAGCTCGACGACCGGCGAGCCGGTACGCGCGGCCAGCTCGCCGTAGAGGCGCGCGATCGCCGGCCAGTCGCGCGGTACGAACGTGTGCAGTGAGGCGATCCCGGCTTGCAGGACGTAGACGCCGCTGACGCCGAGCGACTGCGCCCGCGTCAGTGCTGCAATGCCTTCATCGAGCTGCACGCGATTCCAGCGCGTCCGGTCCTGGTCGTTCAGCAGGACGAGCTCGCCGTCGCGGAACCGTGCCGGGCGCCGGGCTTCGTGCAGCAGCATCAGCGCCAGCAGGCCGTGCGCCTCCGGTTCGTCCGGCATCAGTTCGGCGAGTGCGCGTCCGAGGCGGATCGCCTCGAGCGCGAGCATTCCGTCACTGCCGTAGCCCTCGTTGAAGATCAGGTAGACGACCGCCAGCACAGCGGCGAGGCGGTCCGGAAGGAGGTGCTCGGGCGGAACGCGGAACGGCACGCCGGCCGTCCGGATCTTGCGTTTCGCCCGGACGAGGCGCTGGGCCATCGTCGGCTCCGGGACGAGGAATGCGCGGGCGATCTGGTCGGTGGTCAGCCCGCCGAGCGTCCGCAAGGTCAGCGCCACCTGCGCGTCGAGAGCGAGCGCCGGATGGCAGCACGTGAAGATCAGCTCGAGCCGCTCATCGGGAATGGGCGTGTCGTCCATCGGCTCCTCCGCGAGCTCGGGGATGTCCAGCAGCATCGTCTTCGTCGCCAGCGTCCGGTCGCGGCGGATCCGGTCGATCGCTCGGTTCCGCGCGGTCGTGAGCAGCCATGCACCGGGGTTCGTCGGCGCGCCGCCGCCGGGCCAGCGCTCGGCGGCGATCGCGAACGCCTCCTGCGCGGCCTCCTCGGCGAGGTCGAAGTCGCCGAGGAAGCCGATCAGCGAGGCGACGACGCGTCCCCACTCGTCGCGGAAGACCTGATCGAGGAGCTCAGCGCTCAACGATCGGACGCACCTCGACGGCTCCGCCAAAGCGGGCGGCTGGGATGCGCGCGGCGACCTCGATCGCGTCGTCGAGGTTGGACGCTTCGAACAGGTAGAAGCCGCCGAGCGCCTCTTTCGTCTCAGCGAAGGGGCCGTCGGTGGCGAGTGTGCGACCGTCGGCGATCCGGACGGTTGTCGCGGCCGTCACGGGCTCGAGCTGGGCGCCGCCGAACATCCCCGGCAGCTCCGAGATCGCCATGTACTCGCCGTGAATCGCCCGCTGCTCGTCCTCCGAGCGCTCGTCCCACTGCTCGTCGTTCGAGTGGATCAAGAGTGCGTACTTCATCGTGCCCCTCCTTCGATGGCGGTTTCGTTCACACGACGAACGAGGATGTGACAAATCGACAGGTCATCGTGACCGCTCGAGTCGTCCGAGAAAGAGCGCCGCGCCGGCCTTGTCGAGCATGTCGTTGAGATTCCCGCACTTCGGGCTCTGCACGCAGGAGGGGCAGCCGGCCGAGCACGGGCAGGTGCGGACGAGCTCCGCTGTGTCCGTGACCCAGCCTTCGAACTCTGCGTAACCGCGCTCCGTGATGCCGACGCCGCCCGGATGGCCGTCGTAGACGAAGACGGTCGGTCGAAGGGTCTGGGGGTGGATGTTCGTCGAAAGCCCGCCGATGTCCCAGCGGTCGCACATCGCCCAGAGAGGCAGCAGTGCGATCAGCGCATGCTCTGCAGCGTGGAGCGTTCCGAGAAGCCTCGGCATCTCCTCGAGCCCCGCGAGCTGGTCCGGCTCCGGGCAGAACCACACCGCTTCGGTGGAAAAGCTCGTCGGCGGCAGGTCGAGCGAGACGAGCTCGATCCGCTCCTGGGATGCGACGGTCCTCCGCTCGTATGCGACGACCTGCTCGGTCACCTCCAGCTCACCGAACTGAAGCGTCAGACCGAGCCGCTGTTCGCTCCGGCGCGCAGTCACGATCGCGGTTGTCGTCTCCTTCTTCGTCTGTGTGTACCAGTTGCCGGCGAACGGTTCGACGACGGCGTGCAGGGCGTCGAGATCGAGCTCGCGCACGAGATAGGACTCGCCGAGATGGAGGTAGATCGCGCCGGCGTGCACCGTTCCGTACGCCCGGGAACGCTCGACCTGGCCGAGGATCGACCCGGTCGAGGCATCGACGATGGTGAACGACGTCTGCGTCTGTTGCGCGGAGCGGGACACGGGCTGCGGGATGGTCGCGGCCGCCCCAGACGACTCCAGCCGGGGTGGAGCGCAACTCGGGATCGACTGCTGCGAGCTCCAGTGCCTTGCGACCGAGGACCGCCGCGTCGCCCTCCGTGAGCGGCGCCTCATATGCCGCCGCGCGAACGTGACCGGCAAGCACGCGTGGGTTGGCGTGGTCGAGGATCGCCGCCTCGACTCGGCGACCGAGGAGCTTCTCCGGGTCGCGCATGAAGAACTGGTCGAGCGCATCCTCCGACGCGATCAGGACGGCGAGGCCGCTGCCGCGTCGGCCGGCTCGACCCCATTGCTGGCGGAGGGAGGACACCGTTCCGGGAAATCCGACCGAGATGACGCAGTCGAGCAGGCCGATGTCGATCCCGAGCTCGAGGGCGTTCGTGGCGCTCACCCCGAGCAGATCTCCGTCCGCGAGCCGTCGCTCGATCGTCGCGTCGCTGCGAAGCCGTGTAACCGGCGCGATATGGCGAAAGGCGCCCATCGTCGCCGAGGCGCTCGGCGGTGAAGCGGTGGATCAGTTCGGCTGCCTTGCGGCTCTTCGCGAACGTGAGCGTGCGCAGGCCGTGCTCGACGAACGTGGCCTGGAGCTTGGCGGCCTCCGCGAGCGCCGACCCACGTAGACCGAGCTCCGCGTCGACGAGCGGTGGGTTCCAGAGCACGATCGTCCGTTCGGAGTGCGGCGCGCCGTCGCTTGCGAGCACCGTGACTCGCTCGCCAAGCAGTGCGGCACCGAGCTCACCGGGGTTCGCGATCGTCGCCGAAGCGAGTACCACCTGCGGGCTCGCACCATAGATGTGAGCCAGTCGCCGCAGCCGCCGGAGGACGTTCGCGACGTGTGAACCGAAGACGCCCCGGTAGACGTGCGCTTCGTCGACGACGACGAACCGGAGGTTGGCGAGGAAGTCACCCCAGCGGTCGTGGTTCGGTGCGACGCCGATATGCACCATGTCGGGGTTGGTGAGAACGACGTTCGCCGTGCGCCGGATGTCCCGCCGGTGCTCGAGCGGCGTATCGCCGTCGTAGATCGCCGGGCGTAGCTCCGGAAGTGCGAGTGAGGTGAGCGTGCGGAACTGATCCTGCGCCAGCGCCTTCGTCGGATAGAGGTAGAGCGCGCGGACCTTGGGATCTCGTGCGACGGCGTCGAGGACAGGTAGGTTGAAGGCCAGGGTCTTACCCGAGGCGGTGCCGGTCGCGATGCAGACGTGATCGCCGTGTGCCACTGCATCCCAGGTTGCGCGCTGGTGGGAGTACAGCGACTCGACGCCGACCGCGACGCGGACGGACGCCGCGACGGAGTCCGGTACCTCGGCGTACGTTGCGTCACGCTCGGGCTCCGTCCCGAGGTAGGCGAGCTCCTCGCCCTGAAGGAGCCCGTCGAAGGCCGGTGAGGCGAGCACCCGCCCGATGCTAGCCTCGCCCTACCGGGGTGCCCTGCTGGGCTGAGAACACACCCGTCGAACCTGATCCGGCTCGTACCGGCGAAGGGAGTGGCGTTTGATTGCGAAGGTGCTGACGATTGCGGGGTCGGACTCGGGCGGCGGCGCCGGGGTGCAGGCCGACCTGAAGGCGTTCGCGGCGGCGGGCGCGTTCGGCACCTGTGCGATCGTCGCGCTGACCGCGCAGAACACCGTCGGCGTGACGGCGGTCCATCCGGTGCCGGCGCCGTTTGTCGTCGCACAGCTCGACGCCGTCTTTTCCGACATCGGGGTCGATGCAGCGAAGACCGGCATGCTCTTCTCGCGGCCGGTGATCGAGGCGGTCGCCGACTATCTCGACGGTCGCAGGGTCGCTCTCGTGGTCGATCCCGTGATGGTCGCGTCGTCCGGTGCGCCGCTGCTCGAAGACGACGCGGTAGGCGCGCTCGTGTCCCGGCTCTTCCCGTTGGCGACCGTTGTCACGCCGAACCTCGCCGAGGCCCAGCAACTGACGGGCAGCCCGACTCTGATCGCGAAGGACCAGCTGGCCGAGCGGATCGTCGCGCTCGGCGCGCGCGCGGTGATCGTCACCGGCGGGCACGGGTCTCCGGTCGACCATCTCTACGACGGCCGCGAGCACGTGGAGATTCCGGTCGAGCGGGTCGATTCTGGTGCAACCCACGGCGCAGGCTGCACGCACTCCGCAACGCTCGCGGCGCTGCTCGCGCGTGGGCTGTCGCTCGGCGCTGCAGCGCGCGGTGCCGCTTCCGCCGCGTCCGACGCAGTGAGTCACGGGCTCGCCGAGATCGGCTCCGGCGACGGCCCGGTCGACGTCAACCACCTGAAAGGAGCACGATGAATCCCGGCGAGTCCCTGCGGCGGCTGCGCGAGACGCGGCCGCTCGTCCATCAGATCACCAACTACGTCGTGATGAACGAAACCGCGAACGCCACGCTTGCGATCGGGGCGCTTCCCGTGATGGCGCACGCGCCGGAGGAGGTCGAGGAAATGGTCGGCCTTGCGGGCGCGCTCGTCTTGAACATCGGCACGCTGTCGTCGTCGTGGGTCGATTCGATGCTGACCGCCGGACGCGCTGCGAATGCGCGCGGCGTTCCGGTCGTCCTCGATCCGGTCGGTGTGGGCGCGACTCGGTATCGCACCGAGACTGCAAAGCGGATCCTCGACGAGGTCGATGTGGCCGTTCTGCGCGGGAATGCCGGCGAGGTGGCAACCCTGGCAGGTGTCGACGCCGAGGTGCGCGGCGTGGAGTCGATCGGCGCCGCCGGATCGGCAGCCGACGTGGCCCGGGCTGCCGGCGCAGCACTCGGCGTCGTCGCTTCGGTCACGGGCAGCGTCGATCACGTGTCGAACGGCGAGCGAGTGGTCGCGGTCGAGAACGGCCACCCGCTGCTCGGGTCGATCACCGGCACCGGCTGCATGTCCAGCGCGATCACCGGTGCGTTTCTCGCCGTTCGCGCCGACGACCCGCTCGAAGCGGCGGCCGAGGCCCTCGCGGCGTTCGGGGTCGCTGGCGAGAACGCGGCACCGGGGGCCAAGGGCCCGGGTTCGTTCCACGTCAACCTCTACGACGCTCTTGCCGCCCTTGATCCGGACGCGCTCGACGAGCGGGCGAGGTTCGTGTGAGAGTGCACGCCCTGGTCGAGGATCTCGACGCGGCTGTGCGCGCAGTGGCGGCCGGGGCCACCGTCGTACAATTGCGAGTCAAGGACACGTCGACCGCGGAGCTCGTGCGTCGTGGTCGGGGCATGACGACGCTCGGAGTCACGTTCGTCGTCAACGACGATGTCACCGCAGCCGTCGAGTTGGCCGCCGACGGCGTGCATCTCGGCCAGGGCGATGCCGGGGCCGATGAGGCAAGGTCGTCGAGGCTGCTTCTCGGCCTGTCGGTCTCGACGATCGAGGAGGCGCTCGCGGCCGACGCCGACTACCTCGGCGCCGGTCCGGTATGGGACACGCCGTCCAAGCTCGACGCGGAGCCTCCGATCGGCCTCGACGGGCTGCGCTCGATCTGCGGCGCGGTCTCGCTGCCCGTCGTCGCGATCGGCGGCATCGATGCGACGAACGCAGGTCAGTGCATCGCGGCCGGCGCCGCCGGCGTGGCGACGATTCGTGCCGCTTCGGACCCTCTCCTCAGGAAGGCCGTTGACGAGGCTCTCCGAGCTCGGTGAGCTCCGCCTGCTCGACGAGCTCGAGCGACGCTCGCTCATCGTCGGGGTCGAGCACGACGCCGCGCAGCTCGGCGGGCTCGTCCTGACGCAGGACGCGCTGGTCGAGGGGGTCCACTTCCGGCTCGACCGGCTCTCCTGGTCCGACCTCGGCTGGCGCGCTGCGGCTGTCAATCTCAGCGATCTCGCAGCGTCCGGCGCGACGCCGCTCGGTCTGCTCGTCTCGCTCGCGCTGCCGCCGGACACGCTCGTCGCCGACGTGATCTCCCTGTACGAAGGGATCGCCGAAACCGGAGTTCCCGTGGTCGGCGGCGACACGACGGCGGCAGATGCTGTCGTCGTCTCGGTGACCGCCGCCGGACAGAGCGACCGTGTGCCCGGACGCGCGGGAGCGCTGCCGGGTGACATGCTCCTCGTCACCGGGCCGCTCGGCGCCGCCGGCGCCGCGTTCCGCGCAGGTGGCTACGTTCGTCCGCCGCTGCGACTGGACGAAGGCCGCAGCCTCGCCGTGTCGGCACACGCGCTGATCGACGTGTCGGACGGGCTCGCCGTCGACGCAGGCCACATCGCGCGTCGCTCGGGCGCCAGACTCGTCATCGATCTCGACACCGTGCCGCTCGCCCCCGGCGCGACCGTCGCCGACCTCGGTTTTGGCGAGGACTTCGAATTGTTGGCGGCCGTGCCCGATACGCGGGGTCTGCCTGTGATCGGGCGCGTCGAGGCGGGCGATGGGGTCGTGCTCCTCGATCACGGCACCCCGTTCGACCTCCAGGGCTGGGAGCATTTTCGCAGCTAGAGGTAACTCGCGAACGCTTTCGCGAAGTGCTTCTTGGGCCGTGCTCCGTAGACGGTCTCGCGCGGCTCGCCGCCGGTGAACAGGATCACGGTCGGCAGCGAGAGGACGGCGAAGCGGGCTGCGGTCTCCGGGTTCTCCTCGATGTCGATCGACACGAGATCGACCTCTGCTTCCCGTGCGAGCTCCTCGAGTGCCGGCGCGATTGCGCGGCACGGACCGCACCACGGTGCCGTGAAATCGACGATCACCGGCCGCTCGGAGCGGAGGACCTCCTGATCGAAGGTCGCGTCGTCGACGGCACGCACTGCGTCTACCGTAGCCGCAGCCTGAGCAGCGGCACGCGCCAGATCGCCTCGACGACGATTGCACGGCTCATCTTCGAGCGCCCGCGTTCACGGTCTGCGAACCTGATCGGCAGCTCCACGACGCGGAAACCGGCCCGTTTCGCCCGGTACGTCGTCTCGATCTGGAACGCGTAACCCTGTGAGCCGATCGCATCGAGGTCGATCGTCTCGAGCACGCGGCGCCTGTAGCACTTGAAGCCGCCCGTCGGATCGTGGACGCCCATCTGTAGGAAGAGAGCCGTGTACACGGCGGCGCCACGCGAGATCGCGCGGCGGACGACGCCCCAGTTCGCGACTGAGCCCCCGGGCACATACCGCGACCCGAGCACGACGTCGGCGCCCGACTCGGCTGCGGCGATGAGTCTCGGCACGTCACCGGGGTCGTGCGAGAAGTCGCAGTCGAGCTCGAGCACCAGCTCTGCCCCGTCGGCTAGGGCCCGGCGAAACCCGGCCAGGTAGGCAGGCCCGAGGCCCTCCCGCTGCTGGCGGTGCAGGACGTCGATGAACTCGAGCTCCTCGGCGAGGCGATCGGCAGCTGCTCCGGTCCCGTCCGGCGAGCTGTCGTCGATGACGAGCACGCGGTCGCCGGCGCGGAGAACGCGCGCGAGAGCTCGCACCATGGGCTCGAGGTTCGGGAGCTCGTTGTACGTCGGGAGGCAGACGGTGGCTCGTATCGCTCCGCCTATGATCGCGGAAGTGGCGCCACTTCCGCGAAACGACGAGCTCGCGGAGCAGTTCGAGCTGCTCGCCGACCTGATGGAGCTCGCGAATGCCGATTCGTTCCGGGTCGGCGCCTACCGGAAAGCCGCGTTGCGCATTCGCGAGACGTCCGCGTCGGTGGCCCAGCTCGCGCTCGAAGGCAAGGCGACGAAGCTCCAGGGGATCGGCAAGACGATCGAGGGGAAGATCGTCGAGGCGGTCAACGACGGCGAGGTGCACGCGCTGACGAAGAAGAAGGCGGAGGTGCCTCCCGAGGTGGCCGTCTTCATGCGACTGCCCGGATTGGGCCCCAAGACCGCGCGGCGGATCTGGCAGGAGCTCGGGATCACGACAGTGGCTGGGCTCAGGTCAGCGGTCGACTCGGGACAGCTACGCGGCCACGCGGGGATCGGGCCGGGGACCGAGACGAAGATCGCGGCGGCGCTCGCCCAGGGGCCGGCGAAGACGCCCGAGCGCGGCCGCGGCCTGCTCGGCACCGCGCTCCCGCGGCTGTCGGCCGCAGTCGAGGAGCTGCGCGCGCATCCGGCATCGGTCGAGGTCAGCCTTGCCGGGTCGGCGCGGCGGATGCGGGAGACCGTGCGCGACCTCGACATCATCGCGACGGCGACCGACGCATC
The DNA here is from genome assembly GCA_963715115.1 of uncultured Thermoleophilia bacterium. Taxonomy (GTDB): domain Bacteria; phylum Actinomycetota; class Thermoleophilia; order Gaiellales; family Gaiellaceae; genus PALSA-600. The sequence continues at coordinate 299,460 of CAVQRE010000014.1, forward strand.
CGCACTCGTCGACCACTTCTGCACGCTCCCGTGGGTGGTCGAGGTCGCTGCGAAGGGAACGACGAAAGCAACGGTCGTGTCTCACGACGGGTTGCGCTTCGATCTCCGGGTTGTTCCGCCGGAGAGCTACGGGAACCTCCTCCAGCATTTCACCGGCTCGAAGGACCACAACGTCGCGTTGCGCGAGGATGCTGTTCGGCGCGGGCTCTCCGTGTCCGAGTACGCGGTGACCGAGGTCGAGACGGGGGAGGAGCATCGGTTCGCAACGGAGGCCGAGGTCTACCGCTTCCTCGGGTACGAGTGGATCGCGCCCGAGCTCCGGGAGGACGGCGGCGAGCTGAAGGCTGCGCGGAACGGTGAGCTGCCGAAGCTGGTCGAACTTCGCGACCTGCGCGGTGATCTGCACACGCACACGACCTGGTCCGACGGCAAGGACACTCTCGAGACGATGGTCGCCGCGGCGCGGGAGCGCGGATACCTGTACTACGCGATCTGCGACCATTCGCAGCGACTGCGGGGTGATCTGCTGCACCTGCAGGCGGTGCAGATCGACGCGCTGAACGAGCAACTCGCTCCGTTCAGGATCCTGAAGGGGATCGAGGTGAACATCCGTCCCGATGGTTCCCTCGACGTCCCGGACGACGAGCTTGCGACGCGCGACTGGGTCGTCGCATCGGTGCACTCGCGCTTCGACCATGATCCGACCGGCCGCGTGCTCGCAGCGATGGACCACCCGTACGTCGACTGCATCGGACATCCGACGAATCGCAAGATCGGCAAGCGCGCACCGGCGGCGGTCGACGTCGAGCGCGTGATCGAGAAGGCGGTCGAGACGGGCACGTTCCTCGAGATCAACTCGCAGCCCGACCGGCTCGACCTCACGGACGTTCACGCGCGCGCCGCCCGCGAAGCTGGACTGAAGCTCGTGATCGACTCGGACGGTCACCAGGTTGCGGCGCTCGACTACGTCACGCTCGGCGTCGGCCAGGCGAGGCGCGCATGGCTGCGCAAGGAGGACGTGCTGAACACGCGCACGTGGAAGCAGATCGAGCGGCTGCGGAAGAAGCGCGGGGGATGAGCTCGTTTCGTGACGATCTCGACCGCGCCGCCGACTGGGTCGAGGCGTATCTCGACGGCATCGGCGACCGCGCCGTGACCGCGAGCGCCGAGCCGGGCAGCGTTCGCGCCGGGCTGCCGCCTTCTCCGCCCGAGCACGGCGAGTCGTTCGAGGCCATGCTGCGCGACCTCGACGAGGTGATCATGCCCGGCCTCTCGCAGTGGAACCACCCCAGGTTCTTCGCGTGGTTTGCGAACACTGGCTCCGAGCCGGGGATCCTCGCCGAGCTGCTGATCGCCGCGTTGAACGTGAACGCCATGACCTGGGGCTCGTCGCCGGCCGCGACCGAGCTCGAGGAGGTGACGCTCTCCTGGCTCGCGCAGTTACTCGGCCTTCCCTCCGGCTGGCACGGGCACATCGAGGACACCGCGTCGACGGCGACGGTTGCGGCCCTGGCGGCCGCGCGCACGCTTCGGCCCGGAGGGGTCGTGTACGCCTCGGAGCAGGCCAACTTCAGCGTCGAGAAGGCTGCGCGCCTCGTGGGCCTCGAGTTCCGCACCGTCGGCGTTGACGACATGTTCCGGATGAGGACCGACTTTCCGCTCGACGAGGCAACGGCGGTTGTCGCGACTGTCGGCACCACCGGAACGACGTCCGTCGACCCTGTGCCCGAGCTGCAACGGCGCTGCGAAGAGGCGGGCGTCTGGCTGCACGTCGACGCGGCGTATGCGGGGGCGGCGGCCGTGTGCCCCGAGCTCCGCTGGTGTCTCGCAGGATGCGAAGGCGCCGACTCGCTCGTCGTCAACCCGCACAAATGGCTGTTCACCCCGATGGACTGTTCGGCGCTGTGGACGCGGCGTCCCGACATCTTTCGCGAGACGTTCGGCATCGTTCGCGACTACCTCGCCGACACCGAGGCGGCGGTCGACCTCAAGGACTTCGGGCCGGCACTCGGCCGCCGCTTCCGCTCGCTCAAGCTGTGGTTCGTGCTGCGCTGGTACGGAGCCGAGGGCCTACGCACGCTGATTCGCGAGCATGTGCGTCTCGCGCAGCTCTTCGCGTCGTGGGTGGAGGCTGAGCCGGATTGGGAGGTGTCTGCTCCTCATCCGTTCTCGGCCGTCTGCTTCCGGCATCTCACGGCGGACAACGAGGTCGTCGCCCGCGATGCGACGGCGACGGGCAAGCTGTTCGTCGCGCCGGCGCAACTTCGCGGCGACTCGATCATCCGGCTGGCGATCGGCAATGCACGGACGACCGAGGCGGACGTCGAGCTGGCGTGGGAGGTGCTGCGCGAGTGTGCCCGCGCGCAGTGATCTTCGACCTCTGGGAGACGCTGATCGACTGGGATCGTGAAGCGGCTGCCGAAATGGTTGCGGCGGTGTCCGAGCATGCGCCCGATTTCGTCGAGCTGTGGCCGCGCTCGCGGAACCGCTACACGGGCCCGATTCGGGTCGCATTGGCGGACGCCGGCGTGCCGCCGGCGGCACTCGACGAGGTCTGCGCGCTCCGCCTCGACTACGTGCGCATCGCACTCGTCCCGCGACCCGGCGCGCTCGAGACGCTCCGCCGTCTGCGTGAGCTCGAGGTTCTCGTGGGCCTGATCACCGTGTGCAGCGAGGACGTCGAGGTTCTCTGGCCGTCCTCGGCATTCGCCGGGCTGTTCGACGCCGAGGTGTTCTCCTCGTCGTTCGGGCTGTCCAAGCCCGACCCGAGGATCTATCTGCGCTGCTGCGACCTGCTCGGAGTCGAACCGTCCGAGGCAGTCTTCGTCGGCGACGGCGCAAACGACGAGTTGGGCGGTGCGGAGCGGGTCGGGATGCAGGCGATCCTCATCCACCGGCCGAACGAGGAGCCCTACTGGGAGGATCTCGCCGACTTCGACGGACCACGCGTCACGTCGATCCCCGAGGTGCTGGAGGTGTTGGAGCTGTGCTGATCACGACGACGAACGACGTGCCGGGCTACGCCATTGCCGAGGTCTACGGCGAGGTGTTCGGGCTGACGGTGCGGTCACGGAACATCGGTTCGCAGTTCGGTGCGGGCCTGAAGTCGATGCTGGGCGGGGAGCTCAAGGGGATGACGAAGGCGCTCGCCGACAGTCGGTCCGACGTGATTCAGCGGATGGTCGACGAGGCCGAGGCGAAGGGCGCCAACGCGATCCTGGGCATGCGGTTCGACACATCGGAGATGGGCGGCACGTGGACGGAGATCTGCGCCTACGGGACGGCGGTGCGCATCCAGAAGCTCTGAGCTGATGATTGATCGGCAATTCAACGCCGCCGCGGATCGGGGCCTGCACACGGCGCATTGCGGCCGCCTCGCCCAGCACCAAGGCGCACCGGCCTTGGCACCGGTCGAGTCATCCACACTGCTTGGTGCAGACCCTCCCCGCGACGCCGGCAATTACCGATCAACCATCTGGGACCGCATCGCCTCGAGTGCCGCGTCGTGCAGCGCGACGCGGTAGCGCCACAACGCGCGTCCGGTCGCGAGCAGCCGTTCGCGGATCGGGCCGTTCAGCTCGTCGACGGTGCCCCACCGCGCGTCGGCGATCTCCGCTGCATCGCGGGGCAACAGCGCTTCGTCGACCGTTCGCGCGAGGAAGACGTGCGTCCGCCAGTCGAGTTCATCCGTGCCGTGGCGAAAGCGGGCGACGGCATCGACGAGGTAGCGCTCGAGAGTCACCGAGAGACCCGTCTCCTCGACGGCCTCGCGCGTCGCTCCCGCGACGAAGTCCTCGCCGGGCTTGATGCCGCCGCCCGGCGGTCGCCAGATTCCTTCTGTGAAGTGCGGCTTCCGGATCAGCGCGATCTTCGCGCCCGGATCGAGAATGAAGAGCGTGACGTCGTGGCGTCGAGTCGGGTTGTAGGTCGCAAGCGCGTACTCGTCGCGGCTGATATCGCCGTTCCACGCGAGAAGCGCGGGTGCTCCATATCGCTCGCGCAACGGGGCGAGGACCGTGTCCGTGACGTGCACAATCCGGATCATGCCGCGGGTTCGCAGGCCGAGGCGCCGTGCGCCGGTGCTCGAGCTCCTCACCTCCACGCTGCCCGAGCTTCGGCGAGGCTTGACCGAGTCGGCTGCCCGGACCGTCGCCTACGAGCTGTTCGAGAAGCTCGGCTACGGCGCCGTGGCGGTCACCGATACCCAGCGTGTGCTCGCCTTCATCGGGGCGGGCGCCGACCATCACGCGGCCGGCGACCGACCGATTCGGCCCGTGTTCGAGGCGCTGGCGCAGGGGCGGCCGCTCTTGGCGCCGCTCGGTCTCCGAACCGAGTGCGACCATGCTGCGTGCCCCCTCGGTGCCGCCGCAGTCGTGCCGTTGTTCCTCGACGACGGCCCTGCGGGCGCGGTCGTCGCGTATGCGACGGACGGTTCGCCGCTCGACGAGACGGCGGTGCAGACGCTCGATGCGCTGGGTGACCAGCTGTCCGCCCAGCTCCAGCTCTCGGAGCTTCGGACGGCCACTGCAACCGCTCTGCAGGCGCAGATCGAGCCGCACTTCGTGTTCAACGCCCTGAACACGATCGCGTCGTTCATTCGAACCGATCCCGAGCGTGCGCGACATCTCGTGCTCGCATTCGCCGACACGCTGCGCGCACACTTCGCGCGGCCCGGCGAATTCGTGACGCTCGCCGAGGAGCTCGCCCACGTTCGAAGCTACCTCGAGCTCGAGCAGGCGCGCTTCGGCAGCGAGCTCGACGTCACGGTCGAGGCCGACCCTGAGGCGCTGCAAGTCCGCCTCCCGCCGCTGCTCGTCCAGCCGCTCGTCGAGAACGCGGTCAAGCACGGCAAGACGAGTCGTCCGTTGCACCTGCTCGTTCGAGCGCGTGTCCGGCGCGGCCGCCTGCGCGTGACCGTTCGCGACGACGGCGGCGGGATCGCTCGCGAGGCGATCGATCGGGTGCTCGAGCCGGGTTTCGGCGACGGAACCGGCGTCGGGCTCGCCAACGTCCAGCTGCGCCTCGAGGCGCACTATGGGTCGGGGGTCCGGCTCCGCTCGTCGCCCTTCGGCACGGTGGTCTCACTCGAGGTTCCTGTGGCGTGATCGTGGCGGCGATCGTCGACGACGAGGCGCCGGCGCGCTCCGAGCTCCGCTACCTGCTCGCCGCTCACGACGACATCCACGTCGTCGGGGAGGCCGGGACCGCGAGCGACGCGGACAGCCTCGTTCGTGCCGGTGGGTACGACGTCATCTTCCTCGACGTCGAGCTGCCCGGTCTGTCCGGGCTCGAGCTTGCACCGCTGGCTCGCGCTGCCGTCGTGTTCGTGACCGCCCACGAGCGCTACGCCGTGGAGGCCTTCGCCGTCGAGGCGTTCGACTATCTGTTGAAGCCGGTCGATCCGGAGCGCCTGGCCCGTGTGCTCGACCGGCTGCGCGAGGCGGCCCCTGCCGACCCCGAGCCTGTGGCCAAGATCCCGGTCGTCGCGCCGGGCGGCGCCGAGCTGCTCGACTTCGATCACGTGTACTACGTCCAGGCCGACGGCGATTACAGCCGGGTCCATGCCTACGACCGCTCGTATCTCTCGACCGCGTCGCTCGGGGAGCTGGCCGCGAAGCTCGGTACAGGCTTCGTGCGGATCCACCGGTCCTACCTCGTGAACCTGTCGAAAGTCTCCGCCGTTCGACGGAGCGCGCCGGACCGGATCCGCCTTCAGCTGGACGATGCGGCTCGCACCGAGTTGGACGTCGCGCGACGGCAGGGGCGCGAGCTCCGCGGCCGGCTCGGCCTGTGAGAACTCGTTCGCGCGTCGCGCAGTCTGCGGTTGCGAGAGAATGGGCCCCGTGGGGCTCGGCGCAGGCGCTTGGTTCGACGAGGAGAGCAGGTTCACGCGGGAGGAGCTCGTGCGACGCTCCGCGCTGCTCGGCGGTGGGCTGCTCCTGCTCGGCGGTGCGAGGCGCTTGCTCGCCGGGGATGCAGCGCTCGCGGCACCTCCCGCCGCTGCGAAGGGCGGGGCGCACCATTTCTTCTCTCGGCCCGATCTGAAACCCCCGGTGCTGACCGTGCTGCGCGCCGACAGCGTGTCGGACGGCTACCTGTTCCTGGCTCCGTCGGCCGGCCCGGGACAGCGAGGTGTCCTGATCCTCGACGACCGCGGCCAGGTCGTCTTCTTCCATCCGACGACGCCCGCGACCGCAATGAACTTTCGTGTTGCGCGGTACCACGGCAAACCCGTGCTCACGTGGTGGGAGGGCAAGGCTGAGAGCGGGCTCGGCCGCGGCACCCACGTGATCCTGGACCAGTCGTACCGCGAGGTCGCGCGAGTCCCCGCCGGGGACGGTCGCCAGTCCGACCTCCACGAGTTCGTGATCACGCCCCACAACACGGCGCTGATCACGAGCTACGAGGTTCGCCCGGCTGATCTCTCATCCGTTGGCGGCCCTGTCTCCGGCAAGGTGATCGGCGGTGTCGTCCAAGAGCTTGCGCTCCCGAGCGGGCGCGTTCTCTTCGAATGGCGGAGCCTCGACCACGTCCCGATCGAGGAGACGCACGCGGCATTCATGGGCCACCCGCTCGACTACTTCCACGTCAACTCGGTCGACCTCCTGGGCGACGGCAATCTGCTCGTCTCCGCACGAAACACCTGGGCGGTCTACAAGGTGAGCCGGGCGAGCGGCCGCGTGATCTGGCGGCTCGGGGGCAAGCGCAGCGATTTCGCCATGGGCAGGGGCACCGTCTTCGCCTGGCAGCACGATGCGCGGCATCACGGGAGCGGCCTGGTGACGATCTTCGACGACGGCGCCGCGCCGCAGGTCCAGTCCCAGTCGCGCGTGCTGGTGATCAGGTTGGACGCGAAGAACAGACAGGCCCGCCTGGTTCGCTCGTACAGACACCACCCGAACCGGCTCGTCTCACAGTTCATGGGCAATGCTCAGATGCTTCCGAACGGCAACGTCGTGGTCGGCTGGGGCAACGAGCCCTATGTGACCGAGTTCGGGTCGAACGGCGAGATCCTGTTCGACGCGAAGCTGCCTCGCGGCGGCATGAACTACCGTGCTTTCCGATTTGGCTGGTCGGGGCATCCGACCACCGATCCTGTCCTCGCCGCACCCGGGGGCCGTCACGGGAGAGCGGCGTACGCGAGCTGGAACGGTGCGACGGAGGTAGTCGCCTGGCGCCTTCGGGCGGGGAGCGGGGCCGGCGCTCTCCAGACGGTCGGCACGACGCCGAAGCACAGCTTCGAGACCCGGCTCGACGTGCCCGACGGACTTCGGTTTGCCGACGCGATCGCGCTTGATCGTCACGGGCGCGAGCTCGGCCGCTCACACACGATTCGCGTCTAGAGAGCTCGCAGCAGGTGGGCAAACGCGGCGGGCGAGTCGACGACGACGTCGGCCCGGTCGGCGAGTTGTGGCGGCGATTCGGACGTGGCGACCGCCACCCGGACACCGAGCTCGAGACCTTCGAGCGCCTCGAACCCGTCGAGGTCGGTCGTGTCGTCACCGGCGTACAGCGCGCGGCGGAGGCCGGTCTCGTCGAGGAGGTGCCTGACGGCCGTGCCCTTCGTCGCATCCACGGGCGGCAGGATGTCGAGGACCATCCGTCCGAAGCTCGGTCGCAGCCCCTGGTCGGTCGCCTGCGCGGCGACGGCTTCGAGCGATCGTCGTGCGGCGCCGGGATCGACCGCACGGCGGAAGTGCAACGCGGCGGAGAAGCGCTTCTCCTCGACGTCGTGCCAACCCGTGGCGCGTGCGAAGCGGTGCACCTCGTCTGCGAAAGCCGCAGCGGCAGGCTCGAGCTCGAGACCATGTTCGCCGGCGTAGCGCAGCTCGGGCACGCCCACGATCAGTCGCGCCGCGTCGCTCGCCCTGCCCGTCACGCAGGCGACGAGGCCGTAGCGCGACGCGAGGCGGCTCAGCTCACGGCGCGTTCCCTCGGGGACCCGGGCGTCCTCGGGACGCGCGACGATCGGTGCGAGCACTCCGTCGACGTCGAGGAACAGGGCTGCGCGGGCGGGCTCCGCCGCAAGCTGGGAGAGGGCATCCACCCCGCGTAGAGTAGGAGCGGTGGCCGGCACCATGAAGCTCGTCGGCATCGGCGTCGCTGCAGGATTCCTCGGCGCGCTCTTCGGCGTCGGAGGCGGGATCGTGATCGTGCCTCTCCTGATGACGCTCGCCGCGTTCGAGCAGCGTCGCGCGGCGGCGACGTCTCTCGCGGCGATCCTGGTCTCGTCTGCAGCCGGCGTGGTCGTCTACGGCATCCACGGCGACGTCAAGCCCGGCGCGGCGATGCTGGTCGGAATCCCTGCGGTCGCCGGCGTCCTCGCCGGCGTCGACCTGCAGCAACGTCTTGCGCAGCGCACGCTGGGCTATGCCTTCGCCGCCCTCCTGGCAGCGGTCGGATTGAAGCTGATCCTGTGACCGCGGTGCTCGTGATCCTCGTCGGCCTCGCCGGAGGCGTCCTCGCGGGGACGTTCGGTGTGGGCGGGGGCATCGTCTTCGTCCCGACGCTCGCGCTCGTGCTGGGGCTGACCCAGTTGCATGCGCAGGCGACGTCGCTGCTCGCGATCCTTCCGACGGCGGCCGTCGGGACCTGGCGGCAGGTTCGGCTCGGGAACGTCGACGTCCGCGCGGCGATCACCATCGGCGTCGGTTCGATTCTCGGTGTCCTGGGCGGCTACCTCGTCGCCTCGTCGCTGCCCGAGCACGCGCTGCGACGTCTCTTCGGCCTGTTCCTCGTCGCCACCGCGGCGCAGATCGGCTGGCGCGTCCGTCGCTCGTGATCGTCGTTCAGCGCGACGCCGCGTAGGCGATCACGGCAGTCACCGTGAAGCCGACCACCGTGAGCGCGACGCGCCGGCCCGAGGCGTGCTGGTGGGCCTCGGGCAGCAGGTCGGTCGCGCCCATGAAGAGGAAGAATCCGGCGTAGACTGCGAGCAGATAGCCGAGGCCCTGCTCGCTGATCGCGATCGTCGTCCCGACGATTGCGCCCAGGAGGGGCGCGATCGCGTCGAGGGCGAGCCACCGCACGGCTGCGCTTCGCTCACCGCTCTGACGCAGGATGAACGAAACCGTGTTCATCCCGTCCGCGAAGTCGTGCGACACGACGGCGATGAACACCAGGAAGCCGGTCGAGGTCGAAAGGTGGAACGCCAGGCCGATGCCCAGGCCGTCGATGAAGCTGTGGATCGAGAGCCCCGCCGCGCCGAGCGCGCCGACGTGATGGTGCGCGCGGGCATGCTCCTCGTCGTCACGGTGGTGCAGCACGAGCCCTCGCTCTGCGAGGAAGAACGTCAGGAATCCGGCGCCGACGAGCCACGTCACGTGACGCGCGTTGCCGACAGCGTCGATCGCCTCCGGGAGCACGTCGAAGAGCGCGACCGCGACCACGATCCCCCCGGTAAGCGCGATGAGCGTCTGCAGCTCGCCGCGGACGCGAAGCGCCACATATCCACCCGCGAGCGTCGAGCAGGTCGTCAGCGCCGCAAGCGGGATCGCCCACCAGGTCGACATGCCGTGAACCTACCGCGGCGCTCGAACGTCGCCCCGTTCGGGAGGATGGAGTGTCGGCGTGGCAAACTTCCTCCACAGTGCGCCTTCGCCTCGCCCTGGTGAGCCCGCTGGTCGGACTGGTTGCGCTCGGCTCCGCCGGGGCCCAGGGACCGACGACTCACCCGACCGCCTCGGCCTCCGCCTGGGGTGTCCAGGTCGCGCTTCCGAACGCAGCGCCGGTGACGACGACCGCTGCCTCGGCGCCTCCGCCCGGGGCGCCCGTCGCGGGCGGCGTGTATTCGTATCCCGCCGACGGGTCGGTGATCACAGTGCAGTCGACCACCGCGAGCGCGACCACTGCGATCACGCAGAACGCCGGTGCCCGCGCACAGAGCGTCGTGACGGGTGTCTCGCTGTTCGGAGGGACGATCACGGCGGACGCGGTCACGGCCAACGCCTCGGCGGGCACCGGCCCCTCCGGGGCCGGGGGCAATGCGAACGGCAGCGCTGTCGCCAACCTGCTCATCAACGGTCAGCCCGCGCCGGCCGGGAATCAGCTGACCGTCGACGACTGGGGCGTCCTCACCCTGGGGACCGACACCGTCGACCGGACTGCGGGCGACGGTGTGCGCGGCTACCGCGGCGTCGTCTACGAGCTCGTCCTTCGACTGATCCAAGATCACGGCGGGCTGCCGGTCGGAAGCCTGATCCGGATCGGGTACGCGGCGGCCTCGGCGCAGACCGCGCCGCCGGCGTCGCCTCCTGCGACGACCCCGACGTCGACAACACCACCCGCGTCCTCGCCCTCGCCCGGGCAGCTCTCGGCCGGGCCTGACGTCGCTCCGGTGGGCGATCTGCCGAGCGAGCGCCCGAAGCAGCAGAAAGGCGGAGTCGGCTCGATCGGGCCAGGCCCGCTCTTCGGCATCCGTCCGAAGCTGACGGCCGGGCACTACGTCTTCCCGGTGTACGGCCCGAGTTCGTACATCGACACGTTCGGAGCGGCGCGCAGCGACGTCACCTACCACCACGGCGACGACATCTTCGGTCAACTCGGGCAGCCTCTCGTCGCGTGCGCCGATGGGACGATCTTCTCGGTCGGCTGGAACAAGATCGGGGGGAATCGCCTCTGGATCGTCGATGCCGAGGGCAATCAGTTCTACTACGCGCACCTTTCTGCGTTCGCGACGACAGCGGTGAACGGTGCGCATGTGAGAGCCGGACAGGTTGTCGGGTTCATGGGGCACACGGGAGACGCCGAGGGCACTCCCGTGCACCTGCACTTCGAGATCCACCCCGTGTCGCTCTTGTACCTCGGCTACGACGGTGCCGTCGACCCGACGCCGTACCTCGACGCGTGGCGCCACCAGCAGGACCTGCCGTTCCCGATCGCCGGTGGCTGGACGCCGCCCGTTCCCGGCGGGACGGCGCCCGAGCCCGGCGCGATCCTGCTGCACATGTCCGACATCTCCACCGCGAACGGGCTCGACCCGTCGTCGCTACGACGTGCTTTGACAGCGCCGGACGCATCGACGCTCCTCCGGGCGCTGCCGACCGTCGTCGCCCCGACGCACGACCTCGGCCGGGGCTAGAGACCGTTCGAGTTCTTACACGCCGCCGTTCGTGCTGGGCGGGAAGTCCTCACCGAAGTCGTCGTCGCCACTGCCGATCGTGTCCTTGATCCACTTTCGCGTGTCGGGACCGGTGATCGGGTTGAAGAGGATCCCGATCAGGATGCCGAGCAGCAGGAGCGTCCGGCCGCGCTTGCTGTTGTCCTTCGGCTTGCCCTGCAGCCTGTCGGCCGCGCTGCGGAGATCGTCGATTGCCGCCTTCAGCTTGGCGCGGATCTCTTCATCCGTCGCGACGCGCGTCGCGACTGTCGCCGCCGTTCGGCTGCCGATCAGCTCGTTGTACAGGTCCCGTGCAGTTGCGAACGCGCTGAGCACCTCTGCGCGCAGCTTTTCGTCCGACAGCGCACGGTCGACGTAGGGTTTGACGTTGCCCGCCGCGTCGTAGACCTTTTCTTTTGTCTTATTTGCCATCCTTGTCCGTTCCTTTCGCCTCGTGACTGCGCGCCTGTCGCGAGCATCCTGCCCGCCGGCGCTTCTGCTGGCGATCACCATCCTTGCAGGCTGCGGGGGGTCGGGCGGAGGGAAACCCGCCCAACAGGTGATCGGGCCGGGCTTCAGTTTTGGCGCCCCCGGCGGCTGGCGGGTCGTCCGGAGCGGTCAGCGGGTCTCGGCCGGCTCCGGCTCGGAGCTCGTCCAGGTGGCGCGGTTCCGGCTGCTGAAGCCGTACTCCGACTCCCTCTTCCAGAAGGTCAGGAAGGAGCTCGACGTGCGGATGGCGGCGGTCGCGGAGCAGACGTCCGGTCGACTGGCCGGTTCGAGTGTCGTCACAGCCGCGGGCGTTCGCTCGCACAGCTACAGCGTCGAGGCCGACGGCCGCGTCGACGAGTACACGTTCGTGCTCCGCGGCATGCGCGAGTACCAGCTGCTCTGCCGCCGGTCGGCCTCCCACGACGACAAGAACTGCCGGCTCCTCGTCCGGACGTTCCGGATCGGTTAGCGCGACTTCGCGGCCTGGCGGTCGAGCGGCGTCACGTTGCGCGCGCGGCTGCGCCCGTTGTCGGAGAACGCCGCTTCGAACACCTGCTCGATGGTTTCGACCGGGATGAACTCGAGCTCCCGGCGTGTCTCCTCCGGCAGGTCGGCCAGGTCGGGCTCGTTCTCGCGCGGGATGATCACCCGCTTCAGGCCGGCGCGCGCTGCGGCCAGCGACTTCTCCCGCAGGCCGCCGATCGGGAGCACGCCCCCGGTCAGTGTGATCTCGCCTGTCATGCCCACGTCGGCCGCCACCGGCTCGTCGCGCAGGAGCGACGCGATCGCCGTTGCCATGGTGACGCCTGCCGACGGCCCGTCCTTCGGCACGGCACCCGCGGGCACGTGCACATGGACGTCATGTTCTCCGAACCAGTTGTCCGGCACGCCGAGCGACCGTGCGTTCGACCGTACCCACGAGAGGGCCGCCTGAGCCGACTCCTGCATCACGTCCCCGAGCTGGCCGGTGATCGTGAGGCGCCCGCGGCCGGGGTAGGCGGTCGCTTCGACGAAGAGCACGTCGCCGCCCGCCGTCGTGTAGGCCAGGCCGGTCGCCACACCGGGATGTGCAACACGCTTGCGGACCTCGCCCGAGAAGCGGCGCGGGCCGAGCCACTCGCGAAGGCGCGCGTCGTCGACCTTGACGATCGTCTCGCCGTTTCGCGCAACCATGGACGCCGCCTTGCGGCAGACGTCCGCGAGTCGTCTCTCGAGGTTCCGCACACCTGCCTCTCGTGTGTACTCGCGGATGATCGTTCGCAGGATGCGGTCCGAGAGCCGAAGCTGAGCCCGCTTCAACCCGTGCGCGGCGATCTGCTTCGGCACGAGATAGCGCTTCGCGATCCCGAGCTTCTCGTCCTCGGTGTAGCCGGCGAGCTCGATCACGTCCATTCGGTCGAGCAGCGGCCCCGGGATCGTGTCGAGCGCATTCGCGGTGCAGATGAACAGCACCTTCGAGAGGTCGAACGCCAGGTCGAGGTAGTGGTCGCGGAAGGCGTTGTTCTGCTCGGGGTCGAGCACTTCGAGCATCGCGCTCGCCGGATCGCCGCGCCAGTCGCTGCCCATCTTGTCGATCTCGTCGATCAGCACGAGCGGGTTGCGTGACTCAGCGTCGCGCAGCGAGCGGATGATCGAGCCGGGCATCGCCCCGATGTACGTCCGCCGATGCCCCCGGATCTCGGATTCGTCGCGGACGCCGCCCACCGACAGCCGGACGAATCTCCGGCCGAGAGCGCGTGCGATCGAGTGGCCGAGCGACGTCTTGCCGACCCCCGGCGGTCCGACGAAGCAGAGGATCTGGCCCGAGATCTCGTTTCGCAGCTTCGCCACCGCGAGGTACTCGATGATCCGGTCCTTCACCTTCTCGAGGTCGAAGTGGTCGGCGTCGAGGACCTCGCGCGCATGGTCGAGATCGAGGTTGTCCTCGGTGAGGGCGCCCCAGGGCAGCGTGAGGATCCACTCGAGGTAGGTTCGGATCACGCCGTACTCGGCTGCGGCCTGCGGTAACCGCTCGAGTCGCTGCAGCTCTCGATCGGCCGCCTTCCGCACCTCTTCCGGCAGTTCGCCGAGCGCTGTGAGCCGCTCCTTCAGCTCTGCCAGCTCCGCCTGCTCCGGGTCGGCCTCTCCGAGCTCGGCCTGGATCGCCTTGAGCTGCTGGCGCAGGAAGTACTCACGCTGGCCCTTTTCCATCTCGGACTGAACCTGCGACTGGATGCGCGAGCCGAGCTCGAACACCTCGAGCTCGCGACTCAGGATGGCCGACACCATCCGGAGCCGTGCCTCGACGTTGACCTCCTCGAGGATTTGCTGCCTCTCTTCGATCGGGATCGTTCGCAGCGTCGAGGCGACCAGGTGGCAGAGCGCGCTCGGGTCGTCGACGTTGGCGGCCGCCAGCTGCAGCTCCTCCGGCAGGTACGGGGCGAGCCCGATGATGCGCGCAAAGAGGCCCTGGACGTTCCGCGTCAACGCTTCGACCTCGGGGGAGTCGACGAGCACGTCGGGGAGCGCTGCGAACTCCCCGAGCAGATACGGATCGACGTCAGCCTCGTGATCGAGGTGCACGCGCTCCAATCCCTGAACCAGGATCCGGAGTGTGCCGTCGGGCACCTTGATCAGCTTGTGGACGACGGCGACCGTCCCCACTCGGTAGACGTCGTCGAAGCCGGGCGCTTCGACAGCGCTGTCGCGCGATGCAATCAGCGCGACCAGACGGTCACCGGCCACGACGTCGTCGATCACCCGGATCGACCGCTCCTGGCCGATTGCCAGCGGCGACATGGCCTGAGGGAAGACGACCGTGTCCTTGAGCGGGAGGATCGGCAGGACCGCCGGGAGCGTCACCTGCTCGCCGTTTGCGTCGGGCAGGTCGAAGAGCTCGCTCATACCCGCTCCGGCGCCGGCCAAGCCGGCACCTCCGCTCCCGGTGAGCCTCCGTCGAGCCTACGGCTCATATCTGCTCGGCTCATATCTGCTGCACTTCGATCGTCACGTGGCCGAGCGGTGCGTGGTCGGCGACCGGAAGCTGGACCGTCAGGATGCCGTGCTCGAAGCGGGCGGTTGCCCCGTCCGGCTCGACGTCCTCGGCGAGCTGCACCTGACGCTGGAACGTGCCGTACTCGATCTCCATCTGCTGGTACACGCGTCCCGGTGCCTGCGGCCGTCGCCGTTCACCGGCGATGACGAGCAGCCGCTCGCCGGCGACGACACGGACGCTCTCAGGCTCGACCCCGGGCAGTTCGACGACGACGGTCAGCGCGTGTGGATCGTCCGTGTGAAAGCAGTCGACATTCGGCCGGAAACCGAACCCGTGGCGCGAGCCCGAGAAGCGCGGGACATGCCAGAGGTCGGCGAACAGCTGCTCGATCTCTGCCTGCAGCTTGTCGACGTCGCGTCTGCTCACCCCGAAAACGTACCGCGCCCGGCACCGTCCGGCGGACGCTGGAAGATCGAGCGATGTCTGTCGTCGAGCCGCGCTTCGCCGCGTGGTCGTATTTGCTGTACACGGGCGCCTTCGTGCTCCTCGGCGCAGCGGCGGTGCTGCTCGGCTACCTCTCGGGGCGGCACGCCGCTGGCACGTATGCGCTGTTCTCGTTGCTCGTCCTCCTCGGGTTCGCGATCTCCGCGCTCGCCCTTCAGCGCGTCGGTGGGCACCCGATCATGTCGGGCCTGCTCGCGTTCTCGGCTGTGACGCTCTTCGGCGCGTTCGTGCTGGCTCTCTGGTCGTGGTTCGGTTGGCTCTCGGTGGGCGCTGTCGGTTTCCGTGGCTTCGACGTCGCGCGGCTGGCGTTCTTCGGGCTTACCCTCGTGGCCGCCCTGGCGGCGCTGCGGCGTTTCCGCTTCCCGCTACTGATGCTGATCGTCGTGCTGCTCACGTGGCTCTTCGTCGTCGATCTGGTGTCCGGTGGCGGCGACTGGTCGGCCGTCGTCACGTTCGCGGTGGGCCTCTGCTTTCTCGCCGTCGCGGTTGCGGTCGACGGCGGTCCGAACCGGCCGTACGGCTTCTGGCTCCATCTCGGCGCGGGCCTGACGATCGGCGGCAGCCTCCTGTGGTTCCTTCACCACGGGCACTTCGAGTGGGTGCTGATCGCCGTGGCCGGGCTGGTCTACGTGAAGCTGGCGGATCTCCTCGAACGCTCGAGTTGGGCGGTGTTCGGCTCGCTCGGCATCCTGGCCGCGGCGACGCATTTCGCGGCGTCGTTCTCGCACACGCAGATCTCGCCTGCGATCGCCTCCCAGACCACTTCCGACTCCCGCGGTTGGGTGCCTGCCGTCGTCTTCGGCGTGGCCGGCACCCTGTTGCTCCTGCTCGGCGGCCTGCTCGCTCGACGCGGCGACCCTGCGCAGCGGCGGCTGTAGCATCGCGCGCGTGAAAGGACTGATCTGCGCCGGCGGGTCCGCAACCCGCCTCGAAGAGCTGACTCGGGTCGCGAACAAGCACCTGCTGCCGGTGGGCCGCTGGCCGATGGTCTACTACCCGTTGCAGCTCCTGCAGCGAATCGGCGTCCGTGATGTCCTGCTCGTCACCGGACAGCACCACGCCGGCCAGTTCATCGATCTGCTCGGCGACGGCAGGGTGCGTGCACGCGGTGGCGACGACGTGCTCTTCGATCTCGACCTCACCTACAAGGTTCAGGTCGAGCCGGGCGGGATCGCTCAGGTCGTCGGGATGGCGCGTGCGTTCGCCGGGGGCGAGCGGCTCGTCGTGTGCCTCGGCGACAACATCTTCGAGCAGGCGCAACTCGAGGCGATCTCGAGTTGGGGGGATGGCGCCCTCGTGTTCGTCAAGGAGGTGCCCGACCCGGAGAACTTCGGCGTCGTGGCGTATCGCGACGACGGCAGCGTGTCGGACATCGTGGAGAAGGCCGGGCGCGTGGACACCCGCTATGCGGCGCCGCCGTCCGACGATGCGGTGGTTGGCCTCTACTGCTACCCGACCGACGTGTTCGACGTGATCGACGGTCTCGAGCCGTCGAGCCGCGGCGAGCTCGAGATCACCGATGTCAACCGCGTGTATGCGCAGCAGGGCCGGCTCGAGGTTCGCCGGGTCGAAGGGTGGTGGCACGACGGCGGCAAGCACTGGGCCGACCTCGCCGACGTCGGCCGGTTGATCGAGGAGACCGGAGCCAACAAGTGATCGAAGGGCTTCGGCGCCTCGAGCTGCGCCGGTTCGACGACGAACGCGGCTGGTTTGTCGAGCTGATGCGGCAGAGCACGCTCCCGAAGCCCATTCGGCAGGCGAACCTCGCCCGCTCCCGGCGCGGCGTGATCCGTGCTCTCCACTACCACGACCGCGGCCAGGACGATCTCTTCTGCTGCCTGCAGGGCATGGTGCGCGTCGTCGTCCTCGATCGCGAAACGGGCGAGACCTTCACCGAGGACATCGGCGACGACAACCCGGTCGCGATCTACGTGCCGGGCACGAAGGCGCACGGCTACGAGGCGCTCACCGACTGCCTGTTCTGCTACTTCGTCACCGACGAGTACGACGCGGCCGATCCCGACGAGCACGGTGTCCCGTGGAACGATCCCCGCGTCGTCGACCTGTGGAGCACCCGATCTCCGATCCTGTCGGCACGAGATATCGTCGCGTCGTGATCACCGGCGCGGGCGGGCAGCTCGGCTGCGCGCTCGCGGAGGAGTTCCCGGAGGCACGTCCGCTCACCCGGGCCGACTGGGACGTCGACTACCCGCCGCCCGCCGGCCTCGAGGGCGTCGACCTCGTGCTGCACGCGGCAGCCTGGACGGACGTCGACGGCGCGGAGGACGATCCGCAGGGTGCCGCCGCCGTCAACGTGGGAGGGGTTCAGAACGCGGCCTCGCTGGGCGCGCCGCTCGTCGTGTGGTCGACCGACTACGTCTTCGACGGCACCAAGTTGTCGCCGTACCTCGAGTCGGACGCACCGTCGCCCACGAATGCCTACGGGCGCACCAAGCTGCTGGGCGAGGCTGCTGCCGGGCCGGAATCGTGGGTGATCCGGACCTCGTGGCTCTTCGGCTGGACCTCACGCAACTTCGTCCGCACGATCCTGCGCCTGGCAGCCGAACGCGACGAGCTAGCCGTCCTCGACGACCAGGTCGGCTGTCCGACCTTCACCGGGCATCTGGCACGGGCGACCCGCGCCGTGCTCGACCTGCCCTACGGCACCTACCACGTCGCGGCGGCCGGGGAATGCAGCTGGGCGGACTTCGCGGAGGCGATCGTCGAGGAGGCGGGGCTCGACGTGACGGTCCGAAGAATCTCGAGTGCCGAGTACGGAGGCCGCGCGGTGCGTCCCGCGTACTCGGTCCTACGGAGCGAGCGTGGCGCGCCCGAGTTGCCCCACTGGCGAGAGGGACTGCGCGAGTGTCTCGGCCGCCTCGCGACCGTCTAACCTTCGCCCGATGCGGATCCTGGTCGCCGGCGGCGCCGGTTTCATCGGCTCGCAGTTCGCGCGCCGCCTGGCGGCGGGCGGCGACGCAGTCGTCGTGCTCGACAAGCTGACGTACGCAGGCAACCCGGCGAATCTCGACGGCGTCGACCACGAGTTCCACGAGGGCGACATCGCCGATCCCGAGGCCGTCGCCCGCGCCGCTGCCGATTGTGAGGCGATCGTGAACTTCGCCGCCGAGACGCACGTCGACCGGTCGATCCTCGGGCCCGCCGAGTTCATCCTGACGGACGTTCTCGGCACGCAGGTTCTGCTCGACCACGCGCGGCACCACGGGCTTCGCCTCGTGCACGTCTCGACCGACGAGGTGTACGGGGACATCGCGCTCGACGCGCCCGCGTGCACCGAGGATGCGCCGGTACGGCCCTCGAGCCCGTACAGCGCTTCGAAGGCAGGCGGGGACCTTCAGGTGCTCGCCTATGTTCGGACGTACAAGGTCGATGCCGTCGTCACGCGAGGCGCGAACACGTATGGGCCGCGGCAGTATCCGGAGAAGTTCCTGCCGCTCTTCATCACGAACGCCTTCGAAGGGGAGCCGCTGCCTGTCTACGGGGATGGGCGGCAGCGGCGCGAGTGGCTCCACGTGGAGGACCACTGTGCGGCGATCGACGTCGTGCTCCGAAACGGCGTCGGCGGGGAGATCTACAACGTCGGCGGCCAGGAGCGCGAGAACCTCGACGTCGTTCGCCGGATCCTCGATCTGACGGGCGCCTCGCCCGATCTCGTCAGGCACGTCGACGATCGCCCGGGGCACGACCGGCGCTACTCGGTCGACTCGTCGAAGCTCCGGTCGCTCGGCTGGTCGCCGCGGCACTCCTTCGATGCTGGGGGCCTCGAGGAGACGGTCGGCTGGTATCGCGAGAACAGGGAGTGGTGGGAACCGATCAAGTCCGGCGAGTACCGGTCGTACTACGCCGAGCAGTACGCCGCACGCCTTCGCCTGTAAGGGCGACAGCGACCCGTCGACCACCTCGGCTACGGTGCCCGGCGATGAGTCGTCACGCGGCGCGGCTCGTATGTGCTTCGGTGCTCGCCTCCGGCGGTTTGGCGTCGGCGCTCGCCGTTACTCTGCACGCCCAGAACGCCCTCGCCGCCACGACGGCGACCGCGACAGCTGCGACGACCACCGCTCCGACGGTGACGAACGAGGCGCCCGAGGTGCTCGCCGTCTCCGGTCACGGCTGGGGGCACGGGCTCGGGCTCAGCCAGTGGGGCGCGTACGGCTACGCCCTCCACGGCTTCAGCTCCAGCCGGATTCTCGCCCATTACTACCCCGGGACGACCCTTGGCCCGGCGCCGGCGCATGCCGTACGCGTCCTGCTCGCCAGTGCGAAACGGGTGTCGATCGGCTCGAGCGCGCCCTGGCGAGCGGTCGACGCGGTCGGCACGGCCGTTTCGCTCGACCCCGGATCGCTGACTCTGACCGCGGCGTCGAGACTGCAGGGACGGCCGGTCACGCTGCCCCTGACGTTGACCTCGGCTGTGCCGATCGCGGTCAACGGTAAGCCGTACCGCGGTCGCATCGTGGTCTCGCTCGACGGCAAGGCTCTTCAGGCGATCGATGTCGTCGCGCTCGAGGGCTACCTCAAGGGTGTCGTGCCGTCGGAGATGCCGTTCGACTGGCCGCCGGCGGCGCTCGAGGCCCAAGCGATTGCGGCTCGCTCCTACGCACTCGCAAATCTCGTGCATGGGGGTGCCTTCGACCTCTACGCCGACTCGCGCAGCCAGGTGTACGGCGGCATCGACGCTGAGACCACATCGACCAGCGCGGCAGTCGACGCGACGAAGGGCCAGGTCGTTCTCTACGGCGGTGCGGTCGCCGACACGCTGTTCTTCTCGACGTCCGGCGGCCGGACCGCCTCGGCCGCCGAGCTGCTCGGGACCCCGGTGCCCTACCTCGTGTCGGTGGCGGATCCGTACGACATCACGTCCCCGTTCCACGACTGGGGGCCCGTTCTCTTCGACATCACGGCCGTGGCGAAGCGGTTGAAGATGTCACCTGCGGTCACCGATATGGAGGTTTCGGCCGGCCCGTCGGGGCGTGTGTCGACGGTCACGGTCGTCGGGGCAGACGAATCGGACGCGAGCTTCACAGGCGCACAGGTGCGTACCGCTCTGGGGCTTCGCTCGACGTGGTTTGCACCGACCCTGCTCTCGCTCGCCCCGTCTCGCGCTGCGATCACGTACGGCGGGGCGGTTTCGCTCACCGGCTTCGTCCGCGGTACCGGCAGCGCGTCGCTCGAGGCCAAACCGTACGGCGGTGACTGGACGGCGGTCGGCCCGCTGCAGCTCGCGCCCGACGGCACCTTCCAGGTGCCGGTCTCGCCGAGGTTGCGCACCTCCTACCGGCTCGCCGCGGGCGCCGTTCGCGCCGGCCTGGCGGGGGTGAGCGTTGCAACCCGAGTCACCGCGACGATCGCTTCGGCGGGCGCCCAGGGATCCGCGAAGCCGAGCACCCCGTCGGCGGCAGTCCAGCTTCAACGCTCGGACGGGACCGGGTGGACGACGGTCTCGTCGACCGTCAGCGATGCCGCCGGCGCGTTCTCGTTCGGAGGGCCGTTGGCTCCCGGCGACTACCGGATCCGCTGCGCTCCCGGCGGCGGCTTGCAGCCGGGCCTCTCGACCGTGGCCATGGTTCCGTGAGGCGGCTCCTCGCTGGGCTCGTTCTCGCCTTGGCGCTCGTCGCCGCGTCGGGTGCGGCCGCGTTCGACAACACGGAGCCGCTCGCGGCGGAGCAGTGGTACCTGACCAAGGACCAGGCATGGGATTTCTGGACGGCGCCGCCGACGCTCGCGCCGGTCAAGGTCGCGGTGATCGACTCGGGCATCGACGGAGGTCATCCCGACCTCGAAGGCCGCGTCGTCGCTGCACGTTCCTTCGTCGGTGGATCACCGTTTCGCGATGAGGACGGGCACGGGACCTTCGTCGCGGGCGAGATCGCTGCGAACCCGTCGAACGGCCTCGGGATCGCAGGCGTCGCGTTCAACGCGCGACTGATCATCGCGAAGGTGGTCGAGCCGGACGGGACCGTCTCGCTGCCGGCCGAGGTCGCCGCGATTCGCTGGGCCGTGCACGAGGGAGCACGAGTGATCAATCTGAGCCTCGGCGGCGTTCGTGACCCGCTCGACCCGCAGCTCGACACCTATTCGGCGCTCGAGCAGGCGGCGGTCGAGTATGCCTACTCGAAGGGTGTGCTCGTCGTCGCGGCCGTCGGCAACGGTCCGCAGTCGCCCGCGACCCCGTGGAACTTCGCGCACTACCCCGCTGCGCTGCCGCACGTGATCGGTGTCAGCGCCCTGGGTGAGGATGGGTCGATCCCGGCCTTCTCGAACCGTGACGCCGTGTTCAACGACATCGCCGCTCCCGGCGAGAACATCCTTTCCACGATTCCCCGACAGCTCGCGGAGGCGGCGCCGCAATGCGCGGACGGGCCATACTCCGACTGCGGCCCGTTCGAGTTCCGCGACGCGATCGGTACGTCCTTCGCCGCACCGCAGGTCGCGGCGGCTGCAGCGCTGCTGCTCGGCGTGAATCCGAACCTCACGCCGGACCAGGTCTCGTGGCTGCTCGAGCGGAGCGCTGACGATGTCTCTGCGGCAACCGGTTGTGCGCAGTGCCCGGTCGGACGCGACATGTACTCGGGCTGGGGCAGCCTGAACGTGCTCGCGGCGCTCACGATGCTTACCGACGGCGCGAAGATCCCACCGCCGGATCGTTACGAGCCCAACGACGACGCCGGACCCTGGTCGCACGCATTGCCGCCGCTGCCCCGCACGATCGAGGCCTCGCTCGACTACTGGGACGACAACGTGGACGTCTACCACCTCTATCTGAAGCGCGGCGACCGGCTGTATGCCCGGCTAACCCCGGAAACGAAGGCGGGGATCCGGCTGGCCGTCTGGAGCCCGGGCACGACCCGGGTCGAGGGCCTGCGCGCCGACTTCCGCCGCCGCGTCGCGGAGTCCCGATCCTTCGGGACGCAGGTGCGGGTCGCATACCGTGCGCCGGTGACCGGCGTCTACTACCTGCAGGCGAAGCTCGTGACGCAGTCGTACTTCCCGGTGCAGTACCGGTTGTCGCTCGTTCGGACCTGACCGCCTCAGCCGCCGTTCGAGCGCAGCTCGTCGGCGCTCACGTTGCGCAGCACGCGGGCCGGCGACCCGACCACGACCGTCCGCGGTGGCACGTCCTTCGTCACGACGGCCCCCGCGCCGACGAACGCCTCTTCGCCGACCTCGACGCCGGGGCAAATCACGGCGCCGCCGCCCACGCGGGCACTGCGCCGGATCGTCGGTCCCCGCATCTCGGCCCTCCGGCGCTCGGTGCGCCCCATGTAGTTGTCGTTCGTCGTGACGACGCACGGCGCGATGAAGACGTCATCCTCGAGTGTGGAGTAAGCGGTGATGTAGGCGCCGGCCTGAATGCGCGTGCCGTTGCCGACGGTCGAGTCGTTCTCGATCAATGAGCCGCGCCCGAGGACGCAGTTGTCGCCGACCAAGACGCGTTCACGTATGCACGACTGGTCACCGACGATCGAGTCGGCGCCGATCGACGAGCCTGCGAACACGATTGCGCCGGTCGAGACCACGACGCGTGCTCCGATCTCTGTCGGCCGGAGGGGTTCGCGGCTAGCCGTCGACGACGGAGCGAG
Source organism: uncultured Thermoleophilia bacterium (assembly GCA_963715115.1). Classification (GTDB taxonomy): domain Bacteria; phylum Actinomycetota; class Thermoleophilia; order Gaiellales; family Gaiellaceae; genus PALSA-600. The sequence continues at coordinate 322,126 of CAVQRE010000014.1, forward strand.
GGACGGTTGCTTCCCGATCACCGCGTACTCGAGCACGCGCACGTCGTCTCCGAGCACCGTGCCGGGATAGACGGTCGCCGTGGGGTGGATCTCAGCCGGCAAGCGACCTCGTCAGCATCTCGAGCGCGCGGACGACGCGCGCCCCGTCGCGCGCGACCTTGTCGCGGTCGCCGCGACCGTCGATGAGATCGAGGAAGTGGATGCACTCGAGGCGCAGCGGCTCGTCGGTCGAGATCTTCGGGACGAAGATGTCTCCCGATCGCGTCTGCCATTCGCCGTACGTCTCGGCGCGCTTCCAGGGCGATTTCTCGTACACCGTCACCTTGCGCTCGAGTTCCATGTCGTCGAACACGGCCATCTTCTCCCGGCCGACGACGGTCATCCTCCGCATCTTGTGGGGGTCGAGCCACGAGAGATGCATGTGCGCGATCTTTCCGCTCGGGAAGCGCAGGAAGCAGAAGACGACGTCCTCGACGCCGGGTGTCAGGAAGTCGCGCCCCTGCGCGGTCGCGACGACAGGGTCCTCGTCGAGCAGGTAGAGGATGACCGAGAGGTCGTGCACGCCGAGCGACCAGAGCGCGTTCTCGTTCGTGCGCACGATCCCCAGGTTCTGGCGGTTCCCGTACACGCACAGGACGTCACCCAGCTCGCCGCTCGAGATCAGCTCCTTGAGCTTGATCACCCCAGGGTGGTAGAGCAGGAGATGACCCGGCATCAGTACACGGTCGGCGGCCGAGGCGATCTCGACGAGATCGTCGATCTCGGATGCCCTCATCGCCGGCGGCTTCTCCACCAGCACGTGCTTCCCGGCTTCGAGCGCCTGCTTCGCGAGTGCGTAGTGTGTCGGTACGGGTGTCGCGACGACGACCGCATCGAGCGAGTCGTCCGCGAGCATCTCGCCGAAGCTCGCAGTCACCCGTGCTGATGGATAACGCGCTGCGAAACGCTCGCGGTGATCCGTGTCGAGGTCGCAGAGCCAGGCGAGCTCGGCGAGGTCGTCGAAGTTCCGGGCGAGGTTCGGCCCCCAGTAGCCGAGCCCGGCGACGCCGACCTTCGTCAAAGCTTCCAGACCTTGCCGTCGATCTCGAGGCCCTTGGTGGCGTTGCGGAAGTCGACGACGACACTGCTGCGCCGAACGAGGTCGCCGTAGTCGATGTTCGAGTGCGCGGTGACGATCGCGACGCAGTCGTATTCCTCCGGCTCGAGCGGCGAGGAGGTGAGTCCGTCGAACTCGGGTACGTACGGGTCGTGATACGCGACGTCCGCGCCGGCCGTGCGCAGCAGCTCGAGGAGCTTCTCGGCCGGCGACTCGCGGCAGTCGTCGATGTCCGCCTTGTATGCGACGCCCATCATCAGCACTCTTGAGCCTTTCAGCGGCTTTTGCGCGCCGTGGTTCAACGCCTGCGAGATGACCGACCGGCAGAAGTACGGCATGTTGTTGTTGATCTCACCGGCGAGCTCGACGAAGCGCGTATTGAAGTCGAACTCACGCGCCTTCCACGCGAGGTAGTACGGGTCGAGCGGGATGCAATGGCCTCCGAGGCCCGGCCCGGGTTTGAACGACATGAAACCGAACGGCTTCGTCGCGGCGGCGTCGACGACCTCCCAGACGTCGATGTCCATCCGGTCGCAGAGCTGCGCGAGCTCGTTGACGAGCGCGATGTTCACCGAGCGGAAGATGTTCTCGAGCAGCTTCGTCAGCTCGGCGGCCTCGGTGCTCGAAACCTCGTGCACGTTGGCGAGCACGGAGCGGTAGAGATCGCCGACGGCCTTTGTCGACTCCGCGTTGATCCCGCCGACGATCTTCGGCGTGGTCTGCGTCGTCCAGTCGATGCGACCAGGGTCCACGCGCTCGGGGGCGTAGCCGAGGTGGAAGTCGGCCCCCGCCTCGAGCCCGCTGCCCTGCTCGAGAATCAGGCTGCACCACCTCGCGAGTCGTGCCGGGGTACGTCGTCGACTCGAGGACGACGGTGTGACCCTTGCGGAGGTGCGGTGCGACCCACGTCGCCGCGTTGCGGATGTAGGTGAGGTCCGGCTCGCGCTGCGGCGTCAGCGGCGTACCGACCGCGATCACGACCGCCTTGCTGTCGGTCACGGTCGCGAAGTCGGTGGTCGCCCTGATGCGACCGTCGTCGACGAGCGGCTTCAGGACCTCGGAAGGGACGTCCTGGATGTGGCTCTCGCCGCGGTTGATCGCATCGACGACGTTCTGCTGCACGTCGATGAGCACGACCCTCTTGCCACCTTCGGCGAAGGTCTGCGCGTGCGGCATCCCGACGTACCCCGCGCCGACCACCGCGATGTCGTACGAGTAGCTGCTCTCTGCCTCCGGCACGGCGGTCAAGCGTACAGGGCTGCCGCCACCCGTTCCGAGGCGTGGCCGTCGCCGTAAAGCGCGGGCGCCGACGGCGGAAAGGAGGCCCTCGCGGCGGCGTGCGCGATCGCGTCCGGGTCGTCGTCGACGAGCACGTTTGCGCCCGCCTCGACGGTGTCGACCCACTCGGTGCTCGGTCGCAGGGTGACGCACGGGACACCGCACCAGTACGCCTCCTTCTGCAGGCCCCCGGAATCGGTGACGACGACGCGGGCCTGCGAAACGAGAGCGGCGAGGTCGAGATAGCCGAGCGGCGGTGCGAGCTCGAGGTCCGGCGCAACGACAGTGAGCGCGTCCCGCGTTCGTGGATGCGCGGGGAAGACGAGCGGCCCCTCGATGCGGCGAAGACCTTCGGCGATGCGCGCGAGCCGATCCGGCCGGGTGACGTTGGCCTCACGGTGCACCGTGACGACGGCGTACAGACTCGGCTCGACGCGGAAGTGTTCGAGCGCCCTCGAGCGCGCCCGCGCGACGGGCGCGAACAGGCGCGTGGCATCGGCCATCACGTCGCCGACGACGGCGCGGCGGCCGGTCACGCCCTCGCTTGCGAGTTGTGTTGCCGATCGCTCGTCGGGGCAGAGCAGCAGGGCGGCGAGGCGGTCGACCTCGATCCGGTTTCGCTCCTCGGGCATCTCGAGATCGAAGCTGCGCAGCCCGGCTTCGACGTGCGCCACCGGCGCCGGTCCGGCGGCGCGCGCGCCGGCTGTTGTCGAGTTGGTGTCGCCGAAGACCAGCACCCAGTCCGGCTGCTCGGCCTCGACCACCGCGCGAATCGGGACTTCCATCGCCGCGATGTCGGCCGTGCGAAGGTCGAGCCGATACCGCGGGGGCGCGATCCCGAGCTCGTCGAAGAACACCTGCGACAGCTCGGAGTCCCAGTGCTGGCCGGTGTGCAGGACGATCTCCTCGATCCCGGCGTCGCGCAGGGCAAGCGACAGCGGCGCCGACTTGATGAACTGCGGGCGGTTTCCGACTACGGAGAGGACGCGCATGGCGAGGGCGCTACGATACGCGCGCCTTCGGGGTCGAAAGCCCAGGGCCGTTAGCTCAGTTGGTAGAGCAGGGGACTCTTAATCCCAAGGTCGAAGGTTCGAATCCTTCACGGCCCACCTCACGCAGAGATCTCCGTAATGATCAGCGGGTTGCCGCCTGCCGGTTGGGTGATTCGTGGCGCTCGACCGTCAGAGCAGGACCGGCTGGTTCGCAATCGCCGACTGAGCGAGTGCCTCGATCACCTCGGCTACCTCGACAGACTCGGCTGAGCCGACCAGCGGTAGCTCCGTTCCCTGCACCGCGCGATTGACGTTCTCGAGCTGCAGCCTGTACGCGTCCACGACCCCGAACTCGATCGACTCGTCACCATCGGCCGTCACGATTCGGACGGATGCGTCCCGTCGCTGTGCCCATGGGTCGGTGAAGGTGATCGTGCCTTCGGAGCCGACGATCTCGAGCAACTCGCGCTGCGGGGCGTCGAGCGCGCAATCAAACTGAGCAAGCGCCCCCCGGGCTAGCCTGAGAATCCCCGTCATCCGGACGTCGCAGCCGCCCTCGCGTACAACCTGCTCCGCAAAGACGGATGTAGGCCGGCCTCCGAGGAGCAGCGCGACGCTGACGCAGTAGCAGCCGACGTCGAGGAGCGAGCCACCCGCCGGTCCCGCAAGCACGTGAGCGTCGGCTACCGGGTCAGCGTGGAAGGTGAAGCTTCCCCGGACGAGGCGCAGCTCGCCGATAGCGCCATCGCTGATCGCATCCTTCGGACTCGCCGAAGCTGCGGGTGATGCCTGTACATGAAGCCCTCTACCAGGAGCCTGCCGTGGGACTCCGCTAGCTCAAAAAGGCGCTCCGCGTCACGGCGCGTCGTGGCGAGCGGCTTCTCGCAAAGTACGTGCTTGCCTGCTTCGAGAGCCTTTGCCGTCCACTCCACATGGAGCTTCCGTTCGGCAGCGAGTACACACGACGTCGATCTCGTCGTCCTCAAGCAACAACTCGTAATCCCCGTATGCGCAAGGGAGAGCGTGTTGGGCAGCGTCATGCCTCAGCGCGTGCCACATTGCGGCTGGGCAACGCCCTGACCTGCATCGACTCCAAGCCCGACGAGGCTTGGAGGATTAGTTCGTTAATTCGCGCCGTCGAGGAGAAGTCCCCATACGACGCGCCGTCCGGGCGCACCCACCTCAGCAAAGGGCATCGATGACTTTCTCGAGTGCCTTCATCGTCTCCTCCACGTCCACCTGTTCCAGTTGCGGGCTCACGTCGATGTGCACGGCCCGCGCGAGCAGCGCCGACGTGTGAGGGCACATGTCGTCCGAGTAGACAATCTCGCGACGCGCCTGCGACCACGGATATCCGTGGTCGCTCCAGCTCCGCTTGGCCAGGATGTCCCGCCAGCACGAGTAGACGTGCCAGTCGTGCTCACCCTCGATGTAGAGGACACGCGCACCGACGCCCTCAGCGCGGAGGGCACCGGCGACACGACCGGCGAGCTCCGGACTCGCCACGTAGAAGATCGAAGCCACGCCTGCATCTCCCGCGAAATCGTTCGCCTCGCGCAGACGCACGCCCGGAAAGGTATCCAGCGCTTCATCGAAGGCTTGCTTACGGGCGCGCATGCGTGTGAGCAGATCATCGAGGCGGCCGAGCTGAACGCCTCCGACCGCGCCGGCGAGCTCACCCATGCGGAAGTTCATACCAGGGAAACCTTGGAACGTCGCCCGCACGGCCGGATCGGGATCTTGCCACGCCGCCCCACGCCATTCCGACGCAGAGTGGTGGAAGCACTTCGCCCTGAAAAGCAACTCTGGGTCGCCGGTCACGATCATGCCGCCCTCACCAGTGGTGATCACCTTGTGGATCTGAAGGCTGAAGCAGCCGACGTCGCCGAATCCCCCAACCGGCCGCCCGTGAAAAGTGGCACCGCAGGCCTGAGCGCAATCCTCGATGAGCGCAATCCCATGCTCGTCGGCTATCTGCCGCAGTGCGTCGAGTCTCGCCGGGGCGCCACGCATATGGACGGGCATGATCGCTCTCGTATGCTCAGTGACGTTCGCGGACACGGCGTCCGGATCGAGCGTCAGCGACTCATCCACCTCGACGATGATCGGAATCGCTCCGATGGCGAGGACGGCGGAGGGGCTCGCGAAAATGTGTAGGCCGGGACGATCACCTCGTCGCCAGGCCCGATGCCCAGGGCGGCGAGGCCAATGATCAACGCAGCAGTCCCCGAACTCACACCCAGGGCGAACTCGACCTGCATGCGCTCAGCGAACCTCTGCTCGAAGGCGTCGACCGTCGAGTCAGTGATGAGTCGTCAGGACCGTAGAACCCGTATGAGCCGCTTGGAGCGCAGAACGTCGACTGCTGCGGCGATCTCGGCGTCTCCGATCTCAAGACCACCCGGAAACATCGGCGGCTCCGGCCGTGTGCGTGCTCGCTCACCGCCGTCAACAGCGAGTGCTGGCTTCGCACCCGTCTGCGCTTTCGTTGTCACAGTCCTGCCCCTTTCTAAGAAAACGCTTTCATGGAAACTACCTGGACGCTCACAAATTAGTCAATACCTCTTCTGATCTGGCTTCAAACCACATATTGCGGCTGCGGGCGCTTGACATCGTCGAAGACAGCTGAATAGGATCTGCTCCCTCAAAATGAAATCGTTTCATGGCGGCTGAAGGCTTCGGTTCGACCGTCCCGCGGCAAGCGGGTCGGGGGCGCCGCCCGGGTAATCTGCCTGGCAGTTCCGCCCTGGCGTCCGACAGGTCGGTGGCTATCTGATGGTCGTCCCTGCTGCCGTCCTCATCGGCGCGTTTCTCGGTCGCGCCGATCGCGATCGCGATCTGGACGTCGATGACGAACGAAGCGCTCACCGGCGTCCATGCCGCGACCTGGAGCTTCGTCGGCCTCGACAACTATAGGCGCTCTTTTCCGATCCCGAGTTCAGGCATTCAATCCAAGTGAGCGGCGTCTATGTGCTCCTCGCCGCCGTAGTCGGGCAGACGGGCGTGGGCCTCTTGGTTGCGTACCTTTCGCGGAACCGCGCGAATCGATTCATCGTCAGATCGGCTCGGAGCGGCGATGATCATCGCCTGGGTCATCCCCGAGGTCGTCGTTGCCTTCATTTGGTTCGCCTTCGCCGCGCAAGGGGGAACCCTCGACAAAGCGCTCGCCCCGTTCGGTGCCTCGCACACTGAGTGGCTGATTCGGTTTCCGCTCGTCCTGGTCTGCATCGCGACAACGTGGGGCGGGGCTGCGCTATCGATGCTGATCTTCACGGCCGGTCTCCGCAGCATCCCCGACGAGGTGATCGAGGCCGCGACGGTCGACGGCGCGCGGACTACACAACGGATCCGGCAGATCGAGCTACCGATCATGAAAAGAACGATCGGAGTGAACCTGATCCTCGTCACCATCGCAACGCTCACCGACTTCACCCTGATCTACACGCTCACTGGCGGCGGACCCGGCGACGCGACACAAACCGTGCCTCAGTATGTCTACCAGCAGACACTGTCCTTCGCCCAGCTCGGCTACGGCAATGCCGCCGCCGTAATGCTCCTGCTGTTCGCCGCACTGGCCTCGCTGCTCTACGTGTGGCTGCTGCGGGTGGAGGTCTGACGTGGCCGCGCTCGGTCTTCGCCGGCTGCAGGCAGCTCGTCACGAGGGTGAACCGGTTGGAGCCACGATCCTCCGGAACGTCGCGCTGCTCGCAATCGGCGTGGCGTTCTTCGTGCCGCTGATCTGGATGATCGCCGCGTCGTTCGACTCGAACGCGTCATACAGCCTTGCCTGGCCGAACTGGAGCCTCGCGAACTACCGCTACGCCCTCAGCGGTGGACGCGCTGCTCGTCCCCTCTGGAACAGCTTCATGCTGGCTGCGGGGTCGGCGCTGATCTCCACAACCGTGGCGCTTCTCGCTGCCCTACGCGCTCGCTCGGTCCGATCTTCGCTTCAAGCGCCCGATGCTCCTGGCCGTCCTGTTCGCGACCGGCTTGCCGATCGAAGTGCTCATGATCCCGGCGTTCTCGCTCTTCGTCCGCGAAAACCTCGTGCGACTCATCCCCGCCACGATCGTGTTCCTCGCCACGACCTCGCTGCCGTTCTCGATCTGGCTACTGAAGAACTTCATCGACCAGATCCCGATCGAGATCGAGGAAGCCGCCCAGATCGATGGCGCAGGCCCGTTCGAGCGCATCCGCAGGCATGTGATTCCGCTTGCGGCCGCGGGCATCGCAGTAAGCGCGCTCTTCAGCTTCATGAATGCCTGGGGACAGTTCATCATCCCCTTTGTCCTGCTCCAATCGCCGAGCCATGCGCCCGCGTCGGTTGCCATCTACCAGTTCCTAACGGCCTTCGGCCGTGTCCAGTACGGACCCTGGCAGCCTTCGCGCTCGTCTTCTCGCTTCCGGTGGTCGCGCTGTACCTCGCCCTCGGCCGGTACTTCGGCGGGGGCTTTAGCTTCGGTGGCGGCGTCAAAGGATGACGTCGGTCGGCCGCCGATTGAAGGGCTTCAATAATCCCCGATCAAGGGAGGATCGCATGTTGCACGCTCATCCTCGCCGCCGCCCTCGGTGGCGTCTGCTCCGGACGGGAGCCGTTTGCGTCGGCGTCGCCGCCGTCGTGGCAGGTGCCGCAATCGCTGGCGCGCTCGCACCACAGCGATCACCGTGTCGATCGCCTACAGCAGCACACAAGAGTTCAACTCGACGAAGCAGGCGAGCGATTGGTTCGCAATGCTCAAATCCAGCTTCGAGAAGGCGCATCCCGGCGTAACCGTGAACCTGTCCCGATCGGAGGCTCTTACAACGACTTCGTCAACAAGATCGCCCTGATGCTTCGTTCGTCGAACACTACGCCCGATGTGATTCACGAGGGCACACCGAACGTCGCCGACCAAGTAGCGGCAAAGCAGCTCGCACCGCTCGACAGCTACGTCAAGAGTTGGCCAGACTTCAAACTCTTCAGCCCGGCCGTCAAGGCCGGCGGTATCGCCGGAACGCACGTCTGGCAGCTCGTCTCGGGAGTCGTCGACTTCGAGCTGTACTACAACGTCAAGCAGTTCAAAATGGCGGGCCTCCCGGTGCCCTGGCACCCGAAGACGTGGGCGGACGTACTCTCCGCCGCCAACAAGATCAAGGCGAAGGTTGCCGGCGTGACCCCTCTCTGGCTCTACGCCGGAAACAAGGTTTGGGATCAGACGACTCGTGAGAATTTCCTCGAGCTCCTTGGGGGCACTGGCAGCCCAGTAACGACGAATGGCAAGTGGGTAGTCAAGAGCAAGGGCATGCTCGCGGCTATGAACTTCTACAAGACCGTGTTCTTCGACAGGTCTCGGGCCGTCGCAGTCCGACCTCGCCAACCCCGCGGCCGACGGCGAGCTATCGGGCACGCTGATGCCGAAGCAGCAGGTCGCAATCGCTCTTGCAGGCGAATGGGTCGGCAGCTGGTGGCTCAAGAACGGCCCCGCGCCGTGGCCCCAGGGAATCAACACCTACAAGACGACGCCGCTTCCGACCGAGCCGGACAGGCTCCCGGGTATGCAACACAGCTGCAGGGCTCGACGTTCGTCATGACCAATGCCTCAAAGCAGAAGCAACTCGCCGCCGAACTAATGGAGATGGCGGAGAGCAAGAAGTTCAACCTGCTCCACACGGAATGGACGGGGGAGGTGCCGCCCCGCTCCGACGTGGCGAACGATCCGACCTGGCAAGACTCGGTGCCCTACTACAACGCTCAGGCGGCGCAGGTGCTGAAGTACGGGACGATCACGCCAGCGGTCAACTACACGCCGTACGCGACGTGTGTCGGCCAGGCAACGGCCGGGATTCTCGCGGGGAGCTCGAGCGCGAGTTCGGCAGAGAACGCGCTCGCCTCGTGCGCATCACATGCGATCGGAAAGTCAGGAATCACCACCGCTCCATGACGTCAAGCGATGAGAGCACGGAGGCGTGAGCGATCGGCCTGAGCCCGCGCGGAGATTCCCCGTCCCGGGCGTCTGGGCCTACGTCGACTCGATCGGCGTCGAGCCCGGCAAGACGGTTCACCTCCACGCCTCTGTGCCCTCGTCGTACGACGTTACGTTCGTGAAGCTCGGGACAGCCTCCCTGACTGATCCCGGCGCGAACGTCGATCGAGCACGCCGACGACGATGTACTGACAAGGCGATCGCACACGGTCGCCTCGCCGCAGCGGATCTCACCAGGCTCCTACATCTTCGTAGACGGGCCGCCACTGCCCTCACTGCCGCTGACGCTCGGTGTCTGGCTAAGGCTATGGCGGCCGCCGTCGATCGACACCCTTCAATGGAACTGGTCGGGCGTGATCACAGCGTTCGACTACCCAGAATATTGCTCGTTCGGTCTCCTCATCGATCACATGGCACGACCGGTCGTCTACTGGGGCGACGGCGATGACTTCTCGCTTCACTGGCTTCACGTGCCCGAAATCTCGTTTGCCGACAGCACCGGGCGTTGGCGATTCTTGGCAGCGACCGCCAGCAAGGAGCGCGTCTCGCTCTTCGTCGACGGCCGCGAGGTTCTTCGCCACACAGAGCCACCGCCGCCGGCCAGCTCACCAACCGCGCAGTTGCGAATCGGCGCGAGCGCAGAAGGCGGCCAGGCTGCCAAGTTTCTCGACGCCGACATCTCGGCTCCGTTTGTCGCCTCGACGACATTGGAAGCCGCAGATCTGGAGCGACTCGCACTCGATGGCGGGAGGACACCACTTGCGACGCTCAATATCCCCGAGCTCGCGGGTTGCTGGCCGCTGGACGAAGAACGTGGACGACGCGTCACGGATGTCTCCGGCAATGGCCGTCACGGGGTGATCGTGAACGGCGCCACGTGGGAGATCGGCGGGCCGTCATTTGATCCCAAGCTCGGCGTGGCGGGATATGAACCGCGTCGTGACCGCGGTCGCGGTCACGGGCTCCGGCTCGCAAGCGACGACCTGGTCGACGCGGAGTGGCCTGCCGTTGACGAATTTGCCGTTGCCAGCGATGCAATGTCCGGCCTCTACGCCGCGCGGATCGAGCTCGCGGGTCAGGCCGAAGGCGACGCCCTCGAAGTGCCATTCGTCGTCGTCCGTACGGCGCCGCGAACGGTCGGGTCGATCGCACTGCTCGTTGCGACGAACACCTGGCACGCCTACGGCCGGATTCCGACGGATGACACCCGGATTCCCGGACTCTCGTCATCGTTCTATACACGGCATATGAGTGGAAGGCCATTCTTTCACCTTGGTCTCCGACTCCCGATCCCGCACGCACGTCCCCACGGCTATGAATCACAGCGCGCCGCGCGCACGGGGCACTCTCACCTTGTGAGGCCTGAGCCTATGCGCAGGCATGGCTCGATGCGGAGGGCTGCGCATACGAGTGCCTGACCGACCTCGACCTCCACCGGCACCCCGATGCGCTCCGCGCATTCGACGCACTCCTCATCTGCGGTCACAACGAATATTGGACCGACGCTATGCGCGAGGGTGTCGACGACTACCTCTCTAGCGGCGGCCGCGTCATCTGCCTCTCCGGGAATACGCTCTACTGGCGCACATCGTACGACCCCGAGCTGGAGCGGCTCGAGGCGCGCAAGACAAGCGCTTCGAGCAACGGCGAATGGCTGCCCCCGAGTGAATGGGGTGAGCGCTGGCATTCGACTGATCAGCTACCTGGCGGGACATGGAGCCTCACCGGCAAGCCGACACACGAGATCATCGGACTTGAGATGCAGGGGATGATCGACGACGGCGCACCCTCAACGTTCTCGCCGTTCACCGTGTTGCAGGGCAACCACCCCCTGTTCTGCAAACCGTTCCGCGTGCCCCTCTCCCCGTCCGGGACAATCGGTGAGATGTGCCGGAACGGGCCCAAAGCAAGCGGCTACGAAATGGACGCCGCACCGGACACGGTCGGTGTCGTCGACTCGCGTCCAGAGGGAATGGTCGTGCTTGCGAGTGCCGTCGGCCAACGGCTTCTCGAGCGGGTCGGCAGAATCGAGCACGGAGCAGACATCATCTATTGGCAACGGCCGGCCGGTGGCGAAGTGTTCAATGCGGGCAGCATCGGCTTCTCCGGCTCACTGCTTGTCGATCCCGGCGTCCGTACCTTGATGCGCAACGTCCTCGTGCAGTTCGCGATCCCGTCGCATGCTCTTGAGGAGGCTCGCGCCAGGGGCAGCTCGTCGACGGGATCGACGGATGAGCGACGGCGAGCGCAAGCCCGCCAGCCGTGCCCCCACCGTTCGCGACGTGGCGAAGCTTGCCGGGTTCTCGCCGGCCACTGTCACGCGCGCCCTTAGAGGCGACGACGTCGTCCGGTCTAGACGCAGCGACGGGTCAGGGAGGCCGCCCGTCAGATCGGCTATCGGCCGACGTAGTCGCCCGAGCACTCGTGACTCAGCGGACAAGCGTCGTCGGGGTGGTCATTCCAGAGATTGGCGACAGTTTCTGGGGCTCGATCGTCGCGGGGATCGAGAGCCAAGCCGCCGCCGAAGGATACTCGGTGCTACTCGCGAGCTCACACGACCGCCCCTCAGACGAAGACGCGGCGGTCGACATGCTCCTCTCAAACCAGGTCGACGCGCTGATCATCGGCACCGCAGCGAGACGGCCCGATGCGAGCCCGAATCGGATCGCGACGCGTACTTCGGTGGTATACGTCGACTGCGATATCCCGTTCACTGCTGCCGACGCTCAAGCTACGTCCGCGCTGCCTGTCGCGACGGCACTCGCCACCGTGCTGCGGACTCAAAACGGGGGCGCGCCGTATGTCGCGTTCGACGACGTCCAGGCAACCACGCTGGTTGCCGACCACCTGATCGGCCTCGGACACGAACGCATCGCCTTCGTCGGGAGCGCACCAGTTCGTTCGTCTCTGTTACGCCTACTCGCCCTTCGCAGTGCACTCGATGCGAAGAGTGGGCGCGCG
>CAVQRE010000015.1:0-7002 GCA_963715115.1 uncultured Thermoleophilia bacterium
AGGCGCATCACCTGAGCGCCCGCCTCAGGTCTTGGAGTCCCGTTGCCCTCGGCTGGCGTATCCCGGCCGGCTGAAGCCGTCCGATTCTGAGCCTAGAGTCCTCTGCCCATGGCGGGACGGACGCAGGAGGCCCTCTATTCCGAGATCGACCTCGAGCTTTCGTGGTCTGAGGCGGAGTTGCCGCAGGTTGAACGGACGAAGCATGTTCATGGTCTGCATCCGTATCTCGGCAAGTACGTCCCACAACTCGTCGAGATCTTCCTCAAGCGCCTCTTCCGCCCAGGCCAGCGCGTGTACGACCCATTCGTCGGTTCGGGCACGACGCTCGTTGAGGCGAACGTCTTCGGGGCGGACGCGGTCGGATGCGACATCTCTGCCTTCAACTGTCTTCTCAGTCGAGTCAAGACAACGTCTTACGCTCTCGGCACGCTCGAAATGGGTCTTAAGTCTGTTCTCGAGCAAGCTCGACAAGCCGGTCCAACTCCGATCGTCGAAGCCAGCGAATGGCTTCAGGCGTGGTATTCACCGCGGGCTCTAGGTGAGTTGTCGAGGTATTACGAGGTCGCCTCCGAGTGCCTCGGCGATCCAGCTTGGGACGTCGCGAAGATCGTTCTTTCTCGAGCCGCTCGGTCGGCTCGCTTGACGACGCACTTCGACCTCGACTTCCCGCGAGCCCCGGCGACGGAGCCGTACTTCTGCCACAAGCACAAGCGCATCTGCCGTCCCGTCGAGGAGGCAGACAAGTTCTTAGGCCGCTATACCGTTGACACGGTTCGACGCATTCGCGCCTTCGCCGATGTTCGGACGAGTCGACGGGTCGAGGTACTCCACGAAGACGCTCGCACCGTGCGGCTTGGCCGTCAAAGCGATGGGATCATCACCTCGCCGCCATACCCCGGCCTGATCGACTACCACGAGCAGCATCGCTACTCATATGAACTGCTGAGGCTTGATGACCGTCGTAACGAGGAGATCGGAGCAGCCGCACAAGGAACCAGCAGCTCCGCGGTTGCTGCGTACGTTGCTGACATGACGGCGGTATTCGCCAACGCGGCGGAGCACCTCCGCAGTGACGCACCGATCGTGATTGTCGTCAACGATTCGCGGAACCTCTACCCCGAGATACTTGCTGGCGCGGGGCTCGTGCTTGTAGACAGGGTCACTCGACACGTCAATCGACGGACGGGTCGACGGGCCACCGAGTTCTTCGAGAGCATTCTCGTCTGTCGTGTCGGCACCCCCTAGTCGGGTCCAGCTGAGCCAACAGGTTCAGGCAGCACTCGCGGTTTCTGCGACGGTCGCGGCCGAGATCGTCAATGCGTTCGATGACGTTGTCGCGCGACCTCTGCAAGCGAACCTCTCGAAGAAGAAGGGTCGCGATCTAGCTAAGCGCAATCCTCTCATTTACACAGCTCGCGGAACGACCACCGTCGATGAATGGGTCGATCGTGCTCTCGAAGACTGGGAGACCTCCGCCATCGAGGGCCACATAGGGACTTGGATGGAAGAGGTCGCAAGGATTGTCAGCGGTGGATTCAAGCCAGGAAGTGGAGTCGACCTGCAAATCGAGCGGCAGGGGGCCCCTCCGGTCAGTGAGCTGTATGCAATTCAAGCCGCACCGAACACGAAGAGTGCTGGAGGCAGTCGCTCAGACGTCGAATCACTCCGCCGCGCCGCTGGTGCTTTGCGCGCGGGAAGGCGAATCGTGGAGCAGTACGTCGCAGTGCTCCACGGACGCAGCAAGAGCGCTCCGCTGACAACTGACCCGAGCATCATCAAGCTCGCATCTGACGACTTCTGGGTGAAGGTCAGTGGCATACCCGACTTTCGCGAGCGGCTGCTCAAGGTTTCGACCGTTCTCGCCACGCTCGTCGAAGGTCGCGCGTTAGGAGAGGTGGCCCGAATCAAAGCCGAAGCTAACGCCGTCTTCGGTGACGCGCATGGCAACTTGCGACTAGACGTGTTGGCAAACCCACCCACTGGCCGCGGGAAGAAGTAGGAGTCAGCCTTCCACGTCGGCGACGATGCTCGCCACTTCGCTGGCACCAGTTGCGCACCAGTAGGCGCCCGAATCAGGCGGTCTTGAGCGGCTGTCAGCGGCAACAGCGAAAGTGCCATTAGACGCCGAAACCCGCTCAAGCGAAGCGGGTTTCGGCGGACTTAGCGGGACAGGGGCGACAGGACTTGAACCTGCAACCCCCGTTTTTGGAGTCGGCCGGGCCTGGGTGCAGTTGAGGACGGGAGCGGCGTTTCGGGGCCGCTCCCGTCCGCTCAGATCCGGCTAGGTGCGGTGAGGTCGGTACCAACTTCGGTACCGACTAAGCACCGTCCGTGGGGGAGGGAGCGAACAATCTCGAGGACGCCAGCTTCGCCATCGGGCGTCTCAATGTCGGTGTCTGCCGCCTCCTCCACCGTCTTGCCGATCGCGCCGAGGATGTCGTTCAACTGGACGACACGATCGTCTGCCTCAAGGTAGTCCTGGTACCCGCATTGCCGCCTTGTCTTCCCTGGCGAATCGAAGATGATCTAGCCGTGCCGATCAGACCTCTGAGCGACGTGCGAGCGATCGTTGCCACCGCGGTGGGGCTCCTGCTGGTGTCACTCGTGGCGCTGGCGAGCGGCGGGTCCCCATGGCACGCCGGCGGCCGGCAGGACGTCCCGGTCGGGGTCGTCCGCGCGCTCGCCGCCGTCGCGGGTGCGCTCGTCGTCGGGTCGCTGTTCCTCGTCTGGGCGGGGACGCCCTCGGTGGAGAGGCGCCGGCGGCGGAGGCGACGGCTGGGCGCGAGAGACCTCGAGGGGCTCGGGGCGTCGCTGTCGGCGGCCTGGAAGGCCGCTGCGATCGTCGGCGGAGCGATCGGCTTGTTCCTGCTCCTCACTCTGCCGGTCCTCGCTCCTCCCACGGCAGCCACACGGCACGGCGGCACGCCCGGGAACGCCGCGCTGCGCGGCCACGCGAGTACCCCCGCTCCGGCTGGACCGAGCTCCGCTGCGCTGACGTGGCTCGTCGTCGGCTCGGCGGCCGCACTGCTTCTGGTCGCGCCGGCGGCAGTCGTCGTCCGTCGTCGGCGCGCGAGTCGCGCGCGGGAGGCGGTCGTTCCCGATGCGGCGGCGCGGGTCGGCTCCGGCCTCAGGCAGTCGCTCGCAGACCTGGAGTCCGAGCGAGACCCCCGGCTTGCCGTCCAACGCGCCTACGCGCGCATGGAGGAGTCGCTCGGCGCGATCGAGCTCTCGCGTGCGCCGGACGAGACCCCGACCGAGTTCACGGCCCGCGTCCTTCGAGTGCTCGGCGCGAGCGCTGCAGCAGCGTCCGACCTCACGGGCCTCTTCGAGATCGCCCGGTTCAGCGATCACCCGATGGACGAGGACGACCGCCGGCGCGCGATCGCGTCGGTGCGGCGGGTCGAGGCGGAGGTGGCGCCGCGGTGATCGCCCCCCGCCTGCTGCTCGTCGTCGCCGCCGGTTGTGTCGCGGCGACCGCCTTGGGTCTCGTCTTCGGGCAGGGCAGCACGGTCGCGCTCGCCTCCGCCCTGACGCTCGCCACCGCGCTCGCCGCCGCGGCCGCGCTGCAGCTCCGACCCGCGCGGAGGCAACAGCCACCGCCGCGTGCGCGGGACAACGAGATGCCGCCGCGACTGCGCCAGATCGCGGACGACCTGCGGGAGAGCGAGCAATCGGAGTTCGGCCTCGACCGGTCGCTCCGACCGCTGCTCGTCCCGATCGTCGCCGCACGCCTCGGCCGCCGCGGCGTCGACATGGCGCTCGCGCCACGGCGAGCGCAGGAGCTGCTCGGCGACGTGCTGTGGGAGATCGTCCGTCCTGACCGTCCGTCGGCCGCGTACCGCGTCGGCCGGGGTCTCGCCGGCGACGACCTGCGAACGGCGATCGAGCGGCTGGAGCAGCTGTGACCGACGAGGCGAAGGCAGGCGTCGCCGTCCAGGAGCTGGCGACCGCGGTGGCCGACGCCGTCGAGCAGGCGATCATCGGCAAGCGAGAGACGGTGGAACTGGTGTTGTTCGCTCTGCTCGCCGACGGCCACGTGCTGATCGAGGATCTCCCAGGGCTGGGCAAGACCCTGCTCGCCCGCTCCTTCGCGCAGGTGTGCGCGATGGACTTCGCCCGGATCCAGTTCACCCCGGACCTGATCCCGAGCGACATCACCGGGGCCTCGATCTACGACCGCTCCAGCGGCAGCTTCACGTTCGAGCGCGGGCCGATCTTCACGAACATCCTGCTCGCCGACGAGATCAACCGCGCGCCGGGCAAGACGCAGGCCGCGTTGCTCGAGGCGATGGAAGAGCGGCAGGTGACGCTCGAGAACATGACGCGGCAGCTCGAATCCCCTTTTCTCGTCCTCGCAACGCAGAACCCGATCGAATACGAGGGGACGTACCCGCTGCCGGAGGCGCAGCTCGACCGTTTCCTCGTCCGCATCGCGATCGGCTATCCGTCGGAGGACGCGGAGCGCGACATCCTCCTCGAACGCTCACGTCGACGGCGCGAGCGGATCGAGCTCGAGCCCATCTGCGACCAGCAGGCGCTGCGGGCGATGCAGGCGGCGATCGAGGAGGTGCACGTCGCCCCGCCGCTCGCCGAGTACGCGGTCGCGATCGCGCGCGCGACGAGGGACTCGCCGCAGCTGGCCGTCGGGGCCTCGCCGAGGGGCTCGCTCGCGCTGATGAAGCTGGCCCGCGCCCGCGCCGCGTATCTCGGCCGCGACTTCGTCACGCCGGACGACATCAAGGCGGTGTCGATCCCCGCCCTCGCGCACAGGCTCACGCTGGCGCCGGAGCTCTGGGTGCAGCGGATCGATCCGGCCGAAGCGGTGCGGGCGGCCGTCGCGTCGGTTCCGGTGCCGGTCCTGGACGAATCGTCGTGACGTTCGAGCAGCGCGCCGTCGTCTGGTTCGTCGTCGCTTCGGCTGGGATCCTCGCCGGCCTCGCGACCGCGCAGCCGGCGCTAGTCGCGGTCGGGGCCGGTTTCCTGGTACCGCTGCTCTTCGGGCTCGCGGCGCGGCCGCCTCGGCTCCCCGAAGCGACCGTCCGGGTCTCGGCCGATCGCGTGATCGAGGGCGAGCGGGTCGAGCTCGAGCTGAGGCTTGCCGCGTCGGACGCATGCCCCTGGCTCGACGTCGAGCTGCGGCTGCCGGAACGCCTCGATCGGGACGGAGCGCCCACGCGGCGCGTGCTTGCGCTCCATGCGGGCGAGACGCGGACGCTCGAGTACTCGATCAACTGCCCTCGCTGGGGCGCCTTCCGCATCGCCTCGATCCGGCTCTCGGCGCGCGATCAGCTTCACCTCCGTCGCGCCGAGCTCGTCGTCGAGCCGACCACGACGCTGCGGGTCTACCCGTCGGTCGAGAGGCTGCGACGGCTCGCCCGGCCGCGGGCGACACGCCCGGTAGCCGGCAGCCGTCCGGCTGCGGTCGCCGGCGAAGGCATCGAGTTCGCGGAACTCCGGTTCCTCGCCCCCGGCGAGCGCGCCCGGAGGATCAACTGGCGTGCGACCGCCGCCCGCGGCCGGCTGCTCGTCAACGATCGGCTGCCCGAGCGGAGCTCCGACGTCGTCATCTTCCTCGACGCGCTCGGAGCCGCCGCGACGAGCGCGGCGAGCACGCTTGACCACGCCGTGCGCGCGGCCGCCTCGCTGAGCGAGGCCTATCTCCGCCAGCGCGACCGCGTCGGGCTCCTCCGCTTCGGCGGCGACATCGAGTGGATCATCCCCGGCTCGGGCCTGCGCCAGCAGTATCAGATCGCGGACGCTTTGCTCGAGAGCGAGGTCGGGCGAACGCACCGCTGGCGCGACACGAGCCTCATCCCGCGCCGGATCCTCCCGCCCCAGTCGCTGATCGTCGCGCTGACGCCGCGGCTCGACTGGCGCGTTACGCGCGCGCTCGTCAATCTCCGCCGCCGCGGCTACCAGGTCTCGATCGTCGAGGTCGATCCGTTCCCGTACCTAGCCGACGCCGAGGCCGCCGCCGGGCCGCTCGCCTGGCGAGCCTGGTTGCTCGAGCGGGACGCCGTCCGAACGCGGCTCGCCGGCGCGGGGATCGCGCTCGCGTCGTGGGGACCGGACGAGCCGATCGCCGCTCCTGTCGAAGCCCTCGCCGCGGCACGATGAGCGGGAGGCGATTTCGGCGCGCCGCCGCAGCTTCGGCGCTTGGCCTCGGCGCCGTTCTCGGTGCCCTCGCGGCCCTCTACGGCGAAGACGCCCCCGTTTGGAGCATTCCGCTCCTCGCTGCCGCCGTCCTCATCCTGTGCGAGTTCGTCTCTCTGTCCCGCGGCCCGGCGCCGGACGCGGCGGTCGAGCGACCGGCTGTCACCGCCGTCCTGGCGGGGCGCCTGCTTGTCGCTGCGCTGCTCGCGTTCGCCGGCGCGACCGTGGCCCTCCTGGCGGCCGCTGTTCCCGCCCGACACGGCGTCGCCACCGGGCTCCTCGGCGCCGTAGCCGCAGCGACGCTGTTCCTCCTCGTCGCGGCGATCGCGCGGCCGGGCGGCGAGGCCTGAAGACCAACGGCCGCGTCCGGCGCGATGAACGCTTGGACTTGTACGTCTGCGACTCGACCGGACCCTCGTCCGTGTGCCGCGGGCCAAGACATGCGGCGGAGGCTCCGGCTCATCGGTGACTCCCTGACCCGGGAGGTCGAGCGAGCCGCCGGGGCGTCGCTTCCCCGTCTCGGACAACGAGGGCGATGCCGGTTGGTCGCGTCGTGAACGGAGTGCTCGTCGTCGCCGTACTACCTGCGGCCGAGCCGATGACGCTCGACAAGCTGGAGATGCAGCGCGGGATGATGACGAAGACCGTCTACGACCGGAAGTTCGCCGCGATCACCGCTGCGGGTGTCTAGGAGCGGCACCTCAAGAAGGAGATGCGCAAGCTTCACGACGACGAGATGAAGGAGATGCGCAAGCAGGGAGGCGAGGCGAGCTAATTCCCTCTCGACACCGACCTGTCGCCACCGTTCGACCTAAGAGTGGCGAGCGTTCCCGCCTATTCGCTTCTTCG
>CAVQRE010000016.1:0-214848 GCA_963715115.1 uncultured Thermoleophilia bacterium
GGCGGTCAGCCTGGAACGGGCGCAGCGCGCCGGCGAGGCCGCGCACCGCTGGTTCCCGCGGACCGTTGGCCTCGTCGCAACCGCCGGCTGAGCCCGCCGCCGTCGCGCCGGCCTCAGAGGTCGTAGCGGGCCAGGTCGGCGTCGAGGCGCTCGGTATCCGCGTCCTCGGCGGCTCCGGCGGCGGCCCGGCCTCGTCGCCGCGGCTCGCCGCGGCGCCGCCAGCGCGCGCACCCCGAAGCGCCAGCGCGATGGCGCGACGAGGAAGGCGATCATCGGCACCACGTAGGCGGAGAGGCTGAAGCCGGAGCCGTCCGGCGGACGGCCAGCACCTCGTCGCCGTACTCGGCGACCAGCGCGTCCTTGATCTGCGTCTTGGCTCCCGCCTTCGGCGATCTGCCGGCGATGAAGACCTTCTCGCGCGTGGCCTGGGGCGAGTTCGGCGAGCTCGAGCAGGGTGCCGCAGATCGGGCACATCACTTCGTCCTCGATGTCGGGCAGCGAAGCCCGGGGGGAGGCCGCCGACCGCGCCGGTGCGGCAAGCGCGAGCGCCGAGCCACGAGCAGCGCGGCGAGCCTCAGCGCCCCGTGCCTCCCGCCGGCAGCATCGGCGCGACGTACTCCCGCAGGTAGTCGTCGGTGACCGGGCCGCGCCGCAGCAGCCGCAGCCTTCCCGCTGCGGGTCGACCAGGAAGTTCTCCGGCACCCCGGTGGTGCCGAAGTCGTGCGGCCGCGTCGCCGTCGCCGTCGCGCAGCTGCGGATAGCTGAGCCCGAACTCGCGCGACGAAGTCGAGGCCGTCGCCGCTGAGGTCGTGGGTGTCGATCCCGAGCACGGTGAAGCTCGGCGCCGCCGTGCTGCCGCTGGAACTTCTCCAGCGCCGGCGACTCCTCGCGGCACGGCACGCACCAGGAGGCCCAGAAGTTGACCAGCACCCACTTGCCGCGGTAGTCGGCGAGCGAGCCCTCGCCCGTCGCCGTCGAGCCGGGGCAGGGGCGCGTCCGGGGCCGCCTCGCCGACGCTCGGCCCCGACGGCGCCCTTCTGAGCCAGGCCGAAGGCGAGCAGGCCGACGACGGCGAGCACGGCGATCACGGCGAGAAAGGGCGGGGGCTCACGGACGCGCGAAGCGTTAGATACCGGGCGCCCGCCGGCGGCCGCCCCGCCGGCCTTAGAATCCGCGCCGGCGCGGACGTAGCTCAGCTGGTAGAGCGCGAGCTTCCCAAGCTCGAGGTCGCGGGTTCGAGACCCGTCGTCCGCTTTTCGCCCCGGCGCTCGCCACCGGTCCCGCGGATGGCAATCCCGCGCGCATGGCCCGAGCAAATCCCCGCGCGCACGGCCCGAGCAAATGCAACACCGATCCATGACACATAGTCCAAGGTAGTGCTAGTGTCTGAGGCGTGATTCGAGCTTGGCGTGCAGCAGGGGGATTGGCGTTGGCGAGCCTGATGCTCGTGGCCGCGCCGACGGCGCAGGCCTTCCATGGCCCGGCCAAGCGCTTCGCCGACGGCGTCAGCGGATCACCTACGACGTCGGCCCGATCGACGTCACCCCGGGCAGAACCGGATCTCCTACAGGACGATCACCGGCGCCGACCGACCACCGGTCGACGGCTGGATCGTGCGGATGAAGCCGGACCTGGTCTGGGCAAGCGGGCCGAGGAAGGGCCACGCGCCGCAGACCGACAAGGTGATGTTCCACCACGGCGTCTGGGTCAACACCTCGCGCGACAACGCCACCACCGGAGGCAGGGCGAGCTCTTCGCGGCGACCGGCGAGGAGAAGACGATCATGGAGTTCCCGCCGGGCTACGGCTACCGCTACAAGGCGAGCGACGGCTGGATTCTGAACCACATGCTCCACAACCTGACGCCGCAGCCGATGAAGCTCGACATCCAGTACACGATCGACTTCATCCCCGACACCGCGCCCGCAGGCGCCAGGACATCACAGCCGGTCCGGCCGATCTGGATGGACGTGCAGAAGCGGCAGCATCTACCCGGTCTTCGACGTCCACAAGGGCTCGGGCGGCAAGGACGGCAAGTTCACCTATCCGAGCGACGACCCCAACGCCTACCCGCCCGGCGTCCACAAGAACCTCTGGACGGTCGACCAGGACGGCGTCCTGATCTCGACCGCCGGGTCACGTCCACACCGGCGGCCTCTACACCGACCTCTACCTGCGCCGCCCCGGCGCCAAATACGCGGGGCCGAAGTGCAACAGCAAGCCGAAGGCCTCGCAGCGCCAGTCCTGCTGGAACCGTGCGCCCCGGGTCAAGGGCGACCGCGTCCACCTGTTCCGCTCGAACGCGAAGTACTTCGAGCCGGCCGGCCCGGTCTCCTGGGACATGGCGATGAAGGGGACCCGGCCCGACTGGATGGTGCAGGTGAAGAAGGGCGACACGCTCGAGGTCCAGGCGACCTACGAGACCAAGCTCGCCTCCTGGTATGAGTCGATGGGGATCATGGTCGTCTACATGGCCGACGACACCAGCGACGGCCGGGACCCCTACAAGACCAAGGTCGACTACCCCGGCCAGGTCACCCACGGCCACCTGCCCGAGAACAACGTCCACGGCGGCAAGGCGACCGACCTCCCCGACCCGCGCAGGCTGCCCTCCGGGGCGAGCACCGGGCGATCCGTTCCTGATCAGCGACTTCAGCTACGGCGCCGGCGATTACCGGATCGCCGGCGCAGCCGGCGATCCCGCCGGTCGTCCAGCAGGGCCAGTCGCTGACCTTCGAGCTCGCGGCGCCGCGACGCGGCGAAGGAGGAGTGGCACTCGCTGACCTCCTGCGCGGCGCCCTGCAACCGCTCGACCGGGATCGCCTACCCGATCGCCAACGGCAAGTGGCAGTTCGACTCGGGCCAGCTCGGCAACCTCAACGGCAACGGCTCGCCGCCGACGGTCGGCCGCACCACCTGGTCGACGCCGAACAACCTGCCGCCCGGCACCTACACCTACTTCTGCCGCATCCACCCGTTGATGCGCGGCGCCTTCCGGGTCGTCAAGTAGCGTTGATCGGATGAGCGACGGTCTCGTCTGGCGACGGAGTGTTCGGCCGGATGTCGGAGGCTGTCGGGTTCGTGGGCGCCTGCTGCTCGTTGCTCGTCGCCCGCCGCGCAGGCACCAGCACGGCCCGGCCAAGCGCCTCGCCGACGGCGTCGAGCGGATCACGTACACGGATCGGGCCGATCGACGTCACCCCCGGCCAGAACCGGATCGCCTACAGGCCGATCACCGGCGCCGACGCGCCCCGGTCGAGTACGGCTGGATCATCCGGATGAAGCCGGACCTGGTCTGGGCCAGCGGGCCGCGGAAGGGCTACGCCGCCACGCTCCGACCACGTCATGTTCCACCACGGCGTCTTCCTCAACCTCTCGCGCGACGACGCGACCTCGGGCCTCCCGGGCGCTGGGCGAGGAGAAGACGATCGATGGATCTTCCCGAGGGCTACGGCTATCGCTACGACGCGACCGACCACTGGATCCTCAACGACATGATCCACAACCTGACGCGCGCAGCCGATGAAGCTCTACATCCAGTACACGGTCGACTTCATCCCCGACGGCGCGCCGCGAGGCGGCGGGACATGACCGCCGGTGCGGCCGATCTGGATGGACGTCCAGAAGCGGCAGCATCTACCCGGTCTTCGACGTCCACAGGGGCTCGGGCGGCGCGGACGGGAAGTTCAATATTGCGCAGCACGAGCGAGCCCACCAGATAGTTCATCGTCAGCCCGGTATCGATGACCTCGTCGACGAGGACGACATGCCGGCCGTCGATCTCCTCGTTCAGATCCTTGAGGAACCGGATCCCTTCGTGCGCGCCGGCGCCGTCACGGCCGTAGCCCGCCAGTTCGACGAAGTCGAGGGCGTGCAGGATCGGCAGCGCACGCGACAGGTCGCAGATGAAGGGAATGGACGCCTTCAGGGAGCCGACCAGCATCGGCTCGAGCCCGTCGTAGTCCTGCGCGATCTCCGCCCCGATCTCCCGCACCCGCAACGCCAGCTCGGCGGCCTCGAGGAACACCTCCCCGACCCGGGGATCGTGGATGCCCCGGCTCGGTCAGGACGCCTTCTGGAGCCCGAAGCGCGCGGTGAGGCGCTCGAAGTCGCGCTCGTAGAACAGCTTGATCTTCATCTCGGGATACAGCCCGCGCAGACGGCGCAGCTTCGCGGTTCTTGCGGGTGACGAGCGACTGCTTCATCACGGTCACCTCGAGGTAAAGATCCTGCTCGGGCAGGTAGAAGTCGGGGGTGAAGGCCTCGATCACTCGACCCTCCTCGTCGCGCTCCAGCACGAACGTCGTCGGCTCGTACTGCCACGGACGCCGTACCGCTCGAGAATCTTGGCGTACTCCAGCTCCGCGGGGTTCGCGAAGCGCGGCGGGTCGGTACCACGATATGCCTGGAAAACAGGCGTTTCCGGCATCACGTGAGTCAGGGTAGCAGTAGGCTCGGATGCTTCGGTCACGCCGTTTGCGCCATTCGGGGCCTTAGAGTCGCGCCACGTGGACCGTTTACGATCGCTCATCTCTCGGACCTCCATTGCGGAGCGCCGCACTTCGTTCCGGATCTACTGGAGCGCGCGATTGCCGAGATCAACGAGGTGAGTCCCGACATCGTCGTGTGCTCAGGCGACCTGACGACGTTCGGCTTCAAGGAAGAGTACGCCCAGGCGAAGCGGTACCTCGACCGGCTCGAATGCGAGGCCGTGGTCGTCATACCGGGCAACCATGACTCGCGGAACGTGGGCTACGTTCACTTCGAGGCAGTTATTCGGCGCGCGCAGCTCGGTCTTGAGGAAGGCGGGCGTGACCGTCGTCGCCGTCGACTCGACCGAGCCCGACCTCGACCACGGCCAGATCGGGCGCGGCCGGTACGGCTGGATCGAAGAGCAGTTCGCCGCCGAGCCCGCGGCGCTCAAAGTGTTCGTCCTGCACCACCATCTGCTGCCGATCCCCGGCACCGGCGGGAGCGGAACGTGGTCTACGACGCCGGCGATGCGATCGAGTGCCTGCAGCGGGCCGGCGTGCACCTCGTGCTCTCCGGGCACAAGCACGTCCCCTACGCGTGGAAGCTCGAGAACCTCTTCGTCGTCAACACCGGCACGGTCTCGACGCTCCGGCTCAGAGGGAACACGAGGCCCTGTTACAACATCATCGAGGTGGCCGGGACGCACGTCGGGATCTGGCGCCGCTATCCGTTCCACGGCCAGGAGCGGATCATTCAGTTCGACGTCGCGACGGGCGAGTACGAGAAGTACACCGGCCGCATCGAACGCGAGGTCATCGCGGCCCAGATGAGGCGGCTGTCGCGCTGGTCGACGGCGAGCACTATCCGCCCGTCGTGCGTGACGCGCTCGCCGCATTGCCGTACGAGTGGGTGGGCGCGCTCCTGGTCGGCGGCACGGAGAAACTACGCGCCGGCGCCGACTCGGCGGTACATTGACCTCTATGGCGTCCCGCTCGTGGGCGGGCTCGACGGGGCGGAGATCGTCGTCGACCTGTCGGACGAGCCGGTGCTCGGCCCGGCCGAGCGCTTTCGCTGGGTCTCGCGCGCGCTCGCGGCCGGCCTCCCGTACGTGGGAGCCGACTTCCGGTTCGACCCGCCGGCCTTCGAGCCGTTCGCCCTGCCCTCGCTCGCGGTGATCGGGACCGGCAAGCGGGTCGGCAAGACGGCAGTCAGCGTGCACGTCGCACGTCTGCTCGCGCGGGAACGGACGGTGGTTGCGGTTGCGATGGGACGCGGCGGTCCCGCCGTGCCGGAGGTGGTGGAGAGCCCTCCGAGCATCGAGCAGCTCGTCGAGCTGTCGCGTGCCGGGCGACATGCCGCGTCCGACCACCTCGAGCTGGCCGCGCTCGCCGGCGTGCCGACGATCGGTTGCCGCCGGGCGGGCGGTGGCCTCGCCGGAGCGGTGTTCGTGTCGAACGTCCACGAGGGCGCCCGGCTGGCCGCGGCGCGGAGCCCCGACGTGGTCGTGTTCGACGGGAGCGGCGCAGCGATCCCGCCGATCGAGACGACCGCACGCATCCTCGTCGTCGGCTCGGCGCACGACGCCGGCGCGTACCTGAACCTCTACCGCCGGCTCATCTCCGGACTCGTCGTGGCCGTCGGGTGCGACGTCGAGGGTGCGATCCGGGTCGATCTCCGCCTCACTCCGGCCGCGCCCCTCGAAGGACGCGTCGCCGTGTTCGCGACCGGCGCAGTCGACGTCTCGTCGCTCGACGCAGACGTCGTCCACGTCGTCTCGCGAGCTCGCAAATCGAGTCGCCTTGCAGCGGAGCTCGACGAGATCGACGCCGACACGTACCTCGTCGAGCTCAAGGCCGCGGCGATCGACGTGGTCGCCGAGCATGCACTGGCGCGCGGCCGCCGGGTGGTGCTGGCGGGCAACGAGGTGATCGGCCTGCCGGACGAGGCGGCGTGCTGGGCCTGCTGCCGCGAACGGGTGGCGGCGTGACTCAGCGCCGGTACGGTGCGCCGCTCCCGCTCGGAACGAGCTGCTCCCGTACTCGAAGGGCCTCATGGCGCAGGCCTTGATGGCCGCGGGCGTAGCCGCCGACCGCGCCTACTGCTGGCCCGCGCGCTCGAGGTCGACATCGCGACAGCGCGGCGAGCGGACGGTCGACGTCGACCGGCTGCTCGCGGTGGCGTGCGAGACGCTCGGGGTCGACGAGGGCGAGCGCGCGATCGGCCGGCTGCGGCGGCCTCGGCGACCTGCACGCGCTCGACGTGCCGCTGATCGTGCTGATCGGGGGACGACCGGCACCGGCAAGTCGACGGTCGCGACCGCCGTGGCGCACCGCCTCGGCATCACGCGGGTCACGTCCACCGACTTCATCCGGCAGACCATGCGGGCGTTCTTCTCGGACGAGTTCATGCCGACGATTCACTTCTCGAGCTTCGAGGCGGGCGAGGCGCTCGACGGGGAGGCGACCGGGGATCCACTGCTCACCGGCTTCGTCGATCAGTGCCGGCATGTCTGCGTCGGTGTCGACGCTGCGATTCGTCGCTCGCTGACCGAGGGCTGGTCGATGGTGCTGGAAGGCGTCCACCTGGTGCCGGGGATGGTCCCGGCGTAGCTCGACGGCGCGCTGCTGGTGCACGTCGTCGTCGAGATCGCCAACGAGGAGGCCCACCGGATGCACTTCCACGTCCGCGACGTCGCGACGGGCGGCGTCCGCGCGATGGACAAGTACCTCGACCGGCTCGACGCGATCCGCACGGTGCAGGCGCATCATCGTCGGCGTGCGATCCGGCGAGAACGTGCGCGGTCGTCGAGAATGCAAACGTCGAGCGCGCGATCGACGAGGTGCGTCGAGCTCGTCCTGCGGCCGGCAGATCGCGCCGCGCCAGGTACGTCTGAGCTAGCATGCGCTTCCGAGCTCCGAAGAGGTCGTCGAGGCGCTGCGCCAGGTCGAGGATCCCGAGCTCGGGATGGACATCGTCGAGCTCGGGCTCTTCTACGACGCGGAGGTCGACGGCGCGAACGTGAAGGTCACCTACACGCTCACCTCGATGGGGTGCCCGGCGGGCGCGATGATCCAGGAGGACATCGACCGCGTCGTGCGCGAGATCCCCGGCGTCGGCGAGGTCGAGTAGCGAGCTGACGTTCGACCCGCCGTGGACGCCCGGACCGGATGTCCGACGACGCCAAGTTCATTCTCGGCTTCGGCTAACGCGTCAACCAGATCGCCGATCGCCGCGATCCCACCAGACACCGTCCCAGAAGCTCTTGAAGTCGCCTGTGTCGATCGTCGACTCGACCGCGCCTGCGAGCACTGTCAAGAAGATCGTTCCAAGCGCGGGATGATTG
The DNA here is from genome assembly GCA_963715115.1 of uncultured Thermoleophilia bacterium. Classification (GTDB taxonomy): domain Bacteria; phylum Actinomycetota; class Thermoleophilia; order Gaiellales; family Gaiellaceae; genus PALSA-600. Next base: position 7,816 of record CAVQRE010000016.1, read on the forward strand.
CGAGCGTGGCCACGAGCACGGCCGGCTCGAATGGGTGCGTGACTCGACCTGACTCTGCCTGCTCCACATCGCGGGTTGATTTCGGCTTCCCAGGATCCAGCCCTGCCAGGCAATCGGATCCGGGCCTGGTGGGCCGCCGTCACAGTCACCACCGTCGGCTACGGCGACATCTACCCGACAACGGTGGGCGGAAGGATCATCGCGATCGTCGTGATGCTGGTCGGCGTCGGCTTCCTCGCCGTTCTCACCGCCACGATCGCCTCTTACTTCGTGAAGACCGACCGCGGAGAGGAGCACGCCACGATCGCCGCGGCACTCGGCCGAATCGAAGCCGATATCGCGACGTTGAAAGCGCGCCTCGAGATCGAGTGGTCGCTACGCGTCTTGGCCAGTGCGGGAGCCGCTCACGGGCTCACGACTGCCGGAGTAGATGGCGTGGAGCAGATTGATCCAGCCGACGGAATAGAACCGCTGGCCGTCGATGATCCGCACACCGGGCTCGTTCGGCGGCTGGACGATGACGGTTGGGCTGTGGTCGGCGCGTTCGATCCTGCCGAGCTCGTCGTCTTCGATCAGCCGGCCAAGGTCGTTCAATGGGTTTGTTTTCTCTGACAATGTGACTGTCACATTGCCCTCCGCCCAGAGCGCGGGCAATGACGCATCAGCGTCAATCACCTCGCGGCTCGAGTTCAGAGCCTCTAAGGCAGGAGCGCTTCGCCGACGGCTCGAAGCGCCTCGCGTTTGTCAGACGCTACCGCGGCATCCACGAACTCGTTTCCGCGATAGACACGGAGCAGCCACGCTCCGTTCTCGGTCAGCTCATCCCACTTCAGCAAGAAACCCACCTCGTGCAGCCGACTTCCATCCGGGAGGTCGGAAAGCACTGCGCGGGTGCGCCCCAGGAGGAGTGGGCTCGACGTCAGGAACGATGCTGCGACCGTGCTCGGGACCAGCTCGACGTCGTAGAGGCGATTCACCGAGCCGCAAACCGCACAGGGCTCCCTCATCGCCGTGACGAAGGAAGGCTCACGAAGCAGTGACTTGCAGTGCGCGCAGCGAACCGTCCTCGTGTCCACGACAAAACCCTAGAACGCGTTCCGGACGAATCAGCCGGCGCTCGCCCCGATCGCGCGCAGCTCGACGAGGTCGGCGGGCGTCAGCCGGTCGAGGAGCTCGATTGCGGCGGCGTTCTCGGCCACCTGCCCGGGAGTCGTCGCCCCGAAGAGCACCGACGCGACCCGTGGGCTTGCCGCGGCGAAGGCGACTGCGAGTGCGGCGGGGGTCGTATCGAGCTCCACGGCGAGGGCGCGAAGATCGTCGGCCGCCCGCAGGGCGGGCTCCCACTCGGGTCGTGCGAGCTCCTCGGTCATGCGGCCAGTAGTGGAGCCGCCCGCGTACTTGCCGGTGAGAATGCCGCCCGAAAGGACGTACGAGGCGACGACGGCCGCCCCCGATGCGTCGAGACCGGCCATGGCCGCCGGGGCTTCGACATGCTCGCGGACAGTCAGGCTGTAGGGGAGCTGCGCCGCGCAGGGTGGCGGTACGCCCTCCCGGCGCGCAAGCTCCGCCGCCGTCGCCAACTGATCCGGTTCCCAGTTGTTGATGCCCCAGGCGCGCGCCTTCCCGGCCGCGATCAGCTCCCCGACAGCACCGACGATTTCCTCGACCGGCGGTGCCGTTGGGCTCGGACACGAGTAGATGAGATCGAGATGGTCGAAGCCCATCCTCTGAAGCGATGCGTCGACCTCCTCGGCAGCGGATTGGCCAGGCCAGAACTCCCACCAGAGCTTGTTCGAGACCACGACGTCCTCACGTCGCCAGCCGGCTGCGCGGAAGAGCTCGCCGAAGACGACCTCGGAGTGGCCGGTCCGGATCGGTGCCTCCCCCGTCTCGTCGTCGTAGCCGTGCATCGTCGAGGAAGTCGATTCCAAGCTCGCGCGCCGCCCGCATCACTGCGACACCCTGGTCGCGGGGGATTCGTTCGTACGTTCGCCATGACCCGAGTGCGAGCGCGGAGACGTTGATGCCCGACGCGCCGAGTGCCAGGTGCGGGAGACCGCTCACGCGTCGATTCTAGGGATCAATCCTTCCGTCAACTTGGCATCGACGGCCCGCTGTCGGCTATTAGTTGCGGGGTGGCGGACACACCTCCCGAGCTTGCCGCCCTCCGTGCGGAGATCGCCGCGGTCGACAGGACGCTCCTCGACGCGCTCAATCAACGGCTCGAGCTGGTATCGAGCGTCCGGGCACACAAGGACGCGACGAACGTCCGGTTCGTCGACGCGGAGCGCGAATCGGCGCTGCTTCGTGAGCTCGCCAGCGTGAACCACGGCCCGCTCTCGGAGCGAGGGGTGAACGCGATCTTCTCCGCCGTGCTCGACGTCATGAAGCAGGAGCTGCAGACCGATCGTCCGTCGGCGCCGGCTGTGCGTCCGCAGGTGGAAGGGGTGGAGCGCCTCGCCATCATCGGCACCGGCCTGCTCGGGACGTCGGTCGGACTGGCCGCCGCACGGGCGGGCGTTGCCTCGGTCGCGGCCTTCGACGCCGATGCGAACAGGGTTCGTCAGGCGGCGACTCGCGCCGCGCTCCAGGCCCGCTCGTCGGTCGAAGAAGCGGTCCGCGACGCGCAGCTCGTCGTCGTTGCCGTGCCGGTCGGCTCGGCCGTCGCGACGATCCGCGAGGTGCTCACGGCTGCTCCCGACGAGGCAACGGTGACCGACGTCGGCTCGACCAAGCGCACTCTCGCCGAGACGTTCGACGACGGGCGGTTCGTTCCCGGACATCCCGTCGCCGGCGGAGAGACGAGTGGCCCGGATCGGGCGACGGCGGAGTTGTTCGACGGTGCGACGTGGTTCCTCACACCCGGTGCGAACGCCGACCCGGCCCGGGTCGAGGTGCTCGAGCGCTTCGTGACGGCGCTCGGTGCTCGCCCGGTGCGACGCGACGCTGCCGAGCACGATCGCCTGCTCGCACTCACGAGCCACCTCCCGCATGCGCTCGCGAATGCGCTCGTTCGCGTCGCGGCCGGAGAAGCGGGGGCTCTGGAGTCGGCCGGTGCGTCGTTTCGCGAGATGACGAGGGTCGCAGGCGCGAACACATCGGTTTGGACCGACATCTTCCTCGAGAACGGCGACCTGATCGCCGGAGCTGTCGCTGCGCTCCGAGCCGAGCTCGAGTCGATCGAGCATGCGCTTGCGGGCGGCGACCGTCCTTTCCTCGAGCGTTCCATCGCCGAGGCGCAGGAGAGTCGGAACGAGCTGTTGATGCACGCCTACCAGGCCGAGGCGGGACAACTCCACCGGATCCGCATCCGGGTTCCCGACCGGCCCGGCGTTCTGGCCCGGATCACGCAGATCCTCGGTGCCGCCTCGGTCAACATCGAGGACTTCGAGCTGCGCCACGTGTCGCCCGAGTACGGAGGCGTGTTGGTGATCCTCGTCGTGGGCGCCGAGACCGCAGAGCTCGCCCGGACGCTGCTTCGCAGCGAGGGCTACGCGGCCGCCTAGATCGAGCCTGGAATCCGCAGCACGATCTTGCCGAGTTGCTCGCCGGCCTCGAGCCGCTCGTGGGCTGCGGCCGCCTCGGCCAGCGGGAAGACGCGATCGATGGTCGGCCGTGCTTTCCCCGCGGCGATCAGGTCGTATGCACCCTTGAAGTCCTCCGGGGAGCCCATCGTCGAGCCGAGGATCGAGAGCTGCTTCCACCACACGCGATGCAGGGCCGCCGGCGGGTTCGGCCCGGTCGTGGCACCGCAGACGACGATTCGCCCTTCGGGTCGCGCAGCGTCGAGCGTTCGCTTCCAGGTCGCTTCCCCGACGTCGTCGACAACCACGTGGGCGCCGCCGCCGGTGACCTCTTTCACCGTGGCGACGACGTCGCCGGTCGCATGGTTGACGCACGCATCCGCGCCGAGCTCCGACGCTCGCGCGAGCTTGACGTCGCTCGACGACGTGACGACGACCTTGGCGCCGAGCGCCTTCGCCAGTGCGAGTGCAGCAGTCGCGACGCCGCCGCCGATGCCCCAGACCAGCACCCACTCACCCTCGCGAAGCCGTGCACGTGTCACGAGCATGCGGTAAGCGGTCTCGAAGGTGAGCGGAAACGCCGCCGCCTCCTCGAACCCGAGCCCGTCCGGGATCGGATGGAGGAAGTCGCGCGGCACCGCGATCAGCTCGGCGTACGTCCCCTCGGTGTTCTCGCCGACGATCCGCATGCGCCCGTTCTGGATCACGGCAGGGTTGATCACGACGCGCTCGTCCGTGCCGGCGATCACGCCCGCTCCGTCCGCACCGAGAATGCGCGGCTTCGGAACGGACGGTAGGCCCTTACGAATCCAGACGTCGAGGTGGTTGAGCGATGCGGCCCGCAATTCGACGAGCGCTTCGCCCTCAGCAGGAACCGGATCGTCGACGTCCTCGTAGCGGAGCACATCCGGCCCGCCGTCCTCGTGGATCCTGATCGCCTTCACGCGGGCATGATCCTTGCATGAACGTCGACGACCTTCGCCGGTTTGCCGCGGAGCTCGGGCTCGATGCGATGGGCGTCGCGCGAGCCGAGGCGTACACCGAGACGGAGCGGCACATCCACGAGCGCCGCGAGCGTGGCCTGTTCGCCGACATGCGCTTCACGATGGCGCAGCCCGAGCGCTCGTGCCATCCCGAGACGCTGCTCGAGAGTGCGCGCACCGTCGTCTCGGCGGCACTCTGCTACTGGGCGCCGGAGGCGCCGCTCGAGGTGGGGGAGGGGCGCCTTGCCCGCTACACGTGGCACGACACCTACGCCGACCTGCGCGAGAAGCTGACGCGTATCGGTGAACGGCTCGGCGGGGGGTATCGCGTGTTCGTCGACGCGAACCAACACGTCGATCGCGAGGCCGCCGCCCGCAGCGGCGTCGGCTTCTACGGGAAGAACACGATGCTGATCACGAGGCGGCACGGCTCGTGGGTCGTGCTGGGGACGCTCGTCACAGACGTCGAGCTCGAGCCGACGCTCCCGCTCGACACAGACTGCGGCGACTGCCGCATCTGCATCGACGCCTGTCCGACCGGTGCGCTCGACGAGCCCGGCGTGCTCGACTCGACCAAGTGCCTCTCGTACTGGACGCAGGCGCCGGCAGCGATCCCCGAGCCGTACCGTGCTGCCCTGGGCGTGCAAGTCTACGGATGCGACATCTGCCAGGACGTCTGTCCCTGGAACCGTGGAGTCACGAAGCGGCGTGACGGCGACGCCGACGATGCGGCGGGACACGTCGACCTCGTGCGCTGGCTCGAGCAGGACGGCCACGCGGTCGTGGACGAGTACGACCGCCTCTACGTCCCGCGGAACGAACCCCGGTGGCTGCAACGAAACGCCATCGTCGCTCTCGGCAACGCGGGTGGGGAACAGCACAGAGACGTGCTCCGGCGGTATGCGGATGGAGACGACGAGCTGCTCGCCGAGCACGCGCGCTGGGCGCTCGAGCGTGTGAACTAGGGGGTCTTGGCGCGCGAGGGCCGGAGCTCCGCCGCGAGTTCCCGCGCGCGCTGCGCGACGCGGGCACGCAGCTCGTGCGGTTCCAGCACGATCGCCTCGCCGCGGTAGGAGACAACCTCGCCGACGAGCCACTCGGCGCTGCCGACCGCCTTCTCGGAGAGCGCTGAACCGTCGACGAGAGGCGTCGCGCCCTTCTCGACCTCCCAGCGCGCCACGACGGGCGAGTACCAGATCTTCGCGGTCGTCGCCTGCTTCAGCTCCGATGGGTCGAATCCCTCGCGCGGCTTGAACGACTTGCGCAGAAGCTTCGCCTTGCGCATGCGGTCGAGCCGGTAGGAACGCGGCTGGTCACGCTCGATGTCCCACGAGTGCACGTACCAGTGAGGAAGCCGGCGTTCGATCGCGTACGGCTCGACGGTGCGGGTCACGACCTCTTGCTCCTCGCGCTTCAGATACTCGATCTCAACAAGCCTGTGAGTGTCGATGCCCGTGGTCAGCGTCGCCACGAGGTCTTCTTCCTCGCCGGCGTGCGGCTCGGGTGTCTGAGAGAGCTCGAACTGCCCGAACGTCTCCTCGAGCTTGGCGCGGACGCGGTCGAGGGGCGAGTGAGCCCCTGCGGCGATCATCGGCCCGACGAACTCGAGCGCGAGCCTGATCGCTCGTGCCTCGAGCGGCGTCAGGCGCGGCGGCCGCCGGAACGTGTCGCCGAAGAGCTCCTTGTCCACCCAAACCTGGTCACCGCGCAGCTCCGCGTAGACGGCGTAGCATCCACCGCCGAAGTTCACGAGGTTGAGCAGCGACAGATGCTCCTCGAGCTGCTCAGGCGGAATCGCAAACCGTTCGGCCAGCTCTGCTGCCGGAATCACGCCGTTTCGCTCGTCGCCGCAAGCGGTCAGCAGGTACGCGAGCAGCGACTGGAGCACACCGAACCGTTCGGGCGCTACGGGGCCCGCCGGCCGGTCGGCCGTGGCGGCGATCACATCCGGCTCTGCCGCACCGGCGGGCGTGGGCGGCGCGCCTTCGTGGGCCGCGCGCGCGGCCCGCGCGCCCTCGACCACCAGCCGTCTCAGCTCGGACGGCTCCAGGGGAATTGCGCGCCCGTCCTGACGAAGGATCCAGCGCGAGAGCAGCTCGGACGACGCGTAGCGCGTCGAGAACACGTCACCGTCGACCTCGTTGCGGTCGCCGCCATAGGCGCGCTCGACCCACCACGCCGTGTCGGGCGCGACCTCGATGCGCGCCTCGCCGAGGTCGTCGCCGAACTGCCACTCGGCGCGGCCGCGGTACTGCTCGACGTCGAACTCGGGCGGCAACCTGAAATCGCGCTCGCGGCGCGTCGCGAAGCGAATGTCCGAACGAATGCGCGAGACGCGGAACGTGCGAATGTCGGCGCGCTCGAGATCGTGACCGATCACGTACCACGAGCCGTTCTCGGGAAGCAGCGCGTACGGGTTGAGCGTCCGCTCCTGCTCGCTGTCGCGGTAGATCGACCAGTAGCGGAACTTCACGGTGCGTTGCTTCGAGATCGCGCCCTCGAGCTTCCCGAGACGTCCCTGGAGCTCGGGCGAGTAGTCGGGATCGCGGACCAGCGCGCGTACCGCCGTATCCGTCGGTGGGGCGGCGAGGCTGCCTGCCGAGCGGCCGAGCGCGAGGTTCTGCAGCGCGAGCCGTAGAGGCTCGGCGTACGCGAAGCGGCCCTCGAGCAGATAGAAGCACGTCTGCAGCGCGGCAAGCTCCTCGTCGTCGAGCTCGAGCTCAGGCAGGAAGTAGCGCTCCGAGCGCAGCGTGTACAGCTCCTCGCCGGTGAACTCGTCCCGCTGGCTGTCGAGCGGTACACCGAGGGCGACCAGCTCCGCACGGTCCGAGTAGAAGCGACGCGCAAACGCCTCGTCGCTCATCTCCTGATAGCCCTCGACGTTCGATTTGATGTCTCGCGCCGTCAGCGGACGCCGCTCCGCCATCAGGAACGCAACGAGAGAGAGCTGACGAATCAGCTTGTCAGTGTCATGACTCATTCCCGCTCCGGCGCCGGCCACGCCGGCACCTCCGCTCCCTGTGAGCCTCCGTCGAGCCTACGTCTCATTCCCGCTCCGGCGCCGGCCAAGCCGGCACCTCCGCTCACTGTGAGCTCCGTCGAGCCTACGTCTCATTGCGTCCGAGCCTATCGGCCGGACGGCGTCAGCGCGCGTCAGGCAGCGACGCGGCTGCGTTCGAGGTGCTGGTGCGATGGGCAGTAGTCGCGATCCGGAAGCGGTGTGCGCTGACACGGCTTGCCCTTCCGCGTCGTAGCGCGACAGCGCGCAATGCCACCGTCGAACGCGCCTGCCTCGATCTGTCCCTCGACGAAGTCGACGGCTGCGCTCACACCTTCCGAGACGGCCCAGGCGACCTGCGCCTGGACGGTGATCGGGAAGTAGCGCCGGATGTCGCCGAACAAGGCCCGGTCAGGTTTCGCGAAGTAGTGCGGGTCGGCTGCGAGCCTCTCCATCGTGCCCTCGCAGGCGAAGAGCACCTCACGGCGGTACTCGAGCCGCGTGCGCGGGTCGACGTAGGGGTCGATCAGATCTCTGATCGAGCGGTAAATCGCTCGCGAGTACTGATACATGCAGTGCTGGATTTGCAGGATCCGCTCGTCCATAGGCGTCACGTGTTCTCCTTCAGACTTGAGCTGCGGCCCTTTGGAGGCGTCACATTCGTCACATTCTTGGCGCTTTGTTGCGACCCGACGGCCACTCTACACCGTCACCGGCGCTGTTACAAATGTTTTCAGCCCGGCAAACGGATCAACGTGCGATCTGGCGCGAATACGCCCCGGCAAAGCCGGCGGCGCGAACGGTCGGAACCGCCGTGTCTGCATCCGTCTGTGAGCCGTAGATACCCGCAAACACCACGAAATACCCAGGCTGGAGGCTCGCGAAACGGCTCGAATCGAGCACCCCGACCTGGGCGAGGCCGGCTTTCGCCGCCTCGGTCGCCTTGTCGAGCGCCTCGACGCGGCCTGTCACCTTCGGATACGAGACGAGCACGATCGTCCAGCCGTTGGCGTTCTTCGGCCAGGTGAGGCGTCCCGGCCGGGCTCCGCCCGACTCGGGTGCCTTGGGGAGCTTTCCGGCGCCCACACGGGCGCGGAGCCCCTTCGGCGGCTCGGCCGCCGGTGCGCGAATCGGGATCGCCGCGGTCGCGGCATCGAACGAGTGCGGGCCGGCCTGGGCTCGTCGCTCACTGACCACGATCGCCGCTGCGGTCCCGATCATGGCGACGAGCAGCGCGAGCAGCGCCGCCCAGACGAAATCGCCCGGATACCAGCCGAAGATCCGCAACCAGCGGCGGCGGAGCGCCGGCACCGTGCCCGCGACGGTCGGAAGCAGGAGGCCGCAATCGAGGCAGTACTGCTGGCCGACGACCCGGCGGGCGCCGCAACGCGGACAGCTCTCGTCGGTCCCCGCGATCGCGGCGAGCCGCTCGGCCGCGTGAGTGTCTGGACCTGCAGCCACGCCGCTCAGGCGTCTGGCCGTGAGGCGAGCACGGTGTCCTCGGACGGAACGTCCGGCCCGACGCTCGCGTCGGCCTCCAGCGTTCGACCACAGTTCGGGCAGAAGTGCGAGCCGCGAAGCACGGGTGCGCCGCACTCGCAGCGCGGCATGTGGCGGCGCGCGTGCAGCAGGTCTTCGATCTCGGCGAGCCGTGCGTCGATCCCGACCACCCCGGCGCACCGTTCGGCGAGGAGATCCTCACGGAACCCACCGCGGCGATACATCTCGACGAGCAAGCCGCCGAGCTCGGCCAGTGCCTCTGCGCGGGCCTTCTGCAGCAGGCGCCGCTCGCGGCGCAGCATCCCTGGATGCGGGCGCCGCGGTGCGATTCCCTCAGCGTCGGCCCGCCGGCGATGGAGCGGCGACATGCGGGAGAAAGTCTAGAGATCGATGACGACGAGACGCTCTTCGGTCATGTCGCGCACCGTCCACGCGGGACCCTCCTTGGTGTTCCCGGACGCCTTGACGCCGCCGTACGGCATCTGATCGGCGCGGAACGTCGGGGCTTCGTTCACGGTGACGCCCCCGAACTCGAGCCGGCGGGCGCTTTCGAGACACACCTTGAGGTCGCGCGAGAAGATGGCTGCCTGCAGGCCGTAGCGGGTCGCGTTGGCGAGCGCGATCGCCTCGTCGAGGCTACTCGTGCGCGTCAGCGTCACGACCGGGCCGAACACCTCCTCGCACTGCACCCTGTCGTCTGGTCCGGGCGCCGCGATCACCGTCGGTTCGAGCAGTCCATCTGCCGTCTCGTTGCCGCCGGCGAGCACCTCGCCGCTCGACTCCCGGATCCACTCGGCCACCCGGTCGCGCTCGCCCGCCGAGATGAGCGGCCCGACATCGGTGTCGTCGTCGGCCGGGTCGCCGACCTTGAGCGCCGCGACCGCCGGCACGAAGTCGGCGACGAACTCGTCCCACGCCTCCGCGGCGACGTAGATGCGCTGCACCGAGATGCAGCTCTGGCCGGCGAACGAGAATGCGTTTGCCGCCAGCTTGGCGGCGGTGCCGTCGGGTGCGTCGGCGCAGACGATCGCAGGTGTCGCGTTCCCGAGCTCGAGCTTCACCCGTTTGCGGTGGGCACGCTCGGCCAGCCCCCAGCCGACGGCGCCCGACCCGGTGAACGTGATCAGCTTGACCCGGTCGTCGCCGACCAGCTCGTCGCCGATCGGCGCAGCCGGACCGGCGACGACATTCAACCAGCCGGGCGGCATCCCGACCTCGTCGGCGAGGCCGGCGAGGAACAGCGCGGAGAGCGGCGTGACCCCGGCGGGCTTGAGGACGACCGGGCAGCCGGCGGCGAGTGCAGGCGCGATCTTGTGTGCGACCAGGTTGAGCGGGAAGTTGAAGGGCGAGATCGCACCGACGATCCCGACCGGCAGCCGGAGCGTGAACGCGAGCTTGCCCTCGCCCGCCGCGGATGCGTCCATCGGCACGACTTCGCCGGCGAGCTTCCGGGCCTCCACGGCAGCAAACGTGTAGGTCGAGGCTGCGCGACCCGCTTCGACGCGCGCCGCCTTCATCGGCTTCCCGGCCTCGGCGGAGATCGTGCGCGCCGCTTCCTCGGCGCGTGCACGGAGGAGAGCGGCGATCGCATCCAGGAGCCGCGCGCGCTCGTGCGCCGGTAGCGGGCGCCCCAGGGCGTCGTCCGCCGCATCGAGCGCCCGGCGTGCTTCGGGCGCGCCGCCCGTGGCGACACGCCCAACGACGTCGCCGGAGTAGGGCGAGCGCACCTCGATCCACGAGCCGGTCTCGATCCGCTCGCCGCCGATCGGCAGCGGGTGATCGGTGATGGTGGTCGCCATGTTGACCAAAGACTAAATCGAAATGGGAGAATGCGGCTCGTGAGCGCCGTGCGGATCGGCGCGCCACTGGCGTGGGCGGTGGCGACGGTTTTCCTCGTCGTCGGCTTCGGCGTGCCCACCTCCCGGGAGCTGGTCCTGATCTGGCTGCTCACCGGGATGATCGCGTTCTCCGCCACCAATCTCCGCCACCGACTGCCCCGATTGGTCGTCGACTGGGCGCCGCTGATCGGCCTGCTTCTCGTCTACGACCTGCTCCGCGGGGTAGCCGACGGGCTCCTCTTCCCCGCGCACGAGTTTCCGCAGATCAGGCTCGAGAACACGCTCTTCGGGACGCCGGCACCGACGGTCCGGCTGCAGATGTATCTCTGGCATGGCGCCCACGACCTCCGGTGGTGGGACTTCCTCGCCTGGTTCATCTACCTGACGCACTTCGTCGTCACGCTGATCGCGGCGGCGGCACTCTGGACGTTCGCGCACGACCGCTTCCGGCGCTATGCGTGGATGGTCTGCGCCCTGACGCTTACGGGATTCGCCACGTACGTTCTCTACCCGGCGGTGCCACCGTGGATGGCGGCACAAGACGGGAACTTCGGCGAGTCGAACCGGCTCATCCCGATCGTGTGGAAACACGTCCCGGTGGCGCACTTCGACGCGCTGTTCGAGCACGGCGTGCGGTACGCGAACAACGTGGCCGCGGTGCCGTCGCTGCACGCAGGCTATGCGCTCCTGTTCACCCTGTTCTTCTGGTCGATCGTGCCGTGGTGGGCTCGGCCGGTGCTCGCCGTCTATCCATTCGCGATGGCGTTCGCCCTCGTCTACACCGGTGAGCACTACCTCGTCGACTGTGTGGCGGGGTGGGCGTACGCGATCGTGGCGTTCGTCGTCGTCAACGCGATCTTCGATCGCAGACGAGTCGTTGCCGTCGAGGGTGCCTACGCCGACTGATGGAGGTCGTGCCGCTCCATTTCTGCGACGTGACCGTCGATGGCGAGATCTGGCCAGTCTTCGGCTGGGCGATCCACCGGGCCGAGGGAACGGTCGTCGTCGACACCGGGATGATCGACTCGACGGCCGAGCTCGACCGCGAATGGGCTCCGAGGCTTCGGCCCTGGCCCGATCTCGGCGACGTCGTGGCGGTGATCAACACGCACCTTCACTTCGATCATTGCGGCGGCAACCGGCGGTTCGCCGGGACGCCCACCTACGTTCAGCGGGCGGAGCTCGCCGCCGCAGTGGCGCCGGACTACCTCGAGGAGTGGGTGCGCTTCGACGGAGCGACCTATGTCGAGCTCGACGGTGATGCCGACCTGTTCGACGGCATCTCGGTGCTGTCGACACCCGGTCATTCGGTAGGCCACCAATCGGTGATCGTCGAGACCTCCGCAGGGATGGTCGTGCTCGGCGGCGACGTGACGCATTCGATGCGGGAGCTGATCGACGGTGCGACGCCCTCGATCGTGCGCATCCACGATCTGAAGCCGACGCTGGTCTACCTCGCGCACGACGAGCAGCCGTGGGTGCCGGTCTACAGTTGACGGCGATGGACGCATACATCGTCGAGGCCGTCCGTTCCCCGATCGGCCGTCGCAACGGAACGCTCGCCGTGACGCGGGGCGACGACCTCGCCGCCCAGGTCCTGAACGGGCTCGTCGAACGCGCGCGGCTCGACCCTGCGGCCGTCGACGACGTGCAGATGGGCTGTGTGACGCAGATCGGCGAGCAGGGGTGGAACATCGGCCGGATGGCCGTGCTGGCCGCGGGCTGGCCGGTCGACGTCTGCGGGACCACGGTCGACCGGCAGTGCGGCTCGTCGATGCAGACGAACTTCAACGCCGCCGCGGCGGTCGCAGCCGGGCAGCTCGACGTGGTCGTGTCCGCGGGCGTCGAGATGATGTCGCGGGTCCCGATGGGCTCGAACGGCGGAGATCTCTCGAGCCTCGTGACCGATCGGTTCGAGATCGTGCCGCAGGGCATCTCGGCCGAGCTGCTCGCCGAGGAGTGGAGCCTGAGTCGCGAGGCGCTCGACGAGTATTCGCTGACCTCGCATCGCCGGGCGATCGCCGCGATCGATGACGGGAAGTTCGAGCGCGAAATCGTCCCGATCGACCTGCCCGAGCCGCGGCCGGACCCTCGAACGAGCAACAGTCTGGTACAAGCTGCGGTTGGCGGCGCGGTGACGGCGGCTGCGGTGTTCGCGGTCGACGAGACACCGCGGCGCGACACGTCGGCAGAGGCGCTCGCAGGGCTCTCGCCCGCGTTCCGGCCGGACGGCGTCATCACGGCGGGAAACGCGTCTCAGATCGTCGACGGGGCGGCCGCTGTGCTGATCGCCGGCGAAGCGGCGTGCGCTCGCCACGGCCTCGAACCGTGTGCGCGGTTCGCGGGCTTCGGACTGGCGGGCGTCGACCCGACACGCATGCTCCACGGGAATCCGCAGGCGATTCGCAAGGCGCTCGAACGGGCGGGAATCGGGCTCGACGACGTCAGCGTCTTCGAGGTGAACGAGGCCTTTGCGTCGGTCGTCCTCCAGACCGTCAGCGATCTGGGCCTGGGCGACCGCCTCGGGGACGTCAACCCGAACGGCGGCGGGATCTCGCTCGGACATCCTCTCGGGGCGACCGGTGCACGTGTGACTGCGACGCTCCTCAGCGAGCTCGAACGCCGGGGCGCCCGTTACGGGATCGCCTCGATGTGCGTCGGGTTCGGGATGGCGATCGCCGGCGTCGTCGAGCGCTTGTGACGCCGGCGACGGGTCGAGTGCGCTACGCCTGACGGCGGATGTCTATGCCGAGCCGTCTCGCAGCGAGCCCTATCGTGCTGCCCTGCAAGAGGACCGAGGTGAGGACGACGACGAAGACGACCTGGTAGATGCGGCGCGCATCGTCGACGTGCGCGGCGACGGCGAACGCCGCGAGCAGGATCGGGACCGCACCCTTGAGCCCGCCCCAGATCACGAACAGCCGCTCCCCTGCGGTCAGTCGCACCGGGAGGAGCAGGGCGCCGACGACGAGCGGACGAGCGAGCAGCGCGAGGAACGCAGCGACGGCGAACGCCTCCCCGAATCGCGCCAGCGCGATCGACGAGATGCCGACCGTCAATCCGAGCGCGACGAACACGACGATCTCGGCGAGCGCCGCGAGCCCCTCTTCGAAGATCTCGACCTCGTGCTTGAAGGGCGCGTCCAGGTCACCAACGATCACGCCGGTGACGAACACGGCGAGAAATCCAGATCCGTGTGCAACCGCTGTTACGCCGTACACGACTCCGGCCAGCGCGAGCGTGCGCAGCGTGTAGAGACCCGGAGACGGCAGCGCCACACGCGGCAGCAGATGGGTAGCAACGAGCCCACCGGCAATCCCCAGTGCGAGCCCGATCGCCATCTGCTCCGTGAAGACGCGGACGACGATCCAGAAGGTCGCGTCGCTATGGGTGGCCAGTTCGATCAGGCCGACCATCAGCGCGATGCCGACCGGGTCGTTGGCCCCCGACTCCCCCTCGAGGATCGTTCCGGTGTGACCCTGGAGCTCGATGTCGCCGAGCACCGAGAACATCACGGCCGGATCGGTCGGGGCGACAGCCGCCCCGAGGAGCCCGGCGGTCAGCCAGCTGAGCCCGAACGCCACGTGCGCGAAGGCGGCGATCAGCCCGGCGCAGGCGAACGTGCCGAGGATGCCGAGCGAAGCGATCGGGATCGCCGCCGGACGGAACCGCCGGAGCCCGATCGAGGATCCGCCCTGGAACAGGATCACGATCAGCGCGACGGTCGCGATCCGCTCCACCGTCGCGACTCGCACAACCAGCGAGGGGAAGAGCGCCGACGCTCCTGCCGCGGCGAGGAGGAAGACCGCCCCGGACGGCACAGCGAGTCGTGCGCTCAGCTTCGCGAGGACGAGAGCCGCCAGCAACGCGCCGGAGACGATGAGGATGGCCAGGCCGAAGCTCGTCAGATCGTGCACGGCGAGGCGACGCTACAAGCTCGTATGGCGACGGCAACTGACATCCGCGCCTAGCAAACTCCTTACAACTCCCTCACGACCGGCATAATCGCTGCAGAAACACTTGTTCTGTCGAATGCGCCGGCTCACTCTCATCCTGCTCGCAGGTCTCGTCGTTGTCCCCGCCGCCCTCGCCGCATCCGGCGCGTCCGGTGACGGCGCCCTCGAGCTTCGTGCCGTCTACGGGAACGTCACGATCAGCGGTGACGGCGTGCTCTGGGGGCAGATGGACAAAGGGGCGCTGACGGTCAACGACCCGACCGCGGGTCCCGGTGACGTCTCCGTCACCGGCGCGGACAAGCCTTCGCGGACACTCCCGGACGGATCGGTCCTCTACGTGGGGCGCGACCTGACCTTCAGAATCAATGGAACCGGCTACAAGCTGCAGTTCACGAATGGGAACGGGATCGACCTGACGACCGTCGGCGTCGGGAAGGCGACGATCGTGCCATCGCTGACGGTGGTCGACGACGGCGACTACGCGCTCGACGGCGGCAAATGGAAATCCGTCCCGATCCTCGATCCGCTCAACGTCCGGTTCGGCGCCCCGAAACCGACCGGAACGACAGGCCCCTGACGGTGAGCAGCCCGACCGCGAACATTCTCGTGGTCGAGGACGAAGGGTCGATCGCGTCCTTCGTCTCGCTCTACCTCAAGAACGCCGGCTACGGCGTCCGCACCGCTGCAACGGGCGGCGACGCTCTGACCAAGGTCGCCGAGGAGGCGCCTTCGCTGATCGTGCTCGACCTGATGCTTCCCGACATCGACGGAATCGAGGTCTGTCGGCGGATCCGGCAGTCGAGCGATGTCCCGATCCTGATGTTGACCGCGCGTGACGAGGACGTCGACAAGATCATCGGCCTCGAGGTCGGCGCCGACGACTATCTGACCAAGCCGTTCAATCCACGCGAGCTCGTTGCGCGGGTCAAGTCGATCCTGCGCCGTGCAGCCCCAGAGCGTCGCGAGCGCGAGACCGAAGTGATCGTGCACGGCGACCTTCGGGTCGACTCGGGCCGGCGCGAGGTCAAGGTCGGCGAGGACGAGGTGCAGCTCGCGCCGAAGGAATTCGACCTGCTCTGGGAGCTCCTCGACCACCGGGGACTGGTGCTGACCCGCGATCAGCTCCTCGAGCGCGTCTGGGGCTACACGTTTGCCGGCGACACCCGGACCGTCGACGTGCACGTTCGCCAGCTGCGTCGCAAGCTCGGCGACGCCTCTCCGATCGTCACCGTCTGGGGTGTCGGTTACAAGGTGTCGCCCGCGAAGGACGCACGCAAGGAGAAGACGAAAACCTAGGGCGATGTTCAGATCTCTGAGGTCGCTGCGTGTCCAGCTGCCGCTCATCTTCCTCGCCGGCATCGTGCTGGCCGGCGTGGTCACGACCGCGATCTCGGTCAGGCTGTTTCAACAGTTCGCCAGGGATCAGGCGGTCGCGCAGCTCAGCCGTGAGGCCCACGGCATCGCCGCGCTCTACACGAATGCGATCAAAGAGGGCTACGGAAACGCGACCGGGAACCGGAAGGCTCCGACGTTCGCTGCGGCGAACCTGCGGCTCGCTACGGGCGCCAAGCTCTACTGGATCGGGCCGAACCGGCCTTTCCCCGGGCAGAAGGCCAACCTCGGGCTTCCGCGCCTGCCCCTGAAGACGATTGACTGGACGTCCGGCAAGTCGCTCGCGTTCGAGTTCAAGCCGCCGGGGGCGAATCGACAGTACATCGCGGTCGCGAACCCGCTGATCATTCGCTCGACGTCCGTGGGCGCCGTCGTCGTCGCGCAGCCGAAGACCGACATCAGCAAGCGGGTCCCGCTCGCTGATCGAGCGGCTCGCGCTCGCCGGGCTGCTCGGGCTCGCCGTGGCCGGGCTCCTCGCGTGGTACCTCTCGCGCCGGATCGTGCGCCCGGTCCTCCAGCTGTCCCGGGCCGCGGACGATGTCGCGGCGGGCAACTACGACGTGCGGGTGCCACCGCACGCCCCGGGTGAGCTCGGTCACCTGTCGGAGCGGTTCGGCGAGATGGCCCAGCGCCTCGCTGAGGTCGAGGCGATGGAACGCAACTTCCTGATGTCGGTCTCACACGAGCTCAGGACTCCGCTCACCGCGATCCGGGGCCACATTGCCGCGCTTCGCGAGGGCGTCGTGCAGGACCCCGAGCTCGAGCAGCAGTCGCTCGAGACCGTCGAGCTCGAGGCGCAGCGACTCGAGCGGCTCGTCGGCGACATCCTCGATCTGGCGAAGCTCGACACGCACCGGTTCGCGGTGACGCAGGAAGAGGTCGACATGGGCGATTTGCTGTCGCAGGCATTCGAGCGATACCGCGACGAGGCCCAGCGGCGGTCGATCGACTACCGCTGCGAGCTCGGCGATCGGCCGGTGATCGAGTCGGACGGCGACCGTGTGCTTCAGGTGGTCGGCAACCTGCTCTCGAACGCGTTCAAGGCGACGCCCGACGGCGGTCGCATCTCCCTCGAGCTCGCACAGCGGAACGGCACGGTGCACGTCGCGGTCGAGGACTCTGGCCCGGGCATCGCCCCGGAGATTCGCGAGCGCATCTTCCGCCCGTTCGTCTCGCACGTCGGGGGCGGGACAGGCCTCGGGCTGCCGATCGCGCGCGAGCTTTCGGGGGCGCTCGGCGGCCGCCTCGATCTGCAGAGCGAAGTCGGCCGAGGTTCCCGCTTCGAGCTCGTCCTGCCCGTTCGCACGTCGTAGCGACGCGCCCTCGGCCGACGGGTCAGGCGCTCTCGCGCAGCGGAACGATCGTCGCGACGTCCCTCGCGAGGGCTGCTTCGATGCGTTCGAGCCGGGCGTTCATCGCCCGCCAGCCCTCGGTCAGCAGTTCGACCAGCAGGGCCAGGTCGTCGACTCTGGCCAACCGTTCCGCGTCGATCGTCGACTCGATCCGCTCGAGCCGGCGCGCAGCGTTGTTCGAAAGCCCCTTCACCTCCGCGAGCCGGCGCGCGATGGGCGCCGCCTCCTCGCGCAACCCGTCGCGTAGAGCGTCACGCAACTCGTCCATGGAGCCCGACGCTAGCGTCCGCACCGGATGGACAGCCGTGAGCTCGAGTACGACCTGCCGCCCGAGCTGATCGCGCAGCGGCCGGCCGACCTGCGTGACGAATCGCGGCTCCTGGTCTACGACCGCGCGACGGGTGCCGTCCGCGACCGCGGGTTCGCCGATCTCGTCGACGAGATCTCTGCCGGAACGCTCGTGGTCGTGAACGACACGCGCGTGATCCCCGCGCGCATCCCGATCGAATCGCCGCGTGGGGAGGTGCTGCTTCTCGAGCAACGCGATCATGGTCTCTGGGAGGCGCTAGCCCGACCGACCCGGCGTCTCCGGGCAGGTCGTCGGGTCGGGGGCGTCGAGTTCGTGGAGCACCTCGGCGAGGGTCGTTGGCTCGTGCGTCTGCACGGCGAGCCGAGCGGGGTGGTTCCGCTGCCGCCGTACATCACCGAGCCACTCGAGGATCCGGAGCGCTACCAGACGGTCTATGCGCGGGAGCAGGGCTCCGCGGCTGCCCCGACTGCCGGGCTGCATTTCACGCCCGGCATCCTCGCGCGGCTGGACGTGGAGCGGGTCACGTTGCACGTCGGGCTCGACACGTTCCGGCCGTTGCAGGCCGAGGTCGTGGAGGAGCACCACATCCACGGTGAGAGGTATGCGGTGCCACCGGCATCGTGGGAGCGGATCCGGTCGGCCGAACGTGTGCTTGCGGTCGGAACGACGACGGTTCGGGTGCTCGAGACGCTCGCTCGGGGCGGTCCGCTCACCGGTCGAACGGAGCTGTTCATCACGCCGGGCTTCCCGTTCGAGCGTGTCGACGCACTGCTCACGAACTTCCATCTGCCGCGGTCGACCCTGCTCGCGCTCGTGATGGCGTTCGGCGGCGTGGACGAGGTTCGCAGCGTCTACCGGCACGCGATCACCGGGCGCTACCGCTTCTACTCGTTCGGCGATGCGATGCTGATCCTGTGACGACGTTGCGGTTCTGTCACCCTTGCCTGGCGAAGGGCCATGGCTCCTCGGGCAGCGCTCGCTCCGCTCGGACAGCTGCGTGAGCCCGCCTGTGGATGATTCGTCACACATTCGTCACCCTCGCCTGGCGACGGGACCGGTCCCGAGCGGCCGTGTCTTCGAGGTGTCGGCGGAGGACGGGCGCGCGCGGGCCGGCGTTCTGCGGACGGCGCACGGAGAGGTGGAGACACCGGCGTTCATGCCGGTTGGCACCAAGGCGACGGTCAAGACTCTCGATCCCGACGAGGTGCGCGCGCTCGGCGCCCAGATCGTGCTCGGCAACACCTACCACCTGCATTTCCGGCCGGGAGACGAGTTGATCGCGGGCCTCGGCGGGCTGCACCGCTTCATGGCCTGGGACGGGCCGATCCTCACCGACTCGGGCGGCTTCCAGGTCTTCTCCCTGCGCGACACGATCACGCGCGTCGACGATGACGGCGTCACGTTTCGCAGCGTCTACGACGGCGCCGCAACGCACTTCACGCCGGAGTTGGCTGCGCGGATCCAGCAGAACCTCGGGAGTGACATCGCGATGTGCCTCGATCAGGTCCCGCCGCCCGGGGTGTCGCAGCGCGACTTGGCCGAGGCTGTCCGGCGAACGACGCACTGGGCGGAGCGACAGGCAACAGCGCCGCGGGCCGAAGGACAGCTGCGCTTCGGCATCAGCCAGGGAGGCGTCGACGTCGAGCTTCGTCGCCGTTCGATCGAGGAGATCGCAGAGCTCGGCTTCGACGGCAACGCGATCGGCGGGCTTGCGATCGGCGAGGACCGCGCGGTCACGTTCGCGACGACGGACTGGGCGACCGCGCTCCTGCCCGCCGACCGCCCGCGCTACTTCATGGGCATCGGCGACCCCGAAGGCATCCTCGAGGTCGTCGAGGCGGGCGTGGACCTTTTCGACTGCGTGTTGCCGACGCGCACCGCGCGGACGGGCAGCGCCCTAACGGCGTCCGGACGGCTGAACCTTCGCGGCGCCCGCTTCACCCGCGACGAGCGTCCGCTCGAAGACGACTGCGACTGCCCCGCCTGCTCGCGCTTCACCCGGGCCTACATCCGCCACCTCGTGAACCAGAATGAGCTGCTCGGGTTGCGCCTGCTCTCGCTCCACAATCTACGATTCGTCGTCGCTCTGACACGCGGCGCGCGCGAGGCGATCAAACGCGGCACGTTCGAGGCGTACAAGCGCGACCGACTCGAAAGGCTGCAGTGTCCGAATTCCTGATCCTCATCGTTATCCTCGGCGCGGTCTGGCTGATCTTCATCGTGCCGTCGCGGCGGCGCCAGCGAGCCCATTCGAGCATGCAGGACTCGGTCGGCGTCAACGACGAGATCATCACTGCCGGCGGGCTCCACGGGACGGTCAAGGAGCTCCGAGAAAGCGAGTTACAGCTGGAAATCGCGCCGGGGGTGGTCGTCACGCTCGACCGTCGAGCGATCGCCGCGGTGGCACGCGAGATCGACGTCGAGGTCGACCCGAATGGCGAGGAGAAACGGCCCGATTGGGCTAACGGGGCCGACGAGACGCCGCGCTAATCTGTGCCGGCGTGTCATCACGCCGCTCCCACCTGACCCTGATCGTGCTGATCCTGGCGGCCATCGCCGGGGTCGTCCTCATCGGGTGGTCCGGTTCGCCGGCCCACCGCCAGCTGCGAAAGGGCCTCGATCTGCAGGGCGGCCTGGAAGTCGTCCTCAAGGCACAGCCCCCGAAGGGGCACCAGCTCACCGCCTCCGACCTCGACCGCTCCGTCACGATCATGCGGAACCGCGTCGACAAGCTCGGCGTCTCCGAGCCGCACATCCAGAAGCAGGGCTCGAACGAGATCGTGATCCAGCTCGCCGGCGTGCACGATCCGGCTGCCGCGGCGAAGCTCATCGGGTCGACGGCGAAGCTCGAGCTGTACGACCTCGAACCGGCGCTCGTCCCACCGTCGGTGTCGGCGACCGGCACGCCGGTCGCGACGACGAGCCTGTACGACCTGCTCTCGCGCGTTCAGGCGTCGGCCTCGCACGGGAAGCCGAGCCAGTACGCGCTGTTCAAGTCGGAGAAGACGACCAGCACGACCGGCACCGGCAAGAACAAGAAGACGACGACCACGACGACCTGGCACCGGATCGGCGGCCCGCACCGCCACGCTGCACCGCGATCCGACGACGGGCAACGCGGGGCTCCTCGACCCCTACGGAGGCAAGATCCCGAAGGGCGCCAAGGTGCTTCCGGTACCCGCGAAGACCGTGGTGATCACCTGCACGGCGACCAGTTCGTCGGTGTGCCCGGGCGACCCGAACGGCGTCCCGCCCGCCGGCAAGACCGACTACTACCTCTTCAAGAACGGCGCGTACCCGAACGACCGGTACGCCACCGACGGCAGGTACCCGAACATGGACGGGAACCAGCTGAGCCTCTCCGGGACGCGCCAGGACTTCGATCCGACCTCCGGTGAACCGGTCGTGCTGATGCAGTTCAAGAGCAAGGGCAACAAGATCTTCAAGGAGGTCACGAAGAACGAGGCGGTCCGCGGGGCGATCCAGCAGACGCCGCAGCACTTCGCGATCGTCCTCGACAACGAGATTCGTTCGTTCCCGCAGATCGACTACAACCAGAATCCTCAGGGCATCGATCCGACCGGTAGCGGCGCACAGATCACCGGCCTGCAGAGCCTGAAGGAGGCCAAGGATCTCGCCCTCGTGCTGCAGACGGGTGCGCTGCCGGTGAACTTCATCACCCTCGAGCGCACCGACGTCTCGGCGACGCTCGGCAAGGACTCGCTGAAGCAGGCCCGCAACGCGGCGATCGGCGGTCTGATCGCCGTGATGATCTTCCTGCTTCTCGCCTACCGGTTCCTCGGTCTCGTCGCGGTGCTCGGCCTCGGTATCTACGCCGCGCTGATGTACGGCGCGATCCT
This sequence comes from uncultured Thermoleophilia bacterium, assembly GCA_963715115.1. Taxonomy (GTDB): domain Bacteria; phylum Actinomycetota; class Thermoleophilia; order Gaiellales; family Gaiellaceae; genus PALSA-600. The sequence continues at coordinate 29,529 of CAVQRE010000016.1, forward strand.
GCTCGTGCCGGCGTCACGCTGACGCTGCCCGGCTTCGCCGGCCTGATCCTGACGATCGGCGTCGCGGCCGACGCGAACATCGTGGTCTTCGAACGGATCAAGGAAGAAGTGCGCGCTCGGGAAGACCATGCGCAAGGCGATCGCGAACGGGTACGCGAAGGGCTTCCGCACGATTATCGACGCGAACGTCGTCACTGTGATCACGGCGCTGATCCTGTTCGCGGTCGCATCCGCGGAGGTCAAGGGCTTCGCGCTGATGCTGCTGATCGGCACCGTGGTGTCGCTGATCACGGCGGTCGCAGCGACGCGCGCGATGCTCGGGTTGCTCTCCGGGTTCCGCTGGTTCGACAACCCGAGCTTCATGGGAGCCGCCGGCCAGCAGGGGCTGAAGTTCCTGCAGATCGACTTCATGCGCCGCCGGAACACGTGGTTCGCGATCTCGGGCGTCGTGATCCTGGTCGGCCTCGTCTCGCTCGGCATCCGCGGCCTGAACCTCGGGATCGACTTCAAGGGCGGCGTGCAGATCACGTTCACGACGCCGACCTACGACGTCGCTCTCGACGGTGCGCGCGCAGACCGCCGCCGTCGGTCGCAGCGACGCGATCGTCCAGGGCCGCGGCTCGTCGACGAACGGGGCGAGAACTACCGGAACTTCCAGATCCGGCTGAAGAAGCTCAACAGCACCGACCAGACCAAGCTGGAGAGCTCCTCCAGTCGAACGTCCATGCGCAAGGGTCAGAGCGTCAAGAACGTGTCGTCGAGCTTCGGCCGCCAGATCGCCCGCGCGGCGCTGATCGCGATCTTCTTCTCGCTGCTGATGGTCACGCTGTACATCGCGATCCGCTTCCACGGCATCGCGTTCGCGGTCCCGGTGATCGTCGCCATGATCCACGACGTCCTGATCACCGTCGGCGTCTACTCGATCACCGGACGGGAGGTCACCGAATCGACGGTTGCCGCGGTCCTGACCGTGCTCGGGTACTCGATCTACGACACGATCATCATCTTCGACCGCATCCGCGAGAACGTGCCGATCCTGCGTCGCGCACCCTTCGCGACGATCGCCAACGTCTCGCTGTGGGAGACGATCCGGCGATCGTTGGCCACGACGTTCATCACGCTCCTCCCGGTCGCAGCGCTGCTTCTTCTTCGGCGGCGCGACGCTCAAGGACTTCGCATTCGCTCTGCTCATCGGCATCACCTCGGGCGCCTACTCGTCGATCTTCATCGCAGCGCCGCTGCTGACGATGTGGAAGGAACGGGAACCCGAGTACGCGAAGCGGAAGGGGCAGCTGACTCCCGAGGGAGCCGCCGGCGATCGCCTGCTCGGCCAGGCTGAGCGCGAGCTCATCGACGAGCCCGTGGCGGCCACTCCGGAAGCTGTTGTCGAGTCGGGCGTCGGCGCAGTCGTCGACGGGGCAGCCGACGACGAGGCGACGAAGCGCGAGCGTCGCCGGCAGCGGCGGCAGTCTCGGCCTCATGGACGCGCCCGGTAACGGCCCGTCCGAGCGCGATCCGCTCGAGCGGCTGCTCTCGCTGCTCGGCCCGCGCATCGACGACGCCCGCTCGCTGCTCGACGACGCCACCGCCCGCTGGCGCGGGGATGCACTGCGTGCGGGTGAGGGAACCCGGCGCCGCGTTCGGGAGCTCGCTCGAGAGCTCGGTCTCGTGACGCGCGACGAGTGGGACGAGCTCGAGCTTCGCGTGGCGCAGCTCGAGCATCGGCTGCGCCTGCTCGAAGACTGACGTCGCGGTCCGACGCGCTTGCTACCTTGGTGCATGACGGAGTGCGGATTGGCCGTGCTCCCGTGAGATCCCGTCTCCTTCGTCGGACACGGGATCTCGACGTCCGAAGGAGTTGAGACAAGTGACAGATTTTCGCTCACTCGGCGTGTCCGAGGCCGTCTGCGAGGTGCTCGCGGCGCGCGGCATCGACTCGCCGTTTCAGATTCAGTCACTCGTCATCCCCGAGGCGCTGCGCGGCGGCGACATCCTCGCCAAGAGCCCGACCGGCTCGGGCAAGACGCTCGCCTTCGCGATCCCGATCGTCCAGCGCGTCGACCCGTCCGAGCGCCGCCCGGCCGCGCTCGTGCTCGTCCCGACGCGCGAGCTCTGCGCCCAGGTCACCGAGGACATCGAGCTCGTCGCGGCCGGGCGGCATCAAGATCGCCTCGGTCTACGGCGGCGTGCCGCTGAAGCCGCAGGCGCGCCTCGCGCAGGACGCTCACGTGATCGTCGCCACGCCCGGCCGGCTGCAGGATCTCGTCGACCGCAAGCTCCTGTCGCTCGACGCAGTCAAGCGTGCTCGATCCTCGACGAGGCCGACCGCATGCTCGACATGGGGTTCAAGCCGCAGGTCGACAGGATCGTGCGCCTGCTGCCGAGCGATCGCCAGACGATGTTCTTCTCCGCGACGCTCGACGGCGAAGTCGGTGAGCTTGCGCGTCGCTACACGCATTTCCCGGCGCGGTTCGAGGGCGAGCTCCCGAGGGACCGCCGGACCGGCGAGGTCGATCATCGGTTCGTCCCGGTGACGGCCGACACGAAGGTGAAGACGCTCGTCGACCTGTTGAACGAGGACGACCGCGGTCTCGCGCTCGTCTTCGTCCGTACGAAGGCGGGTGCCGACCGACTGGTCGAGAAGCTGCGCCGCCACGACGTCGATGCCGTCGCGATTCACGGTGACAAGGGCCAGGCGCAGCGCGAGCAGGCACTCGCACGGTTCGACGCCGGGAGGGTGCGCACGCTCGTCGCGACCGACGTCGCCGCACGTGGTCTCGACGTCGACGACATCACGCACGTGATCAACTTCGACCCGCCCGAGGATGCCGACGTCTACACCCACCGGGTCGGCCGCACCGGTCGTGCGGGCCGCGGGGGCGTCGGCATCACCCTCGTGCTTCCCGAGCAGCAGGCCGACGTCAGTCGCGTCGCGCGGCTGCACGGCCGCGTCGAGCGTTTCGAGGAGTCCGGCATGAAGGTGGCCCGACCTCGCGTCGTCTACACCTCACGCCGTGGGCGAGGGTCGAAGTGGTAGAGCGCAGCGAACGACTCACTGCGAAGCAGGCCGAGGCGCTCCGCGAGGAGCTCGCGACGCTCGAAGGCCCGCGGCGCGCCGAGGTCGTGGCCGCGATCAAGAAGGCGCGCGAGTTCGGCGATCTCTCCGAGAACTTCGAGTACCACGCCGCGAAGAACGAGCAGGGCCTGCTCGAGGCGCGCATCCGCACGCTGCGGGCGCGGCTCGACAACGCCGAGATCGTCGAGCGCGGCGGCAGCGACGTGGTCGGGATCGGCTCCGTCGTCGACGTCGAGACCGACGCCGGCGAGACGATGACGGTCGAGGTCAGCGCCGTCGGCGGATCCGGAACGGTCTCGCCGACCTCGCCGCTCGGCTCGGCGCTGCTCGGGCGCGCGGTCGGCGACCGGTCGTCGTCGAGGCTCCGCGCGGCGCCTGGCAGGCGACGATTAAGCCGGATTCACTAAAAGACCGGGCCGACTGCAAGCTAGGCGGGTGGCCGCACCCCCGAAGCAGCGGAACCTCGGTCGCCTGAGCGAGATCGCCCAGGTCGCGGTGCGGCACGGCTTCGGCTACGTCGTCGACGGCCACCGGGCCGGCGGCGGCGATGTCGGCGGCGCCGAGGGCGTTACCCCGCGCGGCCGTCATCTCCGCGAGCTGCTCGACGAGCTCGGCCCGACGTTCGTGAAGTTCGGGCAGCTGCTCTCGACGCGCCCGGACATCGTCCCGCCGGACATCATCACCGAGCTGCGCGCGCCTGCAGGACGACGTGCGCCCGTTCGCGTTCGAGGACGTCGAGCGCACGATCCGCGACGAGCTCGGACAGCCGATCGAGCGGCTGTTCCTCGACTTCGAGGAGAAGCCGATCGCGGCCGCGTCGATCGGTCAGGTGCATCGCGCGACGCTGCCGAACGGCCGGCGGTCGTCGTCAAGGTGCAGCGACCGAACGCGCCGCGCCAGATCGAGGCGACATCCAGCTGCTCGAGCAGGCGGCGCGCGCTCGCGAAGGAGCGGATCCGCGCGCTCGACTTCATCGACACGCGCGAGCTCGTCGACGAGTTCGCGCGTTCGATTCGCCAGGAGCTCGACTACCGGCTCGAGGGTCGCAACGCCGACACGTTCCACCGCAACTTCGCCGGGCACCCGCACGTCGCGATCCCGAAGGTCTACTGGTCGTATACGCGGCCGCGGGTGCTGACGCTCGAGGAGCTCGAAGGGCCGAAGCTCGGCGACCTCGAGCTCGAGAGCTGGACGCCCGACCAGCGCCGGCGGCTCGCCTACCTGGTCACCGAGACGTGGATGACGATGATCTTCCGGCACGGCTTCTTCCACGGCGACCCGCATCCGGCGAACATCCTGGTGCTCGGCCCCGACCGGATCGGCCTCGTCGACTTCGGGCTCACCGGCAAGCTGACCGACGACGACATGAGCCGGCTGACGCGGCTCTTCATCGACGCGGCGGAGGAGAACATCGACGCGCTCCCGCGGCGCCTCGCCGACCTCGGGGTGCGCTACCCGAAGGAGCGTGAGGAGCAGTTCACCGCTGAGTTGCGGGAGCTGTACTACCGCTACTACGGCGCAGAGCCTTCGAGCATCGACCCGATCCAGCTGATCCGCGAGGCGTTCGCGCTCATGTACTGGATGAACCTGCGCCTGCCGACGCGGTTCGTGATGCTCGACAAGGCGATCGCCACGCTCGGCTCGGTCGGGGTCGAGCTGTATCCGGAGTTCAACGTCTTCGAGGTTGCCCAGCCGTACGCCCGCGCCTTGATGGTCGAGCGGTTCACGCCGGCGCGAGTCGCAGCGCGGGCGCGGCGTGAGGGGTGGAGGCTGACCCAGATCGCGGCCGACCTGCCGTACCAGATCCACGACACGCTCGAACAGGTCCGCGACGGCCAGATCGAGGTCGGCTTCGTCCACAAGGGGCTCGACGGGTTCTCTCGAAGCTCGACGTGCTGTTCAACCGGCTCGTGATCGCGCTGGTCGTGACCGGCGGGCTGATCGGGTCGAGCCTGATCGGGATCTTCGCGAAGACCGGGCCCGCACGTCCTCGGCCTGCACGTCGTCTCGGTGCTCGGCTTCGGCCTCAGTGCGGTGCTGGGCGTCTGGCTGCTCTGGAGCGTGATTCGCTCCGGCCGTCTGTAGACGGTGCTCGGCAGCGACCCAGAGGAGCTGCGGGATGGCTGGAGTACGGCGCGGCGCACGTGCGGTACCGTATCTGATCGCGTCGATCGCGTCGCCTCGTCGTGCAGATCTTCCTCGCCGGTCGCGGGGTCTTCGGGATCAAGAGGGTGACAGTTCGACGACGCAGAAGACCCTCGACCCGCATCGCGTTCTCGGGGTCATCCTCGGCAACCCGGCGCACTCGCTTCTCTGCTCGTGGCCCTGCTGGCGGGCAAGCCCTGCCGGCGGGACCTTCGCTCTCGTCTTCATGCCTTCGAGCTCTTCGTGCAGCAGGTGCTGGCGAACACCAGCATCGTGGGCGGGTGCTTCCATCCGTGGACGGCGTCGGCTCCTTGCGCTTTCATCTGGCTGACCCATCGGGCTCTGGCGAGGGGCGCGAAGGCCTCGCGTGTCGCAGACCGATGGGTCGACGGCCGTCACGGCGCCTGAGGAACGATCGGCACAGAATCGGACGATGGACGACTAGCCGACGTGCGACGGCGGGCTACGGTCGCCGCATGTCGCCCGCCACCTCGCTCCTCGTCGCTGACACCGAGCCGGAGACGCATCGGTTTCTGACGCGCCAGCTGCCGCAGGACGGATTCGAGCTGGTCGGCGCCAAGGGCTGTCCCGATCTCGTCTTGGCCGGGGGATGTCGCGAGTGTCGAGCGATGGGCGGAACAGGCACCGGTGATCGTCCTCGGCCGCGAGCCTTCCGACGCGGTCGATCGAATCCGCGCCTTTCGCCACGGCTGCGACGACTACCTCGCGCCGCCGTTCGAGTATCAGGAGCTCGTCGAGCGAATCCGCGCGGTGCTCCGCCGTGTGCATCCGCCCGCGCCGTCGGTCGTCGATGCGCCACCGGTGCGCATCGATACCCGCACGCGCGACGCGCGCGTCGGGGCCATCGTTTGAGGCTCTCGCAGAAGGAGTACGAGCTCCTCCTGCAGCTGGCGCGCGAGCCGGACCGCGTCTTCACCAAGGCGGAGCTTCTCCGCGACGTCTGGGGATATCGCATCATGGGCCGAACGAGAACGCTGGACTCGCATGCGTCGAGGCTCCGCCGCAAGTTGCGCGATGCAGGCGGCGAGGCGGGGCTTGTCGACAACGTCTGGGGCGTCGGGTACCGGCTTCGCGGAGCCGCGGCCGATGGGTAGCGTCCCGTCGTGGACACCGCCGAGAAGGCAGCGCTGCTTCGGAACCTGCACCGAGCGCCGCCGCTGCTCGTCCTCCCGAACGCGTGGGACGTCGAGAGTGCGCGCGTGCTCGCGGCGCTTCCTGGGTGCAGGGCGATCGCCACCTCGAGCGCCGGGGTCGCCCGCTCGCTCGGGTTCGAGGACGGAGAGCAGGCGCCGGCTGACGAGATGATCGGCGCTGCCGGTCGGATCGCCGCTGCAGTCGAACTGCCGGTCACCGGCGATCTGGAGCGCGGCTACGGCGATCCGGTCGGCACCGCCCGCGCCGCCTGGGAGGTCGGCCTGAGCGGGATCAACTTCGAGGACTCGACGGGAGGCGCGATGGTGGCGGTCGACGAGCAGGTGTTCGCGATCCGTGCCCTGCGCAAAGCGGCTCCAGCGCTCGTCGTCAACGCACGGATCGACGTCTTCCTGCCGAGGCCGGGTGATGTCGACGAGGCGGTCGCGCGCGGGAACGAGTACCTGGCGGCCGGCGCTGACTGCGTGTATCCGATCCTCTGTCCGGCCGACGCGATCGCCGAGCTCGCCCGCCGGATCGACGGCCCGATCAACGTGCGTCGCGATGCCCGGGTTGCCGCCGCCGGCCGAGCTCGAGCGGCTCGGCGTGACGCGGCTGACGTTCGGCGGCGGGCTCGCCTCGGCCGCCTATGCCGAGGCCGCTCGCATAGCCGGCGAAGCATTGCAGTAGTCAGGCGTCATGCCGGTCGATCAGCCGGGCGCCGCGGTTGCGGGTCACGTATGAGAACGCCCACCGGACGAGCACCAGGAGGCGGTTCTCGAAGCCGATCAGGTAGGTGATGTGGACGGCGAGCCAGATCGCCCAGGCCGGGAAGCCGCTCAGCCGGACGCCCTTGATGTCCGCGACGGCGCGTGAGCGGCCGATCGTGGCGAGATTGCCCTTGTCGCGGTAACGGAACGAACCGCCCGCGCCGCTCCGAATCGCGCGTGCCGTATAGCGCCCCTGCTGCATCGCGACCGGCGCGACACCGGGCAGTTCGACGGTGCCGCCCGCTCCGTCGCGCACGACGACCATGTCGCCGAGGGCATGCACCTCGGGGTGGCCCGCGAGCGTCAGGTCGGGCTCGACGGGGATCCTGCCCGCACGGTCGACCTCGATGCCGGCCGCCGCCCCCAGCGCGGTTGCGAGCGGGGAGGCGGTCACACCGGCGGCCCAGATCGCGGTCCGGGCTGCCACTTCCTCGATCGTGCCGTCGCTTCGGCTCAGGGCAACACGACCTGCGTCGACACCGACGACCGGGGTTCCGAGCAGCACCGTCACGCCGAGCTTCCCGAGCGCGCGTTCGGCCCGGTGCGAGAGCGACTCCGGGAATGTGCCGAGGACGCGGGGCCCCGCCTCGACGAGGAGCACCTGCGCACCGCGTGTGTCGACCTCGCGGAGCTCACGGTGGAGGACGTCACGTGCGAGCTCGGCGATCTGCCCTGCCATCTCGACGCCCGTGGGCCCCCCTCCGACCACCACGAAGGTCAGCCATGCTCGGCGTTCGACTTCGTCGACCTCAACCTCGGCGGCCTCGAACGCGCTCAGGATCCGAGAGCGCAGCTCGAGCGCGCCCGCGAGCGATTTCAGCTCAGGGGCGTGTGACGCCCAGTCCTCGTGTCCGAAATACGAATACGCGGAGCCGCCCGCGACGACGAGTTCGTCGTAGTCGAGCAGCACGCCTTCGGCGCCGTTCGCCAGCTTGTCGAGTCGCACTTGCCGGTGGTCGAGGTCCAAAGCGGTCACCTCGGCCATCAGGACGCGCGCATTCTTCTGCCTGCGCAGGATCCGACGAAGGGGCGTTGCGATTTCCGGGGCCGAGAGCCCTCCGGTCGCCACCTGGTATGCGAGCGGCTGAAAGAGGTGGTAGTTCTGGCGGTCGACGAGAGTCACGTCGACGTCCGCGCCGCGCAGCCCTTTGACGACGAGGAGACCGCCGAAGCCTCCGCCGACCACCACGACACGCTTGCGTCCCGCCGCCATGACGGAAGCATTGCCTACAGGGGGAGCGTGGCGCCTTCGAGCTGCAGGAGGAGACGTTTGCGGTCGAGCCCGCCCGCGTAACCGGTGAGCGACCCGTTCGCACCGATCACGCGATGGCAGGGGAGCACGATCGGGATGGGATTCCGGTTCATGACCGTCCCGACTGCCCGGGCGGCTGTCGGGTGCCCAACCTCACGGGCGAGGGCACCGTAGGTGGTCGTGAGCCCGTAGGGGACCCGGCCGAGCGCGGCGAGCACCTCTTCGTGGAACGGCGCCACGCGGAGGTCGAGGGGCAGGTCGAAGTCGCGGCGTGTGCCCTCGAAGTATTCGTCGAGCTCGCGGCGCACATCGTCGAGTGGGGCGCGGAGGACACGCACGCCGAACACACGCGCCAGCTCGTCGTCGAAGCCGTCGATGCCGTACGAGATGCGACAGAGGCCGCGATCGGTTCCGGCGATCGCCAGCTCACCGACCGGCGAGTCGATCACGGCGTAGCGCACGTCGACGAGACCCTCGCTGATCGCGGTGGCGCGGAAACGCGCGTCGAGCTGGTCGTTCACGGTCATTGGCTCCTCCTCAGTCTGCGGACACCGGACGATGCGGCTGCCCGCGCCGCCTCCTCGGACGAACCGAGGGCGGCGGCGATGTCGTCATAGGGAAGGTCGTAGGCGTAGCGGAGGACGACGGCGGCGCGCTCGGTCGGCGGCAGGTCGTCCGTCAGGTGTTCGATCTCCCTGAATGCGTCGCGTCGGAGCTCGACCGCCGGTTCCTGGTCGACGACCGGCGTTGGTTTCGCACGCAGTTCATCCATGGCGACTCGCGTGGCGATCGTGAACACCCAGGCGCGTAGATGTCTGCCGTGTTCGAGCCGGTCGTAGGCTCGCAGCGCCCGCAGGAACGTCTCCTGCCAGGCGTCTTCTGCTCGCTGTCCGAGCAACCGTCGCAGATAGGCCAATACCTCGTCGCGGTGCGCCCGATAGAACCGCTCGAACGGCGGAATCGCCTGCTCCTGCGCCATCGCCACCATCATTGACTGAAACGTGCGAGGGTGCCGCATCGTGAGATGCGCGGTCGTCGGCCATGTCGAGTGGGTGGAATTCGTTCGCGTGCCGGCGATGCCGCCGGCGGGCCAGATCGTCCAGGGCGAATGGCGCCTCGAGGAGCCCGCGGGTGGAGGAGGCGTGATCGCGCGGCAGATGGCGCGCCTTGCGGGCCGTTGCGAGTTCTTCACAGCGCTCGGCGACGACGAGCTCGGCCGGCGGGCGGAGCGGCGTTTCGCCGAGCTGGGAGTCGACGTGCACGTCCAGCGTTTCGGCACGACCAGACGCGCGTGGGTTCACGTCGATGCGCAAGGCGAGCGCACGATCACGTTGCTCACGGAGAAGCTTCGCCCGCGGGGACCGCTTCCGCTCGACGGCTACGACGCCGTCTTCTTCGTCTCGGGTGATGCGGAAGCGCTGAGATCGGCACGCCGCGCGCCGTTCGTCGCCGCAACTGCGCGAGAGCTTCCGACGCTCCGCGAGGCCGGTGTGCCGCTCGATCTTCTGGTCGGCAGCGCGCGCGACACAGGGGAACGGTACGACGGCTCGCTCGACGCGCGAACGGTCGTGCTCACCGAAGGCCCGCACGGAGGGACGGCGAACGGCACTCGATACGAGGCTGCGCCCCTGCCCGGGCCGATCGTCGACACCTACGGTGCGGGCGATTCGTTCTCGGCGACCCTGTGCTTCGCTCTCGCGCGCGGCGACGCACTCGCCGACGCGCTGTCGCTCGCGACTCGCGCAGGCGCCGCCGTCGTGGCGGGGGAGGGGCCCTACAGCACGCAGCTAACGTTGTAGGCGTGCCAGCGCGCCTTTCGTGGATCTCCCTGACGCCGGTCAAGGCCCTTGCGCTTCACCTGGTGGATGAAGTCGACCTCCTCGAGTCGGGGCTCCGCGGCGACCGGCGTTTCTTCCTCGTCGACGAGAGCGGTCGACTCGTCAACGACAAGGGTCACGGGCCGCTCCAGACGGTGCGCGCCGTGCACGACGAGGAGGCGCGGAGGCTCGAATTCGAATTCGGTGACGGGCGCACCATCGCCGGGCCGATCGAGGCGGGCGACGAGATCGTGGCCGCGTTCCACAAGAGACCAAGGTCTGCGCGGCTGGTACCCGGACCGTGGGACGAGGCGTTGTCCGAGGTCGCAGGCGAGGCGATCCGTCTCGTCGAGCCCGATTCGCCGGCGCCCGATCGGGGGCGGAGCGGCGCAGCGACCCTGCTCGGCGACGGCTCGCTCACTGCGATCGCCGGTGTGCTCGGGGTCGAGGCGATCGATTCCCGTCGCTTCCGCATGAATTTCGGCATCGAAGGGCTCGAGCCCCACGCCGAGGACGCCTGGATCGGCCAGCGGGTGCGAATCGGCGGGGCCGTCGTCGTCCCGGTCGGAAACGTCGGCCGGTGCGCGATCACGACGCAGGATCCGAACACTGGAGTCCGCGACCTCGACACGCTCGCCGCGCTCGCCGACTACCGCGGCGACGTCGAGACGACCGAGCCGCTTCCCTTCGGCGTGCACGCAGCTGTCGCTTCGGCGGGTCTTGTCCGACGCGGTGACGTCGTCGAGCTTCTTTAGAGGCTCTCACACAATGAGCCTTGTGTCGCCCGACTGCGCTCGGCGGCACGCTGCCGCGTCCTCGGTCGCGCCCGTAGCCTTGGCTACGAGCGCTCCCTGCGTCCTTGCATCGCACTCGCCGATCGCACCCGGATCGACGAAGCTCATTCTGTGAGAACCTCTTAGTCGTCCCAGAACTCGTCGTCACTCCACCGTTCATGGTGCCGCGAAGTCGTCGCGAGCGATCGCACCAGCGCGAACTGCACCACGAGTGGGACGACCACGAGGAGTGGCGCAAGCACCGTCAGCCCGGCGGGAGACGCTCCGGCGGCGGCTGCGCAGTCAAGAGCAACTGGATCACGACGCCGACCAGGCCGCCGACGAGCATGGCAGCAAGGGCGCCGCCGAACGTGATCTCGAGTCCGGCGATGGCCTTCGCATCCACCTCCCGCTCTCACGGTCGGAAGAAGCCGAGCGACCGGCAGCTAGCCCAGGGTCGCGTCCCGCCCATCCGATCGACCGGGCGCGACTCGGGCCGCCGTAGGGTGTGGGTACGTGGATGACACACCGCGCAGGAGCGATGAGGAGATCGCCGCGGCGCGGATCGGTCCGCCCGACTTCCTCGACGGGCCGGTCGAGCTGGTCGAATACGACCCGGCCTGGCCGATGCTCTACCTGCACGAGGAGACGCGCATCCGCGCTGCGCTCGGTGACCGGGCGGTATCGATCGATCATGTCGGCTCGACCGCTGTGCCCGGGCTGGCGGCGAAGCCTCGGATCGACGTCGTCCTCGCCGTCAGCGATTCAGCCGATGAGCCGAGCTACGTGCCCGCGCTGGCGGCTGTCGGCTATGTGCTCCGGGTCAGAGAACCGGGCTGGTACGAGCATCGCCTGTTGAACCGTCCGGACATCGCCGTCAACCTGCACGTCTTCTCGGCGGGATGTATCGAGCTCGGGCGCATGGTGGGCTTTCGCGATCATCTCCGTCGAGACGCGAGCGACCGAGCTCTCTACGAGCGAACCAAGCGTGATCTCGCCCGGCAGACGTGGAGGCACGTTCAGCACTATGCGGACGCCAAGACGCACGTTGTCGAGGAGATCCTGGAGCGCGCCGGGCCCGTTGCGTAGTACGTTGCGATCCCGCGGCCCCAGCGAATCGAGAGGAGCACCATGATCGGCATCCGCATCAAGCTTGTTGGAATCGACCAGGAGCAGTTCGACCTTGCGCACGACCACGTGAACCCGGAGCGCACGCCGCCGAAGGGTCTCGTGTTCCACGCATCGGGCCCGATCGACGGTGGCTGGGGCATCATCGACTTCTGGGAAACCCGCCAGGACTTCGACAACTTCGCGGTGAAGATCGAGTCGGGGATGGCGGCGGCGGGTGTCCAGCCGCAGGGGCCACCGGACATCAAGGAGTTCCCGGTCCACGAGACGATCCAGCCGTAGCTCGCGGTTCGCAATCGTCGCGTTGGGCGTCGCCGCCGTCTATGTGCGGTTCCTGCGACGGCCGATCCTGACCTGGGGCGCGTCGGCCACGGAGGCCGGCGCGCGGCTCCCCGGCGACGAGCTGCTCGAGTCTGCCGACGGCGTCGCGACGCGCGCGATCGACATCGCTGCGCCTGCGGACGCCGTCTGGCCCTGGATCGCCCAGATCGGCCCTTCCCGCGCGGCGGCGCATACACCTTCGACTGGATCGAGAACCTGCTCGGGCTCGGCATGCACAGCGTCGATCACGTGCTGCCGGAGTTCCAGCATCCCGAGGCCGGGGACACGATCGTCTACGGATCGAACCGGATGCGACTCGAGCGCGTCGATCCCGGTTCCGTCCTGGCTTGGCGTTCGGAGGACGGCAACTGGGTGTGGACGTTCGTGCTCGAGGATCGAGGCGGCTCGACGCGGCTGATCAGCCGGAACCGCTTTCGGCTGCCGACTCTCGCCTCCCGTTTCGGGATGATCCCGATGGAACCGGCATCGCTCGTGATGGAGCGGAAGATGCTGCTCGGGATCAAGCGACGGGCGGAACGGCTCGCGGCGGCCCGGTGACGAATCAGCGGCCGAACCAGTGCTTGATGCGAGTGGTGAGCGATTCCCGAGGCAGTTGGAGCGTTTTCTGCGGCGGTGCCTCGGTGTAGGGGCCGAGCTCGGCTGCCTTCGCGGCCGTGATCTTCAACAACACCCGCCCCGGGTAGACCGCGGACACCTGCTCGCCGGGGCGTAGACGAGCCGGCGACTCCGGAGACTGGACTGCGATACCGTCGAAGATGTCGTCCTCCTTCGTACCCGCCACCTGAGCGACGATCCCGAACGCCTGCCCCTCGGCGGTCAGGACATTCCAGCCCGGCTCGATCTGGAGCCACGAAACCGGATCGTCGGCGTCGCGGCTCTCCGCGGCCTGTCCGGCCGGCGGCTTCCGAAACGCGTCGAAGCCCGAGTCGCTCACGACGCGGATCATAGGCGGGTTACCGTTCCGCCATGACGCGATTCTCCTCGGGCAGCTTTCTGGTCGCCATCCTCCTCGCGGCCGGGGTCGGGACGGGCGTCTTCTTCCACGCCGAGAAGAATCACATTCCTCATCCCTCCGCGTGGGCCTCGTTCGTCTTCCTGTTCATGCTCGCCGGGCTGCCTTCCTACGCGCTGCACGTGCGCCGCGTGCGGCAGAAGCGACGCAGCGGATCGGGCTGACCACCGGCTGCGGCGACTTGACGCTGACGGCCGATGTCGGCAGCGTAGGGCGTTCGTGACGATCCCGACCGAACCGATCGGAAGCATCCCCAGGCCGGCCGCGCTCCTCGAAGGCATGGGAGCGTTCGGCGCAGGGGAGATCTCGCAGGCGCAGCTCGACGAGCTCTACGACGACGCGGTCCGCGACACGCTGACGCAGTTCGAGGCGACGGGCTCTCCGATCGTCACCGACGGCGAGCAGCGCAAGCCGAGCTTCGCGACCTACCCGATCGCCGGCCTCGACACGCTTGCTCCGGACGGCGTTCCGATCACGTTCGCCGACGGACATGTACGCCAGCTGCCCGTGATCACCGCCGGTCCGTTCCGATTCAGGACGCACGCCGACACGTACCTCGAGCTCGCGCGACCGTTCACGACCCGGCCACTGAAGCAGGCCGTGATCTCGGCGTCGGCGCTGAGCCTGCTCTACCCGGCGGACGGGATCGACGGCTATTCGCGCGATGCGTTCCTCGACGACCTCGTCCGGGAGGCGGAGCTCGACATCCGGCAGTGCCTGGCACGAGGGAGCCGACAGCGTCCAGGTCGACTTCACCGAGGGTCGCCTCGCCGTCAAGCTCGATCCGTCGAAGGGCCTGCTCGCGGACTTCGTCGCGCTGAACAACCGCGTCCTCGGACGCTTCACCGCCGACGAGCGCAAGCGGATCGGCGTCCATACGTGCCCCGGCGGCGATCAGGATTCGACGCACAGCGCCGACGTCGACTACGTCGAGCTGCTGCCGCTCCTGTTCACGCTCGACGCCGGCCGCTTCTACATCCAGCTCGCGAGCGAGACCGACCGACCGCGGGTGCTCGAGGCGATCGCCGACCACTCGCGCGACGACCAGCAGATCTTCGTCGGCGTGATCGACCCGATCGACCCGCTCGTCGAGACCGCCGAAGAGGTTCGAGACCGCGTACTCGAGGCGGCCGAGCACATCCCGGTCGCGCGGCTCGGCACGACCGACGACTGCGGCTTCTCGCCGTTCGGCGACGACACGTCGACGTCACGCGAGACGGCGTTCGCGAAGATCAGCGCCCGGGTCGCGGGCACCGCGCTCGCCGCCGAGGCCCTCGGCCTCTCCGCCTAGAGGCATTTCGACCCTCGACCGGGGCCTCGCTGCGGCATGGACCACGAGGGGTGGACAGGTGGGGAAGAGTGGGCTAGAGTGGGGTCAAGTGGACCGATGCTCCTCGGCGAACACGACCATTCCCTCGATGAGAAGAACCGCCTCACGCTGCCCGCGAAGCTGCGCGGGCCGTTCGAGGACGGCGTCGTCGTGACCCGGGGCCTCGACGGGTGCCTGGAGGCGTACCCCGCCCGACCTGGCAGGAGCTCGCCGACCGCATCGGGGCCCTCGACTCGCTGTCGGCCGACTCGCGGCTGCTCAAGCGCCGCGTCTTCTCGGGCGCTTCGCACGGCGAGCTCGACCGGCAAGGGCGGCTCGTCCTGCCGGCCAAGCTCCTCGAGAAGGCGGAGATCACGCGCGAGGTCGCAGTCATCGGCGTCCACGACCACCTGGAGATCTGGGATCGCACCACCTGGCAACTGAAGCAGCAAGAGGCCGAAGGGAGAGCGGAAGATGTTGCCGAGCGTCTTGCCAACCGAGACTGATCACGTTCCCGTCCTCGCCGACGAGGTCGTCGCCGCGCTCGCCCCGGCCGCGGGCGACACGATCGTCGACTGCACCTTCGGGGCCGGCGGCCACGCGTCGCTGCTCGCGAAGCGGCTGCGCGGCGAGGGGAAGCTGATCGCGATCGACCGCGACGAGACGGTCGCGCCGTTCTTCGAGCGGTTCCGCCGCGAGACCGGCGTGAAGGCACGTCTGCTGCACGGCGAGTTCTCGTCCGTGCTCGCACAGCTCGCCGGCAACGGCGTGCGCGCCGACGTCGTCCTTCTCGACCTCGGCGTCTCGTCGATGCAGCTCGACCGCCCCGAGCGCGGCTTTTCGTACGCGGTGGACGCGCCGCTCGACATGCGGATGGACCCGAGTGCGGAGTACTCGGCGCGCGAGCTCGTCAACGAGGCGTCGGAGCGCGACCTCGCAGACATCTTCCGCCGCTACGGCGAGGAGCGGTATGCGCGACCGATCGCACGCGCAATCGTCAGACAGCGCGCGGAGCGCCCTTACGAGCGAACGGGAGAGCTCGTCCGGACGATCAAGTCGTCGATTCCCGCCCCGGCGCGGTTCGGCGAGGGTCATCCTGCGAAGCGCGTCTTCCAGGCGTTGCGGGTCGAGGTCAACGACGAGCTCGGCGCGCTCGAGCGCGCGCTGCCGGACGTGCTCGAGCTGTTGCGGCCGGGTGGTCGGTTCGGAGTGATCTCGTTCCACTCGCTCGAGGACCGGATCGTCAAGCAGTTCCTGCGAACGCAGGAGCACGGCTGCACGTGCCCGCCCGACTTCCCGACCTGTGTCTGTGGACGCGAGCCCACGCTGCGCGCGACCCCACGGCAGGGCGATTCGGCCGTCCGAGGCGGAGATCGCCCGCAACCCACGCGCTCAGTCGGCACGCCTGCGGGTGGCGACGAAGGTTGGCTAGCGTCGCGCACGCCGGGGCGAGCGCCGTCGCCGAGCCGCTGCCTCGCCCGCGGAAGTCCCGGTCTCGCTCCCGTGCACGGAGCCGTGCCCGCGCCAGAGGCGGCGTTCTCTGGATCGCGATCAGCGGGATTCTGCTCACCGGCGTCGTATTCGTGAACGTGGCGGTTCTGCGGCTGAACCTGGCTCTCGACTCGACGAACGCAGAGCGTGTGAAACTGCATGCACAGGACGCAGCGCTCCAGTCGCAGCTCTCGAGCACGCTCGCCTCGCCGCGTATCCAGAGCCTGGCGGCCAAGAAGTTCGGTCTCGTCTACGCCGATCCCTCGCAGTACGGATACGTCAACCTCGCTCGTTGATGAAGGACCGGCAGGCCAACCGCCGCATTCGCCTGCTCCTCGTCCTTTTCGTCCTCGTCTTCGGCGCGACGCTGGCCCGCGCCGTCTGGCTGCAGGGCGTCAGGGCCGCGGCCCTCGGCAAGCTCGCCGAGCACCAGCACCGGGAGACGGTGACGATCCCCGCGGGCCGCGGGACGATCTACGACCGGACCGGCGTGCAGCTCGCGATCGGCGAGCAGATGACGACGATCTACGCCGATCCGCGCCAGGTGACGAACGCACAGCGCATCGCGGTCGCGGCGCACAAGATGTTCGGCGTCGATCCGAACGTGCTCTACCCAGAGCTCCGCGACAAGAATCGCCAGTTCGTCTACGTGCAGCGGTTCGCCGACCCGAAACAGGCGGCCGTGTTCCTCAAACGGGGCTTCAACGGCATCGGCTCCTACTCCGAGGAAAAACGCATCTATCCCCAGGGATCGGTTGGCGCACAGGTGGTCGGGTACGCCGGGACCGACAACCAGGGGCTCGGTGGGCTCGAGGTGCAATACAACAAGACGCTGGCCGGCCGCTCGGGAAAGCAGACGGTCGTTCGCGACCCGTTCGGCCGGGCGATCGACGTCATCGGGGGACCTCCGAGCGAGACGGTCAGGCGATCGTGACGACGCTCGACCACGTCATCCAGTCGAACGCCGAAGCGGTGCTCCGCGAGACGGTTGCGCATTGGCACGCGAGTTCGGCAGAGGCGGTGATCCTCGATCCGCGGACCGGCGACGTGCTCGCACTTGCGCAGGCACCCGGCTACAACGCGAACGACGCAAACCGCGTTCCGTTCGCGATCCAGCGCAACCGCGCCGTGACAGACATGTACGAGCCCGGGTCGGTGTTCAAGCTCGTGACGATCGCAGGCGCGCTGTCGGAGGGAATCGTCGCGCCCGGCTCCAGTTTCCGCCTGCCGTACTCGATTCACGTCGCCGACCGCGTCGTCCACGATGCGGAGTACCGCCCGACCGAGACGATGAGCGTCGCCAAGATCCTGTCGCACTCGTCGAACGTGGGCGCCGTCACGATCGCCGAGCGCCTCGGCGCACCTGCGCTGATGGATTGGATCAAGCGCTTCGGCTTCGGAGAGAAGACGGGGATCGACTTCCCCGGCGAGACTCCCGGTGCCGTCCTGCCGCTGCCGGACTGGTCGGGCTCGACGATCGGCAACGTGCCGATCGGCCAGGGCGTCGACGTGACGCCGATCCAGATGGCGGCCGCCTACGCCGCGGTGGCGAACAACGGGGTCTGGATCCAGCCACATCTCGTCGAGCGCATCGGGGAGCATCCAGTCGCCCCCGCCAAGCGTCGGAGGGTCGTGTCGCCGCGGATCAACCGTGAGCTCAAGACGATGCTGACCGGCGTCGTCGACGAGCACGGTGCGACCGGCACCGCGGCGGCGATCCCCGGCTACACCGTCGCCGGCAAGACCGGCACCGCGCAGGTCCCGGGACCGCACGGCTACACCACGGGCCAGTACGTCGCCTCGTTCGTCGGGATGGTTCCTGTCGCGAAGCCACGGCTGCTCGTCCTCGTCGTCGTCAACGAACCACGCAACAACATCTACGGCGGCGCCGTGGCCGCGCCCGCCTTCGAGCAGATCGCGAAGTTCGATCTCCAGTACCTCGCGGTGCCCCCGAACGTGCCCGTCGCCTCCCAGCGCTAGCGTTCCCACGAGATGGAGCTCGACCGGCTCATTGCGGCGCTCGAGCCGACCGAGGTTGCGAACGCGGCCCCGCTCGACATCGAGGACCTCGCCTACGACACGCGTTCGGTCTCGCCTGGTGCGCTGTTCTTCTGCGTGCAGGGTGCGACGGTGGACGGCCACGAGCTCGCCGAGCGCGCCGTCGCAAGCGGGGCTGCCGCGCTGGTAGTGGAGCGTCGGGTTGGGGCGACCGTCCCGCAGCTCGTCGTTCCGAGTGTTCGCGCGGCGATGCCGGTTGCCGCCAATGCGTTCTTCGCGACGCCCTCGAACGAGCTCGAGATTGCGGCCGTGACCGGTACGAACGGCAAGACGACGACGGTGTTTCTGCTCCATGCGATCCTGGCTGCGGCAGGCCGGCGGCCCGGGCTGCTGACGAACATCGAACGCCGCGTCGGCGGCCAGAGCGTTCCGACCGGCCTCAACACGCCCGAGGCGATCGACCTCCAGCGGATCCTCCGCACTATGCTCGATACCGGAGACCGCTCCTGTGCGATGGAGGCGACCTCGATCGCGGCGCGTCAGGGCCGACTGCTCGGAACGCGTTTCGCGGTGCTCGTCTTCACGAACCTGACGCAAGACCACCTCGACTTCCACGGCACGATGGACGACTACTTCGCCGCGAAGCGGGAGCTCTTCGATCAGGCCGAGCGATCGGTCGTGAACGTCGGCGACGAATGGGGACGGCGGCTGGCGGCGGAGTTGCCGAACGCGAGGACGTTCACCCCGGACGATGACCTGCCGGACGTGGGATTGCGGCTCGCGGGCCGCTTCAACAGGACCAATGCCCTCGGCGCGGTCTGGGCTGCGCGGGAGCTGGAGATCGACGAGCCGTCGATCCGGGCCGGCGTAGCGAACGTCACTGCGGTCCCCGGCCGGTTCGAGGTCGTCGACGAGGGCCAGCCGTTCACGGTGATCGTCGATTACGCGCACACACCGGACTCGCTCGCGAACATCCTCCGCGCGGCGCGGCCGCTCGGTGACGGCCGACTGGTCTTGGTGTTCGGCGCAGGCGGCGACCGCGACCGGGAGAAGCGGCCGCAGATGGGGCACATCGCCGAGTCACTGGCCGACCGGGCGATCGTGACCACCGACAACCCACGTTCCGAGGATCCCGTCGAGATCGCGAAACAGGTCGCAGGCGGCTCGCTAGAGATCATCCTGGACCGCCGTGACGCGATCGAAACGGCGATCGCCGACGCACGGCCCGGAGACGTCGTCGTGATCGCGGGGAAAGGCGCCGACCGGGAGATGGAACTTGCCGACGGGCGAGTGCCGTTCGACGACCGCGATGTTGCGCGGGCGGCGCTCCGCCGTGCCGGAGCGGCTGCATGATCCCGGTCGAGCTGGCATCGATCGAACCGTTGGGCCGTCTGATTGCACGGCCGTGGGCTGATGAGGTGACCGGGCTTCAGGTCGATTCGCGGCGTATCGAGGAAGGCGACCTGTTCGTGGCGGTCGACGGCGGGCGCGACTTCGTCGAGCATGCGCTGGCCCGGGGCGCCGCGGCCGCACTGGTTCCGGACGACCACGTGGCTGCGCTCGCGGCAATCGCCGGTGCGGTCCGTGACCGGTCCTCGGCTCGGGTCGTCGCCATCACCGGCTCGACGGGCAAGACCTCGACCAAGGACATCCTCTTCGCGCTCTGCGCACCGAGCCGTAGGACAATCGCGAACGAGGGCAATTTCAACAACGAGATCGGCGTTCCGCTGACGCTGTCCAGGCTCGAGTCGGAGACGGAGCTGCTGATCGCGGAGATGGGGATGCGGGGGCTGGGCCAGATCGCCTGGCTCGCCTCGTTCACGAAGCCGGACATTGCGGTGATCACCAACGTGGGCCCGGTCCATCTCGAGCTCGTCGACACCGTCGAAAACGTGGCGCGCGCGAAGGCCGAGCTGATCGAGGCACTTCGTCCCGGCGGAGTCGCGGTCGTTCCGGGCGACGAGCCGCTACTCGAGCCCTACCTTTCGCGTGACGACATCGTGATCGACCGCGTAGCGCCGGATTCGGCGCTTCCGTTCGCAACGAGCTTCGAGGCGCGCCATCAACTGGCGAACGCACGGTTAGCCGTCGCAGTGGCGCGGCGATTGGATGTGACCCCGCCGAACGAGCTGACGGTGGAGTTCTCCAAACTGCGCGACGAGGAGTGGCCGCTTCCGGGCGGCGGTCTCCTCCTCAACGACTGCTACAACGCGAACCCCGTCTCGATGCGAGCAGCGCTCGAGCATCTCGTCGAGCGGGGCCGCGGCCACCGGCGCATCGCGGTTCTCGGTCAGATGGCCGAGCTCGGATCAGAGACCGATGCGTACCACCGGGAGATTGGCGAGCTTGTGCACCGCCTCGGCATCGAGCAGGTGATCGGCGTTGGCGAGCACGCGCAGGCCTACGGCGGCGAGTGGGTCCCGTCAGCTTCCGCTGCGGCAGTCCACCTGCAGGCCGTGCTTCGGCCCGGAGACGTCGTGCTCGTCAAGGGATCGCGCTCGGTGGGACTCGAGGCGGTCGCGGAGAACCTACACCCCTAATGGCGAAAGTCCTGATCGCGGCGCTTGTCGCGATGATCCTCGCGATTCTCGCCGGCCCGAGGTTCATCGCGTTCCTGCGCAAGCACGAGTTCGGGCAGCACATCCGTGAGGAGGGTCCGGAGCACCATGCGGAGAAGCAGGGCACCCCGACGATGGGGGGTCTGCTGATCATCGCGGCGGCCTCGATTGCGTTTGTCGCGGTGTCGCGGTTCACCCTTCCGGCGCTGACGATCTTCGGGACGATGCTCGCCTGCGGCGCGATCGGATTCCTCGACGACTTCACGAAGCTGCGGCATTCGCGGTCGCTCGGGCTCTCGGGCCGCTGGAAGATGCTGCTCCTGCTCGCGATCACGATCATGGTCGGCATCGCGGCGCACCACCAGCAGCTACGTCACGACGTTTACGTCCCGATCATCGACACGTGGGTGCCGCTCGGCCCGTTCTGGTACGTGCTCCTGTTCCTGATCATCGCCGGCTTCGCGAACGGCGTGAACCTGACCGACGGCCTCGACGGTCTGGCGGCGGGGACCGGCATCATCGCACTCGCCACACTGACGGCGATCGCGGTGACGATCTTCGTCCGGTCCGGGACCGTGACGCACGGCCGCATCGAGAACCGTCTCGACGTCGCCTACATCGGCGCCGCAGTCGTCGGCGGGTGCATCGGCTTCCTCTGGTTCAACGCGTTCCCGGCCGAGGTGTTCATGGGCGACACCGGAGCGATGGCGATCGGCGGGGCGATCGCCGCGATGGCGATCATGATGAAGGTGGAGTTCCTTCTCCTGTTCATCGGCGGAATCTTCGTGATTGAGGCTTTGTCCGTGATGCTGCAGGTGCTCTCGTTCAAATGGTGGGGGCGGCGGATCTTCCTGATGGCGCCGATCCACCATCACTTCGAGATGAAGGCGTGGGCCGAGACCAAGATCATGGTGCGCTTCTGGATCGTCACCGGGATCCTGTGCGGCGCGGGTTTCGCGCTCTTTTACAAGTACTACTTGCCCGCGTTTCGACCTCATCCGTGAAGGCGATCGTCTACGGCCTCGCGCGGTCCGGGCGCTCGGCGGCAGAGCGCCTTCAGGAGTCCGGCGACGAGGTCGTGCTCGTCGACCGCACGCTCGGCAACGAGGGTGACCTGTCCCTGCTCGAGGGCGTCGAGGTCGTCGTGAAGTCCCCCGGCGTTCCGGGTGAGGCGGCGCTCGTGGCGGCGGCGCGGGAGCGGGGGGTCCCGGTGTGGTCGGAGGTCGAGCTCGGCTACCGGCTGCTCGGCGACGTCCGGCTGATCGGGGTCACGGGGACGAACGGCAAGACGACGACGGCCGAGCTGCTCGGCGCGATTCTGCGCGCCGGCGACCGCGACGTGGCCGTGGCCGGCAACGTCGGCACGCCGCTCTCGAGCGTGAGGGGGGCGGCGGGCTGGGTCGTCTGCGAGCTTTCGAGCTTCCAGCTCGAGGACGTGCACGAGCTTGCCTGCGACGTCGCCGTTCTGCTGAACCTCGAGCCGGACCATCTCGATCGTCACGGCACCTTCGACGCCTACCGCGACGCCAAGCTGCGGATCTTCGAGCGCGCCCGCACGGCGGTGGTGCCGCGAGGGTTCGCGGTCGATAACAGTTATCAGCCGGTAACTGTTGTCGAGTTCTCGGCGGAGGACGACCTCCCGGCCGAGCCTCGCATTCGCGGCCCGCACAACCGCGAGAACGCGGCAGCAGCAACCGCCGCCGCTCGTGCGGCCGGCGTCGGCGACGCTGCGATCGCCGAGGGGCTTCGCTCTTTTGCAGGCGTGCCACACCGGCTCGAACTGGTCGGCGAGCGTGAAGGCATCCGCTACGTCAACGATTCGAAGGCAACCAATGTCGCGGCGGCGCGCCGCGCCCTCGCCGCCTACGCCGACGAGCCCGTCCGGCTGATTCTCGGTGGCTCGCTGAAGGGCGAGGATTTCGCGCCGCTCGCGGCTGCGATCGGCGCGAATGTCCGCTCGATCCACCTGATCGGTGAGGCAGCCCCGTCGCTCGCGACCGCCCTGGCCGGCCGCGACCCGTGGACGGACGGCGATCTGAACGCTGCCTTTGCCCACGCGACCGACCTGGCGTCGGCGGGCGATGTGATCCTGCTCAGTCCGGCCTGCGCGAGCTACGACCAGTTCGAGAACTTCGAGCGCCGCGGCGAGGCCTTCCGGGAGCTCGCAACGAGCTAGGAAGAGCTAGGAATCCAGCCTTCGCCCGCGAAGCAGACGGATGGAGTGAAGCGGGGAGAGCTCGACTCGAGGCTGTTGATCCTGGTCACGATGGCGCTGGTCGCCTTCGGCCTCGTCATGGTCTACAGCGCCACCTCGGCGGCGGCGGCCGTCGGCGGCAAGGATCCGAGCTACTACCTGAAGCGTCAGGGGATGTACGCGGCGCTCGGCATCGTGCTGATGGTTCTCGCGCAGCGCTGGGACTACCGGCGCCTCCGTCTGCTGGCGCCGCTCCTCGTGGGCGGCTCGCTCGCCCTCCTCGCCGCCGTGCTCGTGATCGGACCGCCGGTCAACGGCGCGCGCCGCTGGATCTCGTTCGGGCCTGCCGTGTTCCAGCCGTCCGAGCTGGCAAAGCTCAGCCTGTGCGTCTGGGCTGCGGCGTACCTGGCGCGCCGCCCCGCACCGCGCTCGCTGAAGGAGCTCTGGCGCCCGATCGGCGCGCTGACGAGCGTGTTCTGCGTGCTGCTCATCCTCGAGCCCGATCTCGGCACGGCGATCGCGCTCGTCGTGATGCTGGCGGGCATGCTGCTCGTCGCCGGGACGCCGGGCCGCACGCTCGGTGCGGCGGTCGTGATCGCGTCGGCGCTCGGGACGGCGGCGATCTGGATCGAGCCCTACCGCCGCGCGCGCTTCTTCGCGTTCCTCCATCCGTGGCACGACGCACAGGGGACCGGCTTCCAGATCGTGCAGGCGATGATCGGGATGGGATCGGGCCACATCTTCGGCGTCGGGCTCGGCCAGGGTGTGCAGAAGATCTTCTACCTGCCCGAGGCGCATACCGACATGATGCTCGCCAACATCGGCGAGGAGCTCGGGCTCCTCGGCGTCGCGGCGGTGATCGGCGCGTACGGCCTGTTTGCGTACGCCGGCCTGGATGTGGCTGCACGGTGCCGCGATCCGTTCGGCAAGCGTCTCGCCGCCGGCCTCACGGTGCTCGTCTGCGGCCAGGCGGCCGTGAACATCGCGGCAGTTCTCGGCATCGCTCCACTCACCGGCATCCCGCTCCCGTTCCTCTCGTACGGCGGCTCCAGCATCGTGGTGCTGCTCGCGGGGGTCGGCATCCTCCTTAACATCGCTCAACGTGGAGGCACAGTCTCAGCTTCGGTGTCTGATCGCCGCCGGCGGGACGGCGGGCCACGTCCTGCCCGCACTCGCGGTGGCGGACGCCCTGACGACGCGCGGCGCTCGGGTGACGTTCGCCGGGTCGCCAGACCGCGTCGAAGCGCTGCTGGTTCCTGAGGCCGGCTACGACCTGGACACGTTCGCGATCAGCGGCTTTCCCCGGAAGCCGTCGCCCGCGCTCGTGCAGGCACTCTTCCAGGCCGGTGCGGCGCCGCGTGCTTGCCGGTCGATCCTCAAGCGTCGCCGGCCTGACGTCGTGCTGGGCGGGGGCGGCTTCGTCGCCGGCCCGATGGTCGTCGCGGCGCGGTCGCTGGGCATTCCGGCCGCCCTCTCGGAGGCGGATGCGCATCTCGGGCTCGCCAACCGCCTGGCCGCACCGTTCGCGAAGCGCGTGTTCCTCGCGTATCCGGTCGACGGGCGTGGAGCAGGGAAGTATCGGATTCTCGGACGGCCGATCCCGGCCCGCTCGCGTACGATCGAGCGCCGAGCGGCACGGGAGATCTTCGAGCTCGACCAGGACGATCGCATCCTCGGTGTGTTCGGGGCTCTCGCAGGCGCCCATGCGCTGAACGAGTTCGTCGTCGACACGTGGGGGCACGCCGGCCCGGCGATCCTTCACCTCACCGGCAAGCGCGACTACGACCTGGTACGCGGCCGTGTCGCGCGTCCCGACTACCGCGTGCTCGCAGAGACCGATCGATTCGGAGCCGCGTTGTCGGCGGTCGATGTCGTGCTCTCGCGCTCCGGTTCGTCCGTCTGGGAGATAGCAGCTGCCGGTAAGCCCGCAATCCTCGTTCCCTACCCGTTTGCGACGAACGACCATCAGGCGCTCAACGCGGCGCACTTCGTTCATGCGGGTGGGGCGATCATGGTGCGTGAGCTCGACCTCGATGATGTTCCCGAGATCGCCCGCTCGCTTCTCGACGACCCCGCGCGTTGCGCGCGGATGGGGGCGGCGATGCTCGCCGCGGCGAAACCGGATGCGGCCGACGCGATCGCCGACGAGCTCGTCACGCTCGCGGGCCGGTGAAGGAGACGTTCTCGGGGCGCCGGCTCTGGTTCGTCGGTATCGGCGGTGCAGGGTTGAGCGCGTACGCCCAGCTCGCGAAGGCATGGGGCGCCGAGGTGGGGGGCTGGGACCGGGTCGAGACGCCCTACCTCGAGCAGCTCGAGGGCATCCGCGTGGAGATCACGCCGGAGCCGGCCGTCCCCGAAGGCTTCGAGGCCGTCGTCTCGTCGGCCTATCCGGACGTTCCCGGCCTGCGCCGGCGGGAGTTCTTGCGCGAGCTGGTCGCCGGGCGACGTTCGATCGTGGTCGCCGGCACCCACGGCAAGGGAACCACCGCGGCGATGATCGCGTTCGTGCTGCGCGAGACGGGCTATGACCCTGCCTGGTTGATCGGCGCGCCGGTGCCACAGCTCGGGACGAACGCGGGGGCGGGGGGCGGCTATCTGGTCGTCGAGGGCGACGAGTCGGATCGCACCGTGTTTTCTTTGCCGGCCGAGATCGCGGTGGTGACCAACATCGAGCTCGACCATCACAGCGAGTTCGCGTCTCTCGCCGATCTACGCGCTGCGTTCGACACCTGGCTGGCGACGGCTGGATCCGTCGTTCGCGATGCGCCGCCGTACGAAGGTGAGCTCGCGGTCCCGGGCGAGCTCAACAGGCTGAACGCCGGGACGGCACTGGCGGCGCTCGAGGCGGCGGGCGTCGCTCGGCATGATGCCGCACCGGCGCTCGCCCGGTTCACCGGCACGGGCCGGCGATTCGAGGTGCACACACACGGCGGGTACTCGATCGTCGACGACTACGGGCATCATCCGACCGAGATCGCGAGGACGATCGAGGCGGCGCGGGAGCGCTTCCCCGACAGCACGTTGCGGGTCTTGTTCCAGCCTCACCTCTACTCGCGGACGCGACATCTCGCGGGTGAGCTTGCCGATGCTCTGGCGGAGGCCGACGACGTCACGGTGACCGGCATCTACGCGGCGAGGGAGCAGCCGGTGGACGGGGTGACGGGGAAGCTCGTCGTCGACGCGCTGTCGGACCGCGGCGTGCTCGCGGCATGGGCGCCGACCGTCGACGAAGGCGCAGCCCGCCTGCGCCGGCGCGCGCGGCCGGGTGACGTACTCCTGGTGATCGGGGCCGGGGATGTCGATCGTGCAGTCGGCCTGCTCGTGCAGTAGATGATTGATCGGCAATTCAACGCCGCCGCGGATGGGGGCCTGCACACAGCGCATTGCAGCCGCCTCGCCCGGCACCAAGGCCCACCGGCCTTGCCACCGGTCGAGTCAACCACACTGTTTGGTGCAGACCCTCCCCGTGACGACGGCAATTACCGATCAACCATCTAGATGCGGTCACTGGACGAACACGTAGCGCTTGCGCGCTTCACGACGATCGGAACCGGTGGCCCGGCACGCTGGCTGGCGCGGCCCGAGTCGCTGGACGAGCTGCAGGAGGCGCTCGCGTGGGCCGCATCCGAGCGAGTTGCGGTCGAGGTGATCGGCTTGGGCTCCAACGTGCTCGCACACGACGACGGCGTGGATGCTCTGATCGTCAAGCTCGCCGGTGACCTCGCCGCGGTTCGAATCGACGGGGACGTGCTCGTTGCCGGCGGGGGTGCGGCCAACGCGGTGTGCCTGCATCGTGCGCGAGCGGGCGGCCTCGGCGGGCTCGAGTTCGCCTCTGCGATCCCGGGCACCACCGGTGGAGGTGTGCGCATGAATGCGGGCGCCTACGGTCGCGAGTTTCGTGACGTACTCCTCGATGCCGTCGTCGTCGACGCACAGGGTGTCCGCACCGTTACTCCGGCCGAGCTCGATTTGCGCTACCGCCACTCGAACCTGCGCGCAGGCGATGTGGTCGCCGAGGTGCGGCTCCGGCTGGAGCGGTCGTCGACCGAAGCGGTGAAGGCGCTCACCGCCGACCTGCTCGGAAAACGCAAGGCGACGCAACCCACGAACAGGCGAACCTTCGGCAGCGTCTTCAAGAACCCCGCCGGGTCGCCGGGCGCCGGGCGGATGATCGAGGAGTGTGGTCTCAAGGGCCACGCGATCGGGGGAGCGCTCATTTCACCTCGGCATGCGAACTTCATCGAGAACGGCGGCGGCGCGACCTCGCGCGACTGTCTCGAGCTGATCGTGGAGGCCCGCCGACGGGTGCTCGAGCGCTTCGGCTACGCCCTCGAGCACGAGGTCCGGTTTCTCGGGCCGCTCGAGCTTCCGGGGCTGTAGGGAAGCTGCGCCCCACGGCGAAGTCACCTCTCGTGGCAGACCCGACGAGGCCGACCGCAGAGGCCGCGGCCTTACCTCGGCGCGGCGTCGAACCGCCGGCGATCCTGCGGTATCTGCCGTCGGGCCGGTCGATTCTGGCCGGGGCCGCGATCGCGCTGCTCGCGATCGGCGCGTACGTCGGTGCCCGTGAGTCGTCAGTCTTCGCGGTCCGGACGCTCGACGTGCGCGGTGGAAACGCCCAGACGCGCGCCCAGGTGCGCGCCGCCCTCTCGGGCGAGCTCGGTACGAGCCTCTTGAAGATCGATCGGGCATCGATCGCCGGCAAGCTCGCCGACGTCACCAGCGTCCTCCGCTTCACCTATGACCGCGCCTATCCGAACACACTGCGCGTGGTCGTCCACCGCGAGCACCCCGTACTGGTGCTGCGGCAGAGCAAGTACGCGTACCTCGTTTCTGCGACCGGCCGCGTGCTGAAGGCCTTGCCGCACCCGATGCTGTCGCAGCTGCCTCGCCTGTGGGTCAAGAGCGGTATCCCGGTCCTGGTAGGCGGCCAGCTGCCGCCGACCGAAGCCGCCGCGGCGCATGCGCTCGCCGCTGCGAACGGTGCCGACCTGCCCGGAGGCGTGCGCTCGATCGTCTCGTCGCGCGGGTCGTTCGCACTCGAGCTCGGCGCCGGCCTGGAGCTGCGGCTCGGGCAGCCGAACGACGTCCTGCTGAAGCTCGCAATCGCGAAGCGGATCCTGAGGGCGACCGGCGCTTCGGTGGACGCCGGCTACCTCGACGTGAGCGTTCCCGAGCGCCCGGTCCTGTCCGTCAACTCTCAAGTAGGAGGTTGAGCTTGAGGGTTAGTCTGGTCGAGGTTCGCATAGCTGCCGTTGACACGGGAGGAAACCAGCCCTACCCTCCCGAAGGAAGGAGACGCTCGACAGCCCCACCCTGCACTCGAGCTTGAGGTCGAGCACAATCGAGATGAGAGAACGCTCCGGTAACTACCTCGCAGTGATCAAAGTCGTCGGCGTCGGCGGCGGCGGCACGAACGCGGTCAACCGCATGGTCGACGCCGGACTGACGGGCGTCGAGTTCGTCGCCGTGAACACGGACGCGCAGGCGCTCCTGATGTGCGACGCCGACGTGAAGATCCACATCGGCGCGAAGGCGACGCGCGGGCTCGGGGCCGGCGCCGACCCGATCGTCGGGCGCGAGGCCGCGACGGAATCGCGCGACGAGTTGAAGGAGGCGCTCAAGGGCGCCGACATGATCTTCGTCACCGCCGGCGAGGGTGGCGGCACCGGGACCGGGGGCGCGCCGGTGATCGCGGAGCTGGGGCGCGAGCTCGAGGCACTGACGGTCGGCGTCGTCACGCGGCCGTTCAATTTCGAGGGTCGACGGCGGCTGCAGCAAGCGGAGCAGGGGATCTCCGAGCTGGCGGACAAGGTCGACACGCTGATCGTGATCGAGAACGACCGGCTGCTGCAGGTCGTCGAGAAGAAGACGCCGCTCTCCGAGGCGTTCAAGATGGCCGACGACGTCTTGCGCCAGGGCGTGCAGGGCATCACCGACCTGATCACCGTGCCGGGAATCGTGAACCTCGACTTCGCCGACGTCCGGACGATCATGCGTGATGCCGGCTCGGCGCTGATGGGAATCGGAATCGGCCAGGGCGAGAATCGTGCTGCCGAGGCCGCACGCACCGCCGTCTCGTCGCCGCTCCTCGAGTCGTCGATCGAAGGCGCGACAGGGATCCTCCTCAACATCACCGGGCCGACCGATCTCGGGTTGTTCGAGGTCAACGAGGCCGCCGAGGTCGTGACGGGAGCCGCCGATCAGAACGCGAACGTGATCTTCGGCGCCGTGATCGACGACCAGGCGGGGGCGGACGTGCGCGTCACCGTGATCGCCACCGGCTTCGGGGCGCAGCGCCGCCGCAAGCTCCGCAGTCAACTTCCGGATTCGGCGTCTCCGCTCGGCGGCCGCACGCCCGAATTCGACCCGGGCGACACGCTCGACGTTCCGTCGTTCCTGCGCGAGAACTAGAGAAACCAGCCGTCGGATCGCACGGCGGCCCGGCGGCGGCGGCGACTAGCATCGCGCCGGGATGCAGACGCTGCGTCGGACGCCTCTGTACGACAAGCACGTCGCGCTCGGGGCTCGCCTCGTGCCGTTTGCGGGCTGGGAGATGCCCGTCCAGTACGAGGGCGTCATCGCCGAGCACATGGCGGTGCGCACCGACGCGGGTGTGTTCGACGTTTCGCACATGGGGGAGCTCGAGGTCGAAGGGCCGACCGCCCACGCGCTGCTCCAGGCGACGCTCTCGAACGACATCGAGCGGCTCGGGCCCGGCGATGCCCAGTACACCCTCCTGACGACCGAGTCGGGCGGGATCGTCGACGACCTGATCGTCTACCGACTCGACGCCCACCGCTATCTCCTGGTCGTCAACGCCTCGAACCGCGAGGCCGCTTTCCGGTGGCTGTGCGAGCGGGAGCTTCGCGGATCCGACGTGCGCGACGTGTCGGACAACTACGCGCTGCTCGCGGTGCAGGGGCCGCACGCGCTCGAGCGGGTCGGGATCGTGCGGGGCAAGCCGTTCACCTGGGAGATGGGTGAGGTCGGCGGTGTCGAGGTGATGATCAACCGCACCGGGTACACGGGCGAGGAGGGCGTCGAGCTGGCGTGCATGGAGGACGATGCTGCCAGGCTCTGGGACGCGATCATTGCGGCCGGGGTCACGCCGTGCGGGCTCGGCGCGCGTGACACGCTCCGTCTCGAGGTGTGCTACCCGCTGCATGGCAACGACATCGGTCCGCAGTGGGACGCGATCTCGTCGGGGCTCGGCTGGGCGTGTGCGCTCGACACGGAGTTCACCGGCGCCGAGAGCCTGCGCGCGATCAAGGCGGCCGGCCCGGCCGAAAGGCTCGTCGCGCTGCGCATGACCGACCGGGCGATTCCGCGCCAGGGGATGTCGATCGAGGGTGGCGGCGAGGTCACGTCGGGCTCTCACTCGCCGGTGCTCGACGTCGGCATCGGTCTCGGCTACGTCCCCGCCGCCCACGCCGGGGTGGGAACCGGCGTCACGATCGACGTTCGAGGCAAGCCACGTGGCGCGCAGGTCGTGAAAAAGCCGTTCTACACGCGAGAGGAGAAGGCGTAGTGGCCGCAGGCGAATCGTATCCCGACGATCTTTCGTACAACCCCGAGCACGACTGGGCACGCTTCGAGGGCGACGAGGCAGTGCTCGGCATCACGTGGTACGCCCAGGACTCGCTCGGTGAGCTCGTTCACTACGAGCCGCCGGACGAAGGTGCGACCGTCGGCAAGGACGAGAGCTACGGCGAGGTCGAGTCGGTCAAGGCGGTCTCCGACCTCATCTCGCCGCTCTCGGGTGAGGTGATCGAGGTCAATCGGAAGATCGTCGATGCGCCGGAGACGGTGAACGAGGATCCGTACGGAGAGGGCTGGTTGATCCGGATCCGGATGACCAACCCGGCCGAACGGGAGCAGCTGCTCGACGCCGCCGCCTATCGCAAGCTGTTAGAGGAGTCATGAGCCGTAGGCTCGACGGAGGCTCTCAGAGAGCGGAGGTGCCGGCTTTGCCGGCTCCGGAGCGGGTATGAGTTACCTCTCCCTCACCGACGCCGACCGCGACGCGATGTTGTCGGCGATCGGCGTCGAGAGCATCGAGGAGCTCTTCCGCGACGTCCCCGAAGGGGTGCGCCTGCGACGTGAGCTCCAACTGCCGCCGGCGCTCTCCGAGGCCGAGCTGCAACGCCATCTGAGCGAGCTCGCGTCGCGCAACGTCGCGGATGACGTCTGCTTCCTCGGCGCCGGAGTCTACGACCATCATGTCCCTGCGGTCGTCGACGCCATCCTCCAACGCGGTGAGCTCCTCACTGCTTACACGCCGTACCAGCCGGAGATGAGCCAGGGCGTGCTGCAGGCGATCTTCGAGTACCAGACTGCGATCTGCGAGCTGACGGGCATGGACGTCTCGAATGCGTCGGGCTACGACGGTGCGACGGTCGCCGCCGACGCGTGTTACGTCGCCAAGCACGCGACGGGCCGGAAGCGTGTCGTCGTCACGGAAGCAACGAACCCGCAGGTGCGGCAGGTGGTGAAGACGTACGCGCCCGGGTTCGGGCTCGAGGTCGTCGAGATTCCCCACGATGGAGGAACGACCGACCCGGATCGGGTACGCGCGCAGCCGCCGGCGCGGCCGCCGTGCTGTTCCAGCACCCGAACTTCTTCGGCTGTCTCGAACCGGCCGCCGAGCTGGCTGCGGCGGCCAACGAGTGCGGCGCGCTGCCGGTTGCGCACGTCGACCTCGTCTCGCTCGGCGTGCTCGAGCCACCAGGTGCGTACGGCTGCGCGCTCGCGATCGGCGAGGGTCAGTCGGCCGGGAATGCGATGAGCTACGGCGGGCCCCACTACGGGTTCCTCGCATCGCGGTCCGATCTCGTGCGCCGCCTTCCGGGCCGCATCGTCGGTGAGACCGTCGACGTCGAAGGCGAGCGAGGCTTCGTGCTCACGTTGCAGACGCGTGAACAACACATCCGGCGTGAGAAGGCGACGTCGAACATCACGACGAACCAGACGCTGCTCGCGCTTGCCGGGCTCGTGCACCTGAGCCTGCTCGGCCCGCAAGGCCTGCGCGAGCTCGGGGAGACCTGTCTCGCGCTCGCCGGTTACGCGAAGTCTCGCCTCGTCGAAGCCGGGCTCGAGCTGGCGTTTCCGGCGCAGCACACGTTCAAGGAGTTCGTCGTCCGCACCGGGCGCGACGCGCGCGAAGCGCTGCAAGCTGCGCGCGCGAACGGCATCTATGCCGGTTATCCGCTGGGTCGCGACTACGAAGGACTGGGTGATTCGCTGCTCGTCGCCGTGACGGAGAAGCGCACCGTTGCCGAGATCGACCGGCTCGCCGAGGCGCTCGGCTCGTGAAGCTGATCTACGAGAAATCGCAACCCGGTCGTCGCGGTCTCGGCGTGCCGAGACCTGATCTTCCTGTTCCCGAGTTGCCCGCCGATCAACGCCGATTGGTGCCGCCGCGGCTGCCCGAGCTCGCCGAGCCGGAGGTGCTGCGCCACTTCACCGCCTTGTCGGCGCGCAACTTCGGCATCGACACCGGCTTCTACCCACTCGGCTCCTGCACGATGAAGTACAACCCGCGCATCAACGAACGGCTCGTCGGGCTCCCTGGGTTCGCTGCGCTCCACCCACTGGTCGAGGACGACGCAGCACAAGGCGCACTGGAGCTCGAATGGGAGCTCCAGGAGATCCTGCGCGAGCTCACCGGCCTCGACGCGGTCAGCTTGCAGCCGGCAGCCGGCAGCCAGGGAGAGCTCACCGGCCTGATGCTGTTTCGCGCGTACTTCACCGAGCGCGGCGAGGGTGACGTGCGCCGAAAGATCGTGATCCCCGATACCGCGCACGGAACCAATCCGGCCAGCGTGACCATGGCCGGCTACGAGTTGACGCCGGTGCAGACCGATGCGCGCGGCAACATCGACCTGGACGACCTTCGGGGCAAGGTCGACGGCAGCACGGCGGGCTTGATGCTCACGAATCCGTCGACGCTCGGCCTCTTCGACGAGAACATCGAGGAGATCGCACGGACATTTCACAGCGCCGGAGCGCTCATGTATTACGACGGCGCGAACCTGAACGCGGTGTGCGGTATCTCCCGGCCGGGCGACATGGGCTTCGACGTCGTTCACTTCAACCTGCACAAGACGTTCTCCCAGCCGCATGGGGGCGGCGGCCCCGGCGGAGGCCCGATTGCCGTGCGCGCGCCGCTCGAGCCGTTCCTGCCCGTACCGGTGCTGACCCGCCTCGGATCGGACTTCCGCCTCGACTACGACCGCCCGAAGTCGATCGGTCGAGTCAGGGCGTTCAGCGGCCCGTTCGGCGTCTTCGTCCGCTCGTATGCGTTCATGCGCTCGTACGGCCCGGCGCTGCGGGAGATGAGCGAGGTCGCCGTGTTGAATGCGAACTACCTGTTGGCGCGGCTGAAGCACGCGTACGACCTGCCGTTCGACCGGCTGTGCATGCACGAGTTCGTTCTGAGTGTGCGGACGCTCAAGCGGGAGCACGGCGTCACCGCCCTCGACGTCGCGAAGCGCCTGATGGACTACGGCTTCCATCCGCCGACCGTCTACTTCCCCCTCGTCGTCCCGGAGGCACTGATGATCGAGCCGACCGAGACCGAGGCCAAGGAGACCCTCGACGCCTTCGTCGAGGCGATGCTTGCGATCGCGCAGGAGGCGGCGGACAGCCCGGAGCTGTTGCACGAAGCGCCCCACGACCGGCCGGTTCGGCGGCTCGACGAGGTGCGCGCAGCAAAGCAGCCGATCCTCCGCTACGAGTTCGGCGTAACGAATGAGGCCGCTCCAGAGTCGATAGGAGCGAGGCAAAACGACGAAAGGGAGTTTGCTTGACGAACAAGGTTGAGAAGAGCAACGCCGAGTGGCGGGCCGAGTTGAGCCCCGAGGCCTACAGCGTGCTGCGCGAGAAGGGCACCGAGCGGCCGTTCAGCGGCGAGTACGATCACGTCTTCGACCCGGGCATGTACCACTGCGCCGGCTGCGGCGCCGAGCTGTTCCAGTCGGAGTCCAAGTACGACTCGGGCTGTGGCTGGCCGGCATTCTCGTCGCCTGCCACGGGTGATGCCGTGGACGAGGAGACCGACACGGCCTACGGCATGGTTCGCACCGAGGTGCTGTGCTCGGCCTGCGGCGGCCACCTCGGCCACGTGTTCGAGGACGGGCCGCAGCCGACCGGGCTCCGGTACTGCATCAACTCGGCGGCGCTGAAGCTGAACGAGAAGTGACGCTGAGCTAAAGCCGCGCGGCCGGGCGGCCGATGATCTCGACCGGAATGTCTTCTGTCGATTATCGGCTGCTCGAGCGCTGGGAAGCTGCCCAGCGGTGGCGACGGCGTGCGCGCGAGCACGACGCCGAGGACAACGGCGTCGAGGAGCTGCTGGCCCGTGCGCTTCGCCATCTCGACCGGCGTCGCGCCGAGGCTGTGTCCTCGACCGTCCGTCGACTCGAGCTCGACGATCGCTAAGAAGCTCTCACAAAATGAGCATTGTGTCGCTCGGCCAATCTCATTCTGTGAGAGCTTCTAAGCCGCGGCCAGCTGGCCGCAAGCAGCCGCGATGTCGCGGCCGCGGGTGAGCCGTACGGTCGAGGGCAGGCGCGCCTGGTCGAGTACCGCCTTGAATGCCGCGATGCGCTCGCGCGACGAGCCGTCGAACATCCCGGTCGGGTTGTACGGGATCAGGTTCACCTTGAAGACGAAGCGGTCGAGCACGTCAGCAAGCGCGACCGCGTGCTCGTCCGAGTCGTTGACGCCGGCGAGCATCACGTACTCGACAAAGACCTTGCGCCGCCGCAACACGTGGTAGCGGCGGCATTCGGCGAGCACGTCGTCCAGCGGGTAGCGATCGTTCACGGGCATCAGTTCGCTGCGCAGCGCGTCGAGTGCCGCGTGCAGGCTGAGCGCGAGCCGGACCGGCTCGGTGACCTCATCGACGAAGCGTGTCAGGCCGGGAAGCCACCCGACGGTCGAGATCGTCGTTCGGCGATGCGTCACTCCGACGTCGGGAAGCCTGCGCGCCGCGCCGATCACGGCATCGAAGTTGAGCATCGGCTCGCCCATGCCCATGAAGACGACGTGATCGATCGGCTCGAGGCGGCGGAAGTGCAGTGCCTGGTCGAGGATCTCCCAGGTGTCCAGATTGCGCCGGAAGCGCATCTGCCCGGTCGCGCAGAAGGTGCAGGTCAACGGACAGCCCGACTGGGATGAGACGCACACCGAACGCCGGCGGTCGCGGTAGCGCATCAGCACCGCTTCGACCGGGTGTCCGTCGTGCGTATGGAAGAGGGCCTTGACGGTCCCGTCGGCCGAACGAACCTCCTGCGCAAGGACGAGTGTCGAGAACGGTGCGCGCTCGGTCAGTCGGGCGCGGGCTGCCGTCGGAAGGTTCGTCATCTCGTCGTACGACACCGCTCCGCGCGACGCCCACTCCCACACCTGGCGGACGCGGTAGGCAGGTTCGCCGTCGAGGGCCTCGGCGACCTGGTCGAGGTTCACCGCTGCCTCAGCCAGGCGAGGACGTCGCCCGCGTTCCGGTCGGGCGGAAAGACGGGATGGAACGCCTTGACCACGGTTCCGTGCTCCGCGACGAGCGCCAGCCGCTTGTAGAGCGTCATCCCCGCGATCTCGAAGGTCGGAAGGCCGAGCGTGTCGCGGAGTCGAAGCTCGGGGTCGGCGATCACCGGGTACGGCATGTGGGTTCGCTCGGCGAACTCGATCTGCTCCGGCAATGTCTGCGCCGAGAGCCCGGCGACGCGCGCTCCCAGCGAGCGCAACTCGTCCGCGTGGTCGCGGAACCCGCACGACTGCGGCGTGCAGCCCCGCGCCCCCGGATATGCGTCCCAGCCCTCGGGCGGGTCGACCCCCGGTGTGCCGGTGCGCGGATAGACGTAGAGGACCAGCCGCTCCGCTGCGAGCTCCGCGAGATCGACAGCACCTTGCGACGAGTCGAGCACCCCGGCCGGGATCGCCGATCCCGGCAGATGGTCTGCACCGCCGTCCTCGACGGGAGCGGGAAGGTTGGGCGGCAGGCTGTATGGGTCGTGGGCCATGCGGCCCAGTGAACCATGCAGGGAGCTACAGGCGCTTGCCGGAAGAGACGATCTGGGCGAGCGCGACGTCGGGGAGCGTCGCTCCTGCAGCCAGCAGTTTCACGTTCCGGCTGCCGGAGCCGCGGACGCACCGCCACGCCACCCCGCGGTCCCAGTAGACCTTGTTGCCGTCGTACTGGATCGTCTTCTGTTTGCCGTCGGCGCACGAGGCCAGAGATCCGCCGAACCACGTCGCGGTGAACGTCGCCGTGTGGCGCGCGTTCCCGGGCCGGTAGTGCTTGTCGTGAAGGCGGACGTTGAGGATCCGCTTCGTCGGGCTCCAGGAGTAGTTGAGGTAGCGGTAGCCGAACGGCGATCGGGTCGGCGCATACGCGAGAGCTCCGGCCCTCGCCGTGATCAGCTTCTGCGTGAACGGCGGAACGAGCGGCGACGGTCCGGCTGCAGCTGCCGAGGCGAACGCAAGGGCGGCGATCGACAAGAGCGCGACGATTCTCACGAGCGAAGTATCGGCTGCGGTTGTGAGCAGCCCGTTAGATTCCGGTGAGGTGATCGATCTTCGTTCCGACACCCAGACGCAACCGTCGCGCGGCATGCGGGAGGCGATGGCGTGGGCCGAGGTCGGCGACGAACAGGAGCGCGAGGACCCGACCGTGCTCGCGCTCGAGCGGCGCGTCGCCGCACTGCTCGGGCACGAGGAGGCCGTCTATCTGCCGACGGCGACGATGGGCAACCAGATCGCGCTCTCGATCCTCGGCGAGCGTGGCACCGAACTGGTGGTCGAGGAGACGGCGCACATCATGGTCTCCGAGCTCGGCGGCGCCGCGGCATTCTCGGGCCTGCAGACGCGCGGACTTCCGGGCTACCGCGGCCGGCTCTCGCCCGAACAGGTGCGAGCCACCACCCATGCCGACGGCAGCTTTCACACGCCGCGAACGTCGGTCGTTGCGGTCGAGAACACGCACAACACGGCCGGCGGGACCGTGTGGCCGCTCGACGAGCTCCGGGCAGTCGTGGAGACAGCGCGAGAGCTTCAGATCCGCATCCATCTCGACGGTGCGCGCCTGCTGAACGCGTCGGTTGCGCAGCGAGTCGCCCCCGCCGAGCTCGCCGGATGCTTCGACACCGCGACGCTCTGTCTCTCGAAGGGTCTCGGCTGCCCGCTCGGTGCGCTGATCGCGGGCTCGGCGGAGCTGATGCACCACGCGCGGCGCGAGAAGCATCGCTTCGGAGGTGCGATGCGCCAGGCCGGGATCGCGGCGGCAGCGGGCCTATACGCGCTCGACCACAACGTCGAGCGCCTCGCAGACGACCACGCTCGCGCGCGCCGATTGGCCGAGGGTTGGGCTGCAGCCGGCCTCCCGGTCGATCTCGCACTCGCCGAGACGAACTTCGTCCAACTCGATGTCGGCTCGGTCGGGCTCGGAGAATGGGAGGCGGTCGGGCTGCTGCGCGACGCCGGAGTCTTGCTCTCCCGGACGATGAAGCCCGGTGTGCTGCGCGCCGTCACGCACCTCGATATCGACGACGACGACATCACGGAGGCTCTACGACTGGTTCCCGAGGCCCTGGGCAGGGGTGTCCGGGCAGCCTGAGGCGCTCGCGCCTGCGCTCGAGCGTCTGATCGCCGAGCGCCAGGCCGACCGGCTTCCCTCCGTTGCGGCTGCGGTCGTTCGCAAGGGCGAGCTCATCTGGTCGGGCGCGGTAGGTGCAGCGAGCTACGAGGACGGCAGGAAAGCAACCGCCGACACCCAGTACCGGATCGGGTCGATCACGAAGACGTTCACAGCAACGGCGATCATGCAGCTGCGCGACGCCGGCAAGCTGGATCTCGACGATCGCCTCGGGCAGCACGTCGACGGCGTGGCCGACGGCACTCCGACGATCCGTCGTCTCCTGTGTCATCTCTCGGGGCTCCAGCGGGAGGCGGGGGAGATGTTCGTGACCGGCGTCTCGCCGACGGAGGACCAGCTGGTCGACTCGATGCAGTCGGCACGGTTCGTCCTTCCGCCGGGCGAAGCGCACCACTACTCGAACTTCGCATTCGCGCTGCTCGGTCAGGTCGTCGCCCGCGTGAGCGGCACGTCGCTACACGGACTACGTCGACGAGCGGATCATCCGACCTCTCGGGCTCACACGCACGTCATGGACGCCACACGAGCCGAGAGCGCAGGGCTACCTCGTCGACGAGTACGCTCGCACGGTCTGGCGCGAGCCGGAGCTGGATCTCGGAGCGACCTGCGTCGGCCGGCCAGCTCTGGTCGACGTCCGGACGATCTCGGACGCTGGGCGACCTTCATCGCCCGCGGCGCGGACGGCGTGCTCGACGCCATCGACGATCGAGCAGATGTGCTTTCCGCAGGTCATGTACTACCCCGACAGGTGGATACTCGCGTGGGGGTTGGGCCTGATGCTCGTCAACGACGAGGGTGTCGTCTACGCCGGCCACGGCGGTGCGATGGCCGGTCATCTCGCCGGCGTGTACGTGAACCGGAAGACCCAGATCGGGGCGCCGCCGTCACGAACTCGGGCACGAGGGGCGACATGGAGATGACGGCGATCAGGCTCGCGGCGAAGACGGCCGAGCTCTGGCCCGAGCCCGTCGAGGAGTGGCGGCCGGAGGAAGAGCCCGGTGACGCCCGTTCCCTGCTCGGCCGCTGGTGGTCCGAAGGCGACGAGTTTCTGTTCTGGTGGGAGGGAGGCACCCTGAAGGCACGTGTCGCCGGCGCACCGGCGGGGCGCGGCGAGACGACGTTCGAGCGCGACGGCGACGGGTGGTTGGCCGCGTCGGGCCGCGAGCGCGGAGAGAGGCTGCGGATCGACGGCGATCGCCTGATCTGGGCCGGCTACGAGTTCACCCGGGCGCAGCAGCCGTTTTCCTCGGGCGGTCAGACGGACGCGTAGACGATGACGACGCCGCCGTAGAGGGCGACGAGCAGGAAGCCCTCCCACCGCCTCGATCGTCCGTCCCAGATGACGAGCGTCGACACCGCGGCTGCGAGCGCCATCGTCGACAGCTCGACGACACGGAACGACAGGGGCAGGCTACGACCGACGAGCGGTGAGAGCAGGGCGACCGCCGGTGCGACGAAGACCGCGACCTGCATCGACGAGCTGATCGCGATCTCCGTGGCGAGCTTGATGTTTCCGCGGTGCGCGATCACGACGGCCCCGCCGTGCTCCGCTGCGTTGCCGACGATTGCGACGATCACTGTTGCGATGAAGAACTCGCTCAGCCCGAGGGAGTTTCCGAACCCGCGGAGCGAGTGCACCAGGATCTCGGAGATCTGCGCGGTCACAAGGGTTGCGATCGTGAGCAGAACGAGCGCCCTCCGCATCGACCATGCGCCCACGCGTGGCGCACGCCGTTCCGCTTCACGGTGGATGCGCAGGTTGCGCCTCGTGATCACCAGATATGCGGTGAGGAGGACGATCGCCACCGGGATCGTGAGCAGGTACAGCGAGTGGTGGCCGAGCGAACCGTGCCAGGCGGGAACGGACGGAATCAGCAGCAGGGCAACGGCGCCGAGGACCGTGAGGAGCTGGAGTCGCAGCGAACGCACGTCGACGTCACCATCGCCGCCGGCGATCATCGCTGCGCCGAGCACGAGCAGGATGTTCGAGACGACAGAGCCGGTCAGCGAGCCGCGCACGACCTCGGGCAGACCGTCCGCGACGGCGAACAGGGCGATGATCAGCTCGGGCGCGTTGCCGAAGCTCGCGTTGAGGAACCCGCCGACACCGGCCCCGGTGTGCTCGGCCGCCTGGTCCGTCGCCTCGCCGATCAACCATGCGAGCGGGATCAGCGCGATCGCGGACAGCAGGAACAGCGTCGTCGCATCCGCGTGCAACACGTAGCGAGCAAAGACCGCGACAGGCGCAAGGGCGAGGGACGACCAGAGGATCCGCCGCGCCACCCGGGTAGCGTAGTCGGATCGTGTTGCGGGGAGTCCTCTTCGACTGGAACAACACGCTCGTTCGCTTCTCCTGGGACGAGGAGCTAGTCGTCGAAGCCCATCGTGCTGCTCTCGGCCGCGACGATCCGGCGTTCACCGCACGCTGGCGGACGTTGCTGCTGGGCGACCACGGTTACCGTCGGTACGCGGAGCTCTTGACCGAGCTCGGCGTCGAAGATACCGACGCGTTCATCGATGCCGAGCACGAGGTGTGGCAGCCCGCGCACGAGGTGCTCGCCTCGGCGCAAGCGCTGCTCGAATCGCTCCGGTCGCTCGGGCTGAAGACCGGCATCGTCGCCAACTCGTGGCCCGACCCTGGTCGCGTACTTCGTGCCGACGCCGAGACCTTCGGGCTCGCGGACCTGGTCGACGTGATGGTGGTCAGCGACGACGTCGGCGCGCGCAAGCCCGATCCCGAGATCTACCTCTCCGCCTGCAGGCAGCTGGGGGTCGAGCCGTCCGAGGCGATGCACGTGGGGGACGATCTCGAGAACGACGTGCGGGGCGCCGCGGCCGTGGGGATGCACGACGGTCCAGGCGCTCTGGTTCGTCGCCGACGAGCAACCGGCCGAAGCCGTCGAACCGGACTTTCGGGCGTTCACGCCGATGGATGTTCTGAACACGGCGCGGCGACTAGCGCGCGCGGGACGCTAAGTCAAGTCTTGCGGGTGTCCGTCGGCGTTCGGACAATGCGTACATGACACCGGAGCAGATCGTCGCGCCGGCGCTGCCGCTCCATCCACAGGACGAGATGGAGTGCCGCC
The DNA here is from genome assembly GCA_963715115.1 of uncultured Thermoleophilia bacterium. Classification (GTDB taxonomy): domain Bacteria; phylum Actinomycetota; class Thermoleophilia; order Gaiellales; family Gaiellaceae; genus PALSA-600. The sequence continues at coordinate 70,288 of CAVQRE010000016.1, forward strand.
GCTGTGGCGTCCACTGCGACAAGGTCGTCTACCCCGGTGCCTGCCTCGAGCGGACGTGTCCGTTCGTCTACTCCTACGAGGCCTGGGGGCACACGTACGTCGGCTGCATGCAGAAGGTGTTCGACGTCGAGATCGACCTGGACATGCTCCGTGCGGCCGAGCGACGCCGGCCCGGGTTTGGCGCGATCCGGGCAGTGCGCCGTCCGCTCCCGATGTGCCGGGCCGAGATCGAGCAGACCTACGAGTCGCGGCTCGACGAGCTCGGCTGCATCAACCCCGAGTTTTCCGAGCTGCCGGTCGGCGAACCGACGTTCCGCGTGTTCGCGCGAATCACGGCCGGCTGAGCAGGGCGTCGACCCGACGCCGCCTCACGGCCCGGGCGGCGAGGAGCACGAGCCCGCAGAGGATGAGGAGCGGCACGCCGAACGCGAGTGCGTAGACGGCGCCGACGCCGGCCCAGTACGCGGCGACGCCGATCCCGTGCAGTGGGCCGTGCCCGTGATGAGCGGCCGCAGGCGGTGGTGCAGTCGCGACGTGGAGCCGAACGGTCGCGAACTGGGCGCTGCGCACCGTTGATGCCTCGTTTCGCTGCAGTCGCTCGACCTGGGCGGTGACGGCGGCGATGGCGCGGTCGCGCTCGGGTGTCTGCGGCTCCGTGCGAAGCGTCGCGAGCTGGTGCTGGAGCCGCGTGATGCGGCGGTCCGTCGTGTCGAGTCCCGCCTGGAGATCCTGGATGTCGACCTGCTCGGACGTGATCGTCCCGAGTTGCGACAGCCGCGTGACGGCCTCCTGTACGTGACGCCGCGGGATGCGCAAGACCAGATCAGCGGTGCCGGCCTTTCCAGCGGCCGAGGCGTGGACCGAGGTCGGGTGACCCCCGAGCGTGCTCGTGATCTGCAGCGCCTTCTTGACGGCGTTCGACACATCGCCCGGTGAGCTGACACGCACGCCGATCGTCGCGCCGTACCGCTGCACCCGTGTCGGCGACGGTGCGGGTGCATAGGCCTTCGGGATCGCGCCGGTCGCAGCTGCATCCGGTGGGAGAGCGGCCGCGTGCTCGACCCTCGAACCGAGAGCGACCCCGGCTTGGTGCGGGTGGCCGCTCGGGCGCGTGAGGACGATTGCCCCGGCGAGCGCTGCGGCGAGCGGGACGAGCAGCACGAGCGAGCGGCGGCGCAGGAAGCGGCGGGGGGGAGTGGGCTCGGCATTCGCGGCGATCAGCCGCACGCGCTCGCGCACCTCGGCGGGAGCGGTCATGCGGGCGGCCCGCAGCTCGGCGACGAGATCACGCTGCGACATCGAGAGCCTCCTCGAGCTTCTTGAGAGCGCGGTTGAGGCGTGTGGTGCAGTTGGTCTCCGAGATGCCGAGCACGCGCGAGGCGGTGCCGGCGTCGAGATCGAGCACGACGCGGAGGGCGACCACCTCGCGCTCGCCGGCGGTGAGCCGTTTGAGCGCTGCCTCGAGGTCGGGCGAGAGCCCCTCCGCGAAGCGGGCGTCGAAGCGCTCGTGCGGTGCCGCGAGTTGCTCGCGGCGAGTGCGGCGGCGCTCGGAGCGGAAGTGGTCGAGCGCGACGGTCCGGGCGACCTGGCAGAGCCAGGTGCGAACGGAGCCGCGCTCCGGGTCGAAGCGGTGCCACAGCCGCAGCGCGCGCTCGAACGTCTCGCCGGTCAAGTCCTCAGCGGCAGCGCGCGTCGGACGTGAACCAGGCGAGATAGCCGTAGACGTCGTCGAGGTGCCGCTCGGCTGCCTGGGCGAAGGTCATTCCACTCTCATTTACGCCGCTCCGGCGGTCGGCGTCACACTTTCGTGTGTCAGACGAGCGTCTGACCGCGGTCAGACCGCGGTCAGACCACGAATACGCACTGAGCGCGCCTTTTCGAGCTCCTCGGCAGTGACCCCGCTCCGGTTGATGCCCGGTACCTCGAGGTAGGCGTCCAGGTCCTGAAAGGCCGGGTGGGCGAGAAAGACGCCGAGTCCCTCGCCGATCTCGCCCTCGAGGATGTTCGCGTGGCGGTCGCGATTCGACCCGAGGGGTGTCGCGCTGTCGTTGACGTGAAGCGCGCGCAGCCGGTCGAGTCCCATGCCGGCGTCGAGCTCCGCCACGAGCTCGTCGACCACCACCCGGTCGGTGACGTCGTAGCCCGAGGCGAAGAGGTGACACGTGTCGAGGCAGATGCCGAGGCGCGGGTGCCCGTCGAGGCGGTCGAACAGCGCCTGCAGCTCGCCGACCGAGCGCCCGATCGTCCCGCCGGCGCCCGCCGAGTTCTCCATGCACAGCCACGTTTCGGTCGCCGGGCGCGCGAGCACCTGCTCGAGGGCGTCGGCGGTTCGCTCGAGCCCGGCGTCGAACCCGGCGCCGAGGTGCGAGCCGACGTGGAAGATGACGGCATCCGCCCCGATCGCCTCCGCCGCGTCGAGCGTAAACCCGAGGGTGTCGATCGACTTGCGGTGGATCTCGTCGTCCGGCGCCGCGAGGTTGACCAGGTACAGGGCGTGGCACACCACCCCGACGACACCGGCCTCCGCCCGTCGCTCGCGGAAGCGCGCCACCGCCTCGGGCTTGTGGTTCGTCGGCCTCCACATCCGCGGTGACTGCGTGAACACCTGCACGCACTCACCGCCGATCTTCTCGACCCGGTCGATCGCGGTGTCGATGCCACCGCTTGCTGAGACGTGAGCCCCGAACCGCACCCGCGCCCTACCATAGAGACCTCGTGAGCGTTCGCGTCCGCATGGCCCCGAGCCCTACCGGCTTCCTGCACATCGGCGGCGTGCGCACGTTCCTGTTCAACTGGCTGTTCGCGCGCAGGAACGGCGGCGAAATCCTGCTCCGGATCGAGAACACCGACACGAGCCGCGAGGTCGCCGAGGCGACCGAGCAGATCCAGTCGTCGCTGCACTGGCTGGGCATCGACTGGGACGGGCCGGTGAGGTTCCAGCTCGACACGGCCGAGCGAGCTCGCGAGCTTGCCCGCCAACTCGTGGATCGCGGCCACGCCTACGAGGACGAGGGTGCGATCCGGTTCCGGCAGCCGAAGGACGGCACGGTCTCGTGGGACGATGCGGTGCGCGGGCGAATCGAGTTCCGAAACGACCAGCTCAACGACCTCGTGATCGTGCGGTCGGACGGCCGGCCGACGTACAACTTCGTCTCACCGGTCGACGATGTCGAGGACGGGATCACGCACGTGATTCGCGGCGAGGACCACGTCTCGAACACACCGTCGCAGATCAACATCCTGCGTGCGCTCGGGGCGGAACTGCCCGTCTACGCGCATTTGCCCAACATCCTCGGCAGCGACGGTCGAAAGCTGTCGAAGCGACGTCAGGCGGTCTCGCTGGACGACTTCCGCGCGCAGGGCTACTACGCGCCCGCGTTGATGAACTTCCTCGCCCTTCTCGGCTGGAGCTACGACGACCACACGACGGTGATGCAGAGGCACGAGCTCGTCGAGCGGTTCTCGCTCGACCGCGTCGGTCCGAGTCCCGCGACGCTCGACACGCAGAAGCTCGACTGGCTGAACGGCGTGTACCTCCGCAACTTGCAGCCCGACGAATACGCGTTGCAGCTCTGTCACTGGCTCGATGAACAGGGCATCGACTGGCCGCGCGACCTTGTCCACGCGACAGCGCCACTCGTGCAAGAGAAGATCGAGCGGTTCGACCAGTACCCCGATTACGTTCGGTTCTTCTTCGAGCCGGTATCGCCCGACGGGGCGGACCCGGTGGTGTGCGAGGCCGCCCGGTCCAAGCTTGCGCGAGTGGAGCCGTGGGCTGCGGCCTCGATCGAAACGGCGCTACGCGCCCTCGCGGACGAGCTAGGTGAGAAGCCGCGAGTGGCGTTCCAGCCGATTCGCCTCGCGATCACGGGCTCGAAGGTGTCGCCCGGCCTGTTCGAGAGCCTCGAGCTGCTCGGGCGCGAAGCGACCCTTGACCGACTCACCGTGGCGGCGAGTCAGGGGCGGTAGGCGAGAACCGCCGCGGCGGTTGCGAGCAGGCCCGCCGTCCAGACCGGCCAGAGCCCGAGTGTCGCTCCGGCGACGAATGCGAGTGCACCCGCGAGCGCCAGCCCGACTGCGAGCAGAGCGGGAGCGAGGGCAGCCGGAGCCGGTTCGGGAGCGACGTGGTTCTTGGCGGCGGGTGTTGCGAGCCTCAGCCGCGCAAGCCGAACGCGGAAGAGCGCGCCCCGCCATTCGGGCAGGAGTGGCGCGACGCCCTCGGCTCCCCAGACGCACGCTGCCTCGGCGACCTCAGCAGTCGCGTCGCGCGCACAGACAAGGGCATCGGCAAGCTCGGCGTGCGCGCTCGCCGCGCCAGGCGGCGGCTCGAGCCCGTGGAGACTTTCACCGGCGACGTGGAGGGCATATTGCAGCCGGCGAAGGGCGGTCGGCGCGTCGTCGTCGTCGAGGCCGGCAGGCTCGCCTGCGAGCACGTCCAGGTGCGACAGCGTCGAGGCCAGCCCCGGCCAGAGCTCGCCCATCGCGACGTCGTAGCGCTCCCCACTCCCGATCCTCGTCGCCAACCGTCAGATCGTACCGTTACCATCGCGGCCCGATGAACCCTCCGGTCAGAGTGCTGGTCGTGGACGACGATCCCGCGTTGCGGCTGCTCTGTCGGGTCAACCTGGAGCACGCGGGCTTCCAGGTCGGCGAGGCGGCGACGGTCGCCGAGGCCGAGGCGGCTCTCGTCGAGCCGCCCGACGTCGTGCTGCTCGACGTCCACCTTGGTGGTGATCAGTCGACGGATCTTCTGGCCCGCATTCACGATGCCCGGATTCCGGTCGCGGTCGTCACCGGCTCGGTCGACGTCTCCGAGTATCGAGAGCTTGCGGACGCCGTGCTCTCGAAGCCGTTCGCGCCGGCAATGCTCGTCGAGATCGCAACACGGCTCGCTAGGGTTGGCGAATGAGCACATCTCAGGTTCTCAGCCCGACCGAGTTCGAGGCGCGGCTCGAGCGGTATCTGTTCGAGCGCTCGGAGGAGGGGCGGGCGGTTCGTGTCGGCGAGAAGGAGATCTCCGAGCAGGCCGCGATCGTGCGTCGGTACGCCGATCTCTTCACGCGTGAACAACTCGACGCGATCCATGAGGCAGAGGACGGCTCGAACGACGAGTCGCGCGAGCTGCTGTTTCGCCTCCGGAAAACGTGCGAGGGCGGCTTGATCGCGAACGAGCTGACCGAGGCGGAGGACGAGCTCGAGAATCGGCTGCTCGCGACACGTGTGACGTTCGACGGCGAGGAGTTGCCGCTGCGGACCGCTCAGGCGAAGCTCGCCGTGCTGTCGTCGTATGCCGACCGCGACGCGCTCGGGCGGATTCAGGCCGAGGCGAGCGAGGCGTTCAATCCCGATCGGCTGGAGCTCCTCCGCCGCAGCGATTCGCTCGCGGCCGAGCTGTCCGGCATCGAGGGTGCCGTCGAGCGCAACGAGGACGAGAAGGGCATTTCGCTGCGCGATCTCTCCGTCGCGCTCGAGCGAGCGAGCATCGCGCTCGGCGACCGCTACGAAGAGCTCCGCGAGAAATGGTTCGATCGGCTGCTCGGTGCCGACCGCGAGCCCGTACCGTCGAGCGCCCATGCCGCGTACGTCCGCCGCCTCTCGCCGCTCGAGGCGACATACACGAAGGAGCGGGCGACCGCGGTGTGCCTGCAGACGCTCCAGGCACTGGGGTTCGATCTTGCCGCGCAGCCCAACATCAGGCTCGATCTCGACGACCGGCCGCAGAAGTCGCCGCGCGCGTGCGTGATCGCGAGCGATCCACCGAAGGTGGTTCACCTGATCACTCGGGCGCAGGGCGGGCTGCACGACTACCAGGCGTTCCTGCACGAAGCCGGCCACGCGCTGCACTACGGCGGGTGCGACCCGGAGCTTCCCTACACCTTCAGGCGCATCGCTCGCGACCACGCGCTCACCGAGATCTACTCGTACATCGTCGAGGCGATCTCGCAGGAGCCGGACTGGCACGCGCGGTACTTCGGGCTTTCTGCGGCGGAGGCCGCGGAGAACGCGGAGGCGACGACCTTTCTCGAAGCGTTCCTGTTCCGCCGCTACGAAGCGAAGCTTCGGTTCGAGCTCGACTTCTGGACGCGCTTCGCGACCGACGGGGGAACACCGGAGGGGTACGCCGACCGGCTCACTGCTGCCACCGGCTACGCATATCGACGCGACGGCCATCTCGGCGACATGGATGAAGGCTTCTACTCCGCGGACTATCTTCGTGCGTGGATCCGGTCGGCGCAGCTGCGGACACACCTGCTGTCCGAGGTCGGCGACGACTGGTGGTGCAACACCGGAACGGGTGACCTGCTGCGTGACCTGTTCCTGGAGGGCACGAAGCCGACGAGCGAGGAGATCGCTGGTCGGCTCGGATTCGACCCGCTCGACACGACGCCGCTCCTGCAGGAGCTCGGCGCCTGAACGGCGTCGCCTTGAATACCGCGAAAGGCGGCTTCGATACACTGCGCGCGCTTAGACGGCCCATTCGTCTAGTGGCCTAGGACACCGCCCTCTCACGGCGGCGGCACGGGTTCGAATCCCGTATGGGCCTTACCCCGGTGCTCCCCCCGAATCTCGCCTAGCCGGGCAACAGGTCAGCGCAGGAACGGCAAGTCGTGCGGTGACGTGCCGGCGATCGCGCCGCGCACGTTGCGCCCCACGCATGGCGCGCCGCGGAGAGCTCGAGCGTCGCCGCCGAGGGTCGCGCCAGGACTCAGCGCCAGCGGCGACTCGGCGGCCGTCTCCAGAGCGATCCGCGCCAGCGTCTGCGCGTTGTGCCGGTCGAGCTGGGCGTACTTCACGGCGAGGAGGAGGGAGGGCATCCGACTGCGAGCATACGCCCACCCGCAACCTACCGGTTGCTATAGTTTAGGCATGGCTAACACCGAGACGAGGGTCAGGTCGGTGGCGGTTCCGGTGGGCACGCTCGAGCGGTTGCGCGAGCTCGCCGCCGAGGCCGACCGCAGCCTGTCCGCCGAGATTAGGCGCGCCGTGAACGAGCATCTCGCGCGTGATCACAATGAGTGCGAGCCGACTGTCTGCAACCGGGACGGCGGGGTGGGTGAAGGATCGTGAGCCGTCGCGCCGGCGCTCGTCAGTCCGCGGGTCTAGTCGGACAAGTTTCGAGTTCTGATTTTTCGCACGAAATGCGCTGCCCGGTTTGCGGTGGAGGAATGCCAGTCCCGAAGCGAAGGGGCCGTCCGCGTGAGTTCTGCGGTGTTGTATGCCGGCAGCGCGCTTCGCAGCGTCGTCGGAGGGCCGCCGGGATGCTCGAGTACGCGCTTAGATTGGACGAGCTCGCCGCGCAGATCCGTGCCGGGCAGCGTTCGGGGTTCGGAAGCGCGGAGTCGCAGGAGCAGCGTGCCGCCGAGTTGCGGCGTATGGCCAAACGGGAGCTGACGGGGTAGGCGTGCGTGGGCACGACGGCGTCGGCGACTTGCATCATGCGATGCGTGCGGAAGTCGAGAGCATTCTCAAGGAGGCGAAGGGCGACGCGGTCGCCGAGACGAAGCTTCTCTACCGTCGCTTGCAGGAGCTTGGTCTGCTAGAGGGCGGAGAGGTTGAGACTCTGTCCAGGCTGGTAGAGATGAGCTCCGAGGCCAGCAGTGGCAAGCGGAGCCCGCAGGCCGCTTACTTCTAGTCGCGCGAGCATCTCAACAAGATGCTGGCGGGGGGTAATGCGAGCCCGCTTGCGTTGGTCTTCGCCTCGTCCACGGTGGGGTCGTACACGATCACGGAAGGCTCAAATGGAACGGTTGTCTTCGCGAAGAGCAACAGTGATTGGGAGCACAGAGGAGCTGCGGCGGGAGCGATTATCGGATCGATCTAGGGACCGGAGGGAGGGCTTGTAGGTGGCGCAGTGAGTGGTCTTGTTGGCGCTGCCCGTAGACGCATGCACTAAGTAGAGACATCTGTTTCAAGAACCATGGCCGGAGAAGCGATCGGTTGCGGACGCTCTCCGAGACATGCGGACGGCCTCTTAGGAAAAAGACGCTCGCGTGTCGTCGCCGTCCAGCGTCGCGCTCCTGTGGCCGCTTTCGCCAGCGGCCGTTAGGTTTCGTAACGCTTCTCGGGCTCAGCCAGAGGGCGGCTATCTCGCGACGAAGGCTGTGAAAGGCACTCGCAGGCGCTCTCGACGCTTCGAGCCGTGGCCGAAGAAGAGGCCGTCTTCTCTATGAATGGTCGCCCGGAGGGCCTCTTGGATCGTCCGGAGGGTTTGCCGCTGGCAACTCGGTCGGCGCGGCCGGGATCAGTGGCGTGGTTTCCACGGTGGTCGTGGGGGGAATGTTCGCGTTGCAGAGGCCGTCGCGGGGATCTCGCTGGATATTGCGGCGGCGAAGACTGGGGAGAGGAGTGCCTGATGAGGAGAACATCAGTGCGGTGGCTGCTCGCGGCTGCGGTTGCGGTTTGCGTCACCGGGGCGATCGGAAGTAGCGCAGCGGTTTCGGCCAGCGGGACGAGTGTGGTCCAGCGTGTCGGGACTGGCTCGCCGCAGACGGGTGCTTTCACACCGTCGTCGGGCGAGGTCACCGACTCGGAGTTCGTGGGTGAGACCGACGGCGACGCGGGACCGGACGCCTATCCAGGGAACATCACTGACCGCAGCTTCTCGCAGGGAACCGGCAGTGGCCCGTCTGTCACTGGCGGCCGGAAAGCGAAGTCGGACCCCCAGTTCAACATGGGCTTTCAGGGGCTGAACTTCTACCAGCAGCGTTACGCGCGTGGCGGCAACCAGTTCTCCCTCGAGCCGCCCGACCAGGGGATGTGCGCCGGTAACGGCTTCGTGTTCGAGGTCGTCAACGACGTCGTGAACATCTTCAGCGCTTCGACTGGGCAGACGGTGCTTCCGGACAACACGTCCACGAACATCGTCGCCGGCCTGCCGAGGAACGTCGGCCACGCGGTCGACCTGAACTCGTTCTATGGCTACCCGCCGGCGATCAACCGCACGACGGGAGTCCGTGGACCAGAGCTGACCGACCCGAGCTGCATCTACGACAGCCAGACCCAGCGCTGGTTCGTGGTCGAACTGACGCTCAGTACCCTGCCGAACGGGACGCTCACGGGCAAGAACGAACTCGACCTGGCGGTCAGCAAGACGCCGGATCCGACAGGGCAGTGGAACATCTACAAGATCCCGGTCCAAAACGACGGAACCGACGGAACGCCCGACCACGGCTGTCCGCTCAACAACGACGCGACCGGCCACGGGCCGTGCCTGGGCGACTACCCGCACATCGGCGCGGACGCGAACGGCATCTACCTCACAACGAACGAGTACGCGTTCTTCCCGAACTTCGTGTTCATGGGCGCCCAGATCTACGCGCTCTCGAAGGCCGCGCTCGCGGCCGGGGCGGCGACCATCCCGATGGTCCAGATCGACACAAGGCACTCAGGTGTCGGCGGCCATCCCGGCTTCACGCTTTGGCCGGCACAGTCGCCGAACCCGGGGCAATTCAACACGGCAAACGGCGGCACCGAGTACCTGATGAGCTCCGACGCGGCCGACGAGGCGCAGTGCAACTCCGGCGCCGTCTGCACACCAGGCACCGCCACCTCGACCGACCTCCTCGTCTGGTCGCTGACGAACACATCGTCGCTCAACTCGTCCTCGCCGTCGCTCAACCTCAGCTCCAAGGTGCTGACCGTCGGCCAGTACGGGGTTCCGCCGAGGCAGCAGCAGCCGGGGTCGGGGACGCCGGCCACCGCGAACGAGCCGCAGGGCTTCTGCATCAACGACACGACAACGGTGACGATCGCCGGCATCGGCTGCTGGAGGCTCCTGTTCACCGCCGAGCCGGCGCACAACGAGGTGATCTCGCGGCCCGACTCGAACGACACCCGCATGCAGCAGGTGATGTGGGCTAACGGCAAGCTGTGGGGCTCGCTCGACACGGCGCTCAATCCCGACGGCGGCCCGCAGCGGGCCGGCATCGAGTGGTTCATCGTCAACCCGAACGCCGGCAAGCTCGTCCTACAGGGCTACCTCGGAGCGAGCGGCTACGACTTCACGTACCCGGCGATCGGCGTCACCGCGAGCGGACGCGGCGTGATGTCGTTCACGGCGACCGGCGACACGCTGCACCCAAGTGCTGGGTACGCGGCGATCGACGCGCTCGCTGGCGTCACCTCGTGGAACGTCGTCCCCGGCGGCACCGGTGCCGCAAACGACGACGGCTTCACTAGCTATGCAGCGCAGGTTGGCAGCCCGCCGCGGACCCGCTGGGGTGACTACGGCGCGGCGTCGGTCGACGGCAACTCGATCTGGATCGCGAGCGAGTACATCGCGAGCGCCTGCAACTACACCACCTGGGGCGGCCCGTTCTTCGCGGGCGGAACCGGGGACAACCTCCTCGGTACCTGTGCCGGAACACCGGGAGGCATTGGTTTGCGTGCCGCCCTTGGCAACTGGTCAACGTTCGTCAGCAAGTTCACCCCCTAGCGAAACCTCGACCATTGAAGGAACGCGAGAGGGCCGGCCGCCAGCCGGCCCTCTCGACGTACGGGCGAGTTTCCGGTAGAGCTAGCAGGGGTATCCTTTGATCTGGTGAAAGCGATGACAGCGCCGCTTGCAACGCTCGTGGTTGCGTTTGCGGTCGCCACGACAGCGGGCGCGACGACGCTTCACAGCGGCCTGTTCGGCACCGTCACACGCGGCCCGATCAGTCCGATCTGTGTGGCCGAGCAGTCATGCACGGCGCCCGCGGCTGGCGCCGTCCTCATCTTCACGCGCGGAGGCACCGAGACAGCGCGCGTGATCGTGCGCTCCGACGGCTCCTACCGCGTTCGGTTGGCACCGGGCACCTACGCGGTTCGTGCCTCGTACCGCCGACTCCAGCCCACCACCGTCCTCGTCCGCGCCGGCGCCCTCAAGCGCGTCGACTTCTCGATCGACACCGGCATTCGCTAAGACCGGGCCGCCGATCCGTCCGCCGCGGATCGCCAGCCCTTCGCAGAGAGGGGGTCATTCGCGGTAGCTACAGGACGGGAGAGGCGGCCGGGCACTGTGGCACTGCCCGAGGATTCTGCGCCGCCCTCCCCATACTCAGTCAGTCACAGCGGAGCTTCGACACAAGGGTGAAGTTTCGCAGGTCAGCTTTGATTAATTCAGCGTTTTCGGTTTCGTCACGAAATGCAGCAAGTCGAGCGAGCGATCCCCGAAGAACGACACCGACTTCGCTGCCGTACTGCCACGCCTTTCTCGCGAAGCGAGTCTGTGGCTGAGGTCCGCACTCGAGAGAAACGACAGTCGACACCCTTGGCTAGACACACTCGGTTGACGCTGGGGGCCGGGCGCCTCACCTTCGCGAGTGTTCCGGGATGACGCCTGAGCGAGTCCTCGCGACTCCGGTCAGACGACCGGCACGAGGACGTCGATAAGATCGTGACGGCGGTAGTACTCCAAGGTCGGGCGTGTGTGATCGGCGTCAGCCCGCTGCGCGAGGCGCTCCGCAGTCGGCCCGATCTTCGCGTAGACCCCTGGAGGCTCGCCGTCGAGACGGACACATGCGTAACGCCCGCCGGGGAGCGTCCCACGCTCCGCGCCAAAATCGGACGGATCATCTCCCGGTCGAAGTACAGCGCAGACGCTGTAGCTAGCCGTCACCTGGTCGAACGCCCCAAAGAACTTGCGTCCGCGGAGACCGACCGCAGCTCCGAACGAAGCCCACGCCCGCTGGATCTCCGACAGCTGGTCTGCGACTCGCACGAGCATGACGTCGGTCGGCTCACGCACAACGATGTGTTCTGCGCTCACGCTGTTGACCGTACAGCCTGTTGCGGTGATCGCCAAGGCGCGATAACCACAGCTTGCGCGAGGTGTTCAGGAACGACGCCAGACGAGAGCTGTCCTCCAACCGCCCTTACTCGTCGATCGGTCGCAGCTCCAGGACGCCGAAGGATGCGCCAGGGTTCTTTGATCCAACTTCAAGGGCCTCGTCAACGTCTCGGCACTCGAGGATGTTGAAGCCTGCGATCTGAAGCGTCTGTTCGACAACCGGCCCGTCGTCGACGGTCAACTCGCCTTGCCGGATCCGCATCGTCTTGGCCTCGGAGAGCGGGGCGAGTACGTGTCCTTCGAGGCGCACCCCGCGGGCATCCATTTCTTCACACCACGCGGCGACGGCGGCCGGGACGGTCGCCCGCTGCTCGGGGTCGAGTTGCACGCTCGGATCGCGATAGGTGAAGAGGATGAACTTCAAGGTGGTCTCCTCCGTCGGGGTTACAGAAGGTTCGACTGTACGAGGCGCCGCGACTCATCGGTCGTCCTACGGCAAGGAAGCCCGGCCGCGGTCGCCTGCATGAGTGTTCCGCAATGACGCCCGAGGAAGGCCGAGGGCGTGCCCTAATGATTTCGAGGGAGCGTGGATCAGTTCTCTCGCATCCAGCGCTATCAGCACTCTCGCCGCTCCGCCGACTGTCACTCCTCAGGCCGGTCGCAAACCGCCTCGGGCTTGAAGCCGTGGAGATTAAGCCAGTACGTTGCATAACAGTGTCCCCGTACCGCGGGAACTCGCGCGTCGCGGTCGGACAAGGCGTTCAATCTTCGACGACCGGGGAACGCCACTGAGTGTGAGTCAGCTTCTCGACGCCGGCTTCACGATCCGACGCCGGTCGGGAGTTCGAGGCACTGCGTGATGCCGATCGGTCTCCTCGTTCCGGTCGTGCTGGTCGGCTGGGGCACTGCCTGCGCCCTCACTTCTTGGCGACGACTCGGTGGACTCGCGCGAGTTCCAGCGCTGGTGACCAATGAGCTGCCGTTCCTTGCCGGCTACCTGCTAATTGCATCGTGTGGTCTCGCATTGGCACAAGGTGATCTTCGATTCAGTGGGCGGCGTCATCGTCGGCGTTGCGGCACTCGTCGTACTGATCGGGCTGGCGGTGATCGTCCGGCGGGCGCTTCGCGCTGACGCCGCACTCAACAACCCGCCTGCACGCCGGCCGTGGCGTCGGATTCTGATCGCGCCGCTACCGGCGTTCCGGCGCAACGTAGTACGTGTCCGAAACCTCTCGTACGCAGAGGGCCGGCGCCGCAACCTCGACGTCTACCACCGTCGGGACCGGCCGACCGGCGTACCGGTAGTGCTGCACTTCCACGGTGGTGGCTTCCACTCGGGAAACAAGAGGCGCGAGGCCCGACCGCTGATCGGTCACTTGGTCAGCCGCGGCATGGTCTGCGCGAGCGCCAACTACCGGCTGCGCCCGCACGTCGGCTACGACGAACAACTGGCCGACGCCCAAGCCGCGATCGAATGGGTGCGGTCGCACGCGCAGGATTACGGCGGCGATCCGGATCGGATCTTCCTGGTCGGCAGCTCGGCCGGTGCCTACCTCTCGGTCGATGCAGTCAACGCCGGCACGAAAGGGATCGCCGGCATCGTCGGCCGGTACGGCTACTACGGAGGCCTAATGTCGGAGCGGCCACAGCCACGTATTCTGGTCATCCACGGGGAGAACGATTTGTTCGTTAGGTCGTCAACCGCCCGCGAATTCGTCGAGCGAATGCGCGTCGGCTCGAGCCACCCGGTCGAGTACGTGCAGCTACCCGGCGGCCACCACGACTTCGATCTCTACGAATCGATCCGCTCGAACGCGATCAGCATCGCAGTCGAACGGTCCATCACGAACCCGTCCGCGAGCTTGTAGCGGATGATCACCAGGCCGGTGATCGCTCACCTGCGCCAGCGTCCTCTCCTCTGACCGCCCTGTGCTTGGCGATCCCGCTTTGGGCGATGCGATATGTCAGAGGTTGAGCACGACCCAGGAGGGGTCGTGATCGCTGCCGTCGCCAGCGAGTTTGCTGCGGCGGTTGATGAACGCCCCGTGCAGCTTCGGAGCGAGCGCGGGGCTGAGCCAGACCTGGTCCATCAGGGTGTACTCGTCCGCTTGGCGAGAAGCTGCCGGTCGGCTTCCGGCTTCGGCGTCACCAACTTGCCCTGATAGGTGCGCAGCTTGAACCCGTTGGGGTCGTCGAAGCTGAACACTGTATTCGTCGAAACAATTGACTTCGTCGCCGTCGAGATGTCGGCGCTGAAGTCGAACCTCGAGAACAGGTTGTTCAGGTTGAACGTGCCGACCGAGACTGACATCAACGCCCCCCTTGTCTCGTGTCTTCCTTCCTGGTGCTCACAAGACGCCCTGTCCAGCGATCCTCTTCCTGTCCGATTAGGCAATTCGCGTCGCAGTCAAGGTCGGCGCTGGCGCAGCCAAGAGAGCAGGCTGAGGCGTCGAGCCGAGACGCTGTAGGGGACAGTGCGACCGGGATTCAGAAGATCGCCGGCGGCCGTGGGCGGTCCTACCTCGGTCCAGTTCCCGTCCAGGGGCAGGGCCGAGATTGTCCCGACGCCGATCTCTGAACAGCACGACGTGTACAAGACCAGCCGACGCTGCCGGCGGTCTGGGCCGGGAGCGAGGGAGCCTTTAGGCTGGATGGTTAGCGATGGGCTCGACGAGCTACGACGAGATCTGCGCAGGTCATCGCTGGGAGGTGCCGGCGCGGTACAACATTGCCGCCGACGTGTGCGACAAGCACGCGCGTAACAAGCCGGCGATGGTTTGGGAGAGTTTCGACGGCTCGACCCGGGAGCTCTCATGGGGCGAGCTGCAGGATCTGGCGAACCAGGCGGCGCACACGCTCGCTGCGTGCGGCGTCACGCAGGGCGACCGGGTCGCGGTCGTCTTGCCGCCGACGCCCGAGGCCGCTGCGACCTTCTTCGGAGTCTGGAAGCTCGGCGCGATCCTGCTCTCGATGTCTGTGCTGTACGGGGACGATGGGATCGAGCATCGGCTCTCGGACTCGGGCGCGAAGCTGCTCGTCACCGACCCCGGCAACGCGCCGCGCTTTGACCGACCGGGGGCGCCGGAGACGCTCGTGCTCGAGTCCGGCACCCTGGCAGCGGCTTCGACGGATTTCGTTTGCGTCGATACGGCGGCCGACGATCCTGCGCAGCTCTACTACACGTCTGGGACGACGGGGCTCGCGAAGGGAATCGTCCACGCGCACCGCTACATCCTCGGCCATGAGGAGTTCCGCTACTGCCACGAGCTACAAGACGGCGAGCGCTTCCACGGGATGGGCGAGTGGGCCTGGGCCGCAGGGATCGCACCGCTGCTCGGCCCTTGGCGTCTCGGGGCGCTGCAGTGCGTCTACCGGCGTCAGGGCGGCTTCGATCCGCACAAACAGCTCGACTTCCTGAGTCGGCACTGGGTAACGAACGTCTTTACGACGCCGACGGCGATGCGCTCGATGATGGCCGTCGAGGATGCGGGGACACGCTACCCGCAGGTGTTCCGGCGCGTGTGTTCGGCGGGAGAGCCGCTGAATCCGGAGGCAATCCGCTGGTTCCGCGAACAGTACGGCGTGACGGTGCTCGACTACTACGGCCTGACCGAGTCGTATCCACTCGTCGCGAACTACCCGTTTCTCGAGGTGCGTGAGGGCTCGATGGGCAAGCCGATGCCGGGCTGGGACGTCCAGCTCCTCGACGAGGACGAGCAGCCAGTAGCAGCGGGCGAGCGTGGCGAGATCTGTCTACGCGCCCGCTCGAACCCGCACTACCCGCTCGGTTATTGGCGCAACGATGAAGCGAGCGCGGAAACCTTCGGCGGCGAATGGTTCCACACAAAGGACGCGGCCGTCCAGGACGAAGACGGCTACATCTGGTACGTCGGACGCGCCGACGACGTGATCATCGCAGCGGGCTACCGGATCGGCCCGTTCGAGGTCGAATCGGCGTGCCTTGAGCATGCCGCTGTACGCGAAGCGGCAGTCGTCGCATCGCCCGACGAGCTGCGGGGCAACGTCGTCAAAGCATTCATCGTCCTCGCAGACGAATACGAGCCATCCGAGGCGCTCGCCGACGAGATCAAAGGCCACGTCCGCGAACGCCTCTCCGCCTACGCGTATCCACGTCGCGTCGAATTCGTGGCCGAGCTGCCGAAGACGCTGACCGGAAAGATTCGCCGGATCGAGCTTCGCCAACTCGAACTCGACCGCGCCCGCACGGCCACGCACCCCTGACGAGCCGTCGGCGACGCAGCGCCGCTGTCTTCCGTGCACCAGCGCCTCCTCGCACCTCGGGAGTTGCCCGCACGGCAGAGGCCGCTCCCCGGTCTGGCTCCTGAGATTGCCCCAGGCGATCGCGAGGTCAAATCAATGTTGCTTACTAACGATCAGCAGCGCGGACGAATGTGGGTCCACCTTTGATCGACGCGGTCTTCTCGCCGCCGTGGTCGACGAATTCGATCAGGTGAGGTGCGAACCACTCCTGTTCCCGCGTGTCCTCGAAGAAGACCGAGTTTGCGTAGTCGATGCACGACCCCCAATGTCCATCGGGAAAGGACTCACTCGATCCCTTCTCCAACAAGACGCTCAGGCAGACTTTACGGAATGAAGTAATGACATGCGTCGGCTCCCGCTAGGCCGTCGTGAACCCAAGCAAGAGCGCAGCGTGGACTGCAACGTTACGACTCGCGCATATCGCGAAGGTGCGTAAGAACGTCGGCCAAGAGAAGGCCGAGATCGACGTTGATCGAGCGGAGAAGCGCGCCGAGGGTGCCGAGGACGACGCGCTGTTCGCGATCGACTATGCGTATGTAGCGATCGAGGAGGCCGAATCCGCGGTGCTCGACGCGATCGTTGCGAGGAACGACGTCAAGGAGCTCGCGACGCGCTGACAGGCGGCTACACGCGATCGCCTCGACTGGCCGAGGCGTGCAGGACGGCTGGTACTCCCGGGCGCTAGTGAGTCCGAGTACCAGCCGTCGTTAATTCGGCCGCACCTGGACAGGAGAGAGAAGCACGAATGGAGCACCGCTTGGTCTGCTCGGCGCGCGGTCGTGCTCTCGAGCGAACTCGATCCGCCAACGGTGCAATGGATGACGAAATTCTTCGGAAAGGGCGGCGAAGCGGACGAGCAACAAGATGACCACGAGGAAGATCCCCACCAGCACGAGGGCATCGCGGACCAGCGGCAGGTCGTCGCCGTTGACGCTGTACACGCGGAATCTGAAAGTCATTGCCCCTCCCGAGTCTGGGTGTAGGGCCGGAGCCTGCGAGGCTACCTGAGCGTCGGCAATCAGTCGGAAGGCGTATCCGGTGCGCTTAGTTCTTCGTGAAGCGTCGACGAACAGCAACGCCGGCTGCTGCGAAGGCGCCGAGCGCGATCCCGATCAGGTTCGTCTGGACACACCTCATGCGTCAGAAATCGGTGGGCGGATCGAGCACAGCAGCACCACCCGAACTTGAGGGCCGTGGGCGCCGAGGCTCGCGCACACCGATGTCAGGTGGTACGTCGCCCCAGCCGCGCCTGTCCTCAAGCCGTGGGCCGCCACCCCCGAACAAGGCTGCGATCACTCTCTTCACGAGGTTGGACCGTGACCGACCGCAGTGCGGTTTGTCCATGTTCGAATCCTACGGCCGCCCGCGTCCGATCGCCGCGCGCGAAGAGCCACCGCGGCCAGCAGCTCTTCGCTGAGGGGGGTTCAAGCGCGGTGGCTGCACGACCACTCCAGGTCGATTCCCAACGGTGCAGCTTCCGCGATGGAAGACATTACCCGGGTCGCCACTTTTGAAAACACGCAGGGCGTGATCATGGGGTGCACGCTCAAGAGGCGCGCGGCCAGGCGCCTCCTCCCAGGAGCCCGGACCGCGCGCCGTCTGCAAGCACCTCGACGCGCCCTCAAGCGCAGCCTTCTGGCCAGGCGCCGAGTCGCGTCCGCTTGCGTCCTGCTCGTTCCACCGGCAAGACCTCGTTAAACGCCAACCTCGCCTGCACAATGCCGTTGTTTCCGTCGTCACAATGCACGACAGGGTCGAGTCACGTCGTCCGCTACACCCGTGCTCCACCGGTGATCCCGGAGCGTAGAAATCCCTGATTAGCAGGGCTGTTCGACACCCGTTGACCTTCTGCTCAACTCAGGGCTCGGTTCTACGTCATCCCCCTAGACTCGCGAGCGGTCCGCGAAGGAAGTTGTCGCGTTCGCGCGATCTCGAGGCGACGAAGCGGAGCACCCGCGAGAAGCTGCGCCGGACCATCCTCGAGCTCGTCCCGAAGCCGAGCAGGTGATCTCATACGGCGTTCCTGCCTTTCGGGTGGGAGGCAGGCCGTGGCCGGTATGGCAGTGTGTCAAGGTCACCGAGCTACCTGCGTCGTGCGCTCGGTCCCGGGCAGCTGCCGATGGCTTAGCGGCTACGCGTCCAGAGCTCACTGCACTTCGTCGACGGCTCCTGCCAAGCCGCTGGTCAGAAAGCTCATCGCAGTTCGGCTCGCCGAAGTCCGCCCTGTCGCGTCAGTTGGCTTCCGGGCCGACCAGCGGTACGTACCGAAGGCGCCGATTCGCTGATGCCCGACGCAGGCCGCGTCGTGCGGCGGCCGAAGCCGGTGGATCGATGCCCGGCATCACCTCATGCTGGCAAGGGAATATCGATCGGCGCACCGGAGTGCCGACCTCTCCGCTGGGCTACGGCGTCGGCAGGTTGACGCTGTCCTGACTCAGTGCGGCCAGCGCGATAGGCACCCAGCCGCTGTCCCAGCGGTGGACCACCAGCTGCGGCGTCTCGGTGGTGTGCGCGATGCCGTCTGAGGTCAGAAGTGCGTCGTAGTCCGTCATGTCGGTTTGGAAAGCCGCGTATCCGCCGATCCAGAGTCGGTTGCTCTCAGGAACGGCGTCTTGTGTGCGATCGACGAAGGCGGGCGTCAGGCGGTAGTTGGTCTGGAAGTTCGCATCCGTACCGTACGAGTTTGCCGAGCTGGAACCGAATTGGCTGAACGACGACATGTCGGCCGGGAAGTCCCAGGCTGCCGCGAGCGTAAAGACGTCGGGATGCTTCAGGATGAGATCGTCTGCGCCTATGCCGGATTTCGAGAACCCGATCAGCCAGTTCTGCTCGTGACCGGTGAGTGCGAGGTTCTGCGTCACCCAGGGCACGAGATCCTTGGTCATGAACGTCTCGTACTGGAGCGTCGGGTCGTTGGGATTGTCGGCGTACCAGGGCTCGATCCCGAACGAGGGCTCGATGATCGTCAGGTTGTACTGGTCTTGTGCATCGAGACCGCGCAGGGTCTGCAGCCCGTCTCCGTACTGGGTACCCAGCCCCGCCTCGACCGGGAGCACATAGAGGAAGTTGTGAGGGACACCAGGGGCGGGGTTGGTCGGAGCGAGGATCCGGATCACCTGCGTGCCGCCGTCGTCGGCGGAGGTGACGGCGTATGACGCAACGCCGTTGGCGTCGGTCCCCTGGTAGACGACCTGGAATCCGGGGTTGTTCGAGGAGGTGGCGGTGCCGCCCGACCAGTTGTCGGCCTCGCGGCGCCGAAGGTCATGATCCCGGGTGCGCCCCCGGTGATGCTGCTGTCTGTGACGACGATCCGGGCGACGCCGTTCTTGCAGGAACGAGATCGTGGAACCGACCGCGGTCAGCTTCAGCTGCGTGCCCGCAGCCAACGGCCCACAGTTGTACGAGCTCCCGAGCTGGATCCAGGTGCCCGCACTCCGTTTGTACAGCTGCAACTGCGGCTGCCGTTGTTCCAGAAGTAGATACCCAGGTAGGTGTTCTGACCGCCGTTTTGGGTGCGCACCGCCGGTCCGATCCACTGACCGCCCGTCAGCTGGGTCGCCGTGACCTCGACCTGCGAGTACTGGTCACTGGGATACGTCTCGCCGGTCCGGATGTCCCCGGCGGTAGCGCTCGACCCGAGCACCGCCTGCGACGAGATCGCCAGCCCGCCGTCGGTGACATTCGTCCAGTTCGCACCCAAGCCACCGTCCGCCCGGTTGAAATCATCCGACGCCGTCCTCGACGTTCCTCCGGTGCAGGCGACGACGACGTTGGTCACGTGGGGCGAGGCCACCGTTCACGAGCGTTGGAGACCGAACAGGTATGGGCGGACGGATTGGTCTTCACCGTCACCGCATAGGCCGCGCCATTCGCCAATGGCGTGCTGAACGTGAAGGAGCCGTTGCCGCTGACACTCAGATCGTTACCGCCGTTGTTCTGCAGCACCACCGTTCCGGAGAGCCCAGAAACAGTGCCGCCGATCGAATACGTGGCACTGGTGTGGTTGCGGTGGCGGTGTTGGTGTAGGGGCCGAGGTTGGCGGCGGCGTCGGTGGCGCGGACGCGGTAGCTGTAGGTGGTGCGGGGTTGGTGGCGGTGTCGTTGTAGGTGGTGGCGGTGCCGGTGGGGGTGGCGATCTGGGTGAAGGTGGTGCAGCTCGGGCCGGTGCAGCGTTCGATCAGGTAGCCGGTGACGCCGACGTTGTCGGTCGCGGCGCCCCAGGCGAGGTCGATCTCGCCGGCCGCGATCGCGGTTGCGCTCGAGCGTGCCGGGCGCGGTCGGCGGTGTCGTGTCCGGGGTCGGTGTGGTGGCGGTGGCGGTGTTGGAGTAGGGGCCGAGGTTGGCGGCGGCGTCGGTGGCGCGGACGCGGTAGCTGTAGCTGGTGCGGGGTTGGCGGCCGGTGTCGTTGTAGGTGGTGGCGGTGCCGGTGGGGGCGGCGATCTGGGTGAAGGTGGTGCAGCCGGCGCCGGGGCAGCGTTCGATCAGGTAGCCGGTGACGCCGACGTTGTCGGTGGCGGCGCCCCAGGCGAGGTCGATCTCGCCGGCCGACGATCGCGGTCGCGGTCAGCGTCCCGGGCTGCGGTCGGCGGGGTCGTGTCGGGGACCGTCGGCGTGATCGGGGTGGTCATGTCGCTCTGGATCTGGGCGGCGCGTCAGCGCGGTGTTGTAGATGCGGACCTCGTCGATCAGGCCGGCGAAGTACTGGCCGTAGATGCTGTCGCCGCCGATCTGCAGCGGGTTGGTCGAGGTGGCGATGCGCGCCGGTGCGGCGCGGCTCGGCGACCTGGGTGCCGTTGACGTACAGGCGCAGGGTGGCGCCGTCGTAGGTCTCGGTCAGGTAGCGTCCAGGTGTTGGCGGGCAGCGCGGCGGTGCCGTAGGCCTCGGCGTAGCTGCCGCCGGCGATCAGGCCGGCGTCGGGCTTGGAGGCGTTGCTCGAGGTCGCCTCGAGGTAGTAGTTGTCGTTGCCCTTGTAGATCACGTCGCGCCAGGCGCTGTTGACGGTGCGACGGGTTGACCCACGCCTCCAGCGTCATGCCGCTGGTCAGGTGCAGCGAGGCCGAGTCGGGGACGGTGACGCAGCGCGTTGGTGCCGTTGAACACCAGCGCGTTGCCGTACTTGCCGCTGGTCGTCCAGGTCGCGTTCGTGATCGTGCCCGTGTTGCCGTTGCCCGACGCGTCGGTCACCGTCGTCCCCGATCCCTCGTCGAACGCGTACGCAGCGACCAGGCTCGGGTCCGTCGCCGGCGTGGTCGCGCTGGCGACGTTGGAGTAGGGGCCGAGGTTGCCGGCGGCGTCGGTGGCGCGGACCCGGTAGCTGTAGCTGGTGCCGGCGTCAGGCCGGTGTCGCTGTAGGTGGTGGCTGGCTGCCGTGGCGGCCGACCTGGGCGAAGCTGGTGCAGCCCGCGCCTGGCAGCGTTCGACCAGGTAGCCGGTGACGCCGACGTTGTCGGTGGCGGCGGCCCAGGTGAGGTTGACCTGCGGCCGAGACCGCGGTTGCGGTCAGCGTGCCCGGCTCCGTCGGCGGTGTGGTGTCCGGCGCGCGGGGTGGTGGCGGTGGCGACGTTGGAGTAGGGGCTGAGGTTGCCGGCGGCGTCGGTGGCGCGGACCCGGTAGCTGTAGGTGGTGCCGGCGGCTGAGGCCGGTGTCGCTGTAGGTGGTGCGCGGCCGGGCGTGCGCGATCTGGGTGAAGGTGCGTGCAGCCGGCGCCCTGGCAGCGCTCGACCAGGTAGCCGGTGACGCCGACGTTGTCGGTGGCGGCGGTCCAGCGCAGGTTGATCTGGCTGGCCGGTCGCGGTCGGCGCTGAGCGTGCCGGGTTGGATCGGCGGTGTGCGTGTCCGGCGGTCGGTGTGGTGGCGGTGGCGGCGTTGGAGTAGGGGCTGAGCGTTGCGCGGCGGCGTCGGTGGCCGCGGACGCGGTAGCTGTAGGTGGTGGCGGCGGTTGGTGCCGGTGTCGCTGTAGCGTGGTGGCGGTGCCGGTCGGCGGCGGCGATCTGGGCGAAGGTGGTGCAGCTCGGGCCGCTGCAGCGTTCGATCCAGGTAGCCGGTGACGCCGACGTTGTCGGTGGCGGCGCGCCCAGGTCAGAGGTCGATGCTGGCTCGGGCGAGACCGCGGTCGGCGGTGAGCGTCCCGGGCGGGTCGGTGGCGGCGGCTGTCGGGCGCGGCCGCCGATCGGGGTGGTTCATGTCGGTTTGGATCTGCGGCCGGCCGTGAGGGCGGGGTTGTAGATGCGGACCTCGTCGATGGTCCCCGGGAAGTACTGGCCGTAGATGCTGTCGCCGCCGATCTGCAGCGGGTTGGTGGAGGTGGCGATGCTGCCGGTGCGCGGCGACGCTGCGACGACCTGTGACGCCGTTGACGTACAGGCGCAGGGTGGCGCCGTCGTAGGTCTCGGTCAGGTGGGTCCAGGTGTTCGCGGTCAGGGCGGCGGTGCCGTAGAGCGTCGGCGAAGCTGCCGCCGGCGATCAGGCCGGCGTCGGGCTTGGAGGCGTTGTCGAGGTCGCCTCGAGGTAGTAGTTGTCGTTGCCCTTGTAGATCACGTCGCGCCAGGCGCTGTGACGCGTCGAGGGGTTGACCCACGCCTCCAGGGTCATGCCGCTGGTGAGGTGCAGCGAGGCGGCGTCGGGCACGTTGACGCGGGCGTTCGAGCCGTTGAACTGGAGCGCCTTGCCGTACTTGCCGGTCGTAGCCCAGGTCGCGCCGAGATCGTCCCCGTGTTGCCGTTCCCCGACGGATCGGTGACCGTCGTCCCCGACCCCTCATCGAACCCGTACGCCGCCACCAACCCTGGCGTGGCAGCCTGAGTCGCGGAGTCGGAAATCAATGCCGAGGCCATTGCCGCCAGCACCAGGAGGGTGACCAAGAAGCCGCGCGCCGATCGCCGCGGCAGCGGAGCTACAGCGCTCAGCCTGGACATGCCTACCCCACCTCCCGGACAAAGGCTGACAGGGCCGACGCGTATCGTCAACGCTTAGAGCGCCAGAACTCATCCAAATAGGTGGGTACTTGTGCCTCCGCATAACCGGAACGGCTAGCTCGGCGTGCCGAACGGCGGCCTTTCCCCGTGGTCGAACGTGTTGCCGGCCTCCCGGCCGGCAACACGGATCACCTCTGACTCAGCTCGACTGCCCCGCTCCTTCCGCGGCCAGGAGCCCAACCGCGACCAGGTCTTGCGGATGGATCCACTCGTCGGCGAGGACGAACCCGCCCGCGCGGATGATCGACTCGCGGAGCGGAATCGCCCAGCGATGTTCGAGCAGAGCGATCGCCGTTGCGGTCCCGGTCGGAATCGCATCGGCGGCGTACCAGATCTCCTCGTCGTCGAAGACCCTGCCGTCTTCCATCGCCTCGGCTCCGGCGGCCGCTCCGACGACGGCGCCGTCTTCTCCGTCGACGCCGAGCCCGATCAGAGCGCCGACGATTGCGCCGAACTCTTGCGCTTCCTCGGTGCTCAGGTCGCTGGTGTGGAGGATGTCGACGCTCGAGTCCTCGTTCTTCCTCACGACGGCGGCATCGATCACGCGGACGATGTCCGCGTCTTTCAGACGTTTCAGCTCTTCGAGGATCTCGCCCTGGAACTGAGGGTCTTCGAAGCCGAGGACGAGCATCTGCACTGGTCCGATTGCCATCTCGCTCCTCCTCACATTCCCTGGAGAATCTTCTGCTTCTGGACTTCGAACTCGGCGTCGGTCAGGACGCCCTGCGTGTGGAGGTCGGCGAGTTGCTTGAGCCTCTCGATCGAATCCTCTCCCATACCGCCGGAGGCCTGAGGTGGCGCCGCCGCGGCCGGCGCCTGCTGCGCCTGCTGGTCCTGGAGATCCTCGATCTGCGCGTTCTGGTCGGCTTCCCGCTGCGCGTTTTGCGCGCCCCGCTTGCCGGCGTAGTACGCGGCTCCGCCGACGACAGCTGCACGGGCAAGCGGTCGACGGCGCATGAAGATCGAGATCAGCATCAACGGATAGAACACGAACATTCCTCGTCCTCCTTTCGTTGAACGACGCTCGGCCTAGGCGAGGGCCTTCTGCTTGAGGGAGTCGAACTCGGCCTGCGTGATCGCCCCCGAGTCGAGGAGCTCCTTGGCCTTGCCGATCTCTGCTGCACTGCCGCCCGCCGTCTGCCGGACGTAGTCATCGAACTGGGACTTCGCCTGGTTCGCGCGCTCGATATTGCGATCCGCCATCCCCTTGCTCTCGGCGATCAGGTACACGAAGACGCCGAGGAACGGCAAGATGATCACGAAGATCAACCAGGCAGCCTTGCCCCAGCCTGAGATGTCGTGGCGGCGGAAGACGTCCGCGAAGACGGTGAACAGGAGCCAGAACCACAGCACCCAGAGAAAGAACACCAACATCGTCCACATGACGTCGGCAAACGGGTACGACGTGCCTATCATTAACGCCCCCTCAGTTGGTCGTTTGAGATTTCCGCGCTGAAACCTACGTCATCCGTCAATCGACCGCTGTCGACGACGCGCCGTGGCCGGATGACGATGCGCTAGCTCTGGCGGAGCCGCTCGGCGAGCGTCTCGTCGAGCGACGGCGGCTTCGGCGGCGCCGGGAGCTTCTCGTCGACCAGCGCCGTCAAGTCGGCAGCGAACGCCTGCGTCTGGTGGGCGAGCTGTCGCTTCAGCGACTCGAGCCGGACGAGCTCGTCTTTCGCAGCGGCGACCGCCACGTTCGACTCGTTCCGCACCTTCTGCAGCGCCCAGCGGCCCTCCGCGATCCGCAGCTCCACTTCCGCCCGCACCACAGCGAGGACGCGGGCGCCTGCGCTGAGCGCAGCTTCGATCACGATCCGCGAGTCGTGTGCGGCGAGCTGTGCGCGCAGATCGGCGTTCTCGTGCTTCAGCCGTTCGACCTCGGCGGCAAGATCAAGCCGGTCGTCCCCCCGGCGCAGCCGCCGTTGAGGCCGCGCAAACGGCGTCACGACGCCACGCCTGGCGCCTTCAGGTCCTTCGGCCGCAGTCACCTTCCCGAAACTCAAATCCCGCGTCTGACTCTAAGCCAGTCCCGCGACGATTGCCAGTGGTGGCGTCAGGAACGTTTGCGCAGGTCCGACTCGGCGGCGGCCACCTCGTCTGCGGCGCGGCGGGCGGCGGTTTCGCTGGCGTCGGCCTCGGAGCGGAGGGCGGCGGCGGCCCGCTCTGCGGCCCCGGCGGCGCGTTCCGCCGAACGCGCGGCGGCGGCGAGCCTCCTTGCCTCTTCTCGCAGCATCTTGAGACGCGCGCGCGCCGCCTGGGCGACCTCGTCGGCACGACGAGGTCGTCGCGGAGACGCCTCGAGGTCGTCGACGGCGGCGAAGCCCGCGGCGTGCACCTCACGGGTCAGCCGGCCGCGCTCGAGCAGAGCGCTCGCCGACGGGCTCGCGGCCGCCGCGCGGAGAGTCTGGCTGAGCCGGTCGAGGGCGGCACCCGTGACGGGTGGATCGAGGCGAGTCTGAGCCGCGGCGACGAGCTCGCGCACGGCCTCGCGTTCTGCGGCCTGCGCCTCGCCGACCTCGGCATGGCCTGCCCGACCCGCGAGAGCGCGTTTCTGCGCCGTCCGTAGCTGTGTCGACGCGGCGAGCAGTTGCCCGACCGCGGTCGACTCCTCGCGGGCGAGTCGATTCGCAGCCCACGCAACTGCAACCGGCTTCTTCAGCTTGGCGACCGCGGTCGCCGCGTCGGACTGGTGAGCCTGTCGCAGCCGCGCGGCGAGCGCATCGCGCTCGGCGATGAACACGTCGGGCGGCACCCCGTAGAGACGGTCGAGCTCCTGGTCGAGATCGGGGACGGAGGCGAGTCGAGCCATCCATCCGGAATGGTCTCAGATTTGCCGGGCCGGAAACGGCCCCGGGGAGGGCTTGCGCCTTCCCCGGAAGCCGTGCTTGCGGGGTCCCGGACTCAGGCTGGCTTGACGAGCGACTTCGGCGGCACGATCACCTTGTACGTCGGGGCAGCGTTGCCCGTGAACTTGTAGATCGTGACCGGGTTCGAGTTCACGTCACCGTTCGCGTTGAAGGACATGTCCCCGAGGATTGAGTTTTTCAGGTCGACCTTGAACAGCTGCTTGGTGATGTCGGCCCTGGTGCCGTTCGACTGCGTGATCGCCTGAATCATCACCTCGGCCGCCTGGGCCGCGTACACGGCGTACGGGTCAGGCACGCCGACAGCCTTGGTGAAGCCGTCGACGAACGTCTTGCCGGCGCCCTTGAGCGCGGAGTTCGGCAGACCTGCGACGGAGAGCGTCGCACCCTGGACGGCCGATCCGGCCTCTTTGAGCGTGGCGGAGGCCGGCGTGAAGCCGTCCGGCAGCATGATCTTGACGCCGGCCGGCACACCGGCGCGGATGTCCTTGATCACCTTCCCGCCGTTCTCGGAGATCAAGCCGCCGAGAAACACGGCTTGCGCGCCGGACGCTTTGATCCTCGCCGCGAGCGCCCGGTAGGACGATGCCCGGCCATTCCACGTGGTGAAGCCGACCGTCTTGATGCCTAGCTTGGTCGCCGCGTTCCGGAAGTTCGACGCGACGCCGAGGCCGTAGGCCTCTTTGTCGTTGTCGTTCAGGATGAAGACCTTCTTCACACCAAATGACTGTGCGAGAAGGGCGTCAGCAGCGCTCTGGTAGTCGTCGGCAGCGACGACGCGGGCGTAGCTGCGCTTCGCGGTGGGGTAGTACTTGCCCGGCTCACCCACGACCGTGCCGGGGCCGCCGTGCGTCAGGCCGACGTAGGTGTTCGACGGGCTGACCACTGCCACCGGTCCGTTCGGAGCACGGTTCAGAACAGGCACCAGGATCTCGGCGGCGCCAGAGTTGAGCGGCCCGACCACGCCGGCCAGGCTCGAGTCCTCCGCGTAGGCGTTCGCGTTCGCGGACGTCTTGCCCGAGTCCCACTTGCCCGCTTTGGCGGTCGAGTCGTCGCAGCTCTGGTACGCGAGGGTGTACTTGCCTGCCCTCCAGCTGTGCCGCTTGAGGACGTACGCGATTGCCTTTGTCATCTGGAAGGTCTGCGCACGACCAGGCCCTTGCAGCGGAAGATCGGACGCGATCAGGTATTGCCCGTTGGGATTCTGGATCGGCGAACATGACGAAGCCGGCAACGGAGTCGCCCCGCTCGAGTGGGCGATAGCCGCGCCGACCGTCACGGCCAGCACGACCGCTGCGATACCCACGGACACTCCCACACCCACGTAAATGCGCGTCTTCACTCGTCCCTCGGTCTGGGGGGCCAGGGGTTGTGCCGGGAGTGTAGAGAGCGCTCAGGGGCGCACAGCCCGATTCTCAACTGCGGTAGCGATATCCGAACCCCCGCATCGTCTCGATCGGGGCCTCGCCCGGGTCGTCCGGTACCAGCTTCCGCCGGAGGTAGCCGACGTAGAGCTTCACCTGGTCGCCGGAGACGCCGTACGGGTCGCCCCAGACGAGCTTGAGCAGCTGGTCGCGCGAGAGGACCTGGTTTCGGTTCTGCACGAAGGTCGCGAGCAGCTTGAACTCGAGCGGCGTCAGGCGCACGTCCCGGCCCTGGACCGTGACGCGGCGCTCGGCGTAGTCGATTGCGACGAAGTCGTCCGCATATGCCTCATGGACGGTGGAAGAACCGCCCGAGCGCCGTAGGAGCGCCTGGACCCGGGCGAGCAGCTCCTGCCGGCCGAAGGGCTTGGCAACATAGTCGTCGGCTCCAGCGGTGAGGCCCCGGACCTTCTCGAGCTCCTGGGTGTGCGCGGTGAGCATGATCACGGGCACCTCGGAGAGGTCGCGGATGCGCTCGAGCGTCTGGTAGCCGTCGAGATCTGGCATCGAGACGTCGAGCAGCACGAGGGCCGGCGGCGATAGATGAAGTGCGCGAAGCGCCGCTCGGCCGCTATCTGCCTCCTCGACGTCGAAGCTGGCACGTTCGAGCAGCTCACGCAGCAGGAGCCTGATGTCGTCGTCGTCGTCGACGACGAGGATCCGAACGGCCTCGCTCATACCGTTGTCATACCTGTTTCCGGAACGTGAACATCGGGCCTCGGCACGGGTGGCGACCTCCGGCGCCCCGATCGAGATCGATAACGTGGCTAACGAATTGTCACCGGGAGCGTCTGATTTTCCGATGCTGATCGAAAACCGTCTCTGCTCACGGGCGCGCTTCTGGGTGTCGCTTCGCCTCGACGATCAGCTCTCGGAGCTCGAGGCGGCGCTCCTCGACGCGCACCTTGCCGGCTGCGGCTCGTGCCGTTCGTTTGCCGATGCCTCGCTGGTGACGACGGATGAGCTCCGCAGCGCGCCGCTCGAAGTGCACGCGTCCGTCTCGGTGAGCGTGCCCCGTCGCCGGGCTGCGCGCCCGGTGATGGTTGCCCTCACCGCGGCGCTCCTTGCCGGGGCAGCCGTTGCCGGCGGCTTCGTCCGCAACGTGCTTGCGCCGGCGTCCGAGTCGGCGCCTGCTCCCCGGCCGGTCGCCGTTGTGGCGAGCACGTTCGAGCTGAACGACCAGGCCAGGCGGCTCTGGTCGGCGTCCCTCGGCAAGAAGCCGGGCACGCACGACTTCTCGGTCTAGCGGAAGACAGCGGCAAATGCCGCCGCAAACGCCGCGAGCGTCACGACTGCTGCGCGCTGGATCGACATGACCCAGTTATCGGCTGGAACGTGGCTCGGCTGGAGGTCCTTCGCTCGGGGCCGGCGAGAGAAGGCTGCGCGGCCAGAGTCGCCGCGCGGCGACGACGTTGACCTCGGCGCCGAGCAGCGCGATGTGCACCGCGAGGTAGATGAAGGACAGCAGTCCGATGACGAGCGCGAAGGTGCCGTAGACGTTGGCGGTCTTCTCGAGCACGCGGCTGACGTAGTACCCGCCGATGAGCTGCAACGCTTCGTAACCGACCGCGGCGGTGAGGGCTCCCGCCCAGAGGTCCGACCAGGGGACGTCGAGCGTCATCAGCACCTGGAACGCGGTCCAGAAGAGGACGAAGTCGAGCAGCGTGGAGAGGAGCGTGGATGCGATCTTCCACTCGAGGCCGTAGCGGACGCCGACGGTGCCGGCTCCGGCGAGCGCCGTGGTGGCGAGGAGGCCGCCGCCGAGCAGTGCGAGCAGGAGCAGCGCGCGCAGCCGTGCGTGGACGAAGTTCGGCCGGCGCGCACGCGGCAATCCCCAGATGTGGTCGATCGCGTATCCGGCTGCGAGGACGGCGCCCATCCCAGCCCACAGGGCGGCGACCAGGCCGATCACGAGCGCCGCCGTGTTCCCGGTGAGCGAGCCCGACTTGAGCTCGGAGCCGACGACCGGGAACTGCCCGAGGGCCGAGTCGATGATCTGCTGCTGCAGGTGCGGATTGCCGTGGAAGACGAACCCGAGGATCGTCGTCAGCACGAGCAGCAAGGGGAAGATCGAGAAGAAGCCGTAGTAGGTGACGGTCGCCGTGAGATAACCACCCCGGTCGTCCGAGTACTTCCGGTTGACCGCCAGAGGAAAGCCGAGTGCTGCGTGGGACTGCTGGAAGCGGTCGAGCCGCTCGAGAACTGCCTGCGCACGCGTAACCGTCATCGCAGCCCTGCTACCGTCTGTCTGTGGGCGACATCGGCCCCTCCGAGATCCTGCTCCTTCTTCTGGTGGCGCTCCTCCTGTTCGGCGGAAAGCGCCTGCCGGAGATCGGCCGTTCGCTCGGATCGGGGATGCGGGAGTTCAAGGATTCGCTCTCCGGCGACACGCGCGACGACCCTAACGACGAGTCGCCGGACGCGCCTTCTCACTGACCTTTCGATCGCGTCGCCAACCTTCGACCCGACGTCGCGTCTTAGTAAGGCTGCCTGCGGATTGCTCCGTGAGCAGCGGAGCGGGCGGCCCGAGGAAGGGTCGCCGGGTCTGAACTCGGGCCACCCGCACTACCTGGAAGACGGGCCAAGGGGCACTCGCGCTTTCAACGCAGCGCCCCCTCTTGGCCCGCGCCGATTCCATGCGGAAGGGCGTGTTGGCCGTGTGGCTAGGCGGGCGGACGGCCGCGGACGCGTTTGTAGAGGTTGTTCGCCGCAGCAATCAGCCCCGCGCGCGTCGGTGGTTTCTTGTCACTCATCGCCCAGCCCGCACCGATCAGGTAGAGGAAGGGGCCGTCGGTGAAGAAGACGTTGTCGCCGACCTGGCCGGACCCGCTCAGTTCGAAGCCGCGGGCACCGGGAATGCCCGACACCGCGAACGGCGAGAACGACGCCCCGATCGCGGTGTCCTCTTTCTTGTAACCCTTGATGCTGGCCGCGAGTTCGGTACGGGCCGCGGCGCGAGAACCGAGCCGCATCACCCAGGAGACGCCGGCCCCTTTGACCGCACCACGAGTGAGGAACTCCTGGTCGAGCCCTCGGAAACCCTCTCGCCGTAGTCTCGCGAGCTCGTTTGCGGATTGCGACGCCGTCAGCTGCGGGTCGGCCTGGACCCACAACTTCGCAGTCGTGTACTGGGCGAGTCCAGGCTCGGGACGGAAGCCGGCAAACTCGCCACGTTTGAGCAGCCGTGCGCGCAAGGGAAGCGGCGACGGCGACGCCGCCGCGCTCGACAGAACGACCAGGGCGAGCCCCGACAGCGCCAGCGCCGTTACAAGCTTCAACCGCACGGCGGGCCAGGGTACCCCGCAGGCGGCGTCGACTGCGGCGAGCTGCGGGGCAAGGACTCGAACCTTGACTACCTGATCCAGAGTCAGGCGTCCTACCATTAGACGACCCCGCAGGGCGGCCGCATTGTAGCCCGGCCTCGGCCGGGCGAAATCCCTCAGAGCTCGAGCCGGTAGAGCGGGACGAGTCGCTTTTCATCGACGGTGTCGATGTGTGCGATCACCTCGACATACGGCTCGAGGCCCGACCCGACAAGCTTCGCCTTGAGCAGGCCGTCGACCTGGTAAATGCCGGACGAGTTGTTCATCGTGATCGAGATGCGGATCGGCTTCTCGTCGCCGTCCGCGATCTCGACCTCCTCGATCGCGGCCGCGGAGAGCGAGTGGATGCCGACGTGACCGCGCTCGAAGGCGATGCGCGATCGACCCTGCTCCATGTCGAGCGCGTCGGCGACCCGCAGGATCCCGGCCTCGAGCGTCAGCGGTTCGCCGTCGGCGCGATGGCTGATGATCCCCTGGAGCACCTCGGAGACGACGACCGTCAGCTCCGGCTCCTCGTACATGCCGGCGAGCAGTTCGCGGAGCTTCGGTGCGGCGAGGAACAGGCTGAAGTCCTCGTGGCCCTTGCGGTGCACCGACATGCCGACGCAGTGCGTGAGTGCGGTCAGTGCCACAACCACCTCGGCGTCGTCACGCGTCATGCCGTAGTCGGTGACCATCGCGGGCTCGATGCCGTGCTTCGTGAGTTGACGGAGGAGCTTCAGGGCGATGTTCGTGACGATCTGGATGTGCACCCACGAGTGATCGTTGATCTCCATGCGCGCGACGGCGTTGACGTTCGCAACGTGCCACCAACCCTTCAGTTCGTCGTCGCGGTTGACGCGTTCGATCACGTGCCGGAGCTTGCGGTTCGCCCGCTCCGGAACGCGAATGCGCATCTGACGGACCGCCTCGGCAGGCGTGAGCCGTGCCTCGCGCGCGGCCTCCTGTGAGACCGGTGCGTCGATCCGCTCACGCATCTCCGAGCCGAGCTCGGTGTGGTCGTCCGGCACGGCTGACACCATACGTCGCGACGTGCTCGAGGAGGCCCCAGGCGGGCTCGGAGGGCCGCCCGCAGGGTTCTGGCGGCGGTTTGCCTCAGCGTTCGTGGACGGCGTCGTCCTCACCATCGTCGACCTCATCCTCCGGATCGTCCTCGGCAACACCGGGGGACAGCTGCTCGGGCTCGTGATCGGTTTCGGATACTTCACGTACTTCCACGGTCGCACCGGCCAGACGCCGGGCGATGCAGCGGTCGGGATCCGTGTCGTCGATGTTCGCGACCATCCCGGTCAGCCGATCGGCTATGCACGCGCCTTCGGGCGTGCAGTGGTGGCGATCGCCTCGTTCCTGGTGTTCTTCCTCGGTTACCTCTGGATGCTCTGGGATGCGAACAAGCAGACGTGGCACGACAAGGCGGTCGGCTCGGTCCCGGTCTATCTCCGCGGCTAGCTGCTAGCCGCCCCGCGCGAGCAGCGTCAGAGGCGTTCGAGTGCCGAGGCGACGAGGGCGAGCGCGTCGTCCAGCCGCGCTCGATTCGCGGGTGCGTTGAGCCAGCCACTTGCGCCCGACGGAT
The DNA here is from genome assembly GCA_963715115.1 of uncultured Thermoleophilia bacterium. Taxonomy (GTDB): domain Bacteria; phylum Actinomycetota; class Thermoleophilia; order Gaiellales; family Gaiellaceae; genus PALSA-600. The sequence goes on from CAVQRE010000016.1 coordinate 102,500, forward strand.
GAGGAAGCGGCACGGCGATCGCGTCGGCGACGTCGTAACTCGATCCGACGAAGTCGGTGACCCGCTCGAGCCCCAGAAGCTCTCGTGCCGCCAGACCGCCGACCGTGACGATCAGCCTCGGTCGAAGGAGCGCGAGTTCCGCCTCCCGCCACCGTCGGCACAGCCGGCGCTCGTTCGGGGTGGGTGCGCGATCGCCGCGACCGGACGCAGCGCGCCCTGGATAGCACCGCGTCACCGACGCGCAGTAGAAGGTCGAGTAGAACGCGTCCTCGTCGAGCTCGAGCCAGCGGCGAAGCGTCTTGCCTGCGCGCCCGCGCCATGGGCGCCGCTCGACACCTTCGACGGCTCCGGGCGCCTGGCCGAACAGGTAAGCGCGCTGGTTCGCTCCCGGTGCGGCGACGGGAAGCGACTCGAGGTCGTGCCCTGCTTCGATGCAAAGGCGGCACGATGCGACGTCGCGCTGGAGTGCCTTCAGCGACCGGTAACGGCGTCGGTCCGGCGTTGTCATCACGTGCGTCGATCAATCACGTTTGCCCGACATGCCCACGAGGGTGCGGCACGCGAATCGAAGGCTCCGCGACCGAGACACCAGTCGTCGCACGTGGGTGCGGGGCGTTCGTTGTGCTCCTTCACCGCTCCTTAGAGTACGGCCCGTGCTGCCGCTCGAGTCGGTGCCGAACTTCAGTGAGGGTCGCGATCGTGTGACGATCGACGCGATCGGCAGCGCGCTCGGTGCATTTGCGCGCTTGCTCGATGTGCACGCCGACGAAGATCACAACAGATCAGTGTTCACGGTCGTCGGTGACGATGATGCCCTCGTCGCAGCGCTGATCGCGGGCGTTCGCGTGGCCGTCGAGCGAATCGACCTGCGGCACCACGAAGGCGTCCATCCGCGTATCGGCGTGGCCGACGTCGTGCCCTTCATCCCACTTCGGCCGACTGATCTCTCCCGGGCGCAAGTGGCGGCGCAACGATTCGCGCGCCTTGCAGCCGGTGAGCTCGGCATCCCGGTCTTCCTCTACGCGCCGCCGGAGCGCGGGCCTGCCTTCTACCGGCGCGGCGGCATCGAAGGGCTGCAACGGCGCCTCGACACCGGTGAGCTAGCACCGGACTTCGGCCCGTCCCAGCTGCACGAGACCGCCGGAGGCGTGATCACGGGCGCACGTCCGCCGCTGATTGCGTTCAACGTCAACCTTCGCGGCACGATCGACGTGGCACGCAGCATCGCCGGTGTCGTGCGCGAGCGCGGCGGCGGGTTTCCCGGCGTGCGTGCGCTAGGCGTCGAGCTTTCACGGGCCCGGCTCGTCCAGGTCTCGATGAACATCGAGGACTGGGAGGCGTCGGCGCTCCACGACATCGTCGCGCGGATCATCAGTGAGGCCGACGCACGCGGCGCCGAGGTCGTGGGCTCCGAGCTCGTCGGCCTCATGCCCGCGGGAGCCGCGGCTGCCGCCGCCGGCACGTCGCTTCGCATCGCTGGTTTTGACGCGTCACGGGTGCTCGAGGTCAGGCTGCTCGACGACTGATCGCCGCCTACACTCGGCTCTGTGCCGGTGACGAACGAGCTGACGGGCAGCGACCTGACGTTGGAGGACGTGTGGGACATCGCTGTCGAGCGGCGTGCATCGGTCGAGATCACATCGGTCGCGCACGAAAGGATGCTCGCAGCGCGCCGGGTCGTGGAGCAGGCAGCGCAAGGCTCTCGCGAGCACACGTACGGCGTCAACACCGGGTTCGGCCGGTTCGTCACGATGCAGATCCCGGAGGAGCTCACCGAGGAGCTGCAAGTTCGGCTGCTCCGTTCGCACGCGTGCGGTGTGGGGGAGCCGTATCCAGACGACGTCGTCCGGGCGGCGATGCTTCTTCGTGCAAACACCCTGGCGAAAGGCAACTCGGGCGCGCGGATCGAGACGGTGACCCTGCTTCTCGAGTGTCTGAACCGTGGTGTTCTGCCCGAGGTGCCGGCGCGCGGGTCGGTCGGGGCCTCGGGTGACCTCGCTCCCCTCGCTCACCTTGCGCTGCCGCTGATCGGGGAAGGTCGCGCCTGGTTCGAGGGAGAGCTGCTGAACGGAGCCGAGGCACTTGCCCGCGCCGGTCTCGAGCCGGTAAGGCTTCGCGCCAAGGAAGGCCTGTCGCTGATCAACGGCACGCAGTTCATGACGGCCCAGGGCGCTCTTGGCCTTGTGCGTGCGCGCCGACTCTCGCGTGCCGCCGACTGCGCCTGCGCGCAGTCTCTGGAATCGCTTCAGGGCTCACGGAACTCGTTCATTCCGCAGGTGCACGCACTGCGACCGCTTCGTGGTCAAGCCGCATCGGCGCGCAACGTGATGCGTCTGCTCGAAGGCTCGGCGATCATCGAGTCGCATCGTTGGTGCGACCGGGTGCAGGACGCGTACTCGTTGCGCTGCGCTCCGCAGGTCCACGGCGCTACACGCGACCTCCTCGATTACGTCGACTACACGATCACCACCGAGCTGAATGCAGCGACCGACAATCCGCTTGTCCTGACCGACGACGAGATTCTCGTGTCTGCGGGGAACTTCCACGGCCAGCCGCTTGCGTTCGCCCTCGACGCGCTCGCGATGGCGGTCTCGGAGCTGGCCAGCATCTCCGAGCGTCGGCTGGAGCGGCTCGTCAATCCGAACCTCAGCGAGGGCCTGCCTGCGTTCCTCACCACCGACGGAGGGCTCAACTCAGGGTTCATGATTCCGCAATACGTGGCGGCAGCGCTCGTGTCCGAGAACAAGTCACTGTGCCATCCGGCGTCGGTCGATTCGATCCCCACGAGTGCGGGCCAGGAGGATCACGTCTCGATGGGAAACGCGGCGGGCCTCAAGGCGTCGCAAGTGGTTGCGAATGCGGAGCGAGCGGTCGCGATCGAGTTGCTTGCCGGCGCTCAGGCGGTGGAGTTCCTTGCACCGTTGGAGCCGGGCGCGGGCGTCCGTGCGGTTCACGGGGCCGTACGGCTCCGGTCGCCGCGGCTGCGAGACGACCGGCCACTCGGTCCCGACATCGAAGCGGTGGCGGCGGCGATTCGCGACGGCTCACTCGTCGCTGCGGTCGAGTCCGCCGTCGGTGAGCTCGAATGAGCACGCCGCGCCGATTGCGCTGGGGAGGTCCCGAGTCGGCGTCTCCGACGCATCCGTACCGTGACACTGCGCTCGTGTACGGGGGCCTCGCCGCCGTCGTGATCCTCGTCGCCTGGTTGACCGGTGGCGGGCTCGCGAGGGCTGTCGTGATTGCGGCGGCGTTCTACGCGATCGCGACCGGATGGAGCTTCGTCCGCATCCACCAGCGCTCGCGCCGGGCGCGTCGTGAGCTGTCCTCCGATCGGGTGCGCTCTTGACGGTCGCGCCGTCGCTGGATGCCCGGGTCGAGGCCCTCTGCGGCGACCTGTCGTCGATCCGCGCGCCGCGCGGTACCGAGCTCAACGCGCGATCGTGGGCTACGGAGGCGCCGCTTCGGATGCTCCTCAACAACCTCGACGCCGAGGTCGCCGAAAAGCCCGAAGAGCTCGTCGTGTACGGCGGATCAGGCAAGGCCGCGCGATCGCACGGCGCGCTGCGGGCGATCGTGCGGGCCCTGCTCGAGCTCGACGACGACGAGACCCTCCTCGTTCAATCCGGTAAGCCGGTCGCCGTCTTCCGGACAACGGCCTTTGCTCCTCGCGTCCTAATCGCGAATTCGCTACTCGTGCCGCACTGGGCGACGTGGGACGAGTTCCGGCGTCTCGAGGCCGAAGGGCTGACGATGTTCGGTCAGATGACCGCCGGGTCCTGGATCTACATCGGGACGCAGGGGATTCTGCAGGGCACGTACCAGACGTTCGCCGCGGCCGGAGAGAAGCACTTCGGCGCCGCATCACTCGCGGGCCGCACGATCCTGACGGCAGGCCTCGGAGGTATGGGGGGTGCGCAGCCGCTCGCGGCGACACTCGCGGGTGCGGCGGCGCTCTGCGTGGAGGTCGACCCGGCGCGCCTCGAGCGCCGGTTGGCGATGCGATACCTGGACGAGGCGACCGACTCGCTCGACGACGCACTCACGCGCGTTCGTGCGGCAGCCGCCGACGGTCGCGCGTTGTCGGTCGGGCTGCTCGGCAACGCGGCGGATGTCGTGCCCGAGCTGGCGCGGCGCGGCGAAGTGTTCGACCTCGTGACCGACCAGACCGCAGCGCACGATCCGCTCACGGGATACGTGCCGCAGGGGCTCGACGTCGCGGCTGCTGCTTCCCTCCGCGCATCGGATCCGGACGAATACTTGCGCCGAGCGCGTGCCTCGATTGCCGTCCACGTCGAAGGACTGCTCGAGTACGTCCGAGCCGGGAGCTATGTTTTCGATTATGGCAACAACCTGCGAGGTGAGGCCCAGGCTGCCGGCGTAGAGGACGCATTCACATACCCGGGATTCGTCCCGGCCTATATCCGGCCGCTCTTCTGTCGCGGGATCGGGCCGTTCCGTTGGGCGGCTCTCTCGGGCGACGCCGGCGACATCGCGGTGATCGACGAGATGCTCCGGGAGCTGTTCCCGTCCGATCGCCTGCTCCAGCGCTGGCTCGAGTTGGCGCCTGCTCGGGTGGCGTTCCAGGGTCTGCCGGCCCGGATCTGCTGGCTCGGCTATGGCGACAGGGCTCGCGCGGGGCTCGCGATCAACGAGCTCGTTCGCTCCGGACGCGTCAAGGCGCCTGTCGTGATCGGCCGCGACCACCTCGACGCAGGTTCGGTCGCATCCCCGTACCGCGAGACCGAGGCGATGCGTGACGGCTCGGACGCGATCGCCGACTGGCCGATTCTCAATGCGCTTGTGAACGTCGCTGCCGGTGCGAGCTGGGTCAGCGTGCACCACGGCGGTGGCGTGGGCATCGGCAATTCGATCCACGCGGGCATGGTCGTCCTCGCGGACGGCACCGACGAGATGGCCGAGCGGCTCGAGCGGGTCCTGACCACGGATCCCGGTATGGGAGTCGTGCGGCATCTCGATGCCGGCTATCCGGAGGCGAATGCAGCCGCAGTCGAGCACGGGCTCAGCCGGCCGGGCGAGCGCTAGGACCCGAGCGGTGGTGAGGCGGCTTCTCGTCCGCGACCTCGCGCAGGTCGCGACGCCGAACCCCCGCTCGGTGCCGGCGCGTGGCGGCGACCTCGGCGCGATCGACGTGATCGAAGACGCGTACGTCCTTTGCTCGGGCGACACGATCGAGGCCGTCGGCCGCATGCGCGACCTCGCGTCGCTCGACGGTGACGTCGAGGAGATCGACGGACGCGGGCTGAGCGCGGTTCCCGGACTCGTCGACTGCCACACGCATCCGGCGTTCGGCGGTGACCGCGTCGACGAGTTCTCGCTGCGGGCCGGCGGGGCGACGTACGAGGAACTGCACGCAGCCGGCGGCGGGATTCTCTCGACCGTCACCGCCACCCGGCGTCTCGACGAGCGTCGACTCGCCGCGCAAGTCGAACGCCATGCCGGCTGGATGCTCAGCCACGGCACGACGACCTGGGAGGGGAAGTCGGGCTACGGCCTCGATTGCGACACCGAACTGGCTTCCCTGCGAGCGGTACGCGATGCCGGTGGCGCACCGACCTGGCTCGGTGCGCATGCCGTGCCACCGGAGCGGGTCGATGCCGATGCCTACCTCGAGTGGGCGATCGCGGAGGTGCTTCCCGCGGCGGCAGCCATCGCCGAGGCGGCGGACGTGTTCCTCGAGCGCGGCGCCTTCGACGCGAACCAGGCGCGGCAGTATCTCGAGGCATGCCGGGCGGCGGGTCTCTCGCTCCGGCTTCACGGAGACCAGTTCACCGAGTGCGGTGCAATCCCGCTCGCGATCGAGCTCGGAGCCCGCTCGGTCGACCATCTCGAGGCGACCGGCACGGACGGAATCGCCGAGCTGGCCCGAAGCCGCGTCGTCGGTGTGCTCCTCCCAGCGAGTGCGCTCTTTCTCGATCGTCCGCAGCCAAGGGCGAGGGAGCTCGTGGCAGCCGGTGCCGCGGTCGCTCTTGCGACCGACTTCAACCCCGGCAGCTCCTTCACGACGAGCATCCCGCTCGTGTGCTCGCTCGCCTGCACCCAGCTTCATCTCACGCCTGCTCAAGCGCTGACCGCGGTGACGGTCAATGCAGCGCACGTCCTCGGGCGAGGCGATCGTGCCGGACGCATCGCCCCAGGGTCAGCCGGCGACCTCGTCCTCCTCGATGCGCCCGACTGGCGTTACCTCGCCTACCACCTTGGCGGTGACGTCGTGGCCTGTGTGGTCCGTGCCGGGCGGCTCGTCTACCGGCGCTAACCTGACGGACGATGCCGACTCGCAAGCAGCGCCGGCGCCGCGAGAAGACGTTCCGGCACGAGTACGAGACCGTGCTCCTTGATGCCGACGGCAACGAGCGCCCGCTCGACGAGGACGAGCTGCGCAGCGAGCGTGAGGCGCGCACGCAATCCAAGTCGTCCACGAAGGCGCCGACCGCGAAGGGAAACCGGCAACGGGGTGCGTCGCGGCCACCCCGGGAAGTGCCGCCTCCGTCCTGGCACCGTGCGCTCCGTCGCGGCGGCCTGATGGGCGGCCTGATGCTGGTCGCGTTCGTGGTCCTGTTCAAGAACTCGCCCCTCGGCCAGAGACTCGCGCTGGGGGCGGTCTACTTCGTCGCGTTCATCCCGCTGACCTACTGGGTCGATCGCACGACCTATCGCGCCTACCAGCGGCGGCTCGCGAAGCAGTCGGCGGCGAAGAAGTAGCGGCTCGACTACGCGGTCAGGAAATGGCCCTCTCCGGGCCACGGTGCGAGCACGAGCAGTACCCGCGCGCCGTCCGGGCTCGTCAGCGCATGACGTTCGCCCGGCTCGAACCGGGTGAGCGTGCCGCTCTCGGCGACGAGCGGCGGGCCGTCGCCGGACGAAAAGTGGACGGTGCCCTCGAGGACGAGGACCCATGCATTTTCCCGCACCTGGTGATCGCCGAGCGACTGGCCCGGCGTGAGCACGAGCAGCACTGCCCGGGCTCCGCCATCCGAGTGAAGGACGATCGGATCGCGCGTTCCGGCCGGTGCGTCGAGCTCGAGAAGATCCCAGCGCTGCATCGGAGAGGGAAGTGTTTCACAGCCTGGATAGACTCAGACGCCCTCACATGTCACTTGTCGTGGACACGTTCGTGATGGGCCCTTTCCGCAGCAACTGCTTCGTCGTACGCGGCGAGCGCGGCGCTGCCGAGGCGGTCGTGATCGATCCCGGAGACGACCCGGCGCCGCTCCGGCTCGAGCTGGCGCGGATGGGCGCCCGGACCGCCGGCATCCTCGTCACGCACACCGACGTCGACCACATCGGGGGCGTCGCTGATCTTGCCGACGGGACCGGCAGCGAGGTGTGGGCTCCGGCGGGCGAGGTCGAGGCTCTACGCAGAGGTGAGACGCGAGGCGGGCTGCGGGTGCCTCCACACGATCCGGCTCACACCGTGTCCGGAGGCGACGAGATCTCGGTGGCCGGGATCCGGTTCGCGGTGCTCGATGTCCCGGGGCACTCGTCCGGTCATGTCGCGTTTCTCGCGGGCGACGAGTTGTTCTCCGGCGACCTCCTGTTCGCCGGGTCGGTCGGCCGCGTCGACCTCGAAGGTGGGGACTGGAACACATTGCTCGAGTCGGTGCGAGGGCTCGTCGACCGACTGCCCGCCGACACGGTCGTTCACCCGGGACACGGCCCTTCGACGACGCTCGGGCGGGAGCTGCAGACGAACCCGTTCCTGCGCGAGCTCCGCGCCGCACAGCCGTGAGCTCGCGCTTTCAGGCACCGCGCGGGACGCACGACGTCCTGCCCGCCGACGCTGCGTGGTGGCATGTGGTGCGCACGATGGAGGAGGTCGCCTCGCTCTACGGGTGGGGCCGGATCCAGACGCCCGGTTTCGAGGACACCGCGCTGTTTGCGCGGACATCCGGTGCTGCGTCGGACGTCGTGCACAAGGAGATGTACTCGTTCACCGACCGCAGCGACCGCTCGCTCACGCTGCGCCCCGAGGGGACGGCTCCGATCGCGCGCGCGTACCTGGAGCGAGGGCTGCACCGCGAGGCGCAGCCGGTCAAGGCGTACACGATTGCCCCGATGTACCGGTACGGCGCGCCGGGGCTCGGTCGCTACCGGGAGCACTATCAGCTCTCGGTCGAAGCGATCGGCTCGGCCGAGCCGGCGCTCGACGCAGAGGTGATCCAGATCTACGCAGAGCTGCTGCGCCGTCTCGGGGTGACGAAGTGGCAGCTCCAGCTGAACTCGATCGGCGACGCCGCTTGCCGCCCCGCTTACGTCGAGCGACTGAACGAGTGGCTCGACGCGCATTCCGACGTACTCGACGAAGACGCCCGTCACAAGCGTGCGACGAGCCCGTTGCAGGTGTTCGACGTGAAGGACGAGCGGGTTCGGGCGGCCCTCGCCGATGCGCCGAAGATCGGCGAGTCGCTCTGCGACGCATGCCGCGCGCACTTCGGCGCCGTCCAGGTGCAGCTCGACGCGCTGGGCGTTCCGTACGTGCTGACGCCGACGCTGGTGCGTGGTCTCGACTACTACACGCGCACGACATTCGAATTCGTCGGCCCCTTCGCGAATGCGAACTCGACGATCTGCGGCGGCGGACGCTACGACGGGCTCGTTGAAGCGATCGGCGGTCCGCCGACGCCCGGCATTGGCTTCGGGGCCGGGATCGAACGGCTCTTGCTCGCGCTCGAGAACGAGGGCATCACGATCGAGCAGGCGGCGCTCGACGTGTTCGTCGTTCTCGGCGAAGACGCGGACCGTGCTGCTGTATCGAGGCTCCTTGTCGAGCTTCGCCGCGCCGGGCTCTCGGCCGACACGGACTACGCCGGCCGCTCCTTCAAGGGCCAGATGACGCAGGCAGGGCGCACCCGGGCGGGCGCGGTCGTGATCGTCGGCGGGGACCGCGCCGCCATCCGGCGCAAAGGACGCGAAGAGGAGCCGGTGGCTCTCGACCGTGTCGTCGCTACCCTCATCAATCCATGACCTGGCGTGATGCGATCGGAAGCGCGCTCACGACCGAGGACGTGGCGCGCACCGTCACGCTTGCGGGCTGGGTTGCGCGGCGGCGCGACCACGGCGGCCTCATCTTCGTCGACTTGCGCGACGAGGGCGGGATCGTCCAACTGGTGATCAACCCGGAACGATCGTCGGTCGGCGCGTCGGCGGCGCACGAGCTTCGCAACGAGTTCGTCGTGCAGGCGCGCGGCGAGGTCGTGCGGCGCAGTCCGGAAACCGTGAACCCGCGTATGGCAACGGGCGAGATCGAGGTTCAGGTCGACTCGCTCGAGGTGATCAGCCGATCGACCCCGTTGCCGTTCCAGCTCGACGAGGAAGGCGTCGACGAGACGCTGCGCATTCGCTACCGGTGGCTCGACCTACGACGGGACCGGCTGCAGCGAAACATCCGCACGCGCGCCAAAGCCGTGTCGATCATCCGCCGGGAGATGGAGGCTGCTGGTTTCGTCGACATCGAGACGCCCATCATGGGAAAGCCGACGCCGGAAGGCGCCCGGGACTTCCTGATTCCGACCCGTCTGCAGCCGGGGCGCTTCTTCGCTCTCCCGCAGAGCCCTCAGATCTACAAACAGCTGCTCGTGATCTCCGGGTTCGAGCGCTACTACCAGATTGCGCGCTGCTTCCGCGACGAAGATCTGCGCGCGGACCGGCTTCAAGAGCTGACGCAGCTCGACGTCGAGACGGCGTTTCCCGACCAGGACGAACTGTTCTCGCTGGTCGAGCGAATCGTGGCCAAGATCTGGAAGGAGTGCCGCGGCGTCGATCTCGAGACGCCGTTCGCGCGGATGGAGTGGGAGGAGGCGGACCGGCGCTACGGTTCGGACAAGCCCGACCTCCGCTTCGGTCTCGAGATCGAGGACGCGACTGCGATCACGCGCGGCTCGGAGTTCGGCGTCTTCGCGAACGCCCCGGCGGTCAGGTATCTGAGGGTCGAGTGCGAGCTCTCGCGCGGCGAGCTTGCCAAGCTCGAAGAGCTCGTGAGGGGATGGGGGGCGAAAGGGCTCGCGTACCTCGTCTTCCGCGCCGACGGTGATGTCGGCTCCCCGATCGCGAAGTTCCTCTCGCCCGAGGTGCTCGCGATCCTCGGTCGGCCCGGGACGACCGTCTTGTTCGGGGCAGGCGTGGGTGCCGAGGTGTCACGCATCCTCGGGTTCCTGCGACTGCACCTCGGGCGCGAGCTCGGGCTCGTCGACGAGAGCGCGTGGCGGTTCGTCTGGATCACAGACTTCCCGATGCTCAAGTGGGATGCAGAGCTCGAGCGATGGGACGCGGAGCACCACCCGTTCACTCGTCCGACCCCCGAGTCGCTGCCCTTGCTCGACTCCGATCCCGGCGCCGCAAAGGCGATCGCCTACGACCTGGTCGGCAACGGGCTCGAGCTGGCGGGAGGATCGTTCCGGATCCACGAGCCCGAGCTGCAGGAGAAGGTGTTCGACCTGCTCCGGATCTCTCCCGAAGAGCAGCGCTCCAAGTTCGGCTTCCTGCTCGACGCGCTGGCGATGGGTGCGCCGCCGCACGGCGGGATCGCGTCTGGGATCGACCGTCTGTGCATGGCGCTGCTCGACGAGCCGTTCATCCGCGACACGCTCGCGTTCCCGAAGAATCAGGCGGGAATCGACCCGATGTCGGGCGCCCCGACCGCCGTGACCGCGGAGCAACTCGCGGAGCTCGGGATCGACGTGACCGCCCAGAGCGAGCAGGTCACGGACATCTCCTAGCGAAGGACCAGCCGGTGCTCGACCGCCAGGGATCGCGATTCGCCCTCGAAGTCCTCTTTCTCGCCGCACTTGCGACCGGACTTGCGCTTGCCAAGCTGCGCCCCCTCGAGATCATCGGGGTGATGGCACTCGGGTGGCTCGTGGTCGCGCTGCTCGAGTGGGCGGCATGGCGCGGCGAGCCACACTACGGCTCCGGGCTCCCGCCGCGGTACTACGTCCCCAGCACGAGCCTGCCACCGCCGCAGCCGCTCGAGCAGGTGTACGCGGGGTATCCCGATCCTCAGCGGGAGGAAGCGCCGACCTGGATCGCGTCCGCAGATGTACGCGCAAAGCTGCTCGGTGAATGGCCGGTGACCACAGCTTCCGGGGAGGACGAGGACGACGTCGAGCCGGTCCAGCTGCCGCCGGCGCCCGAGCCTGCGGGACCGCGCCCGGTCGTCGGTCCGCGACCGGCCGTGTCCGCGGCACCACCACCGCCGCCCCGGCCGTTGCCCGCGTTGCCGCTGGTCGCCGCGCAGGGCTACGGGACCGCGAGCCACCAGCTCGAGCCGTTCGGGATCCAGCCGGCCCGTCGCCGGTTCGGCCGCCGCGTCGTCGTCGAGACCTTCACGGTCGAGGTGCCGGCCCGGATGGTGCCGCCGGTGCTGCCACGACAGCCGGTCAAGGAATGAGCGCGCATCTGGCCGAGCGGCAGGTGGCGCTGGCCGCAGTCGCGATCCTTGCAGCGGTCTGTGCCGTGGCCGTTTCCGCCGCGACGCACTCGGAGTCCTCGACCGCGCCGCACCCGGAGGGCTCCTTCACGGCGCTCGTCGGTTCTGGCGGGCCGGCCGTGTTCGGCCGTCACACGGCATGCGGCACCGTTCTCGGCGCCGACACGGAGGGGATCGCTCATCCGACACTGCCGTGCGGGGCTCGCATCTTCATCACGTACGACGGCAAGACGGTGCTCACGCAGGTCGTCGATCGCGGCCCGTACTCGTCCGGCCGCCAGTTCGACCTGACCGACGCTCTCGCCCGGCGGCTCGGATTGCGCGGTGTGCAGACGGTGCACTGGGCCTATGCGGCACGGGGTGGGTGAGCGCCGCTACAGTCCGGCGGTTGCCCGACGCCGTTCGCGACGACGCGCATCCATGTAGAACCAACACCATGTGAAAGGGAGCCCGCGTCGGGCCTGGGGCGCATCGCGTCACTCCGTCCGCACGGCACCCACCTGGCTTGTCCAGGTTCACACGGAGCGCGGCAGGTCGGCGGCGTCAGAGCATGACGGGGGGAGCTCTCGGGCTCCCTCCGTCCATTCGGCGCCAGTACGCTGGCCGCAGGGTGCGTGAGCTGCTCGGAGACTCCGCCCGCGGCGCCGACTGGGCGATTGTGCGCCTGCGCGTCGAGGGCGACACGATCGTCGATGCGGATGCGGCGGGCATCGCCGAGGACCTTCGCGGGATGTCTCTGCTCGAGGCGGCTGCCGTCGGCGGGGAGACGCTTCCGGTCGACGCCCTCGCCAACGCCCTCGCGCCGGCCGTCCGAGCGGCTACGGACCCGGCGCGGGTCGCGGTGGCGATGAGCGGCGGCGTCGACAGCGCCGTGGCCCTGCTTCGTGCCGGGTCGGCTGCCGTGGGCGTCACGCTTCGGCTCTGGCTCGATCCGAACGGCCCGGACTCCGAGCGGGCGTGCTGCTCGCCGACAGCGGTGCTCGCTGCGCGTGACGCGTGTCACCGTCTCGGGCTTCCTCACGTCACGCTCGATCGTCGCGACCAGTTCAGGCGCGCCGTCGTCACGCCGTTCGTCCGCGGCTATGCGCGCGGTGAGACACCGAACCCGTGCGTTCGCTGCAACGGCGGCTTTCGCTTTGCCGAGCTGCTCGCGTTTGCACGCCGCATCGGTGCGGCACGGCTCGCCACAGGTCATTACGCACGCATCGTCGAGCGCGACGGAACGCTTTTCCTCGCGCGCGCGGTCGATGAGCAGAAGGACCAGAGCTACATGCTCGCGCGGCTCGAACCGCGTCTCCTCCCACGCATCTGGTTTCCGCTGGGCGACCAGCGAAAGGACGAGACGCGTGCCGAGGCTGCGCGCGCCGGCCTGGCGGCGGCCCGCCGTCAGGAGTCGCAGGAGGCGTGCTTCCTTGCGGGCGGCGACTACCGGTCGTTTCTCGAGCGGAACGGTCTCGACTCGCGGCCGGGACCGATCACCGACGGCCGCGGGGCAGTGATCGGGACGCATCGCGGCCACTGGGCCTTTACGCCCGGCCAGCGGCGCGGGCTCGGCATCGCAGCGTCCGAACCGCTCTACGTCATCGACACCGACGTGCGAACGAACAGCGTGATCGCGGGGCCGCGCACGGCGCTCGCGCGGACGCGCGTCTCCGCACGGGGCCGCCTTTTCGTGCCGGTGGACCGCGTGGAGGTGAAGTTTCGCTATCGCTCGGCGGCGATCGCGGCCGCGGTCGAGGAGACGTCGCGCGGGTTCCGGCTGGTGCTCGACGAACCGGCCTATGGCGTCGCCCGTGGGCAGGCCGCCGTCCTGTACGACGGCGACCTCGTGGTCGGCTCCGGCTTGGTCACCGCGTCGGCAAGCGTCTAGTCTCCCCGGGTGGTCGCCTTCTCGGCAGGAGACGTGGCGTACGTCGCGCTGGCCGTCTTCCTCGTCGCCGTCGGCCTTGCCGGGGCTTGGGCGCTTCTTCGGCTCGCGGTGACATTCGACCGGCTCTCGTCGCTTCTGCGCGGCACCGAGCGTGACCTGTTGCCCGTCGCCACCAAGCTCGGTGGCACGGTCGACCGGGTCAACGCACAGCTCGACAAGCTCGATCCGGCAACCGACAGCGCCGTCGACGCAGTCGTGGCCGCCGACCACGCGGTCCGGTCGCTCAGCTTCGCGATCTCGCGTCCGGTGCAGAAGCTCACCGGGCTGTCTACGGGCGTCTCCCACGGCGTGTCGTCGCTTCGCGCACGGAACGGCTGGCGTCAGGCGGTGGCCGACGGCCGGGATGCCGCCGCACGGCGCGAGCGAGACTTCGCGGAAGAGCTGAAGCAGCCGCATGGCTGACGAGATCACGCTCACGATTCCGCGTCGGCCTGAGTTCAGGCGCGTGGCGTCGTTCGTGCTCGGCGGCCTCGCCGCACGGCTCAACTTGACGATCGAAAGCCTCGAGGACATCCAGCTCGCACTCGACACGCTGCTCGCGTGCGCGGAGAGCCCGTCGGGTGAGGTGACGGTCCGCTTGATCGTGCGCAACGACGCGCTCGTCACGCGCGTCGGGCCGCTCGAGCCGCGAGTGCTCGATGAGCTCGAAGGTGACGCCGGCCACGGGTTCGGCGCGCGCCGCGTCCTCGACTCGACGGTCGACGACGTGCTCGTCGACGGCGACTGGGCCGTGCTCACGAAGGCGGTGAGCATCGCGCGATGACGGCGGACAGCGACAAGGTCTTGCTGCGCCGCTACCACGTGGAAGGCGACGTGCAGGCGCGTGAGCAGCTGATCGAGCGGCACATGTCGCTCGTCCGGTCACTCGCCCGGCGTTACAGCTATCGCGGCGAACAGCTGGACGATCTCGTCCAGATCGGCGCGATCGGGCTGATCAAGGCGATCGACCGCTTCGACGTGAACCGCGGCGTCGAGCTGACGACATACGCGACGCCGAACATCATCGGCGAGATCAAGCGGCACTTCCGCGACAAGGGCTGGTCGGTGCGCGTGCCGCGTGGCCTGCAGGAACTGAACGTCCAGCTGTCGAAGCTGGTCGAGCAGCTGACCGTTGAGCTGAGTCGGTCGCCGACGATCGCGGAGCTCGCCAAGAGCGCAGGCGTCGACGAGGAGGACGTTCTCGAGGCGCTCGAGTCGGGTCGCGCGTACACCGCACTCTCCCTCTCGCAGGGCACGACGTCCGAGAACGGGGAGGAGCTCGATCCGCTCGAGACGCTGGGGTCGGTCGAGCATCAGTACGCGGTGTCCGAGGACCGGGCCGTCCTCGCTCCGGGATTCAAGGCACTCGACGAGCGGGAGCGGATGATCATCCATCTGCGCTTCTTCGAGGGCCAGACCCAGTCGCAGATCGCCGAGCAGGTCGGCATCTCGCAGATGCACGTCTCTCGACTGATTCGACGAGCGATCGCCAAGATCCGGGCCGAGATCGGTTCCGACGTGCCGATCGAGCCACGCGCCTCGCGGCGCCGCGGCTCCTGACTTTCGCCTCCGTAGACTGTTCGACGTGCCCATGACCACTGCGGAGCTACGCGAGCGCTTCCTGGCGTTCTACGAGGAACGCGGACATCTTCGTGTTCCGTCGCACTCCCTGATTCCACCCGACGACGACCGTTCGACGCTCTTCATCGTCGCCGGGATGCAGCAGTTCAAGCCGTACTTCCTGCGGACGAAGGAGCCGCCGCGCAACCGCGTGGTCAGCGTTCAGACGTGCCTCCGCGCCGGCGGCAAGGACACCGATCTCGAGGACGTCGGGCGCACCGAGCGTCACTGCTCGTTCTTCGAGATGCTCGGCAACTTCTCGTTCGGCGACTACTTCAAGGACGTCGCTGTCGACTACGCATGGGAGTTCGTCACCCAGGTGATGGCGCTCGATCCCGATCGGCTCTGGGCGACCGTCCACGAGGGCGATCCCGTGCTCGCACTCGACGAAGACGCTGTCTCGATCGCAGCCTGGCAGCGCGTCGGGATACCGTCCGACCGGATCGTCCGCCTCGGGAAGGACAACTTCTGGCAGGGCGCCGACACCGGGCCTTGCGGCCAGTGCTCCGAAATCTTCTACGACCGTGGCGAGCGGTATGCCTGCGGCGAGCCCACGTGCGGGCCTGGTCACTGCGACCGGTACATGGAGATCTACAACCTCGTCTTCATGGAGTACGACCTCCGGCCCGGCAACGAGCTCGCACGCCTGCCCAGCCAGAACGTGGACACCGGTCTCGGTCTCGAACGCACGATGTGTGTCGTCCAGGAGGTCGACTCGGTGTTCGACACCGACGGCTTCCGCGTGGTGATGGACTGGATCGAGCAGCAGTCAGGAGTCGCGTACCGCGACAGCGAGGTGTCGCAACGGGCTCATCGGGTGCTTGCCGACCACCTCCGGGCCGTCACGTTTCTCGTCGCCGAAGGCGTGCTGCCATCCAACGAGGGCCGTGGCTACATCTGCAGGCGCTTGCTCCGCCGCGCGATCCAGCATGCGCAGCGAATCGGGCTCGACGCTGTCTACCGCCTGCCGGCCGTCGTGATCGAGCAGATGGGCGATGCCTACCCGGCGCTGAAGGAGCACGCAGGCGAGATCGAGCGTGTGGTGCGCGACGAGGAGTCGCGGTTCTCGGAGACGCTCGAGCGAGGCCTGAAGGAGCTCGATGCGCTGGCCGACCAGCCTGCGATCGACGCGGACGACGCCTTCAGGCTCGCCGCAACGTTCGGGTTTCCGATCGAGCTGACGCAGGAGCTCGCCGAGGAGCGCGGACAGCCGGTGGACGTCGACGGCTTCCGCGCCCTGATGGAGGAGCACCGCGAGATCTCGCGCGCCGGGGGCGAGAAGACCGAGGCGCAGCGAGCCGCCGAGTTCGCCGCGGGTGCCGGTTTCCAATCCGAGTTCGTCGGTTACGCAAAGACCGACGTGCTCACGCAGATCGGTGCGCTCGAGCAACTCGAGGACGGCGTGTTTCTCGGCAAGCTTCGCGAGTCTCCGTTCTACCCGGAGAGCGGCGGTCAGGTCACGGACGCAGGCGAGCTGATCCACGAGGCGACCGGCGCGAAAGCGACGTTGCGTGCCGCATTCAAGATCGGTGACGATCAGGCGCTCGTCTTCGAGGGCAACGGTTTCGCCGCGGGCGACCGCGTCCGAGCTGTCGTGCCGTGGTCGGTGCGCTTTCCGACGATGACGAACCACACGGCAACGCACCTGCTACAGGCAGCGCTACGCGAGGTCCTCGGCGACCACGTCCATCAGGCGGGCTCTGCGGTGCGTCCCGACAAGCTTCGGTTCGATTTCACACATCAGCAGGCCCTCACGCCCGAGGACCTCGAGCGCGTCGAGCGGCTCGTCAACGAAAAGGTCTTCGAGGCGATCCCCGTCCGCACGTTCGTCACGTCGATCGACGAGGCGCGTTCGCTGGGCGCGACGATGCTCTTCGGCGAGAAGTACGGCGAGGAGGTACGGGTCGTCGAGATCGACGGCTTCTCGCGAGAGCTGTGCGGTGGCACGCACGTGAGGTCGACAGCCGAGATCGGGCCGTTCGTGGTCCTCTCGGAGACGTCGGTCGGCGCGGGCGCACGCCGCATCGAGGCTGTGACCGCCGGCGAGGGATGGTCGGTCCTGCACGGCCGGTCGCGTGAGCTCGCTGCGGTCCGCGTCGAGCTCGAACAGGCGAGACGCGAAGCGAAGAAGCCGAAGGCTCCCTCACAGGGGCCGGACATCGTTTGGCAGGACCGGGTCGACGGGGTGTTCGTCGCCGAGGTGAAGGGGGCGCGGGGTGGGGAGCTCCGCGACCTGTCCGACCAGTTGCGGCAGCGGGAGGCAGTCGTGGCCGTCGTGCTCGCTTCGGCCGACGACGGCAAGGTGGCGCTCGTCGTCAACCTCGACCGATCGGTCGAGCAGGTCGACGCGGTCGCTGTCGT
The DNA here is from genome assembly GCA_963715115.1 of uncultured Thermoleophilia bacterium. GTDB lineage: Bacteria > Actinomycetota > Thermoleophilia > Gaiellales > Gaiellaceae > PALSA-600. Next base: position 119,833 of record CAVQRE010000016.1, read on the forward strand.
CCGGGAGCTCGGGCCGATCATCGGTGGCGGCGGTGGCGGTAGGTCGACACTCGCCGAGGCGGGCGGAAAGAACGTCGGCGCTGTGCGCGAAGCGCTGGTTGCCGGCCGCGACACGCTCGCCGCTGCGCTCCGGTGAAGGTGCTCGCGCTCGACTACGGGTCCGCGAGAACCGGGGTCGCCGTGTCGGATCCGACGGGCACGGTCGCGCGGCCGGCGGGCACGGTCGAGCGGGCGGCGACGGACGCAGGCTTCGAGACGCTCGTCGCCGCGATCGGCGCCGAGCAGCCCGAGCTCGTGGTCGTCGGCATGCCGCTGACCCTGCGCGGTGAGCACGGCGAGCAGGCTCGCGAGACGACCGCATTCGTCGAGCGGTTGCGGACCGCCATCGACGTCCCGGTGGAGACGTATGACGAGCGGTTCACCTCCGTTCTTGCCGACGGCGACGATGCGCGGGCCGCCGCGCACCTGCTGTCGAGCTACCTCGAGTGGCAGAGCGCGGGTCGCTGAGCGACGACCGCCCGTCCCGCGGCCAGATCCGCCGCAGGCGAACGATCGCGGTCGTTTGCCTCGTTGTCGCAGCGGCCGTGATCGCGGTCGTGGTACGGGCCGCGTTGCCGCACCTCCATCGGCATCAAGCTGCGCCGCTTCCTCCGCCTCCTCCGCCGAAGCCGTTCCGTGTCGTGTTCCCGGAGGGATTCACACGTGCCCAGATGGCAGAGCGGGTCGGAGTCGTTGCGCGTATTGCCGAGCGCAAGAGTGGCAAGCCGGTACGGCTTTCGAACGCGAGCTACGACGCCGTGACGCGCCGCGTCGCCGTGCCCTGCTTCTCGCCGCGACTGCGAACCAAGACCGAGGGCTTCCTGTTCCCGGCGACGTACGACTTCCTCGCGAAAACGACCTCCGCCCAGCTGGCACGCGACCAGGTGCAGGCGTTCTGTCGTAACTGGCGGAAGCTCGATCTCGGCTACGCGCGCTCGAAGAACCTGACGCAGTACGACGTCCTCACGATCGCGTCGATGGTCGAGAGGGAGGCGGAAGCGCCGGAGGAACGGCCGCTGATCGCTGCGGTGATCTACAACCGGCTCCGCGCGCGGATGCCGCTCGGTATCGACGCGACGCTGCGTTACGGACTCAACATCTCGCCGGACGAGTCGATCACCGAGTCGCAGCTCCAGAGCAAGAGCCCGTACAACACGCGCAACCAGCTCGGTCTCCCGCCGACGCCGATCGCCAATCCAGGGCTCGCTTCGCTCCAGGCCGCAGCGCACCCGGCGAAGGTCGACTATCTCTACTTCGTGCGCAAGCCGGACAAGGTGCATCACTTCTTCACAGCCAGCGCCAGCGAGTTCGCGCAGTACGAGTGTGCGCACGGATACGGATGCTGACGAAGGTCGCGCTGATCGGCCGGCCGGTCGCCGAGTCGTTGTCGCCGCGTATGCAGAACGCGGCCTTCGCGGCGCTCGGCCTCGATTGGACGTATCTGGCGTTCGACGTCGGCGACCCGGTCGAGGCCGTGCGGGCACTCCGGACGCTGGGCTTCGCCGGCGCCAACGTGACCATTCCGCACAAGCGAGCAGTCGTCGCGGCCTGCGACGAGGCCGACGGTGACGCCGTCAACACGCTCGTCTTCAAGGACGGCCGCGTACTCGGCTTCAACACCGACCGGGAGATCCTCGCCGGGATTGTCGCGACGCAGGCCTGTCTGATCGGCGCCGGTGGCGCCGCGCAGTCGCTGCGAGGTGCGCTTCCGGACGAGACTCGCGTCTTCTCACGCTCCGGGGCCTGGCCGCCCGACGCAACCGGCTGCGACCTGATCGTGAACGCCACGCCCGTTCGCGACCAGCTGCTCGTCGAGCCGCGAGCAGGACAGGTCGTGGTCGATCTCGCTTACGGGCCGCAGGAGACGGCGCTCGTCGCCGCTGCCCACCGGGCCGGTTGCGACGTGGTCGACGGGCGCGAGGCGCTCGTCCGCCAGGGTGCGGCGTCGCTCCGTCTCTGGACCGGGCTCGAGCCGCCGGTCGACGTGATGCGGCGCGCGGTCTCGTAGTCTCTCGCGGATGACGCTGCGTCTTGCAAGCGCCGGCGAGTCGCATGGGCCTGGCCTCGTCGCGATCCTGACCGGGCTCCCGGCCGGGCTGACGCTCGATCGCGACACGATCGATGCCGACCTCCGGCGCCGGCAGGACGGGTACGGCCGGTCGCCGAGGCAGCGCATCGAGCAGGACCGGGTCGAGGTGCTCGCGGGGCTGCGGCACGGTCGTACGCTCGGAACGCCGCTGGCACTCGTCGTCTGGAACCGCGACCACGACAACTGGCTGTGGGGGATGGCGCCGTGGCCGCCCGAGGGCGAGCCGTCCGGGAAGGGGACTAAGCCCGTGACGCTTCCGCGGCCCGGGCACGCAGATCTGGCCGGCGTCCTCAAGTACGGCCATGCCGACGTCCGGGACGCCCTCGAGCGGGCGTCTGCTCGGCACACGGCCGTCCACGTCGCCGCCGGGTCGGTCGCGAAGGCCCTGCTGGCGTCGATCGGGATCGAGGTCTCGGGCGCGGCGGTCGACGAGCCCGGCTTGCAGGCGCGGATCGACGAGGCCCGCGCCGAGCGCGACACGGTCGGCGGCATCGTCGAGATCCGCGCGCACGGGAGTTCCGCCCGGGCTGGGCTCCTACGCGTCGAAGGACGACCGGCTCGACGGCCGGCTCGCCGCCGCGGTGATGGGCATCCAGGCGGTGAAAGGGCGTCGAGATCGGCGACGGATTCGCGCTGGCCGCGCTGCGCGGCTCCGCAGGCCCACGACGAGATCGGCGCCGACCGGCGCCGATCGACGAACCGTGCGGGCGGGATCGAGGGAGGCATGTCGAACGGCGAGGAGATCGTCGTCCGCGCGGCGATGAAACCGCTGCCGACGCTGATGAAGCCGCTCGCCTCCGTCGACCTGGTCACCGGCGAGCGCGGCGAGGCTCTCGTCGAACGGTCGGACGTAGCGGCGGTCGAGGCGCTCGCGGTCGTCGCCGAGGCGGCCGTCGCCTGGGAGCTCGCCGATGCCGCACACGAGAAGTTCGGAGGCGACGCGCTCGGCGATTTCGTCGCCGCGCACCGCGCTTACGTCGAGCGAATCCAGTGGGCGTAGGCTGATGGCGCTCAATGCGCTCGACCGGCATCTCGCGCTGATCGGATTCATGGGCGCGGGAAAGACGATGATCGCTCCGGAGGTCGCTGCGCGGCTCGGACGGCGGCCAGTCGAGGCCGACCGCATGATCGAGGGGCGGATCCAGCTGAAGATCGGCGAGTTTTTCGCCCGGCGCGGCGAGACGGAGTTCAGGGTGGTCGAAGCCAAGCTGCTGCGCGATCTGCTCGACTCCGGCGAGCCCGCGGTGCTCGATCTCGGCGGCGGCGTGTTGAAGACGGCAACGGCCCGCGAGGCACTCGCCCGCGGCGCGTTCACGGTCGCCCTCGCCGTCGACGCCGACACCGCCTGGCGGCGGGTGGTCGGGACCGACCGGCCGCTCGCCGCGAACGAGGCGGAGCTCCGGCGGCTCCATGCCGACCGCGCACCGCTGTACCTGGAGGCCGCCGATGCGGTCGTCGAGAGCGGCGACGTCGACGGGGTGCTGCTCGCGGCCGCCGGTGTCCACCACGAGCCGGGGTTGCTCGACCGGCTTGCCGAGCTCGTCCCGGGCGACGGTCGCGTCGCACTGGTCGCCGACGAGCACGTGCTCGGCCTCTACGGCGATCGGGCAAGGGCGGCACTCGGCGATCGCCTCGCATCGACCCATGCGCTGCCGCCGGGCGAGGCGGCGAAGCGTCTCGCGGAGGTCGAGCGGCTGTGGCACGAGTTGACGCTCGATCGCGACGGGACGGTGGTCGCACTGGGCGGCGGCACCGCGACCGACGTGGCCGGGTTCGCCGCCGCGACCTACCTGCGCGGCATCCCATGGGTCGCGGTCCCGACGACGCTCGTCGGGCAGGTCGACGCGGCGATCGGCGGCAAGACCGGTGTCGACACGGCCGGGGGCAAGAACCTCGCCGGCGCCTTCCACTGGCCGGCGCGCGTCGTGATCGACGAGACGCTGCTCGGCACGCTGCCGGAGCGCGAGCGGAGAAACGGCGAGGCCGAACGGCTGAAGACCGAGCTGCTGGCCGGCCGCCCGCTCGACGCACGCGGAGCGGCCGCTTACAAGTGCGCGGTCTGCCTGCGCGACCCGCACGACCGCGGACCGCGTCGCTGGCTCAACCTCGGTCACACGTTCGCCCATGCACTCGAGGCGGCGGCCGGCTTCGAGCTGCCGCACGGCGAAGCGGTCGCGCTCGGCCTGCTCGCCGCGCTGCGGCTGAGCGACCGCGACACCTCTCCGGTCGAGGCAGCACTCGATCCTCAGCCGGTGCGAGTCGATCGCGAGCGGGCGTGGGATGCGCTCATGCGCGACAAGAAGCGATCTGCCGGGCAGATCAACCTCGTGCTCCTCGGCGACGACGGGCCGAGGGTCGAGGCGCGACCACCGGACGAGGTCCGCGCGGCGCTGGATACGCTCATCGTCTAAGTGCCCCTCCAGCAAATGTCCTCCGGGCTCCTGACGGCTGCAAGCCTTCGCGCTGCTGCGTCCTCGGTCACCCCGATAGCCTCGACTATCGAGGCTCACTGCGTCCCTGCCGCGCTCGCCTTTCGCTCGTCAGGAGCGCGGCCACATTCACTGAAGGGGCACTAGATGCAAATCCTCGTCCTGAACGGCGTGAACCTCGACGCCCTGAGCCGGCGCGACCCGACGGTTTACGGGGGCATCAGCCTGAACGAGCTCGAGAGCCGCATCTACGCTTGGGCGCACGAGCTCGACATCAACGCGCGCTGCCGGCAGACGAACAGCGAAGGGGAGTTCATCGACTGGATCCACGACGCCTACGACAACGTCGACGGCGTGATCGTGAACCCGGGAGCGTGGAGCCACTACAGCTACGCGATCCGCGATGCGCTCGAGCTCGTCGCCGTTCCGATTGTCGAGGTGCACCTGTCGGACATCGAGCACCGGGAAGATTGGCGGAGACACAGTGTCGTTGCCGATCTGGCGGCGCTTCGCGTCATCGGCAAAGGCCCGGACGGCTATCGCGAGGCGCTCCAGTTCCTCGCGGGAGAGGAGCGGCCATGACGTCGCGTCTGGACGCGCTCACCGAGCAGCTCAAGCTGCCGCTGCTCGTCACGAACCTCGTCAACATCCGCTACCTCACGGGTTTCGACAGCTCGAACGCCGCGCTGCTCGTCCGACCGAGGGGTGGCGCGACGCTCTACACCGACTTTCGCTACATCGAATCGGCGCGGCAGGTCGTCGGCGTCGACGTTCAGCTGAGCAAGCGATCGCTGATCCAGGAGCTCGCCGCGAAGCTCTCGGGGCGGATCCAGTTCGAGGCCGACGTGATGCCGTACCTCCAGTGGGAGCGGCTCGGCGCGGAGAAGGTGACGCTGGTCCCGACCGTCGGGCTCGTCCAAGCGCTGCGGGCCGTGAAGGACGACGAGGAGCTCGCGGCGATCGGACGCGCGGCCCGTGTCGCCGATCGGGCCTTCGAAGCGCTGACCGCCGAGACCTGGGTGGGCCGGAGCGAGAAAGAGGTTGCGTGGCGGCTTCGTGAGCTGCTCCATGCCCACGGAGCGGAGGGCCCGAGCTTCGACGCGATCGTGGCCTTCGGCCCGAACGGTGCGAAGCCGCACGGGACGCCGGGCGACACGATCCTCGAGCCCCGGTCGCTGGTCGTCGTCGACTGGGGCGCGATGATCGGCGGCTACGCGAGTGACTGCACCCGCACCGTGTCGACCGGGAGCCCGCCCGAGCGGCTACGCGAGGCGTACGAGGTCTGTCGCTCAGCCCAGCGGCGCGCGTGCGACGGGATCAAGGCAGGTATGACCGGCATCGACGCCGACCTGCTGGCGCGCGACCCGATTGCAGAGGCCGGTTTCGGCGAGGAGTTCGGTCACGGGCTCGGCCACGGCGTCGGGCTCGAGGTGCACGAAGCGCCCCGCCTGTCGACGGAGTCGAGCGACGTGCTCGCCGCCGGGAACGTCGTCACGATCGAACCTGGCATCTATCTCGAAGGTCTCGGCGGGGTCCGGATCGAGGATCTCGCCGTCGTCCGCGACAATGGCGTCGAGCTGCTGACGTCGTTTCCGAAGGAGCTGATCGAGGTCTCATGACTACGCTCGTCCCTGAAACGACGGCCACGTCGGAGTCGCTGACCGTCGTCGACAACCGCACGGGCCGCGAGTACACGCTCGCGATCGAGGATGGTGCGATCCGCGCCACCGACCTCGCGCAGATCGGCCTGCTCTCGTTCGATCCCGCCTTCCTCAACACAGCCGCGTGTCGCAGCGCGATCACCTACATCGACGGCGACGCGGGCATCCTCCGCTACCGCGGCTATCCGATCGAGCAGCTCGCCGAGGAGGCGGGCTTCCTCGAGACGGCGTACCTCCTCTTCGAGGGCGAGCTTCCGTCCGTCGATCAGCTGCGCCGGTGGGAGGACGACGTTCGCTCGCACACGTACGTGCACACGAACGTCAATGAGTTCCTCGAGGGATTCAGGTACGACGCCCACCCGATGGGGATGCTGCTCGGCGCGGTCGGCGCTCTCTCGACGTTCTACCCGGACGCCAAGCACGTCTCCGATCCCGAGAACCGCTACCTCCAGCGGATCCGGCTGATGGCGAAGCTTCCGACGATCGCCGCGTACATCTTCCGCCACTCACGCGGCCTGCCGTACGTGCTGCCGCGCAACGACCTGGGCTACATCGGCAACTTCGTGAACATGACGTTCGAGATCGGCGGACGACACGAGGCCAACCCGGTGCTCCAGCGTGCGCTCGAGATCCTCTTCATCCTGCACGCGGATCACGAGCAGAATTGCTCGACGAACGCCGTGCGCGGCGTCGGTTCGTCGCAGGTCGATCCGTTCTCCGCAGTGTCGGCAGGCATTGCAGCGCTGTACGGGCCGTTGCACGGCGGAGCGAACGAGGCCGTGCTTCGCATGCTCGACGAGATCGGTGACACCAAGAACGTGCCCGCGTTCATCGAGCAGGTGAAAGCAGGGCATGGGCGGCTGATGGGCTTCGGCCATCGCGTCTACAAGAGCTACGACCCGCGCGCGAAGCTGATCAAGCGCGTCGCCGACTCGGTGTTCGCGGAAACGGGCCTCAATCCCAAGCTCGAGATCGCGCTCGAGCTCGAACGGATCGCCCTCGAGGACGACTACTTCATCTCGCGCCGCCTGTACCCGAACGTCGACTTCTACTCGGGGCTCATCTACCAGGCGATGGGCTACTCGACCGACTATTTCACCGTGTTGTTCGCGCTCGGCCGGCTTCCGGGCTGGATCGCGCAGTGGGAGGAGATGCTGACCGACCCGGAGCAGAAGATCGCGCGCCCGCGTCAGCTCTACATCGGCGCCGGCGAGCGCCCGTTCGTGCCGATCGGCAGGCGATAAGCGTCAGCTATCCTGCCGCGCCCATGGCCGAGGTCGTCTCTACCAACCAGTTCCGGAACGGGATGCACATCGAGCTCGACGGCCAGACCTGGCGCATCGTCGAGTTCCAGCACGTGAAACCCGGCAAGGGCGGCGCGTTCGTGCGCACGAAGCTCAAGTCGCTCGGCAGCGGCTCGGTCGTCGACAAGACGTTCAGGGCGGGGGAGAAGTTCGCGCGCGTCCGCACCGAGCAGAAGAACATGCAGTACCTCTACGACTCGGGCGACGAGGTCGTCTTCATGGACGAGTCGACGTACGAGCAGCTCTCACTCCCGCACGGACTGCTCGAGGACGAGCTGCCGTTCATGCAGCCCTCGTCGTCGGTGCAGGTGATGTTCATCGGCGGAAACCCGTCCGGCGTCGATCTGCCTGCGTCGGTCGTCCTCGAGGTGACCGACACCGAGCCGGGCGTGAAGGGCGACACGGTGTCGAACGTCACGAAGCCGGCCACCCTCGAGACCGGCGCGGTGATCCAGGTGCCGCTCTTCGTCAACGTCGGCGACAAGATCAAGCTCGACCCGCGCGAGAAGCGCTACATCCAGCGCGCCTAGCAAGCTGAACTCCTAGGTTACGAGGGCGTTTGGCGGGCCGTGAGATCCAGGGGCGGCGAGGTCAGAAGGCGGAACCACCCCGCGGTGGCCGCCTGTGGGCTGACGGGCCCCCTCGGCTTGTCGACGATTCAGACCTCGCGACTCGGCGAGCCGGATTCGGCCCTTCTCACCTCCGACCTCGCTGGCGCCGGGGTTGCCTCCGTGATTCCGCTCACCGAGTCCTTGAACTCGCGCATGCCCTTGCCGAGGCCGCGGCCCATCTCGGGCAGCCGCTTCGGTCCGAAGAGGAGCAGTGCGACGAGCCCGAGCAGAAGCAGCTCGGGCACACCGATGAATCCAGGCATGAGGTCCTTTCGGTCGGGTACAGGGTCCTTCGTGGCTCGCCCGGGTCCGGTTCGGACCAGCGCCGAACCGGCCGGTGCCGCTCCGGCCTGATTCGGCGCACTCCCGGGAGACCCGGGAGGGACCTAGAGAGCTGAGTCGAAGCGGGCAGCGAGCCGCAGCGCCGTGGTCGGTTCGTAGCCACGGTCGATCAGCTTCCGCAGGCGCGTCGCCAGCACCTGCTCTGCCGCATCGACCGACAACAGCTCGAACTCGTCACGGGTCCACTGCCGCTCGGGCTCCCACGCCTCGAACTCGTCCCAGGTGATCTGAACCGCAGACATCAGACCAGATGTTTCGGCCGTGGCCCCTGCCTGCTTGAGTAGCGGGACGGTATGAACGGGCCGCGGTAAGGTGCCCGCGATGCCGCGTCTGGTCGATACGACGATCCGCGTCCTCGGTCAGGAGCCGCTTGCCGGGCTCGTTCCGACCGCCGACTTGCTCCGCCTCGCCGAGGTGCTCGATGCCGCCGGTTTCGTCTACCTCGAGGTGTCGGGCGGCGGCGTGTTCGACAGCGCCGTGCACCGCGGCGTGGAGAGCCCGTGGGCCCGGATCCGGGCGCTGAAAGCTCGCGTGAAGACGCCGCTCGCGTTTGCGCTGCGCGGGCGCTTCCTCGTCGGGTCACGTCCTGTGGGCGGCGATTTTGCACGTCGGTTCGTCGCTTGCGCCGCCGACAGCGGGATCGACGTGTTTCGCCTCCATGATCCGCTGAACGACGTCGACAACCTGCGCGAGGCCGCCGAGGCGATCGTCAACGCCGGCTGCGAGTTCGACGCGGGCTTGCTGTATGGCAGCGGGCGGCGCGAGGCGCTCGTCGCAGCAGCGCAGCGGCTGCCCGAGCTCGGTGCGGCGCGGATCCTGCTCCACGATCCGGCCGCGCTGTTGCAGCCGCATCGCGCGAGTGAGCTGACGGCGGAGCTACGCGAGATCTCGGGGCTGCCGGTGGGGCTCTACGCACAGGGAGCCGGCGGCACGGCGCTTGCTGCGGCGATCGAAGCGGCTCGCGCCGGCGCCGACCTGATCGGGACGGCCGTGTACCCGGTGGCGCTATCGCTCCACCGCGTGTCCGGGGAGGCGGCGGCACAGGCGTTTGCCGGGCTCGGACTCGACACCGGCATCGACCTCGCACGGCTGTGGGAAGCGGCCGACCTCGTCGACGAGCACATCGGCGACGAGCCGGTCGCGCCGCTTGCGCCACGCATCGCTGTCCGCGCGGCCCAGAACAAGCTTCCGGTCGGGCTCGTCGCAGCGCTCGAGATGCAGCTGCGAAGCCAGGCCGCCGGCGATCGGCTGGACGAGGTGTTGGTCGAGGTCGACCGGGTCCGGCGCGAGATCGGTTCGCCGCCGCTCGCGGCCCCGATCGGCCAGATCGTCGCATCGCAGGCGCTCTTGAACGTGCTCAGCGCGAATCGCTACTCGACGACGGTCGACGAGCTGCGCGATCTCGTCCTCGGTCGGTTCGGCCGGACGCCGGGGCCCGTCGACCCGGCGCTCACCCGCGCCGCCGAGCTCTTCGACGGCGTTGCGCAGGACGAACCGGTCGACCTCGACGCCCTGCGCGAGGAGGCCGACGGGCTCGCGGCGAGCGAAGAGGAGCTGCTCCTGCTCGCGTTGTTCGGCGAGGAGGCGGAGTCGCTGCTCCACGCGATCCGCCAGCGCTCGAGTGGAGACGAGTCGCTCGCCGCAGGCGGCGTCGACCGCGCACGTGCGGAGCGGATCCGTGAGGTCGTGCGCATCGTCCAGGAGACCGGTGTGGGCGAGATCACGATCGAGGAGGATGGCATGCGCGTGAGCGTCCGGCGGACGCTCGATGCGCCAGCGCTCCCGAACGGCGACCCCGGTCTGGGCACCGCTCCCGACGAGGCGGCGCTGCTTCCCGCCGCCGAGGAGCTCGTGCGCGTCGAGAGCCCGATGGTCGGCACCTTCTACCGCGCGCCGGGGCCGGGCGCGGCGCCGTTCGTCAGCGAGGGCGATCCCGTCGAGGCTGGGCAGACGCTCTGCATACTCGAGGCGATGAAACTCATGAACGAGGTCAAGGCGGACGTCGAGGGCATCGTTCGGGCGATCCACGCCCAGAACGCCGAGCCCGTCGAGTACGGTCAGCTGCTGTTCGAACTCGAGCGCGTCAACGGCCGCCCGCTCGACGCTTTCTAGATGTTCAGCCGCGTGCTCGTGGCGAACCGGGGCGAGATCGCGGTTCGCGTGATCCGGTCGCTGCACGAGCTCGGGATCGAGGCCGTCGCGATCTACTCGACGGCCGACCGGGACTCCCTCCACGTCCGGATGGCCGACCACGCGGTCTGCGTCGGCCCGCCCGCTGCTGCCGAGAGCTACCTGCGCATCCCGAGCGTGGTCGCCGCCGCCGCGACGACCGGGTGCGAAGCGGTCCACCCAGGGTACGGGTTCCTCGCCGAGAACCCGGCGTTCGTCTCGGCCTGCGTCGACAGCGACCTGGTCTTCGTCGGGCCGCCCGCGGACGTGATGGCGACGATGGGGAACAAGATTGCCGCGAAAGAAGCGATGCGCGCCGCCGACGTGCCGACTGTCCCCGGCACCGACGGGTCGACGTCGATCTCCGCCGCGCGCAGCGCGGCCGACGAAATCGGTTACCCGGTGCTGCTGAAGGCGAGCGCCGGTGGCGGAGGCAAGGGGATGCGGCTCGTCCACGCCGGAGAGGACCTCGAGGATGCGTTCGGGACGGCGGCGTCCGAGGCGGAGGCGGCGTTCGGCGATTCGACGCTCTACGTGGAGAAGGCGCTCGTGCCGGCGCGGCACGTCGAGATCCAGGTCCTGTGCGACGAGCAGGGCAATGTCCTCACGCTCGGCGAGCGCGAGTGCTCGATTCAGCGACGTCATCAGAAGCTGATCGAAGAGTCGCCCTCTGCGGCGCTGACGCACGAGCTGCGCGCCGAGATGGAGTCGGCGGCCGAGCGCGCCTGCCGGGCCGTGGGCTACCGCAATGCGGGCACCTTCGAGTTCCTGCTCGGACCGGACAGCGGCAACTTCTACTTCATCGAGCTGAACGCGCGTCTCCAGGTCGAGCATCCCGTGACCGAGCTGGTGACGGGCGTCGATCTGGTTCGGGAGCAACTTCGTGTGGCGGCCGGGGAGCCGCTCGCCGCCACCGGGCGCGCGGCGCGCGCAGGCCATGCGATCGAGATCCGCCTCAACGCCGAGGATGCCGATGCCGACTTCCGGCCGGCCCCCGGCCGGGTCGAGACCTTTCGACCGCCCCTGGGACCGGGAGTGCGGGTCGACACCTTCGTGGAGTCCGGCTCGACGATCTCGCCGTATTACGACTCGATGATCGCCAAGCTCGTCGTGTGGGACGTCGACCGCGCATCGGCGATCGCTCGTGCCGAACGGGCGCTCAGGGAGACGTCCATCGAGGGCATCCCGACCACCCGCGAGGTCGCTCTCGAAGTGCTTGCGAGCGAGGAGTTTCGAAGCGGCAACTACACGACGTCGACGCTCGAGGCGCTGCGGCGGGTGGCGGCATGACAGGCGTCTCGCGGCGGCAGGCGCGCAGGCAGGCGCTCTTCCTGCTCTATCAGTGGGATCTCTCCGGACAGGAGATCGGCTCTCAATACGCGGGCGAGATCGACCCCTGGGCCCGTGGCGTCGCCGAGACGGTCGCTGCTCGCGCACCGGCACTCGACGTGCGGATCACGGCCGCTGCCGAAGGGTGGACGGCCGACCGCCTCGGCGTAGTGGAGCGGAGCGCCTTGCGGGTCGCTGTGCACGAGCTCGAGACGGGCGATGTTCCGGCGGAGGTGGCGATCAACGAGGCGGTCGCGTTCGCGAAGCGCTACGCGTCCGACGACGCTGCGAAGCTCGTCAACGGCATCCTGGGTCGAATCCAACGGGAGGAGGCTGCATGACCTCAGAGCAATCGCTCGCGAATGCCGAGAATCTGCTGGCGCGTCTCGAGTCCGCACGGGCGCAGCTCGAGCAAACGGACGACCCCGAGCGCGCGGTCGCGATCCTTCAGGAGCTCGCCGATCTCGCGAAGGAGGTCGAGGCCGAGCTTCAACGCGCGAAACGAGCGGCCGAGACGGAAGCGGCCGCGCCGCCGGGGCCGGATGTCCCTGCGGCCTGAACAGCTGCGCGCGCTCGTCGAGAACTACCTCGACGAGCTGAGCCTGACCCCGGAGCTGGGCGGCCTCGCCGAGCCGGTCCACTACGCGATCGGCGGCAAGCGCGTGCGGCCGGTGATCTGCCTGGCGACGGGAGACGCGCTCGGGCTGCCGATCGAGACCCTCCTGCCGGCCGCAGCTGCGGTCGAGCTCGTCCACTCGTTTTCGCTCGTCCACGACGACTTGCCCGCTCTGGATGACGACCGCGAACGTCGCGGCGAGCCGTCGGTGTGGGCCCAGTTCGGCGAGGCCGAGGCGATCCTGGCCGGGGACGCGCTGCTCGCCGAGGCCTTCCGCCTCGCGCTCACGTACCCGTCGGCCGACGTCGCCCGCGAGCTCGTCGGTGCAACCCTGCAGATGATCGGCGGCCAGTGGCTCGACCTGCGAGGCGAGGGAGATCGCGACGACCTGCACCGCCTGAAGACGGGCGCGCTGTTCTCGGCGGCCGTCGGCTGCGCGCTCGCCGTCGGCGACGTGGCACGGGCCGACCGCGAGCCCTGGCGCGCGTTCGCAGCCGAGCTCGGCCTTCTCTTCCAGGTCGTCGACGACTTGCTCGACGGCGACGGGTACGTGCTCGACGTCGGCGAGGACGGCGCCCGCCGCCTCGCGGACGAGGCGGCTGAGCGCGCCCACGCACAACTCGGGCCGATCGACGCGGACACGGGCGTGCTCGGCGCGATCGTCGACGACCTCGCCGCACGAACCATTTAGGCCTCCGACGTCCGGCGCAAAACGCTGCGGCCGAGCGCGACGAGCGCCAGCACGATCAAGGCCAGCACACAGATCGTGAAGCCGAACCAGCCGATCCCGCCGAGCACCGATTTGATCCCGTGCTCGTCGTTCTTGAACACGGCGCTGATCGCGAGCAGCACGGCGCCGAGCCCTGCAGTTCCGATCATCGTCCTGTAGAGCGGATTCACGGGGAACCTCCCTGTCGAGTGGTGTCGCAGCGACGGTAGAGCCCCCGGCGCAGAACGGAATCGGCGCGGGGGTTGAACCGACGCCAACTCGGGGTTGATGCGATCCGGACGGTGCGGCGCTAATTTGGACGAGTGGCATTGTCCGCGCGGAGCCGTGCGTTCGACGCGCTGATTGCGCTCGTGATCGGGACGTGGAGCGTGATCGAGGTGTTCGTCGAGCGCCTGGAGCCGATCTGGATCACGGCGCCGCTGATGGCGCTCGGCTGCAGCGCGCTCTACTGGCGGCGTCGGTATCCGATCCTGGTCGGGATCGCGATCGTCTCGATGGCGATCCTGCAGGCCGCCGTCGGCATGAGCCTCCACACGGCGGTCGGCCCGGTGGTCGGCATCTTCTTCGTTTCCTGGGCGATCGGCGCGTACGAGACCCGGTCGCCGGGCCGTGCTCGGCCTCACGATCCTCGTCTGCGGCATGTGGATCGCGATGGGCGTCGACGTGTTGCGCGGCACCGACCACTACGAGGGCACCGATTTTCCGTGGGTCGGCGCGCTCGTCGCGACGCCTGGAAGTGCTCGGGATCGCCTTCGGCGCGCGAACGCGCCGCCTCCAGGCAGCAGAGGCCCGTGCGCAGCGCCTCGAGCTCGAGCAGCGCGAGGCGGTGGTCGTCGAGCGGGCGCGGATCGCCCGCGAGCTGCACGACGTGATCGCGCACTCGGTGTCGGTGATGACGGTGCAGGCAGGCGCCGCCGAGGAGATGCTCAAGCGCGATCCGGCCCGCGCGCTCGAGCCGGTACGCGCGGTGCAGGAGACCGGCCGCCAGGCGCTGGTCGAGATGAAGCGACTGGTCGGGATGCTCCGCGAGGACGACGACGAGATCGGTCTCGCACCACAACCGGGTCTGGCCGACCTCGACCGTCTGGTCAAACAGGTGCGGGAGGCAGGGCTGCCCGTCGAGGTCCGGATCGAAGGCGAGCCGCGCACGCTTCCGCTCGGCGTCGACCTGTCTGCATACCGTGTCGTGCAGGAGGCGCTGACCAACGCGCTCAAGCACGCCGGGAGCGCGACGGCCACGGTCACGGTGCGTTACGGCGAACGCGACGTGACGATCGAGGTTGCCGACGACGGGGCAGGCAGTGACAAGAAGGACGGCGGCCACGGACTGGTCGGGATGCGCGAACGTATCGGCGTCTTCGGCGGCACGTTCGCGGCAGGTCCCCGCGACACCGGAGGGTTCGCCGTCAGCGCGCGGCTGCCGCTCGGAGGCGGCGCGTGATCTCGGTGCTCCTGGTCGACGATCAGGCGCTCGTGCGGAGTGGATTCCGGTTGATCGTCGACGCGCAAGACGACATGGAGGTCGTCGGCGAGGCCGGCGATGGCCGCGCGGCGATCGAGGAGGCGGCGCGGCTGCACCCCGACGTCGTACTGATGGACGTTCGCATGCCCGAGGTGGACGGCATCGCCGCGACGCGGACGATCGTCGGCGACCGACCCGAGGCTCGCGTGCTGGTGCTGACGACGTTCGACGAGGATCGCGTCGTCTACGACGCGATGAAGGCGGGTGCGAGCGGCTTCCTGCTCAAGTCAGCGCCGCCGACGCAGTTCGTCGACGCCGTGCGGACCGTCGCCGCGGGCGAGGCGCTCCTGGCGCCGAGCGTGACGCGCCGGCTGGTCGAGGACTTCGTTCGCCGTCCGCCTCCGGGCGAGGCTTCGACGGAACGTCTCGGCGGCCTCACCGAGCGCGAGCTCGAGGTGCTCACACTGATCGGCCGCGGCCGCTCGAACGCGGAGATTGCCGGCGACCTCTTCGTCAGCGGCGCGACGGTGAAGACGCACGTCAACCGGATCCTTTCGAAGCTCGGCCTGCGCGATCGCGTGCAGGCGGTCGTGCTCGCGTACGAGACCGGGCTCGTACGCCCCGGCGAATAGCCTTCCGTGGTGGAGCTCGCAGGACGCTTTCGGGGGGCTCGCCGAGCGCAACTTCCGCCTCGTCTTCTCGAGCACGTCGTGATCATCGGCCGGCCCAGCGTCTGGGCAATCAGAAACGGCTCGAGGGGTCGGTGGCAGGCGGGTGTCGAAGCAGCGGCTTGACGTCGTGCTCGTCGAGCGCGGTCTCGCGGAGTCGCGCACGCAGGCACAGGCGCTCGTGCTCGCCGGGCTCGTGCCCGGACACTCGAAGCCGGGCGAGCAGGTCGCGGCGGACATCGAGCTCGAGGTCGTCGCGCCTCCGCCGTACGTCTCGCGGGCCGGGCACAAGCTCGCCCACGCGCTCGACGCGTTCGCAGTCGACGTCGGTGGTCTCGACTGCCTCGACGTCGGCGCGTCGACCGGTGGGTTCACGGACGTCCTGCTCCAGCGAGGCGCTGCCCGTGTAATCGCGCTCGACGTCGGTTACGGGCAGCTCCACGATCGCGTTCGGCATGACCCGCGGGTCACCGTGCTCGAGCGTGTGAACGCCCGATCGATCACCGGGCTGCCGTTCCCGCCCGAGCTCGTCACCTGCGACGTTTCGTTCATCTCGGCCAGTCTTGCCTTGCCTCCCGCCCTCAGGCTCGCCGCGCCGGGTTGGCAGGCGCTCGTGCTCGTGAAGCCGCAATTCGAAGCCGGACGGGCCGAGGCGCCGAAGGGTGTCGTTCGCGACACGGCCGTGCAGGCCCGCGTCATACGGGAGGTCGCAGAGGCGCTCGTCAGCGAAGGAGGCGAGCCGAGCGGGGTCGTAGACTCCGGCCTTCCCGGACCGAAGGGAAACCGCGAGTTCGTCCTGCACCTCGTCGATCGACCGCATGCCGTCATCCCCGCCGAGCTCGACCGCTGGATCGCCGATGCCCTCGGTTAGGAGGGCAGCGGTCGTGACAAACGGCCAAGGCAGTGCCGTCGCGAGCGCGCTCCAGCGTCTCGAGTCGGTCGCCTCGGCAAGTGGGGTCGAGCTGGTTCTCGACGAGTCGGGCGACACGGAGCCGGATGTCGCGATCGTCCTCGGCGGTGACGGCACGATGCTGCGTGCGCTTACACGGTTCCTCGGTACCGGCGTGCCCGTAATCGGCGTGAACTACGGGCGGGTCGGGTTCCTCACCGCCGTCCGCGCCGACGAGCTGGAGGACGGTGTGCGGCGCGTCTTCGCCGGCGAGTACCGCGTGGTCGAGCTCTCGACCCTCGAGGTGTCACTCGGGGACGCGCGGCGCGTAGCTGTGAATGACGTCGTCGTCGCCGGCGGAACGCTCGGCCGGATGGTCGAGCTGGGCTATGCGATCGGCGGGGAGGAGCTCGGCGTCCAGCCGTGCGACGGCCTGATCTGCGCCTCGCCGGCAGGCTCGACCGCCTACAACCTCTCGAACGGCGGACCCGTGCTCGTCTGGGGGATCGACGCGATGGTCCTGACGTTCGTTGCGCCGCACACGCTGCACATCCGGCCGCTCGTCGTGCCGCGCGGCCCCGAGCTCGTGATCACGAACAGGACGCTCGGTCTCGATGCGACGGTGCTCGCCGACGGCCAACCCGTCGGCCCGCTGCCCGAGGGGGCCAGCGCATCGGTGCAGCTCGCTGCGGACCGGAGCCTGCTCGCGACCCTGCCCGAAGTGACGTTCTTCGGCCGGTACGCCGCCACCTTCGGCCGATGAGCACCGGCAGGCCCGCTCCGTAGCATTCGGCGAGATGCTGCGCCGCCTGCAGATCACGAACCTGGTGCTGATCGAGGACGCCGAGCTCGAGCTGCACCCTGGCCTGAACGCGATCACGGGGGAGACTGGTGCCGGGAAGACGATCCTCGCGGGCGCCTTCGGGCTGCTGCTCGGCGCGCGCGGCGACAGCGCCCTGATCGGTGCGGCCGCCGAGGAGGCCTACGTCGAGGCGGAGTTCGACGCAGCGTCTGACGACGAGCTCGGCCCGCTCGCCGATCTTCGGCCCGAGGGCGAGGACGTGCTCGTGCTGGCGCGCCGGGTGTTCGCCGACGGACGTACACGCGCCTACGCGTGGGGACGTGCGGCCGCCCGCGAGGACGTCGCCGCCGCCGCCGAAGCGCTGATCGCGATGAGTGGGCAGTTCGAGCAGCGCAGGCTCGCGCGGCCGTCGTACCGGCTCGAGGCCCTCGACCGCTACGCGGAAGTGGCGACACACGATGCGCGTGAGGCGTGGAAGCGCGTACAGGCTGCCCGGAAGCGGCATGAGGCCCTGACGCACGATGCAGCCTCCGCCGAGGCCAGGCTGATCGAGCTGCGGGCGCTCGCCGAGGACACCGCGGGCCTCGATCCGGGCCGGGAGGACGAGCTCCGCTCAGAGCGCGAGCGGCTTCGCCACCTCACCGAGCTGGCAGCCGGGGCTGCGGGAGGCATCTCGGCGCTCGCTCCGGACGACGGCGACGGCGCATCGGACTTCGTCGCCGCGGCGGAGGGCGCGCTTCATCCGGTCGAGCACCTCGCGCCCGAGCTGCAGGCGGCGGGCGACGTGCTGCGCCAGGCCGAGCTGCAGCTGCGAGAGACTGCCTCCGAGCTCCGCAGCTTCCTCGCCTCACTCGACGCGGAGCCGGGACGGCTCGAGCACGTTGAGGCCGAGCTCGACCGCTTCGCCGACCTGCGGCGTCGGTTCCGCGCCGAGACCTTCGCGGAGCTGATCAGGCACGGCGAAGCGGCGCGCGCCGAGCTGGAGGCTCTCGACGAGGGCCACGACCCCGCCGAGGCCGCAGCGGCGGAGCTGGCGGCGGCCGAGCGCGAAGTCGTCCGGCTTCACGGGCAGTTGACGGCCGGGCGCGAGGCCGCCTCGGACGGGTTCGCAGCTGCCGTTGCCGCGGAGCTGACCGGGCTCGGCCTCGGCGACGGCGAGTTCCGCGTCGAAGTGCAGCGCCGCGAGCCAGGCCCGTCCGGGGCCGACGAGGCTGTCTTCCTGATTCGCCCGAACGCAGGGTTGCCCTTCGCTCCCGTGTCGGAGACCGCCTCGGGAGGCGAGCTCTCGCGGATCGCGCTCGCGCTCGCGGCGGTCGCCGGCGGGGAGACCCTCGTCTTCGACGAGATCGACGCGGGCGTCGGCGGCACCACTGCGCATGCCGTCGCCGACACCCTCCGGCGGCTCGCAGAGCGCGCACAGGTCGTGACGATCACGCACCTACCGCCGATTGCAAGCGCTGCCGACAAGCACTTCCGGGTCGAGAAGGCCGTCGGCGATCCGACGCGGACTCACATCGAAGCGCTCGACGACGCGCAGCGTCGCGACGAGGTCGAGCGCATGCTCGGCGGGGCCGAGTTCCTCGCGTCGCTCGAACGCTGAACCTGAGTCTCCTAGGCTGCAGCGACCGTCTCGCGCTACACCGCCCCGCACCGCCGTCTCGCACCGTGAAGCAGTGCAGGGCTACGTGAAGAGAGAAGGCCCGACCGAAGGGAGGGGGATCCCTACAGGTCGAGCCGTTCTCGTGTATCTCCTACCGAGAGCGTTGCGGCGGGCCCGCAGGTTCGCAGTAGGAGCTGTCACGGTGCCGTCTGCGCAGCTCGCCAGCAATGACACATCGGCGTCAATTACTCCCTGAACTGCTACCTACCGCCATTGAAGGTTTGACCTAGCGAGGTCATACCGTGACACCGAGACCCCTCCTACTTTGGAGGCACGACGCTAAACCTCCGTCACAGGGTTGGGTGTCGAGGGTGACCGCGCGCAGGCCTGCCCGCGGTCACCCGCTCTAACGGAGGTCCTCGGATGTGCTTCGCCGATTGACTTGTCTGACCGTCTGGGGTTGGATGGAGGCGCGGGGCTGGCTTCCGCTCACGACTCTGAGGTTTGGCCCCGCTGCGGGCCTCCGTGACGCCAGCGTTCTCCTCCCTCGTGGACGCGGTCGACGTGCAGGCCAGTCGGTCTGCGCGAACTTAGGCAGGAGGGACGAGATGAGTGGATGGGTTCCGCGCTCTGGCCGTGTGCGGCTGGGGCTGCTGTTCGTCACGCTGTTCGCAATGGTTCTCGCTAGTGGTGCGTCGGCTTCGACGGTGACGATTGGCCAGACGAGTTCCACAGCCAACTACCTGTGTGGTTCAGGCTTCGGCACGGGAGTGACCGATGAGTACGACTTTCAGACGGGCGTCGCGTCGGGAGCGAGTTTTATCGTCCCGGCCGGGCAGTGGACGATCACCTCATGGAGCACCTATGCAGGCAGCCTCGGTGGCTTGATGAGCATGATGGTTGCTCGCCCGACCGGGGCTACTGACACCTACATGGTTGTGGCCACGTCTCCGGTCGACTCGCTTGCTCCAAGCGTCTTGAATACCTTCGCCGCCAACGTACGGGTGCAGCCGGGCGATCTGTTGGGCTTCTGGGCGAACATCGACGCGTCCTGCATCACCGACCCAGTGGACAACGGATTCCTCAATCCGTCCAACCCCGGAGACGAGCCAGCCGCCGGTGACACGTTCACCGCGGCCGCGTATCCCGGGTTCCTGTTGAACATCTCCGCCGTGCTCACCCCGACGATCGATCTGCAGCTCAATGCTCTCCTCGCTTCGGTCACCGGGAAAGGCCCCGGCACGAGCCTGGCCGACAAGGTGAAGCAGATCCAGGGCTACGTCGCGGCGAACGACAAGGCCGATGCGTGCGGAACGCTCGGCGCGTTCCTCAACCAGGTGAAGGCGCAGGCCGGAAAGACGCTCACGTCTGCGCAGGCGGCGTCGTTCACCACGCAGGCGAAAGACGCCATGGCCACGCTCGGCTGCTGAACCTCGGCTGCCGAACAGCTTGAAAGCACCGGGAGGCCCGCCACGGCGGGCCTCCACTTTTTCTGCACTCCTCGACGGCACGTAAGCAGCCCCGGTGCGCGCGGCCCGGCCCGCCAGGCATGAGGCGGACCGGGCGCGCAGCGTCGACGGGTTGGTCGATGGGGCGGGACGGTCCGCTGCGTAAACCAGTCGGGGAGCCGAGATTCGGACTCGGGACATCTAGTCTCCTAGACTCGGGACGTGAGTTTTGTCGAGTTCAAGGGCTATGCGCGGCTCGACCGACGTACGAAGGACTTGACCAAGCGCCTCGGGCCGGACGACGTCGCGATCATCGACCATGCCGACCTCGATCGCGTGTCGGCGGAGGAGCTCGTCGAATCGGGTGTTCGCGTCGTCGTCAACGTCGCCCCGAGCCAGACCGGCCGGTTCCCAAACCCCGGCCCGCTCGAGCTCGTGCGCAGCGGCGTGCGGCTGATCGACGCTCCCGGGGCGGATCTCTTCGAGAAGGTGTCGGACGGCGAGCTCTTGTCCGTTCGAGGCGCTGGGCTCTACCGGAACGGAACGTGCCTGGCCACCGGGAACGTCCTGGCCGTGGACGGGCTCACGCGAGCGCTCGACGATCAGCGCGCCCGCGTCACCGAGGCGCTGCAGTCGTTCGCGGAGAACACGCTGCTCTACCTCCGGGACGAGGGCCGGCTGCTGACCGAACCTGTCGAGCTGCCGCACCTGCGCACACGGTTGCGTGATCGACACGCCCTTGTCGTCGCACGCGGGCCGGGACACAAGCGCGATCTCCGGATGGTCGGCACGTACGTCCGCAACTACCGGCCGGTCCTGATCGGCGTCGACGGCGGTGCGGACGCGATCATCGAGGCCGGCTGGAAGCCCGACCTGATCGTCGGCGACATGGACTCCGTCTCGGACGGCGCGCTCCGCTCCGGCGCAGAAGTGGTCGTGCACGCGTACTCGGAAGGCGACGCCCCGGGGGCCGAGCGCCTGCGGGCCCTCGGGATTCCTTTCCAGACCGTGTCGGTCCCCGGGATCAGCGAGGACGTCGCCTTCCTGGTCGCCTTCGAAAAGGGCGCGCAACTGATCGTCGCCGTGGGCACGCACTTCAACCTGATCGAGTTCCTCGAGCGCGACCGCGAGGGGATGTCTTCGACCTTCGTGACCCGGCTCAAGGTCGGCGAGATCCTGATCGACGCAAAGGGCGTGTCCAGGCTCGTCACTCCTCGCGTCGGGCTCCTGCCGCTCGTCGTCCTCACGCTGGTCGGCCTGCTCGCGATGGTCGTTGCCGTCCTCGCCTCGCCCGCCCTCCGCAGCCTGATCGAGGACACCGTCCGCACGCTGCTGTGAGAAGGGCAGATCGCGAGCTCCTCGTCGCACGCGCCGACGTGTGGGCGTTCGTCGCCGAGCCGTTCGGCAGGCGCTCGCGCGAGACGACGCTGCTCGTGCGCGTCGTCGAACCGTACGAGCGGTTCGCGTGGCCCGTTCTCTCGCCCAAGCTCGACGCAGAGGTCTCTCTGGCGGCGGTCGGGCCGGAGCGAACTCGCGTCACCGTGTCCGTCAGCCGGGGCTCGCCCGCACGCGCACTCGGACGGCTCTACGGCCTCCTGCAGACTGCTGCCACCCTGTAGGCCCGCATGCTCGACATCCGCTACCACATCGCCTCGCTCTGTGCCGTGTTCATCGCGCTGATCGTGGGCATCCTCGTCGGCGTCGGTATCTCGGGTCGCGGGTTCGTCGACAAGTCGGAACGGCGCAATTTCGAGAGTCGGATCACTGCGTTGCAGACCCGGGTCGACGGGCTCACCGCCGAGAAGGCGCTGCTCGGCCAGCAGGGACAGGCAGCCCAGGCGTTCGTCGAGGACACCTATCCGATGCTCGTCGCAAACCGGCTTGCACACCTTCGGATTGCGGTGATCGTGATCGGTTCCAACGCGGGAGCCTCCGGCGCAGATGTGACGCAGACACTCAGCGACGCCGGCGCGACGACCGCTTTCTACCGCGCGATCAAGGAACCGGTCACGCTGCAGCCGCTGCGGCAGGCGCTTCAGGGCAAGAGCGGCTTTAGCACCTTGCCGGACATTGGGCACGAGCTTGCGCAGGAATGGGTCACGCGTGGTGCGACGCCGGTGGCCGACCGCGTCGCCTCGCTGCTCGTCGACGAGCAGCGCGGTGCGGCGTCGAGGCCGGTCGACGGTGTTGTGATCGTCGAGCGCTCGCCGCTGCCCGATCCGGCGACGGGCCGATTCATCGCCGGTCTGATCGGCGGCTTCACGGTCACCGGCGTCCCCGTGGTCGCGGTCGAGCGGTCCTCGGCCGATCCCTCGCTCGTCCCGTACTGGCAGAACGTCTCCGGGCTCTCCACGGTGGACAACATCGACACACCGCCGGGGAAGCTCGCCCTCGCCCTGCTTCTTGCCGGGGCGCCGGAGGGCAGCTACGGGGTGAAGCCGACCGCGGACGCGCTGTTGCCGAAGATCGAGCCCGCCGGGTGAAGACGCCGGAGCCGATCACGATCCTCATCGCGGCCCGCGACGAGGAGGACACGATCGCGGGCACGGTTCAGCGCCTCCGGGAGCGGATTCCGGACGCGCGTGTGATCGTGGCGGACGACGGTTCCCGCGACGCCACGGCCGCCTGTGCGGAGGGGAGCGGAGCCGAGATCGTTCGGTTGCCGCGTCGAGGGAAGGGGCAGGCACTGTCGGACGCCGAACGAGTCGCCCCTCCGGGCTCGCTCCTGCTCGTCGACGCCGATGTGGACGGAGACGTGACCCCGTTGCTCGCCGGACAAGGTCTGCGCGTGGCCCGGTTCGCACGGCGTCGCGGCGGCGGGCTCGGCATCGCCAGGACCGTCGCGGCGTCTCTGATCAGGCTGCGAACGGGGCTCGAGGTGTCGGAGCCGCTCTCGGGCCAGCGGGCGCTCGACGCCGCCGCCCGTTCGGCGGTCTTTCCGCTCGCGCCCGGTTTCGGGGCCGAGACGCGGATGACGATCGACGCTGCACGCGCGGGGGTGGCGGTCCTCGAGATCGAGCTCGACCTGACGCATCGAGCGACCGGCCGCGACGTGCGTGGGTTTGCCCACCGCGGGCGACAACTCGTCGACCTCCTGCTGGCTGCAGGCCCGCTACGCCTGAACCACCGCGGCCTGCGGCTACCGGTCGTCGGCTGGCTGGCCGCGGTTCACGAGCCGGCGGTCGCGGCGATCGGCCTGGCCGACGATCTCTGGTCGGGCCCCGAGCGCGGCTTCGTCGCTCACCTGCGGGCGGGATCGACGACCGGTGTCCTCAAGCTCGCGGGGATTCCGCTGTACGGCCTCGTGCGGACGCGGTCGGTCTCCGGGGGCATCCTGGTCGGGCTCGCCGCGAACGCGCTCAACCAGCTCGACACGAAGCCGGGACGGGCGATCAAGGCGTACCTCGTCGCGGCCGCGCTGCTCGATGCACCGCTCGCCGCCGCTGTCCTGATCGCACCCTACGATCTCCGCGAGATGGCGATGCTCGGAGACGCGGGAGCGAACGCACTGGGTGCGCTGCTAGGCTTGTGTTCCGTGAGTCGTTTCACGGGCGGACGGCGTTGGCTGGCGATCGGAGGGCTCGCCGCGTTGACCGCCCTCGGTGAACGGATGTCGCTCGGAGCGCTGATCGAGCGCACGCCGGGTGTCCGCGAGGTCGACGCGTGGGGGAGGCCATGAGCACGAAGTACGTCTTCGTGACCGGTGGCGTCGTCTCGTCGCTCGGCAAGGGCATCACGGCTGCATCACTCGGGCGCCTGCTGAAGGCGCGCGGGCTCAAGGTGCAGGTGCAGAAGTTCGACCCGTACATCAACGTCGATCCCGGCACGATGAGCCCGTTCCAGCACGGTGAGGTGTTCGTGACCGAGGATGGCGCCGAGACCGACCTGGACATCGGCCACTACGAGCGCTTCATCGACGAGAACCTGTCCCGCGCCGCGAACCACACGGCGGGTGCCGTTTGGGATCGCGTGCTGCGCAAGGAGCGGAAGGGCGAATACCTCGGCTCCACGGTTCAGGTGATCCCGCACATCACGAACGAGATCAAGTCGCGCATCCGCTCGGTCGCCGAGGCGACCGACACCGATGTGGTGATCACCGAGATCGGTGGAACGGTCGGCGACATCGAGTCGCTTCCGTTCCTCGAGGCGATCCGTCAGTTCCGCCGCGAGGCCGGCCCGGAGAACGTCCTCTACGTCCACGTCACGCTCGTCCCGTTCATCGAGACCGCCGGCGAGCTGAAGACGAAGCCGACCCAGCACTCGGTGAATGAGCTACGCCGCATCGGCATCCACCCCGACGTGCTCGTGTGCCGTTCGACCGAGCCGTTGCAGCGAGAGATCCGCGAGAAGATCGCGCTCTTCGCAGACGTCGACGTCGACGCAGTCATCACGAACCCCGACGTCCCCGACGTGTATCTCGTCCCGATTGCGCTGCACGAGCAGGGCCTTGATGAGCTCGTCTGCCGCAAGCTGACGATCGACGCCCCGCCGCCCGACCTCGAGGAGTGGCTCGAGCTGACCGAGCGCATCAACGAGCGCGACTCCCTGGTGGAGATCGCGCTGGTCGGAAAGTACGTCAAGCTGCACGACGCGTACCTCTCGGTCCACGAAGCGCTCAAGCACGCCGGGATCGCGACCGGTTGCCGCGTGCACGTGCGGTGGGTCGACGCGGAGGAGATGACGATCGACGAAGCGCGCGAAGAGCTGGCCGACGTCGACGGAGTACTCGTTCCCGGCGGCTTCGGCTCTCGCGGGTGGGAGGGCAAGGTGCTCGCCTGCCGCGTGGCGCGGGAGGACGGGATCCCGTACCTCGGGATTTGCCTCGGCATGCACGTCGCCGTCTCGGACTTCGCGCGTCACGTCGCCGGGCTCGACGGCGCGAACTCGACCGAGATGGACCCCGAGACGCCGCATCCGGTGATCGACCTCCTCCCCGAGCAGAAGGAGATCGAGGATCTCGGTGGCACGATGCGGCTTGGGGCGCAGGCGGTGGAGCTGGCCGAGGGATCCCGCGCGCGCGACGTCTACGGCGACGAGGAGATGATCGCCGAACGGCACCGCCACCGGTACGAGGTCAACAACGCCTACCGGCCACAGCTCGTGGAGCGCGGCCTCGTGATCAGCGGGACCTTCCAGGAGGGCCGCCTCGTCGAGATCGTGGAGCTCGCCGACCATCCCTGGTTCGTCGCCTCCCAGTTCCATCCCGAGTTCAAGTCGCGTCCCACGCGCCCGGCGCCGCTGTTCTTCGGGTTCGTGTCTGCGGCACACGACCGCGCCCGCGCACGCACGCACGCCGAAGTCGTATAGCGCCGGTGCCGTCGGACGTTCTCGATCTCTTCACCGAGCTCGCCGCGGTGCCGAGCCCTCCCGGTGACGAGCGGGCCGTTGCCGACCTCGTCCTCGAATACCTAAGCGATTGCGGCCTCGCGGCTGACGAGGACGACGCAGGCCCGGCGATCGGCTCGAACGCTGGAAACATCTACGCGCAGCTCGAGGCCACTGCACCCGGCGAGCCATTGCTCTTCTGCGCACACCTGGACACGGTGCCGCCGACGGCCGCGATCGAGCCGGTCGTTGAGGACGGGACTGTTCGAAATGCCGCGGGGACGATCCTTGGCGCGGACGACAAGTCGGCGGTCGCCGCGATGCTCGATGCCACACGCAGCGTGCTCGCCGAGAACCGCCCGCACGCCGGCATCGAGCTTCTGTTCACGCCGAGGGAAGAGGTCGGGCTCGAAGGTGCGGCGGCCTTCGATCACGAGCGCCTGCTGGCTCGGATCGGCTACGTCTACGACCAGGCGGCGCCGATCGGCACCGTGATCCTCGGGGCGCCGTTCTCTCAGTCCCTCGAGGTGACCTTTCACGGACGGGCTGCGCATTCGGGCATGCATCCCGACGAAGGACGCTCGGCGATCGCCGCCGCCGCTCGCGCCATCTCCGAAATGCGACTAGGACGCGTCGACGAGGTGTCGACGGCGAACGTCGGGATGATCTCGGGAGGAACCGCGACCAACATCGTCCCCGAGTGGTGCACGTTCGTCGCCGAGGCACGCTCGCACGACGAGCGGCGGCTCGCCGATCTGGTGCAGGAGATGCAGGATGCCGTGACGTTCGCCGCAGGCATCGCCGAGTGCGAAGCGACAACGGTGGCGCGGAAGAGCTATCGCGGTTACCAGTTCGCGCGCACCGACCGCCCGGTCGCGCTCGCCGCGGCCGCTCTCGAACGTTGCGGCCATTCGGTGAGGTACGAGCTGTCGGGCGGCGCGGCGGACGCCAACGTGTTCAACAACCGCGGCTTCCAGGTCGTGAACCTCGCCAACGGCATGACCGACATCCACACACCGGCCGAGCGAATCGCTGTCTCCGACCTGGAGGCGATGGTCGACGTGACGCTGGCGCTGGTCGATGCCGCTCTCGCTTAGGCGCGGACGCGTCTCGAGCGTCGGCGAGCGTCACCCGGACTTCGTGCGTTGCGAGGTCGACGGCACGCCGTGCGTCGCGTATCCACCTCTGACCGGGGAGGTCGAGGAAGGCGACGACGTATTGGTGAACGTCGAGGCGCGCGAGCTCGAGCTCGGATCGGGCGGCTTCGACATCCTGTATGCGAACCTGACCCGCGGGCTCGAGCTTCCGCCCGACGACGGGGCCCACGTGATCGCACTCCCGTACGCGCCGGGACAATGGGCGGTCAGACATGTGGAGGAGGACGCTCCGCCGAGAGACGAGCTCGACGGACTGCCGGTCGTCCTCTGCACCGTCCACTCGCAGGTCGTGCCGGCGTGTGCGGCACTCGCAGGCGTGCGGGTCGCCTACGTGCAGGTGCAGGGAGGAGCGCTTGCGATCTCCCTCTCCGATGCGCTGCGCATCCTGCGTGCCCGAGGGCTGCTCGAGGCAACTGCAGCCGTCGCTCCGTGCTTCGGCGGCGACGTTCGGTGTCTCTCGATCGCCTCTGGCCTCCTCTGGGCAGCGGGTACGGCCGAGGTCGCGGTCTGCTCGGTGGGGCCGGGGCTGACAGGCACGGGCACGCGCTTCGGTCACGGGGCGACCGCGCTCGCCGAAGCAGCGCACGTGGCATCGGCCCTCGGGGGACGCGCAGTTCTCGCGCAGCGTGTTTCGGACGCCGACGCGCGGGAGCGTCACCGCGGTGTGTCGCATCACACACGATCGGTCCTCGAGCTGGCAGGAGACAGTGTCACGTCCGTCGCGACCGTCGACGGCGACGGCTGGCGCGAGGCGTGTGCAGGCCTCCCGCTGGCGCACATGGGCCGCGGGGCGGCGGAGGATCCGGCGCACTTCGCGGCGGCGTACGCCGCAGGCTCCGAGGCGATGCGCCTGCTCGGTGGATAGGCTTCGCGCCCGTGCGGATCGGCGTTGCCAAAGAGATCAAGCCGGACGAGTACCGCGTCGCGTTGACACCTGCCGGCGCGCTCGAGCTGATCAACCACGGTCATGAGGTCGCGGTCGAGACCGAAGCGGGTGCCGGGAGCGCGTTCGCGGACGAGCAGTACAAGCGCGTGGGCGCCCGAATCGCGTCGGTCGACGAGGTATGGGAGTCGAGCGACCTTCTCCTCAAGGTGAAAGAGCCGATCGAGCCCGAGTACGAGCGGCTCCACGAGGACTTGATCCTGTTCACGTACCTGCACATTGCGGCCGACGAGCCGCTGACCCAGGCACTCGTTCGCTCGGGAATCACCGCAGTCGCCTACGAGACCGTCGAGGTCGGTCGCACGCTGCCGCTGCTCGCGCCCATGTCGGAGGTCGCCGGCCGGCTCGCACCGCAGGCAGGCGCGCACTTTCTCGAAAAGCCGCTCGGGGGTCGCGGGCTGCTCCTCGGAGCCGTGCCCGGTGTCGCGCCCGGGAGAGTTGTGATCGTCGGCGGTGGGGTCGTCGGCTACAACGCGGCCGTGATCGCGCTAGGCCTCGGCGCACAGGTCACGATCCTGGAGCGTTCGATCGACCGCATGCGCCATCTCGAGGAAATCCTCTCAGGGCGAGTCACCCTCCTCATGAGCTCGAGCCTCGAGGTGGGTGAGGCCGTCGCGCAGGCTGACCTCGTGATCGGAGCGGTGCTGATCCCCGGCGCGCTGGCGCCGAAACTGGTCACGCGCGAGATGATCGGGACGATGCGGCCCGGCGCCGTCGTCGTGGACGTGGCGATCGACCAGGGCGGTTGCTTCGAGACGTCACATGCGACAACCCATGCGGACCCTGTGTACCTCGTCGACGACATCATTCACTACTGCGTCGCGAACATGCCCGGCGCGGTGCCGATCACGTCGACCCACGCGCTCACCAACGCAACGCTGCCCTACGTGGAAGCGATCGCGAACCATGGGCTGCGCGACGCGGTCGTCTCAGATGCGTGCCTCGCGAAGGGCGTCAACGTGATCGATCGGAAGGTGACGTACGAGGCGGTCGCCGAGGCCCACGGGCTCGACTACACGCCGCTTTCGGCCGTTCTGCCGCTTTCTGCTGTCTAGTTGGGCTGCTGGGTCTTCGCCGGGAAGAGCTTGACGACGACCCATGTGACGCCTGCGGCGAGCGCGATGATGAACGTCACGAACGCCGCGATCCCGATGAGTCCGAGCACCGTCTCCACCAAAGTAGGATAGCTCGGTGCCGCGTGCGTGCGTCATTGTGCTGGACGCCGTCGGAGCGGGCGCCCTGCCGGATGCCGCCGAATTCGGCGACGAAGGGTCGAACACACTGGCCAACGTCGCCCGGGTCGTCGGGGGCCTCGATCTGCCGACTCTCGAGGCGCTCGGCCTCGGGAACGTGGAGCCGCTCGAGGGCTGCGCGCCGCAGCCGGGTGCCCCGGCCGTGGCCGGCCGGTTGCTGACGCGCTCGAAGGGCAAGGACACGACGACCGGACACTGGGAGCTGATGGGCGTCGTCACGCCCCACGCGATGCCGACATATCCGCTGGGCTTCCCCGACGACGTGATCGACCCCTTCATGAACCGGACCGGACGCGGTGTTCTCGGCAACCGCCCGGCGAGCGGGACGGAGATCATTCAGGAGCTTGGCGAACAGCACCAGAAAACGGGCAAATGGATCGTGTACACGAGTGCGGACTCCGTTTTCCAGATCGCCGCGCACGAGGACACCATCCCGCTCGAGGAGCTCTACAGCGGATGTCGGGTCGCCCGCGAGATCCTCAGCGGCAAGCACGCCGTCGGCCGTGTGATTGCACGGCCGTTCACCGGCGAGCCGGGCTCGTATGAGCGAACCCCGAATCGCCACGACTTCTCGCTGGAGCCGAAGCGCCCGAACTATCTCTCGCAGGTGCGTGCGGCCGGCCACAAGGTCTTCGGCGTCGGGAAGGTCCCCGACATCTTCGCGCACGTCGACATCGATGAGGAGCACCTGACCAGATCGAACGTCGAGGGCATTCAGAAGACGGAGGAACTGTTGCGCACGATCGACGATGGCTTCGTCTTTGCGAATCTCGTCGAGACCGACACGCTCTGGGGCCACCGGAACGACCCGGTCAACTTCCACCGCTGCCTGCAGGACTTCGACCGGCGGCTGCCCGATCTGCTCGACGCGCTGCGGCCCGGCGACCTCCTCATCGTCACGTCCGACCACGGGTGCGATCCGACGACGCAGTCGACGGACCATTCCCGCGAGTACGCCCTGCTGCTCGCGTATGTGGAAGGGCGAAATGCCGCAGGCAAGATCCACGAGGGCGGTGAATTCGCCGACGTCGGTGCAACGGTGAACGTCTGGCTCGGCGGCGGGGCCGCGCCTCGTGGGGTGCCAGGGCGTCCGATCGTCGAGCCGTGATGCGACTAGACGATCCCGACCTCGTAGCGGCCGAGTATGCCGACGATGCGCGTCTCAGGCGGCGTGCGGCTGCGTACACGGGTGCGGGGACCGTCGTCGACGCGCGGGGCGCGATCGTTGCAGCGGTCGCAGCGGTGGACCCGTCGAGGGTCCTCGAGGTCGGCTGCGGCTGGGGTGAGCTGGCGCTGAAGCTCCGCGCAGAGCTCGACGCGGACGTAGTCGCCATCGATCTCTCGCCCCACATGGTCAAGCTGGCGCGCGCGGAAGGGGTCGCCGCAGACGTCGCCGACGTCCAGGACCTGCCGTTCGCGGACGGAGCCTTCGACGTCACGGTCGCCGCCTGGATGCTCTACCACGTTCCCGATCGCGACCGAGCGGTCTCCGAGCTCGCTCGCGTCCTGCGTCCCGGCGGTCGCCTGGTCGCGGCGACGAACTCGGTGCTCCATTTGCACGAGTTGCGCGCGCTCGTCGGCAGCGGCCGTTCGACCATCGAGTTCTCGCGTGAGAGCGGAGGTGATCTGCTTGCACGCCATTTCGCGCTTGTCGAGCGCGAGGACATCGACGGAGAGCTCGAGTTCGCCGACCGCGCCGAGGTCGAGGAGTACGTGCGCGCATCGATCTCGATGTCGCCCTTCGTCGCCAATCTGCCCAACGCGATCGACGAGCCGTTCTCTGCACGTCGCGCCAACTCGATCTTCGTCGCGGAGAAGGCAGCGTGAGGCTCGACGACCCGTCCCTCGTTGCCGCGCAATACGCGTCGGAGCAGAACCTGCGGGCGCGGCAGTCGATCTACGCGCAGCACGTCGGGCCGGACGCGAAGGACGGCGTGTTCGAGATCGTCGCTGCGCTTGGGCCGAGCCGAGTGCTCGAAGTCGGCGGCGGGCAGGGCGAGCTGGCAGAACGGATTGTCAAGGAGCTCGGAGTCGAGCTGACGTTCGTCGATCAGTCGGAGCGAATGGTGGAGCTCGCCCGCACGCGCGGCGTCAACGCGGAAGTTGGAGATGTTCAGCGACTTCGCTTCCCCGACGCCACCTTCGACTCGGCGATCGCCGCGTGGATGCTGTACCACGTGCCGGACCTCGACCAGGGCTTGGCCGAGCTGGCGCGGGTCGTCGAGCCCGGCGGTCACCTCGTCGCCGTAACGAACGCGGACGGTCACCTGCGGGAGCTCCGCGATGTCATGGGCGTCGAGTTCAAGTCGGGCTTTGTCCGCGAAACCGGCGAGGCGGCGCTGTTGCGACACTTTCGTGCCGTCGCCCGCACCGACTTCGACGGGATTGCCACGATCACCGACGCCGAAGCGGTTTACGCCTATCGCGACTCGATGATCGTCTCCAACAAGTCGCGCGATCTCGTCTTCGATCTCCCGCTTCGTGTTCGTACGGCAGTGAGCGTCTTCGTGGCGACGAGATGATTCGCGCCGCCGAGCTGATTCAGCGCAAGCGGGACGGGGAGGAGCTTCCGGACGAAGAGCTCGCGGAGCTGATCCTCGGCTACGCCCGTGGCGAGGTTCCCGATTACCAGATGGCGGCGTTCTGCATGGCCGTGTTCTTCCGCGGGCTCTCCGTACGCGAGACGTATGTGCTCACCGACGCGATGATTCGCAGCGGCGAGACGATCGACCTCGGCGCCGAGCTCGGCCGCAAAGTGGTCGACAAGCATTCGACCGGCGGCGTCGGTGATAAGACATCTCTGGCGGTCGGGCCGATTGTCGCGGCGTGCGGTGTTCCGTTCGGCAAGATGAGCGGCCGCGGGCTCGGGCACACCGGCGGGACGCTCGACAAGCTCGAGTCGATCCCGGGGTACCGCGCTGAGCTCGGGCTCGACGAATTCGTCGCACAGGTCCGCGACGTCGGTCTGGCGATCGTCGGTCAGACCGGTGACCTCGTGCCTGCCGACAAGCTCCTGTACGGGCTCCGCGACGTGACCGCCACGGTCGATCAGCTCTCGCTGATCGCCGCCTCGATCATGTCGAAGAAGCTCGCCGCCGGCGCGCAGGCGATCGTGCTCGACGTCAAGGTCGGTGACGGCGCGTTCATGAAGACGATCGAGGATGCGCGCCTGCTCGCAGACACGATGCTCTCACTCGGCCACCAGGCCGGGAGGGAGGTGGTGTGCCTGCTGACCGACATGGACCAGCCGCTCGGCTCCGCGGTCGGGAACGCGGTCGAGGTGCGGGAAGCGCTCGACGCGGTGCGAGGCCTCGGGCCGAGAGACCTCACCGAGCTCGTTCTCGATGCGTGTGCACGCCTGCTTGCGTTCTCGGATCTCGGCATCGACGTTGCGGAGGGCCGGATCCGGGCCGAGGCGGCGGTTGCGGACGGAACGGCCGAGGTGGCGTGGCGTCGCTGGATCGAAGCGCAGGGCGGCACTGCCGACGAGGGCGCCCTCCCGTCGGCTCCGATCGAACGCGACGTTCCGGCTCCGACGGCGGGCTTCGTTCGCCGCATCGGGGCGATCGCAGTCGGCAACGCCGCGGTGCACCTCGGGGCCGGACGGCGGACGAAGGAGGACACGATCGACCACGCGGTCGGCATCCTCTGCCTCGCCAAGCGGGGCGATGTTGTCGAGCACGATCAACCGCTCGCCCGCGTGCTCGCACAGGACGACGCCTCGGCGGACGCAGCCGTGACCGAGCTGCTCGGTGCCTACGAGATCGCCTCCGAGCCGCCGCCCGAGCGACCCGTGCTGCTCGAGATCGTCGACTAGGTCGGCGCGGTGCTGCGCCCGGCTAGCGTGGCGACATGCCCGAGCTGCCGGAAGTGGAGTCGGTTCGTCGTCACCTCGCCCCGCACCTCGAGCACCGCCGTTTCGAGCGCGTCGCGATCTCGGACACCCGGCTGACAAGGCCGTTCGACCCTCGCGAGATTGCGGGCGAACTGGAGGGCGAACGCGTTGGGTCGCTCGAGCGCCGCGGCAAGTATTTGATTGTTCGGTTCGAATCTGGTCGGGCTCTCCTGATCCACCTCCGGATGACGGGTTCGTTGCGCCACGGCGAGGCAGGAACGCTGCCGGACGATCCGTATCGCCGCGCTGTTGTCAGACTAGACGACGGATCGGACGTCGCCTACCGTGATGTGCGCCGGTTCGGCACCTGGCTGCTGCTCGAGCCGGACGAGCTCGATCCCTACCTCGATGCTCGCGTCGGTCCGGAGCCACTCGCGGGTTCATACCGCGCGCGCGACCTGGCCGAGAAACTGAGGCGTCGCAGGACGTCCGTCAAGGCGGCGATCCTCGACCAGCGCACGGTCGCCGGGGTCGGGAACATCTACGCAGACGAAGCCCTTTGGCGCGCCCGCATCCACCCGCTGACGCCGGCGTCGTCTCTCCGGGCCGATGAGGTAGCGGCGCTGCACCGGGGCATCCGCAGCGCCTTGCGGCAAGGAATCGCGCGCCAGGGATCGACGCTCCGCGACTACGTGCTGCCCGACGGCGGGAGCGGATCGATGCAGGACGAGTTCAAGGTCTACGGTCGCGGCGGCGAGCCGTGCGAACGCTGTGGGACTCCCATTGACAAGACGCGGACGGCAGGGCGCGGAACGTGGTACTGCCCCAGCTGTCAGCGTCTGCCGCCGCCAAGCGTGGGCCCAGGCTCACACGTTAGAGGGCTATCCGGAAAGTGAACAAGGGCGCCTTGCACACGTCACATCGCGCTACATGCCGTGCACCATTCACCGTGGTCACCTTCCGGACAGCCCCCTAGACTGGCCCCGAATGGCCGGGCGTGCTTCGAAGACCGACGCGATCGTGCTGCGATCGCTGCGGTACGGCGAAGCCGACCGCATCCTGCACCTGTACACCGCCGACCGTGGCCGTGTCGGGGCGATCGCAAAAGGGGTCCGGAAGACGAAGTCGCGGTTCGGTGCTCGTCTCGAGCCGCTGTCGCATGTCGAGCTGTTGCTCCATCAGGGCGGAGGCGAGCTGTTGACGATCACCGGCGTCGATCTCAAACGTTCGCACCACTCGATCCGCGAGGAGCCCTACCGGCTCGGCGTCGGGCTGATCGGCGCCGAGGCGATGCTCCGGTTGCACGGCGAGCCCGAGCCGAACGAGCGCGCCTTCGCGGCGCTCGAGCGGTTCCTCGACGTGCTCGAGGACGTCCCGGCGGCCGGGTCGAAACCGGCAGTCGATCCGCTTGCTCTCTCGTTCCAGTTGAAGCTGCTCTGGCTCGCGGGCTACCTGCCGCACGTCACGAGCTGCGTGGAGTGCGGTGCCCACGAGGAGCTCGTTGCGTTCTCGGCGCGCGCGGGCGGTGCCGTCTGCCGGTCACATGCCGGGGGTGCACTCGCGCTCTCCGCGGAAGGGCTGGCTGCGATCGAGCAGCTGCTCTCGACACCGCTCGCCGATGCCGTCGGTACCACGCTCTCCGACCGAGCGCGCCGAGATGCGCTCGGGGTGGTCACCTCGTCGTACGAGGAGCACGGCGGTTTTCGGCTGAGAACGCTGTCGGCGTGACGGACGTCGTGGAGAGGATGCTCGCTGCTCTGAACGACGGCGACCTGCAGGAGTTCGTGGCCTGTTACGCCGAGGACGCCACGATCGAGGACGGTCACGACCGCATCCTCGCTCGCGGACGCGGCGGGCTCTCGGCCCGCTACGGACCGATGTTCGAACGGCACCGGGAGCTGCGCGTCGAGGCGACGTACCGGACCGACATCGGTGACTTCGTCGTTCAGGAGGAACGTTTGACGGGCCGCGGCGAGCCGGAGCGGCACGTCGCCGTGTACCTCCTCCGCGACGGCCGGATCGCGCGGGAGAGGCTGATCCGCTGATGCGGCGCGACCTCGGTGACGGCTTCGAGCTCGACGACGCGAAGGAGCGGATCGACCTCGACGAGGTGCACCGATTCCTGTCCGACATCAGCTACTGGGCAAAGGGGCGTCCGCGCGACGTGCAGGACCGCCTCGTCCGGGAAGCGGCACGCGTCGTCGGGCTCTACCACGACGGTCGGCAGGTGGGTTTCTGCCGCGCCTCGTCCGACGGGACGTCGTTCGTCTATCTCGCAGACGTGTACGTGCTCGAGGAGTACCGCGGCCGTGGGCTCGGAGAAGAGCTGGTGCGCGAGATGGTCGAAGGGGGAGCGCTGGCTGGGTTGCGATGGCTGCTGCACACGACGAACCTGCACCCGCTGTATCGCAAGCTCGGCTTCGACGAGCCCGACTTCAAGGTGATGGAGCGCCCAGCCGGCTACGCGAGCCGGTCGACCAGCCAGGCGAGTGCCAGCGGATAGCGCCAGTCGATCCCGCGGTGCTTCCCATCGAACAGCTCGAAGTGGATCACGTCGTCGGGAACGCCGACGTCGCCGAGAGCCCGGCGGAACGCGAGAGCGCCTAGATCGAGGTAATACTCGTCGCTCTTTCCGGAGTCGATCCACACTGCGCGCAACCCGAGAAGCGCTTCGGCATGCGAACGGTCGCGCGCCATCCGCGCCGGGTCCCACGCGAGCCAGCGCGCGAAGACGTCCGGTAGGAGCTCACCCGTGGCGACGTCGAACGGGACGTCGATCGTTCCGTCCTCGTTCGCCGAGTAGGCAGCCGCCATCGCGTAGGTGTTGACGAGCACGAAGTCGTCGTCGTCCCGGAATACAGGCCGGCCGGAGCGAAAGTCGCGCCAGAACGCGTCGAACGATCCGTCGTACTTCTCGCGCAGCGCGCGCGCGGCCGGGGCGAACTCGCCCTGATAGCAGAGCTCGAAGGCGGCGTCGCCGGCGTGCGTCGCGAGCCCTCCGAAGAGATCCGGACGGAGCATCGGAGTGACCATCGCTCCGTAGCCGCCGGAGGACTTCCCCTGGATGCCGCGGTGCCTCGCTTCGGGGAGTGTCGGGAACGTGGCGTCGACGAACGGGACGATCTCGTCGCAGAGGTAGGTGTGATAGCGGCCGGTGCCGGATGAATCGAGGAACTGCGAGCCGCCGACCGAGGTGAACGCGTCGACGAGCACCACGACAGCATTGGGCGCGAGTCGCTCGACCGCGTCGGGGAACGAGTCCGTCCACGGGCTGACGTTGAACCAGGCGTCGACCATGCCTGCCATCCCCTGGATCAGGTAGATCGACGGGTAGCGGCGCGACGTGTCGGACGGCGACCAGACCCACAGTGGGCGCTCGTGGGGATCGCCGAGCGGATTGCCCCGGAGCACGTCGGAGCTGAATGACAGCCGCTGCCAGCGGTCCGTACGATGGGCGGTCATGGCCGCGCGAACGTACCAGGACATGATCCTCACGCTCGAGCGCTTCTGGGCCGACCAGGGATGCGTCCTGCTGACCCCGTACCACACCGAGCTCGCGGCCGGGACGATGAACCCGGCAACGTTCCTGCGCAGCCTCGGGCCTCACCCGTGGAAGACGGCCTACCTGGAGCCCGTAATCCGGCCGCTCGACGGGCGGTACGGCGAGAACCCGATGCGGTTCCAGCACTACTTCCAGTACCAGGTGATCCTCAAGCCGAACCCACCCGATGTGCTCGACCTCTACCTCGCATCGCTCACGGCGATCGGGCTCGACAGCGCTCGCCACGACATCCGCTTCGTCGAGGACGACTGGGAGCAGCCCACGGTCGGCGCCTGGGGGCTCGGCTGGGAGGTCTGGTGCGACGGCATGGAGATCACGCAGTTCACGTACTTCCAGCAGCTGGGTGGGCTCGACCTCGATCTCGTGCCGGCGGAGATCACCTACGGGCTCGACCGGCTCGCGATGCTCGTTCAAGAGAAGCCGACCGTCTTCGATCTGGTGTGGGCCGACGGTGTGACGTGGGAAGACGTCTATCGCGAGAACGAACGGCAATGGTCGCGGTACAACTTCGAAGCAGCTCCCGTCGACAGGCTCGTTCGCAGGTTCGGCGAGTACGAGGAGGAGACGCGTGAGCTCGTCGAGCTCGGTCTGCCACTGCCGGCCTACGACCAGGTCCTGAAGGCGAACCACGCGTTCAACCTGTTGGACGCGCGCGGTGCGATCTCCGTCGCCGAGCGTGCTGCGTACATCGCACGCATTCGCGACCTGGTCCGCGACGTCGCTCAGCTCTACCTCGAACAGCAGGGGCATGCCGAAGCTGCTGCTTGAGATCGGCTGCGAGGAGTTGCCGGCCGCAGCCTGCATGGAGGCCGGCCTCCAGTTGCCCGGCCTGTCCCAGGACCACCTCGGTGTCGTCCCGGACGAGTTGTGGATCGGGCCGCGCCGACTGGCGTTCCCGGCGACGGTGCCCGAACGAACCGAGGACGTATGGGTGCAGGGCCCTCCGGAGAAGCTTCGCGAGCAGGCTGCAGCCGGCTTTGCGCGCAAGCACGGCGTGACCGTGGACGCGCTCACCGTACGGAACGGCTTTCTCGGTCTCGAGGTGCTCGGCGTCTCGATCGAGGAGGCGCTCCCCGAGCGGCTCGCGGCGATCGTGACCGGGCTTCAGTTCGCGAAGTCGATGTCGTGGGGAGCCGGTTTCCGGTTCGCGCGGCCGGTGCGGTGGGTGTGCGCGAAGCTCGACGATCGAACGATCGAGGTCGCGCTCGAGGGCGTCGAGAGCAGCGGGTTCTCGTACGGGCACCGGCTCACGAATCCGGGCCGAATCGAGGTGGCTAGCGCGCTCGAGTACCTGCCGACGCTCCGAGCCGCCGGGGTTGAGCCCGACCGTGCGGTTCGGTACGAGCGGATCGTTTCCGGTCTCGACGCGCTCGGGCCGTGGAGCGACCCAGCCGGCAAGCTGGACGAGGTCGTGTACCTCGTCGAACAGGCGCGCGTGCAGGAGGGCTCGTTCGACGTGCGGTTCCTCGAGCTGCCGGAGCGCGTCGTGACGACGACGATGCAGTCGCATCAGCGGTACTTCCCGCTGGGCGGCAACCGCTTCGCATTCGTCGCCAACGGCGGCGACCCGGAGGTCGTTCGTACGGGAAACGAGTTCGTGCTCCGCGGACGACTCGAGGACGCCGAGTTCACGTACCGGCGGGACCTCGCCGTCGGGATCGACGGGCTCGCCGAGCGCCTGCGGTCGATCACGTTCCTCCGCGGCGCGGGCACTTTTGCGGACAAGACCGACCGCCTGGTGGAGCTCGTCGCGAAGCTCGGCGGCGACGACGTCGCCATCCAGGCGGCACTGCTCGCAAAGGCCGATCAGGCATCGGAGCTCGTGCGTGAGTTTCCCGAGCTCGAGGGGCACATCGGAGCGACCTA
Organism: uncultured Thermoleophilia bacterium; assembly: GCA_963715115.1. Taxonomy (GTDB): domain Bacteria; phylum Actinomycetota; class Thermoleophilia; order Gaiellales; family Gaiellaceae; genus PALSA-600. The sequence goes on from CAVQRE010000016.1 coordinate 157,962, forward strand.
CGCCCGACTGGCCGGCGTCGGGTCCGACGTCGTCCGCGCGATCGACGAGCACTATCGCCCCGAGAGCGCAGGCGGCCCGCTGCCGCAGAGCCGTGCGCGGAGCCGTGTTGGCGGCGGCCGACAAGCTCGACACGCTCAACGTCGTCTTCGGCCTCGGGAAGCGCCCCACCGGGTCACGCGACCCGTTCGGGCTGCGCCGGGCGGCGATCGGCCTGTGCCGGCTTGCCGTCGAGGCCGGGATCGTCGTGCCGCGCGACCTCCTGGGGGACGATGCCGAGGAGTTCGTCGAGGAGCGGCTCGAGGGGCTGCTCGACGTGCCCGTGCAGTTCGTTCGCGCCGCTCGTGCGTCGGCCGCCTCCGATCTGGCCGGCGTGGCGCGGCAGGCTCGAATGCTTGCCGCGGCCGAACGGACCGATGAGTTCGAGGCGGTGCACACAGCGTTCGATCGGGCGAACCGCCTCGCCGGCCGTGCCGAGGCCGAGGCCGCGCCTCAGCTCGATCGGTCGCTGCTCGAGGAGGGGGCCGAGCGCGAGCTCGCCGCTGCCCTTGCCGGCACGACGATCGAGGTCGATGACGGCCTCGGTGCTGCCGCCGCGCTTGCACCGCATGTCAACCGGTATTTCGACGACGTGCTCGTGATGGCTGACGACCCCGCAGTCAAGGCAAATCGGCTCCGGCTGCTCCTCGACGTCCGTGACGCCCTGGGCCGACTCGGGGACTTCACCCAGATCCAGCGCGCCGGCGACCGGGCGGCGTAGGTGAGCACGGACGAGCTGCACGCCGTTTCCGGGCCGCCTGGGGAAACGTTGCCGCACGAGTCGCCGGGCCGCAGAACGATGAAGCCGAAGCCGCCCGTGCCGCTGTGGCGCTGGGGCACGTGGTACACGGCCCTCGGAGCGGCGCTCGTCCTGTTCTACGGGATCTTCACGCCGTTCTGGTTCGGTCTGCGTGTTCTTGCCTGGGTGGCCGAGTTCAGATCCCGGCGGTCGCGCGACCGGTCGATGGTTGATCGGTAATTGCCGTCGTGGCGGGGCCCCCATCCGCGGCGGCGTTGAATTGCCGATCAATCATCTAGTCCCGCCCCGGGAGACAACACTTGTTCCGAACGTTGCAATCGGGTGCTCGTTCTGGCACAGTTGCGGGACACCACTGACGTCTGTGGCAAGCATCGAACCGGCGAGGGGGAGGCGCCCGCAGCGCAATCTCGCCGAAACGATGCGCCCGCGGTGGGTGGGGTGGGGGCCCTGCCCACCGCTCGCTTTGTCTTTTGCGCTCAGGAGTAGCCGCGGACCTTTGCGTAGGCGACGACGATGCTCACGGCGACGACGGCCACGGTGGCGAGGACGCTCAGTTCAGCCGACCGCGCGAAGTGCGTCATCGCCCACATCAGCACGAAGCCGGCGATCAGGCCTCCGACGTGACCCCCGATAGAGATCCCGGGGACCGCGAAGGTGAAGACGAGGTTGATCACGATCAACGCGAGGATCTGGCCGTTGGACGAGATGATCCCGCGCCGCTCGAGTGCGAACAGCGCCCCGAAGACCCCGAAGATCGCACCCGAGGCTCCGACCGTCGGCGAATGGGGCGTGACGATGAGCGCGCCGGCCGACCCGGCAATCCCGGATGCGAAATAGATGAGGGCGAAGCGCCAGTGTCCGATCACCTGCTCGAGCACGGTGCCACCGAAGTAGAGCGCCAGCATGTTCAGCCCGAGGTGGATCGGCCCGTAGTGGAGGAACGCGGCCGTGATCAGTCGCCACCAGTCGCCGTGGGCCACGCCCATCAACGGCTGGCCGAAGGAGAAGGCTCCGGACGCGAACAGCGCTCCGTGCTCGTAGATCCAGTTGTTCTGGCCGTTGAAGTCGCCGCCGATCGCGAGCTCGGCCAGGTAGACGCCGACGTTGAGCCCGATCAGCGCCCACGTGACGATGGTCGCGCCGCGGGCAAGTCCGCCCGTGCGCAGCGCTCGCTGCGCCGGCTTGATCACGCGCTGCTTGCCGGCATGCTCCGGGCAGCGCAGCCCGACCGGAGCAGGTGTCATGCACTCGTAGCAGATCGGCCGTCCGCATTCGGAGCACGAGAGCCCCGTTTCGCGGTCCGGATGCCGGTAACAAAAGCGCGGTTCGTCCACGCGGCTAGCGTATCGGCGTGCGTGTTCACGTTGCCTTCACCCCGGATGAGGAGGCATCGGCGCCACTCGGGATCGTCGTCGACGTCATCCGTGCCACCTCCTCGATCACCCAGGCGCTGGCGTCGGGCTACGAGCGCGTGCTCTGCTGTGAGGCGATCGACGATGCGCGCGCCTTGCGTGCGGAGTTGGGCAGCGACGCAGTCGTCGGCGGAGAGCGAGAAGCCGCGCGGATCGACGGTTTCGATGTCGGCGCGTCGCCGCGGGAGTTTGCCGCCGGGGCGAAGGCGAGGACGCTGATCCTGACGACGACGAATGGCACGCGGGCGATCCTCACGGCCGTCGAGCGTTGCAACGTCGTGCTGCTCGGGTCGCTGCTCAACCTGCGAGCCGTGGCCGACCTCGGACGCGCCCACGGCGGCGACGTCGCGGTCATCTGTTCCGGATTCAAGGGGGCGTTTGCGCTCGACGACGCATACTGCGCCGGTCGCATCGTCGCGGAGCTCGGAGGCGACCCGACCGATGCCGCGATCGCCGCCGAGCTGGTCGCTCGTGCCTGGCCCGACCCGCTCGAGGGGCTGAACGCACGGACGTACGGGCCGCCCGGTCTCGAGGCGGACATCGAGTTCTGTGCCCAGACCGCCGTGCTCGACATCGTTCCGCGTTACGCGCGGATGGTCGGGCCGGCCGCCGAGATCGTGAAAGGAGACCCGGAGTGACCCAGCAACAGCAGTTCCCGTTCGGAAAGGAGCACGTGCGCGTCTACCGCGAGACCGGCGGTGAGACCGGGCACATCTGGAAGGAGGGCTCGACCGTTCTGTTGTTGACGACCGTCGGCAGGAAGAGCGGCAACCCGGGGACGACGCCGCTCATCTACGCGCGCGACGGCGACCGGTACCTGATCGTCGCGTCCCAAGGCGGCGCGCCGGAGCACCCGGGCTGGTACCTCAACCTCGTGAAGACGCCCGAGGTCGAGCTACAGGTCGGCCCGGAGGTCTTTCGCGCCCGGGCCTCGACCGCGCAGGGGGCCGAACGCGAGCGGCTCTGGCGCAAAGCGAACGAAATCTGGCCGCACTACGACGAGTATCAGACCAGGACCGAGCGCGAGATCCCGGTCGTCGTGCTCGAACGGGAGTAGGGCGCCTTACCCCGTGCTTGCGGCCGACCAGCTTCGGCACATCTCGCCGATGTGCCGGTGATCGGTGCCGCAGCAGCCCCCGACGACCGTGACGCGGGGAAGGCTGGGCCGCAGAGCGGCGTAGTGCTTGCCGAGCTCGATCGGATCGCCGTCGTCGAGCTCGCCGGACTCGTCGAGCTCGGCATGGCTCTTCGCCGAGGCGTTCGCACGCAGACCGCCGATCCGCTCGACCCATGGCTCGCCAACCTCGATTGCATCCGCGAAGTGCGTCGGGTGCGCGCAGTTGATCATGAAGTAGGCAGTTGCGCCGTCCGTCTCGGCATCGACCTGCTCGATCGCTTCGCGCAGCGACTGGCCACTCGGCAGGCTGCCGTCGGTCTCGACGGTGAAGGAGACGGAAACCGGGATCCCGGCGGCAGCGGCCGCGTGGACGACACCGGACGGCTCTTCCGCATAGGTCATCGTCAGCACGCTCACCATGTCGGCGCCGCTCGCGGCGAGCGTCTCGACCTGGGGCGTGTGATAGCGCCTCGCCTCGGGCGTGGTCATGCGCGCCGAGGCCTGGTATCCGTCGCCGCGCGGGCCGATCGCGCCGCTGACGAGGATCGGCGGAGCGTCGTCGCTCCGCAGCCCTTCGACCAGTCGAACCCCCTCGCGGTTGACCTGCTCGAGCGCCTCCTCCGAGTACCCGAGCCTCTCGCCCCAGTCGCGGTTCGCGCGCCAGGTCGGAGTGTCGAGGAGCAGCCCGACGTCGAGCTCGCGGGCGAGGCCGACGTATGACGCGTAGTAGTCGCGGAGCAGCTGCCGCCCGGCCTCGTCCTTCAGGAGGGCGAACGACGCGAAGTGGGGAAGGTCGACGCCGTGGTGGAAGATCAGCGTCGTCTCCATGCCGCCGTCCGTGATGTACAGCTCGCCCTCGAGTTGAGGGAGCGGGTCGCGGATCACAGTCTCGTGAGACTACTCCCGGGAGTTGGTCATTATCTCCCTGACACATGCCTTCGACGCAGCCATTGCTAGAACCGCCCAGGTGAACGCCCTCAACAGGTTCGGGGCGTTCCTCCAGACCCCGAACGGAAGAACGTTCGGGACGCTCGCGGTGCTCGTCCTCGGACTGGTGAACGTCGCAATCGGGAGCACCGTGTTCGGCGTCATCCTGATTGTCGGCGCGGCCATAGCGTGGGCCAAGTGGGATCTCCTTCCCGCGCTGGCGCGCCGCCGCCGCCGGTAGCGAGTCGGCTTGACAGGGGAACACGTGTTCGTGTAGAACATACGTTCCCGTGATCGCTACCGTCGTCATCCCGGCCTTCGATCTTCGGGCGGCGCTTCGCCATCGGCCGGGAGTGCAGGCACGACCCGCGGCGCTTGCGCCGGTGCCGGGCACTGAACCGCTGATCGGCTCGGTGACGGGAACTGCCGAGGCAGCCGGCGTGCGGCCGGGAATGCGTCTTTCGGAGGCGCTCGCGACCTGCCCGGAGCTCGAGCTGGTCGAGCAGGACCCGGCCTCGGCCGAGCAGGCGTGGGAGGAGATCCTGCGCCGGCTCGAGGATGCCGGTTTCGCTGTCGAGCCGGACAGCCCGGGTGTCGTCTACTTCGAATCACGGGGGGTGGAGCGGCTCTACGGCGGGCTCGAGCCGGCGCTCAGGCGGGCGCTCGCCGCGGTCGGGACGGCGTGGGATCCACGGGCGGGGGCGGCCGAGCGGCGATTCGCAGCGCTGGCGGCGGCGAGTGTCGCCCGACCGGGCCAGGCGCTCATCGTCTCCAACGACCGCGCGCAGTCGTTCCTGGCTCCGCTGCCGCTCCAGCTCCTGCCGCTGGACCCCGCTCGCTACGAGGAGCTGGAGGAGCTCGGGGTACGCACGATTGGACAGCTTGCCGGGCTGCCGGGTGGCGCCGTTGCCGAACGATTGGGGCCGGTCGGCCGGCGCGCCTGGAGCCTGGCAGGGGGTGAGGAGCCCGGAGACCGGAAGGTCACGCCGAGACGGCCGGTCGTGGCCCTCTACGAGACGCTCGAGTTCCCCGAGGCGATCGGCAACGAGCTGACGCTGAGACGGGGGCTCGCAGTGCTGCTCGAACGGCTGCTCGCCCGACCGGAACGCGCGGGGCGCCCGCCGAGGAAGCTCGCGCTCTGGGCGCGGCTCGTCGGCGGAGCCTCGTGGCGCCGGACGGTGACCCTGCGCGAGCCGACCACCGATCCGGCACGGTTGCGGGCGGCGCTCCAGCCGAAGCTGGCCGAGCTTCCGGCCCCGGCGCTCAAGCTCCGGCTGGAGGTCTCGGCGCTGGCCGAGCACACGGGCGAGCAGCTCGAGTTGGTGGCGGCCGAGGGGGCGATGCTGCAGGGACGGCTCCGCGAGGGGCTACGGCAGGTGCGCGCGGCCGTCGGCGCTGGTGGAGTCTCGACGGTGGTGGAGGTCGCACCGTGGTCGCGCATACCGGAGGCACGCGCGCTGCTCGTTCCGCGCGACGACTGAGAGCCCGGCCTCTCAACGAACCCCGGCCGGCGTTGGTCGAGGGGCACGCCGAAGGGACGCCGCTCCGCGTCAACCGGCAGGACGTGGCGCTCGTGCGCGAGGAATGGCGCGTGGTCGACCGCTGGTGGACCGACGAGCCGGTGCATCGCCGCTACTTCGACGTCGTCCTCGAGACCGGCGAGAACGCCGTCGTGTACCACGACGACGACGCGGGCGCGTGGTTCACACAGCGGGCCTAGCGCTAGCCGGGCTTGAAGCCGCGAATCGAGTCGGCGAAGCCGGCGTCGGGCGCATGGAAGTTGAGGACGCGTGCGGTTCCACCGGTGCTGCGGAAGCCGTGTCGAGCGCCAGGCGGCGCCGCGAGCAGCGTCCCCGGCCCGGCGCGAACCGTGTCGTCGCCGACCGTGAACTCGACCTCGCCCTCGAGCACGTAGAAGGAGTCGACGTGGTCGGGGTGCGTGTGCGGGTCGACCGAGAAGGTGTCGTCGAACTCGATCTCGACGATCGACAGGGCGGGCAGATCGATGCGGATCGTCAGCGTGCGGTTGTGGCGCTCGAAGCGTTCGCCTTCGCCTGGGAGGCTGATGAGCGGATCCATCGGCGGATCGTATGACGTTCAGCACGCGCGATGCCTTCCCGGGCCGGGGCGGGGTCGGCGACGAGCGCCGCTTCGACCCGGTGGCTGGCACCGAGGTGCCGGGAACCGAGCCTGCGCCGTACGTCGAGCTGCACGCGCACTCGGCGTACTCGTTCCTCGACGGGGCATCGTTGCCCGAAGAGCTCGCGGCGCGCGCTGCGGAGCTCGGCTACGACGCGCTCGCGCTCACCGACCACGACGGGGTGTACGGCTCGCTCGAATTCGCACACGCGGCCAAGCACTTCGGTGTCCGTCCGATCACCGGCGCCGAGCTGACAATCGAAGGAGGCGTACATCTGACGCTGCTCTGCGAGACGCAGGGCGGTTACGCGAACCTCTGCCGGATCCTCACCGACGCGCATGCTGGAACGCGCCCCGAAGGAAGGGAGCAGCGGGAGCTCCTGCCGGCGATGACGACGATCGAGTACGTGGCCGCGCATGCCGACGGGCTCGTATGCCTTTCCGGCTGCGCGCGGCACGGGTTGGCGACGCGCGATACAGCCGGAACTGCTCGCCTCGCGGATGCTTTTGGCGAGGCGTTCTACGTCGAGCTGCAGCGGCCGTTCGAACGTGGCGACGTGCGCCGGAATGCACAGCTGCGGGAGCTCGCAGAGCACCTTGGGGTGCCGACCGTCGCGACGGGAGACGTGCACGCGCACGATGAGCGCCGCGCCGAGCTGCAGGATGCGCTCGTCGCGATTCGTCATCGCACATCACTGGACGGCAGCGAGCGCGAGCGGCGCGGAAACCACGAGGCGGTGCTGCTCTCGCCGGCGGCCATGCTCGAGCGACTGCCGCGCGATGCGGCACTGCGCACGCGTGAGGTTGCGGATCGCTGCCGGTTCGATCTCACGCAGGAGCTCGGCTATCGGTACCCCGACTTCTCCGATGGTCTCGATCCTGCCGACGTGCAGCTGCGCGAGATCTGCGACCGTGCGTTCGCCGAACGCTACGCGGCCGCGAACGGACTCAAGCGCAGGGCACGTGAGCGGCTCGACGGCGAGCTGCGGCTGATCGCCAGGCTCGGCCTGAGCGGCTTCTTCCTGCTGCACTGGGAGGTGCTCGAGCTCGCGCGAGAGTGCGCGTTCGAGGTGCGAGGTCCCGGCAGTCCGCGGCATGCGCTGCCGCCGGGCCGAGGGCGAGGCTCGAGCGTTGGTTCGATCGTCTGTTACCTCACGGGCCTCTCGCACGTCGACCCGGTCGCTTCCGGGCTCTCGCTCGGCCGCTTCATCAACGACGAGATGGTTGCTGTGCCCGACATCGACCTCGATTTCCCGCGCGACATTCGCGAGAAGCTGATCGTCCGCGTCACCGAACGCTACGGTCGCCGCCACGCAGCGCTCGTCGCGAGCTTCGCGACGTACAGGAGTCGCGGCGCCATCCGCGACGTCGGCAAGGCGCTCGGGCTGCCGTTCGCCGAGCTCGAACGGCTCGCCCGGGTCACGGACGGGTGGGACGCGACGCGCATCGCCGGTGAGCTCGACGGCGTGCCGGGCACGCACTCGGGGCCGCGCTGGGATGCGTTCCGCCGCCTCACGCGCGAGATCTCGGGCCTGCCGCGCCACATCAGCCAGCACCCGGGCGGGATGGTCATCTCCTCGCGGCCGCTGATCGACCTCGTGCCCGTGCAGCCGGCGGCGATGGCCGGTCGCCAGATCTGCCAGTGGGACAAGGACAGCTGCGGCGATGCCGGCTTCCTCAAGATCGACCTGCTCGGGCTGGGGATGCTCTCGGCGGTCGAGGAATGCGTCGACCGGATCGCCCGGCTGCAGGGAGAGACGATTGACCTGTCGCGCATTCCGCTTGACGATCCCGGCGTCTACGAGGAGATCCAGGCGGCGGACACGGTCGGGGTGTTCCAGATCGAGAGCCGCGCGCAGATGCAGAGCCTGCTGCAGACGCGGCCCGAGAACCTCGACGACCTGACGGTGCAAGTCGCACTCGTCCGGCCCGGCCCGATCCAGGGGAAAGCGGTGCACCCGTACATCGAGCATCGCCGCCGTCGTCGCGAGGATCCGTCATTCGAGCCACCGGTCGAGCACGAGTCGCTGCGAGAGCCGCTGCGCGACACGCTCGGAGTCGTCGTCTTCCAGGATCAGGTGCTCGACGTTGCAATGGCCGCTGCACGGTTCTCGGTCGGCGAGGCAGAGGGCCTGCGCCGCGCGATGAGCAGGAAGCGGAGCGAGGAGGCGATCGAGGCATACAGGCCGCGCTTTGTCGAAGGCTGCCTCGGCAACGACATCGACGAGCACACCGCGCACACGATCTACGACAAGCTCGTCGGCTTCTCGGGATTCGGGTTCCCGAAGTCGCATGCGGCTGCGTTCGGGCTGCTCGCCTACCAGTCGGCGTGGTTGCGCCGTTACCACCCGGCCGAGTTCCTGTGCGCGCTGCTGAACGCCCAGCCGATGGGCTTCTACCCACCCTCGTCGCTCGTCCGCGATGCACAGCGGCGCGGGGTGGAGGTGCGCCCTCCGCACATCAACGATTCGGAAGCGCGCTGCACGGTCGAGGGAGGCGCGGTGCGCGTGGGGGTCGGCTACGTGCAGTCGGTCGGCGAGGAAGACGCAGAGGCAGTCGAGGCAGGCCGGCCGTATGCCGATCTCGGTGACCTCGCACGACGGGCAGAGGTCCAGCGTGGTGTGCTCGAGGCGGTCGTCGCCGCCGGCGCCTGCGACGAGTGGGGGCCGCGGCGCGAGCTGCTCTGGCGCCTCGGTGTCACCGCGAGGGGAGAGAACATTCCCGGAGGCAACCGGCAGCTCGCATTGCCGCTGGAGCCGACCACCGAGATCCCGGAGCTTCCAGAGCAGACGAGCTGGGAGCGGATGCTTGCCGACTACCGGCACACGTCGCTGTCGGTGGGTGTGCATCCGCTCGAGCTCCTACGACCGCACCTGCCCGCTGGCGTCGCGACGAGCGCCGAGCTGCCTGAGCTTCCGAACGGCGCGTTGATTCAGCTCGCCGGCCTCGCGATCGCGCGGCAGCGACCGTCGACCGCGAACGGGATCGTCTTCATGCTGCTCGAGGACGAACACGGCCAGGCCAACCTGATCGTCCCGCCGCCGGTCTACGAGCGCCACCGAGCAATCGTCCGCGGCGAGCCGTTGCTGCTTGCGCGCGGGAAGCTCGAGCGGCACGACCGCAACGTCAACCTGCTCGTCTCGGAGCTGACCTCACTCGGGCCGCTCGCCCGCCGTGCGGCGAGCGAAGCCGAGGTGACGCGGGCACTCCCGCGCGCCCATCACTTCGGGCACCGGTGACCGTTTTACACGCCGTAGGGCAACCTCAACGATCTAGCGGTTCTCCAGCTCCAGCCGGAAAGGTGCGAGGCGCTTGCCGACCGCCTTGTCGAAGTCGCGCAGATAGCTCTCGACGAGCGATTCGGCGAGTGCCCTCGCGTAGTTGTCGCGCAGGTCGGCGAGGATCTCGGTCCCGGTCTCGAGCACGTCGATGTAATCGCCGTAGAGCTCCTCGGCCTCGTCGCGCGTCGCGGCGTCGTAGGCAGCAAGCTTCGCCTGCGCTTCTTCGATCACGTCGGCGTGCTCGCGCTCGAAGCCGTCCAGCTGCCGCCGGATCACGTCTGCGAACCTGCTGCGGCGTCCGATCACGCGAGCGTCCGGTACAGCGCGAGATGTTGTTCCGCTGAGGCGTCCCAGGTCAACGCGTCCCGCGCGCGCTCGGCTCCGGCGCGCGCGGCCGCGAGCTCGGCCGAGTTGTCGAACAGCGCACGAACCGCGTCCGTGAGCGCGTCGACGTCACCGGCGGCGACGACACGCCCTGCGCCGAACTCTCGAACCGGCTCGGAGAGTCCACCGACGTCGTACACGACGGCGGGAACGCCTGCGCCGAGCGCCTGGAGCAACGCACCGGACTGGTCGAGCTCCGCACGGTACGGGAAAACGGCGATCGTCGCGTCGCCGAGCGCCCGGTCGAGCTCGTCGGGCGGGAGGAAGCCGAGCCTCCACTCGACACGCTCTGCGTCGCGCAGGCCGTCGAGTGGCATCGCAGGGTCGCCCGCGACGACCAGTCGCACGTCCGGCAGGCGGCGGGTCACCTCGATCGCGTCCGGAAGTCCCTTGTAAGGGCGAAGGACGCCGAGTGAGAGCAGCGTCCGTCCGTCGTCCGACCGCTGTGCGCAGCTCGGATAGACGGGATGAGAAATGACCACAGCGTCGATGCCTAGCTCGGCGAGCGCGTCCCGGCCGTGCGTGCTGTGAACCACCACGCGATCGAATCGGAGCAGCAGCCGGCGCCAGAGGTCACGCTTCGAGGCGGTGCGGCGCGGGAGGAGGTCGTGCGCCGTGAACACGGAGGGCGAACGTAGGCGCATGCGAACGTCGAGCTCGGGAAATGCCAGCCACTGCAGGTGCAGAACGTCGGTCTCGAGACGGCTCAACGAACGAAGCACTCCAAGGTGTTCGATGCCTCTCAGCGGCAGTCGTAGTCGTGACCGCTTGAAGAGGCGCGAAGAAGCCGGATACAGGCTGCGGCTCAATGCGTAGCCGTCAGGCTCGGGTGTCGCGCCGAACCGAAACCGCGACGTCATGAGCTCGACGTCGGCACCTGCGCGGGCAAGGGCGGACGCGAGCTGGTGGTCGTACCAGGGGGTGAATGCGGGGGGATCAGCGACGACGACGCGCACCGAAGTAGCGTAGACAGGTGCTCGTACGCAGTTGGAACCTGTTCCACGGCAACACAGCGCCGCCCGGCCGGCAGGCATACCTCGACGACATGATGAGCCTTGCGACCGCGGACGACCCTGACGTGCTCTGCGTTCAGGAAGTGCCGGCGTGGGCGCTCCCGCGCTTCACCGTCGGGGACGAGGCGGCCGCGCCGAGACTGGGCCCGCTACCGATCCCGGCACTCGTCGGTCGCATGCTCACCGCGCCGAACCACGGGCTCTTTCGCTCGCTCTTCGCCGGCCAGGGGAACGCGATCCGGGTGGGAGCCCGTCTCCGGCTCCTGCGCCACGGCGTCGAAACGCTGAACCCGCGCGGCTTCCGCGACGCGCAGGGCGCTGCGCTCGGGCTGGACAGGATCGTGCGGCTCGCGTGGGCGAAGGAGCGCCGCGTCGTCCAGACCGCCCGGCTCCAGCACGACGACGGACGCAGGATCCTCGTCGCCAACGCCCACTGCACGAGCTCCGGTGACTCGCGGATCCCGGCCGTCGAGCTCGAGCGCGCCGCTCGGTTCGCGGTCGAGAGCGCGGAGCCGGACGACATCGTCGTGCTCGCAGGCGACTTCAATGTGACGGGCGATGCGTCCGTCTACCGGTCGCTGAGCGAGAGATGGGGCTTCTCAGAGCCGGGGCCGGGCATCGACCATGTGCTCGTGCGCGGCGCGGAGGTCTCCGAGCTTCGTGTGTGGGACGTCGTTCGTCGGGCGCGCGGTCCCGCCCTCCTCTCCGACCACGCACCTGTAGAGCTCGACGTCTTATGAGCTGGGAGGCCGAGCGCGCGCGGTTCCCGGTCCTAAGGGAGTACGCGTATCTGAACGCCGGAACGAACGGGCCGCCTCGCCGAAGCGACGATCGAAGCCGTCTCCTCCTTACAGGCATGGGAGGCGGTCAACGGTCGAGGCGGCAAGGCGTACTTCGATCAGGCGCTCGAACGCCGTGAGCGGATCCGTGCCTCGATCGCCGACCAGATCGGAGTCGCGCCGCTCGACGTCGCGCTCACGGACTCGACGACCCGCGCCGTTCACGTCGTCGTCGCCGGGCTCGGCCTGCGTCCGGGAGACGAGGTCCTGACGACCGATTCGGAGCACTTCGGCCTGCTCGGCCCACTCGTGGCGTCGGACGCCACCGTGGGCATCGTCCCGATCCGCGACCTTCCGGCGAATGCAGTGCTCGATGCAATTGCTGCGCGCGTCACACCTCGGACACGCCTCCTCGCGCTGTCCGCGGTCGTCTGGCTCGACGGCCGCGTGATCCCCTGGAAGGAGTTGCGCGAGCAGACAGGCGTGCCCGTCCTCGTCGACGGCGCTCAATCGGCGGGCGCGATCGAGGTCGATGCGACCGGGGCCGACTACTACACCGTCAGCGCGCAGAAGTGGCTCTGCGGTCCCGATGCGACCGGTGCGCTCTATGTCCGTGACCCGGACGCACTGGCGCCGCGCCTCCTTGCCTACCCGTCAGCCGCCTCGTACGACCGGCAGACCGGCGCGTGGGAGCCGAAGCCGGGGGCGGCCCGGTTCGACACCGGGTTCGCGCCGGCATCGTCGCTCGCGGGGCTCGAGGCAGCGCTGACCGGCCTCCCGGCCGGGCGTTTCGAGCGGGCGCGCTCACTCGCGGAGCGTTGCCGAGAGGTACTGCAGGCTGCGGGCCACGAGGTGGTGACAGAGCCGGGGCAGGCGACGTTGGTGTCCTTTCGCGCACCGGGGGACCCGCTTGCGGTTCGCGCCGCGCTGTACGAGCGCAAGGTCGTCATCCGCGATCTCCCGGAAACGGATCTTCTCCGCGCCTCGGTCGGCTGGTGGAACGACGAGACCGATCTCGGGCGCCTCGTCGACGGGCTCGAGGCTTCAAAGAGTTAGAGGCTCTCACACAATGAGCCTTGTGTCGCCCAACTGCGCTCGGCGGCACGCTGCCGCGTCCTCCGTCGCACTCGTAGCCTCGGCTACGAGTGCTCCCTGCGTCCTTGCATCGCACTCGCCGATCGCACCCGGATCGACGAAGCTCATTCTGTGAGAACCTCTTAAGCAGCCTGGGTGCGCAGTCCGAGCTCGCCGGCGATCGGCTGGAGCGCGGCGATCACGTTCGCGATGTGGTCGTCCAGCGGGAGCTCGAGCAGCTCCGCGCCTTCGTAGACGTCGTCGCGTGACACGCCGGCAGCGAACGACGGCTGCTTCAGCTTCTTCTTGACGGACTTCGGCTCGAGGCCCTCGAGACCGGACGGCCGCACGAGGCCGCAGGCGTGGACGAAGCCCGACAACTCGTCGCACGCGAAGAGTGACTTCTTGAGCGGTGTGTCACGCGGCACGGACAGGTGATTCGCATGCGAGAGGACGGCGTCGATCACGACTTCCGGGTACCCCTCGTCCCGCAGGATCACTGCACCGTCCTGGGGATGTTTGTCGAGAGTGGGGTGGATCTCGTAGTCGAAGTCATGGAGAAGCGCCGCGACGCGCCATAGCTCTTCGTCCTCCCCGAACCGGCGGGCGTAGGACGCCGTCGAGGCCTCGACGGCGAGCGCGTGCCGGAGCAGTGCCTCGCTTTTCGTGTAGGCGGTGAGGGTGTTCCAGGCCTGTTCGCGAGAAGGAGTCAGGGCCTAGCTAGCATAGTGCGCTCCCGTGTCCTCGACCGTCGTGAGACCGTTGGCGGAATCGTTCGTGATCGAGGGGGGCTACCCGCTCTCCGGCCATGTGCGCGCTTCCGGGAACAAGAACGGCGCGCTCCCGATCCTGGCGGCGTGCCTGCTGTCCGACGAGCCGGTGACGCTCGCGAACATCCCGCGGATCCGCGACGTCGAGACGATGTGCAGCCTGTTGTCCCATCTGGGTGCCGAGGTCGAGTGGGTCGGTGCGAATGAAGTACGCGTCCACGCCGCGGAGGTCGGCTTCGAGGTCGACCCGGAGCTTGCGAGCCAGATCCGCGCCTCGTTCCTGCTCGCCGGGCCGTTGCTCGCGCGGCTCGGGCGGGCCGTCGTGCCGCCACCCGGCGGCGACGTGATCGGGCGCCGTCGACTCGACCCGCATTTTCATGCATTCCAGGAGCTCGGAGCGACGTTCGAGGCGCGCGACCGTTACGACCTTTCGGGCTTGCTTCAGGGATCGCACCTGCATCTCGACGAGCCGTCCGTGATGGCGACCGAGAACACCGTGATGGCCGCCGCCCTCGCCCCGGGCAAGACGATGATCTCGAATGCCGCGAGTGAGCCCCACGTGCAGGACCTGTGCAGATTCCTCGTGAGGCTCGGCGCACGGATCCAGGGAATCGGATCGAACGTCCTTCACATCACCGGTGTCGAGCGGCTGTCGGGCGGCGCCTACGCAATCGGGCCGGAGCACGTCGAGGTTGGGAGCTTCATCGGGATGGCCGCCGTCACCGGCGGCGAGATCACGATCGACGGCATCGTCGGCGACGACCTCTGGCCGGTGCTGCCGGTGCTGCGGCGCCTCGGCGTCGAGGTCGACCTGGGGCCTGACTTCGTTCACGTGCCGCCGGGACAGCAGCTTGTGGTCGTCGACGACCTCGGCGGCGCGATCCCAAAGATCGAGGACGGGCCCTGGCCGCAGTTCCCGGCCGACCTGACCTCGATCGCGGTCGTAGTCGCGACGCAGGCGCGGGGGACCGTCCTCGTCTTCGAAAAGATGTTCGAGAGCCGCCTGTTCTTCGTCGACAAGCTCGTCTCGATGGGCGCTCGCATCATCCTCTGCGACCCTCATCGCGTGGTGGTCACCGGTCCTGCGCATCTGTACGGCCAGCGAATGGCGAGCCCCGACATCCGTGCGGGCATGGCCATGGTGATTGCGGCGCTCTGCGCCGACGGAATCTCGACGATCGGCGACGCGTACCAGATCGACAAGGGTTACGAACGGATCGACGAGCGCCTCCGCGCGCTTGGCGCGCGCATCGAGCGCGTCGAAAGCTAGCGACGCGCATGGCGGAGACGAAGACCGGCGTCCGGCTGACGCTCGCTGCCCAGGGGGCCGCGAACGTCGCCACGGGCGTGCCGGTCCTCGACCACCTCGTCGGTGAGCTCGCTCACAGCGGGCGGTTCGAGATCACCCTCGAGGTGGCGCCCGAGCGTGCCGACCAGGCGGTCTCGGCAGCAGGTCGTGCACTCGGTGGTGCGCTCGCAGAACGGCTGGGGGCACCGAGCAGCGGACGCGGGTGGGCGCTCGTCCCGGCCGAGGAGGCGCTCGCCGCTGCGGCGCTCGAGCGCTCAGAGCGCTCGACGCTGGTGTCGAATGTCGACTTCTCCGACCTTCGGGTGGGCGGGCTTTCAACCGACGTCGCATCTCACTTTCTTCGCGAGCTCGTCGACGCAGCACGGCTGAACCTGCACGTGCGGCTGATCGAAGGCACCGATCCCCAGCACGTGCTCGACGCGATCTTCAAGGCGGTCGGTGCCGCGCTCGGCCAGGCGTGCCGGCCCGAACCGTGAACCGACGCAAGGAGGCCCCGTGAGCAAGCAGATCGTTCGCACCGAGGCAGCGCCGGCCCCGTTCCAGGGCGCTCCCTACTCGCAAGCCGTCGTTGCAGGCGGCCTGGTGTTCGTGTCGGGGCAGCTCGGTCTGAAACCCGGGGCAAAGGAGATGGTTCCGGGTGGGATCACGGAACAGACCGAGCAGGTGCTTGCGAACCTGCAGGCGGTGCTCGAGGCGGCCGGTTCGTCGCTCGTCCGGCTCGTCAAGACCACCGTCTACCTTCAGGATCTCGACGACTTCGCCGGGATGAACGAGGTGTACGCGAGGTACGTAGGGGACCAACCTCCCGCCCGTGCGACGGTGGAGGTCGCGAAGCTTCCGTCCGGCGCGCTCGTCGAGATCGAAGCCGTCGCGACCGTTTAGGCACTCGTTGTCCAGGGAGATCGAGGAGTACGTCCGCTCGCTCGGGCTCGACGCCTACACCGTCGGAGGCGCGGTCCGCGACGAGCTCGCCGGCCTCGAGTCGAAAGACGCGGACTTCCTCGTCCCTGGGGTGGACATCGCCGGGCTGCGCGACGCACTGGCTCCGCATGGACGAACCGAGGAGCTGAACGTCGCCGGCAGGCCCGTCGGCGTCCGGTTCTTCCCCGCCGACCGCCGCCTGCGGCGCAAGGTGCCCGCTGGAATCGAGCTCGCTCCGCCGCGGCGAGAAGTCTCGACAGGGCCTGGGCGCCACGACTTCGACATCGTCGTCGACCCGACAGCGGCCGTCGACGAGGACCTCCGGCGGCGAGACTTCACGATCAACGCGATGGCGCGACGGCTCGCAGACGGCGAGCTGATCGATCCATTCGGCGGACGCCGTGATCTCGAGCGGCGCGTGCTCCGAACCGTTTCGAAGTCGAGTTTCGCCGAGGATCCGCTGCGGCTCGTGCGTGGGTTGCGCTTCGTCTCCCAGCTCGACGTCGAGCCCGATGCCGAGACGGTGAGGCAGATGCGCGAAGAAGCAGATGCCGTTCGCCTCGTCTCCGGCGAGCGAATCGGCGGCGGTCTTGCCGCAGACGGTCTCGGCGAGCTGTCGAAGCTCCTGCTCGGTTCGCGGCCGCTGAAGGCGTTGCGGCTCGCCCGTGACACAGGAGTCCTGGTTGCACTGCTGCCCGAGCTCGAACCGTCGATCGGATTCGATCAGGAGAGCGCCTACCACGGGCTGACGGTCGACGAGCACACGTTCTCCGTCGTTCAGGCTGCTGCCGACGTCGGCACGCCGCTCCGTGTTCGCCTCGCTGCTCTGTTCCACGACGCGGGCAAGCCGCTCACGGCCTGGCGTGGACGTGATGGTCGGCTTCATTACTACGCACGATCCGGGATGGCCGAGCGTTCGCACGAACAGGTAAGTGCAGAGTTGGCACGCGACGCCCTGTCGCGGCTCCGCTATCCGACCGACCTGCGGCGCCGCGTCGTGCAGATCGTGCGCCACCACATGCTGAGCCCACGAGGCGACGAGGCACGCGCGCGACGGCTCCTCGCACGCTACGGCGACGAGCTCACGTTCGATCTGCTCGACCACAAGGCGGCCGACCTTCGCGGCAAGTGGGGACCGGAGGAGCCGCCTCCCGAAGACCGGCTGGCCGAGCTCGCCGACTTTCGCAGGCTTGTCGAGACGGAGCTGACAAGCCCACACCGCCTGCGCGACCTCGCCGTCTCGGGGAGCGATCTGATCGCGCTGGGCTATGCGCCCGGCCCGGCACTCGGGCAGACGCTTCGCACGCTGCTCAGCGAGGTCGTCGAGCAGCCGTCGCGCAACACGCGTGAGACGCTGCTCGCACGTGCGCAGGAGCTGCGTGCGTCATGATCCGGTGGAGCGAGCCCGGGTTCGTCGTCGGATTCACGACCCGAGTCGGCGGTGTCAGCGGCGGGCCTTTCTCGTCGCTCAACCTCGGACGATCGACCGGTGACGACATTGCCTGCGTCGACGAGAACCGGCGCCGGGCGTGCGCGATGCTCGACGCCGATTCGTCGTCTCTCGCCACGAACCGGCAGGTGCACTCGACGACCGTCAACGAAGCCGGGCTCGGCGTCCACGGGAAGGTCGGCGACGGACTCTGGTCCGACCGCCGCGGCCTGCCGATGCTGGCGCTGGCCGCTGATTGCGTACCGGTGGCGCTGGCCGCTGCCGGGCGAGGGCGGCTCGCCTTGCTGCACGCCGGATGGCGGGGGCTCACGAGCGGCGTCATCGCTGCCGGCGTCGCCTCGGTTTGCAGAGGAGAGGACGGTATCGAGCTCGCCGCAGCGATCGGCCCCTCGGCCGGGCCGTGCTGTTACGAGGTAGGCGGCGAGGTCTCCGGGCTCTTCGACGACGACCTCACACGCGACCGAAAGCTCGACCTCTGGAGTGCCACCGAGCGGCTGCTCCGCGCCGCCGGCGTCGCTCGGATCGAGCGCGTCGACCTCTGCACGATCTGCCAGGCGGAGCTGTTCTTCTCCCACCGTCGTGACGGGCGTCCACGCGGCGTGCAAGGAGTGATCGGCTATGTCGCCTGACGATGTGCGCCTCCGTCTCGCGCGCGTTCAGGAGGCCGTCGGACCAAACGTGACCGTCGTCGCCGCAACGAAGTACGTCTCGCTCGCCGACATGGGTGTGCTCGTCGAGGCCGGCGTGAAGATCGTCGGGGAAAACCGTGCGCAGGATCTCGAGGCGAAGCACGCCGAGTACGGCACGGCATTTCGATGGCACTTCATCGGCCATCTGCAGTCGAACAAGGTGAAGGTCATCAACCGGTGCTGCGAGCTCGTGCACTCGCTCGACTCGCACTCGGCTGCAGGTCGGCTCGAGATTCCCGCTCTCGTGCAGATCAACCTCGCCGACGAGTCCTCGAAGTCGGGCGTCCGGCCGGACGAGCTTGCTACGTATCTTGGTGAGGGGGTGATCGGGCTTTCGACGATGCCGCCTGCAGCGGCGAGCCCGGAAGCGTCACGACCGTGGTTCAGCGAACTGCGCCGGCTCGCCGCCACGCACGGGCTTGCGGAGCTCTCGATGGGGACGACGCAGGACTACGCGGTAGCCGCCGAGGAGGGCGCCACCTACGTCCGCGTCGGCTCGGTGCTGTTCGCTCCCTGAAGCGGACTAAACTGCCCGCCGTGGCGCTCGGCGACCTCTGGAATCGCACGCTCGTGTACTTCGGCATTGCCGAGGAGGACGACGACTGGGAGGACGAGGACGGGTATGCAGCCGAGGAGAGCCTCGAACAGACGTACCGCGAGCGTCCCAACGTCCGCCGTCTCACCCCGCGGCGGCGAGGCCACGACTACGACGACTGGACCGAATCCGAGTCGGACTCGGAGACGACACGCTCGCCGGCAGTCCGGCCGACACGCCTGCGAGAAGCGCGCCCTCCGATCGAAGCCGTGCCGAATCCCTCGGGTGTCCGGGTTCACCTCGTGCTGCCGCGAAGCTTCAACGACGCCCAGCAGATCGCCGACCGGTTCAAGCAGGGGATGCCGGTGATCCTCAATCTGCAGAGCGCGGACGCCGAGCTCTCGAAACGGCTGATCGACTTCACGAGCGGGCTCACGTACGCCCTGAACGGCGGCATGCAGCGGGTCGCCGACAAGGTCTTTCTGCTCACGCCGCGAAACGTGGAAGTCTCGGCCGAACAGCGGGCCCAGCTGCTCGAGCGCGGCGGCTTCTTCAACCAGGCCTAGCGGCGGGTAGGAAAGGCACCACCGGGCGCGAAGGGGGCGCCTGTGTTGCTCGACGCTATCAGCGCGGTCCAGACCTTCATTTACATCTTCGCGACCGTCTACTCGCTCGCGCTGATCCTGTACGTGCTCACGTCGTGGGTGCAGCTGCCGTACTCACTCCGCGGAGTACAGCGCTTCCTCGCAGACACATGTGACCCGTATCTCCGTTTCTGGCGCCGCATCCTGCCGCTCTCGTTCGGCGCCATGGACTTTTCGCCAATCGTCGCGATCTTGGCTGTGGGCATCGTCGCCCGGATCCTCGTCGCGATTCTGAATCTGTTCTAGGAAGGAGGGGGAGATGCGGTACACCCCGGTTGAGCTCAGACACGTGCGACTCGGGCGGTCGCTGTTCGGCTACAAGCGTCGCGACGTCGACAGCCTGCTCGAGGACGTCGCCGACAGCTACGAAGAGGTGTGGCGCGAGCGGGGCGAGCTGACCGACCGTGTCGAGGACGTCGAGAAGAGACTCGGCGAGTTCAAGGATCGCGAGCAGCTGCTCGCGTCGACGCTCGTCTCTGCCGAGAAGGCCGCTGCCGACTCCAAGGATGCCGCGAGACGCGAGGCGGAACTGATCGTGGCAGAGGCGCACGGCGAGGCGCGCTCGATCATGCGCACGGCGCAGAACGAACGGGAACGACTCTTCGGCGAGGCGCGGCGGGTCGAAGCGCTGCTGCGCGCGGCCCTCGGCATGGTCGAGGAGTCGAAAGCAGACCCGCTGGAAGACGGCGACCTGGCGGAGGAGACGGACAAGCCGTGGCCGGTTCACGAGGACACGAGCGAGTTCGAGGCGATCCTGTCCCCCGGTGCGGCTGCCTCGGCACGAGAAGAGCAGCTGGAGCCCGAATCGGAGCCGGAGCCGGAGCCGGAGCCGGAGCCCAGCGATGAGTCCGTTCAGGCCGACGAGACCGATGAGCCCGAGGGGCGCGTCGCCCTCCCTCCGGTCACGCACGACGACGACGAGCCCTGGAGCGCCGACTAGCGTTACCCTGAGGGGCAATGAGCGCGTCCACGCGCATCCGGCTCCGGGTCGCTCCGGGCGCAGCCCGCAGCGATGTCGTGGGCCGGCATGGCGACGGCTGGAAGGTGCGCGTTGCCGCTCCTCCCGAGCGAGGCAAGGCGAACGAGGCGTTGATCGGCCTGCTCGCGAAGGCTCTGCTCGTTCCGCAATCCGACGTTGCCGTCGTCTCGGGTTTCGCCTCGCGTGACAAGATCGTCGCCGTCAACGGCATCGACCCGACTCGGGCGGACGAGGCCCTCGCCCGCGCCGCGAATGAAACGGAGATGCAGTGACGTCCATCGACATGAGCGACTTCCAGCGGCTCCTGCTCGAGGAACGCGAACGGCTCGCCAACGCGGCGCGCTACCTGCACCGCGATCACCCCGGATCGATGGAGGACGAGCTGGGCGAGATCTCGGGCGGCGGCGCCGGCGACAACCATCTCGCCGACATGGCGACGGTGACCTACGACCGCGAGCTCGATCAGGGTCTCGAGGAAGGCGTGCAGCAAACCGTCGAGCAGATCGACGCTGCACTCGAGCGCATCGAGGACGGCACCTACGGGGTCTGCGAGATCTGCGACAAGGCGATCGCGCCGGAGCGGCTACGGGCGATCCCGTGGGCGACCCGCTGCATCGACGACGCGAAGCGTTGACCGAGATCCCGTCGCAGCCGCCCGCGGCCGACGTGCGGATCGGCTCGGCGACCGACGGCCTTGCGCCGATCTCCGTCGCCGAACGATCGCTTGCGGCCGGCCCGTGGCAATGGGCCGGGCTCGCCGCCGTTGCCGCTGCCGCGATCGTCGCCGACCAGGTCACGAAGCACGTCGTGACGTCGACGCTCGCCATTGACGAGTCGGTTCACGTCATCGGCCCCCTTTCGATCCACCACGTGCAGAACACCGGCATCGCGTTCGGCTTCTTCGCGGGCGCCACGTCGATCGTCACGATCGTGACCGCGATTGCGGTCGTCTGGATGCTGATGTTCTTCGCGCGCTCGGGCTCGCGCCACCCGGTGCTGCCTGCCGCCCTCGGTCTCCTCGCCGGAGGCAGCATCTCCAACCTTGCCGATCGGGTGCGCCTCGGCCACGTCACCGATTTCATCGATTTCTCGCACTGGCCCGCGTTCAACCTCGCCGACAGTTTCATCGTCGTCGGCGTAGCGATTCTGCTGGCGGCCCTCGTTGCCGCCGACCGCTCGTCTAGGCCGCCGCGCCGCACGCTCGACGTCGCGGCGCGATGAGGCTGTCGGTGCCGCCGGAGGCGGCGGGACAGCGCCTCGATCAGTTCCTCGCTGCCCATCTCGGTTCGCGCGGCGCGGCCGAGCGTGTCGTCGAGGCGGGCACGCTCGTGGACGGCGGCAAGCGTGCGAAGAGCTACCGGCTGGCGGGCGGTGAGGTGGTGGACGTGCCCGAGCTCGAGCTGCCGCCGCCGAGCGCCCCGCCGCCGGCGCCGCGCATCGTGTGGGAGGACGAGCATCTTCTCGTCGTCGACAAGCCGGCGGGTCTGGTCGTGCACCCTGGGGCCGGACATGCGGCGGACACGCTCGTCGATGCGCTGCGCGGACAGATCGCCGGCGGCGATCCAACGCGCCCCGGGGTCGTGCACCGCCTCGACCGGGACACCTCCGGCCTGCTCGTTCTCGCCCGCTCGGAAGAGGCACATACGCGTCTGGCCGAGCTTGTCCGCGAGCGAGCCTTCGAGCGGACCTACCTTGCGCTCGTGGCGGGCCGGCCCCGCTCGCGGCAGGGGCGCATCGAGGCCGCCGTCGGCCGCGATCGACACGACCCGACCCGCGTCTCACTCGACACGGAGACACCGCGGGACGCCGTCACCCATTTCGAGGTCGAGCGGCTCTGGCCCGATCGGGCCCTGCTCCGGGTCCGGCTCGACACCGGGCGGATGCACCAGATCCGCGTTCATCTCGCCGCGGTCGACCTTCCGGTCGCGGGTGACCCCGTGTACGGCGTCCGCACGCCCGGTCTCGGGCGCCAGTTCCTCCATGCCAGCGAGCTTGGCTTCCCGCACCCGTTCGACGATCGCCGTGTCGAAACGCGGTCGGAGCTTCCAGCCGACCTCGCCGCATACCTCGCAGACCTCGAGTAGCTACGATTCCCGACGTTCGTTCGTCCCTCCGACCCGGTGGACTCACCGAGGCGGACGGTGGCAGGCGCGTGTTCGTCTGCTTTCCGCCGCGGCCACCGGCTTGACCGTTACCCAAACCGCAGAAAGGGGCTTCCATGCCCGTCGTCTCCATGAAGGAGCTCCTGGAGGCCGGAGTGCATTTCGGCCACCAGACCCGCCGCTGGAACCCGAAGATGAAGCGCTTCATCTTCACCGAGCGCGGCGGCATCTACATCATCGACCTCACACAGACGCAAGAGCTGCTCGACGAGGCGTACAACTTCGCGCGCGCGATCGCAGAGCGTGGCGGTTCGATCCTGTTCGTCGGTACGAAGAAGCAGGCTCAGGACGCCGTCTCGGGTGAGGCGCGGCGCGTCAATATGCCCTACGTCAACAATCGCTGGCTCGGCGGACTGCTGACGAACTGGCGGACGATCTCCGACCGCATCCAGCGTCTGCACGAGCTGCGCAGCCTGAAGCAGGAGTCGCAGCTCGAGTTGTTGCCGGCCAAGGAGCGCATCTCGATGGAGGCCGAGCTCGAGAAGCTCGAGGCGAACCTCGGCGGTGTCGCCGACATGCGACGCCAGCCCGACGCGATCTTCATCGTCGATCTCCGCAAGGAACAGCTCGCCGTGCGCGAGGCCAAGCGTCTCGGCTTGCCGGTGATCGCACTCGTCGACACGAACTGCGACCCCGATGAGGCCGACTACATCATTCCGGGGAACGACGACGCGATCCGCTCGTGCGGTCTGATCGTCAAGGCGATCGCCGACGGGATCGAGGCCGGTCGCCAGAAGGTGTCGGCCGCCGAACTGCGCGCGCCGCGCAACGGCGCCGCCCAGGTTGCCGAGCAGGCTCCCACGGTCGACGAGCCGGAGGCGACCGAAGAACCGGCCCCTGCTGAGACGGTCGTCGACGGCGGCGAGGGGGCCGGGGAGTGACCGAGATCACGGCGACGATGGTGAAAGAGCTCCGCGACGCCACGAGCGCCGGAATGATGGACTGCAAGCGTGCGCTGCAGGAGACCGAGGGTGACTTCGACGCCGCCGTCAGGCTGCTCCGCGAGCGGGGGATGGCTTCGGCCGCAAAGCGCGCCGACCGGGAGACAACCGAAGGGAAGGTCGGTGTGATGGTGCAGGGCAGTACGGGCGCGATCGTCGCGGTCGGCTGTGAGACCGAGCCCGTCTCGTCGAACGACGACTTCCTCGCCTTCGCGGAGAAGGTGCTGCGGTACGTCCATGAGCGGGGAGAGGCGGCCGTCGAGGAGCTCGAGGGGGAGCGCGTGGAGCTCGCCGCGAAGCTGGGCGAGAACATCCAGGTCGTCGGCGCCAAGCGTCTCGAGGCGCGCGACGGCAGTGCCCTCTCGTACTACGTGCACGCGCCGGCGAACAAGGTCGGCGCGATCGTGGCGACAGCGGGTGGCGACCCGCAGACGGCGCGCAGCCTCGCGCTGCACCTGACGTTCGCCCGGCCGACATACGAGAGCCGCGACCAGGTTCCGCAGGAGCTCGTCGAGGCCGAGCGTGAGATCTTGCGGAGTTCCGACGAGGTGCAGAGCAAGCCGGAACAGGTGCGGGAGAAGATCATCGAGGGGATGCTCAACAAGCGTTTCTACGGCGAGTCGGTGCTCAGCGAGCAGACGTGGTATCGCGCGGACGAGTCGACGGCCACCGTCGGCAAGTTCCTGGACGAAAAAGGCATCGAGCTGCGCGACTACGCCTGGTACGCCGTCGCGTAAGCACGTGGCTGCGTCGCTACCACAGCTGAAGCCTCCGCTCGTGTTCAAGCGGATCCTGCTCAAGTTGTCCGGCGAGGCGCTGATGGGCTCGTCCGAGTACGGCCTCGACGCGCACACCGTCGATCAGCTCGCGCGCGAGCTCGTGGAGGTGCGCGAGACCGGGCTCGAGGTTGCGCTCGTGATCGGGGGCGGAAACATCTACCGCGGGATGGCGGCGGCAGCCGAGGGCATGGATCGTGCGACCGGCGACTACATGGGAATGCTTGCGACCGTTCTCAACTCGCTGGCCGTGCAGGAAGCGCTCGAGCGTCACGGCGCCAACACGCGGGTGCTCTCGGCCATCACGGTTCAAGAGGTCGCCGAGCCCTACATCCGACGCCGTGCAGTGCGACATCTCGAGAAGGGCCGCCTGGTGATCTTCGCGGCGGGGACCGGCAACCCGTTCTTCACCACGGACACCGCCGCGGCTCTCCGGGCCCTCGAGATCGGAGCCGAAGCGATCCTGATGGCCAAGAACGGCGTCGCTGGTGTCCTCGACGGCGACCCGCGGACATCTCCCGATGCGAAGCTGATCCCGTCGATCACGCACCTGCAGGCGATCGAGCGAGGCCTGAAAGTGATGGACACGACCGCGCTCTCGCTGTGCATGGACAATCACCTGCCGATCCACGTCTTCGAGCTTGCGCCGGGCAACATCACTCGTGTGAGCCGCGGGGAGCCGATCGGAACAGTCGTGGCCACACCTTCCGAAGGAGAACGAGAACGGTGATCGAGGATTTCGTTTCGGACGCGGGACAACGGATGGACAAGTCGGTCGAGGCGACGCACGAGCACTTCAACTCCGTGCGGACGGGCCGCGCCGCGCCGGCGCTGCTGGATCGGATCACGATCGACTACTACGGGACGCCTACGCCGCTCAAGAACCTCGCCACGATCAATGCCCCGGAGCCGCGGATGCTCACGATTCAACCGTTCGACCCCTCGTCGATCAAGCAGATCGAGAAGACGATCCAGGAGTCCGATCTCGGGCTGACACCGTCGAACGACGGCAAGGTGATCCGATTGCCGATCCCGCAGCTCACGGAGGAGCGTCGCAAGGAGCTCGTGAAGCTCGTCCGCCACATGGCGGAGGAGGGTCGTGTAGCGGTGCGCAACGTCCGCCGCGATGCGATCAAGCATCTCGAGGAGCTGGTCCGAAACGGCGACGTCGGCGACGACGAGGAGCGGGCCGCCGAGCAGCGCGTGCAGAAGGTCACCGACGACCACGTGACGCGCATCGACGACCTGCTGAAGCGCAAGGAAGCCGAGATCATGGAGGTCTGAATGACCTCCTTGAGGCTCTTTACACGCATCCGCACGCTCCGTCGGATCAAACCTGCGCCGGAGCCCGAGCTGCCGGAGGTCGCGCAGTCGGTTGCGATCATCCTCGACGGCAACGGGCGCTGGGCTCGCAAGCGCGGTCTCCCGGTCGCGGCCGGTCATCGCGCAGGCGCGCGGACCGTGAGACGAACGGTCGAAGCCGCGATCGACGTCGGCATTCACGATCTCGCCGTTTTCGCGTTCTCCACCGAGAACTGGTCGCGGTCGGAGGAGGAGGTCGACGCGCTGATGGACATCTTCGCCGAGACGATCGAGCGGGAGCTACCCGACCTGGCCGAGCAGGGCGTGCGCGTGCGCTTCATCGGCCGCCGCGATCGCGCGCCGGAACAGCTTCGGCTGCGCATGGCCGCGATGGAGGATCGCACCGAGCTGAACACGCGGATCAACCTGTGGGTGGCGTTCGACTACGGCGGCCGGGCAGAGCTGGTCGAGGCTGCGCGGCGCCTCGTCGAAAGTGGGGTCGAGCCGGAGGACATCGACGAGAACGTGTTCGCCGCCAACCTCTATGCACCCGAGCTCCCCGATCCCGATCTCCTGATCAGGACGAGCGGCGAGGTGCGCATCTCGAACTTCTTGCTCTGGCAGCTCGCGTACACCGAGCTCGTCTTCGTGGATACGTACTGGCCCGACTTCGACGAGCGCGACCTGCGGCGCGCGCTCGCGGAGTACGCGTCTCGCCGCCGTCGGTTCGGCGGCCGTTGAGCTCGTTCGTTTCGCGGATCCTTGTCGCTGCGGTGCTGCTCCCGGTGGTGCTGGGTGTCGCCTACCTCGGCGGTTGGTGGATGTTCGCGCTCGTCGCGATCGGGGCGCTCCTCGCACTGCACGAGTTCTGGCTGCTGAGCCGGGCGCATGCGCCGCTTGCGCCGGCGGGGTACGTCGGCGTGGCGCTCGCGCTCCTCGGAGCGCAGCTCGGGGGCATCGAATGGATGGTAGGCGGCGTCCTCGTGACGTTGCCGCTCGCGTTCAGCCTGAAGGTCGTCTCGCGTGCGCGGCAGGCGCCGACTGCGGCCGTCAGCACCACCGTGATGGGCTCGGTCTGGATCGGGCTCGGACTGGCCTTTCTGATCCTTCTCCGCGCCATCCCGGACGACGGGCGGCTCGTTCTGTTCACCGTGCTCCTCGCCGTGTGGGCCGGCGACACGCTCGCGTATCTCGGTGGCCGTCTCATCGGTCGCCACAAGATGGCGCCCTCCACGTCGCCCGGGAAGACGTGGGAGGGGTTCGTGTTCGGGACCGCCGCGACGATCTTTGTCGCGTTCGTCGCCCTCTACAAGCAGCACTACCTCACGATCGGCCAGTCGATCGTTCTCGGCGTCGTGCTCGCGGTTGCAGCACCGCTCGGCGACCTGTTCGAGTCGTTGATGAAGCGCGACGCGGGTGTCAAGGACTCCGGGCGGCTCCTCGGTGGCCACGGCGGCATGCTCGACCGCCTGGACGCGTTTCTGTTCGCCGCACCGGCCGCGTACTTCGCGATCCTGGCACTGACATAGAGGCCGGCTGCCTCTCGCCGTCACACTCTCGTAGGGGTGGTAGCTACCTCGGCCATTCGCCTCTGAGCAGGGAAATCGGCGCTCCCTGTGACGGTTCTGTGAGGGTGGCTGCCGCCCCCGTCTCACCGGGCGCCCCGGCGGGCACACTTCACGTGTGAAGCGGATCGCCCTTCTCGGCGCGACCGGATCGATCGGACGCCAGGCGCTCGAGGTGATCGACGCGGACCCGGAGCTCGAGCTCGTCGCGGCAAGCAGCGGGTCGACGTCGATCGAGGGGCTCGCACCGCTCACGCTCGTCGGCGGTGATCCGACCGACCTGCTCGAACGGGCGCGGCCCGACGTCGTCCTCAACGCGACCGTCGGCTTCGCCGGTCTGCCCGCGACGATGTGGGCCCTCGAGCACGGAGTCACCCTCGCGCTGGCGAACAAGGAGAGCCTCGTCGCAGCCGGCGGCCTGGCCCTCGCCGCTAGCGCACGTGGAGGCGGCACCTTGCTTCCAGTCGACAGCGAGCACTCCGCGCTGTTTCAGTGCGCGCGCGCCGGAGAGCCCGAGAGCGTGGTGTTGACCGCAAGCGGTGGACCGTTCCGCGGCTGGGCCCGCGAAGACCTCGTGGACATCACGGCCGAGGAGGCGCTCGCTCATCCGACATGGTCGATGGGCCCGAAGATCACGATCGACTCGGCGACACTGGCCAACAAAGGCCTCGAGGTGATCGAGGCGCACTTTCTCTTCGATCTGCCGTACGAGCGAATCGAGGTCGTGATCCATCCGACGTCGATCGTCCACGGGCTCGTTCGATTCCGCGACGGTGCGGCGCTCGCGCATCTCGGCTACCCGGACATGCGCGTGCCGATCTCGTACGCACTGACGTATCCCGACCGTTCACCCACGCCGATCCCGTCGCTCGACCTCGTCTCGTCCGGGCCGCTCGAGTTCTTCGAGCCGGACGTCGAGACGTTTCCGCTGCTGGCACTCGCCCGCGAGGCCGGTGAGCGCGGGGGGACGTATCCGTGCGCCTTCAACGCCGCGAACGAGGTCGCCGTCGCGGCGTTTCTCGATGGGCGAATCGGCTTCCTCGAGATCGCGGCGCGCGTCGAGGACGTGCTCGAGCACGTCGACGGTGGCGCTGCCCGCGACCTCGACGAACTTCGCGAGGCGGACGCCCGCGCACGTGACCTGGTGGCCGTTGGATGAGCATCGCGATCGCGATCATCGGGCTGGCGGTGCTCGTGCTGATCCACGAGGCGGGACACTTCTTTGCGGCACGTGCGGTCGGGATGACGCCGCGCAAGTTCTATCTCGGCTTCGGGCCGCCGATCGTGCGCAAGAACCGCGGCGGCGTCGAGTACGGCATCGGATCGATCCCGCTCGGCGGCTACGTGAAGATCCCCGGTATGAGTCGACCGTCGCCCGGCGGACTGGCGACGATGCTGACCGAGCCCCAGCAGACCGAGCATCGCGCCGAGCTGGCGCGCCTCGACGTCGCGATCGAGGACGGCGACGATCCGGCAGCCCGCGCAGCGCTCGAGGAGCTGAAGCCTGCGTTCGGCTCGACCGCCGCCTGGCAGGAGCTCGAAGGACAGCTTGCACCCGACGCGTACTGGCGCCAGGCCACGTGGCGGCGTCTCGTGGCGATCGGCGCGGGGCCGGCTGTGAATCTCGTCTTCGCGATCGTGCTCTTCACGTGTCTGTTCGTGGTCGCGACGACGCGCGACACGAAGATCGTCGGTCGTGTGCTTCCACATACGCCGGCTGCGACGGCAGGCGTGCAGAGGGGCGACGAAATCGTCTCCGTCGCGGGTGCCCGGGTCGCGCTCAAGGAGATCCCCGCGCGCATCCGCGCGACCGCGGGCCGCCCGTTCACGCTCGTCGTCGAGCGAAGCGGTCGTCCTGTCGCGATCCCGCTGCGAGCGCGTCTCAGCGACGGCGCGTTTCGGATCGGGGTCGAGTTCGAGTCACGGACCGGCGCCGGCGAATCGCTACCCGCGGCGGCGCGCGACGCGCTCGGGCTGACCTGGGGCGTGACCTCGGACACGGTCACCGGAATCGGGCACCTCTTTGCCGGACGCGATACCAACCAGGTCTCGAGCTCGGTCGGCATCGTGCGTGTGTCGGCCGCCGCCTGGCGCGAAGGCCTACGCAGCTTCCTGCTCGTCCTCGGTTTCGTCAGCCTTGCCCTCGGCCTGCTCAATCTGCTGCCCGTGCTGCCGCTCGACGGCGGCCACATAGTGATCGCTCTCGTCGAAAAGGTGCGCGGTCACACCTTCAAGCAGTCCGTCTACCTGCGCTACACGGTCGTCGGGCTCGCGCTGTTCGCGGTGCTGATGTACTTCGGCCTCCGCAACGACCTGTTCGGCGGCGGCGGCTAATCCCACCGGTACGCTAACCCCGTGGCGAGCGAGCGCTCCGTCAGTGTCGGGGGCGTCCAGATCGGAGGCGGCGCGCCGGTCGTCGTCCAGTCGATGACGCTCACCAAGACGCACGACGTCGAGGCGACGACGGCGCAGATCGCCGCCCTCGCCAGTGCCGGCTGCGAAGTGGTCCGGGTTGCGGTTCCGAAAACCGAGGACGCCGATGCGCTGCCGAGGATCATCCGGTTCTCGCCGCTGCCGGTGATCGCCGACATCCACTTCAACGCGTCTCTTGCGCTGCGCGCGATCGACGCAGGCGTGGCGGCGGTCCGGATCAACCCAGGCAACATCGGCGGCCCGGACAAGGTGGCCGAGGTGGTGAAGGCGGCCAAGCGCGCGGGGACGCCGATGCGCATCGGCGCGAACTCGGGCTCGCTCCCCAAGCACCTCACGGAGCTTGCGCAGCGAGACCAGGCAGAAGCTCTCGTGGAGGCCGCGCTCGAGGAGGTAAGGCTGCTCGAGCAGCTCGGGTATCGCGACTTCAAGATCTCGGTGAAGTCGAGCCACGTGCCAACGATGATCCGCGCGTATCGGTTGCTCTCGTCCAAGGTGCCGTATCCGCTCCACCTTGGTGTGACGGAGGCCGGGACGCCGTACTCGGGGGCGATCAAGAGCGCGGTCGGGATGGGGGCCCTGCTCGTGGACGGGATCGGTGACACGATCCGCGTGTCGCTCACCGCCGATCCTGTCGAGGAAGTGAAGGCGGCATACGAGATCCTGAAGGCGCTCGGTCTCCGTGAACGCGGACCGGTCATGATCGCGTGCCCGAGCTGTGGACGGGACAACGTCGGCGTGCAACAGCTGGCGGAGCGGGTCGAGCAGCGCCTGCGCACGTACCCGGAGGCCTTCGAGGTGGCCGTGCTCGGCTGTGCGGTGAACGGGCCGGGGGAAGCAGGCGACGCGGACTTCGGGATCGCCGGAGGTCGCGACGTCGGCTTCATCTACGGCCACGGGCGGGTGCTCAAGAAGGTTCCCGGGGACGTCCTCGTCGACGAGCTCTTCCACGAGATCGACCGCTGGATCGCGGACGGGATGCACCGCCCGAAGCGGCTGAAGATGGCGAAGCCGGCGGCCTTGGCGATGGCCGAAGCCTCCGCGATTCCGCTCGAAGCCTGAGAAAGCCGCTCGCCGCCCGCGGGCGGTAGCCTGGAAAGGCAACGATGATCGCCCGCGCCTCCCAGCTTTTCCTGCCGACCCTCCGTGATGCTCCGGGAGACGCTGAGGCGGTCAACCACAAGCTGCTCGTCCGCGGCGCGTTCGTGCGGCAGGTGACAGGCGGGGTGTGGACGTTCCTCCCGCTCGGTTGGCGCGTGCACCGCAAGATCGAGCAGATCATCCGCGAGGAGATGGACGGGATCGGGTGCCAGGAAATGCTGATGCCCGTGCTCACGCCGTTCGAGCTGTGGCAGCAGAGCGGCCGCGACTACATCCCCGAGATCTTTCGCCTGAAGGATCGCAAGGGCGCCGACTACATCCTCCCGATGACGCACGAGGAGACGGTCACGTTCCACGCCAGGGAGCTCCAGAGCTACCGGCAGCTCCCGCAGATGCTGTACCACATCTCGACGAAGGAGCGCGACGAACCTCGGCCGCGCGCCGGCCTGATCCGGCTGCGCGAGTTCTTCATGAAGGACGCCTACTCGTTCGACCGCGACGAGGCCGGCCTTGCGAAGAGCTTCGATCTGCAACGCGGGGCGTACAAGCGGATCTTCGAGCGCTGCGGGCTGAAGGCGTACGACGTCGAGGCCGAGTCGGGAATGATGGGCGGCAGCGAGTCGGTCGACTTTCTCGCGCCGGCGGGCGCAGGCGAGAACACGCTGGTCACGTGCGAGAACGGTGACTTCGCTGCCGACCTCGAGGTGGCCCGCGGCGTTCCACGGGCGTCCGTGTTCCCCGGGACGCTCGTCGCGCCCGAAGAGGTCGAGACGCCCGAGGTGAAGACCTGCGAAGCGCTGGCGGACTTCCTCTCGATCGACGTCGCGGCGACCTCGAAGGCGATGCCGGTCACGACCGACGATGGAGCCGTGATCCTCGCGCTCGTCCGCGGTGACGACCGGATCGAGCCAGCGAAGCTGGATGCCGCACTGGGCCGCCCGTCGCGGCCGTCGACGGACGACGAGATCCGCGCGGCCTTCGGCGCGTCCGGCGGCTCGCTCGGCCCCGTCGGCTTCGACGGGGAGGTGGTGGCCGACGAGTCGCTCCGCCACGGGCAGTTCGTCGCAGGGGCGAACCGCGACGGCTGGCATCTCCGCGGGGTCGAGGCGGGGCGCGACTTCGAGCCGCGTTTCGCCGATCTCCGCCAGTCGGCGGAAGGCGACACCTGCCCGAACTGCGGTGGCCACCTGCGTTTCGAGACGGCGATCGAGGTCGGCCACATCTTCAAGCTCGGCACGCGCTACTCGAAACCGCTCGACGCGACTTTCCTCGATGAGGATGGCCGCGAGCAGCCGCTGATCATGGGGAGCTACGGGATCGGCCCGGCGCGCGTGATGGCGGCCATCGTCGAGCAGTTCAACGACGAGCACGGGATCATCTGGCCGGCGGCGGTCGCGCCCTACGACGTCCACGTGGTCGTCCTCACCGGCGCCGAGGAGATCGGTGGACAGGCGGCGCAGGCGCTGTCGGATGCCGGGCACGATGTCCTGGTGGACGACCGGGACCAGCGTCCGGGTGAGAAGTTCGCCGATGCAGACCTGATCGGGATCCCGGTGCGCGTGACCGCCGGCCGGAAGAGCCTCGAGGACGGCGCGGTGGACGTCCGGGAGCGCCGAACCGGGGAGGAGCGACGTGTGGCCGTGATCGACCTGGGGAAGGAGGTCTAGACGATGCCGAGGCGCCGGAGGTACACGACGGAGGCTTTCGGCCCCGCGGTCGAGCGCCTGATGAACGAGTCGGGCGTGACCTACCGTGCGCTGGCCGCCAAGACCGGCCTCTCGGCCGGATACCTCAACCACCTCGTCCACGGCAACCGCCCGGTGCCGTCGAACGACGTCGTCCGGACGCTGGCGGAGGCGCTCGGCGTCGAGCCGGAGCATTTCAGGGAATACCGGGTGCGGGTGATCACCGAGCGGCTCGAAACCATGCCCGATCTGGTCGATCGCCTCTTCAAACGCCTGAACGGCTAACACCGGCCGCCCTGCGGCGTCTTACCTTCATGCCCGGTGGGGTCCCGGCAAACGACCACTGGGGGGTTGGGGGCCCCACCGAGCGCCTTCTTGCTCGAAAGCGGCGACGCCTGCCGTCGCCCCCGATCCCTGCACCATACGCCAGAAGCTGCGATCCGTGAAGGGTCGGCGACGGGGTCAGTTGAAATGGGTGAGGCGGGGCCAGAGCGTCGACCAGGGGGCGCTCCGCCGGCAGAGGAGCAGTGGAAGACCTTGCTCGTCGTTGTCCAACCCGACGCCGTCGTCGATCGTGGCGAGCCTGCGGCATCCGCTGAACGCGGGAGCCGCATCGGCTGCACTGTCGAAGCCGATCAGCAGCGCGTGGTCGTCTCGTGGGGGCGGCTGCCCCCATTCGCTGAAGCCATTGTGGCCGCTGTAGGCGCGCGGCAGGCCGCGTGACCGCCCCAGCACGTCCACCGCGCCGGCCTCGCCATAGTTGCCCGTGAAGATCGCCGTTTTGGCCCGTTCGGGGGGTGGGATGGCCTTCCAGGCGCCCGCGACCGTCTCGACGAACCTCGGCCAGCCGACCGTTTCGCCGAGATCGGGATTGACGGCGATCACGACGCTTCCCTGGAGCGACCTCTCGGGCAGCAGCGGCAGGGCGAGCAGCGCGCTCAGCGCAGCGCTGACCGCGATCCCGGCTCCGAGCCAACGCAGGCGGGAGCGCGAGCGCGTCGTCCAGTCCGCCGTCGGCAGCGCTCCGAGGCCCAGCAGGACCGGATAGAGGCTCGCCAGGTAGTACGCCTTGCCGTTCCCGACGATGTAGGCGACGAGCAGGACTGCGTAGGTCAATGGAACGAACCGCACGACGCGCAGCGCATCCCGGCGGAACGGCGCCGCCAGGCCGGCGACCCAGACCGGGACGAGCAACGGGCTCACCATCACGAGCTGGAACGGGACGAAACCTGCCCGGCCGCCCTCGGCAGAGCCGGCGATGTTGCGGGCCACGGTCAGCTGCGGCCAGCCGTGCGCCTGCTGCCAGATCACGTAGGGCGCAGCGATCACGACTGCGGCGACGGCGCCGCCGGCCGTCCACCACGACTGCAGCGGCCCTCGCGGCCCGGCGACGATCAGCGTTCCCACGACGGCCACGGCCACGAACGCGACCTGAGGCTTGGCCTCCGAGCCGATCCCGGCCACGATGCCCGCCACGAGCATCGACGGCCCGCTGCGACGGACGACAGCGCGGATCACGAGCCAGAGGAATGCAGTCGTGCTCAGCAGGTCGAACGTGGTGGTCGTGACGAAATGGCCGACGGCGAGGGCGACCCCGGACGATGCGGTGCACGCCGCAGCGATCACCTGTGCCCGCGTCTTCCCACCGACCTCGCGTGCGACCAGCGCGGCGAGAAGCGTCGTCGCCGCGGCTGCAAGGGCCGAAGGCACGCGGAGCAGGAACGGCGACCCCGGTGACAGTTCGTGCATCGCCCAGCTCAACAGCGGGACGAGCGGCGGCTGGTCCGGATACCCGAACGCCGGATGCGCTCCGGCGACGATGAAGTAGAGCTCGTCGCGATGGAACCCGTACCGGGTGCTGGTCGCCGCCAGAACTGCGAGCTGTGCCGTCGCGACCACGGCGACCCAGCGTGACAGGGGCAAACCGCGTCCGGCCACTTGGCTGCGAGACTACGGCATCATGGGCGCGGGAGCCGCAATGCGGGAGGAGCGGCGGGTCGTCACGGCGCTCGCCGCCGACCTGGTCGGCTCGACGTCGCTCGGCGAGCAGCTCGATCCCGAGGAGGCACGGCTGCTGATCGGCGACGCCGTGGCGCGGATGGTGCACGCCGTCGAGGCGTTCGGGGGCACGGTGAAGGACCTTGCGGGGGACGGGGTGCTGGCTCTGTTCGGCGCCCCGACCGCGCACGAGGACGACCCGGAGCGGGCGCTCCGTGCAGCGCTGCTGATCGCGGACGAGCTCCGGACCTACGGCGGGGAGGTGGAGCGGAGCTTCGGCATCAAGGGCTTCGGCGCCCGCGTCGGCGTCGACACCGGAACGGTGGTCGTCGGGCCTGTCGGTGCGGGAAGCCGTGTCGAGTACGGCGCCGTCGGCGATGCGGTCAACGTCGCCTCTCGCCTGCAGGGCCAGGCGCCGCCGGGGTCGGTGCTCGCCGGCGCCGAGACCGTCCGGCTGGTCGAAGGGCTGTTCAGCGTCGGGGAGCCACACAGTCTCGAGCTCAAGGGAAAGGCCGACGCGGTCGTGGCGTACGAGGTGCTCCGCGCGGCCGGGACGTCGAGGCCCGGCGACGATGCGCTGCTCGTCGGACGAACGGCCGAGATCGCTCGGGCGACGGCGGCGGTGGAGCTCGTGACGAGCGGGTCCGGCGCCGTCTTGCTCATCGGAGGAGAGGCCGGGATCGGGAAGAGCCGGCTTCTCGCGGAGCTGCGCCGCATCGCCGAGGCGGCCGGCGGGGAGCGGCCCGTGCTCTGGCTCGAGGGGCGGTGCGTCTCCTACGGCGAGTCGATGCCGTACTGGCCCTTCCGCGAGCTCCTGCGCGATTGGCTGGGGCTGTCGGTCGACGATCCGGAGCTGCGCTCCAGGCTGCTTCTTCGTCGCGCGGTCGATCGCGTCGCGGGTGAACAGGGCGTTGACCTCTATCCGTACCTCGGCAGCCTCCTCGGCCTGACGCTGGAGCCTGACGCCGCGGCGCGGCTCGCGGAGCTCTCGCCCGAGGCGCTCCAGTACCGGACCTTCGAGGTCGTCGAAACACTGCTGCAGCTCCTCGCCGCCGAACGGCCGGTCATCGTCGCGGTCGAAGACGTTCACTGGATCGACCCGACGTCGTTGCTCCTGTTGGAACGGCTCCTCGGATCGACCGAAGAGGCGGCCGTTCTGCTCGTCGTCACGCAACGTCCGGATCCAGACCACCAGTCGTCCGGGCTGCGCGAGCTGGCGACGCGCCTGTACCCGCACCGCTCGCACGAGCTGGCGCTCCAGGCGCTCGGCGGCGACGCCG
Source organism: uncultured Thermoleophilia bacterium (assembly GCA_963715115.1). Lineage (GTDB taxonomy): Bacteria > Actinomycetota > Thermoleophilia > Gaiellales > Gaiellaceae > PALSA-600. The sequence continues at coordinate 193,422 of CAVQRE010000016.1, forward strand.
AGCGTGAGCTCCTTCACGCGCTCGTCGGAGTCGGCGCTCTGCCGGCGGAGCTCGAGCGACAGGTGCTCGACCAGGCCGAGGGCAACCCGTTCTTCCTGGAGGAGCTCGTTCGAGGGCTCGCCGACTCAGGCGCCCTCGTTCGCTCGAACGGCGGCTACCGCTTCGACCACGAGACCTCGGTGGAGATTCCGGCGACGGTCGAGCAGGTGATCATCGCGCGAGTCGATCGGCTCGCCGCGCCGCACCGGAGCACCCTGACCGCAGCGTCGGTGCTCGGCCGGCAGTTCGGGCTGCCGCTGCTCGAGGGAGTCGCGCCGAACGCGGGACTGCGTGAATCGCTGCGCGAGCTGCAGCGCCTCGACCTGCTTCGTGAAAGCAGGCGCTGGCCACAGCCCGAGTTTCGCTTCAAGCACGTGCTGATCCAGGAGGCGGTCTATCGGACGATCGTCGGCGACGAGCGGCGCCGGTTGCATCGCGAGGCGGCAGAGTGGCTCGAGCGGCGGCGCGAGGAGGGCGGGGAGGAGGCGCTCGGCATCCTCGCCCACCATTGGCTCGCCGCCGAGGACGAGTCGAAGGCGGTCGACTACCTGACTCGTGCAGGCGACAATGCTCGGCAGGAGTACGCCCTCAACGAGGCGATCGAGCATTACGGCGAGCTGCTCGAGCTCCTGAAGCGCCGTGGCGAGTCGCGTGAGGTCGCCCTGGTCCTGTTCAAGCTCGCGCTCGCGCTGCATACGTCGCTCCGCTTCGCGGAGGCGAACGCCGCTTACCAGGACGCGTTCGACCACTGGCAGCCGGTCGAGCCGGTGGTGCGGCCACGGCGGAGCTGCGAATCGCGACGAGCTTCCTGCCGAACGACTCCGATCCCGCCTCGGCGATCGCGTGGCCAAACATCCAGCTCTGCATGCAGCTCTACGATCGCCTCGTCGAGGCCTGGCCCGAGCGAACGATCGTGCCCGTCGCTCGCCGAGCGCTGGGAGATCGCCGACGACGGGCTGCGCTACGTCTTCCATCTTCGCGAGGGCCTGCAGCTGGTCGGACGGAACGCCGCTTGACCGCTCGCGACGTCGAGTTCGGGATCAAGCGCGTGCTCGACCCGGGGATCCCGGCTCGTCGGTTGCCATCTACTACGTGCTCGAGAACGGCCAGGACTACGCGCTCGGACGTACCACTGACGCGGACAGGATCGGCGTTCGTGCGCTCGACGACCGGACGGTCGAGTTCCGGCTGGCGGCGCCGGCGCCGTACTTCATGAGCGTCATGAACCGCCCCGACGGCGGCCCGCAGCCTCGTCACGCGATCGAGGCTCTCGGCGACGAGTGGACCGCGGTCGGGAAGCAGGTCGTTTCGGGCCCGTTCCGGATCGTCGAGCGCACGGACGAGCTGCTCGTGCTGGAGCGGCGCCCGGAGTACGCGAACGTCGCCCGCACCGGGAATGTCCGCCGCGCCGCGATGCAGCGACGAGGTGTCGAGGAGTCGCTCGAGCCGCTCGCACGCGGCGACCTGGAGATGATCTCCGTCCGCTACACGCCCCGGATGGCCGACCAGGTGCCGCCGACAGACGTCGGGTCGGCGGTCATCGGGCCGGCGGCCTGGACGAGCTATCTCGCGTTCGACCACTCGAACGCGACCACGGCGAACGTCGACTTCCGGCGGGCGCTCGCGCACGCGATCGACCGCGAGGCACTCGCCGAGCGGGTCGCCGGGAACATGCTGGTCGCGACGGGCGGCCTCGTGCCGCCTGCGCTCCAGGGGCACACCCCAGACATCGTCCCGCGCTACGACCCGGAGCTCGCGCGCGAGCTGCTCGCGCGGTCGGGCGCTTCCGCGACGATCAAGCTGGCAGCCGTCGAGCAGTGGCGGCCGCTGGTCGAGCTGATCGCGGCCGGCTGGCGCGAAGTCCTCGGGCTCGATGTCGACGTCCCGACCTGGACGGTGGACGACGCGTGGCGGCTGGCGCGGCCCTGGGAGGTGCTGATCGCGCCGATCGTCGTGACCGGCTGGCTTCCCGGCTACAGCGACCCCGAGTACTACCTGCGGCTGCTGCTGCACTCCGAGTCGAAGACCAACGAGGGCGGCTTCGCCTACACGCCGTTCGACGAGCTGATCGAGCGTGCCCGCCAAGAGCGCAGCGACCGCTCGCGGCTCGAGCTGTTCCACGAGGCCGACCGGATGGCGGTCGCAGACCAGGTAGCGCTGATCCCGCTCGTCTACGGGCGCAGCATGGCGTTCGTCCGGCCGTCCGTGTCCGGCTGGTGGGAGTTCGGCAAGACCTCGGCGTCGTTCGCCGACCTCGTGGTTAGGTAGCCGCGAACTGCTGCAGTGCAGCGACGAGCGCGCGGAGCCGAACGCCGCGCTCGGTCAGGCGATATTCGGTACGCGGCGGCCGTCCTTCGACGGTGACGCGAACCAGCACGTCCGCCTCCTCGAGCTCGCTCAGTCGCGCAGCGAGCGTAGCCGGCGGGATCTGCCCGAGTGCCTGGGCGAACTCGCCGAACCGCACCGCTCCCTCCGACGAGGCCCACAGGATCGACACCGCGAAGCGCCGCTCGAGGAGGTCCGCCGCCCGGCGGACCTCCTCGGGGATCGGCTTGCAGCTACGGCAGCGCACGCGCGGACGGCGCAGGCGCCGGCTCGAGTGCCAGTGCGAGCACCTCGTCGAGCGTCATCACCGGGTGGAAGCGGAGCTCGGCCTTCACGTCCTCGGGGACGTCGTCGAGGTCGGCCCGGTTCCGCTCGGGGATGATCACGTCGGTGAGCCCCGCGGCGTGTGCCGCCAGCGCCTTCTGCTTCAGGCCGCCGATCGGGAGCACGCGCCCCTGGAGGGTCACCTCGCCCGTCATCCCGACGGTGTGCTTGACGGCGCGTCCGGAGAGCAGCGACGCGATCGCAGTCGTCATCGTGATACCGGCGCTCGGCCCGTCCTTCGGGATCGCTCCCGCAGGCACGTGCACGTGGAACGAGCGGTCATCGAACGCGTCCTCGTCGAGGCCGAGCTGGTCGGCGTGCGAGCGAACGTACGTCAAGGCGATGCGCGCCGACTCCTTCATCACGTCGCCAAGCTGTCCCGTCAGCACGAGGCCGTCCGATCCCTTCATCGAGGTGGCCTCGACGAACAGGACGTCGCCGCCGGTGCCGGTAACCGCGAGCCCGGTTGCGACACCCGGCACGGCAGTGCGATCGGCCGACTCCTGGAAGAAGCGCTGACGCCCGAGCGCATCGCGCACCAGATCCAGGCTGACGTCAACCGGTGCTTCGACATCGCCCGCGACGATGCGCGTGGCCGTCTTGCGCAGGAGCTTCCCGAGCTCGCGTTCGAGCTGCCGAACTCCGGCCTCGCGCGTGTATTCGCTGACGATGGTCTCGAGCAACGCGCCGCTGACCTCCACCTCGTGCTCGAGCAGGCCGTTGCGCTCGCGCTGCCGTGGCCACAGGTAGCCCTGCGCGATGGCGACCTTCTCATCGACGGTGTAGCCGTCGAAACGGATGACCTCCATCCGGTCGAGCAGGGGGCCGGGGATCGTGTCGGCGATGTTCGCGGTCGCGATGAACACGACCTGGGACAGGTCGAGCTCGACATCGAGGTAGTGATCACGGAACGAATGGTTCTGCGCGGGGTCGAGCACCTCGAGGAGGGCGGCCGACGGATCGCCGCGCCAGTCGGCGCCGACCTTGTCGACCTCGTCGAGCAGGATCACCGGGTTCATCGTCCCGGCGTCGCGAAGCGCGCGGACCAGACGGCCCGGAAGCGCGCCGATGTATGTGCGCCGGTGGCCGCGAATCTCAGCCTCGTCGCGTACGCCGCCGAGCGACATGCGCACGAACTCGCGGTTCAGTGCCCGCGCGATCGACTCGCCGACCGACGTCTTGCCGGTACCGGGAGGCCCGATCAATGTGAGGATCGCGCCGGAGCGCTTGTCCTCCTCGATGCCGCGCTCCTCGCGCAGCTTGCGCACGGCCAGGTACTCGACGATGCGGTCCTTCACGTCCTCGAGGCCCGCATGATCGGCATCGAGCACCTCGCGGGCATGTGTGGGGTCGAGACGCTCCTCCGAGCGCTTGCCCCACGGCACCGCGAGCAGCCAGTCGAGGTAGGTGCGGATCATCTGCGACTCGCCACTCTGGTCGCCCATGCGCTCGAGCCGGCCGGCCTCGCGCTCGGCCTGCTCGCGCACCGTGTCCGGCATGTCGGCCTCGGCGATACGCGACCGGTAGTCCTCGGCGGCGGAGCCGTCGTCGTCCCCGAGCTCCTTGCGGATCGACTCGAGCTGGCGGCGCAGGATGTATTCGCGTTGCTGCTTCTGCGCGCCGGACTCGACGTCCTCGCGGATGCGGCGCCGCACCTGCAGCTCTGCGAGGCGCTCGCGCTGCAAGCGCAGCGACAGTTTGAGGCGCTCGACGACGTCGACCGCCTCGAGCAACTCGACCTTGTCGTTCAAGCTGATGTCCGGCGCGTAGGCGGAGGTGTCCGCCAGGGCGCCGGTGCTCGTGATCGCCCGCACGAACTCCCGGATGCGCGGATCCGCTTCGCGGAGGTCGAGGATCTCCTCGACGACCGCGCGATATTCGCGTTCGAGCTCGACCGTCTGGACGCGCGGGGGTTCCTCGTCGACGTGCTCCTCGACCTCGACACGCAGGCGGCCGTCGGGGCCAGTGTGCGCGGCTCCGGCGACGCCTCGGTGGATGCCGTCCAGGGTGACGGCCGCGCCGCCTCCTGGCAGGCGCATCCGTCCTGAGACCTCGGCGACGGTTCCGACTCCCGCGTACTCGCCCTCGTGCACCGGCACGAGGAACACGCGCTCGTCGTCCCCAACGTCGACGGTCAGCGTCACCGACATGTTCGGGAAGACGACGCTGTCCTCGAGCGGGATCAGCAGCAGGTTGGGCAAGAGACTCTCCTCGTCAGATGGTTCAGTAGTTGTACGTACTTCAACGATTGAAGCACACCGCTATTCCGCGGCGTCGGGAACCGCTCGAACTTGCCCTGCCGCTGTCCGCGCATCAGACTTCCGCTGGCCTCGCCGTCGAGGCCGAAGTGGCGATCTCAACGCCCAGTGAGGGGAGAGACCATGCGCATTCAGCGTTGGCACAGGCGGGTCGTCGTCGCAGTCCTCGTGCCGCTCGCGGCAGCGGTGGCGCTGCTGATCGGCGGCGGTGCGTCGCAGGCGGATCCGGGACATCCGTATCTGGCACTCGGCGACAGCGTCTCGTTCGGCTACATCACCCAGGCCGGCTTCCAGTACCGCAACCCGGACAATTTCGTCGGCTTCCCGGCCTACGTCGGCCTCGCCCTCGGGAAGACGCCGACGAACGCGGCGTGCCCCGGCGAGACGACCGCCGGTTTCATCTCGGCGACGGGCGCCGACAACGGGTGCCGTCCGTACAAGGCGAACTTCCCGCTCCACACGCCGTACACCGGGACGCAGCTCGCCTTCGCGACCGCGTTCCTGAATTCACACCCGAACACGAAGCTCGTCACGATCCAGCTGGGGGCGAACGACGCATTCCTCCTCGAGAATCAATGCGCCGGCAACCAGGTTTGCATCGCGGCGGGCCTCCCGGCGCTGCTCGGGACGATCAGTGCCAATATGGACACGATCTTCAAGGCGATCGACGCGGCGCATTTCCATGGCCGCCTCATCGTCGTCAACTACTACTCGCTCGACTACAGCGACACGGCGGGAACCAAGTTGACCACGTTGCTGAATCAGGCGATCACGAGTCACGCCAATGCAGACGGCGCGATCGTTGCGGACGCGTTCACGGCGTTCGCCCATGCTGCTGCCGCCGCCGGCGGAAAGACGTGTGAGGCCGGCCTGCTCAACACGACGCCGGGCAACCAGGCGACGTGCGACGTGCATCCGAGCCAGTCGGGAGCACAGCTCCTCGCACAGGCAGTCGTCTTTGCCTACCAAGGACACGGCGGCGACTGAGCCTTGCCTGCGCCTGTGGTACCGGTGCGCCGGGGCCACAGGCGCAGGCGTCGGTCATCCGCGCCAGCATCGTTGCTACGGTGCGACTCGTCGCGGGGCGTGGCGCAGCCTGGTTAGCGCGCTAGTCTGGGGGACTAGAGGTCCCGAGTTCGAATCTCGGCGCCCCGACTAGAGAAACCCCCGCAAATACCCGTCTCGTGACGATCTAGCCGACGGGCCTGCCCACAGACAACGCGCACAGGCCGCTCCCCGCCGACGTGACGACGGACGGCGCGTAGATGGCACGCGGCCGCGTCTCGCTGCTCCCACGGCACGTCGTCCAAGCGCTCCCACCCGACGAACGGCACGCCGTCGAGATGCTCGAAACACACCTGTGGCAGCGGCAACGACGGGCCGAGCCCGCACTCGAAGTCCTACCCGACGGCACCGCCGGCGTGTTCCTCACCATCGGCCACGTCCAGAATCTCCTACGCCAGAACAACGCGCCGAAACGCGGCGAAGACTACGCCGCCGAAATCCTCAACACGATCCTGCCGAACATCCAACTACTCCAAGCAACCGACATCACCAAGAAGCCTCGTACCCAACACCACCACCCGGGCGAGCAACGAGAAACAGGCGGCAGACACGCCGTCGCACCACTCGAAGCAAGCTCAGGCCGCACGCAGCGCCACCGGCTCGACCGCGGCGGCAACCGCCAACTCAACGCCGCCCTCTACCGGATCGCGATCACCCAGGCCCGCTACCACCCCGCCGCACGCGACTACCTCGAACGCAAACGCGCCGAAGGCAAAAGCCGACGCGAAGCGATCCGCTGCCTCAAACGACTCCTCATCCGCGTCATCTTCAACACCCTCAAAACCGAGCTCGCATTGACATAGGAGCAACACCCGCGCAGACGAGTTGACGATGCGAGGAGTCACGCCTCCGGCCGAGTCCTGCGGAGCCACGTGAGAGTAGAGTCGCCTGTCGTGGGCGAACCGTTGCGGATGTTCGAGACGTCGGACGGGCGCACGCTTGCGTATGCGATCTGGGGGGACCGGCGCGGGTTTCCCGTGCTGGCTCTGCACGGAACGCCTGGCAGTCGCCTGGCCCGGTGGCCGGATGACGACGTGTACACAGAAGCCGGTGTCTGCTGGATCACGCACGACCGGGCTGGGTACGGCCGGTCGACTCGGCGGCCGGGCCGGAGCGTGGTAGACGAGGTCGACGACGTAGTCGCGCTTGCCGACGAGCTCGGGCTTGAACGGTTCGGAGTGTTAGGCGGATCCGGTGGCGGCCCGCACGTGCTTGCCTGCTCGGCGCTGCTTCCGAAGCGGGTCACCCGGGCCGTCTGTGCGGTTGGTCTTGCGCCGCTCGGGACGCCTGGCCTCGAACGGGACGAGTGGCTCGCCGGTCAGGACCCGGAAAACGTGAAGGAAGTCGGCTGGATCGAGGCCGGCGAGGAAACCCTAACGCGGGAGCTCGAGCGGCACTACGCGGAGGAAAAGGAACGGGTCGCCGTCGACCCGTCGAAGCTGTTCGAGAACTTCGACATGAGTGACAGCGACCGGGCAGAGCTGGCGCGGCCGGAGCTGCAGCAAGTGATCCGAGAGTCGGTCTTCGAGGCGGGCGCTAACGGTGTCGGCGGCTGGGTCGACGACGGCCTCGCGCTCGTTTCGCGGCCGTGGGGGTTCGACGTTGGCCAGATCACAGTGCCGGTGCTCGTCCGTTACGGCGCGACCGACGTTTTTGTCCCGCCCGCACACGGCGAATGGTTGGCGGCGCACGTTCCCGGCTGCGTCGTGAAGGTCGACGACGACGCTGGACATCTTGGCAGCGACCCGGTCATCGAGATCCGCGAGCACGTGCGCTGGCTACGGGACGGGGAGCCGCCACCCGGAAGCACCGCTTAAGACGACATCCGCACGCTGCTACCCGTTTCAGGGGGTAAGACTCGGCGGGTCGGTCTGTCTGGGGCCGGGCGGGGATCCGAACGCCCGGGCGCTGACGCGATCTGCCCCACCGCCACGCTCCGCCGCGTCGCCGCGGTCCGATTGTGGCTCTTTGTGAATTGGCGGCGTAGAGTCGCCCGGGTCGGTAGCAAACGGAGGCCCGCGATGAAGAAATTCTCCTGCTGGTTCGGCCGCCACACTTGGCAGACGACCGTGGAAAAGGGCTACACCATGACGAGTTGCAGCGCCTGCGGAACCATGCGACACACTCGTGGAGGCGGACCGGGCGGCGGTCCCTACCTGCGCTCGGAGCAGGGAAGGGCGGAGGCGCGTGGCGGCGGGGCGCCGCCGTGGTGACCCCCAACTGCTCGGGGTGGCGAGGCGTTACAACGGACTGGCGCCGACGCCGACGTGAGGAGGCGGTTGAACTTCTGGGAGTCTGACCTTCCCGCACTCACTGCATTGCGTGTAGCGGTTGTCACCTTCGACGTGGACTGTTTGCCAGCGATGGAAACCGAAGTAGCAGCGCAGCTTCTTGGGCATCTCGATCGGCTCGCAGCGTACGCCGCGTGACCCACTCGAACAAGGGGGACATCAGCGCCGACGTAACGGGCGCCTCTCCGCGGCCTAGAGGCTTGATGTGAACTCGTCGCGCCCCGCGGCGTCTGAGGCCCTTCCACGCTCAGCAGCGATCGTCAAGCGTCCAGTACGCACTCGGCCCCGCGCGCAAGCTGCGCGGATTGGTACGGGCCGACGGACGGCGGCGCGCCGTCCTAACGGGTCGGATCCTTCGGCGGCGGACCAGGCGGAAGATTCCCAACTCCCGCACTCGAGACGGCGTCCTCACCGGCCCGCCGCGCTTCATGGGCGCCCGCCTTATGCAGCGCACGGTCAAGCGCGTACTGCCGCCTGCTTTCGCGCCACTTCCCCCACGCGCTACGCAACGCCTGCCACATAGCGGTCAGAGATTAGCGCTGGGCTAGCCGCTCGCCAAGCCCGAATCGCTGAGGCCGAAGTAGCCGTCGTCATCGGCCCGCGTCAGGGTCGCGTCCTTGGTGACGTCGATCGGCGGCAGGGTAAGCCCACCGTTGCCGCTGTAGTGGCTCATCAGTTGCTCGATGCCTTGCCTGCCAGCGAAGGTGCCGAAGAGGCAGGTGTAGAGAGCGGTGTGCTTGTCGAGCTTGCGCTTCTCCGGGTTCTTGAGGTCACGCCAGAGAACGAACTTGTGGGAGAGCCATCCGGCGACCAGGAACACCACGGCGACGGCGGCCAAGACGAGTACGACCACGACGATGACTTCGATGGGGGGTTCCTCTCGATCTCGTTTTGGATTGACGGAAGCGACGCGAGCAAGACTCGATGCGACGGGCCCGCCACACGAGCCCACCTCACCGGAGCGCCGAGCAACTCCTTCGAGCTTCTGTCCTCCAAAGTAGGAGCAGTCTCGGTGTCGCGGTATGACCTCGCTAGGTCAACTGAGGCTGTGCCTAGGAGCACTCGAGGATCTTCGTTAGAGCGGGTGACCGCGGGCTGGCCTGCGCGCGGTCACCCTCGACACCCAACCCTGTGACGGAGGTTTAGCGTCGTGCGTCGAATGTAGGGGTGGTCTCGGTGTCGCGGTATGACCTCGAAAGGTCAAACTTCACTAAGCACAGGGCCGCTCGACGTCGCGCGACCTTACGCGCGAGTCCGTCTCACTTCATCGTCACTTGGCGCCGCATGTCTCGAAGATCAACGTGCCGTCGTCACGCTAGACGATCTCGACGTTCGCTTCGTCCGCTTCGTGCTCGAGCTCCCAGCCCGTGCGAATCCACCATGGCCGAGCCGGGACAGCCCGATGACCAGCGACCGTCGCCATGCCGGTGATCGTAGGAGGGTGTTGCCCGAACAGCAAGCAGCCGCTCGGCCTCGGCAGCTTCAAGACGGCCGACGCCGCCCTCATTCCCTTCGGTCTACTCCCGTTGCCAACGGATACGCGGCGCGAAAGTTCCGTGCGGTCCGTTGCCTTTCTCACGGAACGAAGGGTCGCCTCGGCCGCGTGACGCCGTATGCTGATGCGACTGCCGTGGGTTGCCAGAAGGAGGTGGTCCGAGTGTCGGTTATGCGCCCAGCTCGCTTGTTGTCGGTACTGCTCACGGTGCTTGTGCCGATGCTGGCAGCGAGCCTTTCGTGGGCGTTCGTTCACTACGTTCTCGAGTTCCCGATCTCGAGTTCGATCCTGATCGGCATCGTTGTCGCAGTGGCAACCTTTAACTGGCGCAAAGACGGACGACACACGTCCGACCCCCGCCGGCAAGCTCCCTCTTCGTGAAGCCGGCAGGTCGGGCTCGAGCGTAAGGGACGCTGGCGCACCCGACTGACGACAGTCACCCAATCGAGCGTCTAACTGCTCATGCGTGAGATGATCCGCCAGCGGCGGTTTCGCCCCACAGCGCCCTAGACTGAAAGGGAGTCAGCATGTCGCACATGGGAAAATCACACCTCGTCATCATGTTTACGGTGGGCCCTGATGACGTGGCCGAAGGAGATCGCATCTTCGCCAGCCACGGCGAGTGGATGAAGGGGCACACGCGCGAGGGCGACGAAGCCTTGCTGGAGTACAGCATCTCCAAGGGTCCGGAACTGTCGAACGCGATGGATCCGAGCTCGGAGCCGACTGGCAAGACGGTCTTCGTAATCGATGAGTACTACGCGTCACCGGCCGGGATCGCCCGGCACTGGCAGGACGCGGCAGACAACTGGTCGGACATGGCCGCCGCGGTGGCGTGGAGCGCCAAGGGCACGGTGGCGACGCTGCACAACGGCACGGCTGTCCAAGCACTCTAGTAAGGACGTTCAACGTCGGCATAGTCGTCCCCGGCGGGACGCCTGCGCCCAGGCTTGCCGCCTCGGGGCATCATTTGAGCGGAATCGCAAACGGGACTCGCGCTCGGGGTGTATTCACGAACACTCGCGCAGCCGAGGTTCGTCTCGTCGGCGGCAACGGCCGCCCAGGTCACACGAGCGTAGGATCCGCAAACCGGTCGGGTTCACTAACCCGCCTCCAGCTAAGGAGCCTCTATGCCTACCGTGATCGGTCACCACAACGTGAAAGACAAAGACCACTGGCTTGCCTCGCCCAAGCGCGAAGAGTTCTTCGGTCCGCTTGGAGTCACCAACATCCGAACCTTCGTAGACCCAACGAACCCGACGCGAGTGGCAGTGCTCATGGACGTGGCCGACATGGATGCGCTCAAGACTGCGATGGAGACTCCGGGGGCCGCAGAGGCAATGGCCCACGACGGCGTCGTAGCCGAGACGCTCGTGATGCTTGTCGAGGCCTAGCGCACGCCCAAACAAACCAGGGCCGAAAACAGCTTCACTCCTCGGTCCCGCTCAGGAGTGTCCGCATGACGCGGACATTTCTAAGCCGGGTCTCGACCGCTCGTCGGAGTGTCTTCCCGAACGCTGGGGCAAGCAAGTGTCTTGTTGTTCGATGCACGAGGTGAGGGCTAGACGACGGCCCAGGCGCAGGTGAGCGCTGGGAAGGCGAACACCGCGCGTGCTTGCTCCATCTCCTCGCGCAATCGTCCCTGCAGGGTGTCGATGTCGACTTCGCCTGCGGTGGCGATTCCGTTGCGCTCGATAGCCGGCAGCAGAGTGCGGACGATGCCTGCGAGTAGTGCGTGGCCGTCCGGATCGGCGGGACCGAAGTGCGGTTGAGTCGCCAACATCCCACTCGGCGCGAGTCCAGCTTGTTCGAGGACCTGCCAGAGGCGCGGCCCGAGTCCTGTGTCCATTCCCGTCCGCTCGGAAGCTGCCTTAGCCCATCCCAGCGCCTGACTCGCCAGTGGAGTCGCGGGAATCGCGCGCGCTTGGCCGACATCGAACTCGATCGGTGCGACGATGCCGCCCGGTCGCACAGTCACGGCCTGCGCCCGGAGCACCGCAGACGGCTCAGCTACGTACATCAGAACGAGCCGACAGACGACCGCGTCGAACGACCCGACGTCGAGCGCATCGTGAATGTCGCCGATGACGAAGCGCACGTTTCCCCGTCCTCGACGTTCCGCTCTCGCAGTCGCCTCCGCGACCGCCTCCCACGACATCGGCGACGACGAACGACATGTCTCCCGCGCCGGAGCCGAGATCGAGGACGCGCATCCCCTCGCAAAGACCAGCCACTTCGAGCAGGACACGCGTCGGCCCCGCCAGCGCCCGCCCTTGGACGTTCAGCCGCTCAACTTCGTCGGCCTCGTGGCCAAGCTCATACCCGCTGCTCGACACCCAACGGCGAAGCTACATCCGGCGCGGCGGAGACACGAACTCGGGGGTCATTCCGGAATACTGGCGCAGGTCACAGCCGCTGACGCCCGCACTGGCGGTCACCCTCAGGCTGCGACTTGCCTAGCATTGGGCAATGCATCCAAAGCGGCTGAGCCGCTTCCCGCGAGCGCGCCTGGTCGCCCTCGCAACGCTCATGAGTGGGTTCTCGGTAGGAGGCGCCACGGCATCCGGCCCGGCCGCGGTCACGACCGTGGCGACCGACTCAGCGCCGTCCGGTGCGGCCCTTTACTGTGCACTGGACCCCTGCTTCTCCCCGCAGCAGTTCCGGGTCGCGTATGGGATCCAGCCGCTGCTTGACAAGGGGATCGACGGGCGTGGCGAGACGGTGACCGTCCTTGTCCCTGTCCCACGCCCCGACGACGGTCCCACCGATATCCGTGAGGATTTGGCGAGCTTTGACAGCATGTTCCGGCTGCCCACCGCACGGATGGAGGTCGTGAGCGGCCTCGCCGGCTCAGGTTCGCGATGGCAGGCGACTGGAGAGGAGGTCGGGGACGTCGAGTTCGTCCACGCGGTCGCCCCCGCCGCAATCCTGCGCGTCGTCCTGTTTCCTTCGTCCTGGGGCCAGAGCGCCGCGAACGCGACCGCGGACATGCTCGCCGGGTTGCGGCTTGCTGTCTCCCACACCGACGTGGCTTCGATCAGCTGGAGCTTGGGGGAGCACTACTTCACGAAGGCGCAGGTGGGAGAGATGCACGCCATTCTGCTGGCAGCGGCCGCTCGTCACGTCACGGTGATCGCCAGCTCCGGCAACGGAGGCTGGTTCTCCACTCCTCGAGGATGGGGCGGGCCGGTCAAGGAGGTCAGCCTTCCGGCCTCCGACCCGCTTGTGCTGGGCGTTGGCGGCACAACACTCACCGCGAATCGCAAGACCGGCGCCTACATCGGCGAGACCGCCTGGACCGATTCGGGCGGCGGCTTCAGCCACCTCTACGCCCGTCCTGCCTATCAGGAGGGCGTGCCCCGGATCTCAAAGGCAAGGGGCGTGCCCGATGTCGCCGGTGACGCTGATGAGACCTACGGGATGGCACGGGTCGACACCCAGGGTGGCAAGGGACACCTCTGGGCAGCCGCCGGTACCAGCAACTCCGCGCCGCTTTGGGGAGGACTCGTGGCGCTTGGCCGACCAGTACGCCCATCGCGATCTTGGCTCCGTCAACGCCGCCATCTACCGCATCGGCCGCAGCTCCGGCTACCACAAGGCGTTTCACGACATTACGACTGGTTTCAACGGCTACCCAGCCGGGCCCGGATGGGACCCGGTAACGGGCTGGGGAACCCCCAACGCACAGGTGCTCATCCCGCTGCTGGTCCGCTTCACCAGCCGCAGCTAGACATAGCAAGATCATGCAGCCGCCAAGCGTGCTCTGAGTAGGGAGTCTCTTCCTCGCCTGCGTCCATAGCCGAATATTGACGCGCGCTCGGGCGTCATTGGCGAACACTCGCGCAGACGACGGCACCGGGCGCCCGTCCTCGGCTAGACGAAGCGCTCTCGGATCGAAGCGGCGACCTCACGCGCGGCGGCTGGCGTTACGACCTTCTCGCTGAACCGCTCCATCTGCCCCCACGGCGGGCTGTGGCGGTCGGGATCCGTTTCGTACCGCGGAAAGATGTGCCAGTGGACATGCGGGTCGGCGTTGCCGTAACACGAAAAGTTCAGCTTCCAGGGCTGGAACGTGCGTTGGATCGCTTCCGCGGCGCGCATCACTTCGGAGAAGTGCTCGCGCTGGATCTCTGGCGCAAGCTCGAACGGCTCCCGCACGTGTTCCTTCAGGAGCACGAGGGCGTACCCGGGATGGAACTGGTGGTCGCCCACCACGAAGAAGCTGTGCTCCATCTCCGCGATGAGCCAGGGACTCTCACCGCTGCGTGCGAGGGCGACGCGCTCACAGATCAAACACTCGGCCATGGAACGATCCTACGCAGTCAGGCGTTCAGGGTCATTCCCGCATCTGGCGCAGGGTGGCGTTTAGACGCCGCTTTTGCTCGGCGTCGAGTTCTCAGGACGCAGATCGCTGACGTCAGGTGTCGAGTTGCGGCCGCTAGACGCCGTCGCGTAGCTCGAAGAGCAGCTCGTCGACGTCGTTCTTCTGCGGACCGACGCGGACGAACCCGCACTTCTCGAGCACGCGGATCGAGGCGACGTTGCTCGTCGCGACCCACGCGTGCAACGGTCGCTGGGTCACCTCGCCGGTGAGCTCCTGAAGCGCGCGTGTCGCAAGGCCCTTGCCCCAGAACTCCCGTCCGATCCAGTAGCCGACGAGACGCCGCCCCTCCTGCTCCCAGCACCCGACGTTGCCGGCCACCTCCCCCTCGTAGACGATCGTCTTCTTCGTCAACGAGTCGTCGGCAAGGAGCCGCCGCCAGTGCGCGTCGAAGGCCTCGCGGTCGCGGGCCGGGAAGGCCGCCATCCGGTTCGCCTCGGGCTCGCGCTGGTACTCGAAGAACGCATCGAGGTCGCTGTCGACCACTTCCCGCAGAACACCGTTCACCCCGAGGACGCTAGCGCGATCGGCTGACTCCAAGCGCGCGCTCGGGTCCGGAACAGTCGCGCGGCGCGCGGTCTTGTAGCCCGGCAGCGGCCTAGGTCACCGCGGCAGCGGGTTCGGGCCGGTGGCGGTGACGAAGCGCTGCGGCACCCAGTCGTCAACGTGGCTGAAGCCCTCGAAGCGCCCTTCCTCGTCCTCGACGACGTCGAAGAAGGAGCGCCGGTAGAACTTTACGTGGGTGAAGTCCTCGAACAGCACGTAGACCGGCTCGACATCGGGACTCTGGAACTGCTGCCCAGTCAGCGCGGCCCGATGCACTCGCGAGAACTCGTCGAACTCCTCACCGACGACGACGCCGAGGTGCTCGAGGCCCATCCGGTAGACGCGCTGGTGAACGGGCGGGATGAGCTCGATGCGCGAGACTGGAGTCCCGTCGAGGACATCGAGCGGCTCGGCGAGCACGATCAAGGAGATTGGACGCCCGTTCCAGACGTTCTCGCGGTTCGCACTCGCATGGCGTTCGAGAAGCGTCCGCTGGTGGACGTACAGGTCCCAATCGGCGACGCGGACGGCGAGGTGGCTGAGAGGGTAGGGGGCGATGTCGATGCCGCGGGCAAGAAGACGGTCGCGCTGCATCGCCGCGAAGGCCCGATAGTCCCCGATGATCTCGGCGATCGGATCAGACGTCGTCACGTGGCATCCTCATCCGCAATCGTACGAGATGCAGGAGGCGCTCGACCTCGTCGGAGCGGAGCCGCTCCTCCTCGTCAAGGGACATCCCGCACACTGGGGCACCCGAAAGCGTCACGTCTCCTGCGAGCGACTCGTCCACTCGCGCGGATGGTGCACGTCCGCAGTAGCCTCTCCGGGAGTTGACGCTCTCGACTTCCGACATTTCCGCAATCCGCGCAGCTGAAAAGGCTCTGGCCCAGGCTTTCGAGTCTGCCGATCTCACGGCCTGGGTGGATTCCTACACCGAGGACGCGATCTTCGTAGGTCCCGGAGTGCCGGCGATCGAGGGACGCCCCGCCCTGCTGGAGGTCGCCCCTCAGATCAGCATCTCGTCAATGGAGATCGCAGCGCAGTCAACGCTCGGAGCTGGAGATCTTGCGGCCACATTCGGCCGCGCGACCTGGGTGAGCGGCCCGAAGGGCTCCGGTGCCCCCACGGTGCGGAGACGCTTTCTGATGGTTTGGCGACGCGATCCCGACCGGGCTTGGCGCATCGCTCGCGAAATGCTCAACGAAGATCTCTAGACGTTCCGACGTAGCCGGCCCGCCCTCAGGGTGCATTGGCGAACACTGGCCCAGCCGAATACGTTGATGTGCCGATCAGTTCCCGACGGCTGGGTCGGGCATGAACTCCCGGACCTCTTGAGCACAGCGGCAGGCGACGGCGATCTTGGCGGCCCACTGCAGCGCCTCCTCGCGTGAGGGCACGTCGATGATCGTGACTCCGGCGATGTAGTTCGCTTTGCTCTCCGCGCCGTCGGTGACCGTCCCATCCGGGGCGACCACCCTCGCGCTCACCTCGTCGTGGGGATACACACCCCCGGCGAACACCCATACCCCAGCATCCTGGGCGTCCCGGATCACCGCGTGCGCCGCATCACTGACAGTGGGCCCTTCCTCCTCGGGGATGGAGTCCATCGCGCCGTCATCGAACGAAATCAGAAACCGCGTCATCTCATGCTCCTTTCTCGACCGCGTGCTCCGGCCGCTCACCTGCTACGGACACGTGCAGTAGAGACTGAACAGACCGCCAAGAACTCATCGACCCCGGCGAGTTCCAGCTTCACTTCGTCAGGCGTCATTCGAAAACACTGGCCCAGCGCAGGCGACGGTCGAGGTCAGGCCAGTGCCGACGCGGGGATAGCTGCCCGCTGCGATCTCGCCGTTGATGTGCGACGTCCTTGCTACCGAACATGTCGAATCCGCGATCCCTAGCCGAGGCGCTGCAACCCACGCGGCACAATGCCGGGATTGTGCGTGTCGCCGCCGTCCTTGTTACGACGCTCGTACTGGTCGGATCTGCTCTCGCGGCTTCGGCGAGCTCGATCCGCCCCCTGACAG
This sequence comes from uncultured Thermoleophilia bacterium, assembly GCA_963715115.1. Lineage (GTDB taxonomy): Bacteria > Actinomycetota > Thermoleophilia > Gaiellales > Gaiellaceae > PALSA-600. The sequence continues at coordinate 210,176 of CAVQRE010000016.1, forward strand.
AGGCAGAGCGTGTAGCCGTCCGCGAGGCGCACGAGTACCACACCGGGTGCCCGGTCGCGCTCTCGCAACTGCGTCTACTCGAGGTTCGCTACGTGGGCTTCGACGGTCGCTCGCACTGGGGGGAACTGGTCGTCAACGAGCGCGTTGCGTCCGATCTCGACCGTGTGTTCGACGAGCTCTACGCGATGCGGTTCCCGATCCACCACATGCAGTTCGGCGACACCTACGGCGCGTTGAAGAACATCCCGCGGGACGGCGACTTCACCGCCTCCTTCGAGTGTCGCCAGGCGTCGTCGTCTCCGTGCACGAAGACGGCGAACGGCACCACCGGCAGTTGGTCGGAGCACGCCTTCGGCGAGGCGATTGACCTCAACCCAGTCGAGAATCCCTATGTCGGCTGCGGGATGACACGCGACGCGACAGCGCTTTCTTATCTGAACCGTTCGCCCTACCGCCGCGGCATGGTCGACGCCGCGGTGGTTCGTGCCTTCGCGTCGATCGGCTGGGGCTGGGGCGGCTCCTGGTCAGGCGCGACCAAGGACTACATGCACTTCTCGATCAACGGCCATTGATGTCGCGTTCACGTGGAAGCCACTTCGCTTCCACTAGAGATTCGACAGCCGCCGAGCCTGCCAGTCTTTGCGCGTGGCCGTACGGGCAGGGGCACGCGACAAGGTCCGGCGTGACGAGGAGATTCGCGCCGACCGCGCGCGGGGACTGACCTGGGAGGAGGTCGGCCTGCGCCACGGCGTCACCGGCCGCCACGCCCGCACAATCGTGAAGTCGCTGCGCGACGCGGAGCCGCTGTTCGAGGACCATGACGCGGTCGACCTCGTCCGCGGCAGCCTCGAGCAGCTCGACGCCTTGATCGGCCGTTTTGCGTTGATCGCCGAGACTGCCGCGCATCCGCACGTTGTGCTCGGCGCGCTCAAGCACCAGCTCGCGGCGCTCGCCAAGAACGGGAGCTGCGTCGCGGGGATCGACGTGGGAGGTCGTGCAGCTACCGCGAATCACCCCCCTCTCAGCGAAGGGCTTCGGCTTCCGATCACCGGCGGCCCTTCGTGCTTGCCTCCGGGAGCCCGCCGGTCCCTACCCGGTTCGACGCTCGTTAATCGGGCTACGCAGGATGTCCGTGGTGGACGTGCAAGACCTCTCCTGGCTGGCGGCTCATTCTCCTTGGCCGCAAGGGGCGAAACCGGGCCGCCAGCTCCCTTTTCGGCGCTCCCTGCTTGCATTACGCCGGTAGTGAGTGGCTGGCGCGTGGAGGTCGAGCGGCGAAGTCCCATCTACACCCCATCTACCACGACGCACTAGAACCACCCGAAAGCGGCGGTACAACGCGGGAGGGTTAGCGGCCGAAACGGCTCAACGGTGCGACACGGTGGTACGAGACGACCAGCCGGGACGGTCGCACCTGTCTGGGGGACTAGAGGTCCAGAGTTCGAATCTCGGCGCCCCGACTGGCAGAAAACCCCGCTTAGACGGGTTTTCATGTTTCGTAAGCCGGATAGTCTGACGCCTGCTAGACGCCTAAACGTTGCGCGAGTTCTTCTGGAGGTTGAACAGCAGGCCTTGCATTGCGTCGTTAGGCGCTGATACGTCGAACTTGCCGTAATGCTCAGTCCATAGCGGCCACGCGGCTGTAACGAGTCCCTTGCGACGGAACGCAGGACGCAGCCAAACCCGCTTCAACAACCAGTATCGAGGGCCCGGCGCGGCTGCGGGGGTTGGCGGTCGAAGAGCTGCGCGGGCTGCCGCTGTAGTCCATTTGCGCCACGTGCCGATGCGGCGTGGTGGAGTCGGTCCGTGTCGGCGCAGACGAGCTCCTCTCTCTCGCGGAAGCACGAGAAAGCCGCAGGTGTCCTGCGGCGGTTAGCTGACGTGAGGGTTTGAGCCGGCGGGCTACGGTCGGAACGTGCTGATGAACTGCGAAATGTCGAGTCCGGCTGTGGCCACGTATGCGGTGCTTTGGAGCGATGACGATGGTGACGGATCGGGGCGGCTCGAGGTGCTCGCCGATCGGTTTGAGCTGTCGAGCAAGACGGTGCTGTTGGCTGTGCCGTTCGGCGATGTGACAGATGCGCATATCGCTCGCGGGGCTGGTGATCGTCTGCGAGGACTTCCGGTGTTGTCGCTGCACAGCGCTGGTGGGAAGGGGTTGCGGATCGCGAGCTTGGAGGGAACCGGCGTCCTCCATGAGATCGCCCGCTACGTCGCGGCAGCAGCTCCGTAGCCCGGAGAAGGTCTCGGGCGATCTCGGCGCGCGGCGTCGGCTGCCTGCGCAGTCGGGTCCGCGCGTGAGCGAGCTGGTCGAACGGGTCGGCGAGGAATGGTGCGAGGTGGCGGCCTGCGATCTTTGCGGGCGGCCACCAGAGCGGCTCGGTCGAAACCATGCTGGGGTGTCCGCGGCCTCGGGTCGGCTCGCTGCGGAGGTAGAGCGGCGCGCCGCCGGTGGGAGCAGGGCGCGCAGCACGGGCCTGAATGGCTCGGGTGTGACCGGGGCGCCGGCACGTGCGGCGATCAGCTCTACCAGGGCGTCGGCCTGCTGCGCGCCGATTCCACCCTGTTGATCGGAAACTGTGTGATGTCGCCCGCGGCATAGACCTGTGAGAGGTCGTGGACGCGGCCGCTCGAGTCGGTCGCGATGAAGCCGTCGGCGTCCTGTGGGATGCCGAGGATCTGCGAGCCTTCGAGCTGAGGGAGCGCGACGACACGCTCGGTGTGGAGGGTCGAGCCGGGGATCAGTTCGAGCCGGTCACCGTCGTAGCGGCTCGCGTAGCAACCAGTGTGGAGGGTGATGCCGAGGTCAGCTAGGACGGCGCTGACGGCCTCGCTCGCCGCCGCCCCGAAGACGGCCAGTGGCGCGGACTCGGGAGTGACGAGCACGAGCTCGGCATCGACGGCGCCCTGTTTCACGTGGGTCGCAGTCAGCAGTGCGAGCTCGTAGAGCGGCAGCGGCCAGCCGGCGTTTCCCGAAACGACGAACGCAGCCGAGCGGACGACACCCCGCTCGAGTTCGCTCAGCAGGGCGCCGAACGCGTCGCGATCGGCGGGCCCGCGGAACATGAGCGTCCCTTCGAGCGCGCAGCGCGGCAGGGTGCCGCACGCGATCACGAGCGCGTCGTAGTGGATCGTCGCTCCGCGGCCGGTGCGGGCGGTGTGCGTGTCGGCGTCGACCGAGGCCAGCCGGTCGAGCGTGAGGCCGGCTCCGACGGCCTCGGCGACGGCTGCCAGCTCGAGACTGTGGCGCCGCCCGGCCGAAACGGTTCGGCGACCGCCAACGGCCGATACCAAAATCGCGGCTCGGGTGCGAGCAGCTCCAGATCGACCAGGTCGCCGGCGAGCGCGCGCAGCGCGAGCAAAGCCTCCAGACCGGCCACGCCGCCGCCGGCGACCAGAACACGGAGACCGCCGTAACTCTTCACGTGCCTGGTCTCCGCCATACGCCAGCGTTGCCGTCGCTGCGCCTCCCGCAATCAGCGAGGAACATGATCTTCCGGTGGGAAACCCGTAGTCGAGGCGTCGAGTCGGCTCTTTCCGACCGAGTCATGGTCGAGCATGCCGTCTCTTCCAATGTCGCCGGGTTCGGTGGTTTCGAGCAGTCGCGTCGGTAGCTTCTCCGATGTTCCCTTGCTGTCGTGGTGACAGGCTCATGAGTTGCAAGGTGAGCAAAGCGCCGAAGGGAGGTGCAGTTGTGTTCACCTACGTCGGACTGATCAAGCTCACGCCCGAAGGGCGGGAGAACCTGGAAAAGACGCCCGTGTACCTCGACAAGATCCGCCACATCGTCGAGGAGGAGGGCGGAGTCCTCGAGCAGGTGTTCGCGATCATGGGTCCGTGGGACTTCTTCGCGATCGTCAAGTACCCCGACAACGAGACAGCGTTCCGCGTGCTCGCGAAGATCGGACTTCTCGAGGTTGTCAAGACGGAGACGTTCCCGGCCGAGCCGGTCGAGATCTTCACCAAGGCCTTCGCCTAGACGAAACCGACCCGGCTTGCAGGGCCGAAAGGACCAGCGGCACTGCAAGCCGGGGCTAGCTGTTCGAGCGCGCGTCGCTCATCGCCCACGTCGACGCAGCGCACCGAAGAGTGTCGCGGTCGACGCTCTCAAGCCCCGTTCGTAGTCAGGTTAGGCCCCGTTCGTAGTATTGCCCTGTCCGCTAGCGGGAGGCGTGATGAGGATCGCTGTGATCGGAAAGGGAAACATCGGCGCCACGCTTGGGGGTAAGTGGGTCGCTGCTGGCCACGACATCGTCTACGGCGTTTCGCTCACCGGGCGAGCCCGGTACAGCCGCAATCGCCGATGCGGTACACGAGGCCGAGGTTTCAGTGCTGGCAATCCCCGGCGCCGCGGCAAAGGAACTCCTGGCTTCGCTCGACGCAGCGCTGGCGGGCAAGGTGGTGATCGACGCCACAAACGACATCCAGCGCCGGCAAGCTGCACGCGCTCGAGGAGCTCACCGATGGCGCCTATCCCGTCCGTGCGTTCAACACACTCGGCTGGGAGACTTTCGCCGATCCCGTCGTCGACGGTGTCCAGGCCGACCTGTTCTACGCGGCGGAGGAAGGCCGCGGCAATGAGGTCGCTGATCGGCTGATCGCGGACGTCGGCCTCCGGCCCGTCTGGCTCGGTGGCGTCGACACGTTCGATGTCGTCGACTCGCTGACGCGAC
>CAVQRE010000017.1:0-42350 GCA_963715115.1 uncultured Thermoleophilia bacterium
CGAGGTCAGGCCAGTGCCGACGCGGGATGAGCTGCCCCTGCGATCTCGCCGTTGATGTGCGACGTCCTTGCTACCGAACATGTCGAATCCCCGATCCCAAGCCGAGGAGCTCAACCCACGCGGCAATGGCGGGATTGTGTGTGTTGCCGCCGTCCTTGTTACGACGCTCGTCCTGGTCGGATCTGCTCTCGCAGCTTCGGCGAGCTCCATCCGGCCGCTGACGAACGCGGACCGTGTAGCCGTCCGCGAGGCGCACGAGTACCACACTGGGTGCCCGGTCGCACTCTCGCAACTGCGCCTACTTGAGGTTCGCTACGTGGGCTTCGACGGTCGCTCGCACTGGGGGGAACTGGTCGTCAACGCGCGTGTTGCGTCTGATCTCGCCCGTGTGTTCGGAGAGCTCTACGCGATGCGGTTCCCGATCCACCACATGCAGTTCAGCGACACCTACGGCACGTTGAAGAACGTCCCGCGGGACGGCGACTTCACCGCCTCCTTCGAGTGTCGCCAGGCGTCGTCGTCTCCGTGCACGAAAACGGCGAACGGCACCACCGGCAGCTGGTCGGAGCACGCTTTCGGCGAGGCGATTGACCTCAACCCAGTCGAGAATCCCTATGTCGGCTGCGGGATGACACGCGACGCGACAGCGCTCTCTTATGTGAACCGCTCGCTCTACCGCCGCGGCATGGTCGACGCCGCGGTGGTCCGTGCCTTCGCGTCGATCGGCTGGGGCTGGGGCGGCTCGTGGTCAGGCTCGACCAAGGACTACATGCACTTCTCGATCAACGGCCATTGATGTCGCGTTCACGTGGAAGCCACTTCGCTTCCACTAGAGATTGGACGAGCCGCCGAGCCTGCCAGTCTTTGCGCGTGGCAGTACGGGCAGGGGCACGCGACAAGGTCCGGCGTGACGAGGAGATTCGCGCCGACCGCGCGCGGGACTGACCTGGGAGGAGGTCGGCCTGCGCCACGGCGTCACCGGCCGTCACGCCCGCACAATCGTGAAGTCGCTGCGCGACGCGGAGCCGCTGTTCGAGGACCACGACGCGGTCGACCTCGTCCGCGGCAGCCTCGAGCAGCTCGACGCCTTGATCGGCCGGTTCGCGTTGATCGCCGAGACTGCCGCGCATCCGCACGTTGTGCTCGGCGCGCTCAAGCACCAGCTCGCGGCGCTCGCCAGACGGGAGCTGCGTCGCGGGGATCGACGTGGGAGGAGTCGTGCAGCTACCGCGAATCACCCCCCTCTCAGCGAAGGGCTTCGGCTTCCGATCCACCGGCGGCCCTTCGTGCTTGCCTCCGGAGCCCGCCGGTCCCTACCCGGTTCGACGCTCGTTAATCGGGCTACGCAGGATGTACCGTGGTCGACGTGCAAGACCTCTCCTGGCTGGCGGCTCATTCTCCTTGCGCCGCAAGGGCGGAACCGGCCGCCGCTCCCTTTTCGGCGCTCCCTCAGTTACGCCGGTAGTGGTGCTCGCGCGTGGAGGTCGAGCGGCGAAGTCGCATTTACACCCCATCTCCACGGCGCACTAGAACCACCCGAAAGCGGCGGTACAACGCAGAAGGTTAGCAGGCCGAACGGCTCAACTGGTGCGACACCATAGTAGGACGGACCAGCGCAGGACGGTCACACCTGTCTGGAGGACTGAGGTCCAGAGTTCGAATCTCGGCGCCCCGACTGGCAGAACTCCCTGCTTGACGGATTTCATGTTTCGTAAGCCGGATGGTCTGACGCCTGCTAGACGCCTAAACATTGCGCCGAGTTTCTTCTGAATTGAACGGCAGGCCTTGCATTGCATCATTAGGTGCTGATACATAGAACCCCGTCATGCGAGTCCATAGCGGCCGCGCGGCTGTAACGAGTCCCTTGCGACGGAACGCAGGACGCAGCCAAACCCGCTTCAACAACCGGTGTCGAGGGCCCGGCGCGGGCTCAGTCATCGAAGGAGCTGCGCGCTGCGCTGTAGTCCATATGCGCCACGTGCCGATGCGGCGTGGTGGAGTCGGTCCGTGTCGGCGCAGACCAGCTCTCTCTCGCGGAAGCACGAGAAAGCCGCAGGTGTCCTGCGGCGGTTAGCTGACGTGGGGTTTCGAGCCGGCGGGCTACGGTCGGAACGTGCTGATGAACTGCGAAATGTCGAGTCCGGCTGTGGCCGCGTATGCGGTGCTTTGGAGCGATGACGATGGTGACGGATCGGGGCGGCTCGAGGTGCTCGCCGATCGGTTTGAGCTGTCGAGCAAGACGGTGCTGTTGGCTGTGCCGTTCGGCGATGTGACAGATGCGCATATCGCTCGCGGGGCTGGTGATCGTCTGCGAGGCCTTCCGGTGTTGTCGCTGCACAGCGCTGGTGGGAAGGGGTTGCGGATCGCGAGCTTGGAGGGAACCGGCGTCCTCCATGAGATCGCCCGCTACGTCGCGGCAGCAGCTCCGTAGCCCGGAGAAGGTCTCGGGCGATCTCGGCGCGCAGCGTCGGCTGCCTGCGCAGTCAGGTCCGCGCGTGAGCGAGCTGGTCGAACGGGTCGGCGAGGAATGGTGCGAGGTGGCGGCCTGCGATCTTTGCGGGCGGCCACCAGAGCGGCTCGGTCGAAACCATGCTGGGGTGTCCGCGGCCTCGGGTCGGCTCGCTGCGGAGGTAGAGCGGCGCGCCGCCGGTGAGGAGCAGGGCGCGCAGCACGGGCCTGAATGGCTCGGGTGTGACCGGGGCGCCGGCACGTGCGGCGATCAGCTCTGCCAGGGCGTCGGCCTGCTGCGCGCCGATTCCACCCTGTTTGATCGGAAACTGTGTGATGTCGCCCGCGGCATAGACCTGTGAGAGGTCGTGGACGCGGCCGCTCGAGTCGGTCGCGATGAAGCCGTCGGCGTCCTGTGGGATGCCGAGGATCTGCGAGCCTTCGAGCTGAGGGAGCGCGACGACACGCTCGGTGTGGAGGGTCGAGCCGGGGATCAGTTCGAGCCGGTCACCGTCGTAGCGGCTCGCGTAGCAACCAGTGTGGAGGGTGATGCCGAGGTCAGCTAGGACGGCGCTGACGGCCTCGCTCGCCGCCGCCCCGAAGACGGCCAGTGGCGCGGACTCGGGAGTGACGAGCACGAGCTCGGCATCGACGGCGCCCTGTTTCACGTGGGTCGCAGTCAGCAGTGCGAGCTCGTAGAGCGGCAGCGGCCAGCCGGCGTTTCCCGAAACGACGAACGCAGCCGAGCGGACGACACCCCGCTCGAGTTCGCTCAGCAGGGCGCCGAACGCGTCGCGATCGGCGGGCCCGCGGAACATGAGCGTCCCTTCGAGCGCGCAGCGCGGCAGGGTGCCGCACGCGATCACGAGCGCGTCGTAGTGGATCGTCGCTCCGCGGCCGGTGCGGGCGGTGTGCGTGTCGGCGTCGACCGAGGCCAGCCGGTCGAGCGTGAGGCCGGCTCCGACGGCCTCGGCGACGGCTGCCAGCTCGAGACTGTGGGCGCCGCCCGGCCGAAACGGTTCGGCGACCGCCAACGGCCGATACCAAAATCGCGGCTCGGGTGCGAGCAGTTCCAGATCGACCAGGTCGCCGGCGAGCGCGCGCAGCGCGAGCAAAGCCTCCAGACCGGCCACGCCGCCGCCGGCGACCAGAACACGGAGACCGCCGTAACTCTTCACGTGCCTGGTCTCCGCCATCACGCCAGCGTTGCCGTCGCTGCGCCTCCCGCAATCAGCGAGGAACATGATCTACCGGTGGGAAACCCGCAGTCGAGGCGTCGAGTCGGCTCTTTCCGACCGAGTCACGGTCGAGCATGCCGTCTCTTCCAATGTCCCCGGGTTCGGTGGTTTCGAGCAGTCGCGTCGGTAGCTTCTCCGATGTTCCCGTGCTGTCGTGGTGACAGGCTCATGAGTTGCAAGGTGAGCAAAGCGCCGAAGGGAGGTGCAGTTGTGTTCACCTACGTCGGACTGATCAAGCTCACGCCCGAAGGGCGGGAGAACCTGGAAAAGACGCCCGTGTACCTCGACAAGATCCGCCACATCGTCGAGGAGGAGGGCGGAGTCCTCGAGCAGGTGTTCGCGATCATCGGTCCAGTGGGACTTCTTCGCGATCGTCAAGTACCCCGACAACGAGACAGCGTTCCGCGTGCTCGCGAAGATCGGACTTCTCGAGGTTGTCAAGACGGAGACGTTCCCGGCCGAGCCGGTCGAGATCTTCACCAAGGCCTTCGCCTAGACGAAACCGACCCGGCTTGCAGAGCCGAAAGGACCAGCGGCACTGCAAGCCGGGGCTAGCTGTTCGAGAGCGCGGCGCTCATCGCCCACGTCGACGCAGCGCACCGAAGAGTGTCGCGGTCGACGCTTGCTTAGGCCCCGTTCGTAGTCAGGTGCGGCCCCGTTCGTAATATTGCCCTGTCCGCTAGCGGGAGGCGTGATGAGGATCGCTGTGATCGGAAAGGGGAACATCGGCGGCACGCTCGGGGGTAAGTGGGTCGCTGCCGGCCACGAGGTCGTCTACGGCGTTCGCTCCCCGGGCGAGCCCGGTACAGCCGCAGTCGCCGATGCGGTACCACGAGGCGGAGGTCGTCGTGCTCGCAGTCCCGGGCGCCGCGGCAAAGGACGTCCTCGCTTCGCTCGACGCAGCGCTGGCGGGCAAGGTCGTGATCGACGCCACCAACGACATCCAGGGCGCCGGCAAGCTGCACGCGCTCGAGGAGCTCACCGACGGCGCCTATCCCGTCCGTGCGTTCAACACACTCGGCTGGGAGAACTTCGCCGATCCCGTCGTCGACGGTGTCCAGGCCGACCTGTTCTACGCAGCGGAGGAAGGCCGCGGCAATGAGGTCGCCGATCGGCTGATCGCGGACGTCGGCCTCCGGCCCGTCTGGCTCGGTGGCGTCGACGCGTTCGATCTCGTCGACTCGCTGACGCGACTCTGGTTCACGCTCGCCTTTCAGCGCAAGGTCGGCCGAAGGCTCGCTTTCAAGATGCTGGTCGGCAGCTGATCACGGCGTTCACTGGTCAGCGTGACTCGCTCGTCGGGAGAAGATCGGCTCCCTAAGTCGGCCGGGCATAGTGACGAGTCAGGCTTGGGGATCGCCGCCCGGCCCTGCGGCTCGCGCTCGACCTTCGTAAGTGGCTCGACGAGCTGGTTGGGAGGGTGCCCGAGTTGACTGGCCCCAGCGCCTGCCGACCACCGGTTCTGCGACGAGGCAGGAAGCCGTAGCTACTACCGACGCGTGCCGACGCTTCTCAGGTCAGTGTGACCTCGGGCCGGACGAGAAGGACTCTCCCGGAGGGCGTCATCCCTCGATCTCTCCCTCCGTCAATCCGACACCCTCGCCGGCCCGCACTCGCCCCCGCTCCTTGTCGCTGCCACCCACTCGCTTGGCCGACAGCACCAAGTGCCACCAGCGCGAGCTTCCCTGGGGCCCTCACGGCTCGTAGATCCGCCATTCGGATTGCCGCCCGGCCCATTTCGCGCAGTCAACTCAGCTGAAGTCGCTCGCTCCTGAATGCGAGCGAGGAGTTGTCGTTCGGGTTCGAGCTCGCCGTAGTCCCGGGGGTGGTTTCCCGAAGGTGGGCGGGGGGTTTCTGCCGACGACATCGAAGTCCCTCGACATGAGACTCCGCGAATGGGAGCGCCGACCGGTTCGTCCATCGTTCGCTACCCGGTTGTCTTTCAGGACGCCGATCAGGCGCCCACGGCGGGCCAGCTCGCAGTCGTTGACGGTCGTGTTCTCCTCTCGGGCCGCCGTCGCGGGAAGTTGGTCGAACTCGAGCTGCTGCCCGCAGAACTGAGCGAGGTGCGGATCGGCCGTGCCGCCCGCGAGCGCCTAGACGGCTACGCAACCGTCGTCCTCGTGCGCCGCAACGAAGCTCCCGTGCTTGTCGCGCCACTCGGGAGCGTTCTCCTCCACGAAATCGCCGATCTCCTCGCCGCGTTCTCCGCCGAACCGATGGAAGTCGCGGACGAAATCGACCTGATCGTGCCGCTACGACCAGACGCACAGCAGCGGGTGCGCGAGCTGATCGCTCAAGGACCTCCCTTCGATCCCGCAGCGCTCAAACTTCGCCGGCACGAGGTGCTGCTCGGCCCCGAAGACATCATCTTCGCCTTCGAGGGACCGCAGATCCGCCAAACCCTCGAGCGCACGCTGACGCGGCCCAACCTCTGGAAGGTCGGCGTCGCCTGGCGCAGTTGCGTCGCCGGCCCGCCCCGCATCAGCACCCCAGCCGACCGCATGCCGACAAGACGAGAACTTCTCTACCGCTGGCCACCACAAACGGGCACTTCGGCGGCGACGGGAACTGGATGATCGCCCGCATGGTCTCCGTCCTCGCCCTCGCCGCACTGACCGGGCTCGCGGCAGGCTGCGGCTCTGGTTCGTCCTCGTCGGCGATCACCGTGCAGGCCGCGCACACTTATCACCTCACAGGCTTCAGCCCAACGACGCGTATCAAGGTCGGGAAGCCGACGCTGATCTCGTTCACGATCGTCCAACCCGACTCCAAACCGCTGACCCGCTACCGGCATGGCAGCGGCCGGCACAACGGTGTCGACCTGGTGATCGTCCGGAACGACGACAGCCACCTCCTCTACGAGGACACCGACATTCACGCCGGGGGAAGGATCACGCAGCCAGTCGTCTTCCCGGCCCCCGGGCGCTACCACGTGGTGATCGACGCCTACCCACAACCCAGCGGGCCAACCTCGCCAACCAACTTCCAGCTCTTCGAGACGGTGGCCGTCGCGGGACAGGCGCATCTCGAACCGTCGCCGCTACCGACACACAGCGTGACCGTGGACGGCTACCGCTTCACGCTCACCGGCCGATCCGCGCTGCAAGCGATCAAGCCAGCATTTCTCACCTTCACCGTCACTGATCCGCAGGGGCGACCGGCAGTCTTTACGCCTTTGCGCGGAGCGCTCGCACACGCGATCTTCATTCGCCAACATTCGCTCGACTACTTCCACACGCACGTCTGCCCGCCGGGTGCGACCAACTGCACGGCACGCCTCGGAGCAGCAAGGGTGGCCGGCACATCGTCGACGCCCGGACGCCTGAAGGTCGGCGTGCTCGTGCCCGTCGCCGGCGTCTGGCGACTGTTTCTCATCTCCCGGCCGAACGGAACAGTGGTGACGGCACCATTCACGCTTCATGTCCGATGATGCTCTCCCGCCTCACCGAGGCGGTTGCCGCCGGTCGCGCCGACGGCATCCCTCGACAAGGCGCGAAGTCGTAGCTACTACCGACGCGTGCCGACGCTCATCAGGTCAGTGTGACCCCGGGCCGGACGAGAATGCCCTTTCCCGGAGGTGGTTGTGTCGTCACCCCCTCGATCCGACACCCTCGCCCGGCCCGCTCCTTGACCGCGCCGCTGCCTGATCCGCCGGGCTTTTCGACGGTTGGCTGCCTGAAAAGAGCGAACCGCCGACCACGGGAAGGCGGTTCGGTCTGGACAACCCCGGCAGCCCGACCCGCGATCTCTGCAGGCATGTTCGGAACTTTCGCGCTACTTGCCACCGGGGCAGGTCAGCTCGAGATCGACTCGCACTGCCTTCGGCGCCTTCCCGCACCCGACGTTATGAGTCCCGACGTCCGTGACGCGCCACGTCCCGTACAGCTTGTGCAGCAGGGCAAGCGCGTCGTCGTAACCCCGGACCGAGAGGATGGCGCTCGCGTAACGGGTGTTCGCGAGCGAGACCCTGATGTGCGAGATGTGCGGATGGCAGGTGCGGATGCTGTGGCAGTTGTTGCGCCGCTGCTTGTCGAAGATCGCTGCGACGATCTGGCGTCGCTCGGTCTTGGTCGGCGCCCTGTACGCGTAGGCGCTCGCGATTATCAGCCCGGCGAGGACAATCAAGATGGCGACGAACAGGGGCTTCACCGCTGCCTCGGCCAGCGCAGGATCTTCGTGCGACTGCACGCCTTGCCGACCCGATGCGGACAAGCCGTTTCGCGGTCGCATCAGGGCCGCGGCGCACGGCCGTCGGCTGAGAGAAGGTCGCGCGACTCGATCTTCCACCGATCGCGAACCTTCCATTCGACGAGCATCGAGTGCGCGATGCCCCGGAGCTGTTCTGTGTTCATATCTAGCGCCGACGGCGAAACTCCGGTTTGTACCTCGCCTGCTTTCGCGAGCTCGAGTGCCTTCTTGGGTGCCGTCCGTGCGTCGGCCTCGTCGTTCATCGCTGGAACCTACTGCCGGAGCTGAGCGGAACGGCCGGCTTGCAAAGACGTTATCTGTCACGCGTTGCAGTACCGGACCGGCTCGAAGGATGGGAAGTCCCAGTGACGCCCACCACTTCGCGAGCTTGTATGCCGAGCACGCCTCGGGAAGAGTCGCATGCGTCACCTTCTCCGCATCCGTGACAGCCTGCTGAACTTGGATCGGTGTTGCGTTCGGGCCGAGCGCAAACAGCTTCGGAGCCACCGCCCGGTAGAACCTGAGCGCAACCGGGTTGTCGATCCTGCAGAACAACGGTGACACGTTGGCGTCTGGCGAATAAGCGGGTTGCGGGCACGCCGGGCACGAACGCCGAGGCGGCCGCACGACTGGCGACTGCACTGGCCACGACATCACCGACCGACCAGTTCGGCTCCGAGCTGGGTAGTCGTCGAGGACCGAGTGGTCAGCGGGTTGGAGGGCGCTGCGCCGACGACCGCTCGGGCCTTGCAGGAGATCTCGACTCATCGGGACAGCTTCTATGAAGCGATGCGGCGGATCGAAGATGCCGACGGTGGTCCAGTTTGAATCCGCGGCAAGAGCCAACGTGACAGTTCGACGAGTGGGTATGAAACGGTGGCGGTCAGCCTCACTGGCCGAGGACACCGCTCTTGCAGTCATACTCGTTCTGCTGTTGGGCGGCCGCGTGAGCGATCGGCCCGACGTACACGTTGAATTTCGCGACGTCCATGTATTGAGAACGGACACGGAGGCCCTCGCCCGTCCAGTTGCTCTTTCCGGTGACGTGGAAAGTCATTGTTCTCACGGTTCCATCGCCTGAGCGCATGACGGTGTAGAAAGTTCGGTAAAGCCTCGTTGTGTGAGCCACGTTCCACGCACACGTGGTCGCCGACCCAATGCAGAAGACCTGAGCCGGGTAGAAGACTCGCCCGTCAGCGGTCTGAACCCCTTCGTGGGTGAGAGCGGACTTGCACGCACCGGGTTGCCAGTACCAGGTCGTGGTGTGTGCTGCATGCGCTGATGTTGTTCCCACGACCGCTGTCGCGGCGACAGCCATTGCTAGACACACGCGAAGCCTCATGAACGCCTTCCTCCTCGGTTGGCTCGAGCTAAGTGATCGTGAACGGCGCGTCGCAGGACAACCCGTTCGGGAACTGCCACCTGAAGATCCACTGTTGCGGCGGCAAGAACGTCGGATCCTGGAAGAAGTAGGCGCCGGTCGTCTTTGATGTCCAATTTATTGCGGAGGCCCAATCTTGGTCTCCCGCCGTCCAGTCGAAAGGAGGGCTCGCGGAGGCGCCCCCGTCGGGAGCGATAAGCGACACCGTTACCCCACTGATGACCGTCTGAGGCGCTGCCGCGAGCTGTAGGACTGTCCAGTAGTTGCTTGGCCCGTTGGCCAGGAGATCGCTCGTCGCAAACGTCGGCGCAGAACTGCTGGGGGAAACATTGGCCCACGAGCCTCCGGTGTTCTGCACCCAGCACCCTTCAATCGAGTAGGCCGGTGTGGGGGACGGAGGAGGTGGAGTCGGGGCGGGTGGAGTCGTGGGCGTTCGCGAGCTGCAATTGGCGATTCCGCCGTTGGGATATGCGTGGCAGAGCGTTTGGGCGACCTTGCGCCCGTTGCCCCACCAGCTCGAGAGATCAACGCCTGCCATCAGACCCGATGTCTCGCTTCCTCCGAAGCCGAGCTGCAGAACACCGACGACGGAACCGGTGTTATCGACGATCGGCGACCCGCTCGACCCCTCTGCGCCCAGGAGTCGGATGAAGAGCATTGGGACACCATTGAAATGGCGCTTGAGAACCAGCTTCCCCTGGGTGAGGCTGAGCCCAAGACCGAGCGGGTGACCGATGATGGACAAGTTGGTTCCGACTCGTGGCGACGAATCGCGGAAGTTGAAGATGTAGTCGAGTGGATTCGCCGGCTTCGCCAATTTCAAAGTCGCAAGGTCGGTTTCCCGTCCTGTTGGATCCGATGCGCGGTACCACCAGTTGACGCGCTTCGCGGCTATCCAGTGGCCGTCGACCTGAACCTTCACCCTGCAGGTATCGCGCGCTTCGGCGCCGCCTGGATCGACGACGTGGCGAGCGGTCATGACGACGCTGCTGCCAACAAGGAAGCCCGAGCCAGTGATCTTTGCTGAACCCGCGCAATCGAATCCCTTGATGAGAACGACGCCACTCGCGATCTGAGAAAAGAGTGTCGGGTCGAGCAGCCGGGCGCTTGGCGGTACCGCGGTCGATCGGCCGAGTGCCCGCGTCGCACCGACACACGTCGCTACGAGAACGAACGCTGCGAAAAGCGACAACCGCAGGCGAACCAGAGTGGGCCGCATCACTAATCGACTCTATGGATGACCCCAAGAGCTGCAACCGCTTTTTGGGGTACTTCGAGCACTCGATTGGGTGATAACGAGTTCTCACGACTATCGAACTGAGCGCGTCTAGCGCAGTTCGCGCTCTTGGCGAAGGGTGATGCGGAACGTCGCACCCTCCCCGTTGGACGCCGCGATCGTCGCCCCCTGGTGCTCGAGGAGTCGGTTCGCGATCGCGAGGCCTAGGCCGGCTCGCGCCTCGTGAGTCGCACGTTCGGCGGGCCGCGGATGCCGGGCTCGAAGATGTGCGACAGGAGGTCGGGGGCTCAGCCCTCGCCCTGCGCCGCCGGGAAGTCGGCCACGACCAGGAGGCCGCCGTCGGCGAGCGGCGCCGCGGTGACGGTGGCGCCGTGAGCGTCGGCGACGGCCTTGACGATGGAGAGGCCGAGACCGAGGCCGTTTGCGTCGGCGGTGCGGGCGGCATCCAGTCGTCGAAACGGTTGAAAGAGCACCTCCACGTCGCCCTCGGGGATCCTCGGGCCGGTGTTGGCGACGGTGAGGACGGCCCTGCCGTCGCGGCTCTCGGTCGCGAGTTCGACGCGTCCTCCGGCGATGTTGTGGCGGATCGCGTTCGAGACGAGGTTGGCGACGAGCCGCTCGACGAGGCGCGGGTCGCCGGTCGTCCGCGCGGGCTGGAGCGCTGGTCTCGAAGGCGAGGCCGTCGTGGTCGGCTGCCGCCGCCGCGGTGGCGGCGATCGCGGCGAGGTCAACCGGCTCGTGGCTTTCGAGGCCGCGCTGGCTGCGGGAGAGGGTCAGGAGCGCCTCGATCAGATGCTCCTGGTGCTCGCCGACGGCCAGCAGCTGTTCACAGGTGTGACGGTACGACTCGATGCTGGCGTTCGGGTCGCTGAGCGCCAGCTCGAGCAGCGTCCGTTCGAGCGTGAGTGGGGTGCGCAGCTCATGGGACGCGTTGGCGACGAATTGCCGCTGGGCCTCGAACGACGACTCGAGCCGTGCCAGGAGCCCGTCGAAGGTGTTGCCCAGCTGCTTGAGCTCGTCGTCGGGGCCGTCGAGCGCCAGGCGGCGGTGGAGGTTGCTCGCGGAGATCTCGCGCGCGGTGTTGGTGATCGTGCGGAGCGGCCGGAGGGCGCGGCCGGCCATCAGCCAGCCGAGCCAGATCGAGAGCACGGCCATGATCGCGAGCGCGATCGCGGAGTTCACGAGCAGCTGGTTGCGGGCCGCGTCCGACTGGCTCTGGGCCGCCGCGAGGACGACCTTCGGGTCGGCCGCGAACGCCTTCGGCCCGACGGGCACGAAGGTTCCGACCCGTTGCTGCAGCAGCTTCAGGGCGCCCGCCGGAGCGACCTGGACGTTGGGCGCTGATCACCGCCACCCTGCCGGAGCTGATGAAGAAGGCGCTCGTGTACTGGTGGCGCACGAGGACGTAGGTGATGGCGAGCAGGGCTGCACCCGAGCAGAGGAAGAGACAGCCGTAGATGAGGGTGAGGCGAAGCCGGATGGTTCGGGCCGGCAGGTGGGCGCGCAGCGGGCCGCCGATGCTCACGAGGCGATCCGGTAGCCGGTATGCGGGACGGTCTCGATCAGGGGTGGATCGCCGAGCTTGCGGCGCAGACGGCTGACCGTGACCTTGACGACACTCCCGTCGCGGGTCGACGTACTCGTCCCAGCCGCGGGCGGCGAGCTGCTCGGCTCGAGACGGGCGCGCCCTCGGCGGCGAGGAGCAGCTCGAGGACGGCGAGCTCCTTCGGACTGAGCTCAGTCGGCGGCCGCCGCGGCTCGCGATCCGCTGCACTGTGTCGACGCGCAGGTCGCCCCGGGTCAGGATGGGCAGGCTGGCGACGGGGCTGCGGCGGGAGAGGGCCCGGATGCGAGCGACCAGCTCGGCGAACGCGAACGGCTTCGGCAGGTAGTCATCGGCGCCCAGGCCGAGACCGTCGACGCGGTCCTCGATCGTGTGGGCGGCGGTCAACATCAGCACGCGGGAGCGCGAACCGCGCGCGACGAGCGCGCGGCAGACGTCGTCCCCGTGGATCTTCGGCAGGTCGCGGTCCAGCAGGATCACGTCGTAGCTGTCTCCCGCGGCGTGCCGCAACCCGTCCTCGCCGTCGAAGGCGATGTCGACGGCCATGCCCTCACGGCGGAGGCCGACCGCGATCGTGGCGGCGAGCTCCTTGTGATCCTCGACGATGAGCACGCGCATTCCCGGTCTCTCCTGCGCCCGTTGGGCTCAAGCATGCCCCACGGCCGGTTACACACAGGTAACAGCTCCTGTCCCCCCGCTGTAACCGACGCGCCGCTATCCCTTGACGTCGACGATGCGTTGCTGCTCGATCGTCTTCAGGTTGGCCGCCACGAGCGCCGCGTTCGCACTGTTCGCCGCCGGTTGCGGCGGGACTTCCGGCGCTCCGGGCGTCGCGAGCATCGCCTCGCAGTCCACGACCGCGGCGTCGACGACCCAGGGCTCGGGCGGCGGCACGAAGGCGCTCGGCGGCGCACCGGGCGGCCCGACCGCCCATTTCGAGATCGCCATGAACGCCGGCAGCGCTGCGCTCGGGGCGAAGTTCTCGTCCTGCATGCGCAAGCACGGCGTCAGCAACTTCCCGGACCCGAACAGCCAGGGCGTGATCCAGTTCGGCTCTGACCTCGGCATCAATCCGAAGTCGCCGACGTTCCAGTCGGCCCAGAGCGTCTGCCAGAAGCTCCTGCCGAACGGCGGACAGCCGACGCCGCAGCAGCAGGCGAAGATGCAGCAGCAGCTGCTCGCCTTCTCGAAGTGCATGCGCGCCCACGGGATCAAGGACTTCCCCGACCCGTCGAACGGCGGCCTCCGGATCCATGCTGGCCAGGGCGATCTCGACCCGGGAAGCCCGCAGTTCCAGTCGGCCCAGCAGGCGTGCCAGGGCAAGCTGCCGTTCAAGGCCGGCGCCGGAGGCAAGTAGGCCGGTGACGGACGTCCTCGAGACCGCGGAGCGGTCGCCGCGTCGGCGTCTCCCGCATCCGGGACGGCGGCTCCTCGTCGGCGCGGGGGTGCTGCTGCTCGTCGCCGGGCTCGCGGTTGCAGTCACGGACCCCTTCGGCGGCAGCTCGCCGGCCGCGAGCAGCGGCCTGGACAACGGGGCAGCGACCTCGCTCGACGATCGTGAGGCGACAGGTCGCTCAGCTCGCAGACGCAGGTCGACGGAACGCTCGGGTACGACGGCTCGTCGACCGTCAGCGTTCCCGCAGGGACTGCGCCGTCCAGCATCCGCCAAGCCCAACAGACCATGACGATGGGCCGGCAGACGCTGGCGACCGCGCAGGCGGCGCTGACGGCCGACGAGCAGTCGTCGGCGCAGGCGCAGGCGCAGCTCACCGCCGATCGGCTCAAGGCATATGCCGATTGTGCCGGCGCGAACGCCGCCCAAAGCGGCGGCGGAGAAAACGGCGGCAGCGGCGGCAGCGGCGGCGGCGGCGGCGGGGCGGTGGCTCGTCGGCGTCGCCGTGCGCGTCCGCGGCGCAAGCCGTCACGAGTGAAGTCTCCATCCTGACGACGGCAGATCAGAAGGTCACCGCAGATCGGGGCCAGGTGGCCGCGGCGCAGGCGACCGTGAACGGGGCGAACGAAAGCCTCGCCGCGGCCCAGTCCTCGGCGGTCGCCTACGACGCAGGCTCCGCCTACACGATGCTGCCCGATGCGGGCGCGGTGATCCGGCGCGGGCAGCCGCTGTACGGGATCGACGGCGAGCCGACGCTCCTCCTCTACGGGTCGGGCGCCGCTTGGCGCGCGTTTCGGTCCGGTATGGCCCCGGGGCGGGACGTCGCACAGCTGAACCGCAACCTCGAGGCGCTCGGCTACGGCCATGGCCTCGCCGGCGAGAGCTACAGCGGCGCCACCGAGCAGGCGGTGCGCGCGCTGCAGGCGACCCACGGGATGGCACGGACGGGTGTGCTGCCGCTGGGGGCGGTGGCCTTTGCCGCCGGCCCCGTCCGCGTGACCAGCGTCGACGCCGACGCTCGGCCAGGCGGTCCAGGCGGGGCCGGTGCTGACGGTCAGCTCCACCCGCCACGACGTGGTGATCCAGCTCGACGCGGCGCAGCAGTCGCAGATCAAGGTCGGCGACGACGTGGTCGTGACGCTGCCCGACAACTCGGACACGCCGGGAGTCGTCTCGCAGGTAGGCAAGGTGGCGACGATCCCGTCCAGCGACCAGCAGAACGGCGGCACGAGCTCGCCGACGATCGAGGTCGACGTCCGGCTGGTGCATCAGGCTGCGGCGGGCAGCCTCGACGAGGCTCCCGTCAGCGTCTCGATCACCACCGGGAGAGTCGACCACGTGCTGGTGGTGCCGGTCGATGCACTGCTCGCGCTCGCCGGCGGCGGCTATGCCGTCGAGGCGGCCGGCGCCGGCGGCGTGCGCCATCTCGTCCCCGTGACGCTCGGCCTCTTCGACGACGCCCAGGGGCTCGTCGAGGTGAGCGGCGCCGGCCTCCGTGCCGGCCAGCGCGTGGTGGTCCCGTCCGAATGAACCAGACGGCCCCGGTGCTCGAGCTGGACGCGGTGACCAAGATCTACGGCTCCGACCCGCCGGTGCCCGCGCTGCAGGGCGTCAGCTTCCAGGTCGAGGCGGGAGAGCTGGCGGCGATCGTCGGTCCGTCCGGTTCGGGAAAGTCGACGCTGCTCCACGTAATGGGAACGCTGGAGCGCCCGAGCACCGGTCGGGTCATGATCACCGGGCTCGACGTCGCCGACCTGAGTGACCGCGAGCTGGCCGGCGTGCGGTCGACGCGGATCGGCTTCGTCTTCCAGCAGTTCTTCCTGGCGGAGCACTCGACCGCGCTCGAGAACGTCGCCGACGGGCTCCTCTACGCGGGACCGCCGGCGCATGAGCGCCGTGAACGGGCGGCGGAGGCGCTCGAACGCGTCGGGCTCGGCGATCGGCTGCCGGCTCGCCCGACCCAGCTCTCGGGCGGCGAGCGGCAGCGGGTCGCGATCGCCCGGGCCCTCGTCGGCCGGCCGGCGATCGTGCTCGCCGACGAGCCGACCGGCAACCTCGACAGCGTCACCGGCGAGCAGATCATGGCTCTGATCGACGAGCTCAACGCCGACGGCGCGACGATCGTCGTGATCACCCACGAGCACGAGATCGCCGCGCGTTTCCCGCGCCAGATCAGCCTGCGCGACGGGCGGATCGTGGCAGATGAACAAAGGAGGCCCGCAGCATGACCCGGTTGGCGCTCGTCGCCGTTGCGCTCGTCTTCGCCGTTTTCCTTGGCGCCGGGGCCGGGTCCGCTGCAGCGGGGATCGACGCCTGTCCGACCTCGAACCCCCCGAACGAGCTCGTGCTCGCCGGCGGCAGCGGCCAGACCGCGCAGCTCGGACAGCCGTTCTCGGCAGCTCTGCAGGTGCAGCTCTCGAACACGAACGGCTGCCCGCTCACCGGCGAACTGGCGGGCTACGACGTCGACTTCGACGCGCCGAGCAGCGGCCCGAGCGGAATCTTCGCGGGTACGGGCTCGCACGACGCCGTCGTCGGCACGAACGAGCAGGCCACGGCGACCGCACCCGCCTTCACCGCGAACTTCGCTGCCGGCAGCTACACGGTCGCCGCGCATTCCGACTTCGGCACCGTCGAGTTCACCCTCTCCAACACCGCCGCCGGTCTTGCCGCCTCGATCGCTGCGAACGGCGGCACGCCGCAGGCGGCCATGGTGAACGGCCTCTACGCGCAACCGCTACTGGCGCGGGTCACCGACGCTGTCGGCAACCCCGTGCAGGGTGCGATCGTCAGCTTCTCGGTCGTCCCCGGCACGACCGGGGCGGGCGGAAGCTTCCTCGGCGGCGGACCGGCAACGGCGACGACCGACTCGAATGGGGTGGCGAACTCGCCGCCGCTTCAGGCGAACGGCAGCCCGGGGCGCTTCACCGCGGTCGCCTCGACCGGCGGCGTCACGGCAGTCGCGACCTACAACCTCGACAACCACGCCGCGCTCGCTGCGCTCAGCGCGGTCGGTCCGACGGCGCAGAGCGCGACGATCGACAGCCGCTACCCGAAGCCGCTGACCGCACGCCTCGTCGACCAGGACGGCCGGCCCGTCGAAGGTGCCACCGTCACGTTCACGCTCGGGGGCGCCACCGACGGCGGGGGAGGAGCCGCCGCCGCCGGCGCGAGATTCCTAGCCGGCACCGGTGAGGCGACCGTCCTCACCGACGCGAACGGTCAGGCCACGACGCCGCCGGTGTTCGCCAACGGCACGCCTGGGGCGTTCACCGCGACGGCGACCACCGCCGGCGCGGCCGCTCCGCTCGCCTACGCGCTCCACAACCTGGCGGCGAGGCTCGTGCCACGCGGCCCGGCCCGGAGTGCGACCGTCGGGCAGCGCTACGCCCATGCCTTGAGCGTACGCGTCCGCGGCGCCGGCGGCGGCCCGGTCGTCGGAGCGGCCATCACCTTCACGATCGGTGCTCAGGCCGCCAATGACGCCGGCGCGACCTTCGCCGGCGGCGCGAGCCAGGCGGTCGTGACGACGAACAGCTCGGGCATCGCAACTGCGCCTGCCATGACTGCGAACACCGTCGCGGGCAGCTTCGAGGCGACCGCTTCCCTCGCCGGCGGCAGCGCGATTAACTACAGGCTCCGAAATCGGGCCGGGAGTCCCGTGACGATCGCGGCCGGGGCCGCCGACGGGATCTCGACCGCTGTCGGCTCGCGCTTTCCGATTCGTCTGGCCGTCACCGTGACGGATGTCGATGGCAATCCGGTGGCGGGGATGCCCGTCCGCTTCGTCGCTCCCCTCCACGGGCCGGGCGGCCATTTCACGGCGCGTGTCCACGGACGCACCCGCTCGGTTGGTGCGGTCCGCGTGCGCACGAGTGCAAGGGGCATCGCGATCGCTCCGCCGTTCACAGCCAACTCGGCGAGCGGGGGATATGCGGTTGGTGTGCGCGCCGGATCGAGACAGGCTGCCTTCGCGCTCGTGAATCGCCCGTGACGACGAATCCGCTCAGCTCCTCTGCGGTGCCCGAGCCGCCGCGGCTTCGGCTCTCGGATCTCGCGCGTGTCGCCAGCGTCGGCCTGCGCACCCGGCGGCTGCGAGCTGCGCTCTCCGCGCTCGGGATCGCGATCGGCGTGGCCGCGATCGTCGCGGTGCTCGGACTGTCCGCCTCGAGCCAGGCGGGCCTGCTCGCCGAGATCGACAAGCTCGGCACCAACCTGCTCACGGTGGCGAACGGCCAGACCTTCTTCGGGCAGACGGCTGAGCTGCCGCTCGCCGCTCCGGGGATGATCGGCCGGATCGGCCCGGTGCAGGAGGTGCAGTTCACGGGCTCGACGAGCGTCAACGCGTATCGCAGCCGGCTGATCCCGGCGGTGAACACGAACGCCCTTGCCGTCCAGGCCGCCAGCCTCGGGCTGCCCCGGACGGTGGGAGCGACGGTCGCGGTCGGCACCTATCTCAACGCGGCGACGGCCCGGGAACCCGTCGCGGTGCTCGGAGCGGCGGCGGCGCAGCGGCTCGGAATCGACCGTCTCTTCCCGGGTGAGCGGATCTGGCTCGGGCAGAGCCCTGCGGCCGGAACGTGGTTCTACCTCGTCGGCATCCTTGGCTCGGCGACGCTTGCTCCAGAGATCGACTCGAGCGTCCTCGTCGGCTTTTCGGCCGCCGAGCGCTATCTCGGCTTCGACGACCACCCGACGGAGATCTACGTCCGTTCGGTCACGAGCCAGACCGGCGCGGTCCAGTCGGTGCTCGCCCCCACCGCCAACCCCGAGGCGCCCAACGAGGTCGAGGTCAGTCAGCCCTCTGCGGCCCTCACGGCGCGCGCCGAGGCCGAAGGCGCGCTCAACAGCCTCTTCCTCGGGCTCGGCGCCGTCTCGCTCCTGGTCGGTGCAGTCGGAGTCGCGAACATCATGCTGATCGGCGTCCTCGAACGGCGGTCGGAGATCGGGCTCCGTCGTTCGCTGGGCGCCACGAAGGGAAACATCCGGACGCAGTTCCTGGCCGAGGCGATCCTGCTCGCGCTGATCGGGGGCGCCGTGGGCGTCGCGGCGGGCGCGATCTCGACGGCCGTGTACGCGCACTACAAACACTGGACGACCGTCGTGCCGACCAGCGCCTGGGCGGGCGGACTCGCGGCAGCCATCCTGATCGGAGCCGTCGCTGGCCTCCTTCCTGCCATTCGCGCCGCCCGCCTTTCACCGACCGAGGCCCTCCGCACCGTATGAACGCAGGCCGAACCGAAAGGAACTCCACCTCATGTCTAGGCGTCCATTCTTCTTGTCCGCCCTCGCGGTCGCGCTGGCCGCCGTCGCGTTTCTCGCCGCCGGCTGCGGCGGCTCCTCGGGGGTTGCGACTGTCTCCGCGTCGACGTCCTCTGCCGTGACGTCGCCTAGCGGGGCGGTCGCCTTCGCCCGCTGCATGCGGTCACACGGTGCGCCCAACTGGCCCGACCCCACGAGCGGCGGTGTGTTCGACAAGTCGAAGCTGCGGCAACTCGGAATCAACCCGACCCGGGTGCGGGCGATCGAAGACGGACCGTGCAACCATCTTCTACCGGCGGTCGGCGAAGCCCAACCCGAGACGCCCCAGCAGTTGGCCACCCGGCAGGCCGACGCGCTCTCGTTCGCGCGCTGCATGCGCAACCACGGGGTGAGCCGCTTCCCCGATCCGACCGCGCAGGGTCAGCTGACGGTCGAGATGGTCGAGGGCCAGGGGATCGATGTTCGTTCGCCGGCCGTCCTGCGGGTCGTGCAGGCCTGCCTGCCCGCCTCGCATGGGGCGCTGACGCCGGCAAAGATCAGAGAGGCACTCGCGAACGCCCATGGTTAGCTGAGGCGACACTTGCCGCCCCCGACTCTTTGGAGAGCCAGAGCTCTCCCTCATCCGGCTTCGACCGGGGGCGCCACGTTCAGTCGCCGAAAGGAGATCGGTGCGAAATCCGCTCGTTGCGGACGTGGCGCAAAAAAACTACCCGACGAGCTACTTCCCATCGCGGCAGAACTGGTGAAGATGAGAGTCAATGAGCAATGCGGATGAGCACGCAGCAAAAGGCTCGACTCCGGCGGGGTCGGCCGACGACTACGTCGCACCCACGCTGACGGTGATCGGTCACGTCCGGGATCTCACGGAGAGTCACCACCACCATCACCACGACTACCGGTGGGGTTACAGGCCGGGTGGTTTCCACCCGCCGGGCTTACCGCCCCCGGTGTTCCACGGCTCGGCCTGACACAGAGAGCACGGGCCCCGCGTCGCACAGCCGCTGCAGCGGAATATCAAGGCGCGGCGGGGCAGGCCGGGGGGAAAATGACCTGGCCACCGCCGCAGAAACTGTGGTGATCCGGCGACAGCCCTTTAGCTGCTTACCCAGAGGCGGAGGCCGAAGGCACCGCAGTTAGCGCATTGTGCCACTTTCTGGCTGTTTTCGGCTTCCGGAGGCACTCGTACGGCTTTGCCGACACTTGCTTCTGCCCGCCGAGGCGCTTAAGTGAGAAACCACGAGACGCTGCCCTCCCAGAGCGGTTTCTCGTTGGCACCAGGAGCTGGGCGGCGGACGGATGTTCCTGAAACGTCCGAGCCGCGCCGCCGCCGGCTCCGCTTCTCCCCCCGTCAATCGAGCCGGAAGATCTCTTCGAGGGCGGGGGGACCGGCGTCCGGCACGCGTTCTTCGAGCAGGTCGGCCATGTGGTCCTGCCAGCGGCTGTTCACCTCTTGCGCGTCGAGGTAGCGACCTGCCGACGCGACGTCGTCGGCTTCGAAGTAGCCGAAGACCTCGTTCCCGGCCCGGAAGATCGAGTAGTTACGGATGCCGGCGCGGCGGAGAGCGTCCAGCATTTCCGGCCAGACGCTTCGATGGGCCTCGACGTAGTCGTCGACTCGGCCCGGCCGAATCCGGAGGACGAACGCACTTCTTTGAGTCATGAAGCCTCCTTGGCGACGAGGATGAAGAGCCTGCGCGGGCCATGGACGCCCTCGACCCGACTCAGCTCTATGTCCGATGTGGCGGACGGCCCCGAGATCAGGGTGATGGGGCGTCGTTCGAGGTTCTCGCGCGCGATGAGCTCGAACGCCTCGGGCACGAGCTCGACGATCTGCGACTCGGTGACGACGCAGATGTGGAGATCCGGCACCAGTGTGATCGCACGCGTGCCCTCGCGAGGGCCCGCAGTGAGGACGATCGTCCCGGTCTCGGCAATCGCAGCCGTGCAGCCGGTGAGTGCACCGTCGGCTGCCTGCAGGTGGTCCTGGTCCGCAAGCGCGCCGTCGAGCTGCTCGACGTTCCCTGGTCGCCAACCTTGCGGCAGTCCTCGGGGGACGATGATCTTGCGCGCGGCCTCCGCTGCGAAGATCGTGGCGCATGCTGCTGCAATCTGCGCCTCGGTCACGCGACCGACGCTCGCACGGTATTCGCCGGCGCGCTGACAGAACAGCTCGACCCGGTGTTCGACGTCCAGCTCGCCCTGACGGCGGTAGCCGCGCGGGATGCTGAGCCCGGACTTGGCGCGGGCCGACGCCCGACCGACCCGTGCCAGTATCTCGTCTCGCGCGACTCGCGTCATTTGTGCTCCCGGCGCCACCAGGTGCGAAAGGTCTGTCTGGCCGGCGGCTTCAGGTCGCGAGTGTGGCTCCACTTGCCGAGAGGTCCCGGTAGGGATCGCATCGCCCCGGAACGAGTGAACGGCCGGGAGGCGAGAGCGGCAAAGCGCTGTCCCAGGATGAAGCGCCGCGGGCTGGCGAAGACCCAGCCCGCAGCTCCCATCGCAGCGCGCTCCGTCCGGCGGCCCGACGAGTCAGCAGCCTTCGCCCGCAGATGCAGGAGCACTCCCGGGATGTCGATCTTGACCGGGCAGACCTCGTAGCACGCACCGCACAAGCTCGATGCGAAGGGGAGGGACGGTGCGTTCTCGATGCCGATCAGCTGCGGCGTGAGAATCGCGCCGATCGGTCCCGGGTAGACAGATCCGTATGCGTGTCCACCGGTCCTCGTATAGACGGGACAGACGTTGAGGCATGCGCTGCAACGGATGCAGTGGAGCGCTTGACGCCCGACGTCGTCGGCGAGAACGCGTGTCCGCCCGTTGTCGAGCAAGACGACGTGGAACTCCCTCGGCCCGTCGCCGGCGGTCACGCCGGTCCACAGCGATGTGTACGGATTCATCCGTTCGCCTGTCGACGAGCGCGGCAGCAGCTGCAGGAAGACCCCGAGATCGGCGAACCGGGGGAGGAGCTTCTCGATGCCGAGGATCGAGACGAGCACCTCGGGGAGCGTCGTGCACATCCGGCCGTTTCCCTCGGATTCGACGACACACACCGTTCCGGTCTCCGCGATCCCGAAGTTGGCGCCGCTCACGCCGACCTTCGCCTGGAGGAATCGCTCGCGCAGGTAGAGCCTCGATGCCTCCGCGAGCTCCCGCGGGTCGTCCGAGCCGATCTCGGGCGCGATCGTGCGCGCGAAGAGATCGCGAATCTCCCGCCGGTTGCGGTGGATGGCCGGGACGAGAATGTGCGACGGCCAGTCGCCGTCGAGCTGGAGGATCAATTCTGCGAAGTCGGTCTCGAGTGCATGGACACCGGCGTCTGCAAGCGCCGCGTTGAGGCCGATCTCGTCGGTCGTCAGCGACTTGACCTTCACCACCTCTGCTGCATCGTGCGAGCGGGCAACGTCCACGACGACCGCGTTGGCCTCGGCCGCATCGCGCGCCCAATGCACGTGCCCGCCGGCCGCGACGACCGCCTCCTCGAACTGTTCGAGGTACGCCCCGAGATTCGCCATCACCTCTTCCTTGATCGCTTTCCCGGCGTCCTTCAGGCGATCCCAGTCCGGCAGCTCGGTAACGACCTGCTGCCGCTTGGCACGGATCGTGTCGGTCGCGTTGCGGAGGTTCGTCCGTAACTGAGTGTTCGCGAGCTCGTGCCGCGCAGCGTCCGGGAAGCTGGTCACGTCGAGGCGAGGATCTCGGCGAGGTGCAAGACTCGCGTCGCCTCGCCGCGGCGTGAGAGGCCTCCGCCGATCTGCATGAGACACGAGCTGTCGAGAGCAGTACACGTGTCGGCACCCGTGGCGACGATCGCGTCGCACTTGTCCGTGAGCATGGCGCTCGACGTGTCGGCGTTCTTGAGGGCGAACGTTCCTCCGAAGCCGCAGCACTCGTCGGCTCGCGGAAGGTCGACGAGCTCGAGGTTGTTAACGCCTCGCAGCAGCCGTAGCGGCGCGTCGCCGACCTTCGTCACACGGAGGGAGTGGCAGGTGGGGTGGTAGGCAACACGCCCCGCGAACGACGCTCCGACATCCTCGACCCCGAGCTCGTAGACGAGATACTCGGAGAGCTCGAAGACGTTCGTCATCCCGTACGCCTCGCGTACCGTCCCGACGCAAGACGACGACGGAGAGACGACGGCCTCGTAGCCACCGAAGATCCTCTCGAATCGGCGGCCCAGCTTCTCCGCCTCGTCGCGGTAGCCGCTATTCATGTGCATCTGCCCGCAACACGTCTGCTCTGCCGGGAAGACGACTTCATGGCCGAGGCGCTCCAACACCTGCACGGTTGCGCGCCCTGCCTCGGGAAAGAGCGTGTCGCCGATGCAAGTGATGAAGAGTGCGATACGCACTATGCGGCTTGAACGAGATCAGCGATTCGCGTCGAGCCCACCACCCGCAGAGCGTGGTCGGTGTTCACAGCTGCTCGTACGCGCTTTCGACCGAGGCGGTCCCGCGCTCGTTGGCGAGCGCGTCGGCGTAACCGCCGGTACGGAACGCTTGGAACGGATCCGGGTCGACACCTGCCTCTCGGCGAAGTCGGGCCAGTAGCGGTCGCACGTCGGTTTCGAATGCCTCGAGCAGGATTCGATGCGCACCAAGCACGTCGCCCTCGGCTTGCAACAGGCTCAGCCGATCCTGGTCTACGAGCAACGCCTTCGCGTAGGCGGTCTGGATGTTCATGACCGACAGCACCATGGCGTCGATCTTCCCCTCGATGTTGTGCGACTGGTCGATCATGAAGGCGACGTTGCCGGCCACCGGGTCGTGCGCGATCTCCAGCATGATCCGGAAGAGCTCGAACGGGTCGATCGATCCGACGATCAGATCGTCGTCTGCGTACTTGCGGTTGTTGAAGTGGAAGCCGCCGAGCAGACCTTCTGAGAGCAGCAGCGCGACGATCTGCTCCACGTTCGTTCCCTGCGGGTGATGACCCGTGTCGACGAGCACCTGCGCCTGCGACCCGAGCCGCCGGCATGCGAGGGCAGCAGTTCCCCAGTCGGGTAGGTCGGTGCTGTAGAAGCCGGGCTCGAAGAACTTGTACTCGACGAGCATCCGCATGCCTGGCAGAAGTGCCGCATACACCTGCTCGAGCCCCTCGACGAGTCGCGCGTAGCGGCCGCGAAGGTCGTCCTGGCCGGGATAGTTGGTGCCGTCGGCAAGCCAGAGGCTGACGACGGTCGAGCCCAGCTCCTCGGCAATGTGAATGCATTGCCGGCAGTGCTCGACCGCCTTGTCGCGGACGGCACGGTCGGGATGACAGAGACTGCCGAGCCGGTAGTCGTCGTCGCCGAAGAGGTTCGGATTGATCGCCCCGATCCCGATGCCGTTCTCCTCGGCGAGGCGCCGAAGCTCGCCGTAGTCCTCGACTGCGTCCCAGGGGATGTGGAGGGCGACGCGAGGACACGAGCCGGTCAGCCGGTGGACCAGTGCGGCGTCGACGATCCGTTCCTGCACCGACCGGGCTGCGCCGGGCCAGGGATAGACGTGGAAGCGGGTGCCCGAATTGCCGTAGCCCCAGGAGGGCGTCTCGATCTCGAGCCGGCGAAGTTGCTCGAGTGCGGCGTTCTCGTCCATGCGCGGGAGTCTGCACCATCGGCGGCAGATTTACGAATCGACTTTCGGTCTTACCTGTTTCGAAAGTGAATGGGAACGTGGTCTTGACACATCTGTGACAACGGCATAAGGTCGCGCTCATCGTCGAACCGCGTGGATTCCCTGGTTTTTCCCAAGACGAGCGCATGCGGCGGGTGCTCGAGTTGCTGGAAACGCGCGATTCCGTTCCTGTTGCGGAGCTTGCGGAAGCGTTTTCGGTTTCGGAGGTCACGGTGCGGAGCGACCTCGCGACGCTGGCGGAGCGGGGACTCGTCGCGCGTGTCCGAGGCGGCGTTCGAGCCTTGAGCCGCGGGCAGTCGGAGGTCGGTTTCGATCTCAGGCTGCGGCTCGAGGTCGGGCGCAAGTGCGCGATCGCGAGAGCCGCGGCTGCGCTCGTGGGCGAGGGCGAGGCAGTCGCACTCGATGCGAGTACGACCGCGTACTACCTCGCACTCGAGCTCCGCGCGAAACGTGAACTCGTCGTCGTCACGAACGGACTGCTCGTCGCCACCGCGCTCGCGGATGCATCCGGGATCACCGTGCTCGTGACCGGCGGCACACTCCGCCTGTCGGCGATGTCGCTCGTCGGCGACCTCGGCACCGACGTCCTGCGCACCACGCGCATCAACAAGGGCTTCCTCGGTGCCCGCGGCCTGAGCTTCGAGCGCGGCCTGATGGACCTGAACCCTGACGAGGTGCGGATCAAGCAGGAGATGGCCGACGCCTGCGAGCAGGTCTTCGGGATTCTCGACGGCACGAAGTGGCACCGCAGTGCGCTGCTCTCCTTCGTCGCACCCGAGGACCTCACGGGAATCGTCACCGATTCCAGCGCGCCCGAGGAAGAGGTTCAGGCCTGGCGCTCGGCCGGTGTCGAGGTGATCGCAGCCGACCCCGGGACGCGCGAGCCGATACCCGTCCGTCCCCGCGATCTGCGCAGATCCGTTCGCGGCCACGAGGGGCAAACTAGGCCCCTCCGGCAAATAGCGGCGCCCTTTGGCCGGCTGCAAACCGGCGATGCATGCGTCCTCGGTCGCGCCGATAGCACGGCTATCGACGCTCTCTGCGTCCTTTGCCTGCTTGGTTTTCGCTCGGCCAACGAGCACCGGATTTACCGGAGGAACCACTAGTGGCGACGATGGCGGCAGTCGATCTCGGCGCACAAAGCGGGCGCGTCGCCGTGGGACGGTTCGACGGCTCCAAGCTCGAGGTGCACGAGGTCCACCGCTTCCCGAACGATCCGATTGAACGCGACGGAGCGCTCAACTGGGACGTCGATCGGCTGCACCGTGACGTCCTCGACGGCTTGCGAGCTGCCGGGCGAGATGCGGCCGTTGATTCACTGGCGGTCGACTCGTGGGGGGTCGACTTCGCCCTCCTCGACGACGAAGGGGAGATGGTCGAGGCGCCAAGGCACTACCGCGATGCCCGGAGGGCCGCCGCGGTCGAACGCGTCTTCGAGCGCGTGCCCGCGCGGGAGCTCTACGAGCGCACGGGAATCCAGCTTCTGCCGATCAACACGATCTTCGAGTTGGCGGCAATGGCCGATGAACGCGACGAGGCGCTCGGGGTCGCGAGCACGCTGCTCCTGATCCCCGATCTCTTCCACTTCTGGCTGTGCGGCAGCCGAACGACCGAGTTCACCAACGCGACGACCACGCAATGCTACGACCCGTCGGCCGGAGGCTGGGCGACCGATCTCCTCGACCGGCTCGACATTCCGCAGCGGCTGTTCCAGGAGATCGTGGCACCCGGGACAGCGCTCGGCCCGCTCTCGCCCGATGCGGCGAACGCCACCGGCCTCGATGGTGCGCGCGTGGTCGCGGTCGGGACCCACGACACCGCCTCGGCAGTCGCGGCCATCCCGTTGATCGACGAAGGCTCTGTCTTCCTGAGCATCGGCACGTGGTCGCTCGTCGGCATCGAGGTCGATCGCCCGGCGATCAGCGACGACTCGTTCGTGGCGAACCTGACCAACGAGGGCGGTGTCTCCGCGACGTTTCGGCTGCTCCGGAACGTTGCGGGCCTGTGGCTGTTGAATGAGTGCCGCCGTCAGTGGGCTGCGGAGGGCATCGAGGTCGGGCTCGATCAGCTCGTCGCGCTTGCGACCGACGCGCCTGCGTTTCTCGCGTTCATCGACCCGAATGCGAGTGCGTTTCTCGAGCCCGGCGACATGCCGTCGCGCCTCCGTGAGTTCTGCCGCCAGACGGGGCAGCCCGAGCCGGGGAACCCGGGGGAGGTTGTGCGTTGCATTCTCGAGAGCCTCGCGCTCAAGCACGCCGAGACGGTCGACATCCTCCACGCGGTCAGCGGGTCGACGCCGAGCACGCTGCACATCGTCGGGGGCGGGTCGCGTAACACGCTGCTCTGCGCGTGGACTGCAAATGCGACAGGCCTTCCCGTGTATGCAGGCCCGGAGGAGGCGACTGTCGTGGGGAATCTGCTGGTGCAGGCGATGACGCTCGGCGAGCTCGGATCGCTTGCCGAAGCACGCGACGTCGTGCGTTCCTCGTTCGAGCCGACTGTCTACGAGCCTGAGCTCGCCGCCGACTGGCGCGAAGCGCGGGCGCGCTTTGCGGAGCTTCCGGCCCGCACCGGCCTCGAGGTCGGCGCGTGAGTGCTACCGGCACTCTGCGCGGCGTCGCGGCGCCGAAGGATCTCTGGGAGTCGTCCGCCGTTGCAGGGCTCTCGGTTGTCGACGCCCTCGTCTATCGCTCGAACCTGCTCGGCGCAGATCGGGCGCTCGCGAATGTCGGCGGCGGCAACACCTCCGCCAAGGAGACGACGACCGACCATGTCGGCCGCCGAGTGCGCGTCCTCTGGGTGAAGGGATCGGGAACCGATCTGGCCTCGATCACGGCCGACGGGTTCGCAGGCCTCCGCCTCGACGAGCTGCTCCGGCTGGAGGACCGCGACGAGATGGACGACGCTGCGATGGTCGCGTATCTCCTGCGCTGCGGCGTGCGGCCCGATCAACCGCGGCCTTCGATCGAGACGCTGCTGCATGCATTCGTGCCCGCGTCGTACGTCGACCACACCCACCCGGATGCGGTGATCGCCTTGACCTCGACACCGAATGGCCGGCAGCTCGCGGCCGATGCGTTCGGCGACGAGATCGTCTGGCTCGATTACCAGCGTCCAGGCTTCGACATGTCCCGCCGCATCGCGGGGCTCCTGCGGGACAGCCGGAGGCGCGAGCCGTGCTGCTCGAGCGGCACGGGCTCGTGACCTGGGGCGAAAGCGGCGAGGAGAGTTACGAGGCGACGATCGAGTTCGTCTCGCGAGCCGCCCGCGCGATCGACACAGCGGCGCGAGGGCGGTTCGGGCTGGGGGGCCAGCGAGTCGCGAAGCTCGGGGAGGGGAGTGCGGACACCATGCTGTCGCAGTCTCTCCCCGCGCTCCGCGGCGCTCTCATGGCCGACACCGACGGGCTCGTGCTCGAGGTCGACCAGAGCCCCGAGGCGGTCGAGTTCGCCTCATCCGTGCGCGCCCCCGACGTGAGCCAGGTCGGTGCCCCGTGTCCAGATCACCTGATCAACACGAAGCATCGTCCGCTCGTCGTCGACTTCGATCCGGCGACCGACGGCGCTTCAGAGCTCGGAGTTGCGTTCCGTCGCGGCGTCGAGGAGTACTCGGCGTGGTATCGCGACTACTACGAGCGCAACCTCGACGATGAGACGACGGCAGTTCCCGATCGATCCTGCCGGTCCACGGGTGATCCTCGTGCCGGGTGCCGGCATCGTCACGACGGGCTCGGATGCAGGACGGGCACGGGTCTCGCGCGACCTCTACCACCGCGCGATTCGCGTCGAGGATGCAGCCGACGCGCTTGGCGGGTTCCGGTCACTCAGCGAAGCGGAGGCGTTCGCGATCGAGTACTGGCCGCTCGAGCGCTACAAGCTCGCGCAGGCGCCGTCGAAAGGCGAGCTCGCGGGCCGCATCGCTTTGATCACCGGTGGGGCGAGCGGGATCGGTCGTGCTGCCGCGCGTCTGCTCGCGGAACGTGGCGCCCACGTCGTCGTCGCAGACTTGAACGTCGCTGGCGCCACCGAGGTTGCCGACGAGATCATCGCCGCGCACGGCGTTCGCAGGGCATGTGCGGTTCACGTCGACGTGACCGACGAGCAGGCGGTCATCGAGATGACTCGCCGCGCGGTCTTCGAGTACGGCGGTCTGGACATTCTCGTCGCCTCCGCAGGGCTTGCAACAAGCGCTCCGCTGACGGAGACGACCGTCGGCGAGTGGGAGCGCAACTTCGCGGTCCTGGCTCGAGGCTATTTCCTCGCCGCCCGCGAGACGTTCCGCGTGCTCGTCGAGCAGGGGCAGGGTGGGTCGGTGGTCTTCGTCGGGTCGAAGAACGCGCTCGTCGCCGGATCGAACGCCGCTGCATATTCGTCCGCGAAGGCGGCATCACTTCATCTCGCGCGCTGTCTCGCCGAGGAGGGCGGCCCGCACGGGATTCGTGTCAACACGGTCAATCCCGACGCGGTCATCCAGGACTCCGCGATCTGGTCGTCCGAATGGAAGGCCGAGCGTGCGAGTACGTACGGCGTGACCGAGGACGATCTGCAGAGCTTCTACCGGAAGCGCACGAAGCTTCGCGTCGACGTCTTTCCCGACGACGTCGCGGAAGCAATCGCGTTCTTTGCCGGGCCTCGATCCAACAAGTCAACCGGAAACCTCGTCAACGTAGATGGCGGCGTGACCGCCGCGTATCCCCGGTAGTGCGAAGGAGGCGCACGACTCCACCGGGCCGTTCATCAACCCCCCCTTACGTCATCAAGCCCTCACGCGAAAGGATGATCGATGCGCAAGCGCAATTGGGCGGTCGTCGGAGCGGTGCTCCTCGTAGCAGCTGTCGCCGTGACCGCCGCCCTGGCGGCTTCCAGCCGCTCGACAGGTGGTAAGACCTTCTACTTCATCCCGAAGGACACCCTCAACCCGTACGAGGTGATCGCCGACACCGGCGGCAAGCAGGCCCTCAACGAGCTCGGCGACACGCAGGTCGTCTCCTCGGGCACGGAGGACACCGCCGCCGCGCAGCAGCCGGCGATCCAGGCGGCGATCCAGGCGCACGCAGCCGGCATCGTCATCGCCGGCAACGACCCACAGGCCGTTTGTCCGGCACTCCAGCAGGCCCAGGCGCAGGGGACGAAGATCGTCGCCTTCGACTCGGACGTCAACTGCCGGCAGCTGTTCATCAACCAGGCGGACACCGCGACGATCGGCCGCAGCCAGATCCAGCTCCTCGGCAAGCTGATGAACTACACCGGTCAGTTCGCGATTCTGTCCGCGGCCTCGACGGCTACGAACCAGAACGCGTGGATCAAGTACATGAAGCTCGAGCTGAAGAAGTCCAAGTACAAGAACATGAAGCTCGTGAAGATCTACTACGGCAACGACAACCCTGCCCAGTCGCGGCAGGCGACCGTGAGCATGCTGCAGGCGTACCCGAACCTGAAGGGGATCGAGTCGCCGACGACGGTCGGGATCTCCTCGGCCGCGCAGTACCTCTCCCACTCGAAGTACAAGAAGAAGGTCGTGCTCACAGGGCTCGGCCTGCCGAGTCAGATGAAGACGTACGTCCACAACGGCACGGTGACGGCATTCCAGCTGTGGAACCCCGATGACCTCGGGTACCTGGCGGGTTACGCGGTCGCCGCGCTCGACGCCGGCACCATCACCGGCAAAGTCGGCGAGACGTTCCAGGCCGGCAAGCTCGGGCATTTCGTGATCATCAGGGGCGCCGACGGACGGCCGCAGGTCGTCCTCGGACCGCCGTACACATTCGACATCAAGAACGTCGACAAGTTCAAGTTCTAGGAACTGAACAGGGGCGCCGCAGCATGCTGCGGCGCCCCTTCCAACCTCGATCGTGACCACACCCCAGCCAAGCCCGGTCCTCTCACTCGAACACGCCCAGAAGAGCTTCGGCGCCGTTCACGCCCTCGAGGACGGTGACATCGAGCTGCTCGCGGGTGAGGTACACGGCTTGGTCGGGGAGAACGGCGCCGGCAAGTCCACCCTCGTCAAGATTCTCGCGGGCGTCCATCGACCCGACGCCGGCCGGCTGGTCCTCGACGGCGAGGAAGCGATCTTCGACAACGCCAAGCAGTCGCAGGCTGCCGGGATCGCGATCATCTTTCAGGAGCCGACTCTCTTTCCCGACCTGACGGTGGCCGAGAACATGTTCGTCGGCATGCAGCCGCTCAAGCGGTTCCGCCGTATCGACGGCAGGCTGATGGGTCGCGAGGCGACCGCGGTGTTCGAGCAGCTCGGGGTCCGCCTCGACCCGGACCGTCTGGCGCGAGGGCTGTCGATCGCCGACCAGCAACTCGTCGAGATCGCGAAGGCGCTGACGACGAACGCGCGCGTGATCGTGATGGACGAACCGACCGCTGCGCTGACCAGCACGGAGGTCGATCGCCTGTTCGGCATCGTCGAGACGTTGCGGGCGCAGGGCAACGCGGTGCTCTTCGTCTCGCACCGGCTCGAAGAGATCTTCGCGATCTGTCAGCGGGTCACCGTGATGCGCGACGGCCGCCACGTCCTCACGAAGCCGGTCGAGGAGCTGACCAGGCAGTCGGTGATTCGCGCGATGGTGGGTCGCGACATGGACGCGTTGTTCCCGAAGGTCCCGACCGAGCCGGGGCCGGTCGTGCTGAAGGTCGACCGGCTGACGCGCGAGGGCGTCTTCACCGACATCTCGTTCGAGGTGCGGAGTGGGGAGATCGTCGCACTCGCCGGCCTCGTCGGCGCCGGCAGGACGGAGGTCGCCCGCGCGATCTTCGGGATCGACCGCTGGGACGCCGGCTCGGTCGAGATCTCGAGGCAAGTCGCTGCCCGCCGGCTCGCCGACGGCGGCGATGGCCGCCGGAATCGGCCTGGTCCCCGAGGATCGCCGCCAGCAGGGACTCGTCATGGATTTCTCGATCGAGCGGAACATCGCACTGCCTCGCTCGGCAACCTCCGCCGGGGCGGCGTGATCCCACGTGGCGCCGAGCGGAACTTCGCCAAGGACTGGGCGATGCGGCTGCAGCTGAAGTACGGCAAGCTGACGAACCCGGTCTGGACTCTCTCGGGCGGCAATCAGCAGAAGGTCGTGCTGGCGAAGTGGCTCGCGCGCGATCCGACGCTGCTGATCGTCGACGAGCCGACGCGCGGCATCGACGTCGGCACGAAGGCCGAGGTGCACCGCCTGCTGTCCGAGCTCGCCGCGCGCGGGGTCGCCGTCCTCATGATCTCGTCGGAGCTCCCAGAGGTGCTCGGCATGGCCGACCGCATCGTCGTGCTGTTCGAAGGCAGGGTCGCGCGCGAGTTCACGCGAGCCGAGGCCGACGAGGACGTGATCATGCGCGCGGCCACCGGTGTGGTCGAGGAAGCCGCGTGACGACGGTCGCGGAGGAGCAGACGACCGTCGAGACGGCCCAGAGCCCGCACAGCGTCGCGGAGATGCTGCTGCGCTTTCGCGAGCTCGGCATCGTGCTCGCGCTCGTGCTCGTCGTCGGCGCGACCACGATCGACAATCCTCACTTCCTCGCCGTCACGAACGTGCAGCAGATCCTCTCGGGCGCGGCGATCATCGCGCTGCTCGCGATCGGCGAGACGATCGTGATCATCACGCGCAACGTCGACCTCTCGATCGGCTCCGTGCTCGGCATCTCCGCGTACGCGACCGGGGTGCTTTACGTGCACCATCCGCATGCTCCGCTCGCCCGTCGTCTTCCTGTTCGCCCTCGGGATCGGCGTCGTCTGCGGGGTCGTCAACGGCGCGATCGTGACGGTCGCCCGCGTGCCGAGCCTCGTCGTCACGCTCGGGACGCTCTACATCATCCGGGGGATCGACGGAGCGTGGGCCGGCGGCAACCAGGTCAACGCCTCCATGCTGCCGGGCAGCTTCAACAAGATCGGCTACGGCACGTTCCTGGGGATCCCGTACCTCGCGATCATCGCCATCGTGGCCGTCGCGATCGCGACCTACGCGATGCGGAGCTTCCGCACGGCGCGGGACTTCTACGCGATCGGCTCGGATCCCCCCGCCGCCCGCCTCGCCGGCATCCCGGTCGGGTCGCGGGTGTTTCTCGCCTTCGTTCTCAGCGGGGCGATCGCGGGATTCGCCGGCGCCGTCTGGCTGTCGCTGTACGGCTCGGTCGATGCGATCGCCGGCGTCGGCTACGAGTTCCAGGTCATCACCGCGGTCGTCGTCGGCGGTGTGGCCATCTTCGGCGGCAGCGGCACCGTCCTCGGAGCTGCGCTCGGCGCGCTGCTGCTGAACGCGATCAACAGCGCGCTCGTCGTCGTGAACGTGTCGTCGTTCTGGAGCTCGGCGATCGCGGGGGCGCTGCTCATCGGTGCGATCGCGTTCGACCGGCTGATCGCCGTGCGCGTCGCACCCGCCCTGCGAACCCGAAGGAGAGATCGTGGCTGAGCTCGACGACTACAAGCCGGGCGACGAGGCCGGCAGCCGGCCGCCGAGGCGCCAAAGCTTCGGATTCGTCGTTCGCTGGGAGACGCTTCTGCTGGTCCTGCTGGGCTGCACGATCGCGTACGGGGCGAGCGTGTCTCCGTACTTCCTGCAGTCGACCAACCTCTTCTACATCTGCCTGAACGTCGGCGAGGTGGCGATCATGGCGCTGCCGCTGACGTTGATCGTCATCACGGGGGAGATCGATCTGTCGGTCGCGTCGATGCTCGGCCTCAGTGGAGTTGCAATGGCGGAGCTGTTCAAGCACGGCTGGCCGATCTGGCCGGCGATGATCGCGGCCGTCGCGCTGGGCATGGTCCTCGGCGCGTTCAACGGCTTCCTCGTCACCCGTGTCGGCCTGCCGTCCCTCGCGGTCACGATCGGAACGCTGACGCTCTACCGCGGCATTGCGCAGGGGATCCTCCCGACCGACACGATCGGCGGCTTCCCGGCCCACCTGACGAACATCGGCGTCATACCGATCCCCGGCACGCACATTCCGTACTCGATCGCGTTCTTCGGAGTGCTGGCCGTCGTCTTCGCCGTCGTTCTCCACGCGACGCCGCTCGGCCGCGCCATCTTCGCGATCGGCGCCGGCCAGGAAGCGGCGTTCTTCGCGGGCATTCGCGTCAAGCGGATCAAGTTCTGGCTATACGTCCTCTCGGGCATGCTGTGCGGGTTCGCCGGCGTGCTGTGGACGCTCCGGTTTGCATCGGCTCGCTACGACTCGGGCATCGGGCTCGAGCTGTATGTCGTCACCATCGTCCTGCTGGGGGGCGTCTCGATCTTCGGCGGTCGCGGAACGATTCTCGGAGTGGTCCTGGCCGTGGCCGTCCTCGGCACGCTGCAGACCGCTTTGACTGCCGACCAGGTGCCGGCGCAGGATCAGAACATCGTCGTCGGCGCGCTCCTCCTCGCGAGCGTGATCGTGCCGAACGCGGGGGAGATCTACCGGCGCGCCCGCGCACGTCTGCGCAGTGCGGAAGCGCGTAGGCATCGCACTGCTGCGGCGCCGGCGGAAGGCCAGTGAGAGTCGGCATCTTCGGGATCGGCCTCGCTGCGTACTGGCCGCAGTTCGAGGGCCTGCGCGAGCGGCTGGAGGGCTATCAGCGCGGGATCGAGGCGCGCCTCGAGGGAATGGGCGCAGATGTCGTCTCGGCCGGCCTCGTCGACACCGCTCAGGCCGCCCGAGAGGCCGGCGAGGCGCTTGCCGCCGCGCGACCCGACCTCGTGCTGCTCTACACGGCGACGTACGCGACGTCGTCGCAGGTGCTGCCTACCGTGCAGGCAGTCGCGGCGCCCGTCGTCATCCTCAATCTCCAACCGACACGGACGCTCGATTACGAGGCGATGACGACCGGCGAATGGCTGGCGAACTGCTCCGCCTGTTGCGTTCCCGAGATCGCCGGTGCTTTCACGCGGGCGCGGATTCCGTACAGCACGGTCACGGGAACGCTCCTGGACGGCGATCCGGCGTGGGAGTCACTCCGCGATTGGATCGACGCTGCGGATGCAGTCCAGCAGCTGAAGCGTGCCCGCTTCGGCTTCCTCGGGCACACGTATCCCGGCATGCTCGACATGTACTCGGACTTCACGCAGATCCACGCGCAGACTGGAGCACATGTCGAGGTGCTCGAGATCGACGACCTCGTCGAGCGCGTCGAAGCCGCAACCGACGACGACGTCGTGCGAAAAGGGGAGGAGATCCGCTCTGTCTTCGATCTGGCGGACCCGGGAGCCGATCCGATCGCCGACGTGATCGCGCCCGAGGTGTTCGACTGGTCGGCCCGCGTGGCGGTGGGACTCGACAAGCTGGTGGACGACTTCTAGCTGCAGGGTCTCACCTATTACTACCGGGGGACCGACGGCAACATCGAACGAGCGCGTCGGGGCCGGCCTCATCGTCGGCAATTCGCTGCTGACCGCGCGCGGGATCCCGGCGGCCGGCGAGGGCGACCTGAAGACGAACGTGGCGATGTTCGTCCTGGATCGACTGAACGCGGGTGGCTCGTACACCGAGTTCTACGCGCTCGACTTCGACGAGAGCTTCGTGCTGATGGGCCACGACGGGCCCGGCCATCTGGCGATCGCCGAAGGCCGACCGGTCGCCCGCGCGCTGAAGCTCTACCACGGGAAAGCCGGGGCCGGGCTTTCGATCGAGATGAAGGTGCAGCCTCGGCCCGATCACGATCCTCGGCATGACGCAGACGGCCGGCGGCGACCTGAAGCTGATCGCGGCCGAGGGCGAATCGATACCCGGGCCGACCTTCCGAATCGGCAACACGAACTCGCGGCTCCGGTTCGCAAAGGCGCCGGGGCCGTTCATGGACGCGTGGTGCGCCGAGGGGCCGACGCACCATGTCGCGCTCGGCGTCGGCCATCAGCTGCGACGGCTCGAGAAGGTCGCAATGCTGCTCGGCCTCGAGCTCGCCGTCGTCGACTAAAGGCAGTGCCAGGCACCGCGGTGCCTGGCACTGTGCCCTGAACCTCGGCTAGCGAATCATCTGGATCGGCTGTGAGCTGGCGGTGAGGTCGACGGGCGTGCCGTTCAGCGTCCCGTGAACCGTCCACTTGAAGACGTAGCTCCCGTCGGGCTCGGCGTCGCCGTGGGCCCACCCGCCGTACAGCGCGACCGTGGTCTCCCCGGGAAGGATCGCCGGGTTTCCGACCGTCGTGCACGGCGGTTGTCCCTCACATGTGACCGTCGCCGGCCAGTGACCGGACCAGGCCGCGAAGCTCGCATTCGGCGGAGGCGTCTCCGTCCCGTCGAACGCCGGGTCATGCACGCCGTTCACGTAGATCGCCAGATCGACGCTCGACACCACGTACGAGTTCGGGAGGGTCGTGCGTGACAGACCCTCACCGGAGGCGGGCTGAACGAGACGGTTGAGATTCGCCACGTAGATGACGTTGGTGACGGTGTTTGCCGGACCGCAGCCGACTCCGCTCTGCGGGCAGGCATGGAGCGGGCCGTGGTTCGTCGCGACCACGTAGGCGAAGAGGCCGTTCGGTGTCCCACTCTCGTGTGCCGCCGGGACGAGCACGAGCCCACCTGCAGTTGCCACCATCAGCAGGATCAACGCCCACCCTCGGCGGCTTCTTCATGGCTAGAGATGGATTCCTCATGGTCTTCCCCTCACAGGTAGTAGAGGTGCCGATCGTCCCGGCGGCGTCTAACAGCGCGCTAACACCGCAAGTGCCACGGCCGAGGGCTACGGCCGGCCCCCCTTCGCGCCGATGCAGCTGAGCGTGAGGGTGCTCGCCGAGTTTCTCCTGCAACTTGTCCTGACCGGCTGGGTCTACCTGGACGCACGGAAGCGGGACTGGAAGGGCGACCGCTTCGCCGACACCCCGTTCAAGTGGGCGCTCGGTGCCTTCTTCCTGTGGATCGTGGCCGTCCCGGTCTACCTGCACCGTCGCGGCAAGCGGCGGCTCGCGTCGTACGGTACCGAAGCGACCAACCGCGGGTCGACTGCTCGAAGGCAGCCGATCCGGCGCCGAACCGGGACGAGCCTGGGGGTAGGAGGGCCGCCAACGCGGCCCTTCTCGTCAGAATGCCTTCGTGAAGACGCTCCTGAACATCATCTGGCTCGTCTTCGCCGGGTTGTGGATGGCGCTCGGCTATCTGATCGCGGCCGTGTTGCTCGCGATCACGATCATCGGCCTGCCGTTCGCGAAACAGTCGCTCAAGCTGGGCGGCTACGCGCTCTGGCCGTTCGGTCGGGCGCTGATCCAGAGCCCGACCCGTCACAAGGGCCTGAGCGTGATCGGGAACGTGCTCTGGTTCGTCCTCGCCGGCTGGTGGCTCGCGCTCGGCCACCTTGCGACGGGGATCGCGCTGTGCCTGACGATCATCGGGATCCCGCTCGGAGTTGCGGACTTCAAGATGGCGGGAGCGGCACTCGTGCCGTTCGGACGGCAGGTCGTGAGCGCTCGTGAGCTGAACGTCGGTCTGATCTCCGCGCCGACGACCGTGACGATGCCCGAGTAGCTCGTCTCGTCGTCGCGAACCGGGCGGCGTGGCGCCGACGCTGGCACAATGGAGGCGTAAGGACTAGCTCGGGGGTCCGACAGACGTGCTCGAGATCGGCAGCAGTCTTCGGGAGGCTCGTCGCCGTCGCGGCGTCGGCCTGCCCGAGGCGTCGGCTGCGACGATGATCCGCGCGCGCTATCTCGAAGCACTGGAGGAGGAGCGGGTCGACGCGCTGCCCGAAGGGCCGTATCAGCGCAGCTTCCTGCGCGAGTACGCCGAGTACCTCGGGCTGGACGGAGACATCCTGGTCGCCGAATGGATCGTGCGCTTCCCGCCTCCGGCGCCTGAGCTACCGAGCCAACCGTCGAGAGCGATGGGGATCGGATCTGCGCTGTCCGCGCTGGAACATCGCCGCGCGCTTCGCGCTCGTCCTCGCGCTCGTTGCCGTCGGGATCGCCGTCTGGCAGCTCTCGAGCGCCGGTTCGACGAAGGTGCAGGCCACGCCGACCACGCCTTGCCCCAGGCGCTCTCGCCTCGCCGGTCGCAACCCCAGGCCGGCGGTGACCGGCCCATCGAAAGCGCACGTGATGCTCTGCGGCGCTGACTCGACTGCGGTGCGCGGCCCGTGCTGGCTGATCGCCCGGTTCGGGTCGAGCGTCGGCGCCGTCGTCGGCCGAGCGAATGCTCCAGCAGGGCCAGACGGCGAGGTTCGGACTGCAAGAGGCCGCTCTGGATCCGGCTCGGCGCGCCGTGGAACGTCGCGGCCGCGATCGGCAGCTCGGTCCGTCACCTCGGCTCTTCCGGCGCTCACCGGCAACGTGCTCGCGACCGCGCGGGGCGTCACCCCAGACTGCAGCTAGTCAACTCTCGGAGCGGAGGCTGCCGATACAGGGGGGATGACCAGAGCAATCGGAGCGGTGGCCATCCTGATCGCCGTCGCCGTCGGGGGTTGGCTGTTCGCGATCCAGAGCAAGAACGAAGGGCCGACGGCGCCCGCGGTGACGCAGGCCGAGTCGCAGGCGCTCGTCGCCTCGGCTCGGTCAACTTCGCGCAGGTCGCACGGCACTGCAGGGCCAGTTCGCGCAGACCGGCACCTACGTCGGCACCCAGCTACCTCCGGGATCGGGCGTCACGCTGGTCAACGCGTCGACCACGTCGTACTGCCTGGAGACGAGCCTGAACGGCTCGGTCGTGCACGAGGTAGGCCCCGGCGGCTCGCCCGCCACCGGTCCCTGCTGAGGCTACGTTCGCCAGGCGCTTGCGCAGGTCGAGCAGGCCCGGCGTCAGCTCGCGCCGCTGATAGCCGTCCAGATCCGCCACGACCTGACGGAGGAGCCTCGCGCGCTCACCGTCGATCTCGACGGGCGGGTCACCGAGACGGGCCTCCGCCGTCGACAGGACGACGGCGAGCTCCTCGTACTCGGTGATCGCCTGCTGGGAGAACTTCGATCCTGCTGTCGTTCGCCCCCGCGCGCCGAAGGGCCTCGTAGGTCGCGGCGATCAGTTTGTCGATCGACTCGATGAGCGAGTTGACGTCGTCGCCGAGCAGGATCAGCTCGTCGCCGCCGATCAGCAGCGGAAGCGGACGGGTTCACGGCTCGCGGGGCATTGCCTGGTATGAGTCGTCGATCGTGGCCATCGACTGTCATATCGGCAGCGGCAGTGCATTCCCTGAGGCCGCTCACGATGGAGGCGCGGCCGACGTTAACGCTCCCGGCGTAGTCCGGCGGTTCAGCAGGAGCCGGAGGATCGGGCGAGAACCCTGAACTCCGCTCTTCGACCATCGGCGACCGGAGGTACACGCATGTCCAAGGAAACTCAGAAGTGGGCCGCCGCGGCAGTTGGATTCGCAGCGGCCGTCATCTGGACGACTGTCGGCTTGCAGGCTGCGCTGACGTGCTTGCTGGCGGCCGGCCTCTGCGCCGGTGCGGTGATCGCACGCGAAGCCGGGGTCGTCGGACGGCTCACCGGCGCCGCCGCTGAAACGCGCCGTCGTCTGCAGGCGGCCGTGCCGGCGCCGACGCGGCCGGCCGCGCGCCCGACACCGCGTCGCCGGGCCCAGGCAGCGCCACCCGCCGGAAGGCCTCGCCGTCACCGGCGCCCACCATTCGGCCCTACGACCACGACGAACCATCGGGCGAGCACGTGTACGAAGTCGCGAACTACGGCTGGTAGGTAGAACAAACTGGCCCTTGTCGGGGCCTCCGCGCTCCGGAAGAATCAGGTCCCCGCATGCGGCGTCCCCTGGTTCTGTGCGCGCTGGCCGCGCTGTTTCTCTCCGGCACCGCGCAGGCGGGCGGCGGCCGTGTGACGGCGTTCTACTACCCGTGGTACGGCACGCCCGCGCTCGACGGGGCGTACCAGCACTGGTCGCAGGACGGCCACAACCCGCCGGACGACATCGCCTCGGCCTTCTACCCCGTGCCGGCGTCTACTCGTCCTCCGACCTGCTCGTGGTCGCGCAGCAGATGCAGGAGATCAGAAGACGCCGGGATCGACGAGATCGCCGTGTCATGGTGGGGCCGGGGATCAGCCGAGGACGGTCGCCTCGGCGCCGTCGCAGCCGCGGCGCGTGCGGCCGGGATCGCTGTCGCCGTGCACCTCGAGCCGTACGCCGGACGCACCGTGGCCGGAACGGTCGCCGACGTCGCGTACCTGGAGTCGACGTACGGCGTCAAGACGTTCTACGTCTACCGACCGTTCGACTTCACGGTCGCCGACTGGGCCGCCGCTGCGCAGGCTCTTCATTCCGGCGGCGGCACGCTCTTCGCGCAGACCGCGCTCGTCGGCGCGGCAGCGGCCGCGGGGTTCGACGGCGTCTACACCTACGACATCGTCACGTACGGAGGCGACAAGTTCGCACGCCTCTGCCACGAAGCTCACCACATGCACCTCCTCTGCGCTCCGTCCGTCGGTCCGGGCTACGACGCACGGCGCGCCGACGGACGATCTCAAGGTGAAACCGCGCACGTCACGGCTTGACGTACGACTCGATGTGGCGCGCCGCGATCGCCGCCGGCGCGGATCAAGTGACGATCACGTCGTTCAACGAGTGGCACGAGGGGACGCAGATCGAGCCCGCGGCCCCGGGCGCGCGGCACGGCCGTTACCGGTATCTGTCGGCTACGACGGTGCCTACGGCCTGCACGGCGCCGCGGCGACGACGGCGTACCTCGAGCGGACGCGCTACTGGGCCAACGTCTTCCGCAGCACGTCGCCGGCGCAGCTGAAGACGAGAGCGGGGTAGACGTCGTCCGCGGCGACGCCGCGGAGCTGACGGTGGTCGAGGTCGACGGTCGCGTCGGGCCAGGCCGCGAGACCGAGCGCAGCGGCGCCGTTCGCCGATCCGATGCGATGCAGCTCGTCGACGGTCAACACGCCGCGACGCCCGGTCTGGCGACGTGCGATGCCTTCGAGCTCGCGTAGCTCTTCGAGCGGGTCGATGCGCACGTTCGAGTCGCGAGCCGATGCACAGCTCGATCTGACGG
Source organism: uncultured Thermoleophilia bacterium (assembly GCA_963715115.1). GTDB lineage: Bacteria > Actinomycetota > Thermoleophilia > Gaiellales > Gaiellaceae > PALSA-600. Next base: position 40,228 of record CAVQRE010000017.1, read on the forward strand.
TGCACGACGCGCAGCACCGGCAGGAAGCCGTCGCCGAGGTTCGCCTCGGTCGTCGGGCACACGCAGATGCGCGCACGCGCCTCGGCAACGAGGTCGAGCTCGCTCCCGTCGGCGTGCGTCGCGTGCACGATCGTCGTGCGCTCACCGAGGCAGCCTTCGCGCGCGAGCAGCGCGATCGGCCGAACGCCGTGCTCGGACAGGCACTCCTCGATTTCTCGCGGCTGCTCGTCTGCGTGCACGTGGAGCGGCAGCTTGTGGGCGGCGGCGTATGCACCGAGTTCGCGCAACGCGTCGGCCGGGCAGGCGCGCACGGAGTGGGGCGCGACCGCGACGTCGACGCCGTCGCTGCGAAGCTGTTCGAGCTCACGCAGGTAGTCGCCGACGGAGCTCTGCCGGAAGCGCGGACTCCCCCCGCGGAGGTAGCACGCGTAGACGCAGACGAAGGCGATCCCCGGCCTCGGCCGCGGCCGCTGCCGCAGCCCTCGCCTCGTCGAGCCCGAGGTAGTGGAACTCCCCGACCGCGGTGAAACCGTTCGCCTTCAGTTCGCGGTAGACCTCGACATATTCCTGCTCGATCTGTGCAACCGTGAGCGACTCGGCCAGCGCGACCATGCCGTCACGCCAGGCCCAGAAGTCCCGGCCGGCGTCTCGGCCCCGCAGGGCCCGCTGGAAGGCGTGGCAATGGGCGTCGACGAAGCCGGGAATCGCGAGGGAGGGCACGGCCGTATCCTGTCAGCGTGACCCGCCGCCAGCTGCCGAACGCCCTCACGATCGCACGGCTGCTGCTGATTCCGGTCTTCGTCGTGCTGATCACCACGAGCGACGACGGCTACTCGTGGCCGGCGGCGATCGTTTTCGGGATCGCGGGTATCACCGATCAGGTGGACGGGTTTCTGGCGCGTCGCTGGCACGTCGAATCGGCCTTCGGCAAGATCGCCGACCCACTTGCCGACCGGCTGATGATCGACACGGCAGTGATCCTGCTCCTGTACGCCGGCAGGCTTCCGTGGGCCGCCCTGCTCATCCCGCTGCGCGACCTCGTCGTGCTCATCGGGACGCCGCTCGTCCTCGGACGTGGGTACGAGTTTCAGGTGAACCGGATGGGTAAGGCGGCGACCTGGCTGCTGTTCGCGTCGCTCGGGCTCGTGATGGTGACGCACGAGGGGACGCAATGGCCGTTGTGGATCTTCTGGGCCGGGCTGGTCCTGGCGTTCGTCGTCGCTGGGCGACTACGTCCTCAAGGCTCGCCGTGAGGTGCGGTTCTCGTGAAGGCCGTCGTGATGGCCGGCGGCGAGGGAACTCGGCTGCGGCCGCTCACCTCGATCCAGCCGAAGCCGATGGTGCCGATCGTCGGCAAGCCGTGCATGGAGCACATCCTCGAGCTGCTCGCGGCGCACGGCTTCGACGAGGTCGTCGTGACGGTCGCGTTCCTGCCGCAAGCGATCCGCTCCTACTTCGGCGACGGCTCGGCCTCGGGCTCGCACATCGAGTACTCCGTCGAGCCGAGCCCGCTCGGCACCGCCGGGTCGGTGCGTCACGCGGCAGCCAGGCTCGACGACACGTTCCTCGTGATCTCGGGCGACGCGCTCTCCGACATCGACCTCGGCAAGATCGTCGAGTTCCACCGCGAGCAAGGCGCAGCGTGCACGATCGGCCTGAAGGCGGTCGAGAACCCGCTCGAGTTCGGCATCGTCGTCACGGACGAGGACGGACGGGTCGAGCGCTTCCTCGAGAAGCCGACGTGGGGGCAGGTCTTCTCGGACACGATCAACACCGGCATCTACGTGCTCGAGCCCGAGGTGCTCGAGCACGTGCCGACCGACCGGCCGTTCGACTTCTCGAAGGACCTGTTCCCGCTTCTGCTCGAGCTCGGTCATCCGATCTACGGCTGTGTCTGCGACGGCTACTGGCAGGACATCGGCAACCTCGACCAGTACCGGCAGGCCAACTTCGACGCACTCGACGAGACGGTGCACCTCGAGATCGGCGGCCTGAAGCTCCCGGGCGAGATCTGGCTCGGTGACGGCGTCGAGATCGCCGACATCGAAGGGGTCGAAGGCCCCGCGTTCATCGGCAACTACTGCACCATCTCGCCCGATGCGACGGTCGGGCCGTACACGGTG
>CAVQRE010000018.1:0-40244 GCA_963715115.1 uncultured Thermoleophilia bacterium
CTCGGTCCCGGCTCGACGCTCCGCGAGCGCAGTCGGGTCTCGCACAGTGTGATCGACGCGAATACCTACATCGGTCGCAGCGCCGTCGTCGAAGGTGCGGTGCTCGGCCGGGGCTGTGACGTTCGCTCGCATGCGCGCGTGCACGAGGACGTCGCGATCGGCGACCGCGTGACGCTCGGCGACCAGTCGGTGGTGCATGCAGGCGTTCGCATCTACCCCGACAAGGAGGTCGAGTACGGAGCCCAGATCCACGAGAGCCTGATCTGGGAGTCGCGCGGGACGGCTCACCTCTTCGGCAAGAACGGCGTGGTCGGCCTCGTGAACGTGAACCTGACGCCGGAAGTCGCTCTCCGGTTCGGCGCCGCCCTCGGTACGGCGCTGAAGCGGGGGTCGCGCGTCGTCGCGAGCCGGGAGAGCGCAGCCGCCTTCCGGATGATCAAGCGCGCGATCATCTCCGGGCTCAACTCGACCGGCGTGCAGGTGGCCGACCTGCGCACGCTGCCGGCTCCGGTCGGGCTCCATCTCCTGAAGACGCAGGGATACGACGCGGCGTTCCACGTCGGCGCCGCCGCGCACGATCCCGAGGCGGTGCAGATCAGGCTGTTCGAGCGCCCGGGTGTCGCACTGTCCGCCGGCTTGCAGCAGGAGATCGAGAAGCACTTCACGCGACAGGAGCTCAGGCGCGCGTCGTTCTCGGACATCGGTGCGATCTCGTATCCCGCGCGGGCGCGGGAGGGCTATGCGACCGATCTGATCTCGGGCCTCGACGTGCCGGCGATCCGCGACCGCGGCTTCCGGATCGTCGTCGACTACGGCTACTCGGCGGCGAGCTACGTGCTCCCGCTGCTCCTCGGCCGGCTGGGAGTCGAAGCGATCACCGCGCACCCCTTCGAGTCCGATGCCGCCTCCGGCCCGGCGAAGCTGAGCGAGTCGATCGGGTACGCCCGCCGCCTCGTCACCGCCGTCGATGCGGATCTCGGCGTCGTCTCGGATCGGTCGGCCGAACGGATCTTCCTGATCGACGAGCGCGGGCGAGAGCTACCGGCACAGATGGCACTACTGCTCTTCCTCCGCCTGCTGCGGGCGAACGGGCATCGGGGGAAGGTCGCCATCCCGGTGACCGCGACGAGCCGCGTCGAGGAGCTCGCAGGCACGAGCCTCGAGATCGTCCGGGCGCCTGCGTCGCCCCAGGAGCTGGCACGGGCGGCGGCAGAGGACGGGGTGATCTTCGCAGGGGCGGTGGGAGGCGGCTTCGTCTTCCCGGACTTCCTGCCTGCCTACGACGCGATCGCGTCCCTCTGCAAGCTGCTCGAGCTGCTGGCGCAGCGGCGGGCGCGACCGTTGTCCGAGCTCACGGCAGGGCTGCCGCGCTCGACGTTGATGCACGAGCAGGTGCCCTGCCCGTGGGGGCTCAAGGGAACCGTGATGCGGGTGCTGAACGAGCGCTTCTCGGACCACGATGTCGACTTGCTCGACGGCATCAAGGTGTTCTTCGAGGGGCGAGGCTGGGCCCTGGCGCTCCCCGATCCCGACGAGCCGATCGTCCACATCTACGCGGAAGGGGACACGAGCGACGCGTCGCGGGAGCTCGGAGCCGAGCTCGAGGCGGTCGTCGGCGAGGTCCTCGAGCAGGAGGAGATCGCCGCCAGGAGCTGAACCCTCAAGATGAGGTTGACGGTTCCGGGAAGGTCTGCTGGAATCAGCCATCTCATCCCCGCGACCGAAAGGCGGCAACGTGGAACCCCTCCCAGAGCTTGGCTCGCTCTCCGATGAAGGGCTGAAGGGCCTCATCGACGATCTGGAACAGCAGGAGCGGGAGGTCAGCTACGAACGCCGCCTGCTCCACGGCAAGATCGACATCCTGCGCGCGGAGCTCGTCGCGCGCCTCCAGCGCAGCGGCGGCAAGACCGTCCTCGACCAGAGCGTCGTCGATCGCCTCACCGACATCCTGGCCGGCAAGGCGACACCTCCGGCGTGATCGTCTACTGCCAGGAGTGCGGGTTCCAGAACCCCGAGGCTGCGAACTACTGCGCACGCTGCGGCGCCCTGCTGCAGAAGGGCGAGACCTCGGTCGAGACGACGCAGTCGCTGTCACCCGAGGAGGTCGGCGACCTCGACCACGAGCCTGTCGTCGGCCTCGAAGGGCCGGCGCTCGTCGTGCGGCAGGGCGGCGGCAGGGCAGGGGAGAGCTTTCACCCCACCGGCGAGCGGACGCGCATCGGCCGCTCACCCGAGTGCGAGATCTTCCTCGACGACGTCACCGTCTCGCGGAACCACGCCGTGCTGATCGCCCGCGCGAACGGCTACGCGGTCGAGGACCAGGGATCGCTGAACGGCACGTTCGTGAACCGGCGGCGTATCGACACGGCCGTGCTCCAGGGCGGCGACGAGCTGCAAATCGGCAAGTACCGCATGACGTTCATTGCATGAGACGCGGGCCTCGTAAGGGATGAGCGCAGCGGCGCCGACACCGGAGCGTCGCGAGCGGCCGCTTCGCATCGGCGAGGTCGTCCGCCGCCTGAGCGGCGAGTTCCCGGACATCTCGATCTCGAAGATCCGCTACCTGGAGGACGAGGGGCTGGTCACCCCGCGACGGACGCAGGGCGGCTATCGCCTGTTCAGCGAGGACGACCTCGCGCGCCTCGAGACCGTGCTGCGGTTGCAGCGCGACGAGTTCCTGCCGCTGCGCGTGATCCGCGAAGAGCTCGAGGCCCCGGGGCCGAAGGACCGCAAGCGCCGCAAGCCGACCGCGCTCGGCGGAGCCGTGGAGACGATCACGTTCGACGAGCTCTGCGATCGCGCCCAGATCACCGCCGAGCTCGGCCGGGAGCTCGACGAGTACGGATTGCTGCAGCCGCGAGGATCCGGCGGCGCCAAGCGCTACCCGGAGGACGACGCCGACGTAGCGGCCACCTGTGCACGCCTGCAGCGCTTCGGTGTCTCGCCGAGGCATCTGCGGACGTTCAGGACGGCTGCAGGACGTCAGGCGGCGCTGCTCGACCAGCTGGTCACGCCCGCGCTGCGTGCGCGCAGCCTCGAGCGCCGCGCGCAGGGGCTGCGCGAGTTGCAGCAGCTCGCCGAGCTCGTGAGCGAGTTGTCCTCGCAGCTCTTCTGGCGCGACCTGCGAGACTTGGCGCAGTGATCGATCTTCGGTCGAAGGTGCGCGAGGTTCCGGACTTCCCGACTCCCGGTGTCGGGTTCAAGGACGTGACGCCGCTGCTCGCCGATCCCGAGACGTTGCGAACCACGGTGTCGCTGCTCGCGGACTGGGTGAAGACGAAGAAGCCCGACTTCGTCCTCGGCGCCGAGGCGCGCGGATTCTGGCTCGGCGCAGCAGTGGCGGCCGAGGCCGGAGTCGGGTTCGTACCCGCGCGGCGACCGGGGAAGCTTCCCCCGGAGACCGTCAGCGCCCGCTACGTGCTCGAGTACGGCGAGAACTCGCTCGAGCTCCACCCGGATCTGATCCCGCGCGGCTCGAAGGTCGTGATCCACGACGACGTCCTCGCAACCGGCGGCACGATCGAGGCGATCAAGAACCTCGTCGAGCAGATCGGAAGCGAGGTGCTCGGCGCGTGCTTCATCATCGAACTCTCGTTCCTCGGCGGCCGGCAGCGCCTGGCCGGCACCGATCTGTTCGCGCTGATCGACTACTGAGCAGCGGCACCGGGCACCATTCGGGGGATGCCTCCATCCGCCCGAGCGAGTAAGAAGGCGCCATGTACGACGCGTTGACGACGGCGTACACGTTCTCGTGCCCCACGCACGGCGAGACGCGCGTCCGGCTGTCGCGGTTTCGGCGGCTCGAGGAGCTCCCGGGCGCCCGGCATCCCGCCGTCTACCGCATCGACTTCGCCTGCGGTTGCGGCTGCGACCATCCGGGCCTCGTCACGCACGAGGATCTGGATTGGGCGCCGCTCGGCCTCGAGGCGGAGACGACCTTCCTCAACCTGATGACCTCGCGTGTCGAGCCGGTCGGCAGCGAGCTCAGCGACCTGGCCGTTGCGCGCATCGGGGCGGGGGAGTGGCCGTGGAGCTTCTACTGCTGGCCCGAGGAGCGCCCACGCCCGGTCTTCCCGTCGGCCTTCAAGCTCCTTGCACCGGCCGAGCGCGGCGACGCCGTCGGCCTCGCGGTGCGCTGCCCGGTGTGCGGCAGGCTGTCGGTGAACCTCGTCTCGCGTGCCCACGTGGACGTCCCGTTCGTGAACGACCGCGAGGTGGGGGTGGTCGAGCACCTGTTCACGAGCGACGCGGCCGCAGCAGTCGACGAATTCCGCGCCGAGCTCTACTCGGCCGCGTTCGACGCGCGCCGGCTCGCTCTTTAGATACCGAGCTCGATCGAGCCGTCGTCGCGCAGTGTCCAGTGCGGGTTGTGCGCGATTTCCCACGGGTGCCCGTCGGGATCGAGGAAGACACCCGAGTAGCCGCCCCAGAACGTCGCCTCCGGCGAGCGCGTGACCGAGGCTCCGGCCGAGCGTGCCTCGGCGAAGATGGCGTCGACCGCATCCGGCGACTCGACGTTGTGGGCGAGCGTGATGCCGCCGAACCCGCCCGGGTCGTCGACGCCGCTGTCGCCGGCGAGCTCCGAACGGTCCCAGAGGGCGACGATCAGGCCGCCCGCCTGGAAGAAGACGATGTCGGCGCCCAGCTCGGCGCGGGTCGTCCAGCCGAGGCGCTCGTAGAACGTCCGGGCGCGCTCCAGGTCGGCGACGCCGAGGGTGACGAGGCTGATCCGCTGCTCCACGATCCCTGATTCTCGCAGGGCTCCCTCCCGCCAGGGATCGTCGCCAGGCACCGCACCGCCGATGTCTGTGTGACCCGTGCCTGCCTTCTTTTCCGACCTGTCGAGGGGCTCCACGCTCCTGCTTGCGCACTGCGGCGCCTTCGCCGGCGAGCGCGAGAGCGCGTACGAACGCCTCGAGGACGAAGTGGGGGGCGACCTCGCCCGGCTGCTCGTCTTCGCGCTGTCAGGCGATCACGGGCGTCGCGGCCCGTCCTCGCCGTGAACGCGGACGAGGAGGAAGATCAGGAACGCGGCGACGCAGCCGACGACGAATGACATCGCGCTGCCGTAGCCGACCGCCGAGCCACCGATCCAGATGAAGAGGCCGAAGAGAAGGGCCCACAGAAACGACGTCACGCCGCGGTCGAACGCAGGAAGCCGGAAGTGCACGGGCGAGATCCTACCCGGCCGGGACCAAAAAAAATTCACCGAGCCGGTGGCGCTTTTGTCCACCTCCCCCGTGAACCTTCGGCTTCCGCCTACGGCCCTCGGGAGCGGCTTCGTCCTACTCGCGCTCCGTGCTCGGTGCAAAAGGGAAGTTACAGCCCGTCTACACGGCAAGCAAGCAACGCACTGACGAAAAGCGCGCATTTTGCGGGCCGAAATCTATCCACATTTCCACAGCTAATTCGGCTCGCTGGGGACAAGCCTGTGGAGATCCGTGGGGTGGGCGCGAGACCGGTCGTCCCACTTGAGCCGATTTCCGTCTACTTGACAGAACACCGGTTATCGTGCACCGGCATTCGGGCGGGAAAAGACGGGTTTCGGCAGGCACGATCGGGGCTATCACTAGAGGTGGTGATCGCCGAGCCGGACATCCTCCAGCTGAGCGACGAGCTGCGCACGCTCGTCGACGCGGCCGAGGAACGCGGCACGCTGCTGCAATCGGAGCTCGGCGAAGCGCTCGAGCCGCTCGGCCTCGACCCGCTCGAGGTCTACACCCTGCAGCGCGAGCTGGAAAAACGGTCGATCGACGTCGTCGACGACGGCGCGGAGGCGCCGGCCGCCGCCTCGCCGCCGCCCGTGGCGGCGGAGACCACCACCGACGCATTGCAGCTTTTCCTGCGGGAGGCGGGCCGGCATCCGCTGCTGACCGCAGCGCAGGAGGTCGAACTCGCCAAGCGCATCGAGCGCGGCGATCGACAGGCCAAGGAGCGGATGATCCAGTCGAACCTCCGGCTGGTCGTCTCGATCGCCAAGCACTACCGCAATCAGGGGCTGCCGTTCCTCGACCTGATCCAGGAAGGCACGCTCGGCCTGATCCGCGCGACCGAGAAGTTCGACTGGCGCCGGGGCTTCAAGTTCTCGACCTACGCGACCTGGTGGATCCGGCAGGCGGTCGCACGGGCGCTCGCGGACAAGGCCCGCACCATCCGCATGCCCGTCCACATCGTCGAGCGGCTGCAGAAGCTGAACCGGGCCGAGCGGAACCTCTCCGCGGCGCTGGGCCGCGAGCCGACCCTCGAGGAGATCGCCGCCGAGGCGAACCTGCCGATCCAGCAGGCCGTCGAGGTTCGTGCGGCGGCACGTGCCTCCGCGTCGCTCGACGCGCCCGTCTCGGACGGCGACGATGCCCTGCTCGGCGACTTCGTCGCGGGCGACGGCCCCAGTCCGGACGAGGTGGTCGAGACCTCGCTCCGCTCGCAGGTGTTGGCCGACGCCTTGCGCGCGCTACCGGACCGGAGCCGCACGGTGGTCGTGCTTCGCTACGGCCTCGGCGACGCCGATCCGAAGACGCTCGAGGAGATCGGACGGCGGCTGGGGCTCACGCGCGAACGCGTCCGTCAGATCGAGGTCGAGGCGCTGAAGCGGCTCGCGACGCTCCACGAGATGGAGGCGGTCGCGCACTGACCTTGTCGGTCAGCTCTGGAGATAGAGCGCGAGACCGGGCGCGACGGCCCTGAGTTCCCGCAGCGCTCGCGTCTCGAGCTGGCGCACACGCTCACGGGTGATCCCGAGGTCGGTACCGACGTCCTCGAGCGTCTGCGGCGGCTTGCCGTCGAGCCCGAAGCGACGTGTGACGACGTGCCGCATCCGAGGGTTCAGCCGCTCGACGGCTGCGGCAAGCTCGACCCCGCGGGCACGATCGGCACTCGCGCCGTCAGGTGACTCGGCCCGCTCGTCCTCGATCAGGTCGGCAACCATGCTCTCACCGTCGCCGACAGGCGTCTCGAGCGAGACGGGATCCTCGACAAGGTCGAAGAGCTCGTTCACCCGCTCGACCGTGAAGCCTGAGTCCTGCGCGATCTCCTCGATCGAGGGATCCCGATTCAACTTCTGCGCCAGCTGGCGGCGAGAGCGCTGCGCCCGGCGCACCTGTTCGGCGACGTGCACCGGGAGGCGAATCGTTCGGCCCTGGTCGGCGAGCGCCCGGGTGACGGCCTGGCGGATCCACCAGGTCGCGTACGTCGAGAGCTTGAAGCCGAGCTTGTAGTCGAACTTCTCGACCGCCCGGATCAACCCGAGGTTGCCCTCCTGAATCAGATCGAGCAGGGGCACGCCCGCCTTCGTGTAGTTGCGCGTGATCGACATCACGAGTCGAAGGTTCGATTCGATCAGGCGGCGCTTCGCAGCCTCGTCGCCGAGATCCTTCCGGCGTGCGAGCTCGCGTTCCTCGCCTGGGGTGAGCAGCCGCCCGTCGCCGATCTGGCGGACGTAGAGCTTGAGCGGATCGTCGGTACGGAGTCGGTCGTCCTCGCTCAGTCCGGCGTTCGCCGGCTCTTCTTCCTCCTCGACCTCGTCGTCCGGCTCGTCGAGAGCCGGCAGCAGCTCGAGCGACGGTTCCGGCGCGTCGGGCTCTGGAAGCGGGTGTTCCACCCCATCCCTATCGGCGCGCTCCGAAGTGGGCTTGAGGATGGTTTCGGGCGGAACGGGTTCAGGACGCGCTCCCAAAGTTGACATCTTTGGTCTCGACCGTCCCGGCGGTCCGTCCCGGGGCCGTCTGATACGTCCAGTACAGGTTCGTGTGCGCGACGACCCCCGCCGGGGGAGGTGCCCCCCATGCCGTCTGGTCCTCCGTCGTGTGGGCGTCGCTGACCAGCGTTGCGTCGTATCCCCTGGCAAATGCTCCGTGCAGCGTGGAGCGGATGCACGCGTCGGTCTGTGCGCCGACGACGACGAGTCGCCCGACTCCGAGGTCCGATAGGACGGTCTCGAGGGTGGTGTCCTCGAAGGAGTCGCCGTAGCTCTTCTCGACGAGGGGCTCGGCGTCGCCGGGGCTCAACTCGGGGACGATCCGCCACTCGTCGCTTCCCCTCGCGAGTCCCTCGTCGGAGTGTTGGACCCAGATGACGGGGATCCCCTCGCGCCGTGCCTTCTCGACGAGGCTGCCGACGTTCGCGACGACCGCGTCGCGCTCGTGAGCTCCCTCGACGACGCCGTTCTGCACGTCGACGACGAGGAGTGCGGTGTTCGGCCGGTTATCGAGTGTGGTCATCGTCTCCTCCACGGAATGCGCTCTTTGCGGCTTGGACAAATCGGAAGCAAACGGTATGAGTTGTAAAGGATTCCTCAATCCAGCCGCCAAGTCCCCTATCGTCCGAGTAGCGGCAACGTCTCAGGGACCAACTGCATGTGCGGCATCGCGGGATACAGCGTCCGGGCTCGATCGAGCGTCGAGCGGACGCTCGCTGCCCAGGCCCTGCTCGCAGGGATCGCCGAACGCGGCGCCGACGCGGTCGGCTACGCGTACCGAGCCCCCGGCGAGCGTTACCCCACCGTCGTCAAGCAGCGAACTCCGGCATCGCAGCTCCTCGATCGCATCGCAGTTCCCAGCACCGCGCATCAGCTGCTCGTGCACGTCCGCGACTACACGAAGGGCCATCCGTCGATCCCGGCCAACAATCACCCGGTCCGCCACGGTCCGGTCGTCGGGATCCACAACGGGATCATCGTCAACGACGACGAACTGCTCGCCCCCTACGACTGCGCCCGGGCAGAGCCCAGGATGACCGTTGACTCGGAGGCGATCTTCGCCGAGGTTGCGCACTCCGGCAACGACCCGCGCGCGCTCGAGCGTCTTCGAGGTGCGATGGCGACAGCCTGGCTCGACGAGCGCGAGCCGGAGCTGACATTCCTCGCGCGGGGTGTCGGCCGGCCGCTCTGGCTCGGCGAAGGCCGAAACGAAGTCTTCTTCGCGTCGACGCGGACGGCGCTCGAGGTCGCGGAGCGCTACTGCGGTGCGAAGCTGCGCAAGCACGAAGTGCGTGAAGGGACGCTGCTCGCGCTGAAGGACGGCGCGGTGGTGCGGCGGGAGCGGTTCCGCCCGGACCACGACTACGTCGAGGCCGACCCCCTCCCCGCCGTGCGTGCGCCGTCCGAACGGGATTTCTGCCTCAGCGTGCTCGCGATGCTCGTCTCGCCTGCCTAGAGGCTTGATGTGTATCGAGGTGCTCGCGGGGATGCGCGAGACCAGGCGGATTGGACGGGGCGGGCGTAGCGCGTAGCGGTGGCTACGGGCGAGCCCGACCGGGCCGAGCCGCGCCGTGTCTCGTGCACCAGCCGTGAGCGCCGGAAATGCGCATCAAGCCTCTAGAAAGCGTCGAGACTCCCGTCGGCCTCGACCGTCACGCCGTCGTCGGTGAGCCGTTCGCGGACGAGGTACTGGAACGTCGCCCAGGCACCGCGTCGCGCTTCGAACAGCCGGTACACCTGCCACTCCGTCAGGAGCGAGTCGTCGGCGAGTCGCGCCTGATGCCAGTCGCCGAACTTCGGCAGGCGGCCGAGCCGCCGCGAGAGCGCAACGCCCTCGGAGATCGCACGTTCGAGCCGCTCTTCGGCCAACGTGACGTCGAAGCCCGCCTCCCTGAGCGCCGCGGCGAGTGAGCCGAAGGTGTGCCAGTAGAGCGATGCCGACGGCATCGTCCCTCGTCGCCGCTTGATCTCGACCACTGTCGGCGTTCGGCCGAGCTCCTCGCCGAGCGACCGCAGCGCCATGAGCAGCTCCTCCCTGGTCACGAACCGCCGCGGCAGTAGGCCTGCGGCGCGCTTGGCCGTGTTCCACGTCCCGAAGTGCTCGATGACCGTCTGTGGATGGACGCCGGCGCCCGGGTCGGCAGCGAACTCCTTCATCGTCGGTGAGCGCCCGAGTCGTCGCGCGGACGCACGGAGCTCGTCGAGCAGCTGTTCGTCGGAGAACCGTCGCCGCAATCCCGCCTGGAACGCTGCGAGTGCCTCTGGGTCGACCTGCGGAACATCGGGCTTGCGGGCCATTGCAAGAATGGTAGAGCGTCATGAGCGAAGTGCAAGTACGGGCGAGTCTCACCGTGGCAGGCGTTACGGTGTCGGCGCCGATGCGCCCCCCTCTGGCACTCGACCTCGAAACCGCTGCGTTCCGCGCCGCCGGGAGGCTGTCTCGCCTGGCCCGCCGTGGCGGGGGAACGACGCTCCCCGGCAAGCTGCTCTGGAAGCTCGACCCGGGTGCGATCGACGCTCTCGCCGAGCGGCTGCCGCGGGGGTCGGCCCTCGTCTCCGCGACCAACGGCAAGACGACGACGACCGCGATGGTCGCCGAGATCCTGCGGCCGGCCGTTCAGGTCGTCCACAACGCCTCCGGTGCCAACCTCGTCTCGGGTGTCGCCTCCTCCCTGCTCGCGGGACGCGACGCCGAGTTCGGGCTGTTCGAGGTCGACGAGGCGGCCCTGCCGGAGGTCGCACGCCGTCTCGGGCCGCGCGCGCTCCTGCTCGCGAACCTCTTCCGTGACCAGCTCGACCGCTACGGCGAGCTCGAGCATGTCGCCGGCCGCTGGCGCACGGCGGTTGCCGAACTGCCACGCGCGTCACTCGTCGTCAACGGGGACGACCCTCAGGTCGCCGATCTCGCAGAGGGCGTCGAGAACGCACGGCTGTTCGGCATCGACGACCCGGCGCATGCACGCCCGGCCCTGCAACACGCGGCCGACTCGAAGTACTGCCTCCGGTGCGGCACGCCGTACGACTATGCAGCGGCCTACGTCGGCCATCTTGGCGACTACCGCTGCCCCAAGTGTGGCCACGCCCGGCCGCGGCTCGACGTCGTGGGAAGCGAGATCGAGCTTCACGGCCTGGACGGCGCTTCGTTCACGCTCACCGCTCCGGAAGGCACAGCCCGGATCGAGCTGGCCCTGCCGGGCCTCTACAACGTGTACAACGCCGTCGGTGCGGCGTCGCTGGCGCTCGAGCTCGATGCGCCGATCGGTGACGTCGTGGCGGGCCTCGCGCGCTTCTCCCCGGCGTTCGGGCGCTTCGAGCGGATCCGGATCGGCGACCGGCAGGTCCTGATGCTGCTGATCAAGAACCCTGCGGGAGCGAACGAGATCGTCCGGACGCTCGTCGACGCGGCGCCGCCTCGCGTGGCCGTCGTAGCGCTGAACGACGAGATCGCCGACGGCCGGGACGTTTCGTGGATCTGGGACGTGGACTTCGAACCGCTCCTCGCCGGTCTGGACACGCTCGTCGCCACCGGAGCCCGGGCCGAAGAGCTGGCGCTCCGATTCGCCTACGGCGGGCTGCGGCGAGACCACATCGAGGTCGTGCGCTCGCTGGAGGCCGGCCTCGACCGGGGGCTCGCGCTCACGCCGGACGGAGGCGAGCTCGCCGTCCTGCCGACCTACACCGCGATGCTCGCGCTTCGTCGGCTCGTGGCGTCTCGCGGGTACGTGCCGAACTACTGGGAGGCGGCCGCGTGAGGATCCGTGTCGCCCATCTCTATCCGGACTACCTGAACATCTACGCCGATCGCGGGAACATCGCCGTCCTGGCCGACCGCGCACGGCGTCGTGGCCACGAGCTCGACGTGACGGCGGTCGGTCTTCGAGATTCCGTGAGCCCCGGCGAGACCGACCTGTACTACATCGGCGGTGGACAGGACCGCGAGCAGGAGCTCGTCGCACATGATCTCGCAGGGAAGGGCGGAGCCTTGCGTGCGGCCGTCGAGGATGGTGCCGCGTTCCTCGCCGTGTGCGGCGGCTACCAGCTACTCGGGCGCTCCTACCGGGACGTCGCCGGCGTGGAGCTCCCCGGCATCGGCCTGCTGCCGCTCGAAACGGTCGCCGGCACGAGGCGGATGATCGGTGACGTCCTGCTCGAGTGCAGATGGGCGGGCCGAACGCTGGCCGGATTCGAGAACCATGCGGGCAGGACGGTGCTCGACGTCGATGCCGAGCCGCTGGGGCGCGTCCTCGCCGGGTTCGGCAACGACGGCGAGTCGGGTGCCGAGGGGTGCCGCTACCGTCGAGCCTATGGGACCTACTTGCACGGACCGTTGCTACCGCGAAACGCGTGGTTTGCCGACCGGGTTCTCGCCGACGCCCTCGCGCATCGCACAGGGGGCGAGCCGCCGGGCCTCGAGCCGCTCGAGGACGCGCTCGAACACGCCGCGCACGACGTCTCCGCCGGGCGCGCCCGCTCACGTGGAGGGAGGCGCTAACGCGCCCAGAGACTTCCGAGATAGACGGCCGGGTCACCGGGCTGGCGGCGTGCGAGAAAGCGCTTGATCGGTGGGTGGACCACGATGTCGGCGAGCTCGTCCGGTGAGAAGAGGCGCGCCCCCTTGACGGCGGCGTCCTTCGTCTCGACGTCGTGAAGCGAGCGGTGCGAGAGATCGGCCGCGAAGATGATGTGGACCACGTGCTTGCGCAGTCGCAAGGATTTCGGAGCGATCGAGTCGACGAGTGCCACCGGCCCTTCGAACTGGACGTCCGCCGTCACGCCCAGCTCCTCGCGCAACTCCCGGCGGAGCGCCTCGACCAGGGTCTCGCCCGAGTCGACTCCCCCACCCGGCAGCAGCCAGTATTCCTTGCCCGGTTTCTCCTGCCGGCAGAGCAGGATGCGCCCCTGCCACATGAGAATCGCGCTGACGCGGATCCGGGGCTCCACTGTTAAGACCCTGACGAGCCGAAGCCGTCCGTGCCACGCGTGCTCTCGGGCAACTCGGAGACCTCGACCGGCTCGACGGTAGGCACCGGTAGGACGACGAGCTGTGCGATTCGCATTCCGGGCTCGACGACGAACGACTCCCGTGCGTCGGTATTCAGCAGCGCGACCTTCAGCTCGCCTCGATAGCCGGCATCGACGAGCCCGGGCGTGTTGACGATCGAGATGCCGTGCCGCGCGGCAAGTCCCGAGCGCGGCTGCACGAAGCCGGCGTAGCCGTCCGGGATGGCGACCGCGAGCCCCGTCCCCACGAGCGCGCGCTCGCCGGGCCCCAGCTCGACCCGCTCGCATGCAGCCAGATCGAGGCCCGCGTCGCCAGAGTAGGCGCGGGAGGGGATCACCGCCTCGGCTCGCAGCCGATGAACGGGAAGCTCGATCAGGCGCTCTCCAGCTTCGACCCGCCGGCGTCCGCGATGAGAAACGGGGCGAAGCGGACGAGGTCGCGACGGGGCAGGCGTGCGACCACCGCGACGCCGTCTGCAGTGTCCTCGCGATCCTCGACCGGGGTACCGAGCGCGTACAGCTCCGACAGCCGAGCACCTTCCTCGTACGGAATGAGCAGCCTGACGCGTTCGAAGCGATCGTCGAAGCGCCGCGCGAGCTCGGCGCGAAGCTCGTCGAGCCCCTCACCGTCGAGTGCCGAGACCTGGAGCGCGCCGGGAAAGCGGTTGCGCAACCGGCGTCGACCAAGCGGGTCGACGCGGTCGATCTTGTTCAGGACGAGCTCTTTCGGCAGCTCTGCCGCTCCGATCTCGTACAGGACATCATCGACCGCTTCGCGCTGACGATCCTGCTCCTCGTCCGCTGCGGACCCATCGACCACGTGCAGCACCATGTCCGCTACCAGCGTCTCCTCGAGCGTCGATGCAAAGCCCTCGACCAACTGGTGCGGCAAGCGTCGGATGAATCCCACCGTGTCGGTCACGAGGTACCGGCGTCCCTCGTGCTCGAAGCCGCGCGTCGTCGGGTCGAGCGTTTCGAACAGCCGATTCTCGACCGACACCTCTGCGCCCGTGAGGGCATTCAGGAGCGTCGACTTCCCGGCGTTCGTGTAGCCGGCGAGAGCGATCGTCGGCACCTCCGTGCGGCGCCGCTCGCTTCGACGCGTTTCTCGCTGGCGCTGGAGGTCCTTGAGGCGGGTCTTGAGCATCGAGATCCTCCTTCGCGCGAGCCGCCGGTCGGTCTCGAGCTGGGACTCGCCCGGCCCTCGCGTGCCGACGCCGCCGCCAAGGCGCTCGAGGTGTTGCCACATGCCGCGCATGCGCGGCAGGTTGTATTCGAGCTGTGCCAGCTCGACCTGCAGCTTCCCTTCCGACGTGACCGCGTGCTGGGCGAAGATGTCGAGGATCAACTGCGTGCGATCGACGACGCGGGTTCCGAGCTCGTCTTCGAGGAAGCGCTGCTGCGCCGGGTCGAGCTCGTCGTCGACGAGCAGGCTCTCAGCCGACGCGGCGCGGAAACGCTCCTTCAGCTCCTCCAGCTTGCCGCGGCCGACGTAGGTCACGCGCGCGGGCCGCGCGCGGCGCTGAACGACCTCCCCGACCGGCTCGACGCCCGCCGTGCGCGCAAGTTCGCGGACCTCGGCGAGCTCGTCGTCGGCGTCCACCCCCTGGGCGAGCACTGCGAGCACGAACCCGCGCTCGACCTCGCCGCCCGCCAAACGTGGAATCATCGGGCCGATTATGCCCGCAGCCGACCCAACTGCCCCTGTCGCCGGGCGGGCGCTCGACCTGGTCGACATCCCGTCGGTCTCCGGCGCGGAGGCTGCCGTCACCGAATACGTCCGGCAGGCAGTCCGGCTCCCGTCCGTCTTCGACGACGGCGAGTCGTTGGTCTACGCGGTGCGAGCGGGCCGGCCGCTGGTGCTGCTCGCCGGGCACACCGACACCGTCCCGGCCCAGGACAACCTGCCAGGGAGCATCGGCGGCGGCGCCGTGGTCGGCCTCGGCGCGAGCGACATGAAGGGCGGTCTCGCCGTGATGATCGAGGTTGCCAACTGGGCTGCGACCGCCGACCTTGCGTACGACGTCGCGCTGCTGTTCTTCCCGCGCGAGGAGCTCGGGCCGTCCGTCAATCCTCTGCCCTCGGTCTTTGCTGCCGTTCCGCTCGTCGACGAGGCCTCGCTCGTCGTCGTCCTCGAGCCGACCGACAACACGCTCCAGCTCGGCTGCCTCGGTAATCTCGTCGCGCGTGTCGTGTTCGAGGGGCGCTCCGCTCACTCGGCGCGCCCGTGGCACGGCATCAACGCCGTCGGCGTCGCGTTCGACGGTCTGCGCGGTGTGCTTGCGCTCGAGCCGCGAGACGTGCAGATCGAAGGACTCGTGTTTCGCGAGGTCCTGTCGGTCACCGAGATTCACGGTGGCATCGCATCGAACGTGATCCCGGCCAGTGTCGAAGCGACGCTCAACTTCCGCTATGCCCCGGACCGCTCGCCGCAGGACGCGGTCGCACGCGTGGCGGACCTCGTCGGCCGCGACGTGGAGATCCTGGCGAACTCGGCGCCCGCCCGTGTGCCGTCGCTCGACAGCCCACACGTCGCGGGCCTGCGTGCAGCCGGCGGGTTCCAGGTCGAGCCGAAGCAGGCATGGACGAACGTCGCCGACTTCGCGGCACGCGGCCTGGACGCCGTCAATCTCGGCCCGGGTGCAACGCGATACGCGCACACGGCGGACGAGCGAGTCGAGATCGCCGAGCTCGAGCGGACGCTCCAGGCGCTGCAGCGTTTCCTCTCCACGGAGCCGGTACCCTCTCCGGAGTGATCTCGAGGATCACGGGCTTCTCGCTTCGGTCCCGAGGGCTGCTCTTGCTGCCTCTCGCCGCGTTCGTGGTGCACCAGCTGCGCTATCGCATCGCCTACGGCTCGCACGCCTCGGCGCAACTCGCAGCCCAGGGACACTCCTATCTCGATTCGTTTGCGCCGTGGCTCGTGCTGCTCCTCTGTCTGGCGACCGGAGGCTTCCTCGCGCGCGTCGCCCAGGCGCTCGCCACCGGCCGGCCGACGGAGCGCCGCCGGTCGTTCGCCGCCGTGTGGGTCGCCTCGTCGTGCCTCCTGACGGCGATCTACGCCGTCCAGGAATTCCTCGAAGGGCTCGTCGCCGCCGGTCACCCGGCCGGCCTGACGGGCATCGTCGGTCATGGCGGCTGGTGGGCCGGCGTCGTGGCCGTCGGGGCCGCGGCCGTGATCGCCCTGCTGCTGCGGGTGGCGACTGCCGTCGTCGATGCTGTCGCGCGCGCCGCGGATCGTCGTCGACGCGCCCGCCACTGGCTCGACGAGCCCAGGCCCGTTGCAACCGTCTCCGTCGTCCTTTTGCGGCCGCTCGCCGCCGCGGGCGCGAGTCGTGCTCCTCCCCTCCTCTTCTGACCGCGCCCTCGCCGCGTCGCTCGGGCGCCCGCCGAGAGAAAGTGAAGGAGGAGATCGTCCCTGCTGTGGCTCGTCGTCATGGTCGTACTGGCGTTGCTGCTGCCCGCGAACGCGGCTGCGCATGGCCGTGGACCCGTGGTCGCCCTCGACGACAGGCTCGTCATCGGACGACCGGTCGACGGAATCGGCGTCCGCGTCCTCGACGGCGATCGCTCGTTGCAAGTGACCGCCCAGCCCGGCCAGACCGTCATCGTGCGCGGCTACCTCGACGAGCCGATGATCCGCTTTGCAGGTGGATCGGTCGAGGCGAATCGCGCGTCACCGACGGCGAGTGCAGACCGCATCGTGACGGCCGGAACCGGCTGGAAGCGCGTCGCGGACGGGCGCTCGTTCGCCTGGCACGATCACCGGCTCGCTCCTCCGACTCGAGGCGGCAACGGGACTGTCGGCACGTGGTCGGTGCCCCTGACGATCGACGGGCGCACCGCGGCGATCACGGGGACCTTCGTCCGTGTCCGCGGTCCGAGCGTCGTCGCGTGGCTGCTCGGCGCTGCGGCCGCACTGGGGACGATTGTCATCGTGGCCGTCCGCCGGCCTCGCACACGCGCGGCGTTGGTGCTCGCGCTCGCGATCGTCGCCGCGGGCGCCGCGCTGGTCGCGATCACGGCCTTTGCGGTTCGTGACGCACCGACGGGTGGGGTGCAGTGGTTCCAGCTGGCGGGCGGTGCAGTCGTGGGGATTGCGGCCGCCGCCGTTCTCGCGCGCACGCGCGGAACGCGCCGCACTGCTGCGGCGGGGGTGATCGGCGCACTCGCCGCGGCGGCGATGCTGAGCTCGCTTCCCATCTTTCGCCACGGTGTCGTCGTCTCCGCACTTCCAGCCGGTTTCGCGCGCCTCACCTGTGCAGCGGCTGTCGTCGCGGGCCTGTGCGCCGCCGGGCTGAGCCTTGTCGCCGACCAGTCGCCGAGGCTCGCACGGTGATCGCTCTTGCGCTCGCTCTGCTCGCGATCGGCGGCGACCCGTCGGTCCATCCCTGGCCGATCGGGCCTGGCCCGCGGTACCGGCCGCCCGCGCAGCAGCTCGACGGGAAGCCCGTCGGCTCCCTTCGCTGTGCCGCTGGTCGTAGCGTGTTCCCGGTCCACGTGGAGGTCTTCGTCAACCAGCGCGTCGTGATCGTCCCGGCCGGGATCGGGCGGAGAGCCCGGTGCGACTACCCGATCCGCACGCGCACGCCGATCGGCGTGCTGGGGGTCGCCCGCGGCTCGCGGTTGACGATCGGCGACCTCTTCCGGCTCTGGGGCCAACCGCTGACGCGCCACCGGATCGCGTCGTTCCATTCCAGGGCGCCCGTCCGCGCGTACGTCGCCGGACGGCTCGTCCGCGGCGACGCTGCTCACGTGCGCCTGACGCCGAAGGAACAGATCGTGATCGAGCTCGGCGCGTACGTCCCGCCGCATCGCTCCTTCCTCTTCCCTCCGGAGCAACCGTGAAAGCACGCTTGGTCGTGCTGGCAGTCGCGCCCGCACTCGTCGTCGGTTGTGGCGGCGGGACGTCGTCGACTCCGACGATTGCCCCGGCGCGCAACTACACACTCGCCAATTTCAAACCGACCGGCGTAGCGAAGCCGAACACGCCGACGACCGTGTCCTTCGTGATCCGCAATCCGGACGGCACACCCCTGAAGGCGTTCAAGCGCGGCCCCGGCCCACACACCGGCGTCCATCTGATCCTGGTGCGGAACGATCTCGCCTACATCGTTCACCGGCACCCACCGATCTCCCCGAACGGCACGATCAGCGAGCGGATCACGTTCCCGGCGCCGGGCACCTACCGTGCCGTCATCGACGCCTATCCCAGGTACGGAGACCAGCCGAACTTCCAGCTGTTCCGCACGCTGCGGGTTGCGGGCACGTATCGCCGCCAGCCGCTACCTCCGCCTGCCCGGCGTGTCACAACCGGCGGCTACACGTTCACGCTCGATCAGATCCCGCGGCTTCACGCGATCCAGGCGGCCTTCCTCAAGGTGAGCGTCAGCGATCCCAGCGGCCGCCCGGCGCATTTCACGCCCTGGTACGGGGCTCTCGCGCATGCGATCTTCTTCCGGAAGGGCTCGCTCGACTACTTCCACACGCACGTCTGTGCGAAGGGGGCCGCTGGATGTACGAGCCTGCTCCCGGGTGGGGCGCGTGTCACAGGCACATCGTCCACCCCGGGAAAACTGACAGTCGGCGTGCTCGTGCCGGTCCCCGGGACCTGGCGGCTCTTCCTCCAGACACAGGTGAACGGCCACATCCTGACCGCCCCCTTCACCCTGAAGGTCGCGCCATGACGTCGGGGATCCGCATCCGGCTCGCCGCAGCGCTCGCAGCGCTCGCTGCGGGCGTCGCGGCCGCGATCCTCCTGATCCTGCTGCTGAGGTCGATCCTTGGCTAGAACCGCCTTCGTCTCGCTTGCAGTCGTCGTCGCCCTCTCCGCAGGCGCGTCGGCCGCGCGCGCCGACGCCGACCCGGCGAGCGACTTCCTCATCCAGCAGGACGCGTTCTATCCCTTCACGACGAAGGTCTCGACCGGCCAGAAGCAGGCCCTGAATGCCGCCCTGGCCTCCGGGCGGAAGGCGGGCGTGCACATCAAGGTGGCGATCATCGCGGCGCCGAACGACCTGGGGGCGGTCTCGATCCTCTTCAAACGGCCGCCCCAGCAGTACGCCAAGTTCCTCGGCACGGAGCTCAGCTACGTCAACACGGGGCGTGTGCTCGTGGTGACGCCGAGCGGCTACGGGCTCTGGTGGCACAAGCCGCTGCCCGCCCGAGAGGTCGCTGCCCTTCATGCGTTGCCTCCGCCGGCGTCGGCCGACGGTGACACGCTGGCGGCGGCCGCGAACACAGCCGTCCGGCGGCTGCTCGCCGTGCATGGAGTCCGTGTTGCGCCACCTCCCGCCACGCACAGCTCGGCGACCGGCGATCGGCTGAAGATCGCGGGCGGGGTGCTCGTGCTCGTCGCGATCGGCCTCGGCGCGTCGCTGCTCCTCCGCCGCCGCCGGAGGTTGATGCGTGCCTAGAGTGCCGGCCGCGCTTGCCGCTCTGGCCCTGCTCGCGCTCTCGGGCTGCGGAAGCTCCGGCCAGCCGAAGATCTCGGCGCCGGCAGCGACGGCGCGGGCCGGCGGCGCGATCATCGGGGCCAAGCCGGTCGCTCCTCCGATCTCGCTGCACGACGATCGCGGACGCGCCGTGCGCCTATCGGACTTCCGCGGCAAGTGGGTTGCCGTGGCATTCCTCTACACGCACTGCCCTGACGTGTGCCCGCTGATCGCCCAGAATCTGAACGCCGCGCTCGTCAAGGCCCCCGACCTGCGGGTCGTGGCGGTCAGCGTCGATCCGAAAGGAGACACCCCTGCAGCCGTGCGGGCGTACGCGCGCTCGCATCGTCTTTCGAGCACGTTCCACTACCTGATCGGCTCTCGGTTGCAGCTTCAGCCCGTGTGGCGCGCATGGCACGTCGCGACCGTCCCGGGCCCGAGCAAGACCGTCACTCACTCGGCATTCGAGGTACTCGTCGACCCGACGGGCCGTGAGCGTGCGTACTACGACGCCAAGGTCACGGCGGCCGATGTGCTGCATGACCTGGAGCATCTTCGCGGTACGGTCTGACCGTGAGCGTCCAGCTCTCCCCCGTGCTCGCCGAGCTCCAGCAGTACCCGTTCGCGCGCCTCGACGACTGGCGTGCCGAGGTTCGCGCCCGGGGAACCGAGCCGATCGACTTCGGTATGGGCGACCCGCGCGAGGTCACCCCGCCCTTCATCCGCGAGGCTCTGCTCGCATCGGTCGACGACGTCTCCTCGTACCCTCGCGCCGCCGGCCTGCCGGAGCTCCGCACCGCGATCGCAGGCTGGATCGACCGGCGGTTCGGCGTGACGGTCGATCCGGGGGTCGAGATCGTGCCCACCCTCGGTTCGAAGGAGGCGATCTTCTCCTTCGCGCAGGTCGCGCTCGGCGAGAAGCGGGCGGTGGCGATTCCGGAGCCCGCCTACCCGGTGTACGAACGCGGGGCGCTCTTCGGGGGCGGATCGGTCGTCACCGTTCCTCTGCGCGAAGAGTCGGGATGGCTCCCGGACCTCGACGCCTTCGACGCCTGGGACGACATCGGCCTCTTCTGGGTCTGCTACCCGAACAACCCGACAGGCGCGGTTGCCTCCTCCGCCTTCTACGAGGAGCTCGCCGAACGGGCGCGCCGGCACGGCTTCCTCATCTGCTCCGACGAGGCCTACTCGGAGCTCTGGTTCGATCGACCTCCGGTCTCGGCCCTCCAGACTTCCGACCGGACGAACGTCGTCGTCTTCAACACGCTCTCGAAGCGCTCGTCGATGACCGGCTACCGGTCGGGATTCGTCTGTGCACCGCAGGCGATCTGCGACGCACTGCGGAGCTTCCGGCCGACGGTCGGGACCGCGCCGCAGGAGTTCGTCCAGCGTGCATCGATCGCCGCCTGGGCGGACGATGAGCACGTCACAGGGATTCGCGCTCTGTACACGCGCAAGCGCGAGACGCTCCTCCCCGTCCTGGAGGCTGGAGGTCTGCGGCTCGCAGGCTCGGAGGCGACGTTCTATCTCTGGCTCGACGTCGGTGGCCCGGCGGAGCCCTTCGCACGCCGGCTGCTCGAGCACGGCATCGTGTGCGCGCCCGGCTCGTTCTTCGGAGCGGCCGGGGAAGGCTACGTTCGCTTCGCTCTCGTACCGACCCAGGAGCAGTGCGAGCAGGCGGCCGCGATCCTCCGAGAGGTGTTGTGACGCTCGACCCGGTCGAGACGGTCGCGGCGCTCGATCGGGGAGAGCTCCGCGTCGCCGAGCCCGACGGTGACGACTGGCGGGTGAACGCGGACGTCCAGGCGGCGATTCTCGACTACTTCCGCGTCCGCGGCCTCGAGCCCCAGGAGGTTGGCCCGTTCGCCTACCACGACAAGATTCCGCTGAAATCGGGTTACGAGTCGCTCGGTGTGCGCGTCGTCCCACCGGCCGTCGCCCGCTACGGCGCGTTCCTGTCGCGAGGCGTCGTGCTGATGCCCTCCTACGTGAACATCGGGGCCTGGATCGGGCCGGGCACGATGGTCGACACCTGGGCCACGGTCGGCTCGGGTGCGCAGATCGGAGCCGACGTCCATCTCGCAGGCGGTGTCGGCATCGGCGGCGTCCTCGAGCCGCCCGGCGCCGTGCCGGTCATCGTCGAGGACGGCGCATTCATCGGGTCGCGCTGCGTGATCGTCGAAGGGGTCCGCATCGGGCGCGAGGCCGTGCTCGCACCGAACGTCACGCTCACCGCGTCGATCCCGATCATCGACGTGACCGGTGTCGACCCGGTCGAGCATCGCGGCTACGTGCCGCCTCACTCGGTCGTCGTTCCCGGGACACGGCCCAAGGAGTTTCGGGCCGGCACCTTCCACTTGTCGTGTGCGCTCATCATCGGCCGCCGGAACGAGTCGACCGACCGCAAGACGTCGCTCAACCAGGCGCTGCGCGACTTCGAGATCTGAGGGCCTACGAGACGGGCTCTGCGGGGCCTGTCAGGTAGGCGACCTCGCCCTCGAAGCGCACGTCGAGCGGGCCGCCCGGGAACCTGACGGTCGCAGGCGAGCCGCCGAACGCCGCACCGACAGCGACGGCGCTCGACCCCGACGAGCCGGTCTCGCCCACGCCGCGCTCCCAGACCCGAGCCTCGATGGTGGTCTCGTCGAGACGGCGTGCGACCTGCACGTTCGTGCGCCGCGGGAAGCGCGGATGAGTCTCGAGCAGCGGTCCGACGACCGGGAGGTCCGCCGGATCGCCGGCGACCACGGCATGCGGGTTGCCGACGTCGACGGTCACGAGCCGGATCCCGGCGACCTCCTCCTCGAGCCCGACCACGACGGGACCGAGCCGCTGTTCGACGAACGGCGCGTCGAGCATTCTCGCCCGCACCTCCCGGCCCCCGACCTCGACGACCACCTCGGCGGCGCCGCTTCGCGCGGCGAGCCAGCGGGCTGCGATGCGTGTGCCGTTCCCCGACATTTCCGCCCGGGTGCCGTCGGGATTCCAGATCGCGATCTCGAGCCGATCGCGGTCGGCTGAGAGCACCTCGACGAACCCGTCGGCGTCGCCCACGGACGCACGAACGAGCTCCGGCGTGAGCGGGTCCTCAGTGACGAGGTAGACGTTCTGTTGCGCGTGCCAGCGCGCTGATCTCATCGGCGATCTCCTCGGGCGGCCGCCCTCCGTCGAGCGTAACGACGCCGGGGAGCCGCCGGAGCCACTTGCGCTGATAGCGGGCGAGTCTCTTGGTCGCGGCCGTCGTCGCGACGATCGCATCGGCCAGCGGCAACGTCGCAAACGCCTCGAGCCCGAGCACCTTCGCGGCCGTTGCGGACAGCGGCCCTGCCCACGCGCGACGGGCCTCGTCGGCGGCGCCGCGCGCTGCGAGGAGCTCGGTCCGCTGCTCGATGCGCCGGTCGAGCTCTTCGAGCGGCAGGTCGATGGCCACGAGAAGCGTCGCCCGGCGAAAGTCGCCGCTCCAGAGGTCGTCACGCGAGGGAGCGAGTGACTTGTGACTCACTGCCAGCTCAAGGGCCCGAACGACCCGCTTGCGGTCATTCGCGTGCACGCGCGCGGCAGCGGCCGGATCGCGCTCCGCCAGCAGCGCATGCGCCCGCGCCGGGCCGAGCTCGGCATACGCTCGCTCCCAGCGCTCCCGCACGCCCGGCAGGGGCGGCGGCGCGAGGCGGAGCTCGGACAGTGCCGCTCGGAGGTAGAGGCCGGTGCCGCCAACAACCAGAGCGCGCTTCCCTGCTGCGACGGCGCTGTCGATGGCTGAGTGCGCGAGTCGTTGGTAGCTGCCGACCGACACGCCTTCGGACAACGGGATGATGCCGACGAGCTCCGTCGGGTACGGCGGCGCCGCAGTCAAGACCGGCAAGTCTGCGTAGAGCGCGGCCGAGTCGGCCGAGATCGCCCGGGCGTCGAGCGCGGGAACGAGCCGCTCGGCCACGGCGGTCTTGCCCGACGCAGTCGGACCGAAGAGCGCGACGACGTCAGGTGCCGGCGCTGGCGGGCTGCTTGAAGCCATGATCGACTTCGTCGCCGCTCTGCGGCCTGACGAACGGACGATCCTCCTCGGGATGGCCGGCACGCCACTCCTTGAACCACGCAACAGCCTTCGGGATCCCGGTGTCGAGCGACGTCTCCGGCTGCCAGTCGAGCAGCTGTCGCGCCTTGCTGATGTCGGCGATGTAGTGCGTCACCTCACCGAGCAGTGACGGCGACAGCGTCACGTGCGGCTCGACCCCGAGCTCGCCGGCGATCAGGTTCGCGGCACGGAGGAGCGTGTTCCCTTCGCCGTATGCGAGGTTGATCGTCTCGTTGGCGAGTGCTCCCGACTCGAGTCCGTAGACGCCGAGCGCGATGCCCTCGACGCAGTCGTCGATGTAGGTGAAATCGAGCAGCTTCTCCTCCCCGCCGAAGATCGTGATCGGCTCGCCACGGGACAGCGAGTGCATCCACAGTGGGAGCACGCGTTCCATGCGCCAGAGGTCGCTGTCATACCGGCCGTAGACGTTCGAGAAGCGAAAGACGAGGTACCGCAGGTCGTAGCAGCGGGCGTACGAGTAGATGAACGCCTCACTCGTGATCTTCGATGCGGAGTACGGGCTCTCCGTGAAGGCGAAGTCGGCAGCCTCCTCCGCGTATTCCTCGAACCGGTGGACGTCACCGTAGACCTCGCGCGTCGACGAGAAGATCAGCGGTAGGCGGAGCTCCCGTGCGTACTCGAGCACGTTGAAGGTCATGATCGCGTTCTCGAGCGCCCGGTGCGGCTGACGCACGAGCTGATGAACTTTCGCGTGGGCAGCGAGGTGGACGACGACGTCGACCTCCGGATACTCGACGCCTCCGATTCCGCCGCGGAAGGACGGATAGTGGCCCGCAAGGTCCTGGAGCAGCGTCGGAAATGCCTCCGGCACCCATGTGTTCAGCCGCTTGTCGACCCCGAACACCTGATGGCCGTCCGCCTGCAGCCGCAGGGCCAGGTTGGTTCCGATCTGACCCGATGAGCCGGTGACGAGCACGCGCATGGTGCAATCCTGCCTGAGAAGCGCTCACGCAATGAGCAGTTGGATCGCCCGGGAGCGCTTCTAGGCTGCAGCCAGAGCGTGCTGGGAGCCGCGCAGCGTGGTCGAGGTGGCCCCGGTCACCAGCACGTCGATGCACTGGCCCGGAGTCGCATCGCCCTCGAAGTTGACGGTCGTATTCCGCCGGGTCCGGCCGCGGAGCAACGTGCCGTCGGTCCGCGATGGGCCTTCCACGAGCACCTGTTCGACGGTTCCGACCCGAGCTTCGTTCCGTCGCCGCGCAGTCGCCTGAGTGATCTCCACCAGGCGCTCGAGGCGCTCGATCTTCACCTCGTGCGGCACCGGGTCCGGCATCGCGGCGGCCTCCGTGCCCCCTCGCGGCGAGTACACGAACGTGAAGGCGCTGTCGAAGCCCACCTCTGCCGCCACGTCGAGCGTCTCGGCGAAATCGGCCTCGGTCTCGCCGGGGAAGCCCACGATGATGTCGGTGCCGAGCGCGACGTCCGGGATGGCGGCCCGCAGCTTCTCGACGAGTGCGAGGTAGCGCTCGCGGGAGTACGTGCGCCGCATCGCCTTGAGGATCCGAGTCGAGCCGGACTGGAGCGGCAGGTGCACCTGCTCGCAGACAGCGTCACATTCGGCGATCGCAGCGATCACGGGATCGCGAAAGTCCTTGGGGTGCGGGCTCGTGAACCGGATCCGTTCGATGCCGCCGACCTGGTCGACCGAGCGCAAGAGCTCACCGAACTCCGTCCGCAGGTCCGGTAGCAGGTCGCGGCCCCACGAGTTGACGTTCTGGCCGAGCAGCGTCACCTCTTTCACGCCCTCGCTTGCGAGGCGCGTCACCTCGGCCACGATCTCGCCTGGCCGGCGCGAGACCTCGCGCCCGCGAACGGCGGGGACGATGCAGTACGAGCACACGGAGTTGCATCCCATCGACACCTGCACCCACGCCTGGAAGTTGCGCTCACGATGCATCGGCAGCGTCGCAGCGAACGAACGGTGCTCGAGCCCGAAGCTCCCGCGCGCAACTCCGTGGCCGCCCGCGCCGAGCCACTCGCCGAGATGCGCGATCGATCCCGGCCCGAAGGCGACGTCGACGAACGGATACAGGTCGAAGATGCGTTCGCGCTGTGCCTCCGCGTAGCATCCACCGACCGCAATCACGCGCGACGGGTCGGAGCGCTTGCGCGCCGCCTCCGCACCGAGATACGCGGCGAGCTTCGTGTCCGGCTTCTCGCGAATCGTGCAGGTGTTGAAGACGACGACGTCGGCTCCGTCGGCATCCGGCGCCTCGCCGAGCCCGAGCTCCTCGAGCAGCCCCTTGATCCGCTCGGAGTCGTGCGCGTTCATCTGGCATCCGAACGTGTGGACGTGGTAGCGGCGCATCGACGCCATAGGGTACCGCCGCAAGGGAGCACCGAGATCGGCACGATTCGCCCCATGAGCACCCCGCAAGGCGGCATCTTCGCGCTGGGAACCGCAGCTCACGCGTATCTGGAGTTCGACGTGGCGAATGGCCGCGACCCGGGTGAGCTCGTCGCCGCCGTTTCGTCCCTGCGCGAACCGCGAACGACCATGGGCGGCGTCAACCTCGTGGCAGGTTTCAGGCCGGAGCACTGGCGAGCGACCGTCCCCGACGATGCGCCCGCAGGTGTCGCCGGCTTCAACGACGACCTCGTCGGCAGCGAAGGCTTCGTCATGCCCGCCACGCAGCACGATGCCGTGCTCTGGCTTTCCGGAAGCGCGTACGACGTGATCTTCGACGTCGCACGCGCGGCGATCAGAGAGCTTCAGGACATCGCGTGGCTGGTCGAGGAGACCTCGAGCTGGCCGTATCAGCACGACCGCGATCTGACCGGGTTCATCGACGGGTCAGAGAACCCGACGCTGATCGACGCTGCAGAGTTCGCCCTCGTCGCAGCCGGAAAGGTCGGCGCAGGTGGCTCGATTCTCCTGCTCCAGAAGTGGGAGCACGACGCGGCTGCCTGGGAGTCGCTCTCCGTCGGGGCCCAGGAGCAGGTGATCGGGCGGACGAAGCTCGAGAGCGTCGAGCTCGAGGACAAACCGCCGGACTCCCATGTTGCGAGCACCGACCAGGATCGGTTCGGGAAGATCTTTCGGCGGAACACGCCCTACGGGACGGTCAGCGACCACGGCACCATGTTCGTCGGCTTCAGCGCAACCCAGGGGCCCCTCGACGCGATGCTGAAGAGCATGGCCGGCGTGGCCGGAGGCGGACGCGACGCGCTGACCCTCTACACGCAGCCACGCACCGGCGCGTACTACTTCGTCCCGTCGACGGAAGCGCTGCGCCGCGCAGCGGGGGTGTCAAGGATCGAGAACTGAGGTCAAGCGGCGTCGACGCGCTCGCGGCGATGCTCGAGCTTGTTCGCCGCGACATCGACCGCTCGGCTCTCGCGGATCACCGTCACGCGGATCTGTCCCGGATACTCGAGGTGGTCCTCGATCTCGCGGGCGATCTCGTGGGAAAGCAGGACCGCGGCGTCGTCGTCGATCTCCTGCGGCTTGACGAGCACCCGGATCTCCCGCCCCGCCTGCAGCGCATAGACCTTCTCGACCCCGGGATGGTTGGAAGCCAGCTGCTCGAGCGACTCGAGCCTCTTGACGTAGTGGTCGAGGCTCTCCCCGCGGGCACCCGGCCTTGACGCGGAGATCGCGTCGGCGGCGATCAGCAGCACTGCCTCGACGGTCTGCGGCTGGACCTCGTAGTGATGTGCCTCGATCGCGTGGCAGACCGCCGCACTCTCGCCGTAGCGCCGAGCCAGCTGCGTCGAGATCTGCGCGTGGGAACCCTCGACCTCGTGGGTCATCGCCTTGCCGAGGTCGTGGAGAAGCGCGGCCCGCTTCGCCGTCTTCACCGACGCCTCGAGCTCCGCCGCCATGATCCCGGCAAGCTGGACGACCTCGAGCGTGTGTTTCAAGACGTTCTGGCCGTAACTCGTCCGGTACCGGAGCCGACCGAGCACCTTGACCAGCTCGTCGTTCAGCTCACCGCAGTTCGCCTCGAAGACGGCCTGCTCTCCCGCCAGCCGGACATGGTCGTCGAGCTCGGCTTTCGACAGGTAGTACATCTCCTCGATCCGGGTCGGATGGATCCGACCGTCCTCGATGAGCTTCAGCAGCGTCAAGCGCGCGATCTCGCGCCTGATCCCGTCGAACGACGAGAGCACGACGGCGTTCGGAGTGTCGTCGATGATGAAATCGACGCCGGTCAGATGCTCGAGGGATCGGATGTTGCGGCCCTCGCGGCCGATGATCCGTCCCTTCATGTCATCGGAGGGAAGCTCGACGAGCGTGACCGTCGCCTCGGCCGCAGCGCTCGCCGCAACCCGCTGCAGCGCATCCGCGACCAGGTTCCGCGCCCGTCGTTTCGCCTCACCTGCGGCCTCCTCTTCGAGCTGGCGAACACGTCCGGCCAGTTCGTGGCGAACCTCCGCCTCCGACTCTTCGAGGATCCGCTGCCGGGCCTCGCTCCGAGTCATCTTCGCCACCCGCTCGAGCTCCCGACGTTGCCGCTCGTTCGCCTGCTTCAGCGCCTCCTGCAGCTCCTTGAGGTGGATCTCCCGGTCTGCGACGCCCTGCTCGCGCCGCGCGAGATCGTGAAGCCGCCGGTCCGACTCCTCTTCCTTCTGGATCACGCGCTCCTGGATCTTGACGGCCTCGTCGCGCCGCCCACGCAGCTCGGCCTCGAGCTCGGCCCGCACCTTGACCGCTTGCTCGCGCGATTCGATCTGGGCCTCGCGCCGCGTCGCATCCGCGTCGCGCTTCGCCTCGTCGAGCAGGAGTGCTCGCGTCCGTCGTGCTGCCTCCAGCCGGGAGCCGGTCGCGAAGCGTAGCCCGGCGAGGACGCCGGCGGCACCGACGACAAGTCCGATCACGACTCCCAACAAGACGTACATGGGCTCCCCCTGCGGGCTCTCGCCCGCACGGTGCTCGTCGCCGATCGGCGCGTGCTCCGGCGCGCAGGTGAGCGCGCCGCCTCGGTATCAGCTCAGGTTCGTCGCTCTCTGGGCGCTGGGGCTGCTTGTGAGATCGAGTTGGATACGGGGTTCAAGACGCGTCTTCAATCGGTTGGAAGAGGCAACGTGCAGGCAAAACGACATGTTTTCTGTGAGAGGCACCCTACAGATCAGGTCGACCCCGGCGCAACGTCCGGGCCGATCGCGGCCTCGACCGAATCGGGATCGAAGCCACGCCGGGCGAGTAGCGCGGCTGTCTTGCGGTTCCGGCCGAGTCGAGCCGTGACCGCCGCTGCCCGCGCGCGCTCCGGGTCGAGTGCGGCAACAGCAACCGCTGCGCCGTCGCCCCCGATTCCCCTGCCTACCAGGTCGTGCAGGATCGCCTCATCGCCGTAGCCGCGCGTCGCAAGTGACTGTGCGCGGAGGAGGGCGAATCGGGCGTCGTCCACGTAGCCGAGCCGCTCGAGCGTCTCGATCGCCTCCGCCCGCGCGTCCTCCGCGATGCCCGCCAGCTCGAGGCGCGCATCGAGTTCCTGTCTCGACCGGTCCCGGCGAGCGAGCGCCCTGGTGGCCAGCTCGACCGGATCGCGCCCGGTGCCGCTCGTCGTCTTACCTCCGCGCCGCGACCGCGTCTTCCTCGACCGCGTCTTCTTCGACCGCGTCTTTCTCGACCTCGATCACCGGCGTCGCTTCCGTCGGCTCGACGGTCGGCAGGAGCCGCGCCGAGACCACCTGCCCGGGGGCGGACTGTGCCTGGATCGCCTGCAGGATCCCCTGGACGATGTCTGGATGTTCGCGGAGGAAGGCCGTGGCGTTCTGCCGCCCCTGCCCGAGGCGTTCGTCGCCGAACGAGAAGTACGAGCCGGACTTCTGCACCGCCTTTCGCTCCAGCCCGGCGTCGAGCACCGTTCCCTCCCAGGAGATCCCCTCGCCGTAGATGATGTCGAACTCGGCCTGCTTGAACGGCGGCGCGACCTTGTTCTTCACCACCTTCACGCGGACGCGGTTGCCGATCGCCTCGACGCCGTCCTTGAGCGTCTCGATGCGGCGGATGTCGAGCCTCACCGAGGCGTAGAACTTCAACGCGCGGCCGCCCGGCGTGGTCTCCGGGTTGCCGAACATGACGCCGATCTTCTCGCGTAGCTGGTTCGTGAACAGGCAGATCGTGTCGGTGCGGCTGAGCGTCCCGGCGAGCTTGCGCAGCGCCTGGCCCATCAGGCGCGCCTGGAGGCCGACGTGCGAGTCGCCCATCTCCCCCTCGATCTCGGCCTTCGGCGTCAGCGCCGCGACCGAGTCGATCGCCACCACCGCGAGCGCGCCGGAGCGCACGAGCAGGTCGGTGATCTCGAGCGCCTGCTCGCCGGTGTCGGGCTGCGAGACGAGCAGCTCGTCGATGTTCACCCCGATCCGCTTGGCATAGCTGGGGTCGATGGCGTGCTCGGCGTCGACGAAGGCGCAGATGCCGCCACGCCGCTGTGCTTCGGCGATCACGTGATACACGAGCGTCGTCTTGCCCGACGACTCGGGCCCGAAGACCTCGATCACGCGCCCGCGGGGCAGCCCGCCGATGCCGAGCGCGAGGTCGAGCGAGAGCGAACCGGTCGAGACGGCCGCGATCGACGTCTGCGCCGCGTCGTTCATCTTCATCACCGCGCCCTTGCCGAACTGCCGCTCGATCTGCCCGAGTGCGACGTCGAGTGCCTGTTCGCGATCCACCGTCTACCGACCTCCTAGCGCAACCGATTCGAGAATCCGATACTGCGCGCCTGAAGGCCGCAGCACCGAAGAGTAGACCGCCGCATCGGACGGACTGACCCGCCCGAGGTCGGGCGGCGGCGGGGCGAGCCCGGGCCGCTCGCGAAACCGGGCGACGGTGACGTGCGGCAGCCACGGTCGATGCTCCGGATGATAGACGCCGATCCGTTCGAGCCTCTCCGCCAGGTCTGCAGCGAGTGCCGTGGCCGCCCCACCTTCGTCCGCCAGCACGACCATCCCGACGCTGCGCGTCTCGCGATAGCGAAGCGCCTGGAACGCGATCGGCCCTGCGTCGGCCACGGCCAGAGCGAGCTCACGGGCGACCCTCGGCACGTCATTCTCGGGCCGAGTGCCGAGGAAGGCGAGCGTGATGTGGAGATCTGCCTGTGTGACCGGCCGGGCCCGGGCGATGTGCGCCTCCTGCCAGGCACCCAGGCGATCGCGAGCGTCGGCGGGGAGCCGGAGGGCGCAGAACAGGCGAACGCGAGCATCGGCAACCACGCTAGCGGGCTAGGTCGAACGTGTCTGTGCCGGCTCCGTGACAATTCTCCGCACCTGGTGGAGCGCTGCCGCAGCCGCGCGCCCCCGGATCGTGTCGCGGTCGCCCGGAAGCTCGAACTGCGACCCGTGCTCACCGTCGGGTGAGACCACGTGAAGGCAGACGAGACCGACCGGTTTCCCGTCGGTCGCACCGCCGGGGCCGGCGATGCCCGGTGACGGCGACGGCGACGTCCACGCCGAGCCGCTTTCGCGCACCGTGTGCCATCGCTTTCGCCGTCTCGGGCGAGACGGCGCCGTACCTCTCGAGCACCGCGGCCGGGACGTCGAGCAGGCTCGTCTTCACGTCGTTCGAGTAGGCGACGACCGAGCCCAGGAAGACATCGCTCGAGCCGGGAACGTCGGTCAGGCGCTTCGCGACGAGACCGCCCGTGCACGACTCGGCCGTCGCGAGCGAGAGGCCGCGCCGGCGCAGCAGGTCGAGGACGAGCTCGGGCGTCGGAACCTCGTCGCGACTGAAGAGGTAGCGGTCGAGCGGCTCGACGGTCAGCCGCTCTTCGAGCTCGTCGGCGCGCGCCTCGGCGCCGGGCTCGGCAAGCAGGTCGACGTGGATCTCGAACTCGCGCGCGCAGATCGTGACCTCCACCCCGTCCCCGTCACCCCCCGCAGCGGCGAGCGCCCGGGCGACATGTCGACTCGGAGGCGCCGTAGAAACGGAGGGAGCGCCGGCGTGGCGCACGTGCCCGGGCAAGGATCCGCTGCACCGGATCGGTCTCGAGCGCTCTCGGCCAGAGCGCCTGCAGCTCACGCGGCGGGCCCGGGAGCACCACCGACACGTTCGCCTCGTGCGCCAGCACGAGGGCCGGGGCCGTGCCCGCGAGACCGACGACCAGCGCACCCGCAGGAAGCGTCGCCTGCTTTCGCACCCCGGCTTCGAAGTCCGCGTACGGCCGTCCGATGCGGGCTGCGACGCGCCGCGACGTCTCCTCGATCTGTGCGGCGAGCTCGTCGTCGACCGAGAGCGGGGCGCCGGTCGCTCGCGCGAGCAGCTCCACCGTTCGGTCGTCGTGCGTCGGCCCGAGCCCGCCCGAGACGCACAGGAGGTCGTAGGCCAGGCCGTCGGTCAATGCCGCCTCGAGGTCGCCGGGGTCGTCACCGACGACGGTGATCTTCACCGGGGTGATCCCGAGCGCCAGCAACGAGGCCGCCAGGAAGGGGCCGTTGCGGTCGTTCCTGTCGCCGCGGACGAGCTCGGAGCCCGACGCGACGATCGCCGCGCGGGGTGCCTCTAGGCCGGGCGCCAACCGGTCGGGGTGACGATGATCACACGGGGCTGACTGCCCGGCACGTGCACGAGAACCCCTCGCACGCGGATCTCGAGGTTCTCGGGGGTCGAGATCGACACCCAGAGCCTGCTGCCGCGGATCGCCCGTGGTGGATCGCCCTTCTGGACGGTCCCGTCGAACTTGACGGCACCCTCCGCGCTGCCTGCGTGCACCGTCAGCTGCGTCGAGCTGTGCAGGCCGGTCACCTCGAGGAGCGGAGCCGGCGGCTTCCGCGTCGTCGTCTTTGCCGCAGGCGCCGTCGGAGCCCCGGCATTGCTGCTGCCTCCACTCCACTTCCAGGCCGAGAAAACGATCACCGTGAGGACGACGATCGCACCGATCGCAATCAGGACGAGGTTCGTCTCGACTCGCCGATTGCGTTGCTGCGGACGTGCAGTCGACCGGCGGGATCGCGCGATCGTGCTCATCGCCGGCGACGAAGCGCGAGTTGAACTCGTCGACGTAGAGCTGGCCGTCGAGACCGAGGTATTCGGCATACGTCCGCAGGAACCCCTTGACGTAGGTCTGGGCCGGGAGCAGCTCGAACTGCTCGTCCTCGAGCGCCCGCAGGTACTTGCCGCGGATCTTGGTCGCCAGCTCCGCCTGGGCGAAGTCGACTCCCCGGCGGAGACGCGCCTCGCGCAGGCTGTTGCCGATCTCGAACACGGCCTCGCACAGGGTAGTCGGTGGGGTGGAGACGTTCTACTGGCCCAGCGCGAGCGCACCGTAGACGCCGAGTGCCATGCCGCCGATAATTCCGCGCCACAAGCCCCGTCCACGCGAGGAACTGCGCGAGCCGCACGAGGCGCGTCGCCGTCTCGCGGACACGCTGCGGTCGAGCGCGAAGCGGGCCGCCGCGCGGCCGACCAGACCGCGATCACCCCGAGCACGATCGCGAGCCGGGACGGAGACGTAGAGCGACTGCAGGAGGCCGACGTCGGCGAGCTTCTGTGCGACGAGCGCTCCACACGGGATCGCGGCGAGCGCGAGCAGCCCGAGACGATCGCGGCGACGCCGCTCCCGCGGCCTCATTGCTTGTCGTACGGGCGTCCGGCGGCCGCCGGGCCGACCGAGCGGCCGATCACGCCCGCGACGGCGATGATCGTGAGGACGTACGGAAGCGCGTTGAACAGCGTCCCCCACTGGTTCCCGTACGCGTTCGGCAGCCGGTCGGCGATCGCGCTCGAGAATCCGAAGAGGAGCGTGGCGGCGTAGGTCGGGAACGGCCGCCACTTGCCGAACACGAGCGCGGCGAGGCCGATGAACCCGGTGCCGGTCGTCATGTTCTCGCTGAAGGAGTGGACGAACCCGATCGAGAGGTACGCACCGCCCGAGTGCTGCGATGCCGCCGGACGCGATGACGGCGACGTAGCGCGTCTTGTAGACCGAGATCCCGACCGTGTCGGCCGCGCGGGGATGCTCGCCGACGGAGCGCAGCCGCAGGCCGAACGGCGTGCGGAAGACGAAGATGTACGTCCCGATCGAGCAGCAGCGAACGACAGCCAGATCATCAGGTTCAGCTGGCCGAGGATCGGGCCGATGAAGGGCCAGTTCTTCAGGAAGTTGAGGTGGATGTCGGGGATGCCGTAGTCGGCGATGTTGCCGGGCGTGCCCGATGATCGCCGTACTTGTCGATGAAGATGTAGCCGGTGATCCCGAGCGCGAGGAAGTTGATCGCGGTGCCGGAGATGATCTGGTCGACCTTGAGGTGGATCGACCAGACGGCGTGGACCGTCGCCATCGCCATCCCGGCGAGCACCGCGCCGACGAGTGCGACCACCCAGGTGAAGCCGCCGGCCCAGGTGTGCGCCCAGATCGCCGTCCAGATGCCGAAGAAGGCCCCGGTCAGCAGCATCCCGTCGAGCGCGACGTTGACGACGCCGCTCGCGCTCGCAGTAGAGGCCGCCGATCGCGGCGTACGTGAGCGGGGTCGCGTAGCGCAGCGTCGCCGAGATCACGCGCTCCAGACCACGACGGCGCTCGAGGTGCGCGGTCGACGAGCACGTGGCGAGCACGCCGAAGAAGATCCCGACGAGACCCGCGGCGACCGCGCCGCAGCCGATCCGCTTGACGTCGCGGACGATCGTCCAGATGCCGGCGAAGATGGCGAGGATCCCGACGAGGATCGACAGGACGCGGTGCCGCACTGTGAGCGGCGGCAGGGCGAGCCAGAACGCGAGCGCCCCGAGGCCGATCCCGACGATGCCGACGGTCTTCGGGCCCGGCCAGTCGGATCGGCCGCGCGCGTGCCGTGACCGCCGTCATGCGGCCCGCCTCCGGCGCCGAACTCCTGGCGACCAGCGACGTCAGGTTCAGGCCGACGAAGAGGACGACGAGCCCCTGGATGATGGTGGTCAGGTTGCCGGCGAGGTCGGGCCGGAAGACCGACGGGTCGAGCTGGCGGCCGGACGTGCCGTTGATCAGCGCGCCGAAGAGCAGCGAGGCGAAGCCGACGCCGACCGCCGTGTTTCGCCCGAGCAGGGCCGCCGCTAGCCCGATGAAGCCGATCTGGTTGATGGGGATGTCGAGCTCGCCGAGCCGGTACTCCCAGCCGGTGATGTCGAGCGCGCCGGCGAGCCCGGCGAACATGCCGGAGATCGCCATCGCGAGGAAGTAGTTGCGCGCGACCGAGATGCCGCCGTAGCGGGCGGCCTCGGGGTTGAACCCGACCGCGCGCACCTCGAACGCCGAGCGTCGTCCGGTTGATCAGCAGCCAGTAGACGACCAGCAGCGCGATCGCGATGAAGATGCCGATCGAGAGGCCCTGAAGCAGCTTCGGGCCCCAGAAGATCGGCAGCTTCGCCCCGTCGGCGATGTCGTTCGAGATCGGGATGCGGACTGCGTCGAGTTCTGGAGCGGTCCCCTTGCCCGAACAGGTACGCGCCGACCCAGATCGCGGTCCAGTTGAGCATGATCGTCGTGATCACCTCGTGCGCGCCGACGGTCGCCTTGAGGATGCCGGCGATGCCCGCGTAGATCGCGCCTGCGAGTGCCCCGATCACGAGGCACAACGTGACGTGCACGAAGGGGTCGAGGTTGACGAACGACGTGCCGATCCAGACCGCGAAGTAGGAGCCGACGAGGTACTGCCCCTGGCCGCCGATGTTGAACAGGCCGCAGCGGAACGCGAAGCGCGAGCGCGAGGGCCGTCAGGATGATCGGCGTCGTGATCAGCAGCGTCTGCTGGAGGTTCGTTGCGGCGATCGACGACGTGTCCCACCAGAACCAGACGTGCTGGGTCGAGAACGGAAGGCGGATCGAGTACGAGCCGAAGTGGACGAAGAAGTTCAGGCCGGTGCCGTCGAAGATCGAACGGTAGACCTTGAGCGGGTCCTTCCCGACGACCGCGACGGCGACACCGGCCATCAGGAAAGCGAAGATCGTCGTGAGGATCGGTGCGCCCGCTCCGGCGGCCTTGCTGCCGTAGCGCGACGCGAAGTTCTGTTGCGGGCTCGAGCCCAGCGGGCCGTCGGTGGCGGCGGCGCTTCGTCGAACTCCTCCGAATACAGCTCGTCGCTCATTCCGCTCCGGCGCCGGCGAAGCCGGTGCCTCCGCTCCTGGGCGGCTCCGTCGAGCCTACGCCGGCTCACGCACACAGCCTCCCGGCGACCGCCGGTCATCGCGAACCCGAGCTCTTCCTCGGTCGCGGTCGGCGGGAACTCGCCGACGATCCGGCCCTCGTAGATGACGAGAATCCGGTCCGAGAGCGAGAGGATCTCCTCGAGCTCGAGCGAGACGAGGAAGACCGCGCGCCCGGCGTCGCGCTGCTCGACGAGCCGGCGGTGCACGAACTCGATCGCGCCGACGTCGAGGCCGCGGGTCGGCTGGGCCGCGATCAGCACCTTCGGCTCGGCGTCGATCTCGCGGGCCAGGACCACCTTCTGCTGGTTGCCGCCCGAGAGCGAGCCGGCCGGAGTGGTTGGAGCCCCGCCGCGGACGTCGAACTCGGCGAGCAGGCGCTTCGACCGGTTGAGCATCTTGCCGAGCTGCAGGAAGCCGAAGCGCGAGTTCGGCGCCTGCCGATACGCGTGCAGGCCGAGGTTCTCGGTGAGCGAGAACGGCAGGACGAGGCCCCGTCGGTGCCGGTCCTCGGGGATGTGCCCCAGCCCGGCGTCGCCCATCGCGCGGGCGCTCGCGTGGGTGATGTCGTCGCCGTCGAGGACGACGCGACCGGACGAGGCATGCCGGAGGCCGGCGATCGCGTCGATCAGCTCGGTCTGGCCGTTCGCGTCGACCCCGGCCAGCCCGACGATCTCGCCTCCGCGGACGGCGAAGCTCACGTCGCGAACGGCCTCGAGCCCGCGGTCGTCGTACACGTTGAGGTTCTCGACCTCGAGCAGCGGCTTCCCGGGATGCGAGGCGGTCTTTTCGACACGAAGCAGCACCTCGCGCCCGACCATCATCCGCGCGAGCCCTTCCTCGGTCGCGCCGGCTGCCGAGACCGTGCCGACAACCTTGCCGCGCCGCAACGTCGTGATGCGGTCGGCGATCTCGAGCACCTCGTTCAGCTTGTGCGAGATGAAGATGATCGACTTGCCCTGCCCCTGGAGGGAGCGGACGATCTCGAAGAGCTCCTGCGCCTCCTGCGGGGTCAGTACGGCGGTGGGCTCGTCGAGGATGAGGATCTCGGCGCCGCGATACAGCGCCTTCAGGATCTCGACGCGCTGCTGCTGGCCGACCGAGATGCGGTCGATTCGCGCGTCGGGGTCGACGGCGAGCCCGTAGCGCGTCGAGAGCTCCGTGCACCCGCGGTCGGCGGCGGCGTAGTCGAGCAGCACGCCGGCATGGCGCGGCTCCGAGGCGAGGACGATGTTCTCGGCGACCGTCATCACCGGGATGAGCATGAAGTGCTGGTGCACCATCCCGATCCCGTGCTCGATCGCGGCCTTCGTCGAGCCGAGGTCGATCGGCGTGCCGTGGAGCAGGATCCGCCCTCGTCGGGCGTGTACAGCCCGTAGAGGATGTTCATCAGCGTCGACTTGCCGGCGCCGTTCTCGCCGAGCAGGGCGTGCACCTCACCCGGCATGAGGTCGAAGTCGACGTGGTCGTTGGCGAGGACTCCCGGGAACCGCTTCGTGACCCCTCGCAGCTCGAGGATTGGGGCCTCGGCCATGCGGGCCGATCCTATGCAGATCGGCCGTAGCCGTGCGAATGGGAGGAGCGGCGTTAACCGCTCCTCCCATTTTCCGTGTGAGCTTCTCACTACTTGACGGTCGCCGGAATGCCCTTGATCTTGCCGGCCTTCAGCAGCGCGTACTGCGCTGCGACCGCCTTGATCCAGGCCGGGACCCTGGAGCTCCATTCGCCGAAGCCGACGCCGTCGATGTCGGCGCCGAACTGCTTGTTGGTGCCCGCGAGCGTGCCGGCCTGAGCGGCCTTGATCGCGTTGTAGACGGCCACGTCGACGCGCTTGGTCGCGCTCGTCATGACCCACGAGCCCAGGTAGCCCTGGTCGGCGTCGACACCGACGCCGAAGATGTTCTTCTCGTGCGCCGCGTCGAGGACGCCGAGGCCGCATGGCCCGCGACCTGGAACTCGACGACGGAGCCGCGCGCGATGTGGTTGAGCGCCCCTCCTTGCACTTCGGCTGTGCGACGAAGTCGTTCGAGTAGTCGTTCAGCGTCGTGATGCCCGGATCGGCCTTCTTCGCGCCGAACTGGAAGCCGGCGATGTACCGGTCGACCGACGGGATCTTGATGCCGCCGACCGAGCCGACTGCGCGCCGCCGCGCTGCTTCGCCCACAGGCCGGCGGCGTAGCCGACGAGGTAGCCGGCCTGCTGCTCACGGAAGAGCAGACCCTGGACGTTCTTCGGCTTGTGCTTGAGCGTCGTGACGTCGACGTCGACGATCGCGAACTTGCTGTTCGGGAACGACGATGCGACTGCGTCCATCGCGTCCGTCATCAGGAAACCGACGCCGATCGTGATCGCCGGCGCCGCTCTTGGCGCAGGCGGCAGGTTCGGGATGTAGTCGTTCGCCGACTTCGACGTGATGACGCGACCCTTGACGCCAGCCGTCTCGGCGCGCTGCAGGCCGACGTAGGCGAGATGGTTGAACGACTTGTCGTTCAGGCCGCCGATGTCGGTGACCAGACAGGCGCCGAACGCCTGGTGCGCGGCCGAAGCCGAGCTGCCGCGAACGGCTGCAACAGCGAGCGACAGGAGCACTGTGACGGCCAGAAGAGCCGCGAGCGTGAGCCAACGCTTCACTGGATGAACCCTCCTCGTTGGGATTAGACCGCGTGATGCTACCTCCCCACTCGGACGCCTTCGCACCGAGAGCCGGTCAGCGTCAGTCAGTCTGGTGAAGGCGCTGCGACGCGCTCGAGATCGTGCTCGGAGATGAGCACACGGCGCGGCTTCGAGCCCTCGTACGGCGAGATGATCCCGCGCCGCTCGAGCATGTCGATCAGGCGCCCGGCACGCGTGTAGCCGACCCGGAGCCGGCGCTGCAGGAGGCTGACACTCGCGGTCTGGGCGGTGACGACGACCTCGATCGCGACGGTCGAGGAGCGGGTCCTCGTCCGGGTCGAACTCGCCGTCGTCGTCCCCGCCGTCGTCCGCGAAGACCTGCGGCGCCTCGAGGAAGCTCTCGTCGATCTCCTGGCCGCGCTGGGCACGGGTCTGCTCGACGATCAACGCCACTTCCTCTTCGGTCACGAACGCGCCCTGGACGCGCTGGAGCCGCGAGGTGCCGAGCGGCTTGAAGAGCATGTCGCCCTGGCCGAGCAGGCTCTCGGCGCCGTTCTGGTCGAGGATCACGCGGCTGTCGGTCTGCGACGAGACGGCGAAGGCGATCCGCGACGGGACGTTCGCCTTGATCATGCCGGTGATCACGTCGACCGACGGGCGCTGCGTGGCGAGCACGAGGTGGATGCCGACGGCACGCGACTTCTGGGCGAGCCGGATGATCGCGTCCTCCACGTCCTGCGGGCTGACCATCATCAGGTCGGCGAGCTCGTCGATCACGACCAGCAGGTACGGCAGCTCCTCCTCGCCCGCGCTTGCGGAACGCACGGTTCGCCTCGGGCAGGTTGCGGGCGCGCACCTGGCTCAGGCGCTCGTAGCGGCGCTCCATCTCGG
This sequence comes from uncultured Thermoleophilia bacterium, assembly GCA_963715115.1. Classification (GTDB taxonomy): domain Bacteria; phylum Actinomycetota; class Thermoleophilia; order Gaiellales; family Gaiellaceae; genus PALSA-600. The sequence goes on from CAVQRE010000018.1 coordinate 38,785, forward strand.
TCACGACGTTCAGCAGGACGGCCGACGCCTCCTTCGGGCTCGAGACGACGGGCGTCAGGAGATGCGGGATCGACTCGTAGTAGTTGAGCTCGATGCGCTTCGGGTCGATCAGGATCAGCCGCACCTCGTCGGGCGTGGCGCGCAGCAGGATCGAGGTGAGGATGGCGTTGATGCAGCCGGACTTGCCCGAGCCGGTGGTGCCGGCGATCAGGAGGTGCGGCATGCGGGCAGAGGTCGGCCCAGACGGCCGCGCCGGAGATGTCCTTGCCGAGCCAGACGGACAGCGGGCTCGCGGTCGCCGGCACGTCGCCGTAGATGTCGCCGAGGGTGACGAGGTTCGGGCTGAGGTTCGGCACCTCGACTCCCACCGCCTGCTTGCCGGGAATCGGCGCGAGGATGCGGATCTCGGTCGTGGCGAGCGCGTAGCTCAGGTCGTCCTTCAGCTGCGCGACCTTGGCCACCTTCGTGCCGGCGGCGAGCTGCAGCTCGTAGCGGGTGACGCGCGGCCCGGCGATCTGGCCGATGACCGTGGCGTCGACGCCGAAGTTCGAGAGGCAGGTGACAAGGGCGTCGGCGACGCGCTGGCTGGCCTCGCCTCGGACCCGTGCCCGGCTTCGAGACGCGCAGGAGCGAACGGTCGGGCAGCTTGTAGTCGGCGACCGGCACCGGCGAGTCGAAGAGCCTCTCCTGGCGATCTCGGGCTCGTCTTCGTCGAACTCGTGGCTCGGCGCGGAAGAGGACGCGGCGGGCCGCGAACGGAGACGAGATCCGGAAAGTCGGGCGCGATGTCGACGGGGGGCGATGCGCGGGCGCGAGCACTGGAAGTTCGCTCGCTCGAGGTCGAAGAGGCCGCCTCGCGGCCCGCACCCGGCGATGGGCGGGCGCACGGCGGCATGCGAGCGCCGCAGAATCGCCCCGAGCGACACGCCGGTCAGGAAGAGCACGCCGGCAATGGTGAGCAGCACGCCGACGATCGTCGCGCCGGTGGTGCCGAGCCCGAGCGCGACGACCCATTCGGCCCACGTCCGACCTCGCCCCCGTGCCCGTGACCGAGGGCGAGCAGAAGCCACGATCGGCGCCCCGCCCAGCCCCAGCCGGAACGGGCGTAGGGCGATGAGGGCACTTCGTGCCACGATGAGCACGCCGACCGGCACGAAGACGATCGGTGCGAGGTACGCGGCGCCTCCGCGCGGCGCGCACCAGGTGCGTCACCGGTCCTCCGCTCTCCGAACCAGAGCATCGCCGCCAGAAAGACGCCGATCCCAACGAGAGCGAGGCCGGGGCCTTCTCGCTCCTGGCTCTCAGTCCTGCCGCGAGAACGATGCCGTGAGCATCCCGAAGTACGTCGGCGCCTCGTAGCTCAGGAGCTCAGGCTGCCAGCCCTCACCGATCGCGCCGTGCAGCATCAGCAGCTGCCAGAAGCTGTCGGCGAGTGCGGCGAGCGCAACCTCGGGATCCCA
>CAVQRE010000019.1:0-88280 GCA_963715115.1 uncultured Thermoleophilia bacterium
GTTCCAGATCCTGAAGAAGTACGCCTCGAGCATCGCTCCGCAGGCGTTCGCGCAGATGGGCTACATGGACGCGAAGTTCGCCACCATCGCGCTGCTCCGCATCAAGGGCTCGATCACGGCGAAGTCCTACAACGACGCCGTGCGCGGTTTGAAGGACATCAAGACCGACATGCTCTGCAAGCCGTGGTATGTCGGCAACGCGCTGCCGTACCACATCCCCAACAACACCGACATCACGGTCGACTACAAGAGCGGGCAGGTCGTCGTGATGGACCGGCTGCACGGACATCGCACCGGTCGACAAACAGCTCACCCAGACCCGCAAGTGGGAGAAGCTGTACCACCTGAACGGCTAGGAGAGGCAAACGACATGGCGATCAACACCCCAGGAGGAAGCCGTTGACCGGCATCCTCGGATTCAGCATCTTCGGCGTCGACTGGCAGTTCCTGAAGCCGTTCATCGTCGTCGGGCTCGCGTTCGGAGGCGTGTATGCGCTTTCGGGCGTCGGCCTGGTGGTGCTGTACCGCGCAACCGGCGTGCTGAACCTCGCGTTCGGTGCGATCGGTGCCGGTGGGGCGTTGATCGCCTACTGGATCGTCACGCACACGGGCTGGCCGCACTGGCTGGCCTACACGATCTGCGTCGCGTTCGGCGGGGTCGTCAACCTTGCCTACGGCATGGTTTTCGGCCCCGCCTTCGCGCGGCGTGACCCGCTCGTGAAGATGATGGGCACGCTCGGGGTCTGCGCTGATCCTGCTCGGGCTATGGCGTGGCGGGCGCCGATCGGCGGGGCGTTCGCGCGTTTCCTGCCGCTCCCCTCGACGAGCCACATCTACCAGGTGTTCGGGACGTCGGTGAACCTGACGCAGATCATCGCGATCGTTCTCGCGTTCGTCGTGACTGCAGTGACAACGGTCTTCCTTCGATTTACGAAGCTCGGCACCGCGATGCGCGCGCTCGCGAACGACCGCGAGATCACGGCGACGCTGGGCGTCCCGGCACGGAGGGTCGAGGCGGCCGCGTGGTTCGGCTCGGGTCTCGTCGTGGGGCCGCCGGGCTCCTCCTGCCCGACCTCCTCACATCGCTCGACTACTCGGCGCTCACGTTTCTCGTCATCGCCTCGCTCGCGGCGGCGCTGATCGGCCGGCTGCGCTCGCTCTGGGTGACGCTCTTCGGGGGCCTGCTCGTCGGTCTCGCGCAGGCGGTGCTCGCGCCGTATTCGTCGGTGACGCAGTACCGGTCGGCGACGCCGTTCGTACTGGCCATCGCAGCGCTGCTCGTGCTCTCTCGGCGCCGCGTCGTCACGATCTCGCGGGCCCAATGAGCCTGCGTCTTCATCTCGACCGTGGAACGGCGATTCGCGGGCTCGTCATCGCAGCATTGCTCGTCTTCGTCGTCGTCGCCGTCCCCAACCTCGTCGGCGCGGACTGGGATCACCACGTTCACGAGCGTGGCCATCTACTCGCTCGCGAACATGGCTTCGGTCTCCTCTACGGCCGCGTCGGCTTGATCTCGCTCGGCCAGGTGGCGCTGCTCTCGATCGGCTGCTGGATCGGCACACGACTGTCCTACGCCACGGCGATCCCGTTCCCGCTGTTGCTCCTGGTCGTCGGCGGCATCGTGTGCTTGATCGGCGTGATCATCGGCCTGCCGGCGCTGCGACTCTCGGGGCTGTATCTCGCGCTGATCACCCTCATGTTCGCCGGGGCGACGACGATCGCGCTCGGCGCGACGGACTTTCCGAACGGCGGCCACGGCTTTCTCGGGCACACCTCCAGTTCCAGCCTGATCGGTCTGGCGCCCGTCCGCAGGCCGGCAATGGCCACCTCGGACGTCGCCTATTACCGCTATGTCGTGATCGTGGCCGCCATCATGTTCCTGCTCGCGCTCGTCCACGTCGCCGGCAAGCCCGGTCGCGCGTGGGCCTCGATCCGCGAGAGCGAGCCCGCGGCGCTGGCCGCGGGGGTGAACACGGTCTACTACAAGCTCTGGGCGTTCGGACTCTCGTCGTTCATGACGGGCGTCGCCGGCTGCCTGCTCGCGGCGCAGATCGGAGTGCCGCGCGCGATCACCTTCCAGACGCAGGACTCGCTCACCCTTGCCGCGACCGCATTGATCGGCGGCATCTTCAGCCTCTGGGGCGCGATCGTGGCAGGGCTCTTCAACCAACTGCTGCCGTTCGTCTTCCAGGCGCAGTGGGGGATCAATCCGAACTTCCTCCTCATCCTCTTTGGTGCCGGCCTGCTTCAGGTGCTGCTGACCGCGCCCGGCGGCCTCGTCGACCAGCTCCCGAAGGACGTGGCGAATCTCGGGCGGCTCGCCTGGCGCGGCGTGCGCAGGTTGAGCCCGGCGAAGGAGGAGCCCGAGCCGCCGAAGGAGCCGACGTGATCGAGGTCACGGGGCTCACCGTGCGCTTCGCCGGCGTCACTCCGATCGACGACATGAGCGTTGTCTTCCCGGAAGGGACCTGCGGCCTGATCGGGCCGAACGGGGCAGGAAAGACGACGTTCTTCAACGTGCTCAGCGGGTTCGTGAAGCCCGCTGCCGGGTCGATCACGGCCTTCGGCCAGAACCTGCTGAAACTCTCGGACTACAAACGGGCACGGTGGGGCCTGCGTCGCACCTTCCAGACCGAGATGGCGGTCGAGCAGCTCACCGTCTTCGAGAACGTCGCGTTGATCCACGAGCATTCGGGCGCGAAGAGATCCACGCGGAGCGACGACGTCCTGAGGGCGATCGAGTTCGTCGGCCTCACGGCGCCGCCGACGGCGAAGGTCGGAGGGCTCGGTGCGCGCGAACGGCGTCTGGTCGAGGTGGCACGCGCGGTCGTCGGTCGGCCTCGCGTCGTCCTGCTGGACGAGCCGGCCGCCGGCCTGCCGGACGAGGAGACCGTGCATCTCGCGTCGGTCATCCAGCGCATCCCGGGCGAGGTCGGCGCGCTCGTCATTCTCGTCGACCACGACATGAGCCTCGTTTCGGCGTGTTGCGAGACGACCGCCGTCGTCGACTTCGGGAAGCTGGTCGCCTCCGGGCCGACGGCTGACGTGCTTCGCGACGAGCACGTGATGCGCGCCTACCTCGGCACCGAGACACCCCTGGACGAACCGGAACCGGAGCCGCTGCCATGAGCGACAACGGCGCCCCGCTCCTGATCGAAGGGCTCTCGGTCGCGCGGGGCGGCAAGCCCGTGGTGCGCGAGATCTCGCTCGAAATCGCCCCCGGCGTCGTGACAACCCTCCTCGGCCCGAACGGGGCCGGCAAGTCGTCGATGGTGCTCGCGGTGGGTGGGGTGCTCCGTCCGACTGCCGGCAGGGTCAGCATCGGGGAGCGCAACCTGACGCGTCTGCGGCCCGAGCGCATCCGGAAGGCCGGCGTCGCGATCGTCCCGGAGGGGCGGCGGCTGCTCCCGGACCTCACGGTGCACGACAACCTGCGCGTGGCCACGTACACGTTGAGCCACGACGACGCGAAGGCCGGTATCGCCCACGCGCTCGAGATCTTTCCGCAGCTCAAGGAGCGATGGGGGGCGATCGCCCGCACGCTGTCCGGAGGTGAGCAGCAGATGGTCGTGCTCGCTCAGGCGCTCGTCTCGAGACCGAAGTTCATCCTCGTCGACGAGCTCTCGCTCGGCCTGGCGCCCGTCGTCGTCAAGCGCCTGATCCCGGCGCTCGAGCGCGCCGCGTCGGAGGGCATCGGCGTCCTCCTGATCGAGCAGTTCGTGCACGTGGCCCTGGCTCTGGCCGAGACTGCATACGTGATCGAGGGCGGCCGCATCGTCTACCACGGGACGGCCAGTGAGCTGAAGGAGCATCCGGAGCGCTTGCACTCGGCGTACCTGCTGCGCGAGCGCGCCGGTGCGCTTCCGCCGACGGAGGGTGTGCTCTGATGCAGTTGAGAGCCCTCGACGACGCTCGCGCGCAGACGCTTGCCCGGCTCTGCGAGCTGATCGTGCCCGGCTCGGCGCGTGTCGGCCCGGTGACGTACATCGATGCACATCTCGCGGCGCTTCCAGCGGAGGTCCAGGGGGCAGCGGTTGCGTCGATCGACGCGCTCGCCGGTGCGACCGATGAGCAGTCGCTGGCCGAGCACGCGGCGACGCCGGCGTTCGGCTTCATCCGCGCCCTTGCGATCGAGGCGTACTACAGCGACTTCGTCGCGCCGGACGCCGAGGGTCCCGGAGCGTGGACGGAGATCGACTTCAACTCGCCGCTCGCGACGCGCCTTGCCAAGGACTGGTCGTTCATGGGGGCTGCGTGACGGCAGACGGCGGGACGCACGATGTCGTGGTGGTCGGCTCGGGCGCCGGCGGCGGTGTGATCGCAGGCGAGCTCGCACAGCGCGGTCGCGACGTCGTGCTGCTCGAGACGGGCCCGCACCTCACCGCTGCCGACTTCACCCGCTGGGAGGCGAAGGCGAACCACGACATGTGGTGGCCGCTCCGCCTGGCACCGCTCCCGAACGGTGAGATGTTCGCGTTCCTGGCCGGGCGCTGCGTCGGTGGGACGACGGCGATCAACACGAAGGTCGCCCTGCGCGCGGCCGAGCGCGACGTTGCCAAATGGCACGGCCTCACCGGGCTGACCAACGAGCGCGGCGAGCCGTTCGCCGCGGGCGACCTCGCCCCGCATTACGAGCGCGTGGAGCAGGTGCTTGGTGTCCGCGAGCGGCGCGACTGGTCGAAGAGCATGCATACGGTCGAGCCCGGTTTCCGCGCCATGGGCGTCGAGCTCGAGCCCGTGCAGTCGTACACCGACGTCAACTGCATGCGCTGCGGCTCTTGCCTGCAGGGCTGCCCGACGAACGCCGGTAAGTCGACACAGAACACGTACATCCACGACGCGTGGGCCCGCGGTCTGCTCGATCTGCGAGCGAACGCGACCGTCGAGCGCGTGCTGATCGAGGATCGCGGCGACGGCGCCCAGGCGACCGGCGTCGAGTACCTCGACGCCGCCGGTGAGCGGCGCACGGTGAGCGCCCGAACTGTTGTCGTCGCGGCCGGAACACTCAACACGCCGCAGCTGCTGCTCAAGTCCGGCCTCGAGGGATCGTGGATCGGCCGGAACCTCGGCCTGCATCCGGTGCGACTCGTCTACGGCCTCTTCGATGAGCCGCAGGACACGCACATGGTCTACCCGATCAGTGCGCATTGCATGGACTTCCAGCACGACGAGGACGGTGGGTTCGCGATCGAGGCGACGACGATCCAGGATCCGATCGCCTTTGCGACCACGCTCATGGACGAGCACGGCCCGTTCTGGGGCGAGCGGCTCGTCGAGGCGCTCAGAGGGTTCAGGTACTGGGTCGGCGTGCTGGCAATGGTCAACGACGAGAACAACGCAGCCGTCGCCCTTGACGAGAACGGTGCCGAGCGGTTCACGATCGACTTCCAGCCGGTGGAGCTCGACCGGATCGAGCGGGCATTCGACTTCAGCCGCCGCGTGCTGCTCGCCGCGGGCGCGAAGCAGATCGCATGGAGCGGCCTCGCATCGACGCACGTACAGGGCACGTGCCGCATGGGCGACGACGCCGAACGCTCGGTCGTCGACCGGAACGGCGAATCGCACGAGGTGAAGCGTCTCTTCGTCGGCGATGGTTCTGTCGTGCCGCGCACCCTGTCGGTGAACCCCTCGCTGACGATCATGGCGCTTGCGACGCGACTCGCCGAGCATCTCGATGCCGACACGAACGGCTATCTCGGCACCGCCGCGTGAAGGCCGCGCTCCTCTCCGACTATCACGCGCGCCTCGAATTCGTCGAGCGCCCAGAGCCCGAGCCGCTCGGCTCGCGTGACGTCGTCGTCCGCGTCGGCGGCGCCGGTGTCTGTGCGACCGACCTCCATGCGATCGAAGGGCTGATGGATGCCGTCGGCGTCACGCTGCCGCTCGTGCTCGGCCACGAGAACGCGGGATGGGTGCATGCGGCGGGCGACGACGTGACGGCGGCGCGCGTCGGTGACGCCGTCCTCGTGTATCCGCCGTACAGCTGTGGCCTCTGCGTTCCGTGCCGGCGTGGTTTGGACATGCACTGCGACCGGCACCAGTTCACCGGGCTCACGCGGGACGGTGGATTTGCGGACTACGTGCTCGTCGACGAGCGGTCACTCGTACCGCTGCCGGCCGGGACCGAGCCTGCGGCCGTCGCCCCGCACGCCGATGCCGGCATCACCGCCTACCACGCGGTCAAGAAGCTCGTTCCGCGGCTCGGCCCGGGCTCCAGCGTCGCGGTGATCGGGGTTGGTGGTGTCGGCCACATCGCGCTGCAGCTTCTCCGTGTGCTCGGCGCCGCTGACGTGATCGCCGTCGACGTCGACGAACGTCGCCGACAGCTCGCTCGCGAGCTGGGTGCTCACGAAGTGCTCGGCGAGCAGGCCGACGTCGCCGACGCCGTGCGCGAAGCGACGAACGGCAAAGGCGCCGACGTCGTGGTCGATTTCGTCGGGAGCGACCAGACGCACGCGGCGAGCATGCGGATGCTCGCACGGCGCGGTCTCTACTCGGTCGTCGGCTACGGGGGAGCGATCGCTGTTCCATCGGTGATGCTGGTCGCCGACGAGCAGACGATCGCGGGCAACCTGGTCGGCAGCTGGATCGATCTCTGGGAGCTCCTCCAACTCCACGCCCGTGGCGACGTGACGCTCAGGTCCGAGACGCACCCGCTGACGTCCGTGAACGACGTCCTCGATGCGCTGCGCGCGGGCGATGTCACCGGCCGCGCCGTGCTGGTTCCCTGATTTGCTGGGCGCGCGGCCGTTGACGCAGGGAGACGTCCTCTGGACACCGACCGCAGACGCGCGCGAGCACTCGGAGCTCGTCCGGTACCTCGAATGGCTGAAGGGTAGCCGGGGACTCGATTTCGCCGGCTACGACGAGCTCTGGCAGTGGTCGGTTGACGACCTCGCGGCTTTCTGGGCCTCGCTCTGGGATTTCTTCGAGATCAACGCGCACATGCCGTACGAACGCGTGCTCACCTCGCGCGCGCTACCGGGGGCAGAGTGGTTTCCGGGTGCTCGTCTCAACTACGCCGAGCACATGCTCGGTCGAGACGAGGATGCGGGAGCGGTGGCGATCGTCGCTGTCTCACAGACGCGCGAACCGGTCGAGCTCACGTTCGCCGAGCTGCGCGACCAGGTCGCGCGGGCGCGGGCGGGCCTCGTCGGGCTCGGCGTCGGACCGGGAGACCGGGTCGTCGCCTACCTGCCGAACATCCCCGAGACCATCGTCGCGTTTCTGGCCGCAGCGAGCATCGGTGCGGTCTGGGCGACGTGCCCGCCGGAGTTCGGCGTGCGGAGCGTCTTGCATCGGCTCGGTCAGCTCTCGCCGACGGTTCTGCTGGCCGTCGCCGGCTACCGCTTCGCCGAGAAGCTCGTCGACCGCCGCAGCGAAGTCGCTTCGATGCGCGAGCAGCTGCCTTCCCTCCGCGCGGTCGTGCACGTTCCCTACGACGGCGGTGCGGAGGACCTCCTGCCGGACACCGTTCCGTGGAGTGCGCTGCTCGCGGAACACGCGCCGCTCGAGTTCGAGCCGGTCCCGTTCGCCCATCCGCTCTACGTGCTCTTCTCCTCGGGGACGACAGGCCTGCCGAAGGCGATCGTCCACTGCCACGGCGGCATCCTGCTCGAGCATCTCAAGAACCACGCGCTGTCGTGGGACCTCCGGCCGGGCGACCGCCTGCAGTGGTTCACGACGACGGCATGGATGATGTGGAACGCCCTCGTCTCGACGTTGCTCGTCCGCGCCTCGGTCGTGCTGATCGACGGGAATCCGATCTACCCCGACCTGTCGGCCCAGTGGCGGCTTGCCGAGCAGGTTCGACCGACGATGCTCGGTCTCAGCCCGAGCTTCGTGATGGCGTCCCGCAAGGAAGGCGTCGAGCCCGGCCGGCAGTTCGATCTCTCGTCGATCCGGACGCTGGGCGTCGCCGGCTCCCCGTTGGCGCTCGAAGGCTTTGCGTGGCTGTACGAGCAGTTCGAACCGACCGTCTGCCTCAATCTCGGCAGCGGTGGCACCGACATCTGCACCGGCATCGTCCAGGGCAACCCGCTGCTGCCGGTCTACGCCGGTGAGATGTCGGGTCGCTGCCTCGCCGTCGACGCCCAGGCGTTCGGCGCCGACGGCACTTCCGTGGTGGGCGAGCTCGGCGAGCTCGTGATCTGCCGGCCGATGCCGTCGATGCCGATCGGGTTCTGGAACGACCCCGACGGATCTCGGTACCGCGCTGCCTACTTCGACGAGTTCCCCGGCGTCTGGCGCCACGGCGACTGGATCGCCTTCACGGAGCGCGGGAGCTCCGTGATCACCGGCCGCTCGGACGCGACGCTCAATCGCGGTGGTGTCCGCCTCGGAACGAGCGAGTTCTACGCGGTCGTCGAGGAGTTCGAGGAAGTGACAGACAGCCTTGTGGTGCACCTCGAGGAGAACGATGAGCTTCTGCTCTTCGTCGTCCTGCGGCCGGAGCTGGAGCTCGATGCCGACTTACGCACCCGGATCGCGCGAGCGCTGCGTGACGGGCTCTCGCCGCGCCACGCCCCGGACGCCGTGGTCGCCGTGCCCGCGATTCCCCGCACGTTGACGGGCAAGAAGCTCGAACTGCCCGTCAAACGCATCCTCACCGGCACGGCGGCGAACGACGTTGCGAGCGCAGACGCGCTCGTCGATCCAGGTGCGATCGAGCCGTTCGTCGCTTACGCGAGCACGCGAACGCAATCGGCGGAAAGGTCGCCGGCTGATGCCGCTCGGGCGGCTCGACCACGTGCTCGTCCTCACCGGCGACATCGACGCGACGAAGGCGTTCTACTGCGACGCGCTCGGGCTCGAGGTGGGTAATAGGCCGCCGTTCGAGTTCTCGGGTTACTGGCTTTACCTCGACGGTGTTCCCTGTGTGCACGTCGCCGACCGGGACGAATACGAGGCGCAGACCGCGCGGCTCGGGCTCGGTGTCGGCCCCGCCGTAGACCATGTCGCGTTCAGCGGCGCTGACTACGACGAGCTGGCCGCCCGCCTCGAGGCCGCCGGGATCGACGCGGTAGCGAACGTCGTCGCGGGCGGTTCGCTCCGTCAGCTCTACGTCACCGACCCCAACGGCGTGCGGATCGAGCTGAACGTCCCGGCGTAGTAACGGGGGAAACCATGTTTCCCCCGTTGGCCCTTCTTCTTCGCGCGACAATGCGGACCGGTCACCTGGCCTCCCGCCGGGCCAAGCCCGGCTCCGGCCGCACAAGCCTGATCGACCCCGAAGGTCAGGACGTCGGGATAGCCGTTGCGGATCTCCGATTGGTTTCTTCCGTCACGTCTAAAAAGGAAACGGCGTCGCCTTGTCGCGCGACGTCACCCATTGCCACTCCGTCCAGAGCTCGAGGTTCGCGACGCCGCCGAAGTGGCCGCCGTTCGAGGAGGCGCCGAAGCCGCCGAAGGGAGCGGGTGGCTCCTCGTTCACGGTCTGGTCGTTGATGTGCACCATCCCTGCACGCAGCCGGTCTGCGACGCCTTGCGCGCGCTGCGGCGACGCCGAGTGGACCGCGGCGGCGAGGCCGTATTCGGTCCCGTTGGCCAACTCGACAGCGTGGTCGTCGTCGCGGAACGAGATCACGGGAGCGACCGGGCCGAAGATCTCTTCGGCATATGCCGGCATGCTCGTCGTGACGCCGCCGAGAACCGTCGGCGAATAGAACGGACCGTCGTGCGAGCCGCCGGCGAGCAGCTTCGCTCCCTGGGCGACGCTCTCGTCGACGATCCGTTGCACTCGCGCGATCTGCTTCTCGTTGATGATCGGGCCGAGTGCGACTTCGTCGGTGGCCGGATTGCCGACCGGCAGGCGCTGCGCCCGCTCGACGAGTGCCGCTGTGTACTCCTCGACGATGCTCTCGTGCACGAGGTGACGGCTGACGGCAATGCAGATCTGCCCTTGATGGAGGAACGACCCCCACGCGCCCGATGACGACGCCGCCTCGATGTCGGCGTCATCGAGCACGACGAGCGGGCTGTTGCCGCCCAGTTCGAGCACGACCCGTTTGAGCATCCGGCCCGCGGTTTCGCCGACGAGCCGGCCGGTCACGGTCGACCCGGTGAACGAGATCATGCGGACGTTCGGATCGGCGACGAGCGCCTGGCCGGCCTCCGCGCCCCCGGGCAGGACGTGCAGGACGCCCTCGGGCAGCCCCGCCTCCTCGAACAGGCGCGCGATCACGACACCGCCGGTGACGGGTGTGTTGGCATCCGGCTTCAGCACGACGGCGTTCCCGAGTGCAAGCGCGGGGCCGATCGAACGCATGGCGAGCACGTACGGGAAGTTCCAGGGCGTGATGACACCGACGACGCCGACCGGTACGCGTCTGGCCATGCTCGTGCGACCCGGTGTCAGCGAAGGGAGCATGACCCCGAGCGGGTGTGAGATCAGGGCCGCGGCCATGTCGAGCTGGCCGATCGACGCCGAGATCTCGACGGCCGACTTGCCGCCGATCGACCCGGACTCGCGGATCAACCAGCCGGTCAGCTCGTCGCGGTGGCGCTCCATCAGCGCGGCGACGCGCTTGATCACGGCGACGCGGTCGGTGAACGGCGTCTCCGCCCAGGCAGGTTGCGCCGCCCTGGCGGACTTGGCGGCGCGGGCGATCGTCTCCGCGTCACCGCCGCCGGCTGTTCCGAGCACCTCGCCGGTGGCCGGCTCGACGGTCTCGATCTGCACAGGCGCGTCGACCCAGCCGTTGCTGAAGATCTTGCCCGTCCACGCGCTTTCGTCGAGGAGGTTCTCGACCCCGGTCTCGACGACCGGTTCGGTCGTGGCGCTCATGATGCTCCTTTCATCGTTGCCGCCTGGTTCGGCGTGCGAGCTCTGATCAGATCCGCTGCCTTCTCGGCGATCATGATCGTCGCCGCGTTCGTGTTCGCGCGTGTCACCGTCGGCATCACGGACGCGTCTACAACCCGCAGCCCGTCGATCCCGAAAACGCGCAGCTCATGGTCGACGACCTCGCCCATTGCACAGGTCGAGGTCGGGTGGTAGACGGACTGGCCGGCCGCCTGGGCCCAGGCGAGGATGTCCTCGTCCGAGCTCGAGGCCGGGACGCTGAAGGGGCTGCGTTCGACCGCCTTCAGGGCCGGCTGTGACGCGATGTCGAGTGCGATGCGCACCCCTTCGATGAGTGTGCGGCGATCCTCATCCGTCGTCAGGAAGTTGCAGAGGACGCGCGGCTTCGAGTCGGGCAACGGAGCCCGCAACATCACGCGGCCGCGGCTCGTCGGCTTGATCACGACCGGCCCGAAGCAGTAGCCGCCCTCGCTCGGCGCGGTGAGCCCCTGGTCGAAGAACATCGACGGCGCGAAGTGGAACTCGACGTCAGGCGCATCGAGCTCCTCGCGCGTCCGGAAGAAACCACCCGGCCTCCGGGATGTTCGAGGTGAGCGGGCCTCGACCCTCGTCGTTCAGCAGCGCGAAGTTCTCCGGCGTGAAGGTGCCGAAGAGCGTGGGCTCGTCCGTCGTGTAGTTGAGCTGTGCCATGAAGTGGTCTTGCAGGTTTCGACCGGCGGGCAGCTCCTCGCGGACGGTGATCCCGAGCGGACCGAGCTCATCCGCCGGTCCGATGCCCGAGAGCATGAGCAGCACCGGCGACTGGTACGAACCGGCCGAGAGAATCACCTCGCGCTCGGCGCGAACCGTTTCGACGATCCCGTCCCGAACAACCTCGACGCCGACGGCGCGGTCCCCCTCGAAGGCGATGCGCTGGACGAACACGCCCGACACCACCTGCAGGTTGTCGCGCTCGAGCGCCGGGTTGAGGTAAGCGTCCGCCGTGCTGCAGCGAAAGCCGCCGCGTTGCGTGAGCTGGAAGCGGCTCACGCCCTCCGGACGGTCGACGTTCAGGTCCGGAATGTGCTCGTAGCCGGCCTGGACCGCAGCCTCGAGCATGGTCTCGATCAGCGGCTGCATCGACCGGCTGTCCGCCACGCTGAGGGGGCCGCCGACGCCGTGGAACTCGTCGGCGCCGCGGTCGTTGTCCTCGGCGCGCTTGAAGTAGGGGAGAACCTCGTCGTACGACCAGCCCTTGCAGCCCTCGGCCGCCCAGTCGTCGAAGTCGGCGCGGTGGCCGCGCAGGTAGATCATCGCGTTGATCGAGCCCGAGCCGCCGATCACGCGGCCGCGCGGGAGATACAGCCTCCGTCCGCCGAGTCCGGGCTCCTCTTCGCCGAAGAGTGTCCCAGTCGAGGCTGGACTTGAAGACTGCGGGGAACGCCGCGGGGATGTGCAGCTCGGCGATCGAGTCAGGCCCGCCGGCCTCCAGCAGGAGCACTTTGACGTCCGGATCCTCGCTCAGCCGGCCTGCGAGCACACAGCCCGCCGAGCCTGCGCCGACGATCACGTAGTCAGCCACCATCGAGCACCGCCCTCGTCGTGAGTTGACGAGTCAGCTTAATCGGCGCGGACCGCGGTCTGCCACGCGATTTGCCGAGGGCTCCTCGCGCGGGTTAGGTTGCCGGAAGCGGATGGCTGCCGGCGACGAACTGCTCGGGCTCTACTGGACGGTCTCCGGTCCGGTCGAGGTGCACGTCGGCCGTGAGTGGAGCCTCTTCGACCTGCGCGACCGCTGCGCGCAGGCGGCCCGCGTCGGCATGAAGGGCACCGGGCTCTGGCACGCCGACCTGGAGCATGTCCTCGAGACGCGCACGCTCCCGGAGGTGCGGCACCTGCTCGACGACCACGGGCTCTCCTACGTCGAGCTCGAGTTCCTCTGGGAGTGGTTCCTCGATCCGAGCGACGAGCGCAGGCAAGCGTCCGACAAGACGCGCGCGCTCCTGTTCGAGGCGGCGGCTGCACTGCCCGCGCACCACATCAAGGTGGGGAACATCCCCGGCACGCCGTGCGAGCTGCCGCGGCTGATCGACGCCTACGCCGAGCTTTGCGCCGATGCGGCGAAGCACACCGATGCGCGGATCGTCTACGAGTTCATGCCGTTCGACGTCAACGTCCACGATCTCGACACGGCGCTCGCAGTTGTGAACGGAGCGGATGCGCCGAACGGGGGTCTCGCCATCGACACGTGGCACATGTCGAAGCTCGGCATCACGCCTGACGACCTGCGCCGCGTTCCGCTCTCGCGCCTCGCCTGGGTCGAGCTCTCCGACGGCTTCTACGAGGACATGGACGACCTGATCGACGAGACCGTCAACCACCGGCAACTTCCCGGTGAGGGAGAGTTCCCGCTCCCCGACTACATCGCTGCCTGCCGTGAGGTCGGCTACGAAGACCCGTGGGGCGTCGAGGTTCTGTCGGAGGAGCTCCGCAACCTGCCGATCGAGCAGATCTTCGAGCGGTCGTACGAGACGAGCATGTCGCAACTGCACGCTGAAAGGAGCGCGGGTGTCTGAGCATCACCTGGACCGCGACCGTCTGATCTGGATGTTCACGCAGATGCTGCGGATCCGCGAGTTCGAAGAGAGCGTGAAGGGCACGTTCGAGGAGCACCCCGGCGTGATTCGCGGCCACACGCATCTGGCCGACGGCGCCGAGGCTTCGATCGTCGGCTCCCTCGCCGCGATCGGCCCGGACGACTATGTGCTCGCGACCTATCGCTGCCACGGTTATCCGATCGTGCTCGGCACCGATCCGCGCGTGATGATGGCCGAGATCTACGGGCGCAAGGACGGTCTCTGCAAGGGGTACGGCGGCTCGATGCACCTGACCGACGTCGGGCGCGGTTTTCTGGGCACCTCGGGCATCGTCGGGCAGGGGATCCCGCACGCAACCGGCGCCGCGTACGCCGCGCAGATCGAGGGCAACGGCCGCGTGGTGCTCTCGTTCTTCGGCGATGGTGCGTCGAAGCAGGGCGCGTTCCACGAATCGCTCAACGTCGCATCGCTCTGGAAGCTCCCGATCGTCTACGTGATGGAGAACAACAGCTACAACGTCGTCACCCGCGTCGAGCAGGAGGACGCGAACGCCGCAGCCGGCGAGCCGCTCGCTGTCAAGGCGAAGGCGTTCAGCATGCCGGGCGTGACCGTCGACGGCGCCGATCCCGTCGCGGTTCACGACCAGGTCGCCGCGGCCGTCGAGCGCGCGCGTTCCGGCGGCGGGCCGACGCTGGTGGAGTCGCTCGTGTACCGGCTTGAGCGCCCACGGCAACATCATCGCGCCGCCCGGTGTCCCGCTCCACTTCCCGGAGCACGAGGCAATCGAGGTGTTCGGCGCGCCCGAGGAGTACGAGGCGGCGAAGCGGGGCGACCCGGTTCCGCGCTTCCGCGCCAGGCTCGTCACGGACGGGACGCTGAGCGCGGAGGAAGCCGACGAGCTGGCGGCCGCCGCGCGCGACGAGATGGCAGCGGCCGTCACGTTCGGAGTCGAGAGCCCGTTCCCCGCCGCCGAAGACGCAACCCGCTACGTCTACGCCTAGGAGGCCCTGAAGAGATGGCACGTGAGCTTCCCTACATCGCCGCGATCGCCGAGGCGATCAGCGAGGAGATGGCGCGCGACGACAAGGTCCTCTACTTCGGGCAGAACATCGCCACCACCGAGAACGATCCGTTCCTGCAGGCGTTCGGCGGCGACCGCGTCCGCGTCACGCCGATCTCCGAGACGGCGGAGATCGGGATGGCGATCGGCACCGCGTTCGCCGGTTACCGGCCCGTGGTCGAGCTGTACATGGCGGAGTTCATGCTCGTCGCGATGGACCAGGTCGTGAACGAGGCGCCCCGCTTCCATTACATGACCGGTGGTCAGGTCAAGGTGCCGATCGTGCTCAAGGCCGGCTACGGCTTCACCGCGGGCTGGTCGGGGCAGCACACCGGGTCGATCTACGGGATGTTCATGGGTGTCCCGGGCCTGAAGGTGGTCGTCCCGTCGACCGCCGCGGACGCGAAGGGCCTGATGACAGCGTCGATCCGCGACGACAACCCGGTCGTCTTCTTCCACCACTACCTGCTGACGCTCGAGCACGGGGACGTGCCGGAGGGCGAGCACGTCGTGCCGCTCGGTGAGGCGGCGGTTCGGCGCGAGGGCTCCGACGTCACGATCGTCGCGATCGGGTGGCTCGTCGACAAGGCGCTGGCGGCCGCCGAGCAGCTCGCGGCGCAGGGGGTCAGCGCAGAGGTGATCGATCCGCGCACGCTCGCGCCGCTCGACACCGCGACGATTCTCTCGTCGGTCGAGAAGACGGGTCGCCTTGTCGTCGTCGATCAGTCGACCCGTCACGGCTCGGCCGCGGCGGTGATCGCCGCCGAGGTCGCGTCGGAGGGGTTCAGCTCGTTGAAGGCGCCGATCAGGCTCGTGACGGCGCTCGACGCGACGATTCCCTACAGCCAGCCGATGGAGGAGTACCTCCTGCCGGACGAGGGCGAAGATCGTGGCCGCCGTCCAGCAGGTGCTGGGCTCGTCGCCCGTCGCCGCATAGGGAGATGGCACGGCTCGAGGCGGCTGCCGGGCTCGAGCTCCTGCGTGCGATGTGGCGGATCCGTGTGTTCGAGGAGCGGGTCGGTGAGCTCACGCGTGCGAACGAGGTCCACGGCCTCGTGCACCTGAGCATCGGCCAGGAAGCAGTTGCTGCCGGCGTGTGCGGCACGCTCAGGCCGGACGACGTCGTCTACAGCGGCCACCGTGCGCACGGGCATGCGATCGCGAAGGGTGCTCCGCTCGGACGCGTCATGGCCGAGCTGCAGGGACGCGAGGACGGTCTCTGCCGAGGGCTCGGCGGCTCGATGCACCTCGTCGACGCCGCGCACGGCTTCTACGGCGCCACCGGGGTCGTCGGCGGCAACGTTCCGCTGGCGCTCGGGAGCGCTCTTGCCGGCCGGCTCCGCGGCGGTGACCAGGTGGCCGTCGTCTTCTTCGGCGACGGCGCCGTGCAGGGCGGCATCTTCGTCGAGTCGGTGAACCTCGCGACGCTCTGGGGGGTGCCGCTGATCCTCGTCTGCGAGAACAACGGTTTCGCCGAGTTCACGCCCCGGTCGGCGCACACGAACGTGGAGCGCGTCTCCGACGTCGTCGCGCCGTACGGCGTCGAGCGCGAGACGGTCGACGGCAACGACGTCGTCGCCGTCCGCGACGCGTTCACGCAGTTCCTCTCGACCGCACGAGGCGGGCGTGGCCCGATGCTGCTCGAGTGCCTGACGCACCGGCTGCGCGGTCATTACGAGGGTGACCCCGACCGCTACCGCGCTGCGGTGGCGGCCGACGAGTGGCAGGAGCTCGATCCGATCCGGCGTCTCGAGCGGCGCGGCGTCGCCGAGGGCTGGCTCGACCCCGACGAGCAGGAAGGTCTCGAGCGCGATGCGCGCTCGGACGTCGACGAGGCGGTGCGGTTCGCACGTTCGAGTGCGTTCCCGCCGGTCGAACTTGCCGACGGAGCTCGTCTACGCGTCGTGACGGAGTCGACCTACCTGAGCGCGATCACGGCGACGCTCGCGGGTGCGATGCGGGACGATCCGCGTGTGTTCTTGCTCGGCGAGGACGTGGCCGAGGGTGGACCGTGGGGTGCGACGGCCGGTCTGGTCGAGGAGTTCGGTGCCGAGCGCGTTCGCAACACACCGATCAGCGAGGCGGCGATCTGCGGCGTCGCGATCGGTGCAGCCCAATCCGGCTTGCGCCCGGTCGTCGAGATCATGTTCATCGACTTCCTGACGCTCGCCCTCGATCAGCTCGTCAACCAGGCCGCTAAGGCGCACTTCATGTCGGGCGGGCAGCTGAGCGTCCCGCTCGTCCTTCGCACGCAAGGTGGGGCGGGACAGCGGGGCGCGGCCCAGCATTCGCAGAGCCTGGAGGCCTGGCTCGTGCACGTGCCCGGGCTCAAGGTCGCGATGCCGAGCACCGCCGCCGACGCCGCAGGTCTGCTCGCGGCGGCGATCGCCGACCCGGGCCCGGTCGTCTTCGTCGAGAACAAATCGCTCTACTTCCGTCGTGAGGAGATCGACGAGCCTCCCGCGGCCGTCCCGCTCGGCAGCGCCCGGGTCGTCCGTCGTGGGCGTGACGTGACCGTCGTCGCCCTCTCGCGCCTGGTCGAGGAGTCGATTGCAGCTGCCGATCAGCTTGCTGTCGACGGGATCGAGGTCGAGGTGATCGACCCGCGGACGCTCGTTCCTCTCGACCTCGATGCGATCCTCGAGTCGGTGGGCAGGACGCACAGACTCGTCGTCGCGCATGAGGCCGTTGCGCACGGCGGCTTCGGCGCCGAGATCGTCGCGCAAGTGCAGTCGAGCGCGTTCGACGACCTCGATGCACCGATCGCCCGCGTCGGCGCACCGTTCACCCCGGTCCCGTTCAGCCCCCCGCTCGAGGACGCGTATCTCCCCGGCCGGAACGACGTTGCCGCCGCGGTTCGCGCGACGCTCGGAGCTCGACCGTCATGAGAGACGGGGCGGATGTCGCACGGCTGATCGTCTCGTGCCCCGACCGGTCGGGGATCATCGCCGCGCTGTCGCGGCTCCTGGCCGAGAGCGGGGCGAACATCATCTCGTCCGACCAGTACTCGACCGACCCCGAAGGCGGGCGGTTCTTCCTCCGCATGGAGTTCCACCTCGAGGAGCTGCCGCGGCGGAGGGAAGCTGTCGAGGCGAAGCTGGCGGTCGTCGCAGGCGAGTTCGCGATGAACTGGCGAATTGCGGACGCCGGGGCTCGCCAGCGCGTCGCGCTGTTCGCGTCGCGCCACGACCACTGTGTGCTCGACCTCCTCTGGCGCTGGCAGCGCGGCGAGCTCGACGCGGACGTCGTCGCCGTCGTGTCGAACCATCCGGATCTCGAGAAGCACGTCCTCCCATTTGGCGTTCCGTACCACCACGTCCCTGTCACTCCCGACCGGAAGGGAGAGGCCGAGCAGCGATCGCTCGAACTGCTTGCCGGCGAGGTCGACCTGGTCGTGTTGGCGCGGTACATGCAGATCCTGAGCGACGACTTCCTGCGACGCATCGGCGCGCCGGTGATCAACATCCACCACTCGTTCCTGCCCGCGTTCGCCGGCCCATCGCCGTACGCCCAGGCGCACGAGCGCGGCGTCAAGCTGATCGGCGCAACGGCGCACTACGCCACCGAGGATCTCGACGAAGGACCGATCATCGAGCAGGGCGTCGCACGCGTCTCGCACCGTGGACGGTCCGGCGGAGCTGGCGCGGATCGGACGCGACCTCGAGCGCGTCGTGCTCGCACGCGCCGTTCAGTGGCACCTCGAGGATCGCGTCATCGTCGACGGCAACCGGACGATCGTGTTCTAGGTTTCGAGAGCCGTCCGGTCGATTGCGCGCTTGAGGATCTTGCCGCTCGGCCCGCGCGGGAGGTCGTCGACAACCACGACGACCCGTGGGTACTTGTAGGCCGCGAGCCGCTCCTTCGCCCACGCCCGCAGCACGTCGGGGGCAGGTGCGGCGCCGGGTCGTGGAACGACCAGCGCGGCGACCTCCTCGCCCAGCCTGTCGTGCGGGACCCCGACGACAGCGGCCTCGAGCACGTCGGGATGCTCGTACAGCACTTCCTCGACCTCGCGCGGATAGACGTTGTACCCGCCGCGGATGATCAGCTCCTTCTTCCGGTCGACGAGGAACAGGTAGCCCTCGTCGTCCACGTAGCCGACGTCGCCCGTCGCCAGCCAGCCGTCGGTGTCGATCGCCTCCGCGGTTGCCTGTGCGTCGTGCCAGTAGCCGGGAATGACGGACGGCCCGCGCAATTGCACCTCGCCGATCTCACCTGCGGGCAGCACCTCGCCGTCGAGCGAGACGATGCGGAGCTCCGTGCCGCCCAGTGGGAAGCCCACCGAGCCGGTCTTGCGCGTCTGGCCGCTCACGTACGTGGTGGCAATGCCGGACAGCTCGGTCAACCCGTAGCCCTCGTAGACCTCGCCGCCGAACGTGCGCTCGAAGTCGCGTGCCACCTCGATCGGAACGGACGCTCCGCCGACGTGTGCGATCCGTATCGGCGGGAGCTCGGCCGCCGTGCGTGCAGCGTCGCAGAGCGCGATCAGCATCGTCGGCACGCCGAGCAAGATCGTCGTTCGGGTCCGCGTCATCAGCTCGAGCGTCTCCTCCGGCTGGAAGCGCCGGACGACCGCGATCGCGCTGCCGGAGAAGAGTGTCGCGACGACACCGGTCGCGAGCCCGAGCACGTGCGAGAACGGCGCGGCTCCCAGAACGACGTCCTCCGGCCCGAGCCGGAGCGCACCTGCCGCGTTGTCCGCTGCTGCGGCAATGCCTCCGTGCGTGAGGATCGCGCCTTTCGGCTTGCCTGACGTCCCCGAGGTGAAGAGGACGACGGCCGGGTCGTCGTGCTCGACCTCGGAGAACGAGTCGAGCGGCTTGACCGCGTCGTCGAGCGCGTTCTCGTCGTCGATGAGCAGCGACGATCCCGCGATCTCGAGTCGCGCTTCGACCTCGGGCGGCGCGAGCAGGATGTTCAGGGGGACTGCGACGGCACCGAGACGGAGGATCGCGAAGAACGCCGCCACGACCGCCGGCCCGTTCGGGAGCAGCAGCGCGACGCGGTCACCGGGACCGACGCCGCGTGCATGCAGGTTTGCGGCCGCAACGGCGATGCGTTGCTCGAGCTCCGCGTAGGTCAGGTTCCCGGTCTCTCCCATGAGCGCCGGCCGAGTCGCGGAGCGTGTCGCGACGTCACGGAGCCGGCGCTCGAGGTTCACACCGCTCTACGATATCGCCGCTGATGCGACCGATCATCGCGGTGCTCGGGCTGGGCGAGGCCGGTGGTCGGCTTGCGGCCGATCTCGTAGCTGCCGGTACCGAAGTGCGCGGATACGACCCCGGGCTGGTCTCCGAGCCGGCCGGCGTCGCGCGCATGCCCGACCCCGGATCGGCGGTCGCAGGTTGCGACGTCGCCCTGAGCGTCAACAGTGCGGCGGTTGCGCGTGAAGCTGCCGAGCATGCTCGGCCCGCGTTGCGGACGGGATCCGTCTTCGCGGATCTGAACACGGCGTCCCCGGCCTTGAAGCGCGAGCTGGCGGCGCTGGTCGGCGATGCTGTGTTCGCCGACGTCGCCCTGCTCGGGCCCGTGCCCGCACGTGGCCTGCGCACGCCTGCGCTCGCGTCCGGCGCCGGCGCCGGGCGCTTTGCCGAGCTGCTCGTACCGCTTGGGATGCCGGTCGAGGTCGTCTCCGCGGAGGCCGGCGATGCAGCCGCCCGCAAGCTCGTTCGTTCGGTGTTCATGAAAGGTTTGGCGGCTTCCGCGATCGAGAGTCTCGACGCGGCGGCAGTCGCCGGCCAGGCGGGCTGGCTCGAAGCGGAGATCGCGGGCGTGATCGGCGGCGAGCTGCTGCAGCGGCTCGTGACCGGCAGTCGCGCGCATGCCGCGCGCCGCGTCGACGAGATGGAGGCGGCGTCGGAGCTGCTGGTCGAGCTCGGGGTCGACCCGCAGATCGCGCGCGCGAGCGCCGCCGTGCTCGCGCGGTTGGCAGCCGAGGCGCCGATAGAGTAAGCGCGTGGCGCGCGACGCGGAGGCTTCCCAGCCGAGTGAGCGGGCGCGCGCACTTGTCGAGGGTGGTTACGACCTGCACATCCATGTCGCGCCAGACGTTCCGCGCCGGCGAATCGACGATGTCGCACTCGCTCATCGCTTCGCGGAGCTCGGCCTGGCCGGGTTCGGGCTCAAGTCGCACTACACCTCGACCGCTGAGCGGGCTCAGATCGTGTCGCGTGCCGTGCCCGGCGTGCAGGCGATCGGAACGATCACGTTGAACCAGGCGGTCGGTGGGATGAACGCGCTCGCGGTCGAGATCGCGGCGCGGGAAGGCGCGCGAATCGTGTGGATGCCCACCGTCGACTCGCCGGCCGAGACGGCCGGGCGCACGGAGCCGAAGCCCGGCGACAAGGTGCCGCTGTGGGCGAGCCTTCAGCACGAGCTGCACTCACTGGGGCTCAGCATCGACCCGGTGCACGTGACCGACGACGACGGGAGAGTGCTTCCGGAGGCCCGCGACGTGCTGCGCGCGATCGCGCGTCACGGGTTGATCCTCGCCACGGCGCATCTCGCCCGTGACGACACCTTCGCCGTGGTCGATGCGGCGTTCGAGGAGGGCGTGCAGCACGTCGTCGTCACGCACCCCGAGTTTCCGTGCCAGGACTTCTCGATCGCCGATCAGGTCGAGCTCGCGCAACGCGGTTGCCTGCTCGAGCGCTGTCTCAGCACCCCGCACAGCGGCAAGACGACGTGGGAGCACGTATTCGACGGGGTGCGCGCGGTCGGCGTCGAGCGCTCGCTCTTCTCGAGCGACTTCGGCAACCCGGACTACCCCGCTGTCGAGGACGGGCTCGCGCTCTGGGCCGACCGACTGCTCGGCGCCGGCTTCGACGACGGCGAGGTGCGCGAGCTGATCGTCGGACAATCGCGAAAGCTGGTCGGGGAATGAGCAAGCGACTTATGGTCGTCGGTGCACACTCGGCCGACTTCGTGTGGCGCGCCGGCGGCGCGGTCGCGGTGACGACCTCGCGCGGCGGCGGAGCACAGGTGCTCGCGCTTTCGTACGGCGAGCGCGGCGAGTCGGGCGAGCTCTGGAAGGAGCCCGGCCAGACCGTCGAGCGTGTGAAGGAGATCCGCCACGGCGAGGCGGAGCGGGCTGCCGCTGCCCTCGGAGCCACGTTCGACTGCCTCGACCTCGGCGACTACCCGCTCGAGGTCGACCGGGACGGGCTCGAACGGCTCGTCGACGCGATTCGTGCGTTCAAGCCGGACGTTCTGATCACGCACACCGACCGCGACATGTTCAACCCCGACCACGCCGGGGCGTTCTTCGCCGTCGAGCGCGCTCGGGCCCTTGCTGCCGGGGCCGGAGTGGCCAGCGCGTTCGAGACGATCACGCCGCCGGCGCTGTTCCTCTTCGAGCCGCACCAGCCGGAGCTCTGCAACTTCATGCCCACGACGTTCGTCGACATCACGCCGGTGATCGAGCAGAAGCGCGCGGCGATGGAGGAGATGAAGGCGCAGTCCTACCTGCAGACGTACTACGGTCAGCGCGCCGAGCAGCGCGGCAATCACGCGCGCCGGTCGTCGGGATCCGGCGACGTCCGCTTCGCCGAGGCCTTTCAGCGCGTGACACCGCAGGTCGTGGAGGAGCTGTGACCGACACGTATGAGGAGCTCGCCCGCCTCGGTGCCGCAACCGTGCACGAGGCCGCAGCGCGAAGCCCGGTCGTCGACCTACCGCTCGTTCAGATCATCTCCGGGTCGCGTGCCGCCGGTCCTGCGCGCACCGTTCGCTGCGGCCAGGGCGACAACCTGATGGTGCACGCGGCGATTGCCGAGGCCGAGCCCGGCGAGGTGCTCGTGCTCACGATGCCCGAGCCCGCACCGGTAGCCCTCGTCGGTGAGCTGCTCGCGACGCAGGCTCTGGGCCGCGGCGTCGCAGCGATTCTCGTCGACGCTGCGGTGCGCGATGTCGAAGAGCTCAGGGAGCTCGGGCTGCCGATCTGGGCGCGCTACGTCCGCGTTCGCGGCGCGGACAAGCGAGTGGCGGGCGCGATCGGGGAACCGGTCGACGTCGGCGGTGCGACGATCCGGCAAGGAGATGCCGTGGTCCTCGACGCCGACGGGGTGGTCGTCGTCGAGCACGAGCGGATCGCCGAGGTTCTGAGTGCCGCGCGCACCCGCGCGGAGCGCGAGGTCGAGAAGCGCGCGAAGCTTCAAGCGGGTGCGCTCTCGTACGACCTCGACGGTCTGCGGGACCTCGTCGAGTCTTGAAGCAGCCTTTGCACGATCTCGCGCGGATCGGGCACGCGGAGCTCCTGACTCCGAAGCCCGAGGAGAGCCTGCGCTTCTTCGTCGACGTGCTCGGCCTCGAGGAGGAAGCCCGCGACGGCGCCTCCGTCTACCTGCGCGGGTTCGGGGACTACCTCCGCTACAGCCTCAAGCTCACGGAGGCGCCGGAGTCAGGGCTCGGCCACCTCGCGTTCCGCGCCTGGAGCCCGGAGGCGCTCGCGCGTCGCGTCGCGGCGATCGAGGCGACCGGGCTCGGTCTCGGCTGGACCGACGGCGACCTCGGTCACGGCCCGGCGTACCGATTCACCGATCCCGACGGCCACGTGTTCGAAGTGTTCTACGAGGCGGAGCGCTACGTCGCGCCGCCCCACCTGAAGCCCTCCTGGCGCAACCAGCCGCAGCGCTACGTCGGCCGCGGCTGCAGCGTGAAGCGGCTCGATCACGTGAACCTGCTCGCCGCGGACGTGCGGTCGAGCCGCGTGTTCGCCGAGGACGTGCTCGGATACCGGTTGTACGAGGCGATTCGACTCGAGGACGGAACCGAGACCGGCGCATGGCTCAGCCTGTCGATCGCTGCGCACGAACTGATCTACGTTGCCGACGCCCACGGAGCGCGCGGCCGGCTCCATCACCTCGCGTTCTGGGTCGACACGCGCGAGGAGTGCCTTCGTGCAGCCGACATCTTCGTCGACAACGACGTGCCCATCGAGGCGGCGCCGTCGAAGCACGCGATCGCGCAGGGCTTCTTCCTCTACGGGTTCGAGCCGGGTGGGAACCGCGTCGAGGTGACGACCGGCGGCTACTTCGTCTACGACCCCGACTACGAACCGGTCATCTGGACGCGCGAGGAACGGGCGCGAGGCCAGTTCTGGGGCGTGCACACGATCGAGAGCTTCCACACCTACGGAACCCCGCCGGTGGGTGACGGGGAATGATCCCGACCTTCCGCGACCGGCTCGCCGAGCCGGGGTCGTTCGTGGTCGCCGCCGAGCTCGTCACGAGCCGCGGGCTGATCACCGCGAACACCGGGCAGGAGCTGCTCGCGGTTGCGCGGGCGCTCGCAGAGGATCCGCGAGTCGACGTGCTGTCGATCACCGACAATCCGGGCGGTCACGCCATGCTCGCGCCCGACACCCTCGGCACCGATCTCGTGTCGCGCGGGCAAGAGGTAGTGATCCACCTCTCGTGCAAGGACTGGAACCGGAACGCACTCGAGAGCCGCGCCTGGAAGCTCAGCTCGGAGGGGTTCGACAACGTTCTCGCCCTCTCCGGCGACTATCCGATCACCGGCCACCGCGGCCTTGCGGCGCCCGTGTTCGACATCGACTCCGTCGGGCTGATCAGCCTCCTCGCCGAGATGAACGACGGGCTCCGGGACACGCGGAAGCCTGGCGTGCGGCTCGATCGGACGGACTTCTTCGTCGGCTGCGTCGTCACGAATCACAAGCGGCACGAGCGTGAGGTGATGCCGCAGTACTTCAAGCTGCAGAAGAAGGTCGCGGCGGGGGCGCGGTTCGTGATCAACCAGATCGGCTGGAACGTGCGCAAGGACGACGAGCTGCTGCGCTGGATCAGACGCGCCGGGCTCGACGTCTCCGTGATCGCGAACGTCTACTTGCTCTCGCGCACCGCTGCGCGCGCTTTTCACCAGGGGAAGATTCCGGGTGTCGTCGTCACGGACGAGCTGCTCGAGCTTGCGGAACGCTACGGAGGCGGTGTCGACCGCGGCCGCGCGTTCTTCGTCGAGCTCGCGGCGAAGCACGTCGCGATCTCGCGCGGTCTTGGATTCGGCGGCGTCTACATGGGCGGTCACATGCCGGCGGCGCGGTTCGCGGAGATCCTCGAGCGGGCCGACGTGTTCGCTCCGGATGACTGGCGAGGCTTCGTCCGCGAGTTGCAGTTCGCGTTTCCCGACGAGTTCTACTTCTTCGAGCACGATCCCGAGACCGGGCTGTCGTCGGGCGAGGTGAGCGGGACGTATCTCGAGTCCAAGCGCAAGCGTCGAACAGATCTGCGCGTGCCGATCAAGTATCGGTTCAGCCGTCGGCTCCACACGATCGCGTTCGCCGACGATGCGCCGCTCTTTCCGGCCGGCCGCGGGTTCTACGGTGCCGTGGAGCACGCCCCGAAGCCGGTGGGGAAAATCGCGCATGCACTGGAACAGGCGGCGAAGGTGACGATGTTCAAGTGCCAGGACTGCGGTGATTGCTCGCTGCCCGAGATCGCCTACGTCTGCCCGGAGTCGCTCTGCGCCAAGAACCAGCGCAACGGGCCGTGCGGCGGCACACGCGACGGGCTCTGTGAGGTCTACGACACGGAGTGCATCTGGTCGCAGGCGTACGAGCGGCTGAAGGCCTACGGCGAGGAGGAGGGGATGCTCGACAACCCCGTGGTCGTGAAGGACAACGCCCTGGCCGGGACGAGCGCCTGGGCTAACACCTTCCTCGGCCGCGACCACCATGCTCGCGAGACGGAGGACGAGGACGGAGAGCGCGGGGCCGAGGCCCCGCGCTGAACGCCGCTAAACGGTTGCCTTCGTGCGCCAGCCTTCGGCGTACGTCGTCCGAGCGACGGCCGAGTACGGGCACGGGCTGACGATCGCCCGGATCTCCGTCTGAACGTGGCGCTCGACGACGGGCTTGCGCGAACCGCCGCCCTCCTCGCCCCAGACGAGCACCACCTCCGCGCCGATCTCGACGTCGACGTCGACGATCGCCAGCGAGAGCATCGAGCGTTCGTTGTAGCTGTAGCCGGAGAACGTGGAGACGCCGATCATCTCGCCGCCGGAGAGCACCTTGTCGTTCGGCCACGTCGAGTAGTTCGAGAGCGGCAGGTCGATGTACTTCGCCGCCGGGTGTTCGCCCATCGTGAGCAGCGTGCCCATCGCCTCGGCGACGTCGTCGCCGTTCCAGGCGAGCGTCACCTTCTTCCGCTTCGGCTCAGTCATCTGCTCGAGCGCCTCGCACCCGACGAAGTCGTGGTCGAACTTGACGAACGGCCAATAGCCGAGGTCGTGCGGCGTCAGGTAGTAGTCGCGGATGTCGTCCGAGTAGTAGCTGCCGCCGAGCGAGCCGGTGCCCTCGTACCAGTTCGCAGGCAGCCATTCGCGATACGCCTTCATGCCGTCGCCCGTGAAGATCGCGGGGAGAGGGCACGGGATCCACCCCGACTCGAGCGTGTTCGTGGCGTAGACGCGTGAGCCGACCTGGCGCAGACCCAGATCGGCGCCCGCCTCGACCAGTGCCGCGCGCACATCCTCTGCCTCCTCCCAGGGCCCGAACAGCTCCATCCCGGGAGCGCCGGACATGCCGTGGTGGAGCGCGCGCACCTGGCGGCCGCCGATCGTGAGGTCGCCCATGTTGAAGAACTTGATCTCGGGCAGCGAGCCGCCGTTCGCCTTCGTCAGCACGTCGAGCGCGGTCGGACCCTGCACCTGGAACCGGTACAGCTTGCGCTTGCCGGTCGGGTTTGCGGCTGTGCGCTCGTCGCGGTCCAGCTTCACGTCGTAGTCCCCCGTCTCGGCGTGGTACTGCACCCAGTTGTGGGCCGAGGGACGACCCACGAGGCTGACCTTGTTCTCGGAGTGGTAGAAGAGGATGCCGTCGCCGATGACGTAGCCGTCCTCGTTGCAGGCGACGAACTGCTTCGCCTTGTTGACGGCGAAGTTCTTGAACGTGTTGACGCCGAGCGCCGACAGCAGCCTGACCACGTCCGGCCCCTCGATGTAGAGGTCGGTCATGTGGTGCGACTGGTCGAACAGCGCGCACGTCTCCCGCCACGCAACCTGCTCGTCGCGCCAGTTCGAGAACTCGGCAGGGACCTTCGGGTAGACGTACGGGCCGATCTGGGAGTTCCGCACGAGGTCGACCGGGTTGCCGGTCGCCTGCAGCAGCTCCTCCAGGCTCTGTTGACTCATCTCCGCGTGGCCTCCTTCGACGAACGGGCTGAGGGGTTTCTTGCGGCCACAAAGACTACGACGTTACGAAGCCCTCGGCCATGTTCGGCCTTCTCCCGGACGGGTTCAGCCTCGCGAACGTTCCGGCCGGGCAGACGCAAGTGGGGTCGGGGGAGCGAGCGCGCTTGCCATTGAGCGCGCACTGACCGCCCGATGGCCGAAGTAGGCGCGGGTTCAGCCTTCGTCGCTTGTCCGGAAGCGATATATCACCGCCATCATGACTGCGATTGTCGCCTCGCTTCAGCTCACGACCGGCTGGGGAGCGTTCCTCTCCATCGTCGTGCTCGGGGGCCTGTTCCTGATCTGGCTCGTCACGCTGTTCGTAATCGTGACTGACTCGATCTCGGTGCTCGCGAAGATCGTGTGGTTCATCCTCGTCACGTGCATCGCGCCGCTCGCGATCCCGATCTACTTGATCCTCCATCACCGACGGGTCTCGCGCGCCTCCTAAGGCGCGCGACCCGTCAGTTTGGCAGCTGCGAGACCGGAAGAGCCGTGCGCTCCCGTAGCGTGGCGGCAAGGTCGCCCTGCCGGTTGTCGCCCGCAGCGGCCGGTGACGCGACGATGAGGATTTCGTCGGCCGGAAACTCGCGCAACCCGTCGGCGGCCGCCTGCACCGGCTCGTACGCGCCGATGCGACCGTGTGCGTCGACCCCGGCCGCGATCAGCGTGGCGAGTGCGGCCTCGAGCTCGGCCGTGGCATTGTCGTAGGCGGTCTGCTCGCCTGTCAGCCAGTCGAGTCGCGACGACAGCGTCGGCGCAATCACGTACGCCTCGGTCGGTCGGCCGGCCGCAGCGAGCGCGACGTGGGCGCCGAGCTCGGCCGGCGTGCTCTGGCCGTCGACGATCACGAGCAGCCGATACACGCCGTCTCCGGGCGACGGTGCCCGCTTGTCCGGGAGCGCTTTCGTCCGGTTGCGGAGGATGAGCGCAAGGGCACCTAGCACGACGACGACTCCGAAGCCGGCGAAGAGCGTCCATGCGAGCGCGGTGTTCGCCGTGACGGCCCAGTACAGCAGGCCGAAGAAGACGACTGCGATCGCGACCATCGGGATCGCCAGGAACTCTGGTGACCGCTTCCGTGCCACGTCGACTCGACCCGAAGCCTAGACGGTGCGGTCCCACGAGGGAATAGGGTCGACTCGTGACCGAGGACCTTGTCGACGACTGATCATCTCAAGCGGGACGCAGCGCGGCGATCGAGGCGCCGGCACGTGCATGAGTGATCGCGTCGGCGAGGCAAGGAGCTCGGTGTTCCGGATAGAAAGCCAATCTCGTCGTGGGTGACGTGCTCGAGATCCTGGCGCTGGCGCTGGTGGCGATGTTCTTCCCGGCGCTGCTCGCCGTGGTCCTGGTCGCGCTGCGGAGCCGGCGTCCAGAGCTCCTACTTGCCAGCTTTTACGCCGGAGGCATTCTGTCAGCGACGAGCGTCGGCCTGGTGATCGTGTTCTCGCTCCAGGACGCCGCCGTCAGCTCGTCCTCGAGTAACAGCCTCGATCCTGCGTTCTACATCGTGCTCGGAGCGCTTTCGTTCGTCGCAGCCTGGGTCGTCCACGACCGGCAACTGCTGGTCAAGAAGGAGAAGAGCCCGGAAGAGACGGAGCAGGGGAAGCCCGACCGGCTGACGCGCGCGCTCGACCGCGGCGCGCCCTACGCGTTCGTCGCCGGTCTCCTGCTCTGCGCAGTCCCCGGCGTTTCGGCGCTCGTCGCGCTCAAGGACATCGCACAGCTCGGGTGGGGAACGGCCGAGACCGTCGCGATGGTGATCGGCTTCTTCCTGATCATGTTCTCGTTCATCGAGCTCCCGCTGCTCGGCTTCGTCGTTGCGCCGGAGCAGGCGACCGCAAAGACGATGGCGTTCAACTCGTGGCTCGACCGGAACGCCAACCGGCTCGCGACTAGCGTACTCGTGGCACTCGGCGTCTTCCTGATCCTGCGCGGGGTCGCTGGACTCTTCTGATCGCCGGGCGCAGCGTCGCTCGAGCGCCGCCGACACGTGGCAAATCGAATGCGGTTAGCCTCTCGGCCGGAGATGGCGATCAGAGTCGTGCCCGGTGAGGAGAGCGTGCTCGCGCGCGAGGGCTCCGCGATCCCCGTCGGCCCGCCTCGCCGTCAGCGAAGGCCATGACCGAAACCGCGTCACCGGCGGCGTCGCCGGATCCTGTCGAGCTGCTCCGAAGTCGCCGTTATCTGGTGCTGGTCGTGTTCGGCGCCATCGTCGGGGTGTTGGTGGCGTTCGTCGCGTACTTCTTCTTGAAGGCGGTCGGCGACGTCCAGAAGTACATCTTCACGACGCTGCCCGGCGAGGTCGGTTACGACACCGAGCCGGCCTGGTGGCCGGCGCCGTGGCTGACATTGAGCGGTTTGCTCGTCGCCCTCACGATCCAGTACCTGCCGGGCACGGCGGGCCACAAGCCGGCAGAAGGGTTCAAGACGGGCGGGCCGGTCTCGCCGATCGATCTGCCTGGAATCGTCATCGCGTCGTTCACGACGCTCAGCCTCGGCGTGGTGCTCGGGCCCGAGGCGCCGTTGATCGCGATCGGCAGCGGCCTCGGCGTGCTCGCCCTCCAGCTGGCGAAGAAGGGCGCTCCGGCTCAGGCAACCGCCGTCATCGGCGCCGCAGGCAGCTTCGCCGCGATCAGCACGCTGCTCGGGTCTCCGCTCACGGGCGCGTTCCTGCTCCTGGAGGCGGCCGGGCTCGGCGGGCCACTGCTCGGAGTCGTGCTCGTGCCGGGCCTGCTCGCAGCCGGCGTCGGCGCGCTGATCTTCGTCGGCCTCGACAGCTGGACCGGTTACGGGACGTTCTCACTCGCGGTTCCGAACATCCCGCACTTCGGAACGCCCACCGGAGCGGAGTTCCTCTGGGCGATAGCGATCGGCGTCGCAGGCGCCGTCCTCGGCGGCGCGATTCGCCGACTCGCTCTGCTGCTGCAGTCGGTCGTGGAGCGGCGAATGGTGCTTCTGATGCCGTTCGTCGGCCTGGCGATCGGCGGGCTCGCGTTCGTGTTCCAGGAATGGTCGAGCCACCCGGCTTCGGAGGTGCTCTACTCCGGCCAGGACGCGCTGCCGGGTCTCATCGAGGGCGCCGCCGGCTGGACTGTCGGTGCGCTGATCCTGCTCGTCGCCTGCAAGGGCCTTGCCTACAGCGCCTCGCTCAGCAGCTTCCGCGGTGGTCCGGTGTTCCCCGGGATGTTCATCGGCGCCGCGGGCGGTCTCGCGCTCTCTCACCTTCCGGGCCTGCCGGAGATCGCCGGCGTCGCGATGGGGATCGGCGCGGTGACGGTGGCGATGCTCAATCTGCCGTTCACGTCCGTTCTGCTCGTGAGCCTGTTTCTCCAGGCCGATGCGGTCGCGCTGATGCCGCTCGTGATCGTCGCGGTCGTTGTCTCCTACGTCGCGTCTGCGCACCTCGCGCCGCCGAAGGAGCAGGCCGAGCCGGCGAACAAGCGCGCGCCGGCATAACGCGGCGCCGCGCTACAGAGTGGTGTCGGCGGCGGTTGTCCCGGCGTCGCCGAAATCGCCTGAGCTAGTGTCGTCTCGAAATGTCTGATCGCCGCGAGGATGGGCGCGATCAACGGCCGCGCGTGCTCGTGCTAGGCGGAGGGTTCGGCGGAATCGGAGCCGCTCGGAAACTCGCCGGCGCGAAAGCGGACGTCGTCCTCGTCGACAAGAACAACTACCACACCTTCCAGCCGCTGCTCTACCAGGTTGCGACCGACCTGCTCGACACGAACGCGGTGGGGCACTCGCTCCGCGATCTCTTCCACGACCAGTCGAACGTCACGGTCCATCAGGGAACGGTGACCTCGGTCGACGTGGTGAAGCGGACCGTCGAGTTCGCCGACCGCGCTGCGCTCGACTACGACTACCTCGTCGTCGCGCTCGGAGCGACCGTCAACTTCTTCGGGACGGAGGGCGCCGCCGAGCACGGCTTCCCGATGTACACGCTGGCCGACGCCGTTCGTCTCAAGGAGCAGGTGCTCGAACGCTGGGAGGCGGCCGACCGCGATCCGTCACTCGTCGACGACGGCGCACTGAACGTCGTCGTTGTCGGCGGCGGGCCGACGGGAGTGGAGAGCGTCGGCGCGTTGGCAGAGCTCTACCACAGCAACTTCGCCGAGGACTATCCCGGCGTGCCGCAGGAGAAGGCGCGGCTGATCCTCGTCGAGGCCGGTCCGACGCTGTTCGCGATGTTCAAGCAGGACATCCGCGACTACACCGTGCGAGCGCTCGAGCAGCGCGGTGTCGAGGTGCCTGGTCGGAGAGAGCGTTGCGTCGGTGGCTCCCACTCGGGTCACGCTCAAGTCGGGCAAGGTGCTCGAGTCCCACACACTCGTTTGGGGCGCTGGGCTGCAGGCGAGCGCACTCGCGGCGTCGCTGCCGGTGGAGCTCCAGCGCGGGCAGCGTGCTCCGGTCCAGGCCGACCTGAGCCTCGAGGGCCATCCGGAGGTCTTTGCGGTCGGCGACATCGCGTGGATCACCGACACGAAGACCGGCGACGTGCTGCCGCAGCTCGGCTCGGTCGCCCTGCAGGCCGGCGAGTGGGCGGGCGAGAACATCGCGAGACGGCTGAAGGGCGAGGAGACGAAGCCGTTCGTCTACGAGGACAAAGGAACGATGGCGACGATCGGTCGCGCAGCTGCGGTCGTCCAGTTCAAGCGCGGGCGAACGATGAAAGGGAAGGCCGCGACGCTCGCCTGGGGTGCCGTGCACCTCGCGCTGCTTTCGACCGGAGAGGATCGCGCGAAAGCCGTGATCGACTGGACCTGGGCCGGCTTCACCCACGAACGCAGCAACAGGATCACCGTGCGGACAGACGTCAACGAGGAAAAGAGGAGCAAGAGTTGAGCGAGCAGCCTGCAGACGTGTTCGTCATCTTCGGCATCACCGGAGACCTGGCCAAGGTGATGACGTTCCGGTCGCTGTACCGGCTCGAGCTTCGCGGGTTGCTCGACTGCCCGATCGTCGGCGTCGCGGTGAACGACTGGACGGTCGACCAGCTCGTCGAGCGCGCGCGCGAGTCGATCGTCGGCACGGGGGAGAAACTCGACGAGGATGTCTTCGCGCGCCTCGCTAAGCGATTCTCCTACGTGTCCGGCGATTTCGACGACGCCGCGACCTACGAGCGCGTCGGCGAGGCCATCAAGGGCAAGACGATGCCGGTCTTCTACCTCGAGATCCCGCCGTTCCTGTTCGGCCGCGTCGTGAAGGGCCTCTCCGACGCCGGGCTGACGAAGACGGCGAGAGTGGTGGTCGAGAAGCCGTTCGGGCACGACCTCGCGTCGGCCGAGGCACTGGCCGCCGAGCTCCACCAGTACATCGACGAGTCGCAGCTGTACCGGATCGATCACTACCTCGGGAAGATGGGGCTCGAGGAGATCCTCTATCTCCGCTTCGCCAACACGATGCTCGAGCCGCTCTGGAGCCGGAACTACCTCTCGTCGGTGCAGATCACGATGGCGGAGGACTTCGACGTCGCAGACCGCGGCCATTTCTACGATCCGGTCGGCGCCCTTCGCGACGTCGTCGTCAACCACCTGATGCAGGTCGTCGCCGCCTGCGCGATGGAGCCGCCGTCGCGCGGCGACCCGCGCACACTCAAGGACTCGCAGGTCTCGCTCTTCCGTGCCATCAATGCCGCCGACCCTGCCAACTACGTCCGCGGCCAGTACGACGGCTACCTGCAGGTCGACGGCGTCGCGCCGGGGTCGACCACGGAGACGTATGTCGCGCTTCGGCTCGAGATCGAGAACTGGCGCTGGGCGGGCGTGCCGTTTTTCATCCGCACCGGGAAGTGCCTCACCGCGACCCAGACCGAACTGCGCTTGATCTTCAAGCACGCGCCGCGACTCGGGTTCGCGATGTTCGACAGGCATCCGGAGCCCAATGCGCTCGTGGTCAAGCTCGACCCGACGACCGGGATCAGGCTCGAGGCGCAGGCCCATCGGGCTGACAAGAGGGGTGCGTCCGAGATCACGCTCGACCTCGAGTTCGCCACGGAAGGGGGTGAAGGCCCGACGCCGTACGAGGTGCTCTTGCACGCCGCCTTGATCGGCGACAGCACGCGCTTCACGCGCCAGGATGGCGTCGAGGAGACCTGGCGGATCATGCAGCCGCTGCTCGACGCGCCTCCGCCCGTCCACCCCTACGAGCGCGGTTCGTGGGGACCCGACGCGGCGAACGAGCTGGTCGCCGGGTTCGGTCGCTGGCACCAGCCGTGGTTGGCGTCATGACGGCCGCGACCACACAACGCGCGCCGCAGAGTGCGGCGGCGCCGTCACCGTTCCCGCCGATCGCGGAGTACGCGTTCCTCTCCAACTGCCATACGGGAGCGTTGATTGCGCCCGACGGTGCGGTCGACTGGCTGTGTGCGCCGTCGTTCGACGCGCCGAGCATGTTCGGCAGCTTGCTCGACCGAGAGGCGGGCTCGTTTCGGCTCGGCCCGTACGGGATCAACCATCCGACCGCGCGCGTCTACGCACCCGGCACGAATGTGCTCGAGACGACCTGGAAGACGCCGGCCGGCTGGATCGTCGTGCGCGACGCGCTGACGATGGGGCCGACGCGTGGCCGCGACGAGGTTACCCCGCACACCAGACCGCCGGCCGACGACGACGGCGACCACATGCTCGTGCGGACGGTGGAGTGCGTCGAGGGCCGTGTCGAGGTCGAGTTGATCTGCGAGCCGGCGTTCGACTACGGACGCACGCCGGCGGAGTGGGCGCTGGTCGGCGACGACCTCCACGCCGCCGACGCATCGGGTGCCGAGCAGACGATTCGGCTCAAGACCGACCTTCTGCTGGGGATCGAGGGCAATCGTGTGCGTGCGCGGCACGTGCTCGAAGAGGGAGCGCGGATGTTCTGCGCGCTTTCATGGGCCGAGGAGCTCGCCGCTCCCGCGGACGTCGCCGAAGCCGAGGAGCGACTCGCCGCCACATCGCGCTTCTGGCGCTCCTGGTTGAGCCGCGCACGGATCCCCGATCACCGATGGCGGGATCCGATCCAGCGGTCGGCGCTGGCGATCAAGGGCCTCACCTACATGCCCACCGGGGCGACGGTCGCGGCGCTGACGACGTCGCTGCCCGAGACGCCAGGCGGCGAGCGCAACTGGGACTACCGGTACACCTGGATGCGGGACAGCACATTCACGCTGCAGGCGCTGCACTGGCTCAATCTCGACTGGGAGGCCGACGAGTTCATGCAGTTCGTCGCCGACATCGAGCCGACCGAAGACGGGTCGCTGCAGATCATGTACGGGATCGACGGTCGTCGCGACCTGACGGAGACGATCCGTGAGGATCTGACCGGTTACGCGGGCGCGAAGCCGGTCCGGATCGGGAACGGTGCCTTCGATCAGCGGCAAAACGACGTCTTCGGGGCCGTGCTCGATTCGATCTTCCTGCACACCAGGCGCGCCGAGCGGCTGCCGCGCCGCCTCTGGCCGATCGTGGTGAGCCAGGCCGAGTGTGCGTCGAAGGTGTGGCGCGAGCCCGACCAGGGAATCTGGGAAGCCCGTGGCAAGCCGCAGCACTACGTGTCGTCGAAGCTCATGTGCTGGGTTGCGCTCGATCGTGCCGCCAGGCTCGCCGAGATTCGTGGCGACGGCGACCTGCAGCAGAAGTGGGGAGCCGTCGCCGAGGAGATCCGCGCCGACATTCTCGAGCACGGGGTTTCGGACCAGGGCGTGCTCAAACAGCACTACGAGACCGATTCGCTCGACGCCTCGGTGCTGCTGGCGGCGATCTTCGGCTTCCTGCCTGCCGACGACAAACGGCTGCACGCCACCGTGTCGGCTATTGCCACCGATCTGACCGAGAACGGCTTCGTCCTCCGCTACCGCACCGGCGAGACCGACGACGGGCTCTCGGGCAAGGAGGGAACGTTCCTGATCTGCTCGTTCTGGCTGGTGTCGGCGCTCGCGATCGTCGGCGAGTTGCAGCAGGCGCGCGACCTGATGGAGAAGCTGTTGCGGATCGCGTCGCCACTCGGCCTCTACGCGGAGGAGTTCGACGCCGACACGGGCCGGCATCTGGGCAACTTCCCGCAGGCGTTCTCACACCTCGCGCTGCTGGAGGCCGCGGCGAGGATCGTCGTCCCCGAGCTACTGGAGCAGTACTAGTGAATAGCTATGACGTGATCATCATCGGCACCGGGGCCGGCGGAGGTACGCTCGCCCGCCACCTGGCGCCCTCCGGGAAGCGCATCCTGCTGCTCGAGCGCGGCGACTGGCTGCCGCGCGAGCCGCAGAACTGGCTGGCGCAGGACGTCTTCGTCGAGAACCGATACGTGTCGCCGGACACGTGGTACGACGGCAGCGGCGCGCCGTTCCAGCCTCAGGTCCACTACTTCGTCGGGGGCGCGACGAAGCTCTACGGGGCAGCGCTGTACCGCCTGCGCAAGGAGGACTTCGGCGAGCTCCGCCACCACGACGGGCTCTCGCCGGCGTGGCCGATCCCGTATGACGAGCTCGAGCCGTACTACACGCAGGCGGAGCAGCTCTATCAGGTGCACGGAGCACGCGGTGAGGACCCAACCGAACCGCCGGCCAGCGCACCGTACCCGCATCCGCCCGTTTCCCACGAGCCGCGCATTCAGCAACTCGCCGATGCGCTCGCGAAAGCGGGACACCATCCGTTCCACGCCCCGTGCGGGATCATGCTCGACGAGCAGAACATGCCGTACAGCGCGTGCGTGCGCTGTGCGAACTGCGACGGCTTCCCGTGCGTGGTGCACGCGAAGTCGGACGCGGAGGTGATCGGCGTTCGACCGGCGCTCGAGCACGCGAACGTCACGCTTCTGACCAACACGAAGGTGGTGAAGCTCGAGACCGACGATGCCGGCACGAGCGTTTCGAAGGTGGTCGCCGAGCACAACGGATCGACGGAGGAGTTCGCGGCGGACATCGTGGTCGTCTCCTGCGGAGCGGCGAACAGCGCGCACCTGCTTCTCGCCTCGGCCAACGACAAGCATCCGAACGGGCTCGCCAACGGGTCCGATCAGGTCGGCCGCAACTTCATGTTCCACGACAGCGTCGCCGTGCTGGCCCTCTCCCGCGAGGAGAACCCGACCGTCTACCAGAAGACGCTTGGCCTCAACGACTTCTACTTCGGCAGTGACGACTTCGAGTTCCCCATGGGGAACATCCAGATGGTCGGGAAGTCGCAGGCACCGATGTTCAGAGGGGAGAAGCCGGGCGAAACGAAGCTGGCACCCGAATGGTCGCTCGAACGCGTCGCGAAACACGCGATCGACTTCTGGCTCTCGACCGAGGACCTGCCGCGTCCCGACAACCGTGTCTCCGTCGACAAGAGCGGCAAGGTGACGCTCAGCTATACGGAGACGAACGCCGAGGCCAAGCACAGGCTGTACGACAAGCTGCACTCGCTGCTCGGGCCCCTCGACCTCAACCCGGGACATCTGATCCACCGCTTCGCGTACATGAAGAACGAGATCCCGGTCGCGGGATGCGCGCACCAGGCGGGAACGGTTCGCTTCGGCAGTGATCCGAAGGCATCGGCCCTCGACACCAACTGCCGGGCCCACGAGGTCGACAACCTCTACGTCGTCGACACGAGCTGCTTCCCGAGCATCGGGGCGGTCAACCCCGCCTTGACCGCGATGGCGAACGCGCTTCGAGTCGGAGACCACCTGCTGGAGCGCATGGGCGCGAGCGGGTGAGCTCGCCGTCCGGGGAGCAGGTCGAGATCGCCTTCGGCGAGCAGCGGGCGGTGATCGTCGAGGTCGGCGGCGGCCTCCGCTCGTTCTCGGTCGGCGACCGGGAGGTGCTCGACGGCTACGGCCCGGACGACATGTGCACGTCGGGACGAGGTCAGGTGCTGATGCCTTGGCCGAACCGTCTCGCGGACGGCCGCTACGAGTTCGACGGCCGGGACCATCAGCTTCCGCTGACCGAGCCCGAGAATCGGAACGCGATCCACGGCCTGGTGCGCTGGGCGTCATGGCGCGCCGCAGACCGAGGCGACGGGCGCGTCCTGATGGAGCACGTGATCCGCCCGCAGCCGGGTTACCCGTTCACGGTCGGGCTCACGATCGAGTACACGCTGTCGGATCTCGGGCTGTCGGTGCGGTCGACCGCAACGAACCTCGGCACGGCGCGTTGCCCGTTCGGGGCCGGCGCGCATCCCTACGTGAGGCTCGACGCGGAGACGATCGATGCGCTCTCGCTCCACGTCCCGGCCCGCACTGTTCTGCAATCGGACGAGCGCGGCCTGCCGTCCGGGGCGATCCCGGTCGACGGCACCGAGTACGACTTCCGCCGTCCACGCGCCGTCGACTCGGTGAAGCTCGACAACTGCTTCGCCGGCTTGGAGCCTGACGGCGACGGGCGCACCCGGGTCGTGCTGCATGACCCGTCGGGCCGGAGCCTCGTCCTCTGGGCAGGCGAGGGTTACCGCTACGTGATGGTGTTCAGCGGCGACCCGCTTCCGGACGTGGCGCGTCGTAGCATTGCGATCGAGCCGATGACCTGTCCGCCGAACGCCTTTCGCACCGGTGAGTCTTTGATCGTTCTCGAGCCCGGAGAGGCGTTCAGTGCCGAGTGGGGGATCGAGTGCACCTGATCCTCGCCTCGACGCGGGTCGACCTGGCCCGCGGCCAGTTCGCGACGACGTCGCTCTACCACTTCCTGTTCGTCCCGCTCACGCTCGGGCTCGGCCCGATCGTCGCGATCTTCCAGACGCTGTGGCATCGGACCGGCAACGAGACGTGGCTGCGGCTGACCCGTTTCTTCGGAACGCTGTTCCTGATCAACTTCGCGATCGGCGTCGCCACCGGCCTCGTGCAGGAGTTCCAGTTCGGGATGAACTGGTCGGTGTACTCGCGGTTCGTCGGCAACGTCTTCGGCGCCCCGCTCGCAGTTGAAGGCCTGGCCGCATTCTTCCTCGAGTCGACGTTCCTCGGTCTCTGGATCTTCGGCTGGAACCGTCTCTCACCACGCCTGCATCTCGCGACGCTTTGGATTGCGGTAGCAGGGACGTGGATGTCGGCGTACTTCATCCTCGTCGCGAACTCGTGGATGCAGGAGCCTGTCGGCTACAAGATCGTGAACGGCGAGGCGCAGCTGACGAGCGTCTGGCAACTCGTCTCGAGCAGGTGGGCCGCTTATGCCTTCGTGCATACGGTGCTCGCCGGGTTGACTGCCGGCGCCGCGGTCGTGTTCGGCGTGTGCTGCTGGCACTTCGCGCGCGGCCGCAATCTCGAGGTCTTTCGCCCGGCGGCGAAGGTCGCGCTGTTCGTGCTCGTACCTGCTTCTTGCGTCAATCTCTGGTTCGGAAGCCACTTCGGCATCCTCGTCGAGGAGCTCCAGCCGATGAAGATCGCGGCCAGCGAGGCGCAATGGAGCACGTGCACCGACTGTCCGTTTTCCGTCTTCCAGATCGGCGGCTTCACGGAGAGT
The DNA here is from genome assembly GCA_963715115.1 of uncultured Thermoleophilia bacterium. Lineage (GTDB taxonomy): Bacteria > Actinomycetota > Thermoleophilia > Gaiellales > Gaiellaceae > PALSA-600. The sequence continues at coordinate 38,040 of CAVQRE010000019.1, forward strand.
GACAAGACGCCGAGCTTCTCGATCGAGATTCCCGACCTGCTCTCCTACCTCGCGACCGGCTCGTTGAGTGGCAGCGTCGCAGGGCTGAACAACCTGAACGATCAGTACTCGAGGCAGTACGGGCGAGGGAACTACAAGCCGCCCGTGCGGACGATCTACGTGAGCATGCGCGTGATGGCGGGTGTCGGGACGGTGATCGCGCTGATCGCGATCCTCGGCGCCTACCTCTTCTGGCGGCGGAAGCTCGAGCGCCTGCGCTGGTTCCTGTGGATCGGCGTCGCCAACAGCTTCCTCCCATTCGTCGCCACGTCGGCGGGCTGGGTGCTGACGGAGGTCGGCCGGCAGCCGTGGATCGTCCAGGGGCTGCTCAAGACGAGCAACGCGAACTCGCCGAACGTGACCACGACCTGGCTCGGCATCAGCCTCGGCGTGTTCATCGCGCTCTACGCTGCGCTGCTCGTCGTCGACATCTTCCTGATGCGCCGGTACGCCGGCCTCGATCCCGCCGCCCCCGCAGAGCGGCCACCCGACGTGCAACCCGCACCCGGTTTCTGATGGATCTCCAGATCCTCTGGTTCGTGCTGATCGCCGTCCTCTGGGCCGGCTACTTCCTGCTCGAGGGCTTCGACTTCGGTGTCGGCATGCTGCTGCCGTTCCTGCCGTCGAACGAGTCGGAACGCGGGACGATGCTCGAGTCGATTGGCCCTGTCTGGGACGGCAACGAGGTCTGGCTCGTGGTCGCCGGCGGTGCCACCTTTGCCGCGTTCCCGAGCTGGTACGCCTCGATGTTCTCCGGCTTCTATCTCGCCCTGCTGCTCGTCCTCTTCTTTCTCATCATCCGAGTGGTGTCGTTCGAATGGCGGGCGAAGAGCAAGAGCCCGCGCTGGCGCGCCGTCTGGCTGGCCGCGAATGCAATCGGCAGCTTCGGCGCCGCGCTCGTCTGGGGCGTCGGGCTCTCCGCACTGCTGTACGGCGTCCCGCTCGACTCGAGCGGGAACTACACCGGGACGTTCTGGGACCTCTTCAGCGCGTACACCGTGTTCGCGGGAATCGCCGTCGTCCTGTTCTTCGTGTTCCACGGCGCCGTCTTCCTCACGCTTCGCACCTCGGGCGATCTCTGCGACCGCGCGCTGCGAACCGCTCGCATTCTCGCGCTGCCGGCCGCCGCAGTCGCCGCCGGGTTCATGATCTGGACGGTCGTCGTCGCGGTCGACCGCAACGACAAGAGTGTCTTCCCGCCGGTGCTTCCAGCCGTCCTCGGCATCGCGGCCGCGGTGCTCGCCGCCTGGTTCGTGCTCCAGGGACGCACGGGCCGCGCGTTCCTGATGACGGGGCTCGGCACGATCCTGATGGTCGCGACGCTCTTCACGAGCCTCTATCCGCGCGTCATGGTCTCGAGCTCGGACTTCGCCAACAGCCTGACGGTCGACAATGCGTCGTCGGCCCACTACACGCTGGCCGTGATGACCGTCGTCGCTCTGCTCGTCTTGCCGGTCGTGCTGCTCTATCAGGGCTGGACGTACCACGTCTTCCGGCACCGGCTGACGGGCGACACCGTGACGCATCCGTAGTGGGCCACTAATGCGCGCGCTCGACCAGCGCCTCGTTCGCCGCGCACGTTCTGTTCGCGTGCTCCTCGGCGTAGACGTCGCGATCGGCGCTGCCACGACGGTTCTCGTTCTCGCGCAGGCGTCGCTCCTTGCGTGGATCGTCGCCCGCGCCTTCCACGGCGCATCCCTCCACGAGGTCGAGCCCGAGCTCGTCGCGCTCCTGTGTGTGTTCGCGGGGCGGGCGCTCCTCGCCTGGGCGTTCGAGGTAACCGGGCGGCGTGCGGCTTCGACGGTCCTCTCGGAGCTCCGGCTGGCACTCGCGGAGGAGCGGCTGCTGAGGGACCCGGGCGGGCTCGACGGTGTCGAGGCGGCAGAGGTGGCGGTTGCGAGCGTTTCCGGAATCGATCCGCTCGCCGCGTACTTCGGCCGGTACCTGCCGCAGGTCGTGCTCGCCTGCTTCGTCCCGCTCGCCGTGCTCGTCTGGGTTGCCGTCATCGACGTCACATCGGCGCTCGTCATGCTCATCACCCTCCCGCTCGTGCCGGTGTTCATGTGGCTGATCGGCCGCCACACGGAAGAACGGAGCAGGGAACGGTGGGATGCGCTGCGTCTCCTTTCGAACCACTACCTCGATGTCATCCGGGGCTTGCCGACTTTGCGGGCGTTCAATCGGAGCACGGCGCAGACGGCGACCATCACAGACGTCAGCGAGCGCTACCGAAGAACGACGATGGGCACGCTGCGCGTCGGCTTCCTCTCCGGGTCCGTGCTCGAGCTCGCGGCGACGCTCGGCATCGCGCTGGTCGCCGTCACGGTCGGCGTACGGCTCGACGACGGTCGGCTCGGGCTGCAGGCGGGGCTGACGGTCCTGCTGCTCGCACCCGAGCTGTACCTCCCGCTGCGCCAGTTGGGCGCGCAGTTTCACACCAGCGCGGACGGTCTCGCAGTTGCCGATCGCATCCTGGCGTTGCTCGACACGTCGACGCCACGCGAGCGTTCGGTCGTCCCCCCGAGCCCCGGTGTGGTGACGGTCGAGCTCCGTGGTGTCTCGTTCTCCTATCCGTCGCGACCCGGGCTCGTGCTCGACGAACTCGACTTGACTCTGCGGCCGGGCGAGACGCTCGCGCTCGTCGGTGAGAGCGGAGCAGGGAAGAGCACAATTGCAAGCCTGATCCTCGGTTTCGCCGAACCGGACACCGGGCGGATCGCAGTCGGTGACGACGACCTCGCGTCGTGCGACCTCGGCGCATGGCGCAGCCAGCTCGCATGGGTGCCGCAGCGACCGACGCTGTTCCGCGCGTCGGTGGCGGAGAACATCAGGCTCGGTGCTGAAGAGATCTCGGACGAGCGCGTGCGAGCGGCCGCACGGCTCACGGGTGCGGAGCAGTTCGTGAGCGCACTTCCGCAGGGCTATGAGACGGTGGTCGGCGACGGCGGCAGGCCGCTCTCCGCCGGCGAGCGACGTCGCATCGCCCTTGCGCGTGCGTTTGCCCGAGACGCGCCGCTGCTCGTGCTCGACGAGCCGACGGCCGACCTCGACCCGGACAGCGAAGGCATCGTCGCGGCGGCTCTCGAAAGCCTCCGCGGCGAGAGGACGATCCTGCTGATCACGCATCGTCCGGAGCTCGCCCAGCTCGCAGATCGTGTTGCAGTGCTCGTCGGCGGCAAGTGCGTCGAGCGGGATGCGGAGGCGGTCGCGTGATCCGTCGCGTCCTCGCGCTCGCCCCGGCGCCGCGCGGCCGGTTTGCACTCGCGACCGTCCTCGCTGCACTCACGGTCCTGTTCGGCGTCGGGTTGATGTCGACAGCTGGATACCTGATCTCACGCGCGGCCGAGCAGCCGGCGGTGCTGTCGCTGACCGTCGCGATCGTCGGCGTGCGCTTCTTCGGGCTCGGGCGGCCGATCGTCCGCTACCTCGAACGGCTCGCGTCACACGATCTCGCCTTCCGCGTGCTGGGCCGCGTGCGCGTCCGCGTCTACGAGCGGCTCGAACCGCTTGCGCCGGCCGAGCTGGAGGCATACCGGCACGGCGACCTTCTGTCGCGCGTTGTCGCCGACGTCGACGCACTGCAGTTCCTCTATCTGCGCGCGCTCGTCCCCGCGCTCGCAGCCGTCGTTGCCAGCTTCGTGTCGGTCGCCGTCGTCGCGGCGTTCCTACCGCGGGCAGCTGTCGTTCTGGCTGTCGGTCTGCTCGCCGCCGGGGTCGGAGTCCCGCTGATTGCTGGCGCGATCGGTCGCCGCGCCGCGCGCACGGAAGCGGCCGCTCGTGGCGAGCTCACAGCCGAGCTCATCGAGCTGCTGACGGGAGCGGGAGAGCTGTCCGTCTACGGTCGCGGCGCCGATGCAGTCGCGCGCGTCCGGTCCGCCGACCGCGCGCTCACCCGCTTGGCCGCCCGGGCTGCGCTCGCCGACGGTCTCGGCGATGGCCTTCGACTGTTCGTGACAGGCGCGACCGTCACTGGTGTGCTCGCCCTCGCCGTCGAGGCGCATGCGAGCGCCGACTTGAACCGGGTGATGATCGCGACGCTCGCGCTTCTCGCGCTCGCGTCGTTCGAAGGCGTTCAGCCGCTCGCCCAGGCGGGCCGGGAACTTGCCGCGAGCCTGGCAGCCGGGCGCCGCCTCCTCGAACTGACCGACCGCGAGCCGGCGGTGCAGGATCCCGATGTCCCCATCGAGCTCGACCAGGGGCCTGTCACCGTTGCGCTCGAAGCTGTTCGAGCGCGGTACGAGCCGGACGAGCGACCGGTTCTCGACGGGCTGACGCTCAGACTCGAGCCGGGCGGGAGGATCGCCCTCCTCGGTCCGAGCGGTGCCGGCAAGTCGACGGTGGCGAACCTCCTGCTTCGCTTCCTCGATCCCGAGGCCGGTCGCGTGACGATCGGCGGCCGCGATGTCCGTGAGCTGCGGCAGGAGGACGTTCGCCGGACTGTGGCCGTCGCAGGGCAGGAGTCGCATCTCTTCTCGACCTCGATTCGCGAGAACATCCGGCTGGCACGTCCCGATGCTGCCGACGCAGAGATTGAAGAGGCGCTTCGCCGGGCCCGAATCTGGGGTTGGGTGGCGAGCCTTCCCGAAGGGCTGGAGACGATGGTCGGTGAGCAGGGCCGAGAGCTCTCGGGCGGACAGCGGAGCCGGCTCGTCGTCGCGCGTGCTCTCCTCGCCGACGCCCCCGTGCTCGTGCTCGACGAGCCGACCGCTCACCTCGACTCGGACACCGCGGCGGCTTTGCTCGACGACGTCCTCGACGCGGCGGGCGCGGCTTCGGTCCTGCTGATCACGCACCGCCGCGAGCGTCTCGAGCGGATGGACGACATCGTCGTGCTGGCGACGTGATCAGCCCGGCGGTCCGGGCAGCTGGAGGATCTGAATCACGCCGAAGATCAGGAGTGCGGCGGCGACCGTGATCAGGCCGATGCGCACCCCGCGGAGCGGGAAGTGCGTGCTGATGCCGACAAGGAAGAGAACGCTCGCGAGGATGACGGTGTCGCGGACGTACTTGTCGCCGACCTCGGCCGCGTGCTCGCCGTCCGTGTAGTACGCGTCCGCTTGTGCGTCGAGCGCCATCGACACGTCCGCCCCCGGCGCCCGGTACTGGGGCATCGCCTGTGGCCCCGGCGGCGCGTTCGGATTCGTGAACGGGTGGGTCGCGATCCACGCGTCGAACGCCGTGGCGAAGTTCTTGCGGAAGCGCTTCTCGGCGATCCGCGCCCCGTTCTTGTTTCCGAGCAGGTAGGCGCCCAGCCAGGCGTTGAACGTCAGGGCGTCGCCGACACGGAAGTCGAGGGACTGCTGGAACTCGCGGTTGGCTTTCGTGCGCGTTGCTGAAGCTTTCGCGAGCTTGAGCGACGACTCGGTGCCCCACTTGGCGGCCGAGTAGCCGGACCACGCTGCGAGGATCGCCACGAGCGAGAGCAGGATCGCCTCGGTGATCGAGAGCGCACGACTCTGACGAGAGCCGTGCTCCGCATGCTCGCCGATCTCCTTGCCGACCTCGGTTGCCGACAGCCCTTCAGGCACGCCGCTCCTCTCCGCTCGCCGACGCCGATCGTAGACTGCCGGGCGTGGGGGTGAGACGGATCCGGGTCGCTCTCCTTGCCCTGCCGTTCTTTGCGCTGGTCCTCGCCGCAGGAGTGGGCGCAGGGTCGGCGCGCAACGCGAGTGGCCGCCTCGTCCAGGTGGCGCACTTCGATGCGCCGGTCTACGCAACAGCGCCGCCCGGTGCGAGCGGTGTGCTCTACGTCGTCGAGCAGGCGGGCGAGATCGTCGTCTGGCAGGGCGGCAGTGTGCGGACGCAACCGTTTCTCGACATTCGCCCCAGGGTGAGAAGCGGCGGCGAGCAGGGGCTGCTGTCGATGGCGTTCGACCCCGGCTACTCGACGAATCACCTCTTCTATGTCGACTACACGGATGTGAACGGCGACACGAGGATCGTCCGGTACCGCTCGAATGGCCGAGCGGCGATCCCGTCCTCTGCGAAGCAGCTGCTCTTCGTGAAGGACTTCGCACCGAATCACAACGGCGGGCAGCTGCAGTTCGGTCCCGACGGGTGGCTGTACTGGGGCAACGGTGACGGCGGAGGAGGAGGCGATCCGGAGCAGAACGGCCAGAGCCTAGCTCGGCCGTTCGCGAAGATCGAGAAGCTGAACGTTCGCGTCGCGGGCGCACACTGGAAGCTCATCGCCTACGGGCTGCGCAACCCGTGGCGGTTCTCGTTCGACAGTGCCAACGGAGACCTCTACATCGGAGACGTCGGCCAGGAGACGTGGGAGGAGATCGACTACCTGCCGCATGGCACCACCAAGCTCGTCGACTTCGGCTGGAGCCGCTACGAGGGTGACCACATGTACAACGAGGCGCAACCGCTCGTGGGGCCCGGAGGCTATGCGCCGCCGATCTTCGAGTACGCGCACACACAGGGCTGCGCGGTCGACGGTGGCTATGTGTATCGGGGCAGCACGCTGCCGGCGAATGCCGGCCGTTACTTCTTCGGCGACAACTGCTCCGGCAACGTCTGGAGTCTCAAGGTTGTCAACGGCAAAGCAACTGCGGTGCGCAAGGAGCCGTTCACGGTGCCGGGGCTCTCGAGCTTTGCGGTGGACAACGCCGGCGAGCTCTACCTGATGTCCGTGAGCACCGGGAACCTGTTCCAGCTCCGGCCGTAGAAGGCCGGCGGTCGTCCTCGCGAACGAGCTCAGGTTCATCAGAGCGAACGAGGAAGTATGGGCCTGCGGCCGATGACGAGCGGCCGACGATGACGCAGACTTGCAGGCATGGCGGTCAATGCATTCGAGCTCGTCGATGAGTCACGTCCTGTGGGCCGGACGCGTTCACTCCGCAACCTGACGCGCGCGCTGGACGTGCTGGTGGCGGCCGACGACGAGGCTTCGACGATCGCCGCACGGGCCGGGATGCTGTTGCGCTCGGCACTCGGCGACCCTGGGCTGCTCGAGTCTCGCCACTGCGAGCCCGCGAGAGACCACTACCGCCAGCACATCGTCCACGTCCACCCGGCCGGGCACTACTCGATCGTCGCGCTCGTGTGGAAGCCGGGACAGGCGACACCGATTCACGACCACCGCTGCTGGTGTGTCGTGGGTGTCTGGCGCGGGCTCGAACAGGAGATCACCTACGACCTCTATGGCGACGATGATCCGTTCCTCCTCCAGCGTCGGTCGTCCGTGGCGGAGCCCGGCACGGTGTCGGTGCTCGTGCCTCCGGACGAGGACGTGCACCGCGTGGAGAACTGCGGTACCAGCCTCGCGATCTCGGTTCACGTCTACGGAGACGACATCTCGGTTCTCGGCTCGAGCATCAACCGTCGCTTCGGTGAGGACCGCGTGCTCACCCGTCCACCGTTCACCGCCGGCCCAAGTGTCTCATGGAGAGCGCTCGAGGACCGCGGCCATCGCAGGAGCGCGGCGTGAACACCCCGCGCGCAGCGGAGTGGGACGCGTTCCGCACCAGTATGGGGTTGAAGCCGCTTCATCGCCCGGGACTGACGGACGAGGAGCTCGAGGTGGCACGCACCCGCGAGTCTGCGGCGGGCCCATCGCTCGGCCGTCTCGGCCGCAAGCTCTTGGCGGAGGTCGAGTCCTACCTCGAATTCTTCGCGATCGCCCACAGCGCCGCGTAGATCCAGAAGTGGAGGGGGAGGGCCGGTCGCACCGGGCATCCCTCCCCCTCGCGGGCCCTTACGGATGACCCGCGGCTCCTGCGGCGAGCTGTGTGAACGTCAGCGCCATGATCTTCTCGGTGTAGCGCCTCGTCTTCGGATCCATCGAAGCGAGCACCGAGGCAATCGTCGGACCGTGCTGGGTCTGGGGCAGCTGGTAGCCGGTGCCGAGTGCACCTGCGGCCAGCCGCGCCGGAGTGAGCGCCATGATCGGCGAGATCCCGCTGCCGTGTACGACAACGGGCTGCACGGGCGCGAGCTTCGACCTCCCACCTCTCAACGTGAAGGCACCCGCACTCGCCAGTGCGACCGCGAGGACGGTTATTGAACTACTGCTTCCATCGATGAGATCGAGAGCACCAGCGCTCGCCTGTGATACGTCGGTGCTTCGCCGATCGCCGGAGCTACGATCGGATCGTGGCGCCCGGCAACGTCAACTCGGCGTTCGGGCGGGCAGCAGCCGCGGACGGGATTCAGCTGCGGCGTTCATCGTTCGACTGGCTGTGCGAGCAGGGGCACATCGGGCTCGAACGCGTCGCGAAAGCCAGACTGGACCCCGCGCTCGTCGCGCCCGTGACGGCAGCGCTCGAGGTCCTCGGCGAGATCTACGCTCGTCTCAAGGGTGACGTTTCGGTTCTCCATGCGGCTCGTGAGAACCTCTTGCTTCCCGTCGACCTCCTGCACGAGCCGACCGGGACGGTGATCGAGGTCGACGACGCTCCGCATTTCACGAGCTTCCGGCTGACTGCGCTCGACTTGTACCGCGACGACGAGTCGGTGGGGTTCGATCTCGACGAGTACAGGGAGCTGTGTCGCATGTGGTGCGCCAAGACCGACAGCCTCGGCCGCGGATTGGCAGCCAAGGGTTTCGGCTTTGGCGGCGTGCAGCGGGAGCGCGCCTACCGGGACGCACTCGTTGATCTCGCTGCCCCGGCGATGGGCCATCCTCCAGTCGTTCGGATTGCTGCGGTGGACGGCGACGGCGCGGCCGCCTACCGGCGGCACCGTGCGTTACTGCTCCCGGCGCTGGGCCTGAGCTTGTAGCTGGGCGACTTCGTAGCCGTCGATCACCGAGACATTGACGGTCGAGCAGCGGCCGCACCGGATGCGGACCTTCTTCGTCATCTGTACGACGTTCATCGACACGGCGAGCACGTTGCCGCATTCGACACACACGTAGTCGTCCGGGCCGTTGCCGTTGAAGACCGGCCGATCGGGGTCGTCCTGCACGGCGGTTCCGCCGTCGAAGGGCACCTCGCCCTCTCGAATCGCGCGCATCCTGATCGTCGCCACGCGCCGGCCTCTTGGCTCAGATGGTTCCGACCTTGCCCGCGAAGTCGGTGATCAGGGCGTCGAGGACGCCGGTGACCACTCCCTCGCCCATCGAAGCAGCTTTGCCGGTGATCTGGGCGTTGGTGTGGATCGTCCCACCGCCGTCCACGAGGTCGAAGGTGACCGTCGCGTTTGCGTATCCCTGGCCGCCCTCCTCCTTCGACTTGACGTTCATAACCGCGTGATGCGCGGCGGCGTCCTGCTCGACGACGTCGAGGGTGCCGCTGAAGGTCATCGACATCGCGCCCATCTTGATGAAGATCTGCGCACGGACCGACGTCGGGCTCGTCTCCTCGACGACGCTGCCGCCCTCGACGCACGGGACGAGCCGGTTCAGGTCGAGGATCGCCGTGTAGCTCTCGTCGATCGGCTTCGTGGTGGTGAAGGAGTGGTCGAGCTCGACGGCCATCGCAGGCACAGAGATTAGCGAAGCGGTTCAGTAGGCTCCGCGCATTCCGATCGCGGCAGGTACGTACAAGCTCGGGCCTGAAAACGCGACGCTCGTCGTCCGGACAGGCCGTGGGGGGGCCGCCGCCAAGGCCGGCCACGACCTGCTCCTGCACGTCACCGGCTGGGAGGCGACGCTCGAGCTCGGAGACGGCCAGGCTGCCACGAGTCTCGTCTTCGCTGCCGACCCCGCGTCTTTGCGTGTGCTCCACGGGACGGGTGGGATGCAGCCGCTCGAGGACGAGGACAAGGCGAACATCGAGGAGACGATCGACAGCGAGGTCCTGCTCGGCATGGAGATCGCTTTCAGGTCGACCTCGGTCGACGTCGCCCCGGGCGGGAACACGCTGAACGTGCAGGGCGAGTTGACACTCGTCGGCGTCACGCACCCGATCGGGTTCGACGTCGCGGTTGGACCGGGCGGCGAGCTCACCGCCAAGGCTGTCGTCAAGCAGACCGACTGGGGCATGAAGCCCTATTCGGCGCTGTTCGGGGCCTTGAAGGTCTCCGACGAGGTAGAGATCGAGGTCGACGCCTCCGAAGAACGATCGCTGGCTGAATCCGTCGCGACCGCGCCGCCTCGGCGTGCCGCGATCATCGACCCCGGCATCTCGAGCTTCCTCTGGTCGCTGCTCTTCGGCCTCTACCTGCTGTTCGGGATGGCCGCGATCGGGATCTCGTGGGGCTTTGCGCTCGTCCTGGCGTTCGTCGCCGGTTTCTTCATCTTCCTGCTCGTCCGCACTCGCGGCATCGGTCTCGAAGATCAGTCGCGGTAGACCGTCTGCGCATCGAGACCACCCTCGACCCCGGGGGGCAAGGGGCCGGTGCCGTGTGCATAGAGCGCGATCTCCTCGATCGTCTTCACCTGCGTCGGGTCGGTGCGATCGGCTCCGCCCCACGCGCCGTTCGACCACTCGAGCGATTCGGGCGTAGCGTCCAGCGCCATCCCGGCGAGCAGCTGCGCCTTCGCGCGGATCTTGTCAGAGGCGCTCACGACCGCTGCCGCGGTGCCCTCGGACGGCGTTGTGTTGTACCCGTGCCCGATGCCGAACCGGTTCGTGTCCGCGGGAACCACCTTGACGTCGAGCGGCGGAACACCGAGCTCACCGGCGACGAGCTCGGCGTAACGTCCCTCGTTGCCGTCGGGCTCCGTCGTCAGGCTGAGCACCATCTTCCCGGTCGGGTGCACGCGCAGGAACACCGCGCGGTAGGCCTCGTCAGCCATCGATCTCGCCTCCTTCTCGTAGGTCGATCTCGCTGTTCGCGAGTCTCTGACGCTCCTGGTGTGCGGTCAAGGCGTTGTGCTGGTCCAGGTCGCAGAAGGACGGCTGCGGCCCGCCCAGCTGATGGGCGGGCATGGCAGGCCGGTCGCAGCCGGGATAGATGCAGAGCTTGATCTCGGCCTCGGTCACTCCGTCACCCAGCCCGGCGTGGTCTTGCCCTTGCTGGGACCGTGCCCGCTCGGCATACCGACCGAGCTCCCCGGGACGGGGGTCGCGCTCGCCCAGGGCTCGAGCTCCTCGGCCGCTTCGGTTCGCTGCACCGGTGGTGCATCCCACGACACGGACCCGATCGCCTCGACGACCTCGGCCAGCGCTTCGAAGGTGTGACCGCTGACGAGCGCGTCGCAATACGGGAGGGCGGCCACCATGCCCCCGGAACGGACTGCGAAGTCATCGGCGCCGACGCGGGGGTTGACCCACACGATCCGGTGGGCGAGGCGGGCCAGGCGCTCCATCTCGCGACCGACGAGCAGCGGGTCGCCTCGCTCCCAGCCGTCGGACATGATCACGACCACAGCGCCGCGCGCCATCCCGCGGCGTCCGTGGCGGTCGTTGAACTCGCGCAGCGCATGGCCGATCCGGGTTCCGCTCGACCAGTCGGGTGCCGCCGCCGCGGCCCGCTCGATCGCGCGTCCGGGATTGCGCGAGGCAAGCGCGCGGGTGATGCGCGTCAGCCTCGTTGCGAAGACGAACGCCTCGGCGTTCGGGCCGGCGCCGGCCGCGCACGTCAGAAACTGAAGGTATGCGCGCGCGTACGGCTCCATCGAGCCGGAGATGTCGCACAGCAGGACGAGCCTGCGCGGGTAGATGCGGCGTCGTCTCCGCGCGAGCCGGACCGGATCGCCCGCCGTTCGCAGGCCGCCGCGCAGCGTTCGTCGCAGGTCGATGCGATCACCGCGGCGTCTGTGCTCGTAGCGTCGCGTGTGCCGAGGCGGCGTTGCGAGCTCCAGTTGCGACATGAGCTCGTACAGCTGAGTGAGCTCGTGTGGCTGCAGCGCGTCGAAGCTCGTGTGACGCAACCGCTCCTCGTCACTCGACGCTGCGACCGGCAGCTCCAGCTCGACCTCGTCGGCGCTGTCGGTCCTTCCCTGCGCGGGCGACGGGAAGCCGCGCCGGTCGATCTCGTTCGAGGAGGCATGCTCCGAACGTGGGCGGCCGTCCGGCGACGCGGCGCGCGTGGGAGCATCGGGGACAGCGGCCGCGGCATGTGGCCCGGTGCCGAAGATCGAGGAGAACACGGCGTCGAAGACCGGCACCTGCGTCTGGTCGGTCACGAACACCGCGCGCGCAGTCCAGTACAGCTGCCTGTGCGCGATCGGCCGCACGAGCGTGAGCGCTCTCGTGAAGTCGATCGAGCGTCCGGGCGTGACGGGCACGCCGGCGTCGTGCAGACGTCGGCTCAGGGCTCCCGCGAGCTCCGGGAGGTCGAGCTCGATCGTCTCGACGCCGAACGCCGGCGCTGAGTCACTCACCGCTGCCCACGAGCTGCTCGAGACCCGCCGCGCGGATCACCTCCTGGTCCTCGCTGTACTTCAGCACCGATCCGAGTGTGCGCTCGGCCGCCGCGGCGTCGAGCCGTTCGATGCCGAGCAGGTTGAGCGCAGCCAGCCAGTCGATCGCCTCGGCGATACCCGGCGGCTTCTGGATGTCGCTCTCCCGCATCCGGGAGACGGCGTTCGCCACCTGGACGGCCAGGGTCTCCGAGACGCCCTTGACTCTGCGGCGCACGATCTCGACCTCGCGCTGCGGCGTTGGATAGGCGATCCACTGGTAGAGGCAGCGTCGCTTGACCGCGTCGTGGAGGTCACGCGTCCGGTTCGACGTCAGCACGATGATCGGCGGGTGCGTCGCCCTGATCGTGCCGATCTCCGGGACCGTCACGCTCGCGTCGGCGAGCAGCTCGAGCAGGAATGCCTCGAAGTCGTCGTCGGCGCGATCGATCTCGTCGATCAGCAGCACGGCGGGCCGGGGGCCCGGATGCTCGAGCGCGCGAAGCAGCGGACGGCGGATCAGGTAGTCGGGGCCGAACAGCTCTTCCTCGCGGAGGGCCGAACCGCTCGACTCCGCGAGCCGGATCGCGAGGAGCTGGCGCGGATAGTTCCACTCGTACAGCGCCTCTGCCGCGTCGATCCCGTCGTAGCACTGCAGGCGGTGCAGGGGTGTGTCGAGCACCGCCGCAAGCGACTTCGCGGCCTCCGTCTTGCCGACGCCGGCCTCGCCCTCGAGCAGCAAGGGTTGCGGCAGGCGCAGGCTCAGGAACATCGACGTGGCGAGAGCCTCGTCGACGAGGTAGTCGACCCCGGCGAGCCGTCGCGCGAGCGTCTCGATGTCGGGGGCCAGCCGCCGGAGTTCGTTGGCGGCCTCGCCGTTCACCTCCGGTGTCATGCAGCCTGGTGCTGCGACTCGAACTTGGTCTTGCAGCCGTCGCAGCAGAAGTAGACGGTCTCGCCCTCGTGCACGAGCGACGGTGTGTCCGGGACGGCGGCGACGGTCATGCCGCAGATCGGGTCGACGGCGAGTGTCGGGGTGGGGGCGGCGACGGCGATTTGCGTGTTGCCCGGTGCGGCGGCGCGCTCGCCGCGGCGAGTGGCGACGATCCTCGCCAGGATCGATAGGGCGATCTCCGCCGGCGTGCGCGAGCCGATGTCGATGCCTGCCGGCACGTCGATCAGCCCGAGGTGTGCCTCCGAAACGCCGTCGGCCCGTAGGTCGGCGAGGACGCCTGCGCCGCGCTTGTGGCTGGCGACGAGGCCGACGTAGGGGATGCCGACCTCGAGGCCTTGCCGGAGCGTGTGCAGCTCGTCGCGGCCGTGCGCGGCGACGACGAGAGCAAGGTCGCCGGCAGCAGGCTCGGGGTCCTCCTGCGGCGACCGGGACGACGGTCAGGTCGAGCTCGGCGCCGAGCGAGACAAGCGCCGCTGCGATCGGCGTGTCGCCGACCACGAGGACGCGGGGTGCGGGCAGCACCGGCTCGAGGAAGATCTCGATCGCGCCGCCGGAGAGACACGGGTTCTGCGCCGTCACGGCTCCCTCTTCGACTGCGATCTCGCGGCCGGTGTCGGGGTCCTCGCCCACGGGTCCATCGGGAACGATTCGCAAGAGCAGCGCCTCCTCCGTCTCGATTGCCTTCAAGGCGTAGACGCGCACGCTCTGTTGTGCGCAAACGCCGCCGACGAACCCCTCGATCGAACCGTCACCGAGCACGAGCGCGACGTCTCCGGCTCGCACGCTCGTCGGGCGCTGGGCGCGGACGACTGTGGCGGTCACGAATGCCGCGCCCTCGGCGGCGAGCTCGGCGGCCCGCCGCGACACGGCGGCACTCATCATTGCGGTGGCTCTGGGCGCCCCTGCATCGCCGCCCAAACCCGTGCCGGGGTGCAGGGCATGTCGATGTGGTCGACGCCGTGCGTCATGTGCAGTGCGTCGACGATCGCGTTTACGATCGCGGGCGGAGACCCGACGTTCGGCGACTCGCCGACTCCCTTCGCTCCGAGCGGATGGTGCGGGCAGGGCGTCACGGTCTCGCCCAGCTCGAAGTCGGGGCACTCGAGCGCGGTCGGGATCAGGTAGTCCATGAACGACGAGTTGAGGCAGTTCCCTTCGTCGTCGAACGTGATCACTTCCATCAGCGCGATCCCGACGCCTTCGGCGAGACCGCCGTGGATCTGACCGTCGACGATCATCGGGTTGATGCGCACGCCGCAGTCGTCGACGGCGATGAAGCGCCGGACCGTGACCTGCGCCGTGTCGGGGTCGATGTCGACCACGGCGATGTACGCCCCATAGGGATACGTGAGGTTCGGCGGGTCGTAGATGACCTGCGCGTCGAGACCGCCTTCCATCCCCGCCGGCAGCTCGTCGCCGCTGTAGGCGCGCTCCGCGATCTCCTCGATCAATACGCCCTTCTCGGGATCGCCCTTCACGTACCAGCGGCCCTTCTCCCACGCGAGATCCTCGGGTCTCGCTTCGAGCATCGTCGAGGCGATCAGGCGCGCCTTGTCGCGCACCTTGCGCGAGACGATCGCGACGGCGCCGCCCGAGACGGGCGTCGAACGGCTGCCGTACGTTCCGAGCCCGTAGGGCGAGCGGTCGGTGTCGCCGTGCCGGACCTCGACGTCCTCGGGCGGGATGCCGAGCTCTTCGGCGACGATCTGGGCGAACGTCGTCTCGTGCCCCTGGCCCTGGGTCTGGGCGCTGATCGAGACGACCGCCTTCCCCGATGGGTGGATGCGCAGGTCGGCACCGTCGTTCATCGCGAGCCCGAGGATGTCCATGTGCTTGCGCGGCCCCGCGCCGACGCCTTCGGTGAAGAACGACACGCCGATGCCCATCAGCTCGCCACGCGCGCGCTTCTCCGCCTGCTCTCGCCGAAGTTCCTCGTAGCCCGCGATCTCCATCGCCACGCGCATCGTCTCCGCGTAGTTCCCGGAGTCGTAGGTCCAGCCGGTGGTTGTCTCGTACGGGAATTGCTCCGGTGCGATGAAGCTGCGCATGCGCAATTCGATCGGGTCGACCTTCATCTCGAGCGCGAGGGCGTCAACCATCCGCTCGACGAGGTAGACGGCCTCGGTGATTCGGAACGAGCACCGGTACGCCACACCTCCCGGCGCCTTGTTCGTGTACACGGCCTTGACCTGCACGTGCGCCGCTTCGAGGTCGTACGACCCGCAAACGATGTGGAAGAACCCGGCCGGGAACTTCGTCGGCTGTGCGGTCGAGTCGAACGCGCCGTGGTCGGCGATCACGTCGACCCGCAGGCCGGTGATCTTGCCGTCCTTCGAGCACATCTCCGCGTGCATCACGTAGTCGCGGGCGAAGCCGGTCGACATCAGGTTCTCGGAGCGGTTCTCGACCCACTTCACGGGCACGCCGGCGACGATCGAGCCGGCGATCGCACACACGTAGCCGGGGTACACGGGCACCTTGTTGCCGAAGCCGCCTCCGATGTCCTGGCACTGGATCCGGATCATGTGCTCGGCCAGTCCGGCGACGTGCGCATACACCGTGCGGTGAGCATGCGGCGCCTGGTTGCCGTTGTAGATGTCGAGCTGACCGGTCTCGGGGTTGAAGTCGGCGATCATGCCGCACGTCTCGAGTGGAGCCGGATGGCAGCGCGGGTAGATGATGTCGCGCTGAACGACGGTGTCGGCTTCCGCGAACGCACGATCTGTCGCCGCCTGGTCGCCGGCCTCCCACAACGGGCTTGCGAGGTTGTCGCGCTGCCCTGCCTTGTCGTCACGGATCAGCGGCGCGTCCGGGTCGAGCGCCTTGCGCGCGTTGACGATCGCAGGCAGAGGCTCGTACTCGACGTCGATCAGCGAGAGCGCGTCGTTCGCGGAGTACTCGTCCGTGGCGATCACGAACGCGACCTCCTGACCCTGGAAGCGCACCTTGTCGCCTGCGAGGACGGCCTGGGTGTCGTACGAGATCGTCGGCATCCACGCCAGCCCGAGCGTCTCGAGATCCTTGGCGGTGACGACGGCCGCGACGTTCGGATGTGCGAGCGCCCTCGAGGTGTCGATCGAGACGATGCGCGCATGGGCGAACGGGCTTCGGAGCATCGCCCCGTAGACCATCCCCGGCAGGCGAATGTCGTCGAGATAGGTGCCCTTGCCGCGGATGAACCGCGCATCCTCCTTGCGCTTCAGGCGGCCGAAGCCGATCGGGCGCTCCGTCTGAGGGCTCGGAAGGTTCTCGACGGTGTTGTCTGCAACCGTTGTCACGCGGTCACCTCCTGCTTCGCGGCGGCTTCGTGCTCGGCCGCCCAGCGGATCGCTGCCACGATGTTCTTGTAGCCCGTGCAACGGCAGATACCGCCGGAGATGGCCGTTCGGATCTCCTGATCGGTCGGGTTCGGGTTCTCGTCCAGCAGGCCCCGGGCCGTCATCAGCATCCCGGGCGTGCAGAAGCCGCACTGCAGTGCATGGAGCTCGTGGAACCCCTGCTGCACCGGGTCGAGCACGCCGTCGACCTCGAGCGACTCGACCGTCCGGATCTCGTGGCCTTCGGCCATCGCTGCCAACATGGTGCAGGACTTGACCGGGGCGCCGTCGAGCAACACAACGCAGGCGCCGCAGTTGGACGTGTCGCAGCCCCAGTGCGTGCCGGTCAGGCCGGGTGAGTCGCGGATGAAGTGCACGAGCAGCAGGCGCGGCTCGATCTCGCGGGAGACCTGCTCGCCGTTGATGTTGATCGAGACGTGCATCACGTGACCCCCTGAGTCTGGGCGCGGGAGCTCGCGCGCGCCAGCGCGCGAGCCGTCAGGACACCGGCGAGATGGCGCTTGTAGTCGACCGGCCCCCGGCCGTCGGCTGTCGGAGAGCAGTCCGCGGATGCGATCTCGCCCGCCTGTGCGAAGAGCTCGTTGGACGGGGCCTGGCCGCGCAGAAGCTCCTCGGCCCGGGAGAGGTGGATCGTCGTCAGCCCGACCGCGCTCAGGGCGATCCCGGCGTCGGAGATCCGGCCGTTCTCGATCCAGATCGCCGCGGACGCGGCTGCGATCGCCCAGTCGCCGGCGCGGCGCTCGACCTTCTCGTGCGCGCTGCCGCAGGCCGGCCGCACCGGGATCCGAACCTCGGTCAGCAGCTCGGCGTCGCCCACTGCGGTGGTGTACGGCCCGACGTGAAAATCCTCCATGCTCACTCTTCGCTCGCCGGCCGTCCCTCGGATCACCACCTGGGCCTTGACCGCGCTGCATACGGCCGACAGGTCCTCCGCCGCGTCGGCCTGACAGAGCGAGCCGCCGATCGTGCCGCGGTTCCGGACGACCGGGTCGGCGATGACCGTCTCGGCATCGCGGAAGATCGGAAGGCGGAGGGCGAGGAGGTCGGACTTCAGCAGGTCGACGTGGCGGGTCAGCGCGCCGATCCTGACCTCGCCGCCCTCTTCGCGGATGTACGCGAGCTCACTCAGGTCGTTGATGTCGATCAGGTGCGCAGGATTCGCCAGGCGCAGCTTCATCATCGGCAGCAGGCTGTGCCCGCCCGCGATCACGCGGGCCCCGGAGCCGAGTTTCTGGAGCGAGGCGATCACGCCGTCGACGCTCGTCGCGCGCTCGTAGCCGAATGCCGCAGGGGTCTGCACGCACGAGCTCCTTTCTCAGATCAGGTCGTGCGGGTGGGGAGGCGCTTGCGAGGTGCGCCGATATCTTCGCGTTGCTCGTACTGGACCGGGGCGTCGGTGCCGATGACGGGAGAGCGGGGCATCTTCGGTGGCGCCGCCTGGCGCTCGTCGGGGTAGAGCAGACGCGCAGCGAGGCTGCCTCCCTCGACGTTTCGCAGTGCCGGGCCGTTGGGGCTCGCGGCGGCGATCGGCGCCTCACGGCCGAGCCGCGCGAGTGTGAGCGTGCCTTTCGTGTAGACCTCGCCGATCCGTGGTGCGTCGATCGTCGAGCTGTCGGGGAAGTTGCGGAACCCCGCCGCGGCGGCTCCGGGGTAGAGCCCGTCGACGAGGCCGACTGCGTCGACGATCCCTGCTTTCTTGACCAGCAGGCCCTCGAGCAGGTCGACGCCCGCGTCGAGCTGCTCGTTGATCGCGGTCACGATGCCGTTCACCGGCGCGCTCTTCTCGACGATCCCCGTCACGTCGGCGATCACCTCGTCGAGCCCGGCGGTGATCTTACGCAGCGCCACGATCGTCGAGAGCAGGTAGTAGACGAGCGCCAGCACGATCAGGACGACCGCGATGATCATGACTACTCCCGCTGCAGGCATCCCGTCTCCTCTCAGTCCGCGTCGTCGAGGATGACGTCGAGCGAGCCGCCGTAATTCGCGACGCCCGCGACCGTTCGCGCGACCTGATCCTGTGTCGTCAGGAGCAGTGCGGCGGAGTCGAGGTCCTTCGACCCGGCTGCAGCGACGGTCGCGATCTGCCGAACGCTCGGCACGATGCTCTGCGCAGCCTTGAGGACGCCGTTCAGCAGGTAGACGACGACCGGCAGCAGCACGACGAGCAGGATGACGTCGCCGATCCACCAGAGGGTCATCGTGGTCTCCGTTCGGCGACGATCGCCGCCTTGCGTCCGATCCCGGGCAGGGCGCCGAGGATGATGTCGAACTGTGCGTTGATCGCCGTGACCGCACCCTCGAGCGGGCGCAGATGTTCGGCCTCGACGCCTTGGAGTGCGCCGCCGAGCGTCGCGAGGTTCGTGGAGATCGACGTGAGACGCTGCCGGACGACGATCAGCGCAACGGCTAGCACTACGACCACGACCACGGCCGCCAGAATGCACACTCAGCAGAACGAGCAGGTGGGTCGAGCTCATGCCGCCGCTCCGCCATAGCCGTCGGTGAGGGCGTTCATGTAGCCGTCCTGGATCACGGCCTCGTCGACGATCAGTGCCAGCACCGGGGCGGTTGCGGTCAGCTGTGGGATGTTCGCGGTGTTCGCGCCGACCTTGCCCGCGATCTCGAGCAGGTTCCCGACCGACTTGTCGATGCTGACGACGTACTGGATCAGCAGCGCGAGCAGCGCCGCCACCACGAGCGCGGCGACGAGCCCGATCGCGAGTGCGGTCCACCAGTAGCCGTGCGACGACATCGCGAGGATCATTTGCCGACCGCCGCCTTTCGCAGCGCGCGGGCTGCATGCAGGATCCGCACGCCCGAATCGTTGATCTGACCGATGCCGGCGAGCTCGACGGTCTGTTGCCGCACCACTTCGACTGCCTGCTCGGCCACCTTCGCCTGCTCGGCGATTTTCCTGGCAAGCAGAACGATCGTGATCACGATCGCCGCAGCCACGGCGATCACGACGATGCCGAGCAGCAAACCGAGCTGCCAGGCGGTGGAGGACGCTGTCAGCATTCGTGAGTGACGTCGAGGAGGGGCTCGCCGCGCTGCCAAGGATACTTCGCCGCCTCGATTCGTGTCCAGGGCGCGCTCAACTTCGCCCGACTGCGTCGGAGAACGCCTTTGCCCCTCCGTGCGCGACCTGCCCTCCGTCGATGACGATCTCGGCGCCGGTGACGAACGACGACTCGTCGGAGATGAGGTACACGACGAGCGGTGCCACCTCCTCGGCGCGGCCCGTCCGACCGAGCGGAGTCGCCTCGATGTTCGCGGCGCGGAACGCCGGCGCGGCGGTCGCGGTCATCGGCGTGTCGATGTAGCCGGGGAAGATCGTGTTGACGCGAATCCCGCGCGGCCCGAGCTCGGTGCTCGCGACGCGTGAGAGGCCGCGGACGCCCCACTTGCTGACGGTGTAGGCGGCGGCAAAGTGGCCGGTGAGCCCGGCGATCGAGCTGACGTTGACGATCGACCCACCCGCGCGCATGAGTGGTACTGCGGTCTGGATCCCGAGCAGCGTGCCGGTGAGGTTGACCGCGAGCACGCGGTTCCAGTCGGCGAGCTCGACCTCGTCGACCCGCGCGCGGAACGGCACCCCGGCGTTGTTGACGAGCCCGTCGAGCCGGCCGTGCTCGGTCTCGAGCCACTCGGCCAGCGCGTGCCAGTCACCCGGCTCCGAGACGTCGAGCTTCCGGTAGGCGACGCCGTCGGCCGTGACGGCTGTGTCGTGCACGTCGGTGGCGACGACGACGGCGCCCTCGGCGGCCAGAGCGACAGCCTCGGCCGCGCCTTGCCCACCGGCCGCGCCGGTGACGACCACAACCTTGCCGCTGACCCGTCCCACACGCGGATTCAACCAGTAGTGGCGCGCGCGTCATCGCGCCTTGACGGCGTCAGCCCGTCGCGGCCGTGCCGGGGAGCGACTTCAGAATCGGAGGTGCTTCGCGGAGCACGCCGTTGACGAAGAACTGGACGAGCTGCGGGTCGAATTGCGATCCGGCGTTTCGGACAAGCTCGTCGATCGCTTCCTGCGGCGTCAGCGCCGCGGTGTACGGACGTGTTGTCGTCATCGCGTCGAAGGCATCGCAGATCGCGATCAGTCGCGACGCGTAGGGAATCTGCTCTCCCGACAGCTGATCCGGATACCCCATTCCGTCCCAGCGCTCGTGGGTCGACCTGATCGTCCGTGCGACATCGCCCAGGCCGTGGGCGACACCGACAATGCGCTCGCCCACCAGGGTGTGCTGCCGGACGAGCGCCCACTCTTCGGGCTCGAGCGGCTCCGGCTTCGAGAGGATCGCCTCGGGCAGCGCGAGCTTGCCGACGTCGTGAAGCTCGGCCGCCGTGCGCACGAGCTCGGCCTCCTTGCCTTCGAGACCGGCGTGGCGGGCGAGCGCGGTTGCATACGCGACGACACCGCGCGAATGCTCGCCGAGGTACCTGTCGCGCTCGGTGAGGGCTTGCACGAGAACGCCGCTCGAGTCGTCCGCGAGGATCCTGCTTCCTTTCTCCGCGTACATCCTGCGATCAGCGATACGAAGTGCCTCGCTCGGATCTGACGATTCTCCGGGGATCAGCGCGTACCCGCTCGAGCAGGTGATCGTGAATCCCTCACCGCTCTCGCGGAGGCTCGCGGTTGCCGCGGCGCGAACCCACTCGACGTCGATCAGCTCACCCTCGAGCAGGATGCAGAACTCGTCGCCGCCGAGTCGGAAGGCCTCGCCTCTCGCTGACACGCTGCGGAGGAGCCTCGCGCCGAGCCGGCTGAGCAGCATGTCACCGGCTTCGTGGCCGAACGTGTCGTTGTAGGACTTGAATCCGTCGAGATCGAAGAGCAGCAGCACCCGGTTCGGCCCGTCCGGTGTGGCGAACGCCTCGCCGAGCCGCTGGAGAAGCGCCCGCCGGTTGCTGAGCCCGGTCAGGGCGTCGGTCAACGACTCGGTTCGCGACGCACGTAGAAGGTCGAGGTGCTCGTCGAACGTCATCGCGAGACGAGCGATCACCGCGATCAGCCCCATCGACGCGATTGCGATCGCCAGAACGCCGACCCGTACGAAGTGATCCTGCACCTCGACGGCGAGACAGACGGCCGCCAGCACCAGGGGTGCCGCCAGCACGCGTCTTCCTTCGAGCTGCATTCGAGCGACGCCCCGGTGAGGGGAGCACGCCGCCACCGCGATCAGCACGAAACCGGTGGGCCAGCCGAGGTCGAGCGCCGTACCGAGCCGGTACGTGCCGTTCGCCACCTCGACCAGATAGATGCTGTCGGCGATCCCGAAGACGGCGAGGCCGCAGGCGAGCAACAGCCAGGTCCGGTCGAAGTGCCATCCGGAGAACGCGAATGCGGCGAGCACCAGGCAGAGGAGCAACGCATCACCGGCGGGGTACGCCATGTTCGTCGCGACGGCGGCGAGGCCTCCGCTCTCGGTGCGCCAGACATCGGCGAGCACCACTCCGCTCGCGACGGCACTCACCGCGCAGGCGGCGATGAAGCCGTCGAGCCACACGCTCGCGCTGAAGCGAATCACCCGTTCCCGCACGAGTAACCCGATCCCGATGAAGACGGGCGGATAGAAGCCGAAGTATCCGACGTCTGCAAGCGAGGGGTACGGGGGATTCTTGACCGTCTCGAGAGCAACGGTCCAGTAGATGTCGCCGGCGGTCCAGGCGAGCACTCCGGCGCCGATCCAGATCCAAGCCGTGCGCTCCCTGGCAGAGAGCCCACGCAACACGCAGGTCAGGCCGGCGGCCACGCCGACGACGTCGTACAGCCAGTTGTTGATGAACCGGTCGATGGATGGGCCGCCCACGTCGGCCCCGTATTGCACGGCGACAACGGCGAAGGTCGCCACGGTCACGGCGAGGGCTGCGGGGGCGAACCGCGAGGTCACAGGCGACGTTATCGGCGTCGAACGGCCCCATCTACAGGGCCGCCTTGGCTTCGTTTACTGCAGAAACTGGCGGATCGACCGGGTGGCCTGGCGGATCCGCTGCTCGTTCTCGACCAGCGCGAACCTGACATGACCTTCTCCGCCGGGCCCGAATCCCGCGCCCGGGCTGACGGCGACACCCGCCTCCCGTGCGAGGCGCAGCGCCAGGTCGAGCGAGCCGAGCTCGGCGAAACGGCTCGGAACGGGGGCCCAGACGAACATCGTCCCCGCTGGTGGAGTCACGTGCCAGTCGGCTTGCTCGAGACCGGAGCAGAGGACGTCGCGGCGGCGGCGATAGATCTCGCAGACCTCACGCGGATAGTCGGGGGCCTCGCGGAGCGCGACGATCGAGGCGATCTGGATCGGCTGGAACGTTCCGTAGTCGAGATACGACTTCAGCTTCGTCAGCGCCTGCACGACGTCGGCCTGCCCGACCGCGAAGCCGACGCGCCAGCCTGCCATCGAGAACGACTTCGTGAGGCTGTACAGCTCGACCGCGCACTCCGTCGCGCCCCGAGCCGCAAGAATCGACGGCGGCCGATGGCCGTCGAAGGCGATGTCGGCATACGCGAAGTCGTGGACGATCAGGAATTCGCGCTCGAGGGCGAGGTCGACGAGCCGTTGCATGTCGTCCGGCGTCGCAACAGCTGTGGTCGGGTTGTGCGGGAAGGAGGCGATCACGACTCGTGGGCGACTGCGCTCGAGTGCCTCCGCGAGCGCGTCGACACCGCCGTCCGCCGGGGCAGTGACGACGGTTGCACCGGCGAGTTGCGGCGCAACGCGGTGGATCGGGTAGGTCGGCGTCGGAACCAGCACCTCGTCGCCCGGCGCGACCACCGCCCAGAGCAGGTGCGAGAGCCCTTCCTTCGCCCCGATCGTTGCGACGACCTGTCGCTCGGGATCGAGCGTAACGCCGAACACCGCCTCGTAGCGCTCGGCGATCGCACGTCGTAGCTGGACGATCCCGCGGCTCGCCGAATAGCGATGGTTGACCGGGCGAAGCGCCGCCTCCCGCAGTTTCTCGACCGCGACCGCCGGCGACGGAATGTCCGGGTTCCCGAAGCCGAGATCGATCACATCGCGCCCCGATCGACGAAGTTCGCGCTTCAGCGCATCGACCTCTGCAAACAGGTACGGGGGCAGGCCGTCGGCTCGACGCTCGGCGACCATCGAGACGCCGGCGCTCCGTTCGCCGTTTGTCGTGTCCGCCACTATCGCCCTCGTCGGTCCATCCTATGGATGCCGGGACGCCGACGGCGACACCCTCGCGTCAGGAAAGATGTCGTCGTGTCGGCGACCGCGTGCAGTCACTTCGGTCAGATCGAGATCGTGGACCTGCCGGCGTCGATCGCGGGGTGCGAAGAGTGCTTGAAGACCGGAAGCCGCTGGCTGCACCTGCGGATGTGCATGAGCTGCGGCAAGATCGGCTGCTGCGACTCGTCTCCGAACCGCCACGCACGCGCGCATGCCGGCGAGGCCGGGCATCCGATCGTCCGCTCGGCGGAGCCCGGCGAGGACTGGAGCTGGTGCTTCATCGACGAGGTCGCCTTCGTCGTCGCGTCCGATTCCGAGGGTTGACCGTCTCGGCGAGAGCGCAGACCGCGTTGCCGGGTCTTCCGCTCGAGGAGTGGGAGCCGACGAAGACGACGCTCCACCTGTGGGTGCAGATCGTCGGCAAGGTACGGATGGCATCGACGGCGCCGCGCAACCACTGGTGGCATGTGCCCCTCTACGTCGACGTGCGCGGACTGACTACGCGCCGCCTGCACGCGCCGTCCGGTGTGACCTTCCAGATCGACTTCGACTTCGTCGACCATCGGCTCGTCGCCAGGAGAAGCGACGGCGCGCTCGACTCGTTCGCACTCAACGACGGCCTCTCCGTCGCCGAGTTCGATCGGCAGTTGCACGAGCTGCTCGGCAGGCTCGGCGTCGACGTCGTCATCCGGGAGCGACCGTATGGCGTTCCGACCGTGACACCGTTTCCGGAGGACTTCGAGCATCGGTCGTACAACCCTGATGCGGTCGTACGCTTCTGGCGGATTCTCGACTGGACGGATTCGGTGTTCGAGGAGTTCGCCGGCTGGTTCTGCGGCAAGACGAGCCCGGTGCATCTCTTCTGGCACTCCTTCGACCTTGCGTTCACACGGTTCGGCGGTCGTCGCGCCCCGGCCTCGCAAGGCGCCGACCCCGTCAGTCGCGAGGCGTACTCACACGAGGTCGTCTCGTTCGGGTTCTGGGCGGGAGACGAGAAGGTGCGGGAGCCGACCTACTACTCCTACACCGCGCCCGAACCACCCGCGCTCCGTGACGAGCCGCTTGAGCCGGCCGAGGCCCACTGGGTCGAACAGGGCGGCGGGTCGCTCGCGTTGCTGCCCTACGAGGTGGTGAGGGCGGCGCCGGACCCCCGGCGTGTGCTGCTCGAGTTTGTCGAGAGCGCCTATCAAGCAGGCTCCGGGCTCGCCGGCTGGGACCGGGCCGAGCTCGAGTCGGCCTGGTGCCCGGCCTCGTAGAACGGGCCGAGGCGATCGTCGAGCGGGGCGCCGGAGAGCCATGCGGCTCCGTCGTCGTACAGCGCTTGGACCTCCGCGCCGTCGAGCCCCGGCATGTCGCGCTTGACGTCGTACCCGATCAGCGTCTGGAGGTAGGCGAGATGGCGGTAGCCGGCCGGGAAGCGCGCGAGGATCTCCGGGTCGAGCGACACGTGTGCCGCAGGATCGACCGGGTCGAGTCGGTCCTTCTCGTAGATGGGCTGGCGCAGGACTAGGCCCCAACGCCCGTCGCGCGCCTCGAAGAAGTCGTAGAACCGACCGGTGCAGACGACGTCGCACTCGACATCGTGCAAAGTCGCCCGCTGGGAGATCGTCATCTTCGTCTGCGCGACGGCGCGGGCGCCCTCGAGCTCGACCGACGTGCCGCCGAGGAAATGGAGGATCCGAACCCCACGCTTCCACCCCTCGACGTTGACGCGGATGAACTCGGCTGCGGTTCCCTGGAACCACGTCGCCATCATCACCCCGTCGTCGTGCCAGACCGTGCGAAAGCGGTCCCACTGCCCAGCGTCGCGCCAGATGACCCAGTTCTCGATCAGCTTGCGGATCGTCCGCTCGGATTCATCGGCGCCTGACGTCATGCCGTCCGTCCCGGGTCTGCGACAGCCCGCGCCGGCCCGGGTGCGAGAGACAGCGTGCATTCGAGCGAGCACCACGGGCCGTCGACTCCGGCGGGTGTGTCCGGGTCATCGGGCTCGCGCCGCTCGAACGTTCGCACCAGGGAGGGTCTGACGGCGAACACGGTGTCCGAGTCCAGATAGCGGCTCTCGGCGTCGAAGATGTGGGTGACGAGCGTCTGGTAGCCGGGCGCGCGGACGATCATGTGGATGTGCGCAGGCCTCCACGGATGTCGCCCCGTTGCGGTGAGCATCTGTCCGACGGGGCCGTCGTCGGGGATCGGATACGGCGCCGGCCGCACGGCTCGGAACGCATAGGAGCCGTCCTCGCGGGCCACGAACCGTCCGCGCAGATGATCCTCGGGTGCCTCGGCGTCCTGGACCGCGTAGAGCTGGTTGTCCCCGTTCTGCCAGACGTCGAGCTCCGCGCCGGGGATCGCCGCGCCACTCGTCACGTCGACGACGCGCCCGAACACCCACGCTGGGGTCCCCGCCGCCTGTTCCGAGATGTCGTCCCCGTACGCGCGGAGCGGGGAGCCAGGGACGTAGAACGGCCCGAGCACGGTCGACTCGGTCGCGCCCTCGGGAAGCGGATTCGTGAGCGCATCGATGAACATCGAGAGCCCGAGGGTGTCCGACCAGAGGATGAACTCCTGACGGTGGTCGTCCG
Source organism: uncultured Thermoleophilia bacterium (assembly GCA_963715115.1). Classification (GTDB taxonomy): domain Bacteria; phylum Actinomycetota; class Thermoleophilia; order Gaiellales; family Gaiellaceae; genus PALSA-600. Next base: position 64,376 of record CAVQRE010000019.1, read on the forward strand.
TGATCCGGCCGGTCGCGGTCAGCGTGTCGATCGCCGAACGCCACTCCTCCTGCGTGAGACCGACCTCTGCAGCAAAGCCGTGGAGGTGGCGAACGAGAGCCTGCATCAGCTCGCGTAACCGTGCGTCGCTCGTGTCGTCGAAACTTGCGACTGCTGTCCGAGTGATGTCAGCGGGGTCGGTTCGTCCGGTCTTCCGAGCCACCGGTGGAGACTCTATCGAGGCACGCCTTCGGCACACGCAGTCCAGACCGCTGTAGCTTGCGAATGGACGGCATCGAGGCGATCGAGGAGTGCTGATGAACAGATTCGAGCAAGCTGTCTACGACTGCATGATCCCGACGGCCGAGTTGTTGGAACGGACGACCGAGCCGCTGCATCGCGCGATCCTGCTCAACTTCTGGCGCCATGTGCATCTGGAAGGCGCAGGCGACTACGAGCGGATCGTCGCGCCGGACATGATGGTCGACGAGCCCGTCTATCGGGTGAGTTGGGGAACGAGCCCGGCGGTGATCACGGGTAAGGATGGTGTGCTCGCGTTCTACAACAGCGTCGGCGAGTCGGTGCTCTGGCACTCCGACGACTGTCTGGCGGTTGGCGACTGGGGGATCTGCGACGAGATCACCTTTCACCAGCTCGCACGCGGCGCCGACCTGCAGGCGATCGGCTACGACGTGCCCGAGGCGGACGCCCTCTACCACGCGGCGAGCCGGCAGGCGTTCGTCTGGCCCTACGACGACCAGGCGCGTCTTGCCGGCGAGCACTTGTACGAGGACAAGACAAGCCTGACGATCGAAGAGGTGAGCCCGGACGAGGCGATCACCCCGGCGCGGGTGCGCGAGATTCACCGCGAGCAGCTGGCCGCGCTCGAAGCAGATCGCGGAGATCGCTTCTGGGTCCTGTGACGTCGCCCGTGAACCGGCGGGTCAATCGATCCTGGTGACGTAGGCGCCGACCAGCTCGGCTCGCTGTTGATCGACGTCGCCCTGCCGCCGGTCGGCGTGGCCATCCTGAAAATGCGCAAACGCGCCGGTCGAGGCGATCGGGTTCGGCTCGTCGTCGCCGTGGTCGTGGAACGAGACGTGGAGGAACGAGCCGTCGGCCAGTCGAAGGACGATGTAGCTGACGTTGTCCGGCGCGGCTGCAGCCAGCTCGGCGAACACGCCTTCGATCCGCCGCTGGTTTTCGTCCGCCGCTTCGTCCGAGCGCATCGCATAGCGCGTGACGAGTCTCTTCTGCACGGTGATCCCTACGTGACGACCGCGTCGGTGCGGCGCGGCAGCACCCAACCGGGCCGCACGAAGTGACACGTGTAGCCGTTGGGGTAGCGCTCGAGATAGTCCTGGTGCTCGGGCTCGGCCTCCCAGAACGGTCCCGCCGGCGCGACCTCGGTGACGACCTGGCCGGGCCAGAGACCGGATGCCTCGACGTCGGCGATCGTGTCCTCCGCGATCAGACGCTGCTCGTCGTCGAGGTAGTAGATCGCCGAGCGATAGCTCATGCCCACGTCGTTCCCCTGGCGGTTCAGCGTCGTCGGATCGTGGATCTGGAAGAAGAACTCGAGCAGTTCGCGGTAAGAGGTCTGCCCGGGATCGAACGTGATCTCGATCGCTTCGGCGTGTGTGCCGTGGTTCCGGTAGGTCGCATTCGGAACGTCCCCGCCGGTGTAACCCACCCGGGTCGAGAGAATCCCGGGGCGCTTGCGGATGAGGTCTTGCATTCCCCAGAAGCACCCGCCGGCGAGGATTGCCTTCTCCGCTGCTTCGCTCATTGCGTCGTTCCCTCCTGATTCAACGTTCGGTCGAAACAAGCTGCTTCGATGATGCCGGACCGGTCCTGGGTGGGGTCGCACCGAATCAGCCTGGCATCACGTCGCGGTGAGTGGCAATGTTCGGGTTCGTGAGTGCTGCCGCCATCCGTCCGGGAGCCGACCGGACACTCGAGTTGCTCGAGCGCCAAGTCGGGCGTTCGCTCAGCGAGGTCGAGACTCCCGTGGCCGTGATCGACCTCGATCGTCTCGAGGCCAACCTCACTGATCTGCAGTCGTATGTCGACGCTCACGGGATCGAGCTCTGGCCCCATACGAAGACTCACAAGTCGCCGGAGATCGGACGACGCCAGCTCGAGCTCGGCGCATCCGGGCTTACCGTCGCAAAGACGGGCGAGGCCGAGGTGTTCCAGGAGGCCGGTGCGCCGGCGATCCTCGTCCACTACCCACCGTTCGGGAGCGACAAGTGGGACCGCCTCGCAGACATCGTGGCTTCGGGCGTCGACATGACCGTCGCGGTCGACAGTGTCGCGCCGGCAGCGGGCTTCGCAGACGTACTTGCACGCCGTGGCCTCCAGGCGTCGCTGCTCGTCGAGCTCGACGTCGGGCTCCACCGGACGGGCCAGCCGACCGCCGCGGGAGCACTCGCTGTCGGTCAGGCACTCTCGCGACTCCCCGCGGTCGAAGTGGTCGGGATCAGCTGTTACCCGGGCCACTGCCGCCCCGAGGATCCGGCACTTCGTTCGCGTCTCGCGACGGTGGACGAGCTCCTGCGCGAGACGCGCGATCTATTCGAGGCCGCGGGTCTGCGCTGCGATCGCATCTCCGGCGGCTCGACGCCGACTCGCTACCTCACGCACGAGACCTGCGTGAACGAGCTTCGCTCCGGAACGTACGCACTCCTCGATCGCAACGACGGCGAGGTCGACGAGTGTGCGCTGTGGGTCGAGGTGACCGTGATCTCGGATGCGGTTGCGAATCAAGTCGTCGTCGATGCCGGCTCCAAGACGTTCACCTCCGACGATCATCCCGACGGTGGCCACGGCGCGGTCATCGGCCGGCCGGCTGCAAGTCTCGCGCACATCAATGAGGAACACGGTTACGTCGACGTCTCGGGGCTCGACGAGCGCCCCGCCGTCGGTGAGCACCTGCAGATCATCCCGAACCACGCCTGCGGCTGCATGAACCTCCACGACGGCGTGCTCGCCGCGCGCGAGGGCGTCGTCGACCACGTTATTCGCGTCGCCGCGCGCGGCCTCGTTCGCTAGCGCGCTAGACGCGCAGGTAAGGAGCGAGGACGTCGCGCGGGGTCACGCAGTACGACGTGTAGTCCGTGTTGCTGATCTGCGCGATTCGTGCATCCGCGACCATCGCCAGCAGCAGCGCGGCCTTCGCCCGCGGCAGGTCGAAGTCCTCCGTCACCCAGTTCAGCAGCTCTCGAAACGCCTGTCGCGCACTCCACTCGAGCGGCTGGCCGGACACGAGAGTGATGAGCTCGTCGGCCGTCTCGATCCGCGGCCACTCCATCGAAGCGGGCCGGGCGACCGGCACTGCGCTCGCCGTGACGACCGCGCCGACCTCGGGTGGGCCGACGATCTCGCTGTCTCCCATCAGCGCCTTGCAGTCCCCGAAGTAGAGCCCGGCGCCGTCGTGCGACACGGGCAGGATCATGGTCGCGCCGGCACGGAGCTCGCGGCAATCGAGGTTTCCGCCGTAGCGGCCCTGCAGCTTCGCGTGGAGGCCACCCTCGGCCGGCATCACGGCGAGACACCCGATCAGCGGTCTCGTCGGCAGGCTCGTGCGCTCGTCGAAGCGCACGTGACCGTCCTCCACGGGATAAACGTCGGCCCCCGTCTCGTCGTCCCACCAGGCGAGCGGGTCGACGTCCGATCTGTAGGACCCGTACGTGACGACGCCAGGTGTCACGACCTCGACGTCATGGATCGTGACCGCCACAGCGCCGCCCGCCTGTGCGCCCGCCACCGTGATCGGCCCCGTCACCGCCCATTTGTGGGCTTCCGCCTGCGTGTACGACTCGGGGGTGAAGTCGGACGGCGACCGGAAGTAGCCCGAGTAGCCCTCGACCGATTCGACCTCGAAGATCTCGCCGGGCTCAACGATCCCGATCGATGTGTGCTCCGGGCTGTAGGCGTACTTCGCGTCGCTCTCGGGGAAGCGCTGCATGTGCAGGGCGCGAGTATATTCGCCACGATCTAGATGCAGACCCTCGCCGATCAGGTTGCAGTGGTGACCGGCGCTGCGCGCGGGATCGGGCGCGGGATCGCGTCCGTTCTCGCCGCCGAAGGAGCGCACGTCGTCGTCGCCGACCTCGACGCCGACCTCGGCGAAGCGGCTGCGGGCGAGCTTCGGGCACGTGGGTCGGGCGCTACCGCCGTCTCCGCCGATGTCACCGATCGCGCGTCGGTCGATGCGATGGTCGCCGACGTGACGACGAAGCTGGGGCGCATCGACATCGTTGCCGCGAACGCGGGCATCTATCCCTTTGCCGAGCTCGCCACGATGGACGAGGAGATGTGGGATCGCGTGATGAACCTCAACGTCGGCGGAGCCGTCCGCACGATCCAGGCCTGCCTGCCGTCGATGGTCGCCCGAGGGTATGGACGGGTCGTCCTCACGTCGTCGATCACCGGGCCCGTGACGGGGCAGCCCGGCTTCGCGCATTACGGTGCGTCGAAGGCGGCGATGCTCGGATTCATGCGCTCGGCTGCGGTCGAGCTGGCGCGGACCGGAGTCACCGTCAACGCGGTCATGCCCGGCAACGTGAGCACGCCCGGCTTCGCGGACACGAGCGACGACCACCAGCGGCGAATGCTCGCTTCGATCCCGATGGGTCGTTACGCCGAGCCGGAGGAGGTCGGCTGGGCCGTCCGCTTCCTCGCCTCGCCCGAGGCGGGCTACATCACGGGCCAGACGCTGATCGTCGACGGTGGACAGGTGTTGCCCGAAGCGCCGCTCGGTTGACACTCGGTCAGGGAGTGGGCAAGCTCGACTGTCCCCCCGGGTCACTGAGCGAAGAGCGGAGGCAACATGGCGCGGAAGCACGTAGTGGCGGTTCTGGGTGTGGCGCTGGTCCTGGGCGGCGCGGTGTTCGCGGCCGGCGCGGCGTCGAAGACGACCAGGTCCGCCGGTGACGACCCCAACAATGCGAACTTGACGTACTGGTACTGGGCGGAGAGCGACGCGCCCGGCGCGAACAACTGGCTGAAGAAGCAGGTCGCGCTGTACGAGAAGTCTCATCCGAAGGTCAAGATCTCGGTCGTCCTCCAGTCGACCGACACGCTGACCTCGGCGTTCACCACCGCCGCCCAGACGAAGAGCGGCCCGGACATCGCCACCCAGTGGGCGACGCTGCCGACGCTCACACCGGCGTGGAGCGGTGCGACGGTCCCGATCTCCGACTACGTCCCGAAGAGCGAGTGGAAGAACTGGATCAGCACGGCGGAGAACATGTGGCAAGGGAAGCTGTGGGCGATGCCCCAGTACCTGATCGGGATCCCGTTCGTCTGGAACAAGACGCTCTTCAAGAAGGCGGGGCTCGACCCGAACAAGGGCCCGAAGACGTGGGCCGATTTCCTCGCAGACGCCAAGAAGCTGAAGGCGGCCGGAATCACGCCGTTCGGCATGGGGAACCAAGACGGCTACGGCGGGGCGTGGTTCTTCTCGCTCATCGGCAAGCAGAACCTCAACTCGATCAACGAGCTGAAGGACGCGATGATCGGCAAGCAGGACTTCGCCAACCCGAAGTTCTCCGGCTTCTACCAGGCGCTCGCAGACCTGAAGAAGGCCGGCTACCTGAACTCGGACGTCGCATCGATCTCGTTCACCCAGGGCTTTACGCTCTTCGGCCAGAAGAAGGTCGCGATGTCGTGGGGCACCGACGGCAACGTCGCCCAATGGGAGGGCCAGGTCGGCGGGAAGAACATGGGCGTCGAGGCGATTCCGCTCTGGGGTCACGGTAAGCTCGCCACGAGCTACGACGTGACGCAGTCGTCGGATGCCTTCATCACCAAGTGGTCGAAGCACCCGCGTGCAGCGGCGCAGTTCCTGATGTTCCTGCACTCCCCGGAGGCGCTGAAGGCCTGGTACAAGGCGACCGGCGTGTTCCCCGCCGACAAGCGGTTCCCGGCCTCCCTGGTGACCGACCCGATCGCGAAGCAGTTGCTGAAGCTCGACCAGTCGCCGGTCTCGGTGTGGCCCGAGAACTTCGTCCCGCCGCAGGTCGACCAGAACGCTGACCTCGCGGGAGGCGAGATGATCACTGCGGGCTCGGGAACGCCCGCGGATGTCGTGAAGCTGTGGAAGAGCCAGCTTTCGCAGTGGAAGAGCCAGCATCCGGACGAGTACAACTCGTACAAGAAGTGGGCCAGCGGCAGCTGAGCGTCGCCGTCCCGCAAGCAACGACGAGCACGCGTCGGCGGCGACACCGCCGGCGCGTGCTCTGGCCCTACCTCTACGCCATCCCCGCCACGGCGGCGATGGCATTCGCCTTCGGCTTCCCGCTCGTGCAGGTCGTGCGCGACAGCTTCTACGCCGGCAACTTCTCCTCGCCGATCTATGTCGGGCTCGACAACTACAAGGGCGTCCTCTCCGACCCGGCGTTTCGCCAGTCGCTGTTCGACAACGCGAAGCTGCTGCTGACGGTGCCGATCATGCTCGGGCTCGGGCTCGCGATTGCGCTCGTGCTCAACGATCGGATCCGCGGGGGGCGCCACTATCAGTCAGTCGTCTTCCTGCCGTACGTCCTGCCGGCGACCGCGATCGGGATCGCGTTCTCGTTCCTGCTCCAGGAGAACGGCGTGCTCAACACGTCCCTCCGTCAGGCCCACCTCGGCGGGCTCGCGCAGGACTGGCTCGGCAACTCGCACCTCGCGATCGTCTCGGTCGGAGGGCTCGTGATCTGGCAGCAACTCGGGTTCGCCGTCGTCGTCTTCACAGCGGCGCTGCTCGCCCTGCCGCCGGAGACTGCGGAGGCGGCTCGCATCGACGGAGCCGGGTGGTGGCAGCTGCAGCTGCGCGTGCTCGTCCCTCAGATCCGGCCGATCATCGAGCTGCTGACCGTGATCCAGGTGATCACGGTCATCTCCTGGGTTTTCAACTACGTCTACGTGCTCACGGCGGGCGGCCCCGGCTTCTCCTCGAGCGTGATGGAGCTGTACATCTGGCGGAGCTTCTCGAACGGCTCCGACGGGACCGCCGCGAGCGTCGCGGTGATGCTGCTCGGGATGGCGACCGTCCTGATCGGGCTGTCGCTCTGGGTGCGCAAACAGAAGATCGCGCAATGAGGACGACGGCCCGCCACGGCATCGTCCGCGTGCTCTCGCAGCACGCATTCCTGATCATCATCTGCCTCGCTGCGCTCTATCCGCTGTGGTTCATCGTCTCGACGGCGCTCAGATCGAATGCCGCCTACCAGCTCGACCCGACCGGTTTCCCGTCGCACCCGACGTTTGGCTCGCTGCGCAACATGCTCTTCCACCAGCCGCTGCCGCGCTGGATGTGGAACAGCTTCCTGGTGACCGTCTCGTCGGTCGCGACTTCAACCTTCTTCGCGCTGCTTGCGGCCTACGCCGCTGTGTTCGGCCGCTTCCGTGGGCATTCGATCTTCGTCTCGACGAGCGTCGCGTTGATGGTGGTGCCGCCGGTGACGCTGCTCGTCCCGATGTTCGTGTTCATGGTCGACACGGGCCTGGTCAATCACCTGCAGTCGGTGATCATCTTCTACACGGGGCTCTTGGTTCCGTTCGCGATCTTCTTCATGTCGAGTTTCTTCCGCACGATCCCGCAGGAGCTGATCGAGGCGGCCTCGTCCGAGGGGGCCGGCCCGTTCACCGTCTTCCGCCGCATCGTCCTGCCGCTCTCCGGGGCGGCGAGCTTCACGCTGATCGTGGTGCAGGCGATCTGGGTGTGGAACGAGCTGCTGATCGCGCTCGTGTTCCTGCAGAACGAGAGCTCGCGCACGTTGATGGCCGGCCTGACACAGTTCCAGGGCCGGTTCGACAACCGACGAACCGCTCGTCCTCGCGGGTGCGCTCCTCTCGATTCTGCCCGTGGTCGTGCTGTACCTATCCGGGCAGCGCTTCTTCGTGCGCGGGCTGACGGCCGGTATCGGCAAGTGACCCGACCGGCGAGAGGAGGCTCTCGCCGCTACTGTACGTCGAAGAAGTGGAAGCTCGACGGATCGACCGTGAGCTCGAGCGGCTCGCCGACGCGGGCCGTCGTCGCCGGGTTGACCCGAGCGGTGAAACGCGAGTCGCTCTCGGCGAGGATCGTCGTCTCGTCGTCTGCTTCACCGCGTGTATCGAAGGTGATGCGGGGCGCCGCGACGCGGAAGAAGACGTGCGAGTCCGAGCCGAGCTCCTCAAGCACGTCGGGGGCGACCTCGACCCGTGGGAGGTGGCTCCGGCGCGAAGATGGCATCGTCGAACGCCTCGGGGCGGATCCCGAGCACGACTCGCGAGGTGCCGCGCAGGCGGACGACGACCGGGGCGAGCGGGACTCGAAACTGGCCGAACGCGATCGTCGTCTCCGTCGATGGTCGCCTCGACGAGGTTCATCGAGGGCGAGCCGATGAAGGCGGCGACGAAGAGGTCGTTGGGCGATTGGTAGAGGCGTTGCGGAACGTCGACCTGCACGATCCGTCCGTCGCGCATCACGGCGACGCGATGCCCGAGCGTCATCGCCTCCGTCTGGTCGTGCGTGACGTAGACGCTCGTGACGGAAAGCCGGGCGTGAAGCTCCGCAAGTGACGCGCGCATACCGACGCGCAGCTTCGCGTCGAGGTTGGAGAGCGGCTCGTCCATCAGGAACGCGACGGGCTCGCGGATGATCGCGCGGCCCATCGCGACGCGCTGCCGCTGACCGCCCGAGAGGTGCGCCGGCTTGCGGTCGAGCAGCCGCTCGAGGCCGAGGAGCGACGCGACATCCTCGACGCGCTTCCTCATCTCTGCCTTCGGCGTATGACGGACGCTGAGGCCGAAGCCGAGGTTCTCGCGCACGCTCATGTGCGGGTACAGGGCGTAGTTCTGGAAGACCATCGCGATGTCGCGGTCGGGTGGCGGCAGCTCGGTGACGTCGCGATCGCCGATCGAGATCGTCCCGTCCGTGATCTCCTCGAGGCCCGCGATCATGCGCAGCAGCGTCGACTTGCCGCAGCCGGACGGCCCGACGAGCACCATGAACTCGCCGTCCTCGATCGTCAGGTTGACGTCGTCGACGGCGATGACGCCGCCGGCGAAGGTCTTCGTGACGTGCTCGAGTGAGATCCCGGCCATCGTCCGAGCTAGAGCGTTCAGTAGCCCGCCTGCATCGTCCCCATCACGTCGACCTGTGCCTTGAACGCCATGTAGCCCGCGTCGATCGGGAAGACGGTGCCGGTGACGGCCGTCGACTCGTCGCTCGCGAGGTAGACCACGAACGGAGCGATCTGCTCGGGCGTGGGCACAGGGAGGATATGGAGGCTCTGGATGGTGGCCCGTGCTTGCTCGTCGTCGAGCCAGACACGCTGCGACTCGGTCGAGACGAAGCTCGGTGCGATCGCGTTCACCCGAACGCCGTCGCGGCCGACACCGGCTGCGAACGATCGGACGAGTGAGGTCACGCCGCCCTTCGCCGCTGTGTACGAGTCGAGACCGGCGCAACCGATGAGCGCGTCCACGGTGCTCGAGACGATGATCGAGCCGGAGCGCTGGGCGAGCATCTGCCGGCCGGCGTGCTTCAGAACGTGGAACGTTCCCGTCAGGTGGATGTCGATCACCCGGTTCCAGACGTCGTCCTCGAGCTCGGTCAGCCGCTTGTCCTGCGTGTTGACGAGTTGAACGTCGGCTGCGCAGTGGTAGAGGGCATCCAGCCGGCCGTAGCGTTCGACGGTGTCGCGGACCACGCGCTGCACGAGGTCGGGTGAGGTCACGTCGATGTGCATCGCCGTTGCGGCGTCGCCGATCGAGCTTGCGACCGCGTCCGCACGCTCCAGCGAGATGTCCGAGACGACGACCTGCGCACCTTCCGACGCCATCGCGGCGGCGCCGGCTCGTCCCATGCCCGATCCGCCGCCGACGACAAGCGCAACCTTGTTCTCCAACCGGCCTGCCATCACCGTTCCTCCTTTCCGAGCTGATCGTCCTGCCACGGTCGGTACTGACCCTCGGTTCGGTACCGCGCTGCCGCCTCCGCGACGGCGTCCAGGTCTACCTCGACACCGAGACCAGGTGCATCGATCCTTCCCCACTGCGGGCCGGTCGCGATCGGGATCGGCTCGGAGAGAATGTCGTGCTGCATCAGGTGCGCAGTCTGCTGATGCCCTTCGACGCCGTTCGGCAGCGTCAGCACGACGTGATGCGCTGCCGCTGCCGCCAGGCCGAGCTCGCCGTGCGTGTGCTTGCAGACCTGCAGCCCTTCGTACTCGGCGACCCAGGCGAGCCGGTGAAAGCTGCCGATCGAACCGACCCAGTACGGCGAGAAGCAGAAGACGTCGGCCTGGCGCGCACTGATGCGTGCGTACGCGTCGGCCTCCGACCACAGACCTTCGTTCGCGCAGAACGTCGTGGTGGTGCGTGCTCGCAACTCGGCGAGCTGCCCGATCGGATGATCCCGCACGGGCTGCTCGACGAAGTCGATGTCGTGCTCCTCGAGCGCCCGAAGGTTGCGAATCGCCTGCGGCAGCGACCAGCTTCCGTTCGCGTCGAGGCGAAGTCGAGGGCCTGCCCCGAGGGCTTCGCGCACGGCCGCAACCATGGCGAGGTCCTCTGCGTCGTCGAGCCCGACCTTGAGATAGAAGACCTCGAAGCCCGCCGCTCGGCCTTCGGCGACCTGGGTCGCGAGGCTCTCTCGTGACCCGCGCGCGAGGTAGTAGAAGTACGTCGCCTCGCGTTGCTGCACACCGCCGAGGAGACGCCAGAGAGGCTGACTGCAGGCTCGCCCGCAGATGTCCCAGAGCGCCATGTCGATGCCCGCCCAGGCGAAGTTCCCCGTCCCCGCGCGGAACTGCCAGAGGCCGTGCGTGAAGGCATCGCGCCGCATCGCGTCGCGGTTCCACGGATCGCGGCCGAGGACGAACGGCGCCATGGCGTGCAGCGCGGCGTCGATCGATGCCGTGTCGGCTCCGCAGCAGGCTTCGCCCCAACCCACCAGGCCGTCATCGGTCGTGAGCTTCACGAGCACGTCGCTGACACCGTCGCGCGCAACCTGCGAGCTCAACTCGCGATGCCGATACGGAACGCTGACCGGGATCGTCTCGACGCGTGCGACCTTCACGACCGGCTCACAACGTGTGCTCGAACCCGGTCAGGATCTCGTTCCCGCCAGGGCCGACCAGGAAGACGTGTTCGAGCCGGATCCCGCCCCAGCCCGGCAGGTAGATCGCCGGCTCGAGCGCCAGCACCATCCCCTCTTCGAAGTCGCTCCTCGCAATACGGCGTGATGCGAGGCTCCTCCGACCAGGCGGCGCCGATCCGGTGCCCCGTGTGGTGACCGTACGTCGGGCCGTGCTCGGCGAGCATCTCGCGCACAGCACGGTCGACGTCTCGCGCTACGACTCCGGGGCGGCAGAGCTCGATCCCCTCGTGCAGGGCGCGGCGGACCGCGTCGAAGCGGTCGCGCGTCAGGCGGTCGGGCTCGCCGATGAAGACCGCGTTCGCCGTGTCGGCCCAGCCGCCGTCGATCCAGGGCGAGGTGTCGGTGAGCACGAGGTCTCCGGCCTGGACGATCCGGCCCGTCGCGACGCCACCGCCGGTCGCGGTTGCCTCCGCACCGGTCGTCACGGTGAGGATGCCGGGCACGCGCTTGCCTGCTTCGCGAAACATTGCGGCCGCAGCCAGTCCGGCGAGCTCCGCCTCGGTGATCCCGGGTTCGGCGTGATCCTTGACCGCTTGTTGAACGACGTCTGCGAGTCGGGACGCGCGTTTGATCGCCTCCAGATCCGGCGGGACAGTCTGGGCCGCGTCGCAGTCGACGGGTGCGTAGCCGGCCTGACGAAGCCAGTCGGCCACGATGTGCGGGAGGTGGCGCGCTTCGATGCCCGTCGTGCCGTGCGCGAAGCCGGCGTCGTCCAGCGCCTGCATGAGCGCGATGCGCAGCTCGCCGGCAGGGTCTGGCTTCCGCTGGAAGTCGTACGACCTGTATGTCACCAGTCGCGCATCTGACGCCCGGACGTCGGATGTGTGGAAGTCGGCAACCACGAGCACCGCTTCGTCCGGGCCGACGCACAACAGAGCAGGCACCGTCACGAAGGGGTTCGACACGGGCCAGTCCTCGTCCGGCGTCTCGAAGCAGCCAAGCGATGCGAGCGTCTCGGGGTGCGAGAGCACCGCTTGCGTGTGGCCGGCCGCGTCGAGTGCCGCGCGAAGGTGCTCGAAACTCACCGCGCGAGTCTGGCAGAGTCGGGGATCCCGACTGGAAAGGAGCGGATCGATGCGCGAAGCGATCGTTGGGGCTGCAGTGCGAGGCCCGTACTCACCGGCTGTGATCAGCGAGGGGAGGTTCGTCTTCGTCTCCGGGCAGGGCCCGCTGGCGGACGGTGAGTATGTCCCCGGCACGATCGAGGAGGAGACGCGGCTCACGCTCGAGAACCTCGGTGCGGTGCTCGCGGAGGCGGGCAGCGGGTTCGAGCACGCCGTCCGCTGCGGCGTTTGGATCGTCAGCCTCGACGACTTTGCCGCGATGAACCGTGTCTACGAGTCGTTCTTCCCCGAGCCGCGGCCGGCGCGCGCGACGGTTCGCGCCGACCTGATGGTCGGCAAGGTCGAGATCGACTGCATCGCGCTCGTGCCTTAGTAGGTCGCGCGGCCGCCGGAGATGTCGAAGCACGCTCCGGTCGAGAACGACATCTCCTCGCTCGCGAGCCAGCAGATCAGCGCGGCGACCTCTGGGGCCTGGCCCAGGCGGGCGAGCGGGATGCGCGAGGTCATGTAGGCGATGTGCTCCTCGCTGCTCTGCCCGAGGATTGGTGTGTCGATCACCGCCGGAGCGATGCAGTTCACGAGCACGCCCGAGCCGGCGACGTCCTTGCCGATCGCCTTCGTGAGCGCGATCACGGCGGCCTTCGACGACGAGTAGGCGGCGGCCATCGGATTGCCTTCCTTGCCCGCGATCGACGCGACGTTGACGATCCGCCCGTACCCGCCGGCCTTCATCTTCGGCACGGCTGCCCGGTTCGCGTAGAGCACACCGTCGAGGTTGATCGACAGCACGCGCGCCCACTCCTCGTTCGTGATCTCCTCCGTGTGGACGTTGTCACCGGCGACGCCCGCAGCGCAGACGAGGATGTCGAGCCGGCCGAGGCGCTCGACGGCGGCGTCGAGCTGCGCCGAGTCTCGTACGTCGTCGCCGTTTGCAAGATCGAAGATGTCGACCTCGGCCCCGCCGGCACGCAGCCGCTCCACGGTTGCGGCTCCGATCCCGCTCGCGCCGCCTGTAACGAGTGCGACCCGGCCTTCGAATCCGTAACGATTGGCCATGCGGTGAGTTCTATACCGTCTCGAACGTCGTGCTGATCCTGAACGAGCCCGAAATTCGCAGCGTCGTCGATGCCGGGATGGCCCGTAAGGCGATCGCGGACGCGTTTCGTTCGCTTCACCGAGGTGAGGCGACGCTCCCGAGTGTCATCTCTATTCCGTTCGAGGGCCCGGACGGTGTCGCGCACATCAAGGCCGGGCACCTGCACGATGACGACGTCTGGACCGTGAAGGTGTCCGGGGATTTCGACCCCGGCGACGGCGGCCCTGTGCTCCACAGTGGGCTGATGCTGGTGCTGAGCGCAGTCGACGGCACCGTCGTCGGCGTGCTCGCCGACAACGGCTATCTGACCGAGCTTCGGACGGGCGCGGCGGGGGCCGTCGCCGCCGACCTGCTTTCACGTCCCGATGCCACCACGGTGGCGATCGTCGGCGCCGGCAGTCAGGCCCGGTTCCAGCTCGAAGCGTTGTGCGAGGTGCGGTCGATCGACCGGGTCTGCGTCGCATCGCGGTCACCTGGACGCGCGCAAGTATTCGTCGATGAAATCACCGACCTGGGGCTTGCCGCGCGACTCTGTGGTTCCGTCGAAGAGGCGGTGCGCGGCGCCGACATCGTCATCACGACGACGCCGTCGACCGTCCCGCTCGTCGAGGCCGAGTGGCTTGACGCGGGCACACATGTCACTGCCGTCGGTTCCGACGAGCCCGAGAAGCAGGAGCTTGTTCCCGAGGTTCTTGCTCGCGCGAGCGTCGTCGCTGTCGACGACCGCCGACAGACTGCAAGCTTCGGAGAGTTGCACCACGCCAAGGAACGAGGCCTGAGGACGGAGGAGGACGTCGTCACGCTGGGCGAGCTCCTTGAAGGGGTTGCGCAAGGTCGGACGGGACCTGACGAAATCACCGTCGCGGACTTGACGGGAGTCGGCGTTCAAGACGCTGCTATCGCCGCCCTCGTCTTGAGGGAGGCAACCCGCGCACAAGTTGCGCGCCTGGACCCGCGAGCGCAACGGGCGCTCGGGCGAGCGTGAGAGGAGTGCGAGCGTGCGCTACCGGCGAACTCCAATAGAGATCGAGTCACCCGAGCAGCTCGGCTACTCGACGATCAAGAACAATCTGGCCGAGAGCTCGTTCTCCGACATGTGTCTCGCCGACTACGGCGTCGAGGCCGACCTCGGGCGCGTTCTCCTCCCGTACGGCGACCACCTGGGCGCAGAGCGCCTGCGGACGCTGGTCGCGGAAGACACGCTGTCGCCGGATCACGTTCTGGTCACAGCAGGGGCGGCGTCCGCGCTGTTCATCGTCGCCACGGCGCTGCTCGAGCCGAACGCACACGCACTCGTCTGTTCGCCGAACTACGCAACGAACCTCGAGACGCCCCGTGCCATCGGTGCGGACGTCGAGACGGTCCAGCTCCGCTTCGAGGATGGCTGGCGGCTCGACCTGGAACGCCTCGCGTCACGGATGCGGCCGGAAACGCGCCTCGTCAGCGTCACGTATCCGCACAACCCCACCGGGAGCATGATCACCCGAGCTGAGCTCGACGCTCTCGTTGCACTCGTCGAGCGCCATCCAACGGCGCGGCTGCTCGTCGACGAGACCTACCGGGAGTTGGCCTACGGCGATCCACTCCCGTTGGCGACAAGCCTGTCACCACGGGTACTTGGCGTCTCGTCGATGTCGAAGACCTACGGCCTGCCCGGCCTTCGTGTCGGATGGCTCACCTGCCGCGACGACCGGTTGATGGAGACTCTGCTGGCGGCGAAGGAGCAGATCTTCATCTGCGGTGCCGTGTTGGAGGAAGAGCTTTCCGCGCGGGTGCTCGAGCGGCGCTCCGCCGTGTTGTCGATCGTCCACGCCAAGACTCGACAGCACTTGACGGTTGTCCGCGACTGGATCGAGGGGCATGACCTGTTCGAGTGGGTCGAGCCGAATGCAGGGGTTGTCTGCTTCCCACGCATCCGCCCCGAGATCGAGGTCGACATCGACCGGTTCTACCGAGCCCTCCTCGAAGAGCACGGGACCTACGTGGGGCCGGGTCACTGGTTCGATCAAGACCGGCGCTTCTTTCGCCTCGGATTCGCCTGGCCTTCCGAAGCAGAGCTCGAACGAGGCCTCGAGGGTCTGGAGCTGGCGGCGGCGGGAGCCCGTTCGGCCGTCTCGCGATCGCCCGCTCTTTAGCTCGAAGTCGATCCGACTGGAGTCAGCGACGCCCACGCGGGAGCCACCAGCGGCGCACGATGAAGAACGAGCCCGCGACGAGCGCGAGCCCCGTTATCCACCCGAAGGCGGTGCCCGTCGAGATCGAAAGAACGCCCATCACGACGCCGGCAGCGAACAGTGCGGTTCGGCGAAGTGGACCCACCCTGGTTCAGCTCAGGTCGAGCCGCATGAACACCGAGACGTCGTGAGCAGCACCCTCGAATTCGCGTCCGGCGTAGGACTCGCTCGGCACAAATCCGACACTGCGGTAGAGCGCGTGCGCGGGATGCATGAAGGACGCGCTCTCGAGATAGACCGTCTCGCAGCCCATCGTCCGCGCGTCGTCGATCAGCTGCTGGACGATCGCCCGGCCCACGCCGAGCCCTCGAGCCGCCGGACGGACGAACATCCGTTTGATCTCGCCCACGGTGTCGCTCAGGAGCTTGAGGCCGCCCACGCCGACCGCTTCGCGGTCGACCTCCGCGACGTAGAGGCGCCCGCCCGATTCGAGCAGCTCGTCGAGTATCTCCACCGGATGGTTCGCCTCGACCGGGATGACGATCCCGAACTCGAGCTTGACCTGCTCGCTCGCGTAGTCGCCGAATTCGCGCGCGAGTGCGGCTGCAGGCGCGAGCTCGTCGGTCGACGCGATGCGCCGAAGGCGTACCCGACCCCTCGTCATCGGCCGACCTTAGCCGTGACCGGAGTGCCGCAACGTAGGGTGTTCTGATGTCTACGGGCTTGCGAAGGGTCGTTGTCACCGGTCTCGGGCTGGTGAGCCCGATCGGAAACTCCGTCGGAGAGTCGTGGGAGGCATTGCTCGCGGGGAGTCGCGGCGCGGCCGAGATCACCCGTTTCGACCCGACCGGTCATTCGACGCGCTTTGCCTGCGAGGTCAAGGGGCTCGACGTCGAGGAGTTCCTCGATCGGAAGTCGGCGCGGCGGATGGATCGCTGTGCGCACCTGGTGGTTGCTGCCGCGCGGCAGGCCGAGGTGGACGCCGGTCTGGACGTGGCGAGCCATGCCGAGCGTGTCGGTGTCGCCATCGCCAGCGCGTTCGGTGGTGTCCAGTCGTTCGAGGACTGTGTTCGCCAGCTCGAGGCGAAAGGCGCCGACAGAGTCAATCCGTTCTCGATCGTGCAGACGCTCCCGAACCTGCCGGCCGGGTGGGTGTCGATCGAGCTCGGAGCGCGCGGACCTCTGCTTGCCGAATCGACCGCCTGCGCTGCGTCCAACATGGCGATCGGCGACGCGCGCGATGCGATCCGCCTGGGCCGCGCCGATGCGATGTTCTGCGGCGGGACCGAGGCACCCGTCACGTCGGTGGCAATGGCCGGCTTTGCCGCGATGCGTGCACTCTCGAAGCGCAACGACCAGCCTTCCCGCGCGTCTCGTCCCTTCGACGCCCAGCGGGACGGATTCGTCATGGCCGAGGGCGCCGCAGTCCTCGTCCTGGAGGAACTGCAGCACGCGGTCGATCGTGGGGCGCACATCCACGCCGAGGTCGTCGGCTACGGCACGTCCTCCGACGCCAACCATGTGTCGGACATCGATCCGACGGGCGAGAACCCGGCGCGTGCATTGAAGATGGCCTTCGAGGATGCCGGTGTCGAGGCGGAGGACGTCGGCTACGTCAACGCGCACGGAACGTCGACGCCGCTCGGTGACGCCGGGGAGACGCGTGTCCTGAAGCTCGCACTCGGCGAGGAGAAGGCGAGGCGGACGCCGATCTCGTCAACGAAGGGCGCAACGGGGCACACGCTCGGCGCGGCAGGCGCGGTCGAGGCTGTCTTCACCGTGCTTGCTCTCGAGCACGGCATTCTTCCGCCGACGGTCAACTACGAGGTGGCGGATCCCGACTGCGATCTCGACTACATCGCGAACAGCCCACGACACGAACAGGTCGAGCTTGCGGTGTCGAACTCGTTCGGTTTCGGCGGCCACAACACGGCCGTCGCGTTCCGGCGCTGGACGTCGGCGCCTACTGCGGCCTAGGCCAGCTCGGCGCGCACGAGCTTCGTCCCCTCGACCATCGCGCAGAGCTTCGCAAACGCCGTCGCGCGGCTGAGGTACTTCATGCCGCAGTCGGGTGCGATCGTCAATCGCTCCGCCGGGACGTAGCGGAGGGCGCTGCGAATGCGCTCGGCGACCGTCTCGGGCTGCTCTACTTCGGGATCGCCGAGGTCGAGAGCGCCGAGGATGATGTGCTTGTCGGGAAGCTGATCGAGTACCCCGTAGTCGAGGTGAGGTTGCGCGGACTCGATCGAGATCTGCTGGACGATCGAGTCGTTCAGCTCGCCCAGGTACGAGTAGCCGCTCGTCGGACGGTTGTGGACCACCGCGGCGTAGCCGAAGCACGTGTGGAGCGCTGTCTCACCTTCGATTCCCTCGAGCGCCAGGTTGATCGCAGGGATCGCGTACTCGCGGGCGGCCTCCGGCCGCGCCTGGAGGTATGGCTCGTCGATCTGAATGATGTCGGCGCCCGCCCGCTTGAGGTCGCGCGCCTCCTCGTTGACAGCGGCGGCATAGGCCAGCGCAAGCTCTGCGGGGTCGCTGTAGTAGTCGTTCTGAGCCTGCTGGGTCATCGTGAACGGGCCCGGCAAGGTGATCTTGATGCGACGGTTCGAGTTGGCGCGAAGAAACTCGACATCTCGCACCTCCACCGGATGACGACGCGCGACAGGGCCGACGACCCGCGGCACCGGGTTCTCGTGACCCGTGCGGTCGATCGCGACGCCGGGATTGTCGATGTCGACGCCGTCGAGCGCCGTCGCGAACCGATTCGAGTAACTCTCGCGCCGCTGCTCACCGTCGGTGACGATGTCGATCCCGGCCCGCTCCATCTCCGAGATCACCAGCCGCGTCGCGTCGTCTTGCGCCTGCTCGAGCAGGTCTGGCTCCACTCGCCACAACTCCAGCGCGCGAATGCGTGGCGGCAGCCGGGACGCCAACCGCGCCCGGTCGATCAGCCACTCGGGCTGCGGGTAGCTCCCGACGACGGACGTGGGGAGCAGGGTCGGCTGCGGGTGCGGCGCGGTCGCCTCGGGCGTCATGTGGACGACCCTATAACGCGCAATGCGCGTGCCGTCCCGCTGTACACTTCGCCTGCGCGCTTGACTCTGCCCCGCCGTGTCGTTTATTTATACTGAACAGTGAGCGCAAGTCAGGACCCGCGTCCGGCCGTGGGGTTGATTGGGCTCGGCAACATGGGCAGCGCTTTCGCAGAGCGCCTCATCGACGCCGGCTACCAACTCGTGGTTCACAACCGGAGCCGCGCGAAGACCGAGTCGCTGACTGCACGCGGCGCGGTCGTAACCGAAACCGCCGCCGACCTTGCCGCCGCCGTCGACATCGTCCTCACCTCGCTCTCCGACGACGACGCGTTCGAGACCGTCGCGGCTTCCGTCGTCGCGGCCGCGAGGCCGGGAACGATCCTCGTCGACACGAGCACGGTCTCGCCGGACGCGTCGGCGCGGGTCGCGGCGCTCGCCGAGCAGGCGTCGGTCCTCTACCTGCGCGCCCCCGTGAGCGGCAACCCCGGCGTCGTGCGGGCCGGGAACCTGGCCTTCATCGTCTCGGGCCCGGATGCTGCGCTCGAGCGCGCCGAGCCGGTGCTGCTCGCGATCGGGCGGACGATCCACCTCGTCGGCAGACTCGGAGCAGGCGCGGGTCGTCAAGCTTGCGATCAACCTCGTCATTGCGGGCCTCGCGCAGCTGATGTCCGAGGCACTCGTTCTCGGAGAGGCATCGGGCGTCTCCCGGGCTGCGCTGCTCGAGACGATGGGCAACTCGGCCGCCGGCGCCCCGTTCGTGAAGTACAAGACCGAGCCGCTGCTGCGCGACGACTACTCGGCGACGTTCACCACCAACCTCATGGAGAAGGACATCGACCTCGTGCTCGAAGCGGCCGAGGCCGCCGGCGTCCGGCTGCCGCTGGCAGGAGAGCTCAAGGCGCTCGTGCGCTCCGCGATCGAGGCGGGCTACGGGAACGACGACTTCATGGCGCTCTTCCTCCATCTGCGGAGCGAGTCCGATCAGGAGGTACTGCGATGACGATGCGAAACAGGTCGGTCGGCTCGCCCGACGCCACGCGGGCGGTGGACTGGGAGCAGCGGATCGACTTCCCGCGGCTCCGCAGCGATCGCTTGATCCGGGCGAAGGAGGCGCTCGACGCATCCGACCTCGGCGGGCTGCTCCTCTTCGACCCGAACAACATCCGCTACGTCACGAGCACGCACATCGGCGAGTGGGCGCGCGACAAGAACGCACGGTTCGCGCTCCTCCCGCGTGGCGACGATCCGATCCTCTGGGACTTCGGCTCCGCCGCCCGCCATCACCAGCTCTTCGCCCCTTGGCTCCCGCCCGAGAACTTTCGCGCGGGCGTCGCGCCGATGCGCGGCGCGATGCCGGTCGAGACGGGGATCCCCGACCGGCTCGGTGAGCGGATCGCGCACGAGCTTCGCGAGCGCGGGCTCGCAGGGGAGCCGCTCGGCGTCGACATGGCGGATCTCGTCACGCTGGAGGCGCTACAGCGCGCCGGCGTGCACGTGACCGACGGCTCCCGGGTCATGCTCGAGGCGCGCAAGATCAAGACGGCGGACGAGATCGCGCTGCTCGATCAGTCGGCCGGGTTGGTCGACGCCGTCTACGAGGAGATCTACCGGATGCTTCGGCCCGGCGTCTACGAGCACGAGATCGTCGGACGGGCGCATCAGTTGCTCTTCGAGATGGGCTCGGAGCACGTCGAGGCGATCAACGCCGTCTCGGGCGACCGCTGCAATCCGCACCCCCACGTCTTCTCGGACCGGCTCCTGCGCCCCGGAGACCAGGCCTTCTTCGACATCATCCACTCGTTCATGGGCTATCGGACGTGCTACTACCGCACGTTCAACGTGGGCGGGGTCAACGCCGCGCAGCTCGACGCGTACAAGCGGTGCCGCGAGTGGCTGGACGCCGCGATCGCCCTCGTCGGGCCGGGGATGACGACCGACAGGATCGCCGAAGTTTGGCCGACCGCCAAAGAGCTCGGCTTTGCCGACGAGGAGACGTGTTTCGGCCTTCAATTCGGGCACGGCATCGGCGTCGGGCTGTACGAGCCGCCGATGATCTCGCGCGTGCACTCGCTCGACCATCCCGTCGAGATCGAGGAGGGAATGGTCTTCGCGCTCGAGACATACTGCGCCGCGACCGACGGCCGTTCGGCGGCGAGGATCGAGGAGGAGGTCGTGGTCACGGCCACCGGCTGCGAGGTGATCACGCGCTTCCCGGCCGAGGAGCTGCTCGTCGCGGGGAGGACGTACGTTCGCGGCGCCGACCTGTTGGCGGCCGGTGGCGACGGAGTCGCCGGCGCAGTGGCCGCCTCGGCCCTCGTGGGAGCCGGCTCCAGAGCATGAACTCCGATACCGGGACGCGGTACCTCGCGGACGGCCTGCCGTCGTATCGGCTCGTCCGGCGGGAGGACGTGCAGCTCGCCGACGGGCTCCCCGGCCGTTCGAGCAACCTGCAGTCGTGCCGCCTCGTCGGCGGGTCGCTCGGTTCGACGCACATGGCGCTGACGCTCGTCTCCCTCCAGGGCGGCGGGCATGTCGACACGCACGTCCACTCGTTCGAGACCGGCGTCTACGTGCTCGAGGGCGAGCCCGTCCTCTACCTCGACGGCCGCGGCGTGCAGCTCGAGCCCGGCGCCTGCGGAGTCGTGCCGGTCGGGGTCCCGCACGCGTATCGGTCGGAGGTCGCCGCGTTGTGGATCGAGATGGCGGCGCCGCGTCCCCGTCTCGACGGGAGCGACACGTTCTTCCTCGGCCCGGCGCCGGACGCACTGCCCGAGCCCCTCGACGTCCGCGACCCGCGCAACCGCAACCTGTTCCTGCTCGGCGAAGGGCAGATGGACCTCGACGTCCTGAAGCGTGGAGCCGCCGTCGGTGCGCCTACCGTCTCATCGAGCATGGCGACCGCTGTTCTCGCGTACAGCGGCATCGCGGTGAAGATGCTCGTCGACCAGCGACTGGACGCGCAGCTGCACACGATGTTCATGGTCGACTACCAGCCGGGCGCCGTCGCGCACCCGCACGATCATCCCTTCGAGGAGTCGTACTACATGCTCGAAGGCGAGGTCGACGTCGTCGCGGACGGTGACCGTTACACGCTTCGTCCCGGCGATGTCTTCTGGACCGCCGCCGGGTGCGTGCACGCGTTCTACGAGGTGCAGGGCGGTCGTGTGCGCTGGCTCGAGACGTCGGCGCCGGGACCGCCGGCCCGGCACTCGTACCGGTTCGAGCGCGACTGGCAGTACCTCGCCGAGCGGCTCGCTTCCGAGGTTGGCGCAGCGTGAGCGACGTAGGAGCAGGAATGAGCCGGACCAGCGCGGGTGTGCTCGACGACCTCGAGCTGTACACGCGGATCTACCGCCAGATGCTCCTCATCCGCGGCTTCGAAGAGCTCGTGCAGGCGCTGTTCCTGAAGAGCGAGGTCTACGGCACGACGCATCTGTATTCGGGGCAGGAGGCGGTGGCGACCGGCGTCGCAAGCCTGCTTCAGGAACGCGATCGGGTGGCAGCCACGTATCGCGGCCACGGTCACGCGCTCGCGCTGGGCGTCGACCCGCAGGCGCTTCTCGACGAGATGCTCGGGCGCGCGACCGGAGTGAACGGCGGTCGCGCCGGCTCGATGAACGTGACGTCTCCGGCCGACCGCCTGGTCGGCTCGTTCGGGATCGTCGGCGGCAGCATCGCCGCCGCCACCGGGGCGGCACTCGCGCTCTCGCGCACCACGGGCGGTGTTGCGGTCGCGTACTTCGGCGACGGAGCGATGAACCAGGGGTACGTCTTCGAGTGCCTCAACTTCGCGCAGGTGCAAAAGCTGCCGCTCGTCCTCGTGTGCGAGAACAACGGCTACGGCGAGTACACGCCTTTCCGCTCGGTGACGGCCGGAGAGATCCGCGCGCGCGCCGAAGTGATGGAGGTGCCCGCCGAGACGGTCGACGGCATGAGCGTCTGGACCGTTCGCGAAGCCGCGGCGCGCGCAATCGCCCACGCACGCGCCGGCGACGGCCCCGCATTCCTCGAGGCGTTGACCTACCGCTTCGTCGGGCACTCGCGCAGCGATCCCGGCGCCTACCGCCCCGAGGGCGAGCTCGATGAGTGGAGGACACGCGATCCGATCCTCGTCTTGCGCGCACAACTCGAGGAGGAGGGGGCCGACGCATCGGCGCTCGACGAGCTCGAGCGTGACGTGCGCGACGATCTGGAGCAGATGCGCGAGCGCGGCCTCGCCGCGCCGTTCCCGTCCGAGCTCACCGTCGGCGAGTTCAAGGATTAGTGCCTTCGTGCCCGCCGAGCTGACGATGCCGAAGCTGTCCGACTCGGAGGCCGACGTCGTGATCATCCGTTGGCTGAAGGCGCCCGGCGAGGGCTTCCGGCGCGGCGAGGCGCTGATGGAAGTCGAGACGGACAAGGCAACTGTCGTGTTCGAGGCCGAGGACGATGGGACACTCGATGCGATCCTGGTCTCCGAAGGCGAGTCGGCGGCCGTCGGGCAGCCGATCGCGAGGCTTGTCGGCGACGGAAGCGCAGCCCCCGCCGAGCAACGGCTCGCTCAGGGCGCGACGAACGGCTCAGGGGAGGCCGGCGCGCGCCCCAATGCGACGCCGGTCGCGCGACGGACCGCGGTCGAGCTCGGCCTCTCGCTGCACGACGTCGCAGGGACCGGCCCCGGCGGAAGGATCACGAGGGAGGACGTTCAGCGCGCGGTCGCGACTTCACCGGTTCGCCCAGTCGGAGATGCCCGTGGGGACGTCACGATTGTCGAGCTGACGCCTACACAGGTGACGATCGCGCGCCGCATGTCGCAGTCGGCTGCGGAGATCCCGACCTTCACCGTCACTGCCGACGCCGATGTGTCGGAGGTCGTCGCGCTTCGCCGCGGCGCGCGGGAGGAGTCCCGGCACGCACCCTCGCTCAACGACTTCGTGGTGAAGGCCGCCGGACTCGTTCTGCGCGAGTTCCCCCGATTCAACGCGTCGTACGTCGACGGGAGGATCGAGCGCTACTCGCGCGTCAACGTCGGGGTCGCCGTTGCCGTGGACGACGCGCTGCTGGTCCCCGTCGTCGCGGACGCCGACCGCAAGAACCTCGGCGAGATAGCGGCCGAGACGCGGCGGCTCGTGGAAGGCGCCCGCAGCCGATCGCTCCGCCTCGAAGAGCTGCGCGGAGGGACGTTCACAGTCTCCAACCTCGGCATGCTCGGCGTGAGCTCGTTCGCCGCGATCGTCGACCCGGGGCAGACGGCGATTCTGGCCGTCGGCTCAGTGCGGCGGGCTCCGGTGGAGGACGATGCACGGCGGATCACCTTTCGTGACGTGATGACGCTCACCCTGAGCTGCGACCACCGGGTCGTCTACGGCGCCGACGGCGCCCGCTTCTTGTCCCGCCTCTGCGAGCTGCTCCAGCGGCCGCTTCTCGCCCTCTGATGACGT
>CAVQRE010000020.1:0-179258 GCA_963715115.1 uncultured Thermoleophilia bacterium
ACTGAGATCGTTCAGGAGATCGGTTCCGACTACGCCGTCAAGTACGGGTTCTCGAACCCGGATGAGGCCGGCGACTACTTCTTCAAGTCAGGCCGCGGAATTTCGCACGAGGTCGTCGAGGCGATCTCGTCGCACAAGGACGAGCCTGACTGGATGCGGAAGGTGCGTCACCAGGCGCTCGACTACTTCCTCGCGCGGCCGATGCCGACGTGGGGCGGCGGACAGACGCTGCAGGAGATCGACTTCGACAACATCTACTACTACATCAAGCCGACGGAGAACCAGGCCGACTCGTGGGAGGACCTTCCGGCCGACATCAAGGACACCTGGGACAAGCTCGGGATCCCCGAGGCGGAGAAGAAGTACCTCGCGGGAGTCGGTGCGCAGTACGAGTCCGAGGTCGTCTACCACAAGCTGCAGCAGCAGTTGACCGACCAAGGAGTGCTCTTCCTCGACATGGACTCGGGCCTGCGCGAGCACGAGGAGATCGTCAAGCAGTACTTCGGGACGATCATCCCCTCGAACGACAACAAGTTCGCGGCACTCAACACGGCCGTCTGGTCGGGCGGCTCGTTCATCTACGTCCCGCCCGGCGTGAGGATCGAACTGCCGCTCCAGGCCTACTTCCGCATCAACGCGGAGAACATGGGCCAGTTCGAGCGCACGCTGATCATCGTCGACGAGGACGCCTACGTGCATTACGTCGAGGGCTGCACGGCGCCGATCTACTCCACCGACTCACTCCACTCGGCCGTCGTCGAGATCATCGTCAAGCCGCGCGGTCGCTGCCGGTACACGACAATCCAGAACTGGTCGACCAACGTCTACAACCTCGTCACCAAGCGCGCGGTCGCCTACGAGGACGCGACGATGGAATGGGTCGACGGCAACCTCGGCTCGAAGCTGACCATGAAGTATCCGGCGATCTGGCTGCTGGGCGAGCGCGCGCACGGCGAGGTGCTCTCGATCGCGTTCGCCGGCAAGCACCAGCATCAGGACGCCGGGGGCAAGATCGTCCACGTCGCCCCGAACACAACCTCCTTGATCACCTCAAAGTCGATCTCGAAGGATGGCGGGCGTGCGGGCTACCGCGGCCTGCTCGCAGGTCGCCAAGGGCGCGCACGGCGCGAGGTCGAAGGTCGTCTGCGACGCGCTGATCCTCGACGAGGAGTCACGCTCGGACACCTACCCGTACATTCGCATCGACGAGAACGACGTCGACATCGGCCACGAGGCGACGGTCTCGAAAATCGGAGACGAACAACTCTTCTACCTCATGTCGCGCGGTCTGTCCCAATCCGAAGCCTCGGCGATGATCGTCGCCGGCTTCGTCGAACCGATCGTCAAAGAACTCCCGCTCGAGTACGCGATCGAGATGAACCGCCTCATCCAGATCCAGATGGAAGGCTCCGTCGGCTAGCAGACGCACGCAGAACTGAGACGCAGAACTCGCCGTCCCGTCACGCTCGGTCCACGCCCGCCGCCGCCCGACCAATCGTGCGTTCCACGGCTTACTTGCTTCTTGTCGCCCTGGAGCGAGGCCGGATCTTGGCAATCAGGTTGCCCACGTCGAGCCTACGGCTCGGCTGTTCCCGAAACAACGATTCGGATTTCAGATTTCGCCGGTGGGACGGGAAGGGAGTAGTCTCGTCACACTGGCCCTGCGGCCAGGGTTCCGGCTGACAGCCCGAAGTCCGTCGATCGCACCTCCGGGCGCTAGAGACGACACGAGCCTAGGCAAACAGAGTCAGGGTTGCAGGGCCAGTTCGCTTGCTTCTCGCCGGGACTTTGGATTCATCCTCACTCTTGCCTGGATTCGAACTGGCCAACGTCGGCATCTTCGATGCGCCGCATCGCTTCATAGACGCTGTCCCAGTGACTCGAAACCTCTTGCAACGACCGGGCCGTCGTCAGCGCGGCGCCTTCCAATCCGCTGATCACCCGATCGATGTCGGCCAGCCGTGACTCGAGCGCTTCCAGCCGAACACCGATCGCTTCCATCTGCTGAGCGAGCATCTCAGACTCAGAGCTAGCGGCCATGACGACAGCCCGAGTTTACTCCGGCGCCGCCAAACCGACGGGACCGGCTTCATGCCGTACAGTCCTCGAACGCCCAGCAGTTGATGCCACAGGGACCGTAGCGACGGATGACGGTGTCGACGATATGAAGGTGGCATACCGAGGATCGAAGTAGCCGTGTCTGCGCGACTGCTCAATGCGCTTGCTCATCTGAACCTTCGATCTGCGACGCGAAGGCGCCGCGCTCGACGGCAACGTGAACCGGAATCACGCCCGGGCAGAAGCTTGCCACTCGAACGCTCACGCTGAACCGCGTCGTACACCTCAACGATAGCCAGCCCAGCGCCCTCAAGGATCGACGGCCACGCCAGGTGCGTCGGCTACGGTGAGTCGATGCCACCCGTCGACAAGTCGAGACTCACGAACGTGGAACGTTGGAGTGTGCTCGCCGATCGCATCGACGAACATCGCCGCGAGACCGACGACTGGCGTCGGCGTCGCGGGCAGGAGGAGCTCGTCGCTGCCCGCCGTCATCTGACGCTCGTCCGGCAAGACGACGATCGCTGATAGCCGGCAGGGCTTACCGCGTTTAACCCGCGTCCCGGCGAATGCGTCTGTCGGTGGATAGACGAGGATCTCGACGCGCGCTCTGTGCGCGCCGTCGCTTCGTCGGGCAGACACTGGACGGGCAGGGCGACGATCCGAACTGCAGACTCGATCGCAGGCACGAACCAACGCCTCCGGAGATACTCGTGGCAGATTCCGTACGAACTCACCGGCGTCTCCCCCGCCAACGTACTTCTGTGGCTAGAACTGAACTCGGGGGCAGGTGGGGGCGCAAGCGCCGACAGGGAGATGCATCTGGCGCTCACTCCTGGTTCGTAGGAGAGTCGTCCGGGGGATGGCCGGGCGGCTCTTCTCCTGCAACTCCCCTCTGCGCCCTGGTCGCCGCCGCGCCCGCGGTTTAGAGTCCGCGCCGTGGCTGAGTTTCTCGCATGTCCGCGCTGTGGTGAGAAAGTCGACGAGAACCCGGAAAGCCATCGCGTCGACGCGATCCCGGTGATTCGCAAAGAACTCGGCAGCGGCAAGCAAGGAGAGTTCGTCCTCTGCCCACACTGCGGGGCGGTGCTCGGCGTTCTACCGGTCAGCCGCTAGCCCGAACTCACTGCACGCGCCGCCTTCCGATCCGAGCTGCAGACTCGATCGCAGGCCCGAACGACCGAGCTCCACTCGGAAACGCCTGTACCTGACGGGTGCTCACTCGGACGACTCTGCGGCCGCCAGCGGACGCCGGAGGACCCAGATCAACGTCGTCGTGATCGTCCCCACTTCAGGCGCGGGATCGTTCGGCTCCGGCTCGGCCCATTTGGCCACGTCCTCGAGCTTCCCGAATGCCCGCGGCATCGGCACCTTCCACCCCGGCGCGCGACCGGTGACGACGTGCACGTCAGACGCAACGTCGACGAGCTCCCAGCCATCGCGGCCGTACGCGTTCAGCGCCTCGGTGTACTGCCCGTCCTTCAGGGAGACGACCTTGTACTCCCACCGGTCCATGATTCGGGTGTTCTACTGCGTCGGAGCGACGACCGAGGACGCGGCCGCCTCCCAGTAGCGGTTGAGAGCGCCCTGCACCTTGACGAACCAGACGATCGCCGGAATGACGAGGAACCCTGCGGGAAAGAGCCAGAGGCCCGTCCACCCGGTCATCGGCGGCTGCTTCCCGTCCTTCGCATACATCTTCCCGATCTCCGACGGGATCACGAATGCGCTGACCGGGTTGATCACGATCCAGATCACGAGCCCGATCACCCCGCCGAGCCCCTCCCCGGTGCGCTGTCTCATCTCCTCCTGGGTCTTGAAGGCCCAGTACCAGCCGTACAGGCCGAACGTGACGATGAAGAGGAGGATCCCGAAGCCGATTCCACGCGGCCGGCCGGGAGGGCCTGTGTTGCCGCTCGATGTGAGGGGGTTGCTCATCCCGGATCGGACAAGAGCGTAGTACAGGCGTCGGGACGCTACCTGGAGACGGCGAGCGTTCCGTCCACTGCGAACCGCGCCGCCGACGCGCCGAAGTCCTCGCGCGAGAGCTGCTGCACGAGCTTCAGGCTCTCTCCGCCCGCGTCGATCACGGGAAGACCGGGATCCTCGAGCAAGAGGGACGTCCAATGCCCGGCTGCGATCGTGCCGTCGCCTCGCAGCGTGACGGTGATGATTCCCGACTCGGAGAGCGTGCCCCCCATCCCGAACGTGTGCCATCCGGCGAGGTTGCCGAGGGAGTACGCAATCAGCTTTCCGTGGTACCACTGCACACCCCGGACCACGTGCGGCCCCGAGCCGACGACGAGATCGGCGCCCGCGTCGATCACCGCGTGCGCAAACGCCCGACTGTTGCCACGGTTCTCGCCGAGGAAGAACTCGGTTCCGTGGGGAACGTGGTCGGCCGTCGACCCCTCGGCCCCGGCATGGATCGCCACCACGACGACGTCGGCCTCGGCGGCCGCCCGCTTCACGAGCTTGACCGCG
This sequence comes from uncultured Thermoleophilia bacterium, assembly GCA_963715115.1. Classification (GTDB taxonomy): domain Bacteria; phylum Actinomycetota; class Thermoleophilia; order Gaiellales; family Gaiellaceae; genus PALSA-600. Next base: position 4,543 of record CAVQRE010000020.1, read on the forward strand.
GCCGGGATGTCGTCGAGTCGCGCGGCCCACTTGTACGGGGCAAAACCGAGGAACGCGACCCGGATGCCGTGGATGCGCAGCACCTCGATCTCACCCGGCTTCCCGTCCCAGGCGACGCGAGCCGCGCGCAGCGCAGCAAGGGTCGACGCCTGTCCGGCGGCGCCGTAGTCGTCCGCATGGTTGTTGGCGAGGTTGACGATGCGGATGCCCGATGCGGGCAGCGTGCGAGCGTAGGCCGGCGGCGCGCCGAAGGCGAAGCAGATCCCTGGAGGGGCGCCGGCGCATTTCGCCGAAGGCCCGCTCGACAACGCCTCCTCCAGGTTCACCCAACCGACGTCGGCGGCCCGGAAGACCGGCGCAACGTTGGCGAGCATCAGTCGCCCCTGTGCGGGCGGCAGTCCGTAACTGGAACCGAGAACCGTGTCACCGGCCCAGGCGATCGTCACCGCTCCGGTCGGCACGGCGTGTTTCCGGGGCGCCGTGTGCGTGATGCGCCGGACGGCAGCGGGCGAGCGAGTGCCGCCACGTGCCGCCAGCACGTGACTCAGGCCGATCGCAGCCGCGGTGACCGCGGTGAGCACGCAGGCGCACGCGACGATTCGCCGATGCCGGACGGCGCGCTGACGCGCAGCTCTATGGCGGGCGTGAGCCGGAGAAACCGGCGTTCGGTCGTCGAGGTGCGGAGTCAGCGCCGAGACTGATAGCAGGTCGCGTCAGGGGCGGGAGACGACGATCGTGCGGCTCGCGCCGCCGAGATACCCGACACCGGCCTGGTTGACGCTGAACGCAACGCGCAGGACCGACCGTCCGTGCGGCAGGACCGCCGTGAACTCCACGCGCGATCTCGCCCCGAGCCGGATGCGCTTGATCGTCAGCCACCGACCGGCGGCCGTCTGCCGTTGCAGCTGGACGATGCGATTCGCAAAACGACGATTCGCCGTGACGCGGGCCGTGAAGTGCGGCCCCTTGCGCGTGAAAGCCACCGCCGGATGCACGCCCACAGCGACCGCTGCGCTCGTGCCGCCCTGCCAGAGCGCTCGATAAGAGGTGTTGATCGTAGGCTTCGCGAGATAGGCCCATGAACCGTCCGCGGCGGTGAGCACGACCGCGATCGACTGGGACGACGTCGTTCCGTACGGCTGAGCGAACACCGTCACCGGTTGGCCCGCGGTCCGCGTCGGGACGGTTCCGCGCAGCACGATCGCGCGGCCGTACACGAGCTCGCGCGATGCCGCCGTCAGCGTCACACCGGCCGTCTGGAACGTCGCGTCTCCGCCGGCCGTCGTCCCCGCATCACTCTTCGCGACGAGTCGGAAGTGGTACACGGCCCCGCTCACGAGGCCCTTGAGCCCGACGGAGACACCCTTCGCTCCCGAGCTCGAGCCGGCGTTCTGTGAGGACGTCTTCGAGCCGTACGACGTCGAGGTGCCGTACTCGAACCAGAACGTCGTCGAGCGGCTCTTCGGATCGACGGCGCCGGTGAGCGTCGCCGTCGTAATGCTCACGCTCTGCGCTGACCCCGTCTGCACGCCTGGTGGAACCGACGTCGAGAAGGTACGGTCGACTCCCGCGTTCGTGCCGGCGCTGTTCGACGCAACGATCCGAAAGTGGTAGATGGTCGCGACCTTCAGCTTCGTGAGCGAGGCCGACTCGTTCTGGGCCGTTCCACCGGAGCCGGCACTCTGCGTCGCCGTCCGTGTGCCGTAGCTCGTCGACGTGCCGTACTCGAAGTACCAGTTGGTCGAGAGACCGTTTGGCGTCACCGTGCCGTTGAGCTTGGCCGTCGTCGGCGCGATCGACGACGCGCTGCCGGTCGAGACAGACGGTGCACCGCTCGTGGCGAAGGTGGCATCGGCGCCGTTCGTCGTCCCGCCGTCCGAGGTCGCCACGAGCCTGAAGTGGTACGTGTGGCCGGCCTGAAGCCCCGTGACCGACGCCGAAACCGGCGCGGCGTTCGTTCCCGAGGCGGTCTTCGTCGACGTCTTCGACCCGTAGCTCGTCGACGTGCCGTACTCGAAGTACCAGGTCGTCGGGCGGCCGTTGGCATCGACCGACCCGTTTAGCGTGGCCGAAGTCGCGGCCAGGCTCGAGGCTGCTCCGGTGACCACGCCCGGCGGTGACAGCGTGGTGAAGGTTCCTTCGAGCCCTTTCGCCGAGCCGTCACTGTTCGTCGCCTCGACGATGTAGGTGTAGGTCGTTCCCGGCGTGAGGCCGGTGAGCTTCACCGAGACGGGCACGTCGGCCGTTCCGGAGCCGGCGCTCGAGCTCGACGTCTTCGTCAGCTTCGTCGGGTCGGACCCGTACTCGAAGACGGCCGTCGTCGATTTGCCGCCGGGGTTGACCGTCCCGTTGACGAGCGCGCTCGTCGGCCCGATCTGCTGCGCGGCACCCGTGATCGCGGTCGGTGCGGCGGTCTCGGCCGCGCCCGCCGGGAGCACGGCGGCGAGAGCGACCAGGGTCGCCATGGCCGCCAGGTGCACGGTCCTCCGGGTCGCGCGCGCCATCCTCCAGGAACCTTCTCGCACGGGAATGGGGCTTTTTGCGACCGCTGTGTAAAGCGCGGGTAAATCAACCGCTTCCGGCCCCGATGTCGTACGGTTGGGGCTTCCACAGGCCGACGAAGGGAGTCGAGATGCTCGGGGTGATCGTGACGTTCCAGTACGACGAGGGCTCGTTCGACCGCAAGCGGATCGAAGGCCTCGCCGAGCAGGCTCACCCGTCCTTTCGCGGCCTGGCCGGCCTCCGCCTCAAGGCCTTCACCGTCGACGAGGAGAACCGGCGGGCGGTGAACGTCTACCTCTGGGACTCGGACGACGCGGCGACGTCGTTCTTCGGCGACGACTTGCGGAAGATGGTCACCGGACCTCTACGGCGTGGCGCCACGCATCGACTACGTCGAGATCGCCGCGCTGGTCGACAACACGGAAACGCCTGTCGCGCCCTGACCGAGCATCATCCCGCCGGTCGACCGCGAATCATCCCCGCGGCCGATGTCCGCGTCCGGTATGCGCCGTAGCTTCAGTGTCATGAAACGGCGAGTCCTCTTCATCCTTCTGGTCACCGGTCTGATCGTCCTGGCGCTCGGCGGTTGGACGCTCAAGGGCGCGCGCCGGCTCGCCGTCGGTCGTTCGACGGCGCTGCCGCAACCCGCTTAACCTGGTTAACGATCGGGCTGGTAGCTTGCCCAGGTGAGCGGGCGCCCTCTCTCCGTCGACCCACCGGACCTCGGCACGATCGCCACCGCGAAGCGAATGGCCGGGCTCTGGCGCGAGCAGGGCCGCCTCGTCGTGGTCGGGCTCGTCTGCGCATTCGTCTACACCGGGCTCTCGCTGGCGATCCCGATCGTCGTCCGGCACGCGATCGACAACTCGATCGCCCCGACGAACGGGCACCACGACCCGCTGTGGCCGTACCTCGTCGCGATCCTCGGGCTCGCGATCGTCCGCTTCTTCATCAACTTCACGCGCCGATACACGACGTCGCGAACCGGCATCCGCGTCGAGTGGCGAATGCGCGAACTCCTCTACCAGGCGTACCTTCGCTATCCGCGGGCGTTCTACGACCGTCACGCAACCGGCCAGGTCGTCTCACGAGCGACCAACGACCTCTACCCGATCCGGTACTTCATCGGCTGGGGGATGACCCAGGGAATCCAGTCGGTGATGATGATCGTCGGGATCGCGGCCATCCTCTTCTTCGTCAACGCGAAGCTCGCCGCGATCGCGCTCGTCGCGATGCCGCTCGTCGGCGCACTCGCCTTCATGTTCGCGCGGCGCGTGATGCCCATCTCACGCCAGGTCCAGCAGCTCAAGGCCGACGTCACCGAGGCCGCCGACGAGGCCGTGGTCGGGATCGAGATGGTGCAGGCGTTCGGCCGCGAGGACGACGTCCAGGCTCGCTTCACGACCAAGGCGGAGGCAGTGCGCAACGGCGTCCTCCGCCAGGCGCGTGTCGAGGCGGCATTCCTGCCGGGCCTGCTCTTTCTCCCGACGATCTCGATCGCCGCCGTCGTCCTCTTCGGCGGTCGCGACGTGATCGGCGGCACGCTGACGTACGGCGAGTTCTTTCTCTTCTACCAGCTGCTGCTGCAGATGGTCTGGCCGCTGGAAGCACTCGGCTGGATCCTCTCGCTCGCACAGCGCGCGACCGCCTCCGCCTCGCGAAGCTTCGCCTGGCTGCAGGGGATCGAGCCCATCCCCGAGCCCGACCGGCCGCGGTCGCTGCCGTCGGGTGGGCTCGGAGTGACGTTCGAGGCCGTTCACTTCTCCTACGGCACCGGCGCCGAGGTGCTGTCGGGCATCGACCTGACGCTCGAGCCGGGCGAGGTCGTAGCGATCTGCGGACCGACCGGAGCGGGCAAGTCGTCGCTGCTGAACCTCGTACCCCGCTTTTACGACCCGACGGCGGGTCGGGTGCTCCTCGGCGGGATCGACCTGCGCGACCTCCGGCTGGAGGAGCTCCGCTCCGCCGTTGCAATCGTGACGCAGCGGCCGATTCTGTTCTCGATTCCGCTCCGGGACAACCTGACCGCCGCACGGCCCGACGCTCCGTGGGACGAGGTGGTCGCGGCGTGCGAGGCCGCCGGGGTCGCCCACTTCGCGGCCGATCTGCCCGACGGCTACGACACGCTGATCGGCGAGCGCGGCGTCAACCTCTCGGGCGGCCAGCGGCAGCGCGTAGCGTTGGCGCGGGCGCTGATCGCCGGCGTACGTGCGGTCGTTCTCGACGACCCGATGTCCGCCGTCGACACGCACACCGAGCGGCACCTGATCACGCATCTTCGCCCCGCACTCGCCGGCCGCACCGTGCTCGTGGCGACGCAGCGGCTCAGTACCGTCCTGATCGCCGATCGGGCCGTCGTCATCGATGACGGCGTGATCGTCGAGCAGGGCAAGCCGCTCGCGTTGCTGAACGCCGGCGGCCCGTTCTCGAGCCTCTTCGGCGAGGAGGTGCTCGCCGCATGAGGATCTCTCGCAAGCGGCGCGTCGGACTGTCGCGCCTTGCGCGCTACGTGCGCGGCCACCGTGTGCGCGTCGCTCTCTTGGCGCTCGTCGGCGTCGGCAGCGCCGCGTTGCCGGTCGCCGCGCTCTTCGTCGTCCAGGACGCGATCAACCAGGGGATGCTCGAGCACGACAGCGGGCGCCTCACCCGCGACGTCGTCGTCTACCTCTGCATCAACGCCGCCGCGTGGATCCTCTCGACGACGCTCGTACGAGGCCTCGCGCGCGTCGGCCAGGACGTCGTGCTCGGCCTGCGACGCGACCTGTTCGAGCACCTGACCTCACTTTCGCTCCGCTATTTCAGCGGGCAGAAGGCAGGCTGGATCATCGCGCGGCTGACGTCGGACGTCGACGCGCTGTCGGACGTTCTCTCCCAGGGCCTGACGACGCTCGTCGTCAACACGCTCACGCTGATCGCCGCGACCATCGGGCTCTTCATTCTGGACTGGAGGCTCGGCCTCGTTGCGCTCGTGATCCTGCCACCGGCACTCGTCCTCACACGCTGGTTCCAGGTGAATTCGCACACGGCGTTCCTGCGCGTGCGGGAGACGATCGCCGGGATGACGGCGCAGATCGCCGAGTCGGTCTCCGGCATGGCGGTGATCCAGGCGTTCAATCGCGAGCGCGTATTCCTCGCCGAGTTCGACAAGTCGAACGCAGCGAACCGCGCGACGAACACGCACGCGCAGTACCTGAACTCGCTCTTCTTCCCCGGGATCGAGCTGCTCGGCGCGGTCGCGATGGCCGCGATCCTGTGGGTCGGCGGTCGGATGATCGCCGACAATGACCTGCTGATCGGCACGCTTGTCTCGGCGGTCTTCCTGCTCAACCTGATCTTCCAGCCGCTGCAGGAGCTCTCGGATCTCTACGGACAGGTGCAGTCGGCCGGTGCGGCGATGGAGAAGATCTCGTTGGTGCTCGACACCGAGCCGGAGATCCGCGACGCGCCGGGTGCCGCGGTGCGCGAGATCGAGGGCGACGTGCGGATCGACCATGTGACGTTCGCCTACGGTGCCGAGCCGGTGCTGCACGCGATCGACATCCACGTCCCTGCGGGCGGCTGCCTCGCGCTGGTCGGCGAGTCGGGCGGCGGCAAGTCGACGACGGCGAAGCTCGTGGGGCGCTTCTACGACCCGGACGAAGGCGCAATCCGCATCGACGGCCACGACCTCCGCGAGCTCGAGCTCCGTTCGTACCGGCGGCAACTCGGTGTCGTGCTCCAGGACCCGTTCCTCTTCGCCGGCACGATCGCCGACAACATCCGGTTCGCGCGCCCGGACGCAACCGACGCCGAGGTCGAGGGCGTCGCGCGCTCGGTCGGTATCGACCGGATCGCCAGGCGCTTCGACGAAGGGCTCTTGCACGCGGTGCGCGAGGGCGGTTCAGGGCTGTCCGCCGGCGAGCGCCAGCTGATCTCGATCGCCCGGGCGCTGCTCGCCGACCCGCGCATCCTGATCCTGGACGAGGCGACGTCGAACATCGACCGGCCGACCGAGGTCCTGATCGAGCGCGCGCTCGACCGTCTCCTCCGCGGCCGCACCTCGATCATCGTCGCGCACCGCCTGGCGACCGTGCGGCGCGCGGACGAGATCCTGGTCGTCGAGCACGGCCGCATCACGCAGCGCGGGCGCTTCGACGAGCTCCTTGCGTCCGACGGTCCGTTTCGCCGCCTCGCCCGCGACCTCGAGGACGCGGCGGTCGACTACCCGCAGTCGGAGCCCGACGAATCCGCGAGGGGCAGCCGTGCGAGCAACTGGGCGAGGCTCTCGAGCTCCGAGCCCGAGTAGCGGCTCGTGAACAGTTCGTCGACGCCGCGGTAGTGCGTCACCGCGGCGGCGCGCAGCTTCGCCCGGCCGGCATCCGTCAGTTTCGCGTAGGAGACGCGCGCGTCGGACTGGCAGGTCGCCTTCTCGACGAACCCTGCGCGCTCGAGCCCTTCGAGCAGCCGCGTGATCCCCGACGCCGTCAGCAGCGACGCTCTGCGCAAGGTCGACGCGCCGCATCATGCAGCCGTCGGCGCGCGAGAGATGCAGCAGCACCTCGTAGTCGTGCAGCGTCAGGCCGTGCTCGCGCTGGAGCTGCGCCGACGATCTCCCGGGTGATCGCCGCGTGGGCGCGCAGGAACGTCACCCAGCCGGTGAGGTCGGCCTTCCGTGCTTCGGTCGTCGCCATAGTTGTGCCCTCAAGTGTAGCGCCGGGCCGGGTCGGCGGACGCTCCCGATATGTTTTTCGATATGTCGGCGCGAGGCCAGGGAATCGTGGTCGAAGGGCTCGTCCGGCAGTTCAAGGACGTCCGCGCGGTCGACGGCATCGACCTGGTCGTCGAGCCCGGCCAGATCTACGGCTTCCTCGGCCCGAACGGCGCCGGGAAGTCGACGACCGTCCACATGCTGACGACGCTGCTGCCTCCGACCATCGGGCAGCGCGACCGTCGCCGGGTTCGACGTCGTCAAGGACGGCCCGAAGGTGCGCGCGACGATCGGCGCCGCCCTGCAGGAAGCGGCGCTCGACCCGTTCCTCACCGGGCGCGAGCATCTCCGCCTGCAGGCGGCCTCCACGGCGTCGAAGGTGGAGCGCCGCGAGCGCGGCGACGAGCTGCTCTCCCGCGTCGGCCTGACCCGGGCCGCGGACCGCAAGGTGCAGACCTACTCCGGCGGGATGAAGCGGCGGCTCGACCTCGCACTCGCGCTGGTCCACGGGCCGTCGCATCCTGTTCCTCGACGAGCCGACAACGGGCCTCGACCCGCAGAGCCGGGCGCGCTCTGGGGCGAGGTCGGCCGCCTCGCGCGGGAGGAGGGAGTCACGGTCTTTCTGACGACCCAGTACCTCGAGGAGGCGGACGTGCTCGCCGACCGCGTCGGGATCATCGACCACGGCAGGCTCGTCGCCGAAGGGACTCCGGCCGAGCTGAAGGCCGAGATCGGCCGCTCCACGGTCGAGGTCGCGCCTGCCGACCCCGAGCGCGCCGGCGAGCCTGCGGCGACGTCTGGCGCGCTTCGGCGAGGAGACGGCAGCGCGGCCCGGGCGACGATCGCGGTGCGCCTCGACGGCGACGGCGACCTCGCCGACATCGTGCGCACGCTCGACGCGGAGGACCTGAAAGTCGAGGATCAACCTCCACGCGCCGTCGCTCGACGACGTCTTCCTCGCGAAGACCGGCCGGTCGCTCGAGGGCGCGCGGAGGACGACAGACGTGATCGATGACGATCCTCTCACCAGGTCGGCCTGATCGCCGGACGCTCGCTGCGAACGGACGATGCGCCAGCCGGCGCTCGTGATTCCACCGCTGACGTTCCCGCTGATGCTGATGGCCGTCAACTCGAACGGGCTGCAAGGCGGCGACGCACCTGCCCGGGTTTCCGACGCAACTCGTTCATCGCGTTCTTCCTGCCGTTCGCTTCATGCAGGGCGCGCTCTTCGCTCGGGGACCGCAGGAACCGACCTCGCGCGCGACATCGACACGGGCTTCCTGAACCGGCTCGCGCTGACGCCGGTGCGCGGCGTCGGCGCTACTCGTCGGCCAGATCGGCGGCGCCGTCGGCGCTCGGCGGGGTCCAGGCGGTCTCTATCTGAGCGTGGCGCTCGCGGCGGGCGTGCACATCGACGCAGGCGTCCCCGGCGGTGCCGCGCTGATCCTCCTGCTCGCGCTGGGCACGCGCTGCGGGCTTCGGATCGCTCGGGCTGTGGCTCGCGCTTCGCACCGGCTCCGGCGAGGGCGTGCAGTCGCAGTTCCCGCTGCTCTTCTTCCTGTTCTTCATCTCGAGCATGAACCTGCCGCGAAACCTGATCGAGGTCGACCTGGTTCCGTGACCTCGCGACGATCAACCCGGTCAGCTACCTGATCGAGGCGCTCCGCTCGCTCGTGATCGAGGGTTGGAACGCCGAGGCGCTTCTGCTCGGATTCGGCTTCATGCTCGCCCTGATGGCCGTCTCGATGCTGCTCGCGGCGCGCCAGCTTCGCCTGAGGATGACCCGCACGTGAGCTCCCGGCTCGAGGTCGCCGCCGCACTTGCCTACCGGCAGACGACCGTCCTGCTGAAGAACCCGTCGCTCTTCCTGCCACCGATGTTGTTCCCGCTGATGAACTTCGTCGCCTTCGCAGGCGGTCTCTCACGGCTGCGCCACGTCCCCGGCTTCACCTTCCCGGACGGCTACACGGCATTCGTCTTCGTGTTCGTGCTCCTGCAGTCGGCCGCGTTCGGCGGCGTCTTCACCGGCTTCGCGATCGCGCGCGACTTCGAACGCGGCTTCGCGAAACGGCTGCTGGTGTCGGCACCGCATCGCTCGGGGATCATCATCGGCTACGGCCTCGCCGCCTTCATCCGCTGGTCGATGATCGCCGCCGTCCTCACGATCGTCGCGTTGGTGGCGCACATGCAGATCGGCGGCGACGGCGTGGACATCTTCGGGCTCTACGTCCTCGCCGTCATCTTCAACCAGGTGGGACTGCTCTGGGCCTGCGGCGTCGCGATGCGGTTGCGCAGCGTCCAGGCGGCGCCCCTGATGCAGACGCCCGTGTTCCTCGCCCTCTTCCTCGCACCGGTCTACGTCCCGCTCGCGCTGCTGCAGGGCTGGATCCACAACGTCGCCCGGCTCAACCCGCTGACGTACCTGCTCGAGGCTGGACGGGGCTTGATCTCAGGTCAGCCCGACGAAGTCACCGCCGCCTTCGGCGTCGCGCTCGTTCTGTTCGCCGTCTTCGCGCTCTGGGCGCGCACAGGCCTCACGCGCGCCGAGCGAGCGGGTTAGCTGCCTTTCACAGCCGCCCGAACGTCGAGACCTGCTCGACGCGGCGCCTCCGGCGCATCACCGCTCCGCCGTCCGAGTCGTTGCCGACGGCGGTGTTCCCCTCGACGGTCTCCAGTTGCCCGCCGCCGTGCGAGGCGATCACGAGACCGACGTGGTCGGGCAGGCCGCCGTCCCAGTCGAATACGGCGAGGTCGCCGGGCGCCGGCGCCACCTCTTCGCCGAGGCTCCTCGCAGTGCCGCGCAGCCACGCCTCGAGCGTCGGAACGTACGCGACACCGTGGGGCGATACCCCGGCCCCGTGCCACCCGCGGCACAGCGTCACACCGGCACCGACCGAGTAGGAGTACGAGACGAAGATCGCGCACCAGGGAACTCCGTCGACGCCGTACCAGCGTCCGAACATCGTCCGGTTCGAGCCCGGCGGGCTCTCACGCACACCAACGTGACGGAGAGCCTCGGCAAGGGCTCTGCGCCCGGACTTCGATGCCGCAGCAACGCCGGTCGCGCTCATGGCGCCTCCCTCGTCGCTTGCGAAGCTGAGTCTACAGCGTGCCGCTGAACGTGTCGCAGCCGGTCGGCTCGCCGCGCTGGAAGCCGCGCAGGAACCATTTCTGCCGCTCTGCGGACGACCCGTGTGTCCACGTCTCTGGATTCACCTGCCCCTGGGTCTCCGTCTGGATGCGATCGTCGCCGACCGCGGCGGCTGCGTCCAACCCGTCCTGGATGTCGTGCTGCGTGAGGTCGACGATGTAGCCGGTAGCGACAGCGTGCCGCGCCCACACTCCCGCGTAGCAGTCGGCCTGCAGCTCGGTGCGCACGGAGCGGCTCTCGGCGCCCTGTGAGCTGCCGGGCTCGAGGTCGCCGAGCAGGTCCTGGACGTGGTGGCCGTATTCGTGTGCGATCACGTACGCCTCGGCAAATGGCCCACCGCGCGCGCCAAACCTGCTCTTGAGCTCCTCGTAGAAGCCGAGGTCGATGTAGACCTTCTTGTCGACCGGGCAGTAGAACGGTCCGACGTCGGTGGTCGCCGTCCCGCAGCCCGTGCCGGTTGCGCCGCTGAAGAACACGGTGTCCGCAAGCTGGTAGGCCTTCCCGTGCGCCCGAAACCAGCCCTGCCAGTACGACTGGACGGAGTTGATGTCGGCGACGATCCGGCAGTCCTGGCGTGTATTGGCATCGGCACCGCTCTGGCAGTCGGTGTCGAGGACGCTCGACGCCGACTCGCCCGGTGAGGAGACGGTGACGCCTTCGAGGGCGCTGAAGGCGTTGCCACCTCCGCCGAGCAGGACGATTGCCAGGTAGACGACGAGCCCGACCACCCCGAGACCTCCACTTCCCAGGGCGACCGGTGCACCGAAACCTCCGCCGCCCGAGCCACGCCGATCCTCGACCTGGGACGGATCGAGCGGCTGTCCGGTGCGAAAGCGCATGCGAGAGCGAACGATAGAAGCAGTCGATGACCTAATAGAGCTTATTTGACGAATGAGTCTCTGTTATGTATTTGTTCACCATGCCTATGATCAAACACTGGAAGCAGATCGTCCTCGCCGCGACTGCAGCGGCCGCACTCGTGCTGGCGGCCGGCGCCGCCGCGCGCACGACCGGCACTTCGCTGGCGCTGGTCGGTTACTCGACGCCGAAGACAGTGATGGGAAAGATCATCCAGGCGTGGCAGCAGACACCGGCTGGAAACGGTGTCTCGTTCACGCAGAGCTACGGCGCGTCGACCGACCAGGCCCGTGCAGTCGCGCAGGGCTTGAAGGCCGACATCGTCTTCCTCTCGACGGGCGACGACGTCAACCTGCTCGTCGACGCGGGCCTCGTCAACCAGAACTGGGACGAGCAGGCCTACAACGGAATCGCGGCCGACACGGTCGTTGTCTTCGCAGTTCGACCCGGCAACCCGAAGCACATCAAGACGTGGGCGGATCTCGTCAAACCGGGTGTTCAGGTGGTGACGCCGAACCCGTTCAGCTCCGGCTCGGCGAAGTGGAACATCCTCGCCGCCTACGGTGCCGCGCGTCGTCTCGGGAAGACCGACAAGCAGGCGACCGCATTCGTGCAGCAGCTGTTCCAGCACGTCGTCTCGCAGGACACCTCGGGCCGCAACGCGACGAACACGTTCCTCTCGGGAAAGGGTGACGTCCTGATCACCTACGAGAGCGAGGCGCTGAACTCGCGTCTGAACGGACAAGACATCCAGTACGTGATCCCGCGCCAGACGATGCTGATCCAGCTCCCGATCGCGGTGCTGAAGAACAGTTCGAACATCGACAAAGCGAATCAGTTCATCCAGTACCTGAAGAGCGATCCCGCGCAGGACCTGCTCGCCCAGTACGGCTTCCGCCCGGTCGACCCGAAGGTCGCGAAGAAGTACGCCGACAAGTACCCGTCGCGGCCGGGGGTGTTCAAGGTCGACGACAAGTACATCGGAGGTTGGCGCAACGCCGACAAGGTCTGGTTCCAGCCGAACACCGGCCGGATGGTCAAGATCGAACAGGCCGTCGGAGGACCAACCGCTGGGTAGCACGGCTCACGCCGAACCGCTGACACAGCGGTCGGGGGGAATCCAACCGAGCGAGAGGGCCGTCAAGGCTCTCTCGCTCGGTTTCACGACCGCCTACCTGTCCGTGATCGTCGTCCTCCCGATCGCCGCGCTCGTCTGGGCCTCGCGCGCCGACGGGTTGTCATCGTTCTGGACCGTCGTCTCGGCACCCGAGGCGGTGGCCGCGCTGAAGCTCAGCCTCGGCGCGGCGTTCGTCGTGGCGGCGATCAATGCCGTCCTCGGCACGATCACCGCCTGGGTGCTCGTGCGCGACGAGTTCCGCGGCAAGCAGTTCGTCAACGCGCTGATCGATCTGCCGTTCGCGCTACCGACGATCGTCGCCGGCCTCACGCTCCTCGCGCTCTACGGGCCTTCGTCGCCGGTCGGGATCAACATCGCGTACACACGCACAGCGATCATCGCTGCGTTGCTCTTCGTGACGCTGCCGTTCGTCGTGCGGACTGTGCAGCCGGTGCTGCTCGAGCTCGAGCCGGAGTCCGAAGAGGCGGCTCGATCGCTCGGCGCGGGCGAGCTGCGCGTGTTCCGCAGCATTGTCCTGCCGAACATCCTGCCCGGGATCCTGTCAGGCGTCGCCCTCGCCTTCGCGCGCGCCGTGGGCGAGATCGGCGCGCTCGTGCTCATCTCCGGCAACCTCCCGTTCAAGACCGAGGTCGCTTCCGTCTTCGTGTTCACCCACATCGAGAGCGGCGACCAGGCCGGTGCGGCCGCCGTCGCAGTCGTGATGCTGGCGATCTCATTCGCGGTGCTCCTCGCGATCGGCGGCGCCCGCTTCCTTGCTACGAGGCATGAGCGGCAGGCTTGACGGACGCTCCCGGGAGCGGAGGTGCCGGCTTTGCCGGCGCCGGAGCGGACATCAGCGTGCGTAGATACGTCCTTCGGTTCACGGCGCTCGGTTATCTGCTGGTGGTGCTGATCGCCCCGCTGTCGATGGTGTTCTGGCGCGCATTCGACAAGGGCGCCGGACATCTCTGGGACTCCCTGAGCGACCCGAATACGGTGCATGCCTTCAAGATCACGTTGATCATCGCGGCGATCGCGGTGCCGCTGAACACGATCTTCGGCGTCATCTGCGCACTCGCGATCGTCAGGCAGCGCTTTCCGGGAGCCGGGATCGTGAACGCGATCGTCGACCTGCCACTCGCGATCTCACCGGTCGTCGTCGGTCTCTCGCTGTTCCTGCTCTTCGGTCGCGCCGGCTGGTTCGGCCCATGGTTCGAGCATCACGGGATCCAGATCCTCTTCGCGCTGCCGTCGATGGTGATCGCGACGATCTTCGTCTCGCTCCCGTTCGTCGCCCGCGAGGTCGTGCCGACGCTCCGCGAGATCGGAGACGAGCAGGAGCAGGCTGCGCACACACTCGGAGCCGGCCCATGGGCGACGTTCTGGCGCATCACGCTGCCGTCGATCCGCTGGGCGGTTATCTACGGCGTCGTGCTCACGACCGCCCGCTGCCTCGGCGAGTACGGCGCCGTGGCCGTCGTCTCCGGGCACATCGAGGGCCAGACGGAGACGGCGACCCTGCGCGTGCAGGATGCTTACGAGAACTTCGACCTACCGGGCGCGTACGGTATCTCTCTCGTGCTCGCGGTAATTTCGATCGCGGTTCTCGTCGCGATGACGATGCTCAAACCGAGAACGGTCGAATGAGTATCGAGGCTCGGAACGTGTCGAAGCGCTTTGGCGACTTCCAGGCGCTCGACGACGTCTCGGTCGACGTCGCAAGCGGATCGCTCACGGCGCTGCTCGGCCCTTCGGGCTCCGGGAAGTCGACCCTGCTCCGGATCGTGGCGGGGCTCGAGCGGCCGGACACCGGTGAGATCCGGCTCGAGGGCGAGGATGCAACGACCGTGACGCCGCAACGCCGCGGCGTCGGATTCGTCTTCCAGCACTACGCCGCGTTCAAGCACATGACGGTGCGCGACAACATCGCGTTCGGCCTGAAGATCCGGAAGCGGCCGCGCGACGAGATCCGTGCGCGCGTCGCCGAGCTGCTCGCGCTTGTGCAACTCGAAGGATTCGGCGACCGCTTTCCGGCCCAACTCTCCGGCGGGCAGCGACAGCGAATGGCGCTGGCGCGTGCACTCGCGCCCGAGCCCAAGGTGCTGCTGCTCGACGAGCCGTTCGGCGCGCTCGATGCGCGCGTCCGCGCCGAGCTCCGGCAATGGCTGCTCCGCCTCCACGCCGAGACGCACACGACGACCGTGTTCGTGACGCACGATCAAGAGGAGGCGATGGAGGTGGCCGACAACGTCGTCGTGATGAATCACGGCCGCGTCGAGCAGGCGGCTCCGCCCGCAGAGCTCTACGACACACCGGCGAACGAGTTCGTGATGTCGTTCGTCGGACAGGCGAACCGGATGGGAGATGCGTGGGTCCGCCCGCACGACCTGCGGGTCGTCCTCGACGCCGACGCGACCACACGCGAGGCGATGGTCGAGCGGGTGGTGAACCTCGGGTTCGAGATCCGTGCAGAGCTCGTTGCAGACGACGGCCAGCGGATCAGCGCGCAGCTGACGCGCGACGAGGCGGAACGCCTCGAGCTGCAGCAGGGCCAGATCGTCTTCGTCCGCCCGACGCGCGAGACCGTTTTCTAGTGCGGCGCCCAGGCGTCGGGGTCGGCCGCGAGCGCCGCGACCGACGGCGGGAGCTCGCCGCGGGCCACGTCGGCCACCGTCACGCCCTCGAGGACCGCCCGCAGGCTCGCGCGCACGGCGACCCAGACCTCCCGTAGCGGTTCGGCGCTTCCCTCGAAACTGACGAGCTCCGAGCGGACACCGCGCACATTCGCAAGCGGGCCGTCGACGGCACGGATCACATCGGCCAGGGTGATCTCGTCTGCCGGCCGTGCCAGCCAGTAGCCGCCGTCGGCCCCGCGCTTACTGGCGACCACGCCGGCATTTCTCAGGTCGACGAGGATGTTCTCGAGAAAGTTCGGCGGAATCTCCTGCGCCTGCGCCAGCCGGTCGCCCTTCACCGGCCCCGTACCGGCCGCCGCGAGCTCCACCGTCGCGCGGATCGCGTAGTCGGCCTTCGCCGAGACCCTCACGCGACCCGTCCGAACGCATCGAGCAGGATGCGGATCTCGCACACCTCCCGGAAACCGAGCCGGGCGAGGATCGGCCGCGACATCGGGCTGGCCTGGGTGACGACCGCCGGTGTGCCGCGCCGCACCGCCTCCTCCCAGCGCGCGGCGACGAGCGCGCGATAGGCGCCGCGCCCGCGCGCCTCGGGGAGCGTCGCGCCGCCGAAGAGGGTCGCGCCGTGCGCCGAGAACGAAGCCGTTCCGCGGGCGACCGGCTCGCCGTCGACGAGCGCGATGTAGACAAGGTTGTCGTCGTCCTCGTCGCTTTCCCTCTCGGCGGCCAAGGGCTCGGGCATCTCGAACGCCACCGCCGCGATCCGCGCGGCGGCGAGTCGATCCTCGGGAGTGGTCGCACACCGCACCTCGATGTCCGGGCGGACGCCTCCCGGCGGCTCGGTGAGCACCATGCCGACCGCGAGCGGCGTCGAGTCGTCGACGAGGCCCCGGGCGAGCAGCCGGTCGACCAGATCGTGGGGCGTCGCATGAGTCCCGATCTCCCACGTGCACGCGGTGCGTCCTTTCGACCGCAGGCGGGCGTGGATCTCCGAGCGGACTTCGTCGACCTCCTCTTCGCCGAGCCGGAATCGCTGCGCGACGTTCCAGCCGGGCTCGTCGCCGCGACCCATCCACAGCACGTAGCGACCCGTCTCGTCGCGCTCGTCCGAGGGTCCGAGCGGCGTATACGTGTTCGCGTTCTCAGCCAGCTCGAGCAGCGGCTTCATTACGCGGGCAATCTAACGGCGGCCGACTGGCTCGACGAGTAGAGCTTCGAGCGCCAGGCGCGGCGATAGATCGACTTCAGGTGCTCGACGCGTTTGACGTACGCCCGGGTCTCGGGGAACTGGATTCCCTCTCCTCGCGCGCGCCAGCGATCGACGTTCCCCTGGCCGGCGTTGTACGCGGCGAGCACGAGCTTTTCGCTTCCGTACTTCTTGAACAGGTTGTCGAGGTACCACGCGCCGTAGCGGATGTTGAGCTCGGGGTCGAAGAGATCCTGCGTCCTGAATGCGGTCCCCCCCGTGCGGATCGCAATTCCGCGCGCGGTCGCCGGTGTCAGCTGCATGAGCCCGATCGCCCCGGACGACGACACCACGCTTGCCCGGAACTTCGACTCCTGGTAGATCACGGCGGCGACGAGGGCCGGGTCGAGGCCGTGCTCGGCCGCGTGGGCCCGGACGTACTCCGAATACCGGAGCGGGTACCGAATGCGCTCGTACCAGGACGGGCTCGATCGGTCGACGTACAGGACGAAGCCGGCGACGACTGCGAGAAGCACCGCGAGCGATACGACGACGTTCCGTCTCACCCCGGCTGCAACTCACGCATCACGGACTCGACGAACGCGTCGAGCTCGTACAACGTGCCCGTGTTCGAGAACGCGAAGTCGGCGCGTGAAACCTTTTCCTTCTCGGGCAGGAACCTACCGTCACGCTCGTCGACAGCGATCTCCGAACGGGCGCGACGCAGCTTCGTGGGCGCGGTGATGACGACGACCTTGTCGAAGCGCGTCTCGCCGCCGACCTCGTAGAGGAGCGGAACCTCGGTCACGCACACACGTGGGGCGTTGGGGAGGCGGGCGAGGTCGTCGCGCCATTTGAGGTACTCGGTGGCGACGAGCGGGTGCAGCAACTCCTCGAGGAAGGCGAGTGCATCCCGGTCGTTGAACACCGTCGTCGCCAGCGCCGTGCGATCGATCTCGCCGTCGGGTGCGATCACGCCGTTGCCGACTCGTTCGACGATCTTGGCCTTGACGTCAGGATGCCGGAGCAGGTGGTGGACGATCTCGTCGCTCGAGACAGTCGCCGCGCCGTGACGCGCGAACGCCTTCAGTGCCTCGCTCTTTCCACTCCCGATGCCGCCGGTGATCGCGACGGCGACCGGGCGGGTCACTCCTCGACGACGGCCTCGGCCTCGGGGACGGCCTCGGCCTCCGGCTCGGTATCGCCGGCGTCGTCAACGTCCTCGACCTCGAGCTCCACCTCGGCCTCCGGCTCGGTCTCGTCGGCCTCGTCGACGTCGTCCTCCAGCTCTACTGCAGCATCATCGACGTCTGCGGCAGGGCCGTCGGCGAACACGTCCTCCGAGAGGTCGAGGCTCGGCCGAGTGTGCACGGACTCCGAACCGTCGGCTCGCGGCTGAACGGGATCCGAGTCCTCGACGCGCTTGAGCGAGAGCGAAAGCCGACGGCGATCGCCGTCGACCTCGATGATCTTCACGTTCACCGGCTGACCCTGCGAAACGACCTCGCGCGGGTTCTCCACGTGATGCTGCGCGAGCTCAGAGATGTGCACGAGCCCTTCGACGCCCGGCAGGATCTCGACGAATGCACCGAACGTGACCACCTTGGTGACGCGTCCCTCGACGACGTCGCCCTCGTTGTAGCTCGAGAGCACCTGCTGCCATGGGTCGCTCTGGGTCTGCTTGAGACCCAGCGAGATGCGCTGACGGTCGCGGTCGATGTCGAGCACCTTGACCTGCACGTCCTGGCCGATCTCGAGCACCTCCGATGGATGGTTCACGTGCGACCACGAGAGCTCGGAGATGTGGATCAGGCCGTCCATGCCGTCGAGGTCGACGAAAGCGCCGAAGTCCACGATGTTGGAGATCTGCCCCTCCACGACGTCGCCGGGCTGCAACTTGTCGAGGATCTGTTGCCGCTGCTCCTTGCGCTCCTCTTCGAGCACGGCGCGACGCGAAAGCACGACGTTGTTGCGCGACCGGTTGAGCTCGATCACCTTTGCGCGCAGCTCCTGGCCGAGGAACTCATCGAGATCCTGGACGCGACGGATGTCGACGAGCGATGCGGGCAGGAATCCGCGCACGCCGAGGTCGAGGATCAGCCCGCCCTTGACGACTTCGATCACACGCCCGTTGACCGGTTCGCCCGACTCCGCGGCGCCCTCGATGTTCTTCCACGCGAGCTCGAAGCGCGCTCGCTTCTTGGACAGGATGAGGCGGCCCTCGGCATCCTCCTTGGTGAGCACGAGCGCGTCGATCTCGTCGCCCAGCGTGACCTCGTCGGACGGGTTGATCGAGCGGCGAATCGAGAGCTCGGAGACGGGGATGACCCCCTCGGACTTGTAGCCGATGTCGACCAGGACTTCGTCCTTGTCGACACGGACGACGGTCCCGTGGACGACCTGGCCCTCGTTGATCTCAGGAAAGGTCGACTCGTAGTCCGGAATCAGCTCGCCGTCGGGCCCTTCGACCCAAACGCCCGGCTCCTGCTGCATGAGATCGTTACTAGCCAAAGCGGCCGCGAAGTATAGCCATGTCCCCGTGGAGGGAAACCTGCGGTTTCCCTCCACGAGCCTCCCTTCCCTCTTGTTCGTGCCATCGCGGGTAGCGCAGCTCGCCTCTCGCCCGGCCAAGCCGGGCTTCGGCGGCGACTGATCGCGATGTCGCAGACGTAACGAACGTCCAGCGGTTGCGACGGCCCCTCCAGTGGCCGCCGGAGCTCGGTTCCCGGGTGCCTGGCACCGTGGTGCCGGGCACCTTTCTACGACTTCG
Source organism: uncultured Thermoleophilia bacterium (assembly GCA_963715115.1). Classification (GTDB taxonomy): domain Bacteria; phylum Actinomycetota; class Thermoleophilia; order Gaiellales; family Gaiellaceae; genus PALSA-600. Next base: position 23,450 of record CAVQRE010000020.1, read on the forward strand.
CTTCCGCCCAGTTGTCGCCGATTCCGACGTCGACGGCGAGCGCCGGGTCGAGATCGTAGGCGCCTACCATCTCGGCCCGGACGAGCTCACGCACCTTCGAAACCTCCGTCTCGGGCACCTCGAGCAGGAGCTCGTCGTGCACCTGCAGCACGAGCCGCGCTCCTCTCCCTTCGTCCGTCAGCCGCCGGGCGATTCGAATCATCGCCACCTTGATGATGTCCGCGTTCGAGCCCTGCATCACGAAGTTGACCGCGACACGCTCGCCGAAGCCCCGGGTCTGCCGGTTCGAGGCCCGCAGCTCGGGCACCGGCCGGCGCCGCCCCAGCAACGAGGTCACGTATCCGTCACGCGACGCCTGCTCGATCGTTCGCGCGATGAAGTCCTGCACGTGCGGGAAGCGCGCGAGGTAGGCGTCGATGTAGCGCTGCGCCTCCTCGCGCGGGATCTCGAGGTTCTCCGACAGCCCAAAGGCCGAGATGCCGTAGACGATCCCGAAGTTGATCATCTTCGCGATCGACCGCTGGGCCGACGTCAAGGCAGCCGGATCGACGCCGAGCACCTCCGACGCCGTGGCGGTGTGGATGTCCTCGCCGCGCTCAAAGGCTGCACGAAGTTTCGGTTCGCCGGACACGTGCGCCAGGATGCGCAACTCGATCTGCGAGTAGTCGGCCGAGAGCAGCCGGTGCCCCTCCTCCGCGATGAAGGCCGAGCGGATCTCCCGTCCGAGCTCCGTGCGCACCGGGATCGACTGCAGGTTCGGATCGGAGGTCGACAGCCTGCCGGTCGCCGCGACCGTCTGGTTGAAGTGCGTGTGCAGCCGTCCGTCGTGCTCTGAAATCAGTGATGGCAGTGGGCGGAGGTACGTGTTCAAGAGCTTCGTCAGCTCTCGCCACTCCTCGACCAGCGGAACGAGTGGGTGGTCGCCGCGAATCGAGCGCAGCACCTTGGCGTCGGTCGAGTAGCCGGTCTTTCCCTTGCGTCCGGCGGTCAGCTCGAGTTTCTCGAACAGGATCCGACCGAGCTGTTGTGGCGAGCCGATCACGAACTCCTCACCGGCCAGCTCGTACGCGACGGCCTCGAGCTCCTCCACGCGCTCGGCCAACCGCGCGGTGATCTCGCCCATCCGGTAGGTGTCGATCTTCACACCACTCGCCTCCATGTGCGCCAGCACGGCGGACAGCGGCAGCTCGATCGTGCGGTAGAGATCGGTGAGCCCCCGCTCGTCGAGCCGCTCGAGCAGCAGGCCCTGCAGGCGCCGCGGCGTCTCGGCGGCGCGCACGAGCGCAGCGGTCTCGTCCTCGGTCTCCGGCGTCGGCAGGAGCTCGACGCCGTACTCGGCGGCCAGGTCGGCCAACTCGTACGAAGCCCGGCCCGGATCGATCAGGTAGGCGGCGAGGAGGGTGTCGTCGCGGGCCGAGACGCCGTTCGCCTTCGCGTCGTGGACGACCAGCTCCGCATCGTGCAGGTCGCCGGCCGGGCGGGCCCCGATGACGACCTCGCCACCCGCCGCGACGGCGGCGCGGTCGTGATCGGCCGCATAGCCGACGACACCGCGAAAGTCGAGCGCGCCTTCGCGCCACGGCACCTCGATGCCGGTCACTTCGAGCGGTGCCGAGGGCACGGCCGCATCGAGCTCGTCGACGCGGTTCAGGAGCGCTCGGAACTCGAAGCGGCGGAAGATCTCCTTGAGTTGGGAGCGATCCGGCGGCGAAAGCACGAGCTGGGCCGGATCGCAGTCGATGTCGAGGTCGCGCCGCATCGTTGCCAGCTCCTTCGAGACGCGCGCCTGATCGGCGTGCTCGAGGATGTTCTTCCGACGCGCCGGGGACAGCTCATCTGCATGCTCGATCACGTCCTCGACCGAGCCGTACTGGGCGATCAGCTGACCGGCGGTCTTGTCGCCGATGCCCGGTACTCCCGGAATGTTGTCGCTCGTGTCGCCCTTCAGGCCGATGAAGTCGGGCACCTGCTCGGGGGTGACGCCGTAGCGTGCCTCGACGCGCTCGGGGGTGTAGACGTTGACGTCCGCGACGCCTCGAGGCGTCATCATCAGGCAGATGTTCGCGCTGCAGAGCTGGAACGCGTCGCGATCGGTCGACACAACGCACGTCCTGATCCCTTCGGTATCCGCGCGCGTCGCGATCGTCGCGATCACATCGTCCGCCTCCCAGCCCTCGAACTCGAGGTTGCGGTAGCCGAACGCATCGACAATCGGGCGGAAGTGAGGGAACTGCTCGCGCAGCAGATCCGGCATTGGTTTGCGACCCTGTTTGTAGACCACGTCGGCTGCTTCAGCGGCGGCTGCCCGATGAACCGGCCGCGAGTCCCACGCGACGGCAACGCCCTTTGGGCGGTAGTCCGCAAGCAGCTTGAAGAGCATGTTGGTGAAGCCGAGTAGGGCATTCGTCGGCTGTCCGTCGGTCGTCTGAAGCTCCTCGGGCAGGGCGAAGAACGCGCGATACGCCAGGTTGTTGCCGTCGACGAGGAACAAGTCGCACCCCCGCGCGGGCGCATCGTCGAGCTCGAGCTCGGCTCCGGTCAGCGTCTTCGGCACTGGATGTTCAACGCTATCGTCCGACGCCGGTGCCGAAGCTCGAGATCCACGCGTTTTCCGACGAGTTCCTGGACGAGGCCGCGGCGCTTCGACAAACGCGCCACGAGCGACGCGCCGACCCTTGACGCGCGTTCCACTGCTTGCCGACTCGCGGCTCGTCGTCGCGGATGCCGGCCCCGACGACGTCGTCCTGCGCGCCCCGAGACCGCCCGCCTCCCTCGGCGACGTTCCGGCGGCCGCGCGCGAGGCGCTTGCGTTCCCGCTGGCCGGCCGGCCGCTCGCGGAGCTCGTCCGGCCCGGTGGATCGGCGACAATCGTGATCGAGCAGCCGGTGCTGCCGATCCCCGGCGCACCGACAGGCCCGCGTCACGCTGCAATCGCAGCGGTCGCCGACGAGCTCGCGCGCCTCGGGGTCAAGCAGGTGACGATCCTCGTGGCGGGCGGGCTCCTGCGCCGGACCACGCCACGCGAGATCGCCTCGCTCGTCACCCCCGCGTTCCGGCGCCGCTTCCGTGGCCGCGTGATCGTCCACGACGTCGAGGGCGACGACCTCGTCTCACTCGGAGAGCTCGGCGACATTCCTCTTCGCGTCAACCGAGCGCTCGTGGAGACCGATCTGCTCGTGACGGTGACCGCGGCGGAAACCGTGCTGCACGGCGGTCCCGCGGCACTGGTCGCGGCCTCTGGGCGCGAGTCGCTCCTCGCGGCGGAGGCGCGCTCCCTGCTCGAGCCGAGCACGTCGACAGGTTGGCGCATCGCGCGCGAGCTCGAACGGCGGCTCGCCGAGCGGGTCGGGGTGTTCGGCGTTTCGCTGGTGCTCGACATCCCGCAGCTGGCAGGCCCGCTGGCCGGGTACCCGTTCGACCAGGAGGCAATCGACCGGCTGCTGGGCTCGCGCGTACGACGCGTCCTCCAGCGTGCGCCCCGCGGCCTCAGGCAAGCCGGGCTCGAGCGGATTCCGCGTGTGATCAGCGCCGCGGCCGTGTTCGGCGGCCCGCCGTCGGTCGCTCATGCGGAGGCGTTGCTCCGGGGGACGCTGTTCAAGGGCGTCGAACTCGCCGAGCCGGTCGACGCGGTCGTGATCGGCGTGCCACCGACGACGCCGTTCCTGCCACGCGAGCGCCCGAACCCGGTGAGCGCCGCATACCTGGGGCTCGGGCTCGCGCTCCGACTCTGGCGTGACGCTCCTCCGGTCGCACCCGGCGGGACCGCGATCCTCGTGCATCCGTTTCACCGCCGCTTTCCTCGTCCGACCCAGACGCCGTACCGCGCCCTCTTCGTCGAACCGCGGCCGGCCGGCGACGCGAGCGCACTCGCCGAGGCCGAGCGTGCAGCGGGTGCGGACGAGCCGGCACTCGAGAGCTATCGCGCCGGCCGCGCCTCCCATCCGCTCCAGCCGTTTACCGAGTGGCGGGCCTGCGCGGCGACGACCGAAGGGCTCGGCGCCGTCCTGATCGCCGGCTGCCGCGACGCGCAGACCGCAAGGCAACTCGGCTTCGTCGGGGTGCAGAGCCTCGGCACGGCCGTCGAGATGGCGAAAGGGCGCGGCGCCGAGCGCATCGCATACCTGCTGACGCCGCCCTACTTCCCGATCGTCGTCGGCTGAATCGTCGTCGGTGAACGGCGTGGTGACTACTCCTCGCCGAGGTAAGTCTTGCGGGCCTGCTCGTTCGTCTTCAACGCCTCGGGCTTGTCGGCAAGCGCGACCCGCCCCATCTCGAGCACGTAGCGGCCGTCGGCAGCCTCGAGCTGCGCGAACGCAAGATCCCGCCACGCCGCTACGATCGAAACGCCAGCCGAAGTGGCGGAATTGGCAGACGCGCCGGACTCAAAATCCGGTTCCCTTCGGGGAGTGTGGGTTCGATTCCCACCTTCGGCATCGGCCTTCGAGCCCAACACGCCGCTTGATCGAGCACGTCCCGGTACGCGTCGCGACCGAGTTCCCGCAGAAGCCGCCCCCGAGGTGCCTTACGAGGGGAGGCTGACGTCCGTCCGGACGTGGTGTGCGCCGTCCGCATCGCGCCAGCTGAGCGCGAACCACAGTCCGGGCCGCGCCACATCCTTCGTCACCGACGCCCCCGACTGACTCTCCTCGCCGCCTGTCAGCGACAGCAGCTGCGACGACGAAGGAACCGACACGGTTTCGCCGTTCTCGTCCTCGACCGTCACGCGCACGTCGTCCGCACGAACGGCTCCGACGTTTCGCACGGTGACCGCGTAGCGTCGCCGGTCGCTTCCGTCCGGGACCGCGATACCGGGCGCGAGCCGCAATTCAGCGCGGCGGCCGTCCCGCGCGTCGGCCTTGACGATCGTCGGCTGCTCGGCCGGGTGCTCGTCGGCGCGGGCGTCGTCATCTCGCGTCTCAGCTCGCCCGGCCCGGGCGTCGGCGCGCCACGCAAGCACGAGCGCGAAGATCGCGAGAATCAGCGATCCGCCTGCGATAAGGACGGCGCCGAGCGCAATCCAGTCGCTTCGACTCAGCGTTCCGAGCAGCACGGCACGCCAGGGTAGCGTCGCTAGGCGGGCTCGAACGCGACCTCGGCCGACTCGGCGACCAGTTCGTAGCCGACGTCCATGTAGATCCTGTTGGCCGTCGGGTTGGCGAGGTCGGTGTAGAGGAAGCAGTGCAAGCGGCCCTCGGCCAGCAGACGCGCGCTGAGAGCCGCGACAAGCGCGCTCGCGTACCCGTTCCGGCGCTTCGACGGTGGTGTGTAGACCGGCCCGATGCGGGCGCCGTTCGGGGTCTGGCCGCCGTATCCGGCGAGCGAGACGACCTCGCCGTGCTCCCACACGACGATCCCGCCCATCCCCCTCAGTCGCCCGTCGACGAAGCGCGACGGGTCGACGTGATCGGCGGCAGCTTCGTCGGCGAACGCCTGCACCCACTCGACCAGCAGGTCCCGGTCACGCTCCTCGGCCGCCCGCAGACGCCCGTCGACCGACGTCGGCGGGCGCGGGTCGGTGACCTGGTAGATCCCCTGCCGCCGCTTCACCCGCGGGCGCGCTCCGGTCCGGCTCTTCCACGCCGCGGCGAACTCCTCGGACTCGGGCAGCGCGGCCGTCACGCCCGGTAGCGCGATGCCTTGCTCATCGATGCTCGCGGCGAGAGCGGTCAGCGCGCCCGGGGCCGTCGGTTCCGCGAGCGCGAGGTTGTGCGGCGGCGTCATCAGCGCCGCACCCACGCACCGGCCGTCGCTCTCGACCGTCCAGAGGTGGAACTCCGGATACACGGCGGGCGCGGAGACGAGCGTCGAGCAGATGCCGAGCACGAGGTTGTGCCTCGCCTCGTTTCGGAGCAGGAGCGGCCTCGCGGATTCGAGGAACGCGTCGGCTGTCTGATGCTCGTGAACCCTCATGCACGTCGATCCTACGAGCCGGCCCGGGGCGCTCGCCGATCACGATCCGATACGAGGTGGTCGTCCGGCGCGCGGAGGCGCCGGACGACCACCCGTCCTTGCTACTTCCGCCGGGGGTGGGTCGTGTGGCCCTTGGGCTTTCCCGTGTGACCCGGCGACCAGTTGGTCTGGGCGCCGGTACAGCCGCCGGCAATCGCCTGGCGAACGGCGTTGAACGATGGCTTCGGAGAGCCGTCGGGATATTCGAGGCCCGACTGCCAACCGCCCGACGTCAGCGAGGTGTTGAGGTTCTTCTCGTCGATCAGATGGAAGAAGAGGACATCCGCGATCGAAGGGTCACACGAGTAGAGCTTGACGACGCGAACGTAGTACGCGGCCTGTTGCGTCTCGGAGACGGTCGCCGAGGACTCGGTGCCCGTGTACTGCGGATTGCCGCTCTCGTTGCTCTGGTATCCGACCTCGTCGACGACGAGCTTGAGGCCGTTCATGGTCGTCGGCTGGGCCGTCCCGTGGAAGGCGTCGTAGACGGCCTGCTTCACCCGGTCGAGTTGCGGGATGCCGTAGAACCCGGGGTCCTCATAGGCCGCACGATCGGGTGCGGGCGGCGGCTTCGCGTTCGGATTGGGATACGGATGGACTGCGAGCGCGTCCATGATCGGCGTCTTGCGGCCTGAAGCCCTGAACGCGGTGCCGACTCCACGGATGAAGTTGAGCGGCTTCGTCGAGTTCGAGTTGACCGAGCGAGGCGCGAGCCCCATTCCGATCACCTCGATATTCGGGTTGATCGCCTTGAGCACGTCGTAGCACTGCGCGAGCGTCTTCTCGTAGGAATCGGGGCCCGCGTTCGGATCACTTGCGGTGTGTTGAGGCGACCAGAAGCGAGTTGCGTTGACTTCGTTCCCGATCACGAACTTCGTGATCGTCGGATAGCGCGTTGCGACGGTCCCGACCCACTTGCAGAAGATGGTGGGGTCAGGTGTCTGTGAGTGAGCCGGGTAGAGCGAGAGGATGACGTCGACACCCGCGGTTGCGGCTGCCGGAGCGGAGCGATCGAGGAACGACTGATCGCCGATCACTGTCGGGTCACCGGTGAACGTCAGCGTCCATCTGTTCTCGCTCATCCCAGCGGTCTTGAGGCTCGAATAGATCGTCGAGCCGCCGTCGTCGGCGAACTTCGACGCATCCTCGGCCACTCCGAAGGCCGGCCCTGCGGCGACACCGGTTGCCGTGTGCGCCGAGGCTGTTGCGAAGACAGCGGGAAGGGTGAGGCAGGCAGCCGCAATCGCGGCCGCTCTCGACCGTGTTCTCACTTCGTCCTCCTAGGTTGTCGATCGGGTCGGTTGCGCCTCGTGAAGCTGGGCCGCCCGGCCACGATGGCTCACTCTGTTTCGGCGATGACCAGCAGTGCGACATCGCGGAATCGAGTGAGCGATGTCGCCAGATCGAGTGAACTGTCCGGACGACGTACCGAAAACGAGTGAGCGGCGTGCCTCTATCGGGTGATGTCAGCCGAGCGTCACTCGACGAGGGGCGGCCACGCCGATAACGGTTCTCGACCCTAAAGTCGGGGTGAGACGACGCCGATGAGACACGTCATGGCCAAGGCGACGACACCCAGCCGCGAGTTCGCGGTAGCGCGTGACGATCTCGGCACCGTCCGGATCGTCAACGACACGACACAGCACACGATCGCGGCACTGACGCGGCGCGAGGCGAAGCAGCTCTCCAAGGAGCTGCGGCGCGCCCTCAAGACCGGATAACGACCGACGACGCGTCGCTTCGGCGAACTAGACGAAACGCGCGCAGCGTCACGCCGCAGTGCAGGGTTGCGGGTCGCCGGCGGCCCGCAACCCTGCGGCGCGGTCACATGTTCGGACAGTTCGAGCTGCCCGAGCCGTTCGGGGTCGTTGACGGTGTCGTGGTCGACGGGGCAGTCTGCGTGGTCGACGACGGCGTCGTCGTCAGGGCCGTGCTCGAGGACGAGGTACCACTCGACGATGAGCCTGTCGCAGCATTCGCGATCGCGACCACGCCGCCGGCAATCGCACCGGTCGCGAGCAGGCTCGCAACGATCTTTCGGAGTCTCATCACTTCGCCTCCTTTCCTTGTCGTCTAGCGTTGCTGGTCGATTCCATTTCACGCCTCCCGCCTGAGAGTCCCGTGTGATTTCGTGCAGAGTTCGCTGCTGACAGCTGCCGCCGTCCTGGTGGCAGCCGCGGCTCTCGCGACTGCGTGCGATGGCAAGTCGACCCCGGTAGCGAGCAACGGCCTCGTCTCGATCGGCGCGGGACTGCGCGGTCCGGCCGGCCTGCACGCAACCGTCTACGCGCGCGGGATCACACACGTCTCCGCGTTCGCATTCGATGCCCGGGGCCGCCTGTGGGCCACTGCTTCGGGCGCCGGCGGGCATGCGGCCGACGGCGTCTTTCTGATTCCCCGCCGCGGCGCTCGACCGCTCAAGGTCGTCGCCGGCCCGACCGGACCGCTCGGACTCGTGTGGATCGGGCAGAGCCTGTACGTCAGCTCGCTCGGTGCGGTAACGCGGTTCTCGGCTCTCCAGGGAACGCGCTTCCGGGAAGAACGGACGGTGCTCCACGGGCCGGTCGCGGGCGGCGAGAACAACAACATCGTGCGCGCACCGGGCGGGCTCCTCCTGATGGGCATCTCAGCGACCTGCGACCACTGCGTTCCGCCGTCGCGATGGGCGGCGACGATCGTCTCCTTCCGCCCCGACGGAACCGGGCTTGCGACGTTCGCCCGGGGAATCCGAGCAGCCTTCGGCCTCGTCCTCTACCCCGGGACGCGCAACGTGCTCGCCACGATGAACCAGCGCGACGACCTCGGAGCCAGGACCCCCGGTGACTGGCTCGCGCTCGTCCGCCGCGGCGAGAACTGGGGGTTCCCGGCCTGCTACGGCCAGGGCGGGGCGGTGTGCCACGGCGTGCCGATGCCGATCGCCGTGCTCGACAAGCATGCGGCCGCCGGTGGCGTCGCCGTTCTCACCACCGAGCTCGGCGGGAGATTCGACGGTTCGGCGCTGGTCGCCGAGTGGCAGGACGGAACCGTGCAGCGCATCGCGCTCGAGCCCACCGCGACCGGCTACCGCGGGACGCCGAAGGCCTTCCTCACGGGCATCGCCAATCCGCTCCCGGTCGTCACGACCGCCGACGGGGCCGTGCTCGTCGGCGACTGGTCGACCGGGAAGATCTACCGGATTGCCGGCTGACCGGCCGCGACGCGGGTCAGCGGACGACGAAGGCCCGAGAGACGAGCACGCGCTGCCGCACGGGAGCCATCGCGGCATGAAGGACGATCATGTACGCGTAGCGTCCCGGCGCGAGCCGCCTGAGCGGGAACCTGACGAGCGGCGTCCACGCCGCCTTGGCGTATCCGCGCGTTGTCAACACCGGCTTGACCTTGAGCGCCTGTCGCACCGAGAGGACGCCGCGACCGGCGGCCGGCACGATCGAGGCCCGATACGTCGCGTCCTCGCCGACGCGGACAGCGAAGCTCCAGAACCGCTGACGCCACCAGTGCGTCACGTTGGTCGGACCGAACAGCGCCCGGGCGCCGATGACGGTCCTCGCATGGCTCCACGCGACGGGCGCGCCGGCGCAACGCGGCCCTGCAGCGAGCGCAGCCTTGACGATGCCGTAGGACGGGCGCTTCGAGCCGTCTGCACGCTCGAGACCGCTCTGGAACCCGCCGAGCTGCGATTCGTCGATGAACGGCGCGAACAGGACCGACGAGATCGACGGGTCGCAAGCCGCCCGGGCGATGATCTGCCCGTAGACGGTGGCCTGCGCGGCGTCGGAGGTGACGGGGACCGTCTCGGCCCCTGTGTAGGCCGACGAGGACGAAGCCGGCACGACGGTCTGCCAGCCGATCTCGTCGATCGAGATGCGGAGGCCGTTTTCGGTCGTCGGCTGGGCCGTCCCGCTGAACGCGTCCCACAGCGCCTGCTTGACGCGGGCGAGATTGGCGAAACCGGCGTTGGGCCAGTCGAGGCCTGTTGCGAGCGAGTCCCGATTCGAGCGCGGATACGCGTGGAAGCCGAGCTCGTCCATCAGCGGCTCCGTGCGTCCACTCGCACGGTACGCGGCTCCGAGATCCGCGATGAAGCGGACCGGCGACCGCGACGCATTGTTCGATGCGCTCGGATTGTCGTTGCCGCGACTCGACAGCACGCCGCCGACCACGGTCAGCGTCGGATCGACCGCCTTGAGTGCGTCGTAGGTCGCCGCAAGCATCCGCTCATACCCGATCGCGGCGACGGCCTTGCCCTTGACGTACTGCGGCTGCCAGAAGCGCGGTTGGTTCGGCTCGTTCCCGACGACGAAGGTGCGCACCTGTGAGTAGCGCTTCGCCAGCGACGCGACGAACGTCGCGAACGACTGAGCGCGCGCCGCCGACAACCCGATCGCCCCGGCAGCAGCGGGCCGGACCGCGAGCCGGACCTGCACGCCTGCTGCGGTCGCCGCCACGATCGAACGGTCGAGGAAGGCGCGATCGCTGATCAGCGCCGGATGCGCCGCGTCCCAGGTCACGGTCATGCGGTCGTCGCGCAGCCCGAGCGAGGCAAGCTGACCGAAGAAGGCAGTACCCCCGTCGCTCGCGTACTTGCCCGTGTCGTCCGAGACGCCGAAGCGGAGAGGCTGCTGGCCGGCGGTGGCGGACCCTAGCGCGGCGATGCAGACGCCGGCGCAGAGTCCGGCCGCAACGATCGCCAGGCGACGCATCGCGGTGTTATACCGAGGCAAGAGGACGGCCTTCACTGGGGTTTTGGCGGCTTTTGGAGGGGTTTTCGAGGCAAGGGGGTACCTCGAACGAGGGATACCGTACCCCGGATTACCCCGATCTGCCATGCCCCTAAACGGGGATAGGGGTCCTCACGTCGCCGCGGCGGGCCCGTCGCCGCTCTTGGCCAGCAGCCCTGCCCCCGCGACGACCAGCACAAAGGCGAACAGGCGCGCTGCACCGGCGGCTCCTCCGGGGAGGCGTTCGTGGTAGAGCGCGAGCCCGGCGAGAATGGGCAGAGCGTTCGTCGCGAGCGTGTTCAGACCGGCGGTGACGAGTGCGCCGCCGCGCTGGAAGGCGAGCTGCAGCGCCGCGAACGCCGCCCCGTGTGATGCGAGCACCGCCGCGATCAGGACGACGTCGCCGCCGACGGCTGCCTTCGTTGCGACGTCACCGGCGGCGTAGAGCGTCCCGGCTGCGAGGCCGAGCGCGGCACCGCCGGCGAGCACGCGTGAGACCGGGCCTGTGAGGATCGCGACGCCTACGATCGATCCGGCGAGCCAGATCAGGACGGCCTGCGTGGTCGTGGTGCTGCCGCTCACGATCCCGCCGGCGAGCGACGCGGCGAGCAGCACGAGCCCGGCGATCGACAGAGCGACGGCCGCTCCCTCGCGGGCGGAGAGCCGAACGCCGCGTCGCCGCTGAACGACGAGGGCGAGCAGTCCGATACCACCCGCCGAGACTCCCTGCACGAGCGAGAGCGGCGCGAGCGCAAGCGCGCCGATGTACAAGCCCCAGCCAAGGAGCCCGGTGAAGAAGCCGGCGAGCCAGCGCGGACTCCGGAGCAACGCACCGAGCGCGCGGAACGGGCGGCGCAGCGTCAGCGGCGGCAGCGTTGCGACGGCGCCGTGCTGTACGACCCAGCCGAAGTTGAGTGCGGCGGTCGACGCGAGCGCAATGCAAAGTCCGGCCGCAAGTGTCAGCGGCGTCCTCCGCCGAAGGGGAGATACGCCTCCGCCGCCAGCGCAGCGATCCCGACCCGCGGCAGGTCGCGCCGATTTTCGTAGACGACGAAGCGGCGTTCCCAGCGCGGGAAGAACTTGCGGTTGAAGAGGAGCAGGTTGTCGAACTGGAAATGTCCCTTCAGCGCGAGCAGCGCGCGCCGCTGGACCTCCTGCATGCTCGTGAGGTCGGCTCCCGGCGCCAGAAGCCGGGCAAACGGCGAGAAGTTCAGCGACACGCGCCGATACCCGTTCACGTCGGCCCAGGCGATGCTCTCGCAGATCAGCCACTCGTTGAAGCCGTTCGGCACGTCGCGGAGGCGCGGCATCGACGACAGCGAAAGTGAGCGCCCGGCACCCGCGATCGCGAAATGCAGGAATCCCGCAGGCCGGCCGATGGGATCGAGGCCGACGACGAACACCGCATCGTCGTCACCGAGCGAGAACAGCGTGTCGAGCGCCATCGCAAACCCACGCTCGGGCTCGTCGCCGCGCCAGCGAAGGGCGATCGACTCGAGCTCGGCACGAAGTGGCGGGTCGAGCTCGCTCGGTCGACGCACGGCAGACGTGTAGCCGGCCGCGTGGAGTCGGCTGACGGACTGCCGGACCTTCCGGATCGGGCGGCCCTCGAGCGAGAACGACGTTGCATCGACGATCGCCTCGTCGCCGTGGTAGATGGCGTTCAGGCCGTACTCGCGATAGAGCCCGAGCTGCCCCTCCGAGGCACCGAGCACCGCGATCCGCCAACCACGTCCACGGGCGTGCCTCACGAACGACCCGACGACGCCCGGCAGATCGCACTCGGGGCCGATCGGATCGCCGGAGACGATCGCGACCCCATGCACGACGCGATAGGCGAGCACCGAGCGCTCGCCGTCGCCGAAGAAGTACGACTTGTCTCGCCGGAGCACGAACGGCGCCAGCGTGTCGGTGCCGTGAGCCTGCACGAGCTCGCGGACCAGCTCACGCTCGCGCGCCTCTTGCAGGACGCGATGACGCCACGGAGCGATCAGCGCTGCGATCACCCACATCACACCGAATCCAGAAAGCAGCGCAAGCGAGAGCGGGAACCAGTCGCCGAACGCGCCGACGAAGTGCGGTGACCCACCAAGATTGAGCCCGAGCGCTCCGCGCGCGATCTCGTTCAGCGCAAAGCGCGGGCCGAACGGTTGGTCGGCGACCATCCTGTTGAGCCAGAGCGCGGCCGTTCCGAAGCAGGCGATGATGCCCAGGACGATCACCGCGCGTCCGAGCGCGATGCGCCAGGTATCGGGTGCGCCGGGGCCGTCGAACGACTCGCGTCGCGCGACCAGGGCGAGCAGCACGACGGTCGAGGCAAGCGTTCCTGCGTTCAAGCCGTGCAGGACATGGAGCGTCGCCGAGAGCGCAGCCAGTGCGGTCGCGACACGCCAGGCGCGCAGTCGGCGACGTGCGAGCCCGCGCGCCGCGACGATCAAGCCGAGGCCGACGAGTGTGGCCGCAGCCCGCGTCAGCGGACCGACGGCGTCGGGTGTCAGCGCCCGCATGACCCCTTCGTTTTCGCCCGGCAGGATGCCGTGTACGAGGTCGAGCGCTCCGGCGAATGCGACGAGCGCAGCGATCAGCAGCGGGCCGGCCGGACGCCTTCGGTCGGGGCGTGCAAGAAGCGCCCCGCCCAGGGCCGCGATCGCGGCGGCTGCGTAGACCGACGACGATCGCGCGGCCGCATCGAGTGCGTCCTGCGCAGGGATCTGGCGCACGACGGCGATCGATGTTGCGAGCGCGGCGTACTGCCAGGCCCCGACGCCGACGGCGAAGAGCCCTGCCGCGGCGAGACGAGGGATGCGCGCCCAGCGCCCGACCGCACCGAGGAACATCGCCGCCGCGCCCCAGACGACGACGAAGGTCAAGAGCGGCACCGACGAGTGACGCGCCAGCTCGTCGAGCGGAAGAGCCTCGCCGACCCTCGGGTGCACGGCAAGCAGCCCACGACTCACGTACAGCCAACCGGTCGCAGCGATGACGACGGCGAACGAGAGCGGGAAGGCTGCCGCCCTACGCACTCACGTTCCCGACGTGACGAGATGCGACGAGGTACGCGCGCCAGGCGTTGCCGCGCCAGAGGGCCCAGTTGTGGCCGCCGCGCACGGTGCGGAAACGATGGTCGATGTGGTCTGCCGCGAGCGCGGACGCGAAGGCGGCGTTCTGCGGACGGAACCGATCGTCGCTGCCGCTGTAGAACCAGATGAACACGTGCTCGCGGCGAAGCGCTGCAGCAGACGCGGCGAGTGTGTCGATCGGGCTGTTCGCCCGCAGGAGCGTGCGCCGGTGCCCGAAGATCGCGCCGATGTCGTCGGCGCGTGCGTAGCCCGACCAGCTTTCGAGCACGGCGAACTCGTTCGGATGGTGGAGGCCGATGTTGAGCGCGCCGTAGCCACCCTCCGAGAGCCCGGCGAGTGCCCGCCAGCGAGGAGCCGCGATCGTGCGGAAGCTCTTGTCGACGGCCCGCACCAGGTCCCGCGAGACGAACGTCGCCCAGCCCTGATTCTTGCCGACACCGTTCGCCCACTCCTTGTCCGTGAACGAGCCCGTCGAGCCGAACGGCATGACGAGGATCAGAGGACGCGCGCGGTGCCGCGCGACGAGCTCGTCTTCGACGACGCCCATGCGCACCGTCTGGAGGAACGCGCCTGGACGGCCTGGCACGCCATGCAGGAGGTACATGACGCCGTAGCGTCGGTGTGGGTGCGTTGCATAACCGGGCGGCAGGTACACGTCGACGGGCTGGCTGCGACCGCCGAGGGCCGCACTCGTGACGTACATGCGCGCCGGCTCGCCGTGCACGGTGACCCACGCCGGGTCGTGCGGCGGAGCGAATCCCCTGAACAGCCAAAAGTTGTCGACGTATCTGAAGACCGCAATCCCACCGACGGCGAGGAAGGCGGCGAGCAGCGGAACGAAGACCCACGATGCGCGCGCCCGAGGGAGGGTGGGAGCGACCACGGCAACGTTGTACGGCCGCGCAGGTTTGCGCCGCGTGGAGGCAGTGTTACGCGGCGGTTACGGAGTCGCCGGCGCGAGATGCGACAAGGCGAGGCGAAGCCACCCGGCTGCGTGACGCTCCCACAGAGCGGTCGTGTGACCACCTGCGTACACCTCGAACACGTGCGCGATGTGCACTGCATTCAACTCCTGGTTGAGCTGAACGTTCTCGGCCAGGAACCGCGAGTCGTGATCGCCGACGTAGAAGGCGAAGAAGGGACGGCTCTCCTTGATCTCGGGCACCGACGTCTTGACCAGGGTGTGCAGGCTCGCCCGCGCATTCGCCGCACGAGAGCCGCGGTCGAGCTTCTCGAGGCCGGTCGGATCGGTCGGCACGAAGTAGCCGGACCAGGACTCGATCGCCGCGTACCTGTCGAGGTGGTTGAAGCCGATCGCCGCCGCACCGTAACCCCCAGCAGACAAACCGACTATCGCCCGGCCGCGGCGGTCGGCGATCGTCCGGAAGCGCGAGTCGACGACACGCACCAGCTCGCTCGAGACGTACGTCTCCCAGTTGCGGCCTTCGCCCCAGTCGAGGTACTCGGCGTCGGTGTCGTCGTCGCGGGCTCCCTGCGGCGCGACGAGGATCGCCGGCCGGCCGGAGGCCGCAAGCGCGTCTGCAACCCAGCGCAGCCCTGCGTAGCTGATGGAGGTCGCCGGGAGCCCATGCAGGAAGTAGACGACCGGGTACCGCCGCGTTCCGGTCGCATACCCGGCCGGTAGCGCGACGAGTGCATGCATCGTCGCCTTCAACGCCGTCGAGCGGAACGAAACGTCGACCTCCGTCTGCGATCGCGCCGGGGTCGCGGCGAGCGCCAGCGCGGCGACGAGGACGACGGAAAGCGCCGCTACCCTCGACGCATGCATGTGCTTGCCGCCGTCGTCACCGCTCTGATCCTTCCGGGCTTTTCGCAAGTGCAAACCGGTCCTCACGGGGGTCGGGTCCTGAGCGGCGTGTTTCCCGGTGAGCTGCGCCCGGGGCTCGTCTACCTGCCTCCGGGCTTCACTCCCGCGCACCGCTACCCCGTTGTCTACCTGCTCCACGGCATGCCGGGCTCGCCAAGCGAGTACCCGGCCGGAACCGGCCTTGTGAGCTTCGCCGACGACGCGATCTCGTCCGGAGGGTTGCGCCCCTTCATCGGCATCCTTCCCGCCGCAGGCCCGGACGATCGGTACAACGGCGAATGGGCAGGGCCGTGGGAGACCGACCTCGTCGACCGCATCGTTCCCTGGGTCGATACACAGCTTCCAACGCTTCCCGATGCTCGGGACCGGGTGATCGCCGGCCTGTCCGCCGGTGGATTCGGCGCCGTGAACATCGCCCTCCGCCACCCCGGTCTGTTCGGGACGGTCGAGTCGTGGAGCGGTTACTTCGCACCGCTGCACGACGGGCCCTTCAAGCACGCGCGCCGGGCGGTGCTCGCCGCCAACGACCCGACGCTGCTCGCCCGCTCGCAGGCGGCGGTCCTCCACCGGGACGGCGTGCGCTTCTTCCTGTCGACCGGCCCGGCGCACAGCCACTGGTTCCGTCCGCAGCAGACGACCGACTTCACACGCGAGCTGCGCGGTCTCGGCCTCAGCGTGTCGTACCACCTGTACGCGAACAAAAAGGGCGAGTACGGAACGCAGCTCTCTGTCGGCCTCGGCTTCGCGCTGGATACGTAAACTCGTCGCTTCATGCGCATCGGTGTCCTCACCGGCGGCGGCGACTGCCCGGGCCTGAACGCGGTCATCCGCGCGGTCGCCCGGCGCTCATGGGAGCGCGGCGACGAGGTGGTCGGCGTGCGCGAGGGCTGGCGGGGCATGATCGACCAGCTGTTCCAGCCGCTCGGCCCGGGAGAGATCTCGGGGATCCTGCCGCGCGGCGGCACGATCGTCGGCACGACGCGCACCAACCCGTACAAGGTGGACGGCGGCATCGAGCGTGTCCAGGCCGCCTTCCAGGAGCTCGACGCGCTCGTCGCGATCGGCGGCGAGGACACACTGGGCGTCGCGTCCCGCGTGTACGCGGACTTCGCAGCTCCGGTCGTCGGCGTCCCGAAGACGATCGACAACGACCTCAACGGCACCGACTACACGTTCGGCTTCGACACGGCGGTGCACATCTGCACCGAGGCGATCGACCGCCTCCACACCACGGCGGAGTCGCACAACCGCGTCATGGTCGTCGAGGTGATGGGACGTCACACCGGCTGGATCGCGGTGATGAGCGGCATCGCCGGCGGCGCAGACGTGATCCTGATCCCCGAGAAGCCGGTCGAGCTCGACCAGGTGTGCAGCGAGATCCGGAGGCGGCACGCCAGGGGCAAGAACTTCTCGATCGTCGTCGTCAGCGAGGGCTGCGAGCTACCGGGCGCCGAGGACAAGGGCGAGGTCGACCAGTTCGGCCACCGTTTGCTCGCGAAGCGCGGCGTCGGCGAGCGTCTGGGCGAGGAGATCGAGAGCCGGACGAGCTTCGAGACGCGCGTGACGGTGCTCGGCCATGTCCAGCGCGGCGGCAGCCCGACGGCACGCGACCGCGTCCTCGCGACACGCTTCGGACTGAAGGCGTCCGACCTCGTGGCCGAGGGGGCGTTCGGGCAGATGGCCGCCCTGCGCGGTGACGACGTGATCTCGGTGCCGCTCGCCGAGGCGACGGCGGAGCTGAAGACCGTGCCGGACGAGTGGTACGACGTCGCCCGCACGTTCTTCGGCTGAGTCTCTACATCTCGACGAGCGGGAAACTGCGGTTCCGCCGGGGCGGCACGAGGAAGTTCTGGCGGTGCGTCGTCTGGAGGACCGAGTTGAAGCCCTGGTTGCGATCGCGCGGCGGGAACGGGATCGTGCCGCCGGGCAGTATGCCGTCCATTGCGAGCCGGTTCCGGCGAAAGTCGTCGCCGGTCGGGTTGAACACGACGAAGTGCACACCGGCCGCCGGGACCGCGCTCGTCTCGTCCGCGCTCACCGACCAGGAGAACGGGTTGTCGAGCGTGTTGAAGTCGGCGCGCACCGGCACCGCCGCGCCCTTCGGGTACACGGTGCCGTCCGCGGCGACGACGGCGTGCTGGAGCCGCGACGTGGTCTGGATCGACGCGCTGTGACCGATGCGACTCGACGAGCGGTAGTCGCGCCGCACGTCGGCGGCGTCGGAGACGTCCTTCGGCCCCTGTGCCACGGTCTGGATCCCCTCCGGGACGGCGAGGTTCGGCCGGAAGGCGGTCGTGACGCGCTCGTCGAAGTCGAAGTTGAGGTACCACGTCTCGAGGTCTTCCTGGATGTGGGACAGGTGCATGTGCGTGCCGTTGCGGAAGTAGTCGCTTCCCCTGAAGTCGACATAGCCGAGCGTCTCGAAGTTCGCGATCTTCCCCGGCCCCATCCCGGCGCGCTGCGTCGACGTGAAGCCGAGGAACAGCTCCGACGTGTCGGGGATCAACTCCGAGCCGGGGACGCCCGCGTCGACCGCGAGGCGCTTCGGCAGCGAGACTCCGCCGTCGAAGCCCCCGCCGGCGAAGCCGCGACGGATCGACGTGACGTCGAAGAGCTTCGTGTCGTGCAGCCGCTTCGCGGCATCGTCGATGTGGGCGTGCGTGTCCGAGCGCAGAAGAATCGCGACGTCGTTCGACTCGAGCCGGGTCGCCCGCGGATCGCTCGGAAAGCGGTGTGCGTCGAAGACCACGGGCTTGGCGGCGCGGCGGTCGTAGGGGAGCAGGCGGCGGGTGGCGTCGGGCACGAGGCGGCGGAAGTACGGGAGCCCCCAGGCGACGGTGACGCCGAGCCCGGCGGGAGACGGGACGTAGTCGGCGTCGAGGCCGTCGAGTGTGTGCGTCAGCTCCTTCTGCGCGTCCGCCAGCCCGGCGCGATCCGTTGTGAGCCTCGCCGTGATGATCTGGTGATAGAGCGGCGGAACGAGCACCTCGATGTCGTTCGACTGGACGATCCGCACGCCGTCGAGCAGATGCTGCTCGGGGAGTGCGACAACAGCCGTGGGGCGATTCGGCGAGCTCGTCGCCAGGCGGTCGACGAGCTCGTAGATTCCGGTCGCGCCGACGGCGCCCGCGGCGGCGCCTGCGAGCACCTGCTTCCGGGTGAACCTCATGACTAGGTTTCGGCCGTCGGACGCACCAGGACCAGCGACTTCAGCTCCTGATGCAGGTACCGGACCACATGGTTGTACGTCAGCGGCGGCGCGACGTGCTCGGACAGCGTGTAGCCCGGGTAGCCCCGCAGGTTCACCCGGTCGGCGAGGTGCTGCCAGGCGGTCCGGTTCGGGCAGACGAGCTTCGCGGGCCGGGCCGGCGCAGCCTCGGCCTTCTTCGCCTCGGACGAGCAGCCGGCGGCGACGAGGTCGCACGCGCACGCGGCGGCGATCACGGCGAGGTGGGCTCTCACCCCGGCCATGGTAGACAGCCCAGGCGGAGGCTCAGGCGACCCTTTTCAGACTTCCAACGGTCGGTGCCCGACGAGCCTCGAGACCTCGCCACCCGTGACCAGCACCGCATCGATGCCGGCCCGTTCCAGGGCGAGCACCTCCTCGCGCGTCGAGACGTCGACCTGCGCGATCGCCAGCTTTCCGGCCGGTACGTCGGGCAGGAGCTCGAGCACCGCATCGAGCGGATCGGCCTCATCGTCGGCCCCGATCGCGGAGAGCAGGAAGATCTCGGGGTCGAGCTCCTCCAGCGCCGCCTCCAGCTCCTCCTCGTCGCGGACGTCGACGACCGCCTCGACATGGCCCTGGTCGAGCTCCGCGTCTGGCCGAATGCACACGGCGTCCGCATCGACCGGCTTGCCGCCGCCGATCCAGAGCAACGGGAGCGACGTCGCGCCGCGGATTCCCTCGACGGACGAGCGGATCGCGATCGCCTTCGCACCCTGCGCCTCGGCCGCGCGCGCGCCGTCCGCGTCGTCGACGCAGACGATGATCGCGATCCCGTCACCTTCCGAGATCCACTGGCTGAGGCGGCGTGACGCAGGCACCTGCTTCAGCGAAGCGTAGAGCAGGCGTCCACCGGCGTCACGGAAAGAGCGGCGGATGGGCGGGTGCCAGGCGCTCGCGGTCGCCCCAGTCGTCCCGGCCGGGGGCGAACACCTCGACGAGGGCAGCCCCTTCCGAGCCGGCCCAGACCTGATGCGGCACGTGGGCGCGAATGCACCAGGTCGCCCCGGGCTCGAGATCGCGCTCCTCCTCCCCGATCCTGAATCGCACCGAGCCGCGGATCAGCAAGCCGACCTGCTCGTTGACGTGCTCGTGCTCGGGAACGTGCACGTCGGGGGCGAGCTCGAGATACGAGAACGTCGTCAGCTCGCTGGACACCGCGCGACCGACCACCCCCGGCCAGATCTGGAGCGGCTCGATCTCGTCGACGTGATCGAACGCCGTCATGTGCCGATCGGGTGCCAGACCGTCTTCAGTTCGAGGAACGACGAGATGTCGGCGAGCGACTGCCCGTCGGGCCGTCCGACCACGACCCGCTTGACGTTCTCCGCGGCGGCGGTCTCGAGCTCGACGCGCAGCCCGTCGGCGCCCGTCAGGTCGATCGCGTTCACGTCCATGTGCGATGCGAGCCACGGCGCAAGCTCGGCGCGGTAGCCGGTCAAGAGGTTGACGACGCCGCCCGGCACGTCGCTCGTCGCGAGCGCCTCGGCCAGCTCGATCGCGGCCAGCGGCTCGGCCTCGGAGGCAAGAGCGACGACGGCGTTCCCCCCGGTCAACGCAGGCGCAATCCGCGACACGAGCCCGAGCAGCGGCGGCAAATCCGGCGCGATCACGGCGACGACGCCTGTCGGCTCGGGGATCGTGAAGTTGAAGTACGGACCGGCAACGGGGTTCGACGATCCGATCACCTGCGCGAGCTTGTCGGCGAAACCCGCGTACCAGACGAGACGGTCGATCGAGCGCTCGACCTCGTCGCGTCCGCTGCAGAGCTCGGCGAACTCGGTGACTCTGGCTTCCATCATCTCGGCTATGCGGTAGATGACCTGTCCGCGGTTGGAGGCGGTAGCAGACGCCCACTTCGGCTGTGCCGCCCGCGCGGCTGAGACTGCGTCGCGAACGTCCTTGCGCGACGCTCGCGCGACGTTCTGGGCCTGGGCTTCGTACGTGCGGCCGCTCTCCGACCGCGGGAACGCGCCGCCGATGAACAGCTTGTAGGTCTTCTTCACCGGCAGGCGCGGCATTCGCCCTCAGGTCTATCAGAGCGCGCGTGCCATCAGCACGTCGTCGACGTCCTCGCCGTCGAGGCGGAACTCGCCGCGCAGCACACCCTCGACGACGAAGCCGCAGGCGTCGTACAGTCGCCGCGCTGCGACGTTCGGGCCGAGGACGCGCAACGTCAGCCGACGTGCGCCGCGCGTCGCGGCCTCGGCGGCCGCCGCCTCGACGAGCGCCCGCCCCACTCCGCGTCCCTGTAGCGCGGGATCGACTGCGAGCCCGGTCACCTGGAGAACGTGCCTGCTGGCTTGCAACTCGGTTGCGGGACGGAGCGAGATGTAGCCGGCGACGACGCCGTCGATCTCGGCGACGAGCACGTCGGCAGGTGACGTCCGTGTGCCGAAGAACGGGGCGCCGGCCGGTGGAGGCGATGACGGGCTCGTCGCTGTCGTCCAGGTGGCGCGGTCGATGCTGAACGAGAGCCGCGTCGTCCTCCCGGCGCGCGGCCCGGATCTCAATCGTCGAAGGCGAGATACGGCTCGAGCCCGTGCAAGCCGCCCTCGCGGCCGAAGCCCGACTCCTTGTAGCCGCCGAACGGGCTCGTCGGATCGAAGCGGTTGAACGTGTTCGCCCACACCACACCGGCCCGGAGCCGCTCGGCCATCCAGAGGATCCGCGAGCCCTTCTCGGTCCAGATGCCGGCCGAAAGGCCGTACGGGGTGTTGTTCGCCTTCTCGACGGCCTCGTCGGGCGTCCGGAACGTGAGTACCGAGAGCACCGGCCCGAAGATCTCCTCCTGCGCGATCCGATAGCTCTGGGCGACGTTCGTGAACACGGTCGGAGCGAACCAGTAGCCCTTCTCCGGCAGGCGGCAAGGCGGCTGGTAGATCTCGGCGCCCTCCGCGCGCCCCGCCGAGACGAGCTCCTCGATTCGGTCGAGCTGCATCCGGGAGTTGATCGCGCCGACGTCGGTGTTCTTGTCGAGCGGGTCGCCGACCCGAAGCGTCGCCATCCGACGCTTCAGCTTGTCGACGACGGTCTCGTAGATCGACTCCTGCACGAACAGGCGCGACCCGGCACAGCAGACGTGACCCTGGTTGAAGTAGATGCCGTTGACGATCCCTTCGACCGCCTGGTCGACGGCGGCGTCGTCGAAGACGATGTTGGCCGCCTTGCCGCCGAGCTCGAGGGTGAGCTTCTTCCCGTTCCGGCAAGTCTTCGCTGAATCGCCTTGCCGACCTCCGTCGACCCGGTGAACGCGATCTTGTCGACCTCGGACTCGACGAGCGCCGCACCGGTCCGGCCGTCGCCGGTGACGATGTTCACGACGCCGGCGGGCAACTCGGCCTGGCGGAGCACGTCGCAGAAGAGCAGCGCGGTGAGCGGTGTCGTCTCCGCCGGCTTCAGCACGACGGTGTTGCCCGCTGCGAGAGCGGGTGCGATCTTCCACGAGAGCATCAGGAGCGGGAAGTTCCACGGGATGACCTGCCCGGCGACGCCGAGCGGCTTCGGGCGGCGGTTCGGGAACGCGTACTCGAGCTTGTCCGCCCAGCCGGCGTAGTAGAAGAAGTGCGCCGCCGCGAGCGGCAGGTCGACGTCGCGCGACTCCTTGATCGGCTTGCCGCCGTTCAGCGATTCGAGCACCGCGAACTCGCGCGACCGCTCGGCGAGGATGCGCGCGATCCGGAACAGGTATTTGGCGCGCTCGGAGCCGGGCAGCGCGGACCAGGCGCCGAACGCCTCCCGCGCCGCGCCTGCCGCCGCGACGACGTCCGCCTCGCCGGCCTGTGCGACCCGGGCCAGCGGTGACTCGTCGCGGGGCGAGATCGTCTCGAAGAACTCGCCCGAGCGCGGTGCTACCCACTCGCCTCCGACGAACAGGCCGTAGCGCTCGCGCAGGGAGAGAATCTCGGTGCTCTCGGGCGCAGGCGCGTACGTCCAGTCGGCGGGCACCGGCGAACGGTCGGGCCGCTTCTCGAGCTCAGTCATTCGTGAAGTAGTCCTTGGATTGGTACGCGCCGGTCTTCTCCTTGCGCAGCTGCATGAGGATGTCGTTGACGAGGCTCGAGGCGCCGAGGCGGTAAAGGTCGGGCGTCAGCCAGTCGGGCCCGAGCGTCTCGTGCACCTGCACGAGATACTGGATCGCGTTCTTCGACGTGCGGATGCCGCCCGCCGCCTTCATCCCAACCTTGCGGCCGGTCTCCGCGTGCACGTCGCGGATCGCTTCGAGCATCACGAGCTGCACCGGCAGCGTCGCGGCGCCCGGGAGCTTGCCGGTCGACGTCTTGATGAAGTCGGCGCCGGCGGCCATCGCGAGCAGCGAAGCGCGGCGCACGTTGTCGTAGGTGCCGAGCTCGGCAACCTCGAGGATCACCTTGAGGTGCGTATCGCCACATGCCTCCTTCACCTGGACGATCTCGTCGTACACCTGCGCGTAGCGGCCGGAGAGGAATGCGCCGCGATCGATCACCATGTCGACCTCGTCCGCGCCCATCGCAACGACCTCTTCGGTCTCGCGCACCTTCACGTCGATCGGGCTCTGCCCGCTCGGGAACGCGGTCGCCACGGAAGCGACCTTCACACCCGTGCCGCGCAGGCGTTCGACCGCGGTCGGGACGAGGTTCGGATAGACGCAGACCGCGGCGACGGAGGGAACGTTCGCGTCGCTCGGATCGGGCCGCACGGCCTTCGAGCACAGTGCCAACACCTTCCCGGGAGTGTCCTGGCCCTCGAGCGTCGTCAGATCGCAGCAGCGGATCGCGAGCTCGAGCGCCCATACCTTCGCGTCCTTCTTGATGCTGCGCTTGGCAAGCTCGCCAGCGCGCGCCTCGACGGCGACCTGGTCGATCGAGCCGATGCGCGGTAGCCGCTGCTTCAGCGGCAGCTCGAAGCCCCCTGGTAGAGCCGGCGCCTGCGCCATACGGCGAGTGTACGCGTGCCCATGTCGTCCTCGCAGACGACGCCGAATCGTCCTCGCCGCCGACGCAATTGAGCGGCCCCGACCCTAGATTCGGTGCGAGAAAACGAGAGATCGTTCGAGGAGGACGGAGATGTATGCACATGTCGGCGCGAAGGCGCCCAGATGGGCCGCGGAGGCCTACGTGAAGGACGAGCCCGAGCCGGTGCGGGTCGACCTGCCCGGCGACGGGTCGTGGCTCGTCCTCTTCTTCTACCCGCGCGACTTCACATTCGTCTGCCCGACGGAGCTTGCGGCGTTCGAGGACCTTCGCCCCGAGTTCGAGGCGGCCGGCGCGCGTCTCGTCGCCGCGAGCACGGACAGCTGGTGGGTGCACCGCGCGTGGTTCATGGCGAACCCGTGGCTCGCCGAGATCGCGTATCCCGTGATCGCCGACACGTCCCAGGAGCTCGCGCTCCGCTACGGCGTGCTGCTCGAGGACGGCGCGGCTTTGCGGGCGACGTTCGTCATCGACCCGGACGGGATCGTCCGCCACGCCGCCGTGACCGACGTGAGCGTCGGCCGCAGCGCGACGGAGACGCTGCGCGTCGTGCAGGCGCTGCAGACGGGCGAGCTCTGCCCCGCGAACTGGCAGCCCGGGCAGGCAACACTCAGGGCCGCTTAGGACATCTGGGGGCAGACTCGGGTCTGACCAGAGTCTGACCCCTTCGACACGCGATCGTTGATCGGTCGATGATATGCTGCCGATATGGAAACGACTGACACAGCACTTTCAACCGTTCTGGACCTAGCGCTCACGCGCACGATCGTCATCCGCGACGTCGACGCCGCGCTCGGGGCACACGGGCTTGCCCTGGCGGACCTGGCCCTGCTGCTCGAGCTCGACGACGCGCCCGACGGCCGGCTCCGGCGGGTCGATCTGGCAAACCGGCTCGGCGTCACACCGTCCGGCGTGGCCCGGCAGTTGCAGCCCCTGGAACGCATCGGGCTCGTGGGACGCGAGCCCCACGCGCGCGACGCACGGCTCGCTCTCGTCGTCCTGACGGACACGGGCCGCCGCATCGCCGAGGAGGCCGTCCCGACCGCTGAGGCCGCCGCAGAACGCTCTCTCGCGCGTTACTGGTCGGACGTAGAGCGCGAGCGACTCGCGAAGCTGATCGCAGCGGTCCGCTAGCGACCCGGCTGCGCGAGGTCGCCGCGCAGCTCGGCGACTGTCTCGAAGGCGCGCTGATCCGACACGAGCAGCCGGCTCCACTCCGCTCCCTCGAGCGTCACGACGATGCACGGCCCGCCGCGGTAGAGCGCCGCGAAGTCCTTGCCTCCCCCACCCCGCCACGTGCCGAGCGCGATCACGCCCGGAATGCCGGTGCCCGGTGCGCGGAGGCCACGAAGCTCGCGAAACGGAGACCCGGACACGCGGAGGTCGCGCACGGTCGACCAGGGCACGCGTACATCACCCAGCAGCGCCCCCGCCTTCTCGAGGTCGTTCAGCCTGACGACGAGCTCGCCGCCTTCGTGACGTAGCGCGGCCACTTCCGCTTACAACCCGAGGCGCTCGAGCATCGTCTCGTTGCGCCTCCACTTCGGGGCCGACTTGACCTGAAGCTCGAGATACACCGATCGCCCGAGCAGCTGCTCGACGAACGGGCGCGCCCCACGGCCGATCTCGCGCACCATCGTCCCGCCCTTGCCGATCAGGATCTGCTTCTGGCTCTCCGTCTCCGTGTACAGCCGCACATGTACGTGGCCGTCGTCGATCGACACGACCTCAGCGGTAACTGCATGCGGCACCTCCTCCTTGGTGAGCCGTAACGCCTGCTCGCGGACCGCCTCGGCGATGCGGGCCTCGAGCGGCAGATCGGTCTCGGTCTCGGGTGGATAGAGCAGCGGGCCGTCCGGGAGCAGCGAGATCAGATCCTGCCGCAGCTCGTCGATCCCGTCACCCGTCGTCGCGCTCACCGGATGGAGGGCGTGGAACGGGCCCAGCGTCGCCGCCTGCTTCATCTGGGAAGCGATGTGCCCCGCCTTCAGCCGGTCGACCTTGTTGACGACGATGATCACCGGCACGCCGAGCGCAAAGACGTGGCGGGCGACGAACCGATCGCCGGCCCCGATCCGGTCGCGGGCGCTCACAACGACCATGACGACGTCGACGTCGTCGCCCATGGTCTGCACGACACGCTGCTGCATCCGCTCGGTCAGAGCGTCGATCGGCCGCTGCCACCCGGGCAGGTCGACGAGCACCAGTTGTGCGTCGGCGTTCGTGAAGACCCCGCGGATGCGAAGCCTCGTGGTGTGCGGGACGGACGAGACGATCGCCACCTTCGTCCCCACGAGCGCGTTCACGAGCGTCGATTTGCCGACATTGGGGCGACCCGCGACTGCAGCGAAGCCGGACTTCACTCGGGCAGGCTCCAGGCATCCGGCAGCAGATCCGCCGCGCCGGAGGTCGCGATCGAGCCGTCCTCACGCCGGAAGCTCACCTCACCGATGCGCCACTCGTAGAGCCACTGCCGGCAGCCGCCGCACGGTGACGCTGTGATGCCGATCGCGGCAAGGTCGCCCGGCTTGCAGCCGGCGACGGCAGCGGCGACAATCGCCGACTTCTCGGCGCACACACCGAGCGGGTACGCCGCGTTCTCGACGTTGACGCCGGCGAACTCGCGGCCGTCGACGGTGCGCACGACGGCTCCGACGTGGTAATGCGAATAGGGCGCGTACGCCCGCGCCGCGATCGCCTCGGCCTTCGTCACCAGTTCGCTCACGAGAACACCTGGAACACGATCAGCGCCGCCAGTGCCCCGAGCAGGCCGCCGGAGGCGACCTCGAGCGCCGAATGAACGCCCGACTCGACGCGCGTCTGCGCCACGAGCACGGCCATGATCAGCGCGAGCGACGACACCAGGAACCGGTGGGACGCGCCGGCGAGGTAGGTGGCGGCGATCCAGCACGCGAATGCGACGGCCGCATGCCCCGATGGGATCCCGCCGCGGAGCGGCGTCCCGCGTCCCGTATAGGCCTTCACCGCGATCACGCTGATCACGACCAGGACGAGCACGACGAGCGTGAGCTCGGCCGGCGCCTCACGGAGGCGGTCGAGAACGTCCGACGAGCGATCTGCGACCTTGCCGGCGAAGACGAGGTACCCGATCGCCAGAGCATTGACCGTCGCGAGCAGCACGGCCCCGGCCGCGATGTCCTTCGCCAGCTTCGCCATCGGATCGAACGAGGTCGTCGCGATGTCGATCGCGCCCTCGATCGCCGTGTTGATCATCTCTGCGATCAGCACGAACGTGATCGAGATCAGGAGCGCGATCAGCTCGAGCTTCGTCACGTTCACGATCAGCGCGAGAACGATCACGACGAACGCGACAGCGAAATGGATCCGCATGTTCCGCTGCGTGCGGAGCACATGGATGATCCCCTCGGTCGCGTAGTTGAACGAGTCGAGGAGACTCGGAGAGCGGCGCGGGCTCACAGTGACTTCAGATCCGCTCCAGCGCCGGCAAAGCCGCCGCCGCCGCTACTGGGCCGCCTCCGTCAAGCCTACGGCTCATGCGAACGCATCCTCGAGCTCGGACATCGCGGCGCCGTGGTCGTAGCCGAGCAAGTGCAGCAGCCCGTGCACCAGCGGCCTCCGCCACGCGTCTCCCACGACCTGGGGGCAGATCACGACGTCGCCGAGCTGGCGCGGCAGCTCGCCCGGCAACTCGGCCGTCCCGTCGATGGGAAACGAGAGCACGTCCGTCGCCTCGTCGACTCCGAGGTGCTCCTGCTTCAACTGCCGAATCTCGTCAGGCCCGACGAACGCGATACCGAGATCGCCGCTCGCAATCTGCTGCGCGATCAGCACCTTGCGGGCCAGCTTCCTGGCGCCGGGGACGTCGACCGGGACACCGCTTCGATTCTCGACCTCGATCACGATTGCCGTCATCGATTGCGCTCGTCCGTGTGCTCCTTGTACGCCTCGACGATTCGTTGCACGAGCTTGTGCCGCACGACGTCGCGGTGACCGAAGGTGATGAACGCGATGTCGTCGATGTCGACCAGAACATTCTGGACGTGCACGAGCCCTGAGCGTTGCTCCCTTGGCAGGTCGATCTGCGTGACGTCACCGGTCACGACCACTTTCGAACCGAAGCCGAGACGAGTCAGGAACATCTGCATCTGTTCAGGCGACGTGTTCTGGGCCTCGTCGAGAATGATGAAGCTGTCGTTCAGCGTCCGGCCGCGCATGAACGCGAGCGGCGCAACCTCGATCGTGCCCTGTTCGATCAGGTTGTTCGCGCGATCGGGATCGAGCATGTCGTAGAGCGCGTCGAAGAGTGGACGAAGGTACGGATCGACCTTCGCCATCAGGTCGCCCGGCAGGAACCCGAGCCGCTCCCCCGCCTCGACTGCGGGGCGAGTGAGGATGATCCTCGCGACCTCGCGCTCGTGGAGCGCCGCGACCGCGAGCGCCATCGCGAGGTACGTCTTGCCGGTCCCGGCCGGGCCGATCCCGAACGTGACCGTCGACCGGCGGATCGCGTCGACGTAGCGCTTCTGCATGACCGTCTTCGGGGCGATGCGCTTGCCGCGGTGACGCCAGACGACGTGGTCGAAGACCTCGCGTACGTCCGCGTCGGCGTCGAGCGCGCCGAGGACCGCATCGACGGTGTGCGAGCCGATCTCGTGCCCGCCCTCGACCAGGTCGACGATCTCGTCGATCACGGTGCGCGCCTCGACGACCTGCTGGTCGTCACCTTCGAGCGTGAGCTGGTTGCCACGCAGACGGATCGTGCAGTGGAGCCGTTCCCGGAGGGCGTCGAGCACGCCGTCGGACATCCCCGCGAGCTCGGCGGCGACGGCGTTGGAGACGGCGAACGTGTCCTGCATCCCGGACCTGAGTGTAGGCCGCGCCTCGGAACCTCCGCGCGGCCCGGAGGCGGGCGTCTATGTTCCGCCGGTGGAGCGGAAGTGGTGGACGCTGCTCGCGGTCTGCACCGCGACCTTCATGCTCCTCCTGGACATCACGATCGTGAACGTCGCGCTCCCGGCGATCGAACAGTCGCTCGACGCCTCGTTCTCCGATCTCCAGTGGGTGGTCGATGCCTACGCCCTCGCGCTCGCGACCTTCGTCCTGACGGCCGGCTCTCTCGCCGACCTGTTCGGGCGGAAGCGGCTGTTCGTGATCGGGATCGTACTGTTCACGATCGCGTCGGCTGCCTGCGGCGCAGCGAACGACTCGCTCTTCCTGATCATCGCCCGCGGCGTCCAGGGCGTCGGCGGCGCGATCATGTTCGCCACGGCGCTCGCGTTGATCTCCCAGGAGTTCCACGGGCGCGAGCGAGGCACGGCCTTCGGGATCTGGGGTGCGACGATCGGAGCGGCTGTGGCGATTGGCCCACTGGCCGGGGGCATGCTCACCTCCTGGCTGTCGTGGCGCTGGATCTTCTTCGTGAACATCCCGATCGGCGTGGGCGCAGTCGTGCTCGCAGTGCGTCAGCTCCAGGAGTCGAAGGATCCGGAGCACAGCCGACTCGACCCGATCGGGCTCGTGACGCTGATCGGCGGGCTCTTCTGCCTGATCCTCGGCCTGATCGAAGGTAACAAGCAGGGTTGGACGAGCAGCGTGATCATCGGACTGTTCGTAGCCGCGTTCGTACTGCTGGGATTGTTCATCGCGTCTCAGGCGCGCGACCGGACGACGATGATCGACCTGTCCCTGTTCCGAAAGCCCGCGTTCGACGGTGCACAGGTGACGGCGTTCGCGATCTCGTCGTCGCTGTTCGCGATGTTCCTCTACCTGACCCTTTACATGCAGAACGTGCTCGGTCTCTCGCCGCTCCAGACGGGCGTGCGCTTCCTGCCGCTCAGCGTGATCTCGTTCGTGGCGGCGCCGATAGCGGGTCGGCTGTCGACGCGCGTGCCGATCCGCTGGCTGCTCGGCTCCGGCCTCGCTCTTGTCGCGCTCTCGATGTGGCTGATGAGTGGGATCACTACGAGCTCCGACTGGACGACCCTTCTTCCGGGCTTCGTGATCGGCGGGATCGGAATCGGGATGGTGAACGCACCTCTCGCCTCGACGGCGGTGTCGACCGTCAGGGTCGAGCGTGCCGGAATGGCATCGGGGATCAACAACACGTTTCGACAACTGGGAATCGCCACCGGTATCGCAGCGCTCGGCGCGGTGTTCGCGAGCCGCGTCTCCGACAAGGTGGTAGCGGGGCTCCACCGGATCGCGGACGTGCATCGGATCGCCGGCCAGCTCGCGAGCGGCCAGGCTGCGAGCGTGATCGCCTCCTCGCCGGTCGCGGAGCGCGCCCAGATCGCCGCGGTCGCGCGAGCATCGTTCGTCTCGGGCCTGAACGACATTCTCATCCTCGGCGCGATCGTGGCGGCGGTCGGCGCTGTGCTCGCGGCGGTGCTCGTCCGCCCGCAGGACTTCGTCGCGAGCAGCGGCCCGCCGAGCGGAGGGGGCGCCGGCTAAGCCAGCTTCTCGCGCACGAGCTGGCCGACCGCAGAGCCGTCGGCCCGGCCCGAGACCTGGGGCATGACGTCAGCCATCACCCGCCCGAGATCCTGCAGCGACGTCGCGCCGTTCTCTGCAATCGCATCGTCGACGATCCGCTCGAGCTCGTCCTCCGACAGCGGCTCGGGCATGAACTCCTCGAGCACTGCAAGCTCGGCCTCCTCCTTCGCCGCCTGCTCGCCGCGGCCGGCGTCGTGGAACGCGTCGGCGGCCTCGATCCGTTTCTTGCGCTCCCGCTGGAGCACCTGAAGCTCCTCGCCTTCGGAGAGCGGCCGCTGGAGATCCTTCTCGGCCGAGCGGAGGCTGGAGAGGATCAGGCGCAGGGCGTCGCGGCGCTCGGTGTCGCGGGCGAGCATCGCCTCCTTCACCTCGTCTTCGATCTGCGCGATCAAGCTCATTCGGGCTCTCCCAGCACGTGCCAGTGGAGGTGAAAGACGGTCTGCCCTGCGCTCGGGCCGACATTGACAACGACACGGTAGTCGGTCAAGCCCGCGCGCTTCGCCGTCTCGGCGACGAACGCGAGCATGCGAGTCGATTCCTCGGCCTCGAAGGCCTCGACGTCGCGGAACGTGTCGACGTGCCGCTCGGGGATCACGAGCAGGTGAACGGGCGCCTGAGGGGCGATGTCCGCGATCGCGACGAAGCCGTCCCCGGTATGGACGTGGTCACCTTCCCTGAAGAGTCGGCAGAAGAGGCAGTCGGCCTCAGGCGGCAAGGATCCCCTCCTCCGTCACGGCGGCGGCGCGCACGTGCACGAGCTCGCCGACCGGCGCTTCGACAATCCAAGGCGAATAGTCGTCGCCGTACCCGCGACCCGGACGGTCGATGAGAACAGTGTCGGTCCCACCCAGCTTGCGGCGCCACCGCGCGGTCGAAAGCTCGCGCGAGAGCGATCGCAGACGTGCCCCCCGTTCGCGCTTCACCTGCGGCGACACGCGATCGTCGTGCTCGGTCTTCGTGCCCGGTCGGGGCGAATACGGGAAGACGTGCACACCGCTGATTCCGGCGCGCTCGATGACGTCGATCGTCTTCCCGAACGCGGCGTCGTCCTCGGTCGGGAAGCCGACGATCACGTCGGTTGTGAGATTGAAATCGTCAAGCGACTCCAGACGGCGGAGGTACGTCGCAGCGTCGTAGCGGCGCTGCATCGCGCGCAGCACTCCGTCGTCGCCGGACTGCAGAGGGACATGAAGATGCCTGCTGACGGTCGGCGTGTCACGCAGCGCCGCAACGAGCTTTTCGTCGACGTGATTGATCTCGATCGAGCTCAGCCGCAGGCGAGCGAGGCCCGAGACCGCACCGGCCTCCCTGACGAGCCGCGGCAGGTCGTAAGCTGCCGCCCGATCCCGAAAACAGCCGAGATTGATGCCGGTGAGCACGACCTCTTTGTGGCCCTGGTCGACCCTGCGGCGGATCTCGCGCAGCACGGCGTGAGCACTCCGGCTCCGCGATGACCCGCGGACGAGCGGGATCACGCAGAAGTTGCACGAGAACGAGCAGCCGTCCTGGATTTTTACGAAGGCCCTGATGCGGTCGAGACGAGCGTCCGCCTGGACGCAACCGATGGCGCCGACGTCGCCGGCAACGAACGCGGCGGTCTCCTCGCTGCGCTTCGCAACCACCGTGACGATGTCGGGCAGAGTGCCTAGAGAGGCTGGCGGAAGGTTCGCAGCACATCCGGTCAAGTAGACGCGGCCGTGCGTTCGCGCTGCCCTCGAAGCCGCCTTACGGCTCTTGGCGAGCGCTTCATTCGTGACGCAACAGCCGCTGATCACGGCGATATCGGCCTCATCGTCGTCGCGCTCGCGATGGCCGTCCGCGAGCAGGGCATCACGCACCGCCTGCGCATCGACGTGCGACACCTTGCAACCGAGAAAGTCGACGCGGAACGTCGCCACTCGTTGATCGTACTGCCGCCTCAGCTGCGGTGAAACACGTCAGCCGCCCAACCGTCGAGCACCCTGCGTTCGAAGTGCACCCAGCCGGTGAGGCTCGGGCGATCGGAGAGGAGGTAACCCGATGCGACCAACGTCTCTGCGTCCACCCGCTCCGCGACCGAGCTGACGGCGGCGAGCGAGATGTTGGCGACCGCGATTGACGTCGAGGGCAAGGCATCCTCTGAACCGACCAGCTCCACCTCGATGCGAACGCCGTTCACAGCGGCGTTCGCGCGAGTCGCGTCCACCGCCGCGGACTCGACGTCGACACCGCTGACCGGCTCGAAGCCGAGCAGCGCAGCGGCGATCGACAGGACGCCCGAGCCACAGCCGACATCGAGCAGCGACGCCGATTCGATGTCCTGGAGCAACCGAAGGCAGAGCTGCGTGGTCGGATGCGCTCCGGTCCCGAACGCCCGTCCCGGGTCGATGACGACCGCAACCGCGTCGCCGGGCGGTGACTCCCAGGGCGGCCCGACCCAGAGTCGCCCGACCTCGACCGGCCGGTGGAACGCCTGCCAGCGATCTTCCCAGCCGTCCTCGATCTCGGTCGACTGTGCGGCGCCGAACACATGCCAGACACGCTCCTCTCCGGCCGCATCGGTGTAGGCGACCAGCTCCGTGGAGCCGTGGTGCTCGACCTCTTCGAATCCGTCCGGGAAGAGCGCGAGCATCGTCGCGCGCGCCTCCTCGATGCGCGCGTCGCGGATCTCGACGGTGACGCGGCGAAGGCTCAGCGGAACGCGCTCTTCAGCTTCTCGAAGAAGCTCTCGTCGTGCCGGTATGTGTGTTCGTCACTCGCCGCGTCGAACTCGGCGAGCAGGCGCCGCTGCTCGTCCGAGAGACGCCGCGGGACCGTGACGTTCACGAGCACACGATGATCGCCGCGCCCGAAGCCCTGGAGCACCGGCATGCCTCGCCCGCGCAGCACGCGCACGTCGCCCGGCTGGACCCCGGGCTCGAGCGTCAGGTCGACCGAGCCGTCGAGTGTCTCGACCGCGATCTGCATGCCGAGAGCCGCCTCCACGATCGTCAGATCGACCTGGGAGAAGATGTCGTTGCCCTCGCGCACGAAGCGCGGGTCCGGAAGGACACGCACCTGGACGTACACATCGCCGGCACGCCCGCCCAGTTCGCCCGCGTGACCCTCGCCCGAGACGCGGATGCGCTGGCCGTCGTGGATCCCGGCCGGAACCTTGACGTCGATCGTGCGCCGCTCTGCGAGCCTGCCCGCGCCGCTGCAGGCCTCGCACGGATGCTCCACGATCTGGCCGAGCCCCCGGCACTGCGGACACGCCTGCGTGCGCACGAACTCGCCGAAGACACTGCGCGAGACGTGCTGCAGCCTCCCGGAGCCGCCGCACCGGGCACAGGCGACCGGCGACGTCCCGGGTTGGACGCCGTCGCCCCCGCAGGTGACGCACGGAACGGCAACGTCGAACGGAACGCCGACGGTCGTCCCCCGTGCGGCGTCGGCCAGCGAGATCTCGATCTCGGCTCCGACATCAGCACCCCGCCTCGAACGGCGCGCCTGGCCGCCGAACATGTCGTCGCCGAAGAACGTCGCGAACAGATCACCGAGCCCGCCGACGTCGAAGCCGGTCGGCGTGAAGCCGCCCGAGCGGAGCCCTGCATGGCCGTAGCGGTCGTAGAGTGCGCGGGTCTCGCCGTTCGTCAGTACTTCGTAGGCCTCGGCCGCCTCCCGAAAGCGGGCCTCCGCGTCGGGCGCCGTCGAGACATCGGGATGCAGCTCACGCGCGAGCCGCCGAAACGCCTTCTTGATCGTCGCATCGTCGGCATCCCGTGGGACGCCGAGCACGTCGTAGAGGTCGCGGTCGGTCGTTGCCATCAGTCGTCCGAGTAGACATCCTCGACGAAGCGTGAGAGATCGCGCGCGGCCGATCGCACAGAGCGGAGCGCCTTGTCGTAATCCATGCGCAGCGGCCCCAGCAGGCTGACTGCTCCGAGGGTCCGATGCGCGAAGCCGTATGTCGCACCGACGAGCGACAGGTCCCGCAACCCCGGCTGCTCGAGCTCCTCGCCGACGCGCGCGAACGGACGCCGTGGATCGATCCGCTGTGCAAGGACGTCGAGCAGCGCCGCGCGCTTCTCGAGCGCGTCCATGAGGCTCCGATAGGCCCCGATCTCGTCCTGGCGCATCTCGTCGAGCAGCCCGGCGGCGCCGCCGACGAAGAGCATGCGCCCCTCGTCTGCCGCACTGTCGAACGACGGCCGGATCGCGTGGAGGAAGAGCCGTTCGCGCGGCGAGAGCCCTTGCTCCTCGAATGCAAGACGCACGGCGCGCGAGCCGATCCGCACGCCCGTCAAGCGGTCGTTCAGGTAGTCGGCCGCCCACGTGGCAAGTCCCGGGTCGACATCGTCCGGGAACTCGACTCGCAGCTTGGTGACCCGACCGAGGGAGGTGATCACAACCGTCATGACGACGCGGGGCAGGAGCATCAGCACCTCGACGTGTCTGACCGTCGCCGCCTGCAGCGGAGGCGCAGAGACAAGCGCGAGAAGCCTCGTCACCTGGGCGAGCATCTCGGTGGTTGCCTGCAGCGCGTCCTCGACCTCGGCGCGGGCCAGCGGAAGATCCAGCTGGAACTCGCCCGCCCGCGGCTCGGGCTCCTGGCGCTCGAGCAAGCCGTCGACGTACAGGCGGTAGCCGGCCTCGGTCGGCACCCGTCCGGCAGAGGTGTGCGGATGCGTCAGCAGCCCGATCCGCTCCAGATCGGCGAGCTCCCCGCGCACGGTCGACGAGGAGACGGCCAGGCCTGAGCGCTCGACGAGCGAGCGGGAGCCGACCGGTTGGCCGGTTGCGACGTATTCCTCGACCACTCGTCGCAGGATTCCCTGCTGCCGCTCCGACAGAGACAGTGGCTCGCTCATCTGCTCATGGTAGGAGCGAGCAGGCGCGCCGTGACGCCCCCGCCGAGAAACCGCCCGCGGGTCGTCAGCGAGATCCCGCCGCCACCGGTCGAGACGAGGCCTGCGTCGACGAGGCGTTCGAGCTCGCACAAATCGATCACAGCTTCGACGTCCGCGAGCGGCAGCGACTCATCGAGCCGGAGCCCGAGCAACAGGCGCTCGGCGGTTTGAACGACCGGCGGCAGCTCCTCGACCTCGCGCGGCGGCCGCTGTCCGCGTTCGAGCGCCTCGAGATAGCGCCCGAGAGACGGGGCGTTGCGCATGCGGCGGCCCGCGATCGTGCCGACGGCACCGACGCCGACGCCGAGGTAGTCATGGCCGAGCCAGTAGCCGAGGTTGTGCTTCGCCCGCAGGTCGCGCCCGCCTGCACGGCCCGGAGCGAGGCAGAAGTTGGCCGTCTCGTACCAGCGATACCCGGCGCGCGTCAGCGTCGCCACGACGGTCTCGAAGTAGCCTTCCATCGCCTCGGCCTGAAGCTCGAGCGAAGCCCCGTGTGCATGGGTGAAGCGCGTGCCCGGCTTGGCCTCCAGCTCGTACGCCGACACGTGCTCCGGCCCGAGCGCAATCGCCGCGGCGAGATCGCTCGCGAGATCGGCGGGCTCCTGCCCCGGAATGCCGTAGATGAGGTCGATCGAGATGTTGTCAAAACCGGCATCGCGTAGAGCGTAGACGGCGCGTCGGACGTCGTCAGGACTGGCAACACGACCGAGGACGTCGAGCAGGCGCGGCTCGAAGCTCTGTGCGCCGAGCGAAACCCGGTCGACGCCCGCGCGACGAAGCAACGCGGCGAGACCAGGCGTGACGGTCTCCGGGTTCGCCTCGACCGTCAGCTCCTCGGCCCGAGGGAGCGAAGCGAGCAGCTCGGCCAGCGCGCCCTCCTCGGTGAACGTCGGCGTCCCGCCACCGACATACACCGTCTCGACGTCGGGAGCGAGAACCGCGCGCTCGAGCTCGAGCTCCCGCAGCAGCGCACTCACGTACCGCGCGTGGTCGGCTCCCCGCCCGACGACGGTGACGAAGTCGCAGTAGCCACAGCGCGAGGCACAGAAGGGAAGATGGACGTAGAGGTGCCGGACACCGGGGCGCCGTGCACTCGGGGTCACTGCTTACGCGCCCCCTCGTTCAAGTTGAGCACCGCGAGGAACGCCTCCTGCGGCACCTCGACCCCGCCGACCTGCTTCATCCGCTTTTTGCCCGCTTTCTGCTTCTCGAGCAATTTGCGCTTGCGACTGATGTCGCCGCCGTAGCACTTCGCGAGCACGTCCTTCCGACGCGCCTTCACGGTCTCTCGTGCGATCACGCGCGCACCGATCGCAGCCTGGATCGGAACGTCGAACATCTGCCGGGGAATCTCCTCACGCAGCTTCTCCACGAGAGCCTTCCCCCGCTCGTACGCGAACTCACGGTGGACGATCAGGCTCAACGCGTCGACGGGCTCACCACCGACGAGCACGTCCACCCGCACCAGCGAGCCCGGGCGGAAGCCGTCGAAGTCGTAGTCGAAGCTCGCGTAGCCACGTGTGCGCGATTTCAGCTGGTCGTAGTAGTCGAGAACGATCTCGCCGAGAGGAAGTTCGTAGACGAGATGGACGCGCTCGGGCGAGAGGTACTCCATGTGGTCGAATCGTCCGCGCCGGTCGTTGTTCAGCTCCATGATCGTGCCGACGTACTCCTTGGGCACGATGATCGACGCCTTGATGAACGGCTCCTCGACCTCCTCGGCCCCGTCGGGGAGATCGGAGGGCGTGTGCACCTCCCGCCAGTCGGGCTCGTTCAGAAGACGCACGCGGTACGCGACGTTCGGCGCGGTGACGATGAGGTCGAGGTCGAACTCTCGCTCGAGCCGCTCGCGCACGATCTCCATGTGCAGCAGGCCGAGGAAGCCGCAACGGAACCCGAAGCCGAGTGCCTGCGACGTCTCCGGCTCGTAAAACAGCGCTGCATCGTTCAGCTTGAGCCGCTCGAGAGCGTCACGCAGCTCGGGGTAGGCGTCGGAGTCGGTCGGGAAGAGCCCGGCGAACACCATCGGCTTGACGTCCTTGTAGCCCGGCAGCGGCGACGAGGCAGGCGACCGGTCTGCCGTGAGCGTGTCTCCGACGCGCAGCTCCGAGACATCCTTGAGCCCGGTGATCACGTAACCGACCTCGCCGGCCTGGAGCTCCGGCACGGGCCGCATCGAGGGGGACATGAACCCGATCTCCTGAGCCTCGAAGCGCGTCCCGAGCGCCATCGCACGCAGTGACTGACGCAGCTGGAACACGCCGTCGACGACACGGACGAAGGCGACTACGCCTCGGTACTGGTCGTACGAAGAGTCGAAGATCAAGGCCCGTGGTGGGGCATCGAGCACTCCTTCGGGTGCACCGATGCGCTCGACGATCGCATCGAGGACGGCTGCTACCCCGTCGCCGGTCTTCGCGGAGATGCGAAGGACGCGATCGGCATCCTCGCCGATCAGGTCGGCGATCTCGGCCGCAGCGCGCTCGGGGTCGGCCTGCGGCAGGTCGATCTTGTTCACGATCGGGACGATCTCGAGGTCGTTCTCGATCGCGAGGTACGCATTGGCGAGCGTCTGCGCCTCGATTCCCTGGGCGGCGTCGACCACGAGCAGCGCTCCTTCGCACGCCTGCAGGCTGCGCGACACCTCGTAGGTGAAGTCGACGTGCCCCGGAGTGTCGATCAGGTTGAGCTCGTACCCCCGCCACTGAACGCGAACCGCCTGCGCTTTGATCGTGATCCCACGCTCACGCTCGAGCTCCATCGAGTCGAGCAGCTGGTCGCGCATATCGCGGTCGGAGACGGTGTCGGTGAGCTGGAGAATCCGGTCCGCGAGCGTCGACTTGCCGTGGTCGATGTGCGCGATGATCGAGAAGTTGCGGATGTGTTGTTGGTCCATGATGCGTCGGGCCGCTACGTACGGCGGCCCCGCACTGAGAGTAGCGCCTGCATCTCCCTGACCCGTAGCAGCGCGCACGAACCGACGTAGGCGGCGACTCCCAGAGCAAGGGCGAGCCCGAGCGAGACGATCTGCGCCGGCAGTGACCGGCCGAGCGCTGCATCGAGGACACGCCAGATCGGCCAGCTGACGGCGGCGAGAACTGCGCCCGCGACGACCATGCGAAAGAAGGAGGACAGGGTCGCGAGGAGGTGCAGCCCCCCGTACTGCCGCCGCAGGAGCGCGAACAGGGCCACGGTCCCGACGATGTTCACGACGGCGGTCGAGAGCGGGATCCCCCACACGCCGAGGTGGTAGAACGCGGCGTCGAGTGCCGCGTTCACCCCGAGATTCAGCAGGGCGACGAGTGTCGGGATCCAGTTCTCCTGCAGGCTGAAGAAGGCGCGGTTCAGCATCAGCATGGCCCCGTTGAAGGTCAGCCCGAGCGCGAACGCCGCGAGCGCTCCTGCAACCACGACCGTCTGGCCGGGCTTGAACGCGCCGCGCTGATAGAGCAGGCGCACGATCGGCTCGGCAAGAACGGCGGCGATGACCGACGACGGCACGAGCAGGAACGCGATCTGCCGCAGCCCGCGGGAGACGGTCGCGGCGTGCGCCACGAGGTCGCCGCGTGCCGCGTGACGAGAGAGCGTCGGGAAGAGGACGGTCGCGATCGCGACCGAGAACACACCCTGCGGGACCATGTAGAGCAGGAAAGCCTTGTTGATCGCCGCGGGTGCCAGATTGGGGTTGATGAACCGCGAGGCGAAGTACGTGTCGATCAGAGCGTTGACGTTGATCAGGCCGAGCCCCAGGGTGACCGGCACCATCAACTTCAGGACGCGCCAGACGGCCGGGTCGTGCCAGTCGATCAGGACGTGCAGACGGCCGTCGAGCCCGCGCAGCCACGGCAGTGGCATCAGCACCTGGATGAACGTCGCGACGAGAATCGACCCTGCGTAGACGTAGAGCTTCGCGTCGGCGGTCGCGGCCGACGGAACGCCCACGACGAGCCCGATGATGATCGCGACGTTCCAGACCACGGGTGTCAGCGCCGGGATCGTGAACTGGTCGTACGAGTTCAGGATCCCGACGATCACGCCCGAGACACCGAGCAACACGACGATCGGGAAGAGGACGCGCGACAGGCCGACTGCGAGCTGGGGGTCGGTGGCGTGGAACGGTCGCAGGAGCAGAGGCGCCGCGAGCATCAGGAGCGCGGTGAAGCTGCCGAGCCCGAGCAGGATCAGCCAGATCAGCGACGACGCCACGCGCCACGCACGTTTCCGCTCGCCCTTCTCGAGTAGTTCGCTGAAGACGGGGACAAAGGCCGAGGA
The DNA here is from genome assembly GCA_963715115.1 of uncultured Thermoleophilia bacterium. GTDB lineage: Bacteria > Actinomycetota > Thermoleophilia > Gaiellales > Gaiellaceae > PALSA-600. The sequence goes on from CAVQRE010000020.1 coordinate 62,817, forward strand.
GAGTGCGGCATCCGCGACGAAGGCCCGGATCAAGTTCGGGAGCTGGAACGCGATCGTGAACGCGTTGATCGGCCCGCGGGCCCCGAAGTAGTACGTCGCCACGATTTCGCGCACCAGCCCGACGACCCTCGACACGCCCGTCGCGACGGCGAAGATCACGGTCGACACGCCCAGCCGTCGCCGCGCAGCCTCGAGGGCGACCGCCTCGTCCGCGGACGCCGGAGGCGCGGCGAGCTGGGTCAGTGGATCGACCGACCCCCAGGTCGGTAGGCCGCGGGCACGCCGTCGCTCGTTCCGCGCCTGCAGCCTCTGCTCTCGTTCCGACGCCACCCGCGCCTCGTCCACGGGATGAGCATAGGGAGCGCCCCAGCCGGTTCGAGGCCGGATCACCGGGCCAAAAGCTCGCTTTGCTACGATCCTCGCGCCCGCTCGAGCGGGCTTTTCTTCGACGATGCCGAATATCAAGCAACAGAAGAAGCGCGTGCGGATCGCAACCGAGGAGCGCCTCGAGAACCTCCGCTATCGCTCCACGATCAAGACGCTGACGAAGCGGCTCATCACCGCCGTCGAAGAGGATGACGCGTCGGTGATCGCATCGGCGCACAGGAATCTCGAGCACCTGATCGACCGTGCAGTGGCACGCGGTGCGCTGCATCGAAACACCGGCGCACGCAAGAAGTCGCAGGCGGCTCGTCTGGCCTCCGGCGCCCGCACCCCGGCCTGACTCGCGGAGCCGACCGATCGTCGGCGTCAGCGCTGCGTGATCTCGACGAGCGCCCGCTCGAGCTCGAGGTCGTTCGCCAGGCGAGAACCGCCCTTCAGCGCATGGTCGAGCTCGGCAAGCCGAACCGTTGCACTCCGGAGCTCGTCCACGCTGAAGTTCCGCGACTGCCCGTACAGCTTTCGTACGTAGTAGGGGTGGAGCTTGAGTCGCGACGCGGCCTCTTTCGCCTCGACACCCTCTTCGTCGAGTCGCTGGACGGCACGGAGGCGGCCGACGTGGTTGGTGAGCGCTCCGACGACGCGCGGAATCGTCCGTGATCGCGGATCGCCGGTGCGCTCGAGCATCCGCTCCGACGCACGAAGCACGGCGGCGACGTCGCGCGTTCCCCACGCGTCTGTAAGCACGAACGCAGGCGATTCGGCGCGTTCGGCCACCAGCAGCTCCACCTCCGCCGTCGTCACGGACTCTCCGGCGGCCCAGGTCGCGAGCTTGTCGACCTCGGCGGCAAGGTCGTAGAGATCGTTCCCGATGAGCTCCACGAGGAGCCGGCAGGCATCGCCGTCGGCCGGTGTCGAGCGGAGCTTGAACTGATCCGCAACCCAGCGCTCGAGCCCGCGCTGCGCCACGTCCCACACGAGCACCTCGCCGTGCGGGCCGACCGCCTTGGCGAGGGGCCCGTCCTTCTTCAGCTCACCGGCCACGAGCGCAAGCACCGTGCTCGGCGTCGGGGAGCTGAGGTACGCGCCGACCGCCTTGGCGTCGTCCGCCTTCCACGCTTCGACCGCGGCGACGATGACGAGCCGGTCGCCCGACCCGAACAGACCGAGTGCGTTGCACGCGGCAACGGCGTCTTCGCCCGACGTCTCCGCGGCATCGTGCAGCTCAACCGCATCGTCGTCAAAGCGCGCGCGCAACCGTGCAACCGCTCGGTCGACCTTGGGGCGATCGTTCCCCGCGATCAGGTAAGCCGCCTTCAGCTCTTCCGCCACCGCCGCCAAGCATAGGCCGTAAGGAGGAGCGGCACGGCCATCGCAACGAGTGCCGCGCCGCCGCGGAGCTGCGCGAACGGGACCGACGCGATGAGCCGCGCGCAGGCAGCGACGTACGCGGCGATCCAGCCGTCGAGCCAGGCAAGCGCCTCCGCGATACCAGGTGCAATCGGGTCGATCGCGGCCGCGACTAGAGCGAGACCGAGGAGCAGACCAACGACCGGTTCGACCAGCGCATTGGCCACGATGCCGAGAATCGGCACGGCGCCGAACCGGAACGCGAGCACCGGGGCGGTCGCGATCCCGCAGGCTGCCGAGACGGCCGCGGTGAGCCGCAACGCCGTCGGGAGCGGATACCCCTCGAGCAGCTCGATCAGGCGCGGCGCGAGCACGAAGATCGCAATGACAGCTGTGAACGAGAGCTGGAAACCGGGGTCGAAGAGCGCGTAGGGGCTCCATGCCAGTAGGACGACTGCGGCGAGCAGCAGCACGTGCCAACCGTCACGGTCGCGGCCCGCAAGCCACGCGACCGAGACTGCGGCACCGGCGACCGCGGCGCGGATGACCGACGCCTGGGGGCCGACGGCGAGCACGTACGCGCCGATCGCGACGAGCGCGCCGAGGTGCCCCGCCACGCGCGGCAACCCGAACAGCACGACGAGTGCCAGCACACCGCCGGCGATCAACACGACGTTCTGGCCCGACACGGCGAGCAAGTGGTAGAGACCGGACCGTCTGAAGGCGGTCTTGAGCCCGGGCGACAGGCCCTGGTCGTCCCCGAGCACGATTCCCTCGATCACGGCCCGCCGTTCACCGCCAACCCCGGGCGCCGACGCCCCGCGCAGCCACATTCGTAGGCGGTCGGCGACGCCCCCGAGCCCGCCCCGATGGCCGATCACATGCCAAGCGTCGACATGCAGCACCACGTGGACTCCCTGGCGCCGGAGCCAGAGGCGCTCGTCGAAGGCTCCACCCTGCGCGGGGGCGGACGGGAGCTTCACCACCGCGAGGGCGCGAATGCGGGCGCCTTGGGGAGGGGCGCGGCCGAGGGGAAGCTCCAGCTCGACTCGCTCGTCGAGTGGCACCGTTCCGAAGCGCCGGGCGCGGCCGAAGAGGCGCTGGCCGAATCGGCCTGCACGCGGCTCCGCCGTGACGGTCACGAGGAACCAGTTCGCCTCTCCGACGTGCGCGCGGAGCGGGCTGCGGTCGAGCGCGGTGAGGCGGGTGCTCCCCCACCACCATCCGGCCACGGCGACCACTGCCGCGACGGCGACGAGCCGGGACGGCTTTGGCACGTGAGCCGCAAGCGTGCCGAGCACGAAGAGCGCGACCACGAGACCCGACGGCGCGATCGCGAGGCGCTCCGCGTCAGACAACGCCAGCCCGCCGACGGCTGCCGCGGCGACGACGTGTGCCGGCAGCAATCGGATCACGGCACCACGAGTCCACGGAGCTCATCGAGGCGGGCTGGGCCGATCCCGGGGATCGCATCGAGTTGCGCCACCGCCGTGAACGGCCCGTGTTCCTGGCGATAGGCGACGATCTTCTGCGCTGTCACCGGGCCGACGCCGGGCAAGGTGTCGAGCTGCTCCGCGGTCGCGGTGCTGAGCGAGACCGGAGCGGTCGGGCCCGCCGCAGCCGCATCACCCCCGGTACCGGCCGACGCGACGGGCGCGCCACGCCCGGCCACCACGACCTGCTCGCCGTCGGCGAGCGGGGCAGCGAGATTGACCGCCGCCCGCTCGGCGTGCCGCGTTAGCCCGCCCGCCCGCGCGACCACGTCGGCAACTCGGGCGCCGCGGCGCAAGTGATAGAGGCCGGGTCGGCGGACGGCACCGACGATGTCGACGACGATGGGTGGCACGGATCCTCCGGCCGCTCCGGCGGCCGCAACCGGCGTACGCGGCCGGAGGGGGGCGACCTGGAGCGCGGTGCCGGACGCCGGAGCGCCGGAGGAGATATGTCGCCAGAGGACGACGGCGACGACGAGCGCGCAGAGAGCGATCGCCGCGAGCCGACGGCGCTCGACACTCAGTTGGAAGGTGGGCACGAAAAAACCGTGCCTGGAAAACCGTCACGCGTGGGTGACGGGTGTGTGCCGAGTCTGTGCCTACTCGTCCCGAGGACGGGACAGCTAGACGACGAGATTGACCAGCTTGTCCGGAACGACGATCGCCCGGACCTCGTCGCCGTCGAGGTGCGCCTGCACCTTCGGCGAAGCCTTCGCGTGCTCGATCAGCTCCGCATCGGACAACCCGGCCGGGACCTCGACGCGGTCCCGAACCTTGCCGTTCACCTGCAGCACGAGCTCGATCGTGTCGTGCTGCAGCAACGCCTGGTCGGCCACCGGCCACGGCTCCAGCCAGAGCTTCGAATGACCGAGCGTGACCCAGAGCTCTTCTGCGACGTGCGGGACGTACGGCTGAAGCAGAGAGACCGCAGTTTCGGCGGCGAACCGGGCGGCCGGATCGTCAGGCGCCTTCGAGAGCTCGTTGATCAACTCCATCACGGCCGAGATGGGTGTGTTGAACACGAATCGCCGGTCGATGTCGTCGGTCACGCGCGCGATCACCTCGTGCGCCTTGCGCGCGAGCGGCGTGTCGACGCCCGGCGGAGAGGCCGGCTGGGCCGCCGCCTCGTGGACCACCCGCCACAACCGGCGGACGAAGCGAACGGTCGCATCGATCCCGTCCGGCGACCAGTCGATGTCCTGGTCGGCTGGCCCCTGGAAGAGGATGTAGATGCGGATCGGATCGGCGCCGAACTCGTCGATCAGCTCGTCGGGGGTGACTCCGCCCTTGGACTTCGACATGCGCTTCCCGTCCTGCAACACCCACCCCTGGTGGAACAGCCGCCGGAACGGCTCGCGAACACCGATCAGGCCGAGGTCGTTGAGGGCCTTCATGAAGAAGCGCGAGTAGAGCAGGTGCCCTTTCGCGTGATCGATGCCGCCGATGTACTGGTCGACCGGCATCCAGTAGTCGGCGATGCGCCGGTCGAACGCCGCCTGCTCGTCGTGCGGGTCGGTGTAGCGCACGAAGTACCACGAGGAGTCGACGAAGGTGTCCATCGTGTCGGCCTCCCGCCGCGCGGGCTTGCCGCAGCGTGGGCAGGGGACGTTGATCCACTCGGTCGCCTGCGCGAGCGGCGGCTCGCCTTTCGGGCGGTAGTTCTCGACGTCGGGCAGGAGCACCGGCAGTTCGCTCTCCGGTACCGGAACGGCGCCGTCGTCCTCGCAGTAGACGATCGGGATCGGGCAGCCCCAGTAGCGCTGGCGCGAGAAGCTCCAGTCGCGCAGGTGGTAGTTGATCGCGGGCTTGCCCTTCCCCTCTTCGGACAGCCGCGCGGTGATGGCCTCGATGCCCTCGCGCCACGGGAGACCGTCGAATCGCCCCGAGTTGATCAGGGAACCTTCCTCGTCGACCACGGGCACGATCGGCAGGTCGTAGGCCTCGGCGAACTCACGGTCACGCTCGTCGTGTGCCGGAACCGCCATGATCGCGCCGGTCCCGTACTGCATCAGCACGTAGTCGGCGACCCAGATCGGGATCCGCTCGCCGTTCGCCGGATTGGTCGCATGCCGACCGGTGAAGACACCGGACTTCTCCCGCGAGGCGCGCTCCTCGGTCGGGCGCGCGGCAGCGATGCGCGCGTACGAGCGAACCTCGTCCGCCAACTCGGTGCCCTCGACGAGCTGATCCACCAGCGGCGACTCCGGAGCGACGACGAAGAACGTCGCCCCGAAGACCGTGTCCGGACGCGTCGTGAACACGGCGATGTCGCGATCGATCTCGTCGACTCGGAAGAGCAACTCGGCGCCTTCCGAACGGCCGATGTGATCACGCTGGATCTTCTTCGTCCGCGCAGGCCAGTCGATCGTCTCCAGCTCGTCGATCAGCTCGTCTGCGTACGCGGTGATCTTGAAGAACCACTGCTCCATGTTTCGCGCTTCGACGATCGCGCCGCACCGCCAGCAGCGGCCGTCGACGACGTGCTCGTTCGACAGCACAGTCTGGTCGTTCGGGCACCAGTTGACCGGCGCCTCCTTGCGGTAGGCGAGACCGTGCTCGAACAGCTTCAGGAACAGCCACTGCGTCCAGCGGTAGTAGGTCGGCTCATGCGCCGAGACCTCGCGGTCCCAGTCGATCGCCCAGCCCATGCGCCGCATCTGGTTCTCGATCGACGCGATGTTGCGCTCGGTGATCTCGAGCGGGTTCCCTCCCTCCTTGATCGCGGCGTTCTCGGCAGGGAGGCCGAACGAGTCGAAGCCCATCGGGCGCAGGACGGTCTGGCCGTTGCGGCGTCGAAAGTGCGTGACGACGTCGCCCAGCGTGTAGTTGAGGACGTGCCCCATGTGCAGCGTGCCCGAGGGATACGGCAGCATTTCGAGCATGTAGAAGTGACGGCCGTCGTCCTCTGCCCCCGGCGCTGGGTTCTGCACGGCGAACGCGCCCTCGCGCGCCCACTCGTCCTGCCACTTCTTCTCGATTGCGTGTGGGTCGTACCGTTCCATGTCGGGCTCCAGAAATGAAAAAGCCTCTCGTGCGAGAGGCCGTGGGAGGGTGTCGCGGCCTCATGCCGCGCTCGCTCCCTGGGTCAGGTAAGCAGGTTCACCGGCGCCAGTGTAACCATGGAGCCGTGAGCGAGCCACCCGTGAGACCCGCCCTCGACGGGCTCCTGCCCGACGGAGCGTCCATCGCAGGATCCAACCTCGTGCTCGGTGGGGTCACCGCGTCGGAGCTGGCGCGCACGTTCGGAACACCGCTCGTCGTCTACGACGAGGCGACGCTCCGCGCGCAGGCGCATGCCTACCGCGCCGCCGCACCTCAGGCGCTGATCGTCTACGGCACGAAAGCGTTTCCCTCCGTCGCCGTGCTCCGGCTCCTCGGTGGAGAGGGCCTCGGCGCCGACGTGTCGACCGTCGGCGAGCTCGAGTTTGCACGCCGTGCGGGAATCACCGGCGACCGGCTCGTCGTCCACGGCAACAACAAAGAGGACGAGCTGCTACGGCTCGCAGCGGCAGAAGACGCCTTGCTCGTCGTGGACTCGCTCGCCGAGGCCGGGCGGGCGGCCGCAGCCGGCGTGAACCGGATCCTTGTGCGCGTGACGCCCGGAATCGAGGCCGACACGCACGAGGCGGTGAAGACCGCGCATCACGGCTCGAAGTTCGGGCTCGTGCCCGACCACGCAGTCGAAGCGATTCGCATGCTCGACGGCTGCCTCGGCGTGCACATCCATGTCGGCTCCCAGCTCCTTCATCTCGGCGCCGCGCTGATGACGGTCGACTGGGTCGCGGCCTTCGCGGCGCGCACGCGCGCAGAGCTCGGCTGGACGCCGCAGATCGTCGATCTCGGCGGCGGGCTCGGCGTGCGCCACGTGCTCGAGGAGCCGACGGTCCCGATCGCGGACTTCTGTCGGCGGGCTCGAGGCTGAGCTGCAGCGTGCCTGGCAGCTCCACCAGCTTCCCGAAGCGCGCCTGATCCTCGAGCCGGGAAGGTCGCTCGTCTCCCGTGCAGGTGTGACGCTCTATTCGGTCGGCGGAGTGAAGGAGACGGGAACGGCCACCCGCTACGTCGCGGTCGACGGCGGGATGTCCGACAACCCTCGGCCCGCGATGTACGGCGCCCGCTACACCGCGCTGCTCGCGAATCGTGCGGACGAGGAGAGCGCCGGAGCATTTGCGATCGCGGGCAAGCACTGCGAGTCGGGCGACGTGCTGATCGAACGGGTCGAGCTGCCCGAGCCTCGGCGCGGCGACCTGATCGCGATCCCGGTGACCGGCGCCTACACGCTCGCGATGAGCTCGACCTACAACGCCGTGCCACGACCCGCGGCCGTGCTCGTCGCCGATGGCGAAGCGAGGCTGATCCGCCGGCGCGAGACGGTCGACGACCTGCTCGCGCTCGAGGCGTAGCACCGCAAATCACTCGTTCGGCGACTCCCTCATCTCTCGGCACAACACGCTGTCGGGCGGCGACGCGCCGTCGGCGTTCAAGGGCCTGGCGCTCACGGTCGACGTCTCGAACTGCCGCTTCATCACGGGCCCCGGCAACAGCGTCTCGCCTCCCGATGCCCTGGCAGCGGGGAACGTGATCGTGCTCGTCGCCAGCTCGATCCTCGAGTCGGGGTCGACGGTTACCGGCACGTTCACGAGTGCCGTGATCGTGAAGCCGGACCCCGGCTACGCATCGGACCCCGGCCACGCCGGCACCGGAACGGTGGTCGGCGTGGCGCCCGACTGCCCGGGCGGCTTCTGAGCTCGTAACGGGTGGAGGCCCGCTAGCGGGCCTCCACCCGTGCCCGATGCAACCTCCGAGGGCGAGGTAGCCGCGCCTCGTTGACGTGCGGGTTCTGCGGCTCGGCGAGCAAGGGAGCACCGAAGGACGCACGCACGCGGCTCGGATCGGGCTCGCCGTAGAGCGTTGTCCGCTGGCGCGGGATACGACCCGCACTTCGGATCAGCGCCTCCATCTGCTCCGGCAAGAGCTCCTGCCCCCACTCCCCACCGGCCGCGCGCGAGATCGACTCGTTCATGAGCGTTCCACCGAGGTCGTTCACACCGGCGTTGAGCGCCTCGACGACGCCTCGCGGTCCCGCCTTCACCCAGGACACCTGCACGTTCTCGAACAACGGATGGAGCGCGATCCGACCCACGGCGTGCATTGCGAGCAGCTCACCGAACGTCGGACCACGCCGTGCCCCACCGCGCAGGTAGAGCGGCGCCTCCATGTGCACGAAGGGAAGCGGCACGAACTCGGTGAAACCACCCGTCTCGCGCTGCAACTCGCGCACCGCGAGCAGGTGGCGCGCCCAGTTCCGCCCGCCGTCGACATGCCCGAACATGATCGTCACGTTCGACCGGAGCCCGACACGATGCGCCGCCTCGTGCACCTCGAGCCATTGCGCGGTCGAGATCTTGTCGGGGCAGATGACTGCGCGAACCTCGTCGTCGAGCACCTCCGCGGCGGTGCCGGGAAGGGATGCAAGGCCCTCTTCTCGCAAACGTTCGAGGTACGGCTCCAACTCGACACCGAGCGTCGCCGCGCCCTGCCAGACCTCGAGCGCGCTGAACGCGTGTACGTGAAGATCGGGAACCGCATCCTTGATCGCTCGTACCACCGATGCGTAGTAGTCGCCGTCGAACGACGGATGGATCCCGCCCTGGAGGCAGATCTCGGTCGCTCCGCGATCCCACGCCTCGACCGCACGCCGAACGATCTCGGAATGCGGTACGAGATACGGCTCGCCGCGCAGGTTGGCGGCAAGCTTCCCTTTCGAGAACGCACAGAATCCGCAGCGGAAGTAGCAGACGTTCGTGTACTGGACGTTGCGCGTGACGACGTAGGTGACGACGTCGCCGTTTGCCTCCCGCCGCAAGGCGTCCGCGCGCGCGAGGATGCGCTGTCGCTCCTCCCCGCGTGCGGCGAACAGGCGGACGATCTCGTCCTCACCGAGCTCGTCCGCAGTGTCGAGCGGCAGCGCGTCACGTCGAACGACGAACGGCACCGATTCCGTGGCCCCGGCCGACCAGTCGTCCTCGCGCGCAAGCGACATCGCATCGGCGAGCTGTAACACCCGCGGCAGGACCGCGCGATCGATCCACGACGGGTCGACGAAGCGCGGATAGACCGTCAGACGAGGGGCGAGCTCGAGCCCGCGCGACGCGCACGCGGCCCGAAGTAGCTCGATCTCGGGCCACGGCGCAGTCGGGTTGACGTGATCGATCGTCACCGGCGAGACACCGCCGAAGTCGTCGATCCCGGCGTCGAGCAGCGCGGCGAAGTCTCCGGTGAGGTTGGGCGGCGCCTGGACCGACACGTCGGCCGGGAGCAGCAGACGGGCGCAGGCGATCGTCCAGAGGAGCTCCTCGAGCGCGGGCTCCGGCGCCTCGGCCATCCTCGTGCCCGGCCACGCACGGAAGTTCTGCACGATCACCTCCTGCACGTGGCCGTGCTCGGCGTGCGCTACTGCGATCGCCTCGATCGTCGCGAGACGCTCGCGACGCGTCTCGCCGATCCCGATCAGCAAACCGGTCGTGAAGGGAACGCGCGCCTCGCCGGCGAGGCGCAACGCGTTCACGCGCAAGGCGGGAGCCTTGTCGGGCGAACCGTGATGCGCGCCACCGCGGCGGAGCAACCGCTCTGAGACGCTCTCGAGCATCAAGCCCATCGACGCCGAAACCGGCCGTAGCCGCGCGTAGTCGGTGGCCGTGAGCACGCCGGGGTTCAGGTGCGGAAGGAGGCCCGTCTCCTCCAGCACTGCTCTCGCTGCGCGCTCGAGGTACTCGACAGTCGACGCGCAGCCGAGTGCCGCAAGCTCCTCGCGAGCGGCGCGGTAACGAAGCTCCGGCTTGTCGCCGAGCGTGAACAGGGCCTCGCGGCAGCCGGCGGCGGCACCCGCGCGAGCGACGGCCAGAACCTCGTCGATCGACATGAAGGCGCGCTCGCCGCGGCGCGGCGGGTGCGCGAAGGTGCAGTAGTGGCAGACGTCGCGGCAGAGCTTGGTCAGCGGAAGGAAGACCTTGGGGCTGAACGTGACCAGGTTGCCGCGGGCTCCCTCCCGAACCATGCGCGCGTCTCCCTGGAGCTCAGCGAGCGGACGGTCGAACAGCTCCACCGGTCCATGTTAGAGACGCGACCCGTGGTCGCTATCGTTACATCCGCTGACTCAGCGCGAGCACGTCGTCGACGAACGGAGTCGTGACCTTGTAGACGCCGAACTTGCGGACGGCTCGCTCGCCCTGGTACCACCCGGCGAGCGCGAGCCGCTCGTCGCCGCCGAAGGCGGTGAGCAGGTGTTTCAGATAGGCGACGCCGATCTCGACGTCTCCGTCGACGGTGTGCGGGACACGCTTGCCGAGCAACACCGTCTCGACGTAGTTGCGAGTCGAGGGAAGCGTCTGCATCACGCCGACGGCGCCCGACGACGAGACGAGCCGCGTCTGGTAGCCCGACTCCATCCAGGCAACCGCCCGCACGAGGTGAGGGTCGACTCCGAAGCGGCTCGACCAAGCGTCGAGGATCGTCCGCACGTTCTGGTGCTGCGCGACGAGCGACGGCGCAGCGGGACGTGCGGGAACAAGGAGGCGCTTGCCGATGACGATCGGCTGCGCCGGATCGAGATGATTCTGTGCGGAGAGCGCTGCCACCGTCGTCCCGTAGCGAGCAGCGATCTGAGTGAGGTTGTCGCCGGGCTTGACGACGTACACCTGCGCCGCGACGGTCGTGTGCGAGCGCACGGGCACAGCGTCGTGACCGACGATCGTCGACAGTGTGTGCGGCCCCACGATGCCGTCCGCGCTCAGCTTCAGACGCTTCTGGTAGCGACGCAAGCCGGCGGCAGTCTCCTTCCCGAAGTAGCCGTCGAGCGCTCCCGAGTAGACGCCGTCCCGCGTCATCAGGAACTGGAGGACGGCGACATCCCAGCCGAAGTCACCCGACTTGATCGTGCGCGCGCCGAACAACGGTCGACCCAGCGGGCCGAGTGCGAGACGCGTCCTGACGGTGGCCACGCCGACAGGAAGACCGACCTTGCGCTGGAAGGAATGGACGGCCGTCGCGGTCCTGGGGCCGGCGACACCGTCGATCGGGCCGAGATACAGACCGTGTGCCCGCAGTGCCACCTGCAATCCAGCGATCTGCGGGTTGACGGCGGCCCGAGCCGCTGCAGGAGCGAGCAGGAAGACGAGCGCAATGAGGGTCGCTGAGCGGCGCACCAGAACCGAGACTTCGGCCGGTCGACGCGACCTCCTCCTCTACGGACGCGCAATGCGAACGGGGCCGAAGGGCACCCAGTAGCGCCCTTGCCACCGCTGCAGCCGCACCCGGGTGATCGGGAACCTCATCGTCGGCGTCGTCCGTACCGCGATCCCGGGTGCGAGAAACGGGTTCGTCCGCTCGTCCATGTGCGTCGCGGCCGTCATCAGACCCTGCCGCGTCAGGTTGGTGCCGGCGGCCTCGAGCGCATCGACCAGCGAGTACGCCGCGGCCATCCCCGCGACGACGAAACCGTCGGATGCGCTGCCGCCGGGGAGGTACGCCTTGACGATGCGCTGCGCGAGCTTGACGCCCGCGTCGCTCGCGAACTGGGGCGTCGTCGGGTCCTTGGCCCAGAGGATCGAGATCGCTCCGTCTGCGGTGTCCTGGGGGTTGAGACGCATGATCGACGAGGCGGAGGCCACATCGCTCACGTAGATCTGCGGGTGCCAGTCGAGCTTGTCCGCGTAGACGAACGCCTGGATCGCGAACTTGCCGGACGCGAAGATACAGAGGGTGGTGGCTCCGCTCGCCTTCAGCCGTGCGATCTGGGACAGCACACTCGAGCTCATCGGGTCGTAGCCCACCGCACGTACGATCAACTTCGAAGCGTGCGCGCCGAGTCCGCTACGAAGACCGCGCAGTAGATCCCACCCGTAGGGGTCCGACTGATACAGAACAGCGACCTTCGTCTTCGGCGTCCGCTCCGCGAGGATGTTGCGCGCGTACACCGCCCCTTCGCCCGAGTACGTCGGGACGTAGCCGATCGTCCAGGGATACCGCGCGTAGTCGCTGCCCAGCGTGGTCGCGCCTGACGCCGAGAACACCTGTGGCACGCCGGCGGCATTGGCGACGTTCCGAATCGCGAGATTGCTGTTGGTGCCGACGACCGAGAAGAGCGCGAAGACGTTGTCCTGCTCGATCAGGCGCTGCGCGTTTGCGGCAGCGCGCACAGCGTTCGAGGCGTCGTCGAGATAGTCGAGCCGCAGCTTCCTGCCATACACGCCACCTCGGGCGTTGATGTACTTGAAATATGCGCCGGCGCCGCGGAGGAGACCCGAGGACGATGCGGAGTCACCGGTCAGCGGTCCGCTCGAACCGAAGACGATCGTGGTCGACGTAACGCCCGGTGTGGTCGGCGACGCGCCATCGGCGACGCCGACGAGGACCAGTGCGAGCACCGCGACCAACGCGCCCAGCGGTGGAACCCTCCCCATTCGCCACGAGGGTAGCCGGGATCGGGCGCCGTTCAGGGCCGACCGACGAGCCGAGCCCGCAGCCGGGCGACCTGCTCGTCGTCAAGACCGGTACCTCGTAGGTATTCCTCGATCGTGCCGTACCGGCGCTCGAGCGCGTCGAGCGTCTGCGTCATCGCCTCGGCGGGTGTCCGCATCAACTTCCGGCGTCGTTCACGCTCGACCTCGTCGCCGCTGCCGTCGATCCAGGCCGGCCCGTTCGGCGCGAGATTCTCCTCCGAGACCGCATAGTCGGCAGCGATCACCGCCGTCTCGACGTCTGCGAGTCGCAGCAGCAGTGCCGAGATGAGGCCGGTGCGGTCCTTGCCGCCGGCGCAATGGACGACCACCGTCCCCTCGACATCGGCAACGGCGCCGAGCGCAAGGCCGACGCGGTCGCGAAAGCGCTCCAGAAAGTCCACGTACGACCACGCGTAGTGGTCTGCCACATCGTCCGACGCATCGAGGCTCGCGTTGAGCTCCGCGAGGTAGTCCTCGTCGAGCGTCTCTCCGAGCAGTGGCACGTGGACGACTTCGACATCGACCGGCGGCGACTTTTCGCCTTCACGCTCGATCGACCAGCGCAGGTCGACGATGCGTACGACACCGTGGCCTGCGAGCGACCGCCAGCCGTCGTCGGTCAGGTCCCCCACATTGTCGGAGCGAATGATCGAGCCGCGCAGGGTCGTCCCGCCACGCGCCCTCGGCAGGCCGCCGAGGTCGCGCACGTTCAAACAGCCGTCCCAGTGGATCGACGTCAAGTGTCGGTGCCGAGGTACGCCTCGATCACCGAGGGATCGCGCTGAATCTCCTGGGGTGTCCCTTCGGCGATCTTCCGGCCGAAGTCGAGCACGTGGATCCGCTCGGCGATGTTCATCACGAGTCCCATGTGATGCTCGACGAGTAGCACGGTCAGGTCGAAGTCGTCGCGCAGCTTGCGCACGAACGTACCGAGCTCGCCGACCTCCTCGTGGTTGAGCCCGCCGGCCGGCTCGTCGAGCAGGAGCAACCGCGGCTCCGCAACCAGAGCACGTGCGAGCTCGACACGCTTGAGCGTCCCGAACGAGAGCCCGGAGACCGGGCGCTCGGCCACGCCGTCGAGGCCGACGTAGCGCAGGACCTCGAAGGCGCGCGTCTGGGCCGCACGCCCACCGAACGGGGCGCTGCGCGTGTGGCCGCCGACGAGGACGTTGTCGAGCACTGTCATCGTCTGGAACAGCTCGACGTTCTGGAACGTGCGTGCGATCCCCCGCCGCGCGACCTTGTGCACCGGGGTCCTGAGGAGGCTTTTGCCGTCGAGTCGAAGCTCCCCCGAGTCCGGCTTGTACAGACGCGTGACGACGTTGAAGAGCGTCGTCTTGCCGGCGCCGTTCGGGCCGATCAGACCCACGATCTGGCCCGCGTCGACGTCGAGCGAGACGTCGTCGATGGCGACGATGCCGCCGAAGCGGCGCGTGACGTTGCGGATCTCGAGCAGCGCCATGGTGCCCGGAGCTTACGCAAGCTCCTGCGGGTCGGTCACCGGCAGACGGCACGCGAACCGCTCGCAGAGGTAGACGGCCGGCCGGCCGTCGACGAGTCCGCGACCGGTGAGCAGGGGCACGTCGTCTGCAGGGCCGAACGCGATCACGTCCGTCGGAGCGGCCTGCTCGAGCGCTGCGCGCGCAACCGGCGCGTCTGGCGACCCCGCGATCGCAAACTCACGGTGCGGTGAAAGATGCTGGTCGAGAGCGACGAGGGCCCAGCCGAAGGCCGTCGGGACGCGGGTGAGTGCGTCGCGCACGAGTCGGAGCACCTCGACCCCCTGTCGCTCGAACTCGTCGTCGCCCCAGATACGTGCCAGGCGCAGCAGGACGTACGCGAGCATCGAGTTGCCGCTCGGCGTCGGATGGTCGTCGAGCTCGACCTTCGGGGCGATCAACTGCTCGCCGTCGGTGGGCACCTGGACGAACCCCTCGTGGTCGGGTGTTGTAAAGAGATCGAGCGCGGTCGTCGCGAGGCGATGTGCTTCGCGCAGCCACCTTGGATTCCCGGTCGCGACGTGGAGCTCGAGCAGACCGTAGGCGACGTCCGCGTAGTCGGGGAGGTAGCCCGTTCCCTTTGCGACGCCGTCGCGCCACGTGCGGTGCAGACGGCCGCTTTCCGTCGAGAGCGGGCCGAGCAGAAAGCCGCCGAGCCGTTCGGCTGCGGCGAGCCAGTCGGGGCGATCGAGCGCGCGGGCCCCGTACGCCAGCGCCGCGAGCATCAGCCCGTTCCACGAGGTGATCGCCTTGTCGTCTCGCAGGGGTTTTGGTCGCAGCTCGCGAAGTTCGAACAGCCGCGCTCTCGTGTCCTCGTCGAGCTCCCCGCGCAGAACAAACCGGCCGTCCTCGAACGGCTCGAGCAGCTCCTCCGGAGCGCCCTCGCCAGGTGCCCAGGTGAACGTCAACCCTTCGGTTCCGTCGGTGTCGGCGTCCTGCGCAGACGCGAACCCGCCACCCTCGAGCGCAAGCTCCCGCAACACATAGTCGATCGTCTGCTCGGCGACGCGTCGATACCGCACGTCGCCGAAGCGCCGCCAGGCGTGGAGGTACACGGCCGCCAGAAGCGCGTTGTCGTACAGCATCTTCTCGAAGTGCGGGATGATCCACCGTTCGTCGACGGAGTAGCGGTGGAAACCGCCGCCGACGAGGTCGTACATGCCGCCGCGCGCCATCCCGTCGAGCGTTGCCCTCGTCATCTCTTCCTCGCCGCGACGCAGCAGGAACTCGAGCACCGGGGCGGGTGGGAACTTCGGTGCGCGACCGAAGCCGCCGTCACGTGGGTCGAACGCGGTTCGGAGCTCGCGCTCGGCGTCGGTGAGCAGCGATTCGGTGAGAGGCTCGAGCGAGGAGTGCAGATGAGCGCCGGCGCGAAGATGCTCCGCAAGCTCGGTGCTGGAGTGCTCCACCTCGGAGCGCCGGTCGCTCCACGCCTCGGCGATCGCGCGGAGGACCTGACCAAACGCAGGCAATCCGTGGCGCGGCTCGGGCGGATAGTAGGTGCCGCCGAAGAACGGCTTGCCCTCGGGCGTCAGGAAGACGGTCATCGGCCATCCACCGCCGCCCGTGAGCGCGACGACGGCGTCCATGTACACGGCATCGACGTCGGGGCGCTCTTCGCGATCGACCTTCACGCACACGAAGTGCTCGTTCATGAGTGCGGCGGTCGCCGCGTTCTCGAAGGACTCGCGCTCCATCACGTGACACCAGTGGCATGCCGCGTAGCCGACCGAGAGCAAGATGGGGCGATCCTCGGCGCGTGAACGCTTGAGCGCTTCAGGACCCCACGGATACCAGTCCACCGGATTGCCGGCGTGCTGGAGGAGGTAGGGAGACGTCTCCTGCGCCAGGCGGTTCACGCCGCTAGCGTAGGCCGGTGCCACAGCTCCCCGTCGGAACGGTCACCTTCGCGTTCACCGACATCGAGGGCTCGACACGGCTTCTCCAGGAGCTCGGCGACGAGGTGTATGCGACAGTCGCCGCCGATCACCGGCGAATCGTGCGCGCTGCGTTCGGTGGGAATGGTGGCACCGAGATCGACACGCAGGGCGATGCGTTCTTCTACTCGTTTGCGCGCGCCCGCGACGCCGCTGCGGCCGCCGTGGACACACAGCGCGCCTTGCGAGCGCACGCGTGGCCCGAAGGGAAGGAGCTCCGCGTGCGGATGGGGCTCCACACCGGTGAGCCGCACGTTGGCGACGAGGGCTACCTCGGCATCGACGTCGTACGGGCCGCGCAGATCGCAGCGGCCGGTCACGGCGGGCAGATCCTCGTCTCCGAGACGACTCGGGCGCTGCTCGGAAACCAGCTACCGCAGGGGTCGGCAGTGCACGACCTCGGCGAGCAGAATCTCAAGGACATCCAGCACGAGCACATCTTCGAGCTCTCGGTCGACGGTCACAGCTCGGCGTCCAAGCCGTTGAAGACGGCGACGCCGCAGGCTCGCTCCGATGATCTCTCGGCGCGGTTCGAGGAACGCATCCAGAGCTACGTGGAGCGGCAGCTCGAGCGCGCACTCGGCGGCGACGGCGCAGCAGCACAAGGGGAGCCGCCGGCGCTCCCGGCGAAGCTTGCGCTCGGCGGGCTCGGCATCGCGTTCGCTGGGCTCGCGTGTCTCGCGTTGCTGATCGCGCTCGTCGGCGTCCTCGTCAAGCTCGTTTTCTGAGCTTGCGGATCCCTTCGACGACGAGCGCGACCCCGAACGCGATGCCGAGCGCAACCGTGACCGCGATCAGCGGACGGTCTTCGAACGCCTTCCCGCCGAAGTAGCCGAGCAGGCTGCCGTACAGCGCCCAGATGATCCCTGCGATCGCGGAGAAGAACGCGAACCGACGCCACGCGTACCGCGTCAGTCCGCACGTGAAGGTCGTCGCCGTGCGGCCCCCGGGGACGAAGCGGGAGACGACGATGATCACGCCTCCGCGTGCAGCGAGCTGACGTCGCGCCCAGTCGAGCGTCCGGGTGCTCTTTTCTCCGGCGAAGAACCGGCGGCGCATCGGCTCACCCGCGTACCGGCCGAGTGCGTACGACGTGTTGTCGCCGATGAACGCGCCGACGGCAGCGGCGACGATCACCCAGCTGAGCGTGAGCTTCGGGCCGGTCGTGGACAGGATGCCGGCGAGGATCACTGCGGTCTCGCTCGGCAGCACGGGCAGGACCGCATCGCCGGCGGCGAGCGCAAGGACGATCAGGTACGCCTGCGGCGCGTCCCAGAGCAGGTTGAGAATCGAGTCGAACACGCGGCCCGGAAGCGTAGACCGCGGTCTGACCGCGGTCAGACGCACGTCTGACGTACTGAACCGTGGCGACGGTGGCACGAAAGGCACACGCGAGCGGTTGGATCGCGCTCCCCGCACGCGTTTGCGCCGAACCCCCGCCATGCGGGTTCAAAGCAACAAACGAGGTGCCGAGGTCAGACCCGGGTCTGACCCCGCGTTACGCCGGCCAGCGCGCGGCCCGGTGCACCTGACCGTCGAGCGGGCGGCCGAGGACCTCCGCCAGCCAGCGCGAGACGGCGACCAGCGCATCGAGGTCGACGCCGGTCGCGACTCGCTCACGCTCGAGCTGCCACACGAGATCCTCGGTTGCGATGTTCCCGGTGGCCTGCGGGGAGAACGGACAGCCACCGAGACCGCCGACCGATGCGTCGAGAATCGCTGCTCCCGCGTCGAGCGCTGCCCACGCGCACGCGTATCCGGTGTTGCGTGTGTTGTGCAGGTGCGCACCGACGGGCGGGCCGAGAATCGACACACGCTCGACGAGCCGCTTCACACGATGCGGCGTCGCCACACCGATCGTGTCGGCGAGGACGAGCTCATCCGCGCCGGCCAGCCGCTCGCAGAGCGCGGCGACCACCGCCGGGTCGACCTCTCCCTCGAAGGGGCAGCCCCACGCGCACGAGACGGTGACCGTGACCGGCACCGACGCGACGGCGACGATCCTCGCGACACGCGCGACCGCTTCGTCGAGCGACGCATTCGCATTCCGGCGGTTGAAGGTCTCCGTCGCCGCGAACCCGCAATTGACACGGTCGAGCTCGACCGAGCTGAGGCGCTCGTAGCCGCGCTCGTTGAGCACGAGCCCCGTGAGCTCCGTGCCTGCTCGCCTCTTCACCCCGGCAACGACCTCCTCCGCACCGTCCATCTGCGGAACGAGATCGCCGCGCACGAACGACACCGCCTCGACGCGCGGCAGCTGCGCGGCAACCAGACGCGAGACGAGCTCCGCGCGCACGACCGGTGCAAGGATCTCCGGCTCGTTCTGGAGACCGTCGCGCGGCCCGACGTCGCAGATCGTCACCCGCACCGGGCGGCCGACCTAGGAGATGCGCTTCCAGGCGTCGGCGAGCACGTCACCGAGGATGCCGACGATCTGCGAGAACTCCTCTTCGCGGGCTACGAGCGGCGGCGAGATCTGGACGACGGGATCGCCACGATCGTCGGCGCGGCAGATCAGGCCGCGCTCGAACAACTCCGGCGACAGGAAGCCGCGCAGCAGCGTTTCGGCCTCGCTCGCGCTGAACCCGGCGCGTGTCGCCTCCGATTCGCTCGCGCCGAACCCCGCCCGTGCGCCCTTGTCCTTGACGAGCTCGAGCGCCCACATGTAGCCCGTGCCGCGGAGGTCGCCGACGATGTCGAGGTCGAGCAGTGTCGCGAGCTGGGCCCTGAACGCGTCCTCGTGCTCGGTGACACCCGAGACGATGCCGTCGCGTTCCATGATCTCGAGGTTCTTGAGCGCGACGGCGCATGAGACCGGATGCCCGCCGAACGTGATCCCGTGCGAGAGCATCGTCGTCTGCTCCGCGAACGGCTCGAAGACGCGCTCCCCGACCAGCACGGCGCCGATCGGCGCATACGCCGACGAGAGCCCCTTGGCGCAGGTGATCAGGTCGGGCTTGATGTCGTACTTCTCGCTCGCGAACCACGAGCCGACGCGGCCGAAGCCGGTGATCACCTCGTCTGCGCACAGCAGGATCCCGTAGCGGTCGCAGATCTCACGCACGCCCTGGAAGTAGCCTGCCGGCGGCGTGAAGGAGCCGCCTGCGTTCTGCACCGGTTCCATGATCACCATCGCGACCGTCTCGGGGCCGGCCTGCAGGATCGAGCTCTCGAGGTCGTCGAGCAGGAAGGTCGTGAATGCGCTTTCCGACTCGTCGATCGGGCGGTGGTAGCGATTGGTGTTGCGCACGTGCACGACGTCGGGCACGAGCGGCTCGAACGGGACGCGCAATGCGGGGATGCCGTTGATCGAAAGCGCACCCATCGTCGTGCCGTGGTACGCGGTCCTGCGGGCGACCGCCTTCCAGCGACGCTCGCCTCGCGCCATGTGGTACTGGCGCGCGATCTTCCACGCGGACTCGACCGCCTCCGAACCACCGGACACGAAGAACGCGCGGTTGACGCTGTCCGGGCTGAGCTCTGCAAGCTTTGCTGCGAGCTCGATCGAACGCGGATGCGCATATGACCAGTTTGTGTAGTACGGGAGCTCGCGCATCTGCTCGTGCGCTGCCTGTCCGACCTCCTCGCCGTACGAGTAGCCGATGTTCACCGCAAACAACCCGGCCAGCGCGTCGAGGTAGCGCTTGCCGCGGTCGTCGTAGAGGTAGCAGCCCTCTCCGCGCACGATCACCGGCACCTCGTAGCCCTGCATCCGCGTGAAGTGCAGCCATAGGTGGTCCCGCGCGGCCGCGCGGTGGTCGATCTCATTCATCGGCTGAGGATACGACTTGGTCATGGATTCACCTTTCGACAGGCTCTAGTCATCGTCATAGTTGTGGATCCGGCGCGGCGTGACGCGCACGATGAGCCGGTCGACGGGGGTATGCCAGTCCTTACCCGTGTACTTGCGCGACATGCGGTGCATGTGGTGGGTGCCGACGTCGTCCTCGAGCTCGGCCACGCCCTCGACCTCGACGTACCGATACGGGTTGTCCTTGTCCCAGACAGAGGACGCTCAAGCGCGGGTCACGATGCAGGTTCTGCCCCTTCGCGCGCCTGTTCGTCGTGTTGAACACCGGGCGGCCATCCTCCTCGTCGACCCAGACGACGCTCGTCTGCGGCGAGCCGTCGTCGCCGAGCGTCGCGACGACCGCGTAGTTCTTCGCGCGAAAGAGCTCGAGTTGGTCGTCCGTCAGCCTGGGCACTCGCGGTGACGCTACTTGACGATCGTCGGGATGTCGGTGATCTTGCCCGCCTTCATCTGCGCCTCGACCTTCCGCACCGCCGGCGGGATCGCGGGAGGTGCCTTGGGAGAGAACTTGCCGATGCCCACGCCGTTGATGTCGATCCCGTACACGACGTCGCGCCCACCCTGGAATTTCCCGGCCTGGGCGGTCTGGATCGCATCGAACACCGCAGTGTCGACGCGCTTCAGCGCCGACGTGAGGACGTACGGGCCGATGTAGCCCTGATCGGCGTCGACGCCGATCCCCCAGACGCTCTGCTCCTTGGCCGCGTCGAGCGCGCCGAGCCCACAGCCGCCCGCGACCTGGAAGACGACGACCGACCCGGCCGCGATCTGGTTGAGCGCCACCTCTTTGCACTTGGACGGGTTCGAGAAGTCCTGCGAGTACCCGTTGAGCGTCTTCACGCCCGGGAACGCCGCCTTCGCACCGGCCTGGAACCCGGCGATGTAGCGGTCGACGGGAGGCTGCTTCTGCCCCCCGACCGTCGACACCACCTTGCCGCCTCGATCCTTGGCCGCGAGACCGGCCGCGTACCCCGCGAGGTAGCCGGCCTCTTGCTCCCTGAAAAGCAGGCCCTCGACGTTCGGCAAGTTGTCCTCGTCCGCGTTCGAGACGTCGACGATCGCGAAGTGCGTCTTCGGGAACTGCTTCGCCACGGCCGCCATCGCCTGGATCTCGGTGAATCCGACTCCGATGATCAGGTTGTAGCCCTGCTTCGCGAGCGAAGTCAGGTTCGGGATGTAGTCGGCAGACGAATTGGCGAGGATCACGCGCCCCTGCACACCGAGTTCCTTCTCCGCACGCAAGAGACCGACGTACGCGAGGTGGTTGAAGCTCCGGTCGTTGAGGCCGCCGGTGTCGGTCGACAGCCCGACCTTGAAGCTGCTTGCAGCGTTCGTCGTCGTGGTCGATGTCGCCTGCTTCTTGGACCCACAGCCGGCGGCGACGAGAGCGAGCGCGAGCGTGACGGCGAGGAGGGCAGTCGCCTTCATGCGGCCGATTCTACGGCCGGGCCGCGTCGGCGAGGATTTCGCGCCAGCACGCGAACAGCACCTGGTGCGTGCCGTCGACCAGCCGGAGCTGGCTGTTCGGAAGTCGGCGCGCATAGTCGAGAGCGATCGACGGCGGGGTCACGTGGTCGTCATTGCCCCACCACAGCGACACCGGCGCACGGACGTCCGCCAGTCCGAACCCCCAGGGCCGCCCGAGGTAGGCGAGCTCGCGTGCGAGCCACTCACCGCCGCTTCGAAACGACTCGATTCGGCCGCGGGCGTAGGCGGCGTCCGTCGCCGGATCACCGGTCGGTGGCGTGGACGACCTGCCCCACCGCTCCAGGCCGCCGGCGGCGAGCCGCGGCGAGACGCGCGCCAGCCTCATCGCGGTTCGGACCGGCCCGGGAAGCGCGCGGACTCCGTCGGGCACCGGCATCGAGGCGACGAGGGCGACCCGCGAGATGCGATCCGGCGCAGTCGCGGCGACCGCCAGTGCGTGCGGCCCGCCGGCCGACCATCCGACGACCGCAAACCGTTCGACGCCGCGCTCATCTGCGGCCAGGAGCAACTCGCCCGCGAACCCGAGCAGCGTTCGCTCCGGCACCGCGGGGCCGGAGCGGTCGACGGCAAGCAGGCGAATGCCGAGCTCCGCTGCGATGGCGTCGTCGGGGTGGCGCGAGAGCTGCGAGTCGCCGCCTCCGTGCAGGTAGACGACGGGGACGCCGGCTGGATCGCCGATGTCGTCGACAATCAGCGCAGCGTGACGATCAGAACCGCGCTCATGCCGAGCGCCCGATGATTCGCGAGCGAGCACCAGAGCGAGTATCGCCCCGGGGCCAGCTTCAGGGAGAGATCGCGGTACCTCCCGGAGGCGACCGGTCCGATGCCGGCGATATGCCGCGACCCCTGGCGCTCGAGGCGTAGGTCGTGCGCGTCCTGGCCGTCGTTGACGAGCTCGACGATCGCCGGCCCCGCCTTGACCCGAAGTCGGGAGAGGACGAACGAGTACTCGCGGGCCACGACCTGGATGCGGCTCGGCGGCGGCGGGGCCGCATGCAACAGACTGTTACCTGCGAGGAAGAGCGTCGGGACCAGGGCGGCCGCTGCGACCGCGAGCTTCACTTCACCAGTGTCGGCCGCGGGAACTTTTTCGCGTCGGGGATGACGCGCTCCGCATCCGTCTGCAGCCACTGCTCGAGCAGCGACGAGTACACGGCGCGGAAGTCGGACGTCGGCTTGAGGTTGCCGTCCGCGTCGAGCGTGTTCAGACCGGGGAACTCACCGACCTGCACGCCTGCAGCGTGCGTCCCGATCAGGAACCCGCAGCCGGCAGCGCCGTGGTCGGTGCCACCCGACCCGTTCTCCTGTGCTCGTCGCCCGAACTCGCTCCAGACGAGGGTCAGAACGCGGTCCGCGATGCCGCGTGCCTCGAGGTCGCGCTGGAATGAGTACAGCGACGCCGCGGTGGTGTCGAGGGCAGGCCCGAGCTCCGTCGTCTGGCCGGCGTGCGTATCGTAGGAGCCGGTCGCCTCGAGCGAGACGCAGTGCAGCGGCAGCCCGGCCGCGATCATCGCGGCGAGCCCGGAGAGCTGTGTCGGGAAGGAGTCGCTCGACGTCGGGTAGGTGACCGGCGACGTGAGCTTCTTGCCGGCGAACGGCAAGAGCTGCCGGCGCAGGCGGTCGGACTGCCGCGCGACACCTGCCGCTGTCGCGAACTGGGCGTCGTGCGAACGGATCGCGCCGAACTGGCCGATGGCGTCGAGCAGACGACTCTGCACCGTTCCCCAGACGCCCGGTGTCCAGAAGTCGTACTGCCCGGGGGCGTCGATCGTTGCGACCGGGACTCGCGCCGTCGCAAGACTCGGCTGCAGCGAACCACCGAGTGAGAGCCCCTGCAGCGGATTGTCCTGCGATCCGATCGTGTCGAGGTACCGGCCGAGCCAGCCGGTGAGCAGCCGTGGATCGGTTGCGCCCACCTCCCAGTAGTGGCGGGAGGTGAAGTGCGACTGGTCGGGATGGTCGTACCCGATCGCAGGAAGCACCGACACCTTGCCTTCGTCGTGCAACTGCGAGATGGGTGCGAGCGACGGGTGCCACATCAGCCTCGGGTCTTCGGTGAACGGCGTGCCGCCGGTGACCGCGAGCGCGGTCCGGTACTTGGCGTACAGCGGGTCGCCCTGCGGATAGAGGAGCGAGAGCGAGTCGGCGCCTCCCTGCAGGAAGACGGTGAGGAGGATCGGCTTCGGGGTCGCCGCGGCCGCGCTCGCAATCCCGTCGTCGAAGATCGAGAGCTTGCCTGCGCCGTAGACCGACAGTGCCAGGCCGAGCGAGCGGGAGACGAAGCCGCGGCGCGTCAGCCCGGTTCCGGCGGGGACGGGCATGCCCGGCTCGATCGCGGGGAGCCCGCGCCCGGCCGCCGCCCGGAGCAGGTCGGCGCGGCTGCACTCGTCGCAGACGATGCGCTTGGTCATGCGGTCTGCAGGTCCGGGGACATAGCCACGAGTTGCCTGAGTGCGTTCTGGACGAGCACCGGGTACTGCTGCTGCTTCCAGCTGGCGTTGCCCGCATCGCCGAGCGCGCGCTTGGCAAACGTCTCCAGCGCGTAGTACGTCCCCTCCGACAGCGGGGGGTCGTTCCAGAAGCTCAGAGCGCGGTCGACGAGCTGTTTGGCGTCGTTCGGCTCCTTGTGCTTCTGCGGATCGAGCGTGCGGTCGCGAAGCATCCGCTGCACGGCGTACCAGCGGCCACGGAATGTCGCCGTGTCGAGCCAGCGCGTGTCGTCCCACCCGGCGACGTTCGGCGGGTAGAACAGCTGTTGGCCGCAGAGATCGCCGATCCAGGCCCAGTCGGTGGTCGTGATCCCCATGCCGAGCCGCCGCAGGAGCCCGGCCGTGTGCACGATCGGCGGCTTCATGAGCCTCGGTCCGAGGTAGAGCGTGGGATGGCTGAGGATTGCGGCGACCACCGGCTTCACCTGGTGTTCGCTCGTGTAGATCGCCTCCAGCGACGCCTGCGTCCCGCGGTCGGGCGGCGTCGGCACGAAGTAGCCCCACAGTTTCTGTACGAAGAACGACGGGTGCTGTTTATGCGAGATGCAGAGTTTGACGGCGTCGCGCCAGTCGAAGTTCCCGCTCTTGCCGAACACGCGCTTGACGCCGGTGTCGTGCCGCGCCGCGTCGAAGTGGAAGTCGTACGCGCCGGCTCCGCGCCGCCAGCGGTTCTCCCACCCGGTCAAGGCCCGCGCCTGCTCGCGCACGTCCCGCTCCGTGTACGCGCCGCGATCAGCACCGAGCGTGAAGAGCTCCATCATCTCGCGGCCGTAGTTCTCGTTCGGCGAGCCCTTCTCGTTCTGCAGCCCGTTCAGCCACTCGAGCATCGCCGGGTTGGCGGTCACGTCGCGGAGCAGATCGTGGAATGATCCGAGTGCGTTTCTGCGGAACAGATCGTTCTGCTGGAGCATCAGCTTCTGGCTGCCCACGCCGGCATTCGACGTGGCGAACCAGTCGTGCCAGATGAGCGTCATCCGCTCAACGAGCGGTCGGCTGGTTCGCACCATGCGGTCGAGCCACCATGCGTGGTCTTCGCCCCAGGCCGAGTACGGCGCGAGCGGATGCCCCTTGTCGTCGTGCGGCTTCGGTCCGACGAGGCGCTCGGCGCCCGGGTTCGTGAGCCGGTGCACCGCGCCGGCGAGCCCGAGCTTCGCAAGCGCCTCGGCCTCACCCTTGCGCGGGCCAAAACCGGCACGCCAGAGCAGCCGCTCGGCCTGCGGCTTGCCGAAGGGACCACGGTAGACCGGCGACGACACCTCCGCTAGATGTTCGGCGGGCCGTTCCGCGGCTCGGATCCCTCGAACGGGTGGGGGCATTGATTTCCGTACCTGGATACGTGTCTATAGGTCGCGGCGTGAGAGTCGGCGAGGTCGCGCAACGCGCCGGAGTGAATGTCGAAACGCTGCGCTACTACGAGCGGCGAGGGCTGTTGCCGGCGCCCGAGCGGGCACCGAGCGGGCACCGCCGCTACGACGAGCAGACGATGCGGTTCCTCCGCGCGATCAAGGAGGCGCAGGCGGTCGGCTTCACGCTGGCAGAGATTGCCGAGTACCTGCGCGCAGCGCGTCGTTCGGGCTCGCCGTCGGAGGCGTTGCGGGTTCGGATGGCGGCAAAGATCGACCAGATCGACGCCCGCATCGCCGCACTGCGGCGAATGCGGGATGAGCTCGCAAGCGTGGTCGGCTGTGCCTGCACCTCGCTCGACCACTGCACCTGCGGCGCTGCCTATCTCGCCCGTCTCGGAGGAGCGCCGACGGCGCGGCCGTCGCTCCTCCACGTCACGAACGGCGAAAGTGCCGGCAACACCCTTCGGCAGACCGCACTCGGCGGCGCCGTGCTGCCCTGGCAGGACACGCTCCACGAAGGGGCTCGAGCGGCGCGCGAGCAGCTGCTCGAGGCGCTGCGCGATGACCTCCAGGTGGTGCTCTGGTTCGAGCACGATCTCTACGACCAGCTCCAGCTCCTCGACCTGCTCGCGCTCGCATACACCGCAGAAGCTGCGCCCGAGCTGATCGTCGTCGGATCCTTCCCCGGCAAGCCGTCCTTCGCCGGCCTGGGCGAGTTGACGGCAAGCGAGCTCGAGACGCTCTGGCCATCGCGCCACCGAGCGACACCGGGGTCGCTTCAGACGGCGGCGAGCGCCTGGGCGGCTCTCCAGGCGCCGGAGCCGACGGCACTTGCCGAATGGACGACGCGTGAGACCGCCCAGCTGCCGTTTCTCGCCCCTGCACTGCAGCGGCTGTTGGAGGAGCTGCCTGCGCCGGCCGACGGGCTCTCACGGACGGAACGAATTGCACTCCAGACGATCGCCGCCGGCGCCCGTACACCCCCGCCTCGTTCGTTGCGGCGCAACGACTCGAGGAGGCGCCGTTCCTCGGCGATGCATGGTTCTATCGCGCTCTCGCGGTGCTCGGACAGGGGAGGCAACGGCTCCTCGAAAGCGATGACGGCTCGGCACTTCCTCCGCCACCTCCGCTCGGCGACGCCCAGCGTTTCGCCCGGCTCCAGCTTCGGCTGACGGTAACCGGAGAACGCACCCTCCGCGGCGAAGCCGATCGAGTCGAGCTCCTCGGCATCGACCGCTGGATCGGCGGCACTCACGTCACGTCCGACAACACGTGGCGCTGGGACCCCACCGAACTGAAACTCGTTCGCTGGGACGACTAAGGGCGATGCCAGACGAGCAGTACGCGCGGCTCGTCGTGGCCGTCGTAGCTCTCGTCGATGCGCTCCACCTCGAACCCGATCGCCCGGTGGAAGGCGACCGACGCCTCGTTCACCGGCGAGGTGACGGCGCGCACGACAGGCCGGGGAGCAACCGCCGCGAAGAACTGCTCGTAGAGCGCCCGCGCGATGCCGCGACCGCGCTGGGCCGGATCGATGCCGACGAAATGCACGTACGCCTCGTCCGCGAACGTCTGGGAACGGAGCCCGCACAGAAAGCCGAGCAGCGCTCCGGCCTCTTCCGCGGCGAAGGAGCTGTCGGCGAAGTGGACGAAGAACAGCTTGGGCAGCATCGCCGCCATCGGGCGGCCTCCCCACCACTCGTCGACGACCGCGATCACCCGGCCGTAGTCCGAGGGCTCGAGTGGGCGAATCAGCGCTGCCACTCGATCACGTCGGGCATTCCGATCCGGGCCCATGCGTCGAAGTCGTAACCGAGAAACACGGAGAGGACGGTGGCGTGGGTGACGACGGCCGCGTCGTCGACCCCCTCGAGCGCCGCGGCAAAGCGCGCACCGGCGGACGAGGGATTCTCCCAGCCGTCGACCTCGGCGCCGCCGAGGTATGCGCGCACTGCGGCGCGATGCGATTCGGCGTCGGGGAGGTTGGCTGCTCGTTCGACCTCGCGAAGGCGCTCGTCGACCTCGACCTCGACGCCGGAGCGCGACGCGATCGGCTCGGCCGTGGCGATCGCCTTGAGCTCGGGGCTCGACAACACGCGAGGCACCGGCGCAAGCCTCACCGCCAGCTCCTCGGCCGACGCGCGGCCCGCCGGAGAGAGCTGCCAGGTGGACGCAGGCTGCTCGAGATCGAGCACCACCTGCGCGTGCCGCACGAGCCAGACCATACGCTTGAGCGTATGCACATCCTCGTTCTCGGCGGCACGCAGTTCCTCGGCCGCCACGTCGTCGACACAGCCGTCGACCGTGGGCATGCGGTGACGCTCTTCAACCGTGGGCAGACCCGCCCCGAGCTCTACCCCGATGTCGAGAAGCTGCGCGGCGATCGTGACGGCGACCTGACCTTGCTCGCCGGCCGCACGTTCGACGCAGTCGTCGACACAAGCGGGTTCGTCCCCCGCGTCGTATCGGCGACGCTCGACGCACTCGCGGACGTTGGGCACTACACGTTCGTGTCGTCGGTCTCCGTGTACGCCTCTCTGGAGGAGCCGGCCGACGAGGATGCCCCGACCGCGGTCCTCGAGGAGGAGACGGAGGAGTTTCGTTCGCCGGCATACGGGCCGCTGAAGGCGCTGTGCGAGACGGCCGTCCGCGCACGGTTTCCCGACGCCTTCATTCCGAGGCCGGGCCTCATCGTCGGTCCGTGGGATCCGACCGGCCGCTTCACGTACTGGCCGAAGCGCTTCCTCGATCCAGGCCCCGTGCTAGCACCTGCTCCGCCGGCTGCGGCGGCGCAGGTGATCGACGTGCGCGACCTCGCAGCGTGGATCGTCGATGCAGCTGAGCGCGGTCTCGGCGGCACGTTCAACGCGGTCGCTCCGGCCACCAGCCGCGGTGAGTTGATCGAGACCTGCCGGATCGCTGCCGGCTCCGACGCCGAGGTCGTCTGGGTCGACCCGGAGTTTCTCGTCGAGCAGGACGTGGGTGAGTGGATGGAGCTGCCGCTGTGGCTGCACGACGCGGCATACGCGTCGATGCTTTCGACACCGGTCGACCGGGCGCTCGCGGCCGGGCTCTCGATCCGCCCCCTCGTCGAGACCGTCGCCGCCACCCTCGAGTGGATCGCTGCCGGCGACGACGAACCGTCGGACCCGCGCCCGGCCGGGCTCGCTCGCGAGAAGGAGCAGCGGGTACTCGAGGCGTGGGCCGACCGGCGCCCCATGCGGTAGGTTCCGGCCGCAGTGCTGCTCACGATCTCCCTCGTGATCGCCGGGCTGTCGACCGGCCAGAAGCTCGGCATCGCGGCGGCGGGCGCCGCGTTCATCGTGTTCGCGCTCATCTGCTCGTTCGTCCTGCCGAAGCGCAACCCGAACTTCCCCGGCCGTCACATGGGCTGGTACATCGTCGTCGTCGCCTGCTTCGTGATCGGGATGCTCGCGGTGGTGCTGACGCTCGGCAAAGAGACACCGGAGGCGGCGGCGACCACGCCGACGACCTCCTCCGTCACCACGACCGCAACCACGACCGGTCCGACGGTCCAAGGTGACCCGGTGGCCGGCAAGAAGGTGTTCCTCAACGCCGGCTGCACCAGCTGTCACACGCTGAAGGCCGCAGGCTCGACGGGCACGGTCGGACCGAACCTCGACCAGCTGAAGCCGGCCGAGGCCAAGATCGTTCACCAGGTCACGTTCGGTGGGGCGATCATGCCGCCGTTCAAGTCTCAGCTGACCGCGAAGCAGATCCAGGACGTCGCGGCCTTCGTCTACACCTCGACGCACTGACCGGGCGAAAAGACGCCCCCAAAAAAACAGCGAACCCGCTCTATTGAGCGGGGTCGCCGCAGGTCGTACGGTGCCGGACAGTGTCAGGGGGAGCCGGCAGACCGCATCGTGAGACAGATCGAGCGCGGCGGCCATCACTCGGAAGGGTGATTCGAGGCGTGGATCTACGCATCCACTAGCCGGAGGCTCAACGACTCCTTGGGTGTGCGCAGGACCACCCACCTCCAGTCATCGCACACCGAGCGGAGAAGGAGGGATTCGAACCCTCGAGGCAGGGATTTCCCCACCTAACGCCTTAGCAGGGCGCCGCCTTCAGCCACTCGGCCACTTCTCCGGGCGCGCGAATCGTAGATGAAGGCTTTTGCGAATGCCCGGTACGCTGTCGCCCGCGCGGAGGGGTGGCAGAGCGGTCGAATGCGGCGGTCTCGAAAACCGTTACCGGCGGTTCCGTCGGTCGAGGGTTCAAATCCCTCCCCCTCCGCTCAACCAGCTAAAGCCTGCGTTCAGCTGGTCCTTTCGCCTCGACGAAGCGATTCCCGCTACTCCGCGACGACAGCGCGGGCCTTGTCCAGTTCGGAGTCGTTCACCAGAACCGTCAAGTCAAGGAACTCGTCGCGATCGGAACTCAGTAAACGGTCTCGGTTACGAGCCCTATCGCCCGCGCGGTTTCGTCCGAGTCGTTGCGGATCGCGTGCTTGTGTGATGACGGCCAGACGACGCAATCGCCGGCTGTCATCGGGTAATCCGTGTCGTCGAGATTCAGGACAAGGTTCCCTTCGAGCACGAGGAGAATGTCGAGACCAGCGTGTGTCACGGGCTTGTCCTTGCTTCCCGGAGCGAGGGTTGCGAGGAGGAGCTCGAGATTAGTGCCCGGTATTCGTGTGGCCGTGAGATCGACGCCGTTCCCGCGTCGCATCCGGACGTGCTCCTCGGGTCGAATGAAGCGTGGACGGGATTGGCGGAGGGAATAGCCGAGAAGTGATGCAAGGTCGTGGCCGAGCACCTCAGCGATGAGAGAGAGCCGCCCGACCGAGATATCGGACTCGCCGCGTTCAACGGCACCGAGGAAGGACGCCGAGAGTTGGGCCCGTTCGGCGACCTGCCTGAGCGACAACCCGCGCTGCTTCCGCAGTCGGCGGATCACGTTTCCGATCTGGGGTCCAGGACTTCTCTGGCTGTCGCGTTCGGCCGATGCGGCGCGCAGTGCCTCGCGCGCGGAGGAGGGTCGCGTGGGGTTGGGGGTCGTTTCCGGCATGAACGTGAGGCTACAGGGGGCGAGGTTGCATCGGACCGATATTTCGGTCAGTGTTACGAGATTCTGGTTCACGGCGCATCCGCGCGCGGCAGCGCTCAACACGCCGACTGCTTGCCTTCACCTGGGGGCCGGGGGCGGACGGTGGCGTTTGAGGAGTCGCACTCGCTCGAAAGGAGATTGGCTTGAGACCCCATGTGTGGTTCGGCTCCGCGAGCTCCAAGAAGTGGCTCGTGCTCGGCGTGTTCCTGGTCGCGGCGGCGATGATGGCGGGAGTGGTTGGACTTTCGTCGGCGGCCGCCCATCGGTCTGGGCAGGCGGCAGGCAGCAACCTTCGGATCGCGATCACCGGCGCGCCGGATCCGTTTGACCCGGCGCTGCTGGGCGATAACCGTTCGATCGAGCTTGCGCAGAACGTCTATGAGGGCGTTCTCGGTGTGAACAACAAAGCCCAGATCGTCCCGGCGCTCGCCTCAACGTGGAGCCGCTCCGCGAACGGGCTCGTCTACACCTTCAATCTCCGCCACGGCTTGCAGTTCGAAAACGGCGACCCGATCACCGCAAGCGATTTCGTTTACACCTTCAACAGGTCGCTGAGTCCGAAGACCGCTGCAGGCGCGAGCTTCTTTCTCGCGGACATCAAGGGCGCCGACGCGGTCCTGAACGGCAAAGCCAAGGCAGCGAGCGGGATCAAAGCGATCGGCAAGTACACCCTTCAGGTGACTCTCGCCCACAAGGCGGGCTACTTTGCTGCCGAGATCAGCCGCTGGCCTGCCTGGGTCGTCGACTCCGAAGGTGATCGCCCAGTACGGCAAGAACTGGATCACACCGCCTCACAACGTCGGCTCGGGCGCGTACCAGCTCACGGGCCAAGTTGGCGACCAGCAATACACGTTCACTGCGAACCCGAACTACTACCTGGGCGCACCGAGCGTCAAACAGGTGTCGGTGTCTGCCGTTCCCGACTCGACGGCCGCGGTCGCCCGCTATCAGGCCGGCGAGTTCGACGCTGTCGTCGGGCTGTCAGCCGCTGCGATCCTTCAGGTCAAGTCGAACCCGACCCTGAAGGCCCAGTTTCACAGCACACCGATCGAGCGAACGGTCTGGCTTGAGCTGAACAACAGCAAGCCGCCGTTCAACAACCTCGCGGTGCGACAGGCGTTCAATCACGCGATCGACAAGAACGCGATCATCAAGATCGCCCTCGCCGGCGTCGGCACTCCCGCGAACTCCTGGCTGCCACCGGGCATCCCCGGAAACGTCACCGCACAGCACAGCGCGACCACCTACAACGTGGCGTTGGCGCGCCAGTTGCTCGCGAAGGCCGGCTACCCAAACGGCAAGGGGTTCCCGTCGGTTCGAGCTCGACTATGGGATCAACTACGGCGAGTACGCCGAGGTGTACGAGCTGATCCAGGCGCAGCTCGAGAAGAATCTCGGCGATCAAGATCGGCCTCAAGGAACTGCCGATCAACGCGTTCAACAACGAGCTGACAAGTCCGAAGACGAGACCCGCGCTCTGGTCATACACCTTCGGCTTCGACTACCCGGATGCCCAGGAGCTCGACCAATACCTCGGGATCACCGGCGCCCCGTACAACTACGACGGCTTCTCGAACAAGCAGTACGACAAACTCATCGCCGAGGCGAACGCAGAGTCAAACCAGCCGACTCGGGCGAAGCTCTACGCGCAAGCCGAGAACGTGCGACTCGCTGACGCACCCACCGTCCCGCTGTACTTCGTCAACCAGAACTGGCTCGTCAAGCCGAACGTCAAGGGCTTCGGCTACAGCCCGCTCTATATGCATCCGTGGCGGCAGGTATCGATTCAGCCGTGACCGCAAACCAGGGTGGCCCGACAGGCGTGTCGGGCCACCCTCTCTCTCCACACCGTAGCGGCTCATGAGCCGCTACCTGGCACGTCGGCTGCTGACGCTGATCCCGGCGTGGTTCGGCGTCACCCTGCTCGCGTTCGCGTTCGTGCATTCGATTCCGGGCGGTCCGTTCGACACCGGGGCGGTCAGACCGCCTGCGACGACCGCGATTCTCGAGGCGCACTATCACCTGAACAGGCCGCTCCCGATTCAGTACCTGCTCTACATGCGAGGCGTCCTCACCGGAGATCTCGGCGAGTCGATCGTCGAACCAGGACTGAAGGTCTCGACGATCATCACGCAGCGGTTCCCGACGTCAGCCGAACTGGGAGCAGCGGCGCTCTTCGTCGCACTCGGCCTCGGCATTCCGATCGGGTTGGTCGCCGCAGTGAATCGCAACCGACTCATCGACCGCCTGATCATGGTCGGCGCCACGATCGGTTATGCGATCCCGAACTTCATCCTTTCGATCCTCTTCATCTTGGTCATCGGCCTCTACTTTCATCTGCTCCCGCTCGGCGGCTGGGGGCGCCCGTCGCAAGTCGTTCTGCCAGCGCTCGCGCTGGGCCTCCCCTGGGCCAGCTTCGTCGCGCGGCTGACCCGCTCCAGCGTCCTCGGGACGCTCCAGCAGGACTACATCCGCACAGCTCGCGCCAAAGGAGCCGGCGAGAGACAGCGTCGTCGTTCGGCACGCGCTCAGGAACGCGCTGATGCCGA
Source organism: uncultured Thermoleophilia bacterium (assembly GCA_963715115.1). Lineage (GTDB taxonomy): Bacteria > Actinomycetota > Thermoleophilia > Gaiellales > Gaiellaceae > PALSA-600. The sequence goes on from CAVQRE010000020.1 coordinate 95,733, forward strand.
TCACGACCGTCACCGCGCTGCTGATCGCCGAGCTGATCACGGGAAGCCTCGTCATCGAAAACCTCTTCTCGATTCCCGGGATGGGCCAGTACCTCACCAACAGCGTCCTCGGCTCCGACTACACGATGACGCTCGGACTGATCATCTTCTACGCGACGATCTTGTTTCTCGCGAACGTGGTCGTCGACGTCCTTTACCTCTGGCTCGACCCACGGATCCGCTATTGACCCAGACCGCCTCCACCGCCGATGCGACCCAAGCACCTGCGTCAGTCCCGCTATCCCGCACGCGTTCACCGTGGGCAGACTCCTGGAGCCGGCTGCGTCGCACATCGCCTCGCGATGGCGTCGCTCGTGTCTCCTGCTCGTGGTCGTCGGAGTCGCCATGTTCGCACCGCTGATCACACAGCGCGAGTTACTCGGCGATCGGCTTCATTCCACTCGCGCCATCGACGCTGGCACCACATCATGGGAACCGACGAGCTCGGTCGAGACATGTGGAGCCGAGTCGCATACGGCGCCCGCATCTCGCTGATCGTCGGATTCGGCAGCCAAGCGATCGCACTCGCGATCGGGCTTCCGCTCGGTGCGATCGCCGGCTTCTACGGCGGAGCCGCCGACACCACGCTGATGCGCGCCACCGACATCATGTTCGCGCTACCAAGCATCCTCGTCGCCCTCCTGTTCGTGACCGCGTTCGGAACGACAGTGCCGGTGCTCACGTTTGCGATCGGCTTCGCTACCTGGCCGACACTCGCCCGACTCGTGCGCGCCGAAGTCTTGCGGACGAAACAGCTTGACTTCGTCGAAGCCGCCGAGTCAATCGGCTGCTCGCGAGCGCGGATCCTGCGCGTACACGTTCTCCCCCACACCATCGGCCCCGTGATCGTCCAAGTCACGTTCGGAGTCTCACAGGCGATCTTCACGGAGGCATTCCTCAGCTTCATCGGTCTCGGCGCACAGCCACCGGCTCCCAGCTGGGGACGACTGCTCGTCGACGGCTTCCAATACGTGCGCACCTCCCCCCACCTCGTGATCTTCCCAGGCCTCGCCCTCTTCCTCACGATCCTCGCCCTGAACACGCTCGGCGACGGTCTCCGCGACGCCTTCGACCCACAAGCAAGCGACTAAGCAAACCGCCCATGCAACTCAACCGGAGGTAGTCGATGAGCCCAGAACAACCTTGGCCCTGGCGGATGCTCGTCAGCGGAGTGTTCGAAGACGGCTGGATGAACGCAACCGGTGACGAACGGCAACAGGCGTACGTCAGACTGATCAGCCTCCACCGCGACTGGCAATCGCGCGGCGCTCGTCTTATCTGCACCATGGACGACCTCGGCAGCGCCGGCCGTCCCGGCACCGAACGGGCCAACTTCTACGAAGCATGGGAGATCCCCTCGCCCGAGATCGTCCACGACCTTCTCGACGGCGTCTGGTCAAACGCAAGCGACCTCCCGCTCACCACACACTTCTCGCTCCGAGTCTCTATCGGCAAACCGATCATCAGCATGGAGCGAGACCTCGGCGGCCCTCAACTCGCCTCGACCGCGAAAGCCGACGGCGAAATGCCCCCGATCCCACGGTGACCAGCATGCGCTACTACCCAACCGACGCGTCCGAGTCGAGCTATTGAGCGGTCAGCGCGTCAGCGACGGCGGAGCGTTCGAACAAGCCGCCGGATACTCTCGAGCCGTCCGACACGGCAACCACATCTCCGTCAGCGGAACCGCCGCGCTCGGCCCCGACGGCGTCCTCTATCCCGGAGACGCCTACCGCCAAACCGTAGAAGCACTCCGCCGCGCCCTCGCAGCAGCAGCGAAGCTCGGTGCGACACCAGCCGACGTGCTCAGAACGCGCCTACTCCTCGCCCCAGGCTGTGACTGGCAAGCCGCAGTGAAAGCCCACGGCGAAACGTTCGCACCTACACGGCCCCGCGAACACCACCTACTACGTGGCCGGGTTCATCCCCGAAGGAGTGCTCGTCGAAATCGAACTCGACGCCATCGTCGCTTAGTCGGTAACCCGAACCATCGGACGCGAATAGCTGTAGGCGACGATACCCGGCACAGCGCAAAAGACGGCGTCCACTGTCCGCCGGCCGAGACTGGAATCGCTGTGTCGGTCGGCGGGACGAGCGACCTCCCCTTATCGGTAAGCGATTGGCGCCGAGTGCGGTCTCGAGGTCGCTGCGCAGCTCTGGCCGCGATCACCCGACGTTGCATCTCGTTCCCGTAACGTGAGCAGGCGAAAATGCGGATCGCGATCTTCACCCGGCTGCCGTCGGTGCTGCAATGCATCACGCCGATCATCCGCGACTGTGGCCACGATGTCGTCGGTGTCGTGACCACGGAAGGCCCGTCCGGACGCTACGGCGAGGTACCGCTCTCGTCAGTGGTCGACGCGCGGCCCGCCGGCATCGACATCCTCGTCGCCGACAACTCAAAGCGGTTTGCACCGTTGCTTGAGGCACTCGAGCCCGACCTTGCCGTGTGCGGCGGGTTCCCGGCGCGTATCCCGGCGGACGCGATCGCCGTCCCGCTCCTCGGCGTTCTGAACGGCCATCCTGCGACCCTCCCCCGCTATCGCGGCCCGAACCCGATTGGCTGGGCCCTCCGGAACGGGGATCCTGAGCTGGGGTTCACGTTCCACTTTATGGACGCGGAGTTCGACACCGGACCAGTCGTCCTGCAGGGCGCGGCGCCGCTCGCTCCCGCCGAGCGAGCCGGCGACGTCCTTGGCGTGCTCTTCCGGTTGTGGACCACCCTGCTCCCGAAGGCGCTCGCACTCATTGAGGCAGGTGAGCGCGGTGCCGTGCAGAGTCCGGAGGGCGAGAGCTATGCGGGCTTCTTCGAGCCCGAGTTCGCCGACCTCGACCTGACCCGCCCGGCCGAGGAGGTGCAGCGACAGGTACGCGCGTGGTGGGTCGCCGCGGCGCGCGATGGCGTCCACGGCCCGTGGACCGAGCTCGACGGCGAGCGCATCCGCGTTCTGCGCAGCCGCCTTGACGACCGGGAAGGTGGCACACCCGTCGCGTGCGGCGACGGCCGGCCGCTCTGGATCGTCGAGACGGCCCCCGCCTAACCGGCGGGGACGGAACGGCCGAGGGCGTAGGGGTGGGCGAGGCTGCCGCGGTGGCCGAGCTGGCACGTCATGCAAAACGGCAGAGACGGTGTCGTCAGTAACCGCGCCGACAGAACGTCACCGGTCGCACTGGTGTGACCGTAACCGCGACGTTCTCGGGCACGTTCGGCGGCGAGAAATCCCTGACAGCCCACGAATACTCGGGCCTCGATCCGGTCGCGCCATTGGATGCGAAATCGGCCGGCGCGTCCACTTCCGTCAAGGCTGCAACCGGGGCGTCGGCAACGACCTACGCGAGAAAGCTGATTTTCGGAGCCGCGCTTTTCACGTTCTCTGGCACCTCGGGCAGCGGCTTTACGCAGAGGTCCTCAGTCGCCGGCAACGCCTCCGAGGACAAGGTCGTTTCCACGGTAGGCTCGAACGCTGCGGCATTTTCCAATGCGGCGCAGGCGTCCATCGCCCAGATGGCCACGCCACGACCGGCTGATGAACAGATGCCCAACCTTCGCGTGACGCTCGCGCGCACTGGGGCACGTGCAGTCGTTGTTGGGTGCGGAGAGTCTTTGCGATTCAGATGCAGAATCGTTGCTGCGGCATAGCGCAGCCTTGGCAATCCGCGGTCTAGCGTCGATCACGCACTCCGTACACAGATGGAGGTGAGCGAGATGTCGACGCAAGAGGAGATTCACAGGCTGGACAGTCTGATCGTGGAGGACTGGCCGGCGCGTGAGGACGGCGTCTGCCGCATGACGTTGCGGTGGGCTATCGGCCGTGTCCGTTACCTACGGAAGCGCGAACACCAGTGTTAAGTCACCACGCACCGGCCGGAAGCTCCCGCAGCCGCGTTGCGCGCTCCGGGCGGCGCCGCGCGCGCGGCGCCGCCCGTACTCCTGGTTGGCACCCGAGGGCCGCGAGCTTCTTCGAGACCTGGGCCGCCTGCGACTCGCCGAGCGCGCACCGTGGACCAGCTCTGGCTGCACTGACCGGCGGCGACCCCTCCGCTCACTCCGGCCGAAGCGATTCCTGATATTCGACGACGACACCGCGGGCCTTCTCGAGGTCGGATTCGTTCACGAGAACCGTCAGCACATCGCCGGCCGGCCCGCCCATGATCGGGGCGAGAGAGTTCATGTCGGGCAGCGGCTCGACGGCGCACTTGATCCCAGCGGTGCGGAGTCGCTCACAGATGTCATTCCCTTCGTTCTCGTCCCGCACCTGTATCAGCGGCTGCGGTTCTCCCACACGACGACTCTACGCGACCCTTGGGGTGTTGGCTCTGCCAATCGAGCTCGGTGACCGAGCCGCCCTCGATCGCGACGTCCCGCGCGCGGGCAGCGCCGTCCACCCAGAGCGTGTACGTGCCCTCCTCGATCTGGTCGAAGACCGCGGCGAACGCCGGCCCTCCGCCGCGGCTCCGCTCGAGCACGTCCTTGTGGCTCCGGCTGTCGTCGTCGCCGCGGCGGCTGATCTCGATCTCCCTGCCGTGGAGCTCGGGGTCGGTGTGGACGACCAGCGCCCCGAGCTCACCTCCAATCTCGAGCACGACGTGCTCGGGGTGCGGCCGTGCCGCATGGTTCTCGCCCATCGTCAGCTGCTCGGCGTCGAGAAGCCGTCGTGCGGCAGCCCGAGATACGGGAACGTGGCCTGGTAGCGATTCGCCGCCGGCGTGAGCTGCTCGCTCACGAGCGACGCCGCCCCATCCGGCTTGTACGACGGGTTGACGAGCGGGTATGTCGCCCCCGCGATTGCACGGAGCTCGATCGTCACGACGTCGTCGAACACGCGCCGCCCGTTCGGGTAGCCGGCAGCGTCACCGCCGAGCAATCCGAGCACGTTCGGGTTCGATTGTCGGCGGGATCGCGACGTTGAGCCGCAGCATGTCGGCGAGCGTCGTTGCCGGTGAAGTTCTGAAAGCCCGGGACGATTCCCGGTCGGGATACCGGTGAGGAGGATCGCGACGAGGTCGGCGCGATCCGCCGTCAGCTTGGCGAGGTTCGGGAACACGCCCGGATAGAGCACGGGCAGCAGCCTCGCGAGCTCGGGTTGCTTCACGTACTGCGCGAAGGCCGTGTCCGCAGACGGAGGCGTGGCGTTCCACTGTCCTTCTTCCCGAGCGGGACGATCACCTCGTTGAACAGCGGGTTGCCGAGCCGCGACACCTGAGCCCACGGACCGATCCCGCGGCGACCGTCGTCGACGACGTCGATGGATCTGTACTGCCTGTCGGCTCGCGCCACCCCAGATGCCGAGCACCGACTTCGAGCTCGTCGCGTCGGTCGGCTTCGACCCGTCCTTCGTCAGGTTCTTGATCGGCATCTGCATCGCGATCGTGTGGACGTTCAGCGTTGCAAGCGGATCGACGCTCGCGGCCGTCAGCCGACGGGATCAGGTGCAGGTTCTGGAACGGACGGAGGTCGCCGAGGTCGAAGATCGCGCCGAGGTCGACGAAGAAGCCGTCGTTCCGCTGGCCGGCGAACACCGTCTCCCCGGACGGCAGCGTGTGGACGGCCGCCTGCGCGAGCGTCGCGTAGTTCGGAGTCGACCGCGGCCCGATGTTGCACGGCGGCGACGCCAGACTGTCTGCCGATCGAGGTTCGGGCTACGGCCTGATCTTGGACGAGATCACCTTCGTCACGTCGTAGAACTGGCGCTTGTTCCAGTTCGGGTCGTCGAGCGAGTCGATCGGCCCGGTGTTGTAGAGGAACGTGTTCGGGTTGCGCAGCTCGGAGTCGAACCTGAACTGGTAGGTGATGTCGGGCCGCGCGTCGCCGTCGTTGTCGATGTAGATCGAGTAGACGACGTCGTCGCCGAACTCGAAGAAGTTCGGCCCGCCGGCCGGATCCTCGAGCGGGATGTAGTTCGTGATGATCGTGACCGTGTCGGGTTGTCCGGGCTGACGAACGCGTACGTGTCGGTGTTGTCGGCGACCGGGTCCTGGCTGATCTCGGGTGCTTCGCGATGAGACGACATCTACATCACGCCTTTGCGTCCGACTCGGTTACGCGCGCTGCCTTCAGCAGCCGCCGCACGAGCCCGCGGTCGCGGTACGTCGTTGCCTGCTCACCGTGCATGACGGTGACCTCGCCACGTGCGGCATCGCGCACATAGACGACCACCGGTTGCTTCGCAAGGGCTCCCGGCGCATCGACGACCTCGGCGCCCCCGTCCGTTGCCGCGCGGGCAAGTCCGGGCGCGCCCACCACTGCTGCAGCGCCCGCTGCCACGCCGGCCGATTTCAAGAATCTCCGGCGATCCACTGGCTCCATCACTTCCTCCTCGATCCAGTCGTGGTCACCGGCGATTCGCCCCCGGCGGTGCTTTGGTTCGCCCGAATTGGGCCGCAAATTGCGGCTTTTTACGGCAAGTGAGCTGCAACAAGGGCGAACCGGACCGTCAGGAGCGTGCGAACTCCCCGCGTGGCACGGTCGGCAGTGAGGGGAGCTCCGGCATTTGAGACGCTCGACGACGCGGTCTCCCTCCTCCGGGACGGAGGCCGGCGCGTGTCACTCGCGCGGAGGCAGCTGCTCGAGGGACTCTTCGCCGTCGATCGCCCGGTCACGGCCGAAGAGCTCGCACACGGCCTCGACGGTCGGATCCCGCCGTCGGATCTCGCGGTCGTCTACCGCAATCTCGAAACGCTCGAGGAGCTCGGGCTCGTCTGCCACGTTCATCTCGGCCACGCACCGGGCCGGTACGCGATCGTGCGCGGCGAGGCGTGCGAGTATCTCGCGTGCGAACGCTGCGGGACCGTGACCGAAATCGAGTCCGAACGCCTGGACGAGGTGCGGCGGTCGATCGAGGAACAGTTCGCGTTCCACGCCTCGTTCAGGCACTTTCCGATCGGCGGCCTCTGCAGTCGCTGCGCGACCCTCGTCGATGCGATGGAGCGACGAACGTGAGCTCACGGCGCCGTCCCGCGTGGGTGAGCACCCTGTCTGCGGCGGAGTGGGTGCGCCTCTCCGGTTTCGGCGCCGCCGTCGCCGCGCTGCACCTGATCGGCTGGGGTCTCTTCATCTACTACTCGCGCGCCAATCCCGCCCTCGCAGGCCTCGGCACGCTCGCTTACACGTTCGGACTTCGCCACGCGTTCGACGCAGATCACATCGCCGCGATCGACAACACGACGCGCAAGTTCCTCCAGGACGGCAAGCGCTCCCTCGGGGTGGGCTTCTTCTTCTCACTCGGCCATTCGACGATCGTGCTCTCGCTGGTAGGTGCGCTCGCGATCGCGGCCAGGACCGTCAACTCGCGGATCCCGTCTTTCCAGGACTGGGGCGGTTACGTCGGCGCCGGGGTCTCCGGGACGTTCCTCTGGATCATCGGCGTTCTCAACCTGGTCGTGCTGCTCGACGTGATCCGCATCTTCCGCGAGATGCGGACGGGCGCCTACGACAAGGACCGCCTCGAGCAGCGGCTGCTCGACCGCGGATTCATGAACCGCTTCTTCCTCGCGCGGATCTCGCGGAGGATCCGATCGAGCTGGCAGATGTACCCACTCGGAGCCCTCTTCGGGCTCGGCTTCGACACGGCGACCGAGGTCGGCCTGCTCGCGCTCACCGCCGGCGTCGCGACGAACCACATGCCGTTCCTGGCCGTCCTCTCGCTCCCCATCCTCTTCGCAGCCGGCATGTCGCTGATGGACACCGCCGACGGTGCGTTCATGAGCCAGGCCTACGGCTGGGCGTTCTCGAACCCGATTCGCAAGGTCTACTACAACATCACCGTCACGACGCTCTCGGTCGCGGTCGCACTCGTGATCGGCACGATCGAACTGCTCCAGGTCGCAGCGACGAAGCTCGATCTGAGCGCCGGTTTCTGGGGCTGGCTGGCGAACCTCGACTTCAACCACCTGGGTTACGGGATCGTGGCCGCCTTCGTTCTGACGTGGTCGATCTCGGTCCTCGTCTGGAAGAAAGGCCGGATCGAGGAGCGCTGGGGCGCGATGATCGACCGCTAGCGCGACACGCTCCGCCCTTCTCGGAGAGAATGGCCTCCGTGTCACGCTCGATCAAGCTCTCAGGCCTGGCCGTCCTCTTCGCGGCCGGCCTGCTCCTCGCAGCGGTGGTCGCCGTCACAGGCCGGGCTGCGGACACGACGACCACCGAGACGACCTCGACGGTCGAGACGACTGCGCCGACCGACACGACTGTCGTGATCACGACCAGGACAGTGCAGGTCACGACGACCCGGCCATCAATCACGGTTGCACCTCCCACGACGACGGAGCCCTCGAGCTCGAGCAGCGGCACCGCGGACTGGGTCTGGGTGCTGCTCGGGATCCTCGCGGGGGGGCTGATCCTGTTGATCGTGCTGCTAGCGCGGCGCGGCGGAGGCGGGAAGGTCTCCACGGAGGAGCGGCGACGCCGCCTCGACGGAGCCGTCGCCACCTGGACCGCGCAGGGGTGGGCGCTCGACAGTCAGAGCGCGGACTCCGCCGTGCTTCGTCGCGGCAGCGAGCTGATGCTGGTTAGCGTCGACGACGCAGGCCACGTCAGCACCCGCCCGCTCCAGTCGTCGTAGCGCCCGTGGCCATCCGGATCGAAGACCTGCGCGTCGTTCGCGGCGGCACCGAGGTGCTGCGCGGTGTCTCACTGTCCGTCGCCACAGGGTCGGTGACCGGGCTGCTCGGACCGAGCGGCTGCGGCAAGAGCACCCTCATGCGCTCGATCGTCGGCGTCCAGCTCGTCGCCGGCGGAGCAGTGGAGGTGCTCGGCCTCCCGGCCGGATCCGCGCCGCTGCGACGGCGGATCGGCTACGTCACGCAGGCGCCGTCCGTCTACGGAGACCTCACCGTGCTCCAAAACCTGCGCTACTTCGCGCGCATCGTCGACGCATCGCCGGACCGCGTCACGGAGGTGCTGGGCTCGGTGGGCTTGTCCTCGTTCGCGTCACGCCTGACGGCGACGCTGTCCGGAGGCCAGCGGGCACGCGTGTCGCTCGCGAGTGCCCTCCTCGGCGGCCCTGACCTGCTCGTGCTCGACGAGCCGACGGTCGGGCTCGATCCCGTACTGCGCGCGGAGCTGTGGCACCTGTTCCACGAGCTCGCGCATGCCGGTGCGACGCTGCTCGTCTCCAGCCACGTGATGGACGAGGCGAGCGAGTGCGACGAACTGTTGCTGATGCGTGACGGCGCCTTGCTCGAGCAGTTGACACCGGACGAGTTGCGGCGTCGCACCGGCCAGCGGGATCTCTCGAAGGCGTTCCTCGCGGTGATCGAAGCCTCGGAGGACAAACGATGAGCGCCCGCGTGACGTTCGCGACCGCACGGCGCGTGTTGTGGCAGATCCAGCACGACCCGCGCACGATCGCGCTCCTGCTCGCCGTGCCGGCGCTCTTGCTCGTCCTGCTGCGTTATGTCTTCGACGGCCGGCCGGCGGTGTTCCAGTCGATCGGGGCGCCGCTCTGCGGTCTCTTCCCGTTCATCGTCATGTTCCTGGTCACTTCGATCACGATGCTGCGGGAGCGCACGACCGGGACCCTCGAGCGCCTCATGACTCTGCCGCTGGCCAAGCTCGACCTGCTCGGAGGCTACGCGATCGCCTTCGGTCTGCTCGCGGCAGCGCAGGCTGTGGTCGTGTGTGTCGTCGGCTTCGTCTTCCTTGGCCTCGACGCGCCGCACGGCGCGTGGCTCGTCGCCGTGCTGGCCATCTGCAATGCGCTGCTCGGGATGGCACTCGGCCTGTTCGTCAGCGCCTTTGCAGAGACCGAGTTTCAGGCGGTGCAGTTCATGCCGGCCCTGATCTTCCCGCAGCTGCTGCTGTGCGGCCTCTTCGTCGCGAGGGCCGACATGGCGTCCTTCCTGTACGCGATCTCCTGGGCGCTGCCGCTGACGTACGCGTACGACGCGCTCGCACGAGCGACCTCGCTCCAGCCGTTGGGCGCGCGACTCGCTCTCGACGTGCTGGTCGTCGCCGGATGCACGCTCGGCGCGCTCGCGCTCGGCGCGCTGACGTTGCGCCGCAGAACCGGCTAGCCCGACGTCGACGGCGCCGCGGATCTCCGTAGCCGCGGCCGTTCCGCGATCTGTGACGGCTGCGACTTGCGTCGGATAGGCTGCCCGGCGCTCGGAGAGGTGTCCGAGCGGTCTAAGGAGCGCGATTGGAAATCGCGTACGTGCCGAAAGGTGCGTCGAGGGTTCAAATCCCTCCCTCTCCGCTGACGTCGGCGGGCTCGCGCCCGCCGACGTTGTTCACCGGACGCAGAGCGCGCCGAGATCGACCAGCCGTCGCGGCCCCGCGAACCGACGGCAGCCGAACCTGGGCGAGAAGTAGTCGCCCTCGAGGAAGTCGCCGTAGACCGCGTACGGCGCGGCGCGCATCAACTGTGCCTCGAGGTGGTGGAAGCGACGCGCTCGCGCGACGCCGCGCAACGCGTGGGCCGCGGTGACCTGCCGGCGGAAGGATGCGCCGCTCCAGAGCCCTGGACCGAGAGCGGCACCGTAGGAGCCGGTCTGGAGCGCCTGCTGCAGATACTGCTCGGGGTCAGCGACGTTTGTTCCCCATTCGGCGAACAGCAGATCGGCGCGCTTTGCGGTCGCGTCGTAGCTGAAGGTCGGATCGCAGTCGGCGGTGATGATCGACACCGCGATCCCGATGCGGGCGAGATCCGTGCGCACGAGCTGCGCGACCGCGCGCTGGCGTGGGTCGCCGAACGCGCCGCCGGTGCAGTAGTAGAGGACAGCTGTCCGGTGTGATGTGCCGACGAGTTGGCGGGCGCGCCTCAGGTTCGGTCCATCGAGGGGGTAGAAGCGGCCGGCAGGGTACCCGGGCACCGCCGGCGGGATCATCTGGTCGGCCGGCGCGTCGTAGTACAGCCGCGCCAGCGTCGGCCGGTCGAGCGCCTCGTTGACGGCCTGACGGAGGCGCTGGCTGCGAAACAGCGGGCGCGCGGTGTTGAGGACGATCCCGTCCATGAACAGCGACGGCGTCTCGTAGAACCGCTGTCTGCCCGCCTTGGCGGCGGCACTGCGCGGCCCATAGACCTGGTCGAGCAGGTTGGTCGGCTTGAGCGGGGAGAAGTCGTCGTCCAGCGCCGGCAGCACCGCTATCGCTCCGCTCTGCGCGTCGGCGATCGCCTGCGTCGTCGGGACCCCGACCGCGTACACGATCCGCGCGGCCCGGCGCGGACGAGGCCCCTGGTAGTTGGGATTGCGCAGCAGGACCGTCCGCTGCGGGTTCGTCGCTGCGATGTAGTACGGCCCTGCCGATGCAATCGGCCCTGTCGGAGTGTCGACCGGAATTGGCGCGAGCGTCGACGGGACGGGACAGAAGTACGGCTGCGAGAGACGGGTGAGGAAGTCACCCGCCGGCTGCTCGAGCGTGATCGAGAGCTTGTCGCCGTTCGCAACGAGACCTGAGACGTGCACAGCCTTGCCGCTGTGGAAGGCCGCCACACCGACGATGTCCGATACCCAGGCAGCAGCGAAGTCCGGGTTCAGCTTCGGCGACAAAGCGCGCTCGATCGTGTGGACGAAGGTCGTCGCGGTGACGGCCTGATTCGAAGGAGGCGAAAAGCGGAACCCGCGCCGGATCGTGAACGTGTAGGTGCGCTCGTCCGCCGAGACGGAAGGCATCGCCGCGGCGATCTCGGGCTTGAGCTGCGGGCTCGAGTCCGGGTAACGGAGCAGGTTCGAGCACGTCGCCTGGTCGAGCTGGTAGTCGGTCAACGAGTGCTGGTGGGTCGGGTCCGACTCGAACGACCAGGTGGGGGTGGACAGGCTCACCTGCGTGCCCGCGATCGCAGGGAGCGCCCGCGGAGCCGTCGTCGCAGCCGCCCACACCAGACCGTCCCGGTACGCGACGGTCACCGGCTCGCTGGCGGTTGTGAGCCCCTGTCGAGCGCTGTTGTCGACGTCCACACCCGAGATGCCGTTCGAGGCGGTGTTCGCGATCCAGAGGTTTCCGACGCCGGTCGCTATCCGTTCCGGATCCGGACCGGCAGGCGCACTGCCGATCACGCTCAGATCGTCGGGGCTCAGCTTGTACACGACACCGTCGGGCACCTTCGAGACATACACGTAGCCGCCGCCGACGGCGAGGTCGCTCAGCCAGCCGTTGAGGCCGGCGCGGACGACGCGCCGGTTCGTGACCGGGTCGATCTTGTCCACGATGCCTGTACTCGCCTGCGCGGACCAGAGGTCACCGTCCGCGAACGCCAGCCACGATTCCTGATTCGGCTGGCCCGGCGTATCGGGGATCTTGTCGATCACCTCGCCAGTCCGCGAGTCGATGCGCGCGATGTCGAGACCCTGCGCCAGCCACACCGAGCCGGCGCCGAAGGTGATTCCGCCGCCGTTGCCGCCGTTCACCGCAAACCGGCCGGTAACCTTCGCCGTCCGCGCATCGACGCGCCACAGCTCGGGACCACCCGCGCTCGTCACCCACACGGAGCCGTCGCCGGCCGCCATCCGCGGGCCCGGCGTCCACGGCAGTCTTACGCGGTTCGTCACCTTTCGCGTCGCAAGGTCGACGCGAACGAGCAGCTGCGCGTCGACCAACAGGACCCAGGCCGCGCCGGGTGTGAAGACCACGTCCGTGCCGTTGTCGCCGACCGCATGCTTCCCAAGCGGTATGTCCGCGACCAGGCGCCGTGTGCTTGTGTCGATCAGGTTCAGCGCGTCGGCGTGCAGGGGGACAGGGGGTGCATGCACTGCGCGTGGGTGTCCACGGCCACCCGTGATCAGGAGTGTGCCGACGACAGCTGCGGCGACAACCGCCGCGGCCGCGAGCCCCGCAATCGCCACGCGGCCTCGCTTGCGGCGCGTCGCCGGCGCCTCGCCGCGGGCGGCTGCCTGCGCAGCCCTCGCGAGCGCGCCACAACTCTCGTAGCGATCGGCCGGGGCCTTCGCAAGCGCCGTCGCGAAGACGGTGTCGAACGCGGCCGGCAGCCCCGGCTTCACGACCGAGAGCTGCGGGGGCGGTTCGTTGAGGTGCGCGAAAACCACGGAGAGCTCGCTCTCACGCGCGAACGGCCGCATACCGGCAAGGCATTCGAAGAGCACACAGCCGAGCGAGTACACGTCGGCCCGCAGGTCGATCATCCCGCCCTCGATCTGCTCCGGCGGGACGTAGTCGATCGTGCCGACGAAGCCACGCTCCCCGGTCAGGCTGCTCACCGACGATGCGTGCCGCGCGAGGCCGAAGTCGCAGAGGTAGGCGTGCTCCCGGCCGTCGAGCGAGGCGACGAGGATGTTGCCGGGCTTGACGTCGCGGTGGACGAGACCGGCCCGGTGAGCCGCGTCGAGCGCCTCGGCGACCTGGGAGATCAGCGCAATCGCGCGTTCGGGCTCCAGCGATCCCTCGCGATGGAGCAGCTCACGCAAATCGGGCCCGTCGATGTACGCCATCGCGAGGAACAGCCGGCCCTCGGCGTCGCCCGAGGTCACGGTCGGCGTGATGTGGGGATGGTGCAGCGAAGCGGCGACCTGCGACTCGCGCAGGAAGCGCTGGCGAAAGCGCTCTTCGTCGACGAACTCGGGCGCGAGCACCTTGAGCGCAACTGGTTCGCCTGTGCGGATGTCGTCGGCGAGGTAGACGGAGCCCGTCGCGCCGTCGGCGATCAGTGATTGGACGCGAAAGTCTCCGAGAATCGTGCCGCGAGTCAGTGTCGCGCGCATCTGTCCTCGGCGGCCTCAGTCGTGGACGCGGGCGATGACGTCCTCGCGCTTGAGCACGCGGACGCGGTGCGACGACCGGGTCAGCCGGACCTCGTAGCCGGCGTCGCGCGGGTACAGCACCTTGTCGCCTGGCTCGACCGCAGCGACGTCTGGCCCGACGGCGGCGACGATCCCGGTCCGGATCTGCGCCGCTTCGTTCACGGGGACGATGAGACCGCTCGCCGTCTCGCCGTCCTCGAGCGGCTGGACGACGAGGTAGTCGTCGAGGGGCTCGAGCGTCGCGTCGGTCAACGGACCACGTTCCAACACACGTCCAAGATACTCGCTGAATGCGGATCGGTCGCCACGACGTTCCCGTCTCGAACCCGGAGAAGGTCTTCTTCCCCGCCCGGGGCCTGGCGAAGCTCGATCTCGTCACGTACTACCTTGGCGTCGCCGATCACGTCCTGCCGCACCTGCGTCGCCGCCCGTTCCACATGAAGCGGTTTCCGAACGGCGTCGAGGCCGACTTCTTCCATCAGAAACGGGTGCCGTCGAACCATCCTAACTTCGTCGATGAGGTTTTCGTCCAGTTCCCAAGCGGCCACTCGACGGTGTTCGCGATCGTCGACAATGCCGCCGCGCTCGCATGGGTCGCGAACCTCGGTTGCATCGAGTTGCACACGTGGCACTCGCGGGTCCCCGAGATCGAGCGGCCCGATTACGTGCTGATCGACCTCGACCCGACCAGCGACGGGCAGTGGCCGTTCGTCCGCGAAATCGCGCTCGTCGTGAGAGATGTGCTCGACGGGCTCGGCCTTCGGTCGTACCCGAAGACGTCGGGCGCGACCGGGCTGCACGTGCTCGCGCCCATCCGAGCGGAGCTCGAGTTCCCCCACGTGCGTCGCTTTGCCAAGGCCGTCGCCGAGGAGGTCGAGCGCCGAATCGGCGATCAGCGCGTGGCGACGACCACCTGGCGCGTCGCCGATCGCGTCGGCGTGTTCGTCGACTTCGGCCAGAACGCGCGCGACCGTACGATCGCGGCGGCGTACTCGGTGCGCCCGATGCCCGACGCGCGCGTCTCGGCGCCGCTGCACTGGGAGGAGGTCGCCGCGGTCGAGCCGGAGACGTTCACGCTGGAGACGATGCCCGCCCGGATCGAGGCGGCGGGCGACCCGATGCGCGGCATGTGGCGCAATCCGCCGTCCCTGCGCACGCGCTTCGAGCGCCTCGGGCTCGAGCCGCCGCCCGCCGTCAAGAACTCGTGACAGCGGCTGCCGCCGTCAAGAACACACGACAACGGCTGCCGCCGTCAAGGACCCTGGACAGCGGCTGCCGCCCATCTTGCGCCGGATCGTCCGAACGGCTGGTGGTCGAGCCGTTCGGAGTGCGCAAACTTCGGGCGGTGCCGATGCGGCGAGGTCCGAACCACCGCACCGCGTTTCAGCTACGCCGGATCAGCGCGCTGTTGTCGCAAGGCGAGCTCGCCACCGAGCTCGGCGTCTCGCGGCAGACGATCAACGCAATCGAGCGCGGGCGCTGGTCGCCGTCGCTTGGCCTCGCGATCGCCCTTGCAAAGCGCCTCGATACGACCGTCGAGGAGCTGTTCGACGCAGACAGTCGCTAGCCGAACAGGGCTTCGACGCCCGGCGCGTCCGGATCGCGCGCCGGCCGCAGCTCGCGCCACGTGCAGTCCCGCGGGGCCTTGTCCTCGCGCCAGCGGATGAGCTTCGAGCCATGGCGGAAGCGGCTGCCCTGCACCTTGTCGTACCGCACCTCGACCACGAGCTCGGGCCGGAGCGCCGCCTCCTCGAGCTCGCCCGATCCCCAACGGTTCGGCTCCGAGAACCGCCGGTCGGGCGCATCGACGAGCAGCGGCAGCACACGCTGCGCGACGTCGTCCCGCGTCCGCGCGGCGACCGCGCACGAGCCGACGTAATCGAGCTCGCCGTCCTCGCGATAGAGGCCGAGCAGCAACGTCGCGATCTCGCGCGCGTCGCCCTTCCAACGCAGACCCACGACGACGCAGTCCGCCGTCTTGTGCTCCTTCACCTTGACCATCCCGTCGCGCGAGCCCGGCAGGTACGGCGCCTCGAGATGCTTCGCGATGACGCCGTCGAGGCCGAGCGCCTCGAACCGCTCCAGCCATCCCCGCGCCTCCGAGACGTTCCGGGTCGCAGGCGAATGCCGGAACCCTTCGAGCGCCTCGACACGCACGCGCCGCTCGGCGAGCGGCTCCCGCCACACCTCTTCCCCGTCCCAGAGCAGCAGATCGAAGACGACGAACTCGGCCGGGATCTCCGCCGACAACCGCCGGATCCGCGACTCGGCGGGGTGCAGGCGCATCTGCATCGCATCGAAGTCGAGCGCGCCGTCGCGCGCGATCACGATCTCCCCGTCGAGCGCCGACCGTGGCGCGAGCAGATCGCCGAGCGGGCGCAGCTCCGGGAAGTAGCGCAGCAACGGGCGCTCGTTCCGCGACCACAGATTGAGCTCACCGTCGACGTTCTCGAGCACGCCGCGAAACCCGTCCCACTTGGGCTCGTACTGCCACCCGTCGCCGGTCGGCAGGTCACGCACGAGCTGCGCCTCCATCGGGGGGAACGGGATCAGGGCTGCCGGCACCGAAGCGAAGCGTAGGGTTCCGGCGATGACCCGCGTTGCGATAACGGGAATCGGCTGCGTCACGCCGCTCGGGCTCGATGCGCCCAGCACGTGGAAGGCGGCGCTCGCCGGCGAGAGCGGGATCGACTGGATCCAGGCGTTCGACACCGATGGTCTGCCCGTACGGGTCGCAGCCGAGGTGAAGGGATTCGACCCGACGCAGGTCGTCTCGGCGAAAGAAGCGCGCAAGCTCGAGCGAAACGTCCTGCTCGGTGTGGCGGCCGGGCGGGAGGCGCTGACGGACGCAGGCTTGAACGGCTTCGACCCGGCGCGCGTCGGCGTGATCTTCGGCTCTGCGATCGGCGGTGTCCCGGGCATCCTCGAGCAGGCGGACACGCTCCGCGAGCGTGGCCCCGACCGCGTCTCGCCGAACTTCTTGCCGAACGTGCTGGTCGACTCCGTATCGGGACAGCTCGCGATCACGCTCGGCCTCAAGGGCCCGAACTATGCGGTCGTGTCGGCATGTGCGACCGGATCGCATGCGATCGGCGAGGCCGGCGAGATGATCCGCCGCGGCGCCGCGGACGCCGTGCTCGCAGGCGGCACCGAGTCGTGCATGGTGCCGCTGATCCTCGCCGGCTTCACCGCGATGCGCGGGCTCGCTGTCGAGGACGAGCATCCGCCGCACGCGTCACGGCCGTTCGACGCGACGCGCGCCGGTTTCGTGATGGGCGAGGGAGCCGGCGCGGTGCTGCTCGAGCCGCTCGAGAGCGCACAGAAGCGCGGCGCACGTGTCTACGCCGAGGTCCTCGGGTACGGAGCGTCGAACGACGCACACCACATGGCGCAACCCGAGCCGGAGGCAACGGGTGTCGCGGCGATGATGACCGCTGCGCTGGAGCGTGCCGGCGTCGAGCCGGAACGAGTCGGGTACATCAACGCGCACGGAACCTCGACGCCGCAAGGCGACTCCGCCGAGACGCGCGCGATCAAGCAGGTGTTCGGCGACCACGCGTACCGGCTCGCCGTCTCGTCGACGAAGTCGATGATGGGGCACACGTTCGGGGCAGCCGGCGCGATCGAGGCGATCCTGTCGGCGCTCGCGCTCCACGACGGCGTCTTGCCGCCGACGATCAACTATCGCGAGCCCGACCCGGAATGCGATCTCGACTACGTCCCGAACGAAGCGCGGCACACACAGGCCGATGTCGCACTCTCGAATGCGATGGGGCTCGGCGGGCACAACGGCTGCGTGCTGCTCGGCCGCGGATGAACGTCACCCTCGTTCGCCACGCGACGCTCCTGCTCGAGACGCCCGCCGGACGCGTGCTCGTCGATCCCATGCTGGACGGCGCAGGAACGCGCCCTCCGATCGAAGACACACCGAACCAGGTACGCAACCCGCTCGTCGACCTCCCGATCGACGCGGCCGCGATCGTCTCCGGCATCGGAGGCGTGATCGTCACCCATCTGCACGAGGATCACTTCGACGAGACGGCCGCGCGGCTTCTGCCCCGGGACATTCCGATGCTGACGCAGCCGGCCTCGCTCGAACAGTTGCGCGACCGAGGCTTCACTGCGGTGACCGCCGACCCCGACGGTTGGCTCGGTCTCCACGTCGCCCGGACCTCCGGTCGCCACGGAAGCGGCGAGATCGGTCAGGCGCTCGGACCCGTCTCCGGCTTTGCGATCGACGGCCTCTACATCGCAGGTGACACGATCTGGTGCGACGAGGTGGCAGCCGCGCTCGACCACCATCATCCCCGAGCCGTGGTCGTGAACGGAAGTGGAGCGCGTTTTGTCGAGGGCGACCCGATCGTGATGGACGCCGCCGACGTACGAACCGTTCTCGGCGCGACCGACGCGACGGTGGTCGTCGTCCACCTCGAGTCGATCAATCACTGCGTCGAGCGCCGCGACGTCTACAGCGCAATCGACGGCGTCGTTGTCCCGGACGACGGTGAGACGATCTCCCTCTAGCCGGCAACGACCTCGACGTTCAGCTCGTCGATCGAGGCGAGCACGACGTCGGCTAGCGCAAGCGACTCCGCGTCGGGCGGGAAGTGTCGGTTCGGGATCGCGATGACGCGCAGCGCGGCTGACTTCGCCGACCGGATGCCGTTGTGGGAGTCCTCCACGGCGGCCGCCTGTTCCGGCTCGACCCCGAGCCGTCGCGTCGCCTCCAGATACACGTCGGGCGCTGGCTTTCCACGATCCACCTCCTCCGACGACACGGCGATGCGCACCACCGAGTCGAGCTTGGCGGCCGCGAGCACGACGTCGATCAGCTCACGGTTCGACGACGACGCGATCGCGAGCGGCCACCGCGCGCCGACCCGCTGCACAGCCGCCAGCGCGCCGGGAACGAACGGCGGCCCGTCCGCATAGTGCTGGAGCATGCGCTCGACGACCGCTGCGTTCGCCTGTTCGGCGGTTCCCGGAAGACCGACCTCGTCGACGAGGTACCGCGACCACTCGGGCGAGCTCATTCCCATCATCGCGCGCGTCGCCTCGGGCGGGAACGGGAGCCCGGCCTCGTGCACGAGCTCGACTCGAACCTCGTCCCAGACCTGCTCGGAGTCGACGATCACCCCGTCGAGGTCGAACACGACAGCCTCGATCACAGCGCGCGGTATCCGCGGTGAACGTAGACCAGCGAGTCGGGCGCCCTGCCCTGCTCGAGGGAGAGGATCTCGCCGACGAAGAAGCTGTGGTCGCCGGTAGAGAAGAAGTCGACGGTGCGCGCGATGATCCACCCGACCGCTCCGACGAGCAGGCGCGGATCGTCCTCCCGCACCTCGATGCCTTCCCACAGCGCGATCGGCGGAACGCTGCGCGCGAAGTGCTGGGCGAGATGGTCCTGGTCGCCGGCGAGGATCGAGACCGCCCATTCGTCGGCGCGGCGGATCACTTCGTGGAGCGACGCCTCGAGCGCGATCGAGATGCCGACGAGGCGCGGCTCGAGCGACAGCGACACGAGCGAGGAAACGGTCAGCCCCGCACGGCGCCCGTCGACCTCCGCGACGACGACCGACACGCCGGCCGGCCATCGCCGGAACAACTCGCGCTGTTCTGCCCCGTGCTCCTCCTTCACGGAGGACGAGACTAAAGGCTCACAAGTCCCGGGCGCCGTTCGTCCGGGAGCTCGGCTCCCGGACCGACGACCAGCGCGAGCGCATCGACGACGAGCGGATCGAACTGCGACCCGGCGCAGCGCCTGATCTCGGTCAGCGCATCGTCGGTCGACCGCGTCGTCCGGTAGAGGCGGTCGGTGGTCATCGCCTCGTAGGCGTCGGCGACGAGCAGGATCCGCGAGCCGATCGGGATCTCCTCACCTGCAAGGCCGTCCGGGTAACCGTGGCCGTCATAGCGCTCGTGGTGGTGGAGCACCCACGTGGCGACCGGTTCGATGCGCAATGACGTCAACATCCGGTACCCGACGAGTGGGTGGAGCGCGATCGCCTCATGCTCCGCTTCGGTCAGCGGTCCGGGCTTGGAGAGGATGTGTTCCGGCACCGCGACCTTCCCGAGATCGTGGAGGAGGCCGGCGATGCGAAGCAGTTCGACCTCCTCTGCGGTGAGCCCGAGGCAGTCGCCGATGCGCGCAGCGAGCTCGCCCACCGCGTGCGAGTGCGTCCCGGTGTACGCATCGCGCACATCGATCACGCCGGCGAGCGATACGGCCGCTCTCAGCCGCGCGCGCCGATCGGCGTCGTCCTCGCGCCGCTCCGCGATCACACCCCCGCGGTACAGGCGCACCGCCGCCTTGCCGTCGGCCTTCGCCTCGTAGAGCGCGCTGTCGGCAGCCCGGACGAGGTCGGCCCGCGCAAGCCCTTCGGACGGGTACGTGGCAAGACCGGCAGAGATCGTGATCGCCAGCCCACGCTCCGTCTTCACGCGCCCGATTCGCGCCACGGTGCGCGCCGCAGCCTCGAGCGCTTCGGCGTCGCTCGCCGGACGCATGAAGACGGCGAACTCGTCGCCGCCGAGACGGAAGGCGGATCCGGTCTCGTGCAGGCGCTGACCGACCAGTGCGAGGATCCGGTCGCCGACCGGATGTCCGTGCTGGTCGTTCATCGACTTGAACTCGTCGACGTCGAGGAGGCACAGCGTGAGCGGGCGCCCTGTCTCGTCGGCGTCGGCGAGCAACCGGTCGAGCTCCTGCTGGAAGTGGCGGTGGTTGCCGAGACCGCTCAGCGGATCGGTGAGCGCAAGCTCCATTGCCTCGAACGCACGCAGCACCGAGCGCTGGTAAAGGGAGATCGCAAGGAACGGGCCGATGAGCGTCGCGGCGAGAACGGGCGAGCGCTCCCACAGCACGCAGAGCATGATCGTGGCCGACGTCATCGCTGCAAATCCGACGACGGTCGCCTGCACCGTGTGCTCGGCGACGCTGCCCAGGCCCTCACCCGTCGAGATGCTGACCGCGAGCGCCACGAGCACCACGTTCAACGCGTAGAAAGTCGCTGCGGCCGCGATCACCTGGAGCACGAACCAACCGATGCGATGGGTGTTCGACACGTGCGCCGCGATCACACCGGCGCCGGCGCCCGAGATCGCGTAGACGGCGGTGTTGTACATCACCTTCAGCCACGGTCTTCGCTGCCAGAGCTCGATGCTTCCGCGCGTGATCGCACCGAGCAGCGCAGCCGCGGCCCAGCCGTACAGACAGCCGGTACCGATGATGAACACCGCGGCAAGCGAGATGCCGCCCGCATGCACGCCCCTGATCGGAACCGGAAACGCCTCGACGAACACTGCCGCGGCGAGGAGCACCGCCAGGCCGATCCAGGTCGAGTCGGGAAGTCCCGCCGTCGCGAGCGTCAGCGCGCCGAGCCCGACGAGCGCAAATGCACCGGCGCTGACGAGCGAGAGGTACACGACGAGCCGTGGAGCGACCTTGCCCGCTCCTGACCCGTCGGCGCCGCGCCGGTCCACGCTCGGGTGAGGGGATCCGGCCACGGTCGCAAGTTCAGGTGAGCCCCAGGCGCCTAACCCGGGAAGACGCGCATGGACCAGTGGATGCCGCCGCCGACCGCTGCCAGCACGCCCGCGCCGAGCACCAGCGTCGTTGCAAGTACGAGCCGTCGATTCGACTGAAACATTCCTGCACTCCTTCGCCGCCTAGGGGAGACGTTCGAAGCATCGGGGGTGAGCTGCGGGCTACAACCCCCGGAAGAGTGATCCGGGTGTCGAGCGGGCTCTAGTTCGGCTTGCACTGCCGGTCGCCGAGCCGCGCAATCGCAGCATTCGCGCGCGCGTCTGCGGCCCGGCTGTAGCGGCCCGGCGAAGAGCCCTCCCACATCACATCCGGGGTCACCCCCGGGCCCTCGACGGTGGCCCGGTACTCGATGCCTTTGCCGGCGGGCCTCGAGCCGTGCGGGTTGAAGCTGTAACAGAAGGCCCCGGTGCCGGTGTGCGTCAGGAAGCTGTTCTCGCGGTGCCAGCCGGTCCCGTAGCGGGAGTCGAGGGTGTCGACGTAGACGTTCCTGCCGAACGTGTCGAGCGGAGCGCCGCTCGACGTCGACCGGAAGCCGTACACGGCGGTGCCGCCGTACATGAGCGTGCCGAAGAGATGGTCGAACCGATGCCACGACCAGTCCGTCTCGATGTCGAGCACCGGGAGCGAGCCCGCCCAGTGGGAGAGCCGCAGCTCCCACGCACCCTGCGTGCCGCTGGGGGTGAGGCCGTAGTTCGGCAGCGCCCGCTGCCATGCCTGCAGCGCCCAGTAGGAGCCGTCCGGCGCCGTGCAGGCCACGACCTTCCAGGCGAGCGGAGGCCCGTCATAGGCACCGCAGCCGCTCCCGAAGGTCTTCCAGTAGTTGCGCCGGTACTTCCCCCAGCCACCCGAGTAGTCGAGCTCGAAGGCCACTTGCTGGCGTGCCGGAGACGGCGCGATCGCGTTCACGGCACCCCATGCGAGCACGTGCCTGACGTGTCCGTCTGACCTGTAGGAGACGAGCGCCTCGCCCTTCGCGTTGACCGCGAGTGAGATGTCCTGGGCGTTCCGGTCGATCAGCTGCGACGCCTGCGCAGCCGTCGCTGCCGCGAGCGCGATGAGCAAAGCGACGGACATGACGAGTGAACGCACGCCTGTTTGAGGTATCGACGGACCCGTGGGGCGGGAAAGCCCTCATTCGCGGTACCCCGTTTCGCGCATTTACTATCGCCCGACCCGTGACCCGCCGCGAAGCAATCGAGCTCGTGATCACCGCCGTGCTCGTGGCAATTGCCGCGATCTGCCACTACGGCGGGGTCAGCGACGTGGCGACGTTCCTGTTGAGTGCCGTCGCGCTCGCGGCACTCGCGCGCCTGGTCGGGCGGGGAACCGAGCAGCTCGGCTCAAGGCTCGGATCCGGGAGCGCCGGCGTCGTCCAGTCCGCGCTCGGCAACCTGCCGGAGCTGTTCATCTCCCTGTTCGCCCTGAACAAGGGGCTGGTGGTGGTCGTGCAGGCGGCGCTCGTCGGCTCGGTCCTGGCCAACAGCGTCCTCGTCCTCGGGCTCGCATTCATCGCCGGCGGGCTGCGCCACGGGATCCAGCGGTTCAGCTCCGACCGCGCTCGGACGATCTCGACGCTGGCGCTGCTCGCTGCGGCAACGATGGCGGTGCCGTCGATCACGCGCGCGCTGCACACGTCCGCCGCCGGTCACGAGCAGACGCTGTCGCTGATCTGCGCGGGGGTGCTCCTCGTCGTGTTCGTGGTCACGCTGCCGATCTTCCTGAAACCGGCCGCCGGCGAGGAGCACGAGCCGCCGCACTGGAGCGTGTCGACGACCACGATCGTGCTCGGGGTCGCCGCGGTCGGTGCGGCCTTCACGTCGGACTGGTTCGTGGATGCACTCACTCCGGCGATCCACACGCTCCACATGAGCGAGGTGTTCGCCGGCCTCGTCATCGTCGCGATCGCCGGCAATGCGGTCGAGAACGTCGTTGGCGTGCAGCTCGCGGCGCGCAACAAGCCCGATTTCGCGATCTCGGTGATCATCAGCTCGTCGCTGCAGGTCGCTCTGGCGCTTACACCGGCGCTGGTCTTCATATCGCTCGCGTTCTCGACGCACCTCACGCTCGTCTTTCCGCCGCTGCTCGCGTTCGTCCTCCTGATCAGCGCGATCCTCGGCGCTCTGATCGTGAACGACGGCGAGTCCACCTGGCAGGAGGGCGTCATCCTGGTCGGCTTCTACTCCGTGATCGCGACCAGCTTCTGGTGGGGCGCGTGATCAGAGCCCGTCGACGGTCGCCCCGGTGAGGCGGACGAGATCGGCGGCGGCGAGCTCGAGCTGCAGGCCGCGACGGCCGGCGCTAACGAGGATCGTCTCCCAAGACAGCGCCGAGGAGTCGACCGTCGTCGGCAGCCGGCGCCGCTGGCCGAGCGGGCTGATCCCACCGACGACGTAGCCCGTCGCGCGCTCGGCGGCAGCCTTGTCGGCGATCGCCGCGCGCTTGCCGACGGAACGAAGGTCGAGCTGCCGGTCGGCCGGAAGCACGTATGCGCGAAGCGAACCGTCGACGTCGACGATGAGCGTCTTGAACAGACGGGCGGCCGGCAGCCCGAGCGCTGCGGCAACGGCAACCGCGTAGTCGCCGTCGCCCACCTCCACTCCCTCGTACTCGTGCAGGCGGTAGACGATGCCTGCGCGCTTCGCCGCCTCGACGGCCGGCGTCATTCGCCGAGCTCCTCCGCGAGCAGCGCCAGCGCGAACATCCGCCAGGCCAGCTCGACGTCGGCTGCGAGGAACAGCGCCCCCTCGCGCGCCCGCGGCAGGTCGCGCACCCGGACGACGAGCGCATCGATGCCGCCGCGGAGGTCGGAGAGCCGCTGATCGTCGTAGAGATCGGCGGCAAGCGCCTTGACGGCGCGGTCGTCGATGCCCAGCTCGCGATGAGGGTCTCCCCCGGCCGCGAGCAGCAGCAGAGCGCGCCGTCGCGCCGAGTTCAGCTCGTCGCCGTCGAGAGCCACCCGGTCACCCGCCATGTACGCAAGCACCGGCAGTGGGTCGCCGAGCTCGCCGGCGTCGACACGGCGGAGCAGATCGTCGACGGAATTCATGATGCCGGTGCCGACCGTCTCGACAACCTTGACGACCTCCGAATCCACTCCTCGTAGGTCACGGGCGAGAGGCTACTCCCACGCGAATCTCGGGCACGCAGCGTCGCCCGGCGATGAGCAGGTTGCCGCGCTCGATCGTCCGCTGGAAGGTCGCTCAAGGATGCCCTTGCGCGGTGATCCGGCCTTCACTCCGCTGCCGGACGGCTTCGGGTCGATCGGTGGTGTTGCTTCCTCGAGTGACCGATGAGATGGTTCGTCACCTCATTCGGCGGGTCAGGAAGGACGTCATCATGCAGCAGCGTCTGTCAGTAGTCCTGTCGAGCCTCGCGCTAGTGGTTGCTCTGTTCGGGGCGACTCCGCTTGGACGTGCGGCACACGAATTGACGCATGTGGTTCCGGGGTTCGCGAAGAAGGCTGGCTACGCCGCTAACGCAGGGGCCGTTGGCGGCATCCGGGCATCCAGAACGGCGCGGGCGGGCTATCTCGTTCCGCTCGGCGCCAATGGGAAGTTCCCCGCCTCCGTGGGACAGGCAGGCCCAGCCGGGCCAGCCGGGCCGGCCGGAACACAAGGCCCAGCGGGGCCAGCCGGCCCGAGCGGGGCCGAGGCATGGGGTCTGGTTGACCCAAACGGTGGCTCGCCACGTCTTGTCAGCGCTAATACACATGGCTTCTCGGCAGTCGGCGTCGGGCCGTTCGGGCCGGGCGATTACTGCCTTACACCGAGCCCAGGCGTCAACGTCGATACGACAGCGGCTGTCGCGTCGGTGGAGGCGTTCTACACATACGTCTTCGGTATCGCCACTGTGCGCTACCCAACGACTGGCCCCTCCTGTGCGGCCGATCAACTGGAGGTGAAGACGTTCACCGACAACCCCATCCAGCTCTCTGATCAGATCGGCTTCACCGTGAACGTCCCGTAGGGAGAAGATCCTCGAGATCGAGGAGGATCGCCTCTAGGACCCGGATGCGATTGAAACTTGAAGTACCGGTTCGCCGCAGCGCTCGCCGACGGGCGGGTTGCGATACGCCTCTCGAGCGATAGTTGCGGCGTCCGCTATGGTCGACGCTGCCGTCCGGCCCCACCGGAGGAGGACGACAATGTCATTCCGCTTTCGCTTGCTCCTCGTCCGAGAGCTTCTGAACTTCGAGTGCGAGTTCCCGCAGGGCGTTTTCGAGCGCCTCAGCCCGACGGGTGAGCTGGTCGATCGCGACGGAGGTCGGTGTCGTCGACACCAGTGGGTGTCCCCATTCCAGCGGCCTGCTGGGGTGGAGAAGCCTCTCCACCCGATCCGTCAAGGAGGCCGTCGGGCTTTCAGCAGAACATCCTTTCTCGCGCCCGAGCGGATTGTGAAGGAGATGGCTCTGATCCTGGCTCTTGGTTCCCGGCCGGACGCTGCTTACGCTCATGGCTTCCTCCGTTCCGAAGCGAAGATCCCAGATTGTCGTACCGCTGCGCGACCGACACATCGGGGAAGAAACTGCATCGCGTTTCGTAGTAAGCCGCAGAGTCAGCGGCCCTCGAGCCATCAGACGTGATTTGGGAGGTCGATGACGCGCCACTGCCCGTTGCCCTCGGAGGCCGATCGGCGCTGACGCACAGGTCGGCCTGTCGGGATAGCTCCGGCTAGCAGGAGAGTCGCCCTGCGGCGGCCCCCACCCGGGCGGGCGACTCTCCTCACTGTCTTAGTGCGCTTGACTTGATGCGTCCGCGCCCGGACGGCACGCGATCGGGAGGCGAGCCGGGCGAGGGTGTCGATCGACGGGGGCGAGGGGAAGAAGACACACCCCCGACAAGGGGCCTTCTCGTCCGGCCCAAAGTCACCCTAGTCGAGAATCCCGGCGCGTCAGGAGCGGGTGACATCGGCGGGGCCGAGACGCGGCATGGCGCCCTGACGCACCTCTGCCGTCCCCAGCCCCGCCCGCTCAGGTAAGAGCGAGATCGACGTTCACATATCGCCCATACGGCCAGAGACACCAGGACGGAGGTGGTGTGAAAGCGACAACGGACGGGCATAGGTCGCCATACGGCTCCCTTCTGGCCGTGAAGAGAGATGCCCAGGGATGGGCGTGCAACTTGGGGGTTGTCCAGAGCGAACCGCCTTCACGCAGTCGGCGGTTCGCTCGTTTCAACGGGCAAATCGGTACGACGGTTGCAGCCGCGTGCGCTGAGGGCGGGACGGTCGAGCTCCCACCGCAAGGGGGTGCTTTCTCGTCCCGCCAAACGGACGTTGGGTGTTGCGCTCGGGGGCACAAGCGTCGCTGCGACAACGGGTCTGGTCACCAGCACGCAGCTCAGAGCGCAGAAGCCGCCTCCGTCGGCGGCTCTGCTCCGGCTCCAGCGACGAGTGACGGCTCTCGAATGGAAGTCCGCCACCACAGCGAGCACGCTCAGCAACATTTGCCGAGTCAGCACGCTGGTCTCGGGGGCCTCGGTCGACACGCGTCCACGCTGGGGGCGGCCCGACCGGATCAGCTTCCGTAGATACTCGTGGCAAATTCCGTACGAACTTACGGGCGCCTCCCGCGCTAACGCACTTCTGTAGCTAGAACTGAATTCGGGTGCAGGGGGGATGCAAGCGCCGAGGGGGAGATGTAGCTGGCGCTCACTCCTGGTTCGTAGGAGAGTCGTCCGGGGGGCGGGCGGCTCTTCTCCTGCACGCACTGATGCCCTCACCCGCGCCGAGCCCGCTGCCAAGAGGCTTAACTTGATGCCTCCGCCCCCGGCGGACAGGATTCCGTAGCGCTGCGCGGCGGCCGTGGCCTTTCCTCCCCCTGTGGCCTGGTCGCCGCTGCGCCTAGCGGGCTCGAGTTCGATTAATCGCCTGCTGGCCCCGGCTCAACAGAGGGGGCTTCATGCGCCGTGGAGGAAGCATCGTCCTATTGGCGGTGGCGGGACTTGCCGCAGGGGCCTCTAGCCCGCTGCGTTTCTTGTCATCACCGGGGCATCACCGCGGCGCCACAAAGCGACAACTACGGCGGCCACGGCAGACGACGAAACGGGCCGGTTGCAGGGATTGCCTGCACATCAGCGCTTTTCGTCGTCTGCGCTTATTTATCCATGGGTCTACGATGATGCTATGGACGAAGTACTCGAGCGAGCCGAGCAGTGGCGTGCAGAGGGCGAGGACGTGGCGCTCGCCACCGTGATCGGGACTCGCCGCAGTGCCCCGCGCCCGCTGGGGTCGAAGCTCGCGATCACCGCATCCGGGCATCTGTATGGCTCGGTCTCGGGCGGCTGCGTGGAGGCCGACGTCGCCGAGCGGGCGAAGCCCGTTCTCGACGGCGAGGCACCGCACGTCGTGTCGTACGGGATCGCCGACGAACAGGCGTGGACGGTCGGACTGCCGTGTGGCGGGGAGATCGACGTGTTCGTGGAACGGTTCGGGGGCGCGCCGCCAATCGTTCGCGGGACAAGCTACGTCGTCGTGGCGGGAGACGACGTCGGCGAACGCTGGCACGACGAGAGCCGGTCCTCGACACATCTGCGCGAAGAGAAGTCGCGAACCGTGTTCGTCGAGTCGATCGCGCCGCAGCCGCGCCTCGTCGCCGTCGGCGCCGGCGACATCGCCGAGGCGATGTGCGCGCTCGCCCGTCCTCTGGGCTGGCACACGGTCGTCGTCGATCCGCGCGCCGGCCTCGCCACGCGCGAGCGCGTGCCGAGCGCCGACGAAATCGTCGTCGAGTGGCCGGACGCGATGGACGTCGACGAGGACACCGCGGTCGTCTCACTCGTGCACGAGGAGCGACTCGACCTGCCGGCGCTCCGACGTGGCGTCGAAGGCGGCGCGTTCTACGTCGGTGCGCTCGGGTCGCGTCGGACACAGCAGAAGCGCCGCGAGAAGCTCGGCGACGAGGTCGCGGATGCAGTGCGCGGCCCCGTCGGGATGGACCTCGGCGGCGAGACACCGGCGGAGATCGCGCTCGAGATCATGGCCGAGCTACTGGCGTCGCGGAAGAACGGCGCCTGACGCAGCCACGAGCAGGGCTCCGCCGATGAACAGCGTCCAGTTTTCGGTCGGATCCGTGCCGAGCCAGCCCGCGACGCCGGCGAGCCAGAGTGCGAGGGCGGCGGCCCCGGCCCCGCCGAGGAGCAGTCTCGGAGGCACTCGACCTCCGAGCGTACTCACCCGCGGAGGGTAGGTGAGCACCGCTTCAACGACGCGTGAACGAAAGGCGCCGTGCCGGGACGGTCACCGTCACCGTCGCGGCACCGACGATGTCGACACGAACGCGCTGCTCGCGAGGCACGCGCTGCAGGTGGACGAGGTAGTGGCGCCCTTCCGCGTCACTGCCGTGCAGCCAGGCGGTCGCTCCGTCATCGCGGACACCGAGCGCACCGATCGCGACTGCGTGCGCGTGACCCGACTCGAGCAGCATAAGGTCGCCGCTCGCCGGCCCACCGTCCGAGGTCGCGGAGATCCGGAGCGTGCGCCGGCCCGGAAGCCGCAGCACCCCCTTTGAGGCAACCGTTCCACGCGAGTTCACCACTTCGACGTCGACATGCACACCTGAACCGAGGTTGTGTGCATCGCCGTGGTAGCGCACGCCGATCCGGCGCGTACCGAGTGGCATCGGCGGGCTCGGCACCACCTGTGCCACTCCCGAGCGGTTGGTCAACGCACGATAGGTCGTCTTCCCGACGATGAAGAACACGCTCCGGCCGGGGAGCACGTTCTTGCTCGCCGCCACGCCGCGACTCAGGCGGGCACGGAGACGAAGGAACCCGAACGGCGCCTGCCGAGGACCCGTGTAGACGATCTTGGTGACGCTCCGCTTCGGCGGCGGCTTGAGAGGCTTGCCCGAAGCCTGCGCGACTGAGCCGGGCGCATTGGTCTTCGAAGGTGGAGCGCTCACGAGCGGCGCGCCGCTGACCAGGCTGCAATCGACCGTGCCGGCGTTGACCTGTGCGACCGCCGCCTTGAACGCGTCATACGAGCCCTTGCGCGTGCCGTCGGCCCACAGCAGCCCCGATTGCCACCCGCCGAGGGACTGTTCGTCCTGGAGGATGAAGTTGAAGTCGGCGGCCACGTAGGGCTGGCAGTAGGTCAGCTCGAGCTCGTCGGTGAGCTGCGTTGCCTGATCGGGTGCCGGGCTCGAGTCGGGCGGGAGAACAGCCGGCGGCTCCGGTGACACGAGGTCGGGCACGGCGCCGGGCCAGTCTTCGGTGCCGTTGTAGAACGAGCTCTTCGATGCGGGGATGGTGGTCTGGTATCCGGTCTCGAGGTACCAGATCGGTACCCCGTCCTGGGGCAGCTTCTGTGCCGTCCCGCCGAATGCCTCCTGCAGCACCGACAGCAGGCGCCCGAGATCGCCGAGCGAGATGACCGTCGGGTCGGCGTGCACGACCCAGGGCCGCTCGTTCGAGCTCGCCGGGTACGGGTGATGGCCGACCGTGTCGAACAACGGCGCGGTGCGGCCACTCGCGCGGTACGCCGCCCCCACGTCCTCGATGAACGTCGTCGGTGAGTGGGAGATGTTCGAGAACGCGTTCGGGTTGTCGTTTCCCCACACCGACGTTGCGGGAGCGATCACGTTGATCGAAGGACGCAGCGCGTGCAACATGTCGTAGCAGCCGGCGAGCAGCGCCTCGTACTGCTCGGGTGCGCTCTGCCCGGGCGGCCCGAACTGCGGTCGCCAGAAACCGCTCAGATTCGGCTCGTTCCAGATCACAACGTCGTTGATGCTCGGAAACAGCGTGATGGCGTTGGCGAGAAACGAGCAGTATGCGTCGCGCGAGCCGTCGTCGATTGGCGGATACCCCTGGTTGAACGCAGCGAGCACGACGCGCAATCCGTGCGCGTCCGCCACGACCCGGCCGAGACCCGCGCGGTCGCTCGACGATAGGGCTCGCTGGCCCGGCGTCCAGTTCAGCGCGACCCGAACTGCACGCAGCCCGAGGTCGTTCGCGGTTGCGACCATTGGGGCCGTGTTCCACTCGAACGAATCGTCGGACACGCCGACGAACATCCCCGGTTGGGCATTTGCAACTGGCGCCGCAACCAGCAACACACCCGACGCGAGGACGATCACGAGTGACCACCTCATGTCTCGGTGGGGACCGTAGCAACCCTGCTCCGATTCTGCGGAGGGAAACCGTCAGCGGCTTGCCGCGTCCGCCTCGCGGAGCTGCTCGACCCACTTCTCGTGGTGCTTCAGCGCCCACTCCTCGTCTACCCAACCGCGCGTCATGCCGTTGAGCGCGTGCCGTGTCTTCGGGTAGATGAGAGCCAGCCAAAGGTGCCCGACGAACAGAAAGAAGGAGACGTACATCAGCCAGTCATGAACGAGCAGTGCATTCCCGAGGCGAAACCGCGTGTTGCGCTCGCCGTACCAGAGGAAGAAGCCCGAGATCGCGAACAGCACCGCGAACGCGGCGGTGACGATCGCGTTGAGCTTCTGACCGGCGTTCAGCCATCCCTGCGGTGCTCGTCGCCCGCGAAGCCATGCTCGGTCGTCGGCATCGAAGCGATCGATCTCGTGCGCCGCGCGTACGAGCTCTCGCCGGTTGCCGAAGAGCACGACGAGCGCCAGCGCGACGATCCACGCGACCGCGGTGTAGATGTGGATCGCCTTCAGGAGTGGCCGTCTATTCACCGCCTCGGAGAGGCTCGGCAGATAGAGGCAGAGGCCGGACCCGAGCAGGATCAGGAACGCGCTCGCGTGCACCCAGTGCACGACGCGCAGCGTCCGCCCGAAGCGACGCACGCGACGAGTCTCAGTTGACATAGCCGTTTGACCGGCCGACCCACGCGTTCTGGTCGTAGCCGTGCTGCTCCCAGAAGCCCTCCGGCTGTTCGGCAACCAGCTCCATCCGCGTGAGCCACTTGACGCCCTTGTAGCCGTACATCTCCGGGATCACGACGCGCGCGGGCGCGCCGTGCGGCCGCGAAAGCGGTTTGCCATCGAGGTCGAGCGCGAGCATGACGTCCGGGAGGCGCGCCTGCTCGAGCGTCAGCGAGTCCTCGTACGGAACCTCGAGCGAAACGAATCTGATCGCGGTTGCCTGAGGCAGCGGCTGCGCCGTCGCGAGGATGTCGGCGAAGCGAACCCCACCCCACCGGACGTTCGACACGGTCCAGCCGGTCACGCAGTGGAAGGTCGACACCTGCTCGGCGCGGGGCAGCGCCCGGAGCTGCTCGTACGTCAGGCTGACGGGTCGACGCACGAGACCTCCGATCTCGAGGCGCCATGCGCGCTCGTCGAAGATCGGCATCGAGCCGGAGATCGTGTAGATCCGCCAGCCTCCGATCGGGAAGAGGTTCCCGAGCAGCTGCGAGAACGCCGAGGTGAACGGCGCGACCGGGCGTGCCGCCCAGCCCGCCCAGCCGAGCGACGAGATGCCGCCGGCCAGCAGCAGCAGGAACGCGCGGCGCCCGTACGGGCGCGCGGTATCGGGCACGTCGCTCAACGAAACACCTCGGCCTGTAGACACGCCGGTCTCGTCGCACGTTACGCGGCGAACCGGGTGTTTCTTGTTACGGCGGCGCTGTGACCGTGACGGTGACCGGGTTCGACTTCTCCACGACGGTGACGACGTGCCATTGGACGGTCGTGACGACGGCGGTCACCGTCTGCGTCACCGTGAGTGGGGGCGCAGTGACGACATGGGTCACGTACGAAGGGACGGTCACGGTACTCGCGCCGTAGGCGGTTTCGGTTCGGACGATTGTCGTGGCCGGCGTCCTCTCCTTGCGCGTCACGACGACCCGCTTCACCTCCGGCACACGGGTCGTGACGCCCTTCCCGGCCTCGCGAACCGTGACCACGCGTTTGACTGTCTCGATCGTCGGCAGCGTCGTCGCCTCGACGCTCGCGCTCGCCGACGAGAGGCTGTCCGCCGCAAACCACCCGCCGATCATGAGAAGGCTGACACCGAGGACCACGATCGCCGCCTTCTGTTCAAAAGAAACGCGGTCGCGCCACCAGGCGTGCCAAAACTCGGGTTCCTGCCAGCGTCCCTTCATGCCACCGCGGGCGCGACTCTAGCCCCAGGCCTGCAGGGTCGCGACCGTGATCTCGCACGTTGCGACATTTCGGTCAAGGAACGCGGCAACTCCGCGCGAACTCTCCAGGATCAGGTTGGTTGTCGTCATCTCGGCCTGCGCAGCAGGCTTCTTGCTCGGCGGCGCGTGGATCGCTGCGGCGGCCTCGGTGATCGCACCGCTCGCACTCGGCGCGGCGCGCGTCCTTCGCTCGCCGTAGCTTCATACCCACCTTCCGACCCGTTTCATAGTATCCCCCGCGGCGAATCACCCCTACACATGAACGGCATGGGTCCTGGCGAACAGCAGCAATGCGAATGCGGCACGGCGCGGTCCCGGTTGATGGACGGCCGCAGCTTGCGCGCGTTGATGCTTTCGCTCGTCGGCATCGCCCTCTGTCTCGCGCTCGCTGCATCGGCCGACGCAGGTTCATCGGGCAAGAAAGCGACGCCACCGTTTCTCATCGTCTGCATCCAGACGACCGGTTCCAATGAGAGCCGCGGCGATCTGAACATCCGCCTCGGCTGGTGCAAGGTCGGGAGCGGTCAGATCTACAAGATTCCCCTCACGGCGTCGGCCGGGCCCCCTGGCGCGAAGGGGACGACCGGCGCGAGCGGCCTCGCGGGACCGCCAGGCCCCACGGGGGCGGCCGGCGCGCAGGGACCGCAGGGGTCGCAGGGGCCACAGGGGCCGGCCGGGTCGGGTACCGGTCCGACCGGCGCTACCGGTCCTGCCGGGCCGAAGGGTGCAACCGGCACGGCCGGGCCTGCCGGGCGGCGGGTGCGCAGGGGCCGGCCGGGGCTCCAGGCGCGAAGGGCGCAACGGGGGCGACCGGCGCTCCAGGCGCGAAGGGCGCAACGGGGGCGACCGGCGCGCAGGGGCCGCAGGGCATTCAAGGGATCCAAGGCGCGAAGGGCACCACCGGCGCCACGGGTGCGCAAGGTGTCCAGGGCCCGCAGGGAGCCCAGGGGCTCAAGGGCACCACCGGCGCAACGGGCGCAACCGGCGCACAGGGAGCACAAGGGCCGCAGGGCATTCAAGGGATCCAAGGCGCGAAGGGCACCACCGGCGCTACGGGTGCGCAAGGCCCGCAAGGAATCCAAGGAATCCAGGGGCTCAAGGGCGCCACCGGGACAACCGGAGCAACCGGCGCACAAGGACCTCAGGGGGCGCAGGGGATCCAGGGAACCAAAGGCGTGACGGGCGCTACCGGCGCGACGGGTGCTACGGGACCAGCCGGCGCGAAAGGCCCGACCGGAACGCAGGGCCCGCAGGGGATCCAGGGACCGAAGGGCGCGACCGGCGCCTCAGGCGCGCAGGGTGCAACCGGAAGCGCCGGCCCGCAAGGCCCCGTAGGCGCGAAGGGAGCAACCGGCGCAACAGGAGCCGCGGGCGCGAAGGGAACAACCGGTGCGCAAGGCCCTGTGGGCGCGAAGGGTGCGACCGGAGCAACCGGGGCGCAAGGTCCCGCCGGTGTCAAGGGCGCAACCGGAGACAAGGGCGCAACAGGAGCCGCCGGCGCCAAGGGAACAACCGGCGCCGCAGGCGCAAAGGGCGCGACCGGCGCCAAGGGACCAACTGGTACGCAGGGCGCCAAGGGCGTCACCGGAGCCAAGGGCGTCACCGGAGCGAAGGGTGTGACCGGGACCACCGGCTCGAAAGGCGCGACCGGCGCCAAGGGACCAACCGGAACGCAAGGCCCGAAGGGCGTTACCGGAGCCAAGGGCGTCACCGGAGCCAAGGGTGTGACCGGGACCACCGGCTCGAAAGGCGCGACCGGCGCCAAGGGACCAACCGGAACGACGGGGCCGAAGGGCGTCACCGGAGCCAAAGGCGTGACCGGGGCGAAGGGCCCGACCGGCGCAACCGGTCCGTCGAACCCGACGATCGTGCCCGGGACGGCGGTGACGAGTGCGACGAATGCAGCGGCCGGGATCCAGGTCACCGCCACCGCCACGTGCACCACCGGCAAGGCGCTTGGCGGCGGTGCTCAGGTCACAACGGGAGGACCGGTGCAAAGAGTCGTGCTCGCGCAGTCGTATCCGAGCTCAGCGACCGTCTGGACAGCAATCGGCACGGTGATCACAGCGCTGACCGCCAACAACACGATGACGGTCCGCGCCTACGTGATCTGCCAGTAGCTCAGCCGCGCAACGCCTCGACCCAGTCGAGGCTCTTCCCGCAGAGCGAGCGAGCAGCCGAAGGCCGCACGTAGGTGATCGCGCTGTTCTCCGTGGCAGGGCTCAGCACGATCGGGCCGATGCCGAACGGCGGCGTGCCGCCGCTCCCAGGTCGTAGTCCCGGGCCGGAGTAGCGAAAGCGAAGCGTGTGGCGTCCCGGCGTCAGCCGGACCGATCCGATGTACGTGACCGTGTCGGGCCAGTTGAGCGAGTCGCGTGCGCCGCCGACCCGACGGCCGTCGACGTCGATGCCCACCGCAGACTTGAACGAGCCGCCGACCCACACGCCATAGCGACCACCGACCGGCGACGCGAAGCTCGACGTGAACGAGTACGGCGACATCAGATAGAGAACGTCGGGAGACTCGCCGTACGCTCCGAAGGCCGACGGCAGTCCAACGCTCCCGTTCGGCTCGATCACGACCGCGGGTGGTCGTTCGACCACCGCGAGCTCGCCGTGATGCGCGGCCGCAAGTTGCGCGACGCCCAGCACCCGGCCGCACGACGGCACCGCCGCCGGCTGCAGACGGCTCCCGAGCGACAGGTGCTCGACGATCGATCCCGAGTACGAAGGGCGTTGCCACACCTGGTAGAAGCGACCCGTCCAGACCGGCACGTACACGGACGGCGGACGACTTGCCGTTCCCGAGCGCCGCAGGACGAGCGTCCGGTACGGGAGGACCGAGTCGAGCGTCAACTCGTCGAGATCCGGTGAGACGCCTGTCGCCGGCATGCCGCCCGCGCGCAGAAAAACGGGGCGCCGCCGAAGCTCGGACGCGGCCTCGGCGTCCATCCCACGGAGGAAGTGGCGCGCGCCGTACGGCTCGTATTCGGCCAGCAGCGTCGGGCCTTGGCCGCCGAAGCGGTCGCCGATCGTCGCGAGCTCCGCGAGCCGAGAGCTGGGCGCGAGATCGACGTCGCGGTACTGCAAGGCATTCGACCAGAAGAGGGCGCCAAGCAACACGGCCCCTCCGGCGATCGCTTCGACCCGGCGACCGCTCTCGTACACGGCGGCGGCACCAGCGAACGCGACGGCGAGCACGATCGGTGACGCGGACGCGAGTGCCTTCCCGCCGATCCACGGCGATCCGAGACCGATGTAGACCAGGCAGGCGAAGGCGGCGCTTCCGAGCGCGATCGGCAACTCGAGTGCGCGACGCCGGATCGCTACGACAAGGGCGAACACCGCCGCACCGGCGGCGAGCGCAACGAGAGCACGGGTGACGTTGAGGTCCTGCGGCGTCACACGGAAGTCGCCGCTCGGCCAGATGCCGAACGCCTGGAGCCAGCTGAGGCGATGCAGAAGGTTGCCAAGCTCGTCGGAGCTCGTGAACCCGCCTGATCTCCCGAGCCAGCGTCCGGCGATCCACAGTGACGGAATCGAGAAGACCAGGGTCACCGCTCCGAGCGCGATCCCGGTTCGAACGACGCGGGCCGCCCCGCGCGAGCGCCAGAGCAACAGGAGCACGATCACGAGCGGCGGCGCGATCCAGGCGGCACCACCGAGGCTGAGAATGGCGAGCAACGCCGCGAAGCCGGCAGCAAGTGGCACGACGCTGCGCGCCTCACCTTCGCCGCCGACGGTGGCCGGAACGAGAGCGGCGACGAGCACCACGATGACAGCGGTCGCGAGCTCTTTGACTCCTCCCCAGAGCGCGTAGCCGTAGAGCAGTGCCGCCTGCGCACCGCCGAACGCGACCAGCGCGCGCAGCTTCGGCGATGCGACCACACCGGCGACCAGCTGGTAGAGGCCGCACGCGAGAAGTGCCGCCATGAACGTCAGGTACGGCTGCCACAGCCATGCGGCGTCCTGGGCGACGAGCTCCCTGCCCACGCCGAGCGGGAGCAACGAGCCGAGCGGGTAGCCGTAGGCGAGGCTCGTGGAGAGCGTCGCCTCGTAGGTCGACGGCGGAAGCCCGGCCGTGTTGTAGCCGTGCTGCATCGCGCGATCGAGCATCGCGAGATACGTCGCAGTGTCGTCGAGCTTGATGAAACCCCCGAACGTCGCGAGCCCCGACAGGACGAAGGGCGCAGCGAAGACGGCGAAGACGCCGACAGCCGCCGCAATCCACCAGCCGCCGACGCGGCGCTTCCACGGAAAGGAGAGCCCGAGACCGACGACTGCGAGCGCCGTGACGAAGGGAGTCGCGAGCGGTGCCGTCCGCCCCGCAATGATTGCGAGCTGCGCGGCCAGCATCACGACGGCGAAGCCGAGCGGCAAGAGGAGCGGCGACGGGATCTCGACCCCGGCCACGCGCTTGGCGAGCAGCCCACAGCCCAGCGAGAGCGCTCCGAGGACGAGCGGGAAGACGAGCCAGGCGATCCAGATCGTCATCGCACCGCTCGAGACCGGGACGGTCAGCCCACAGACGCGATGCGCTGCGCGGCAACGAGCCTCCGCGCAGCGCCGGCTGTCGGGTCGAAGACCTCGACCTGAATGTTGCTTCCGGGGTACGAGAGGTACACGTTCGTCGGACGCGCGCGAGCGTAGAACGCGACGCCTCCGTTCCCGACAGCGACCCGGACCGAGCTCGCATCCTTCGACAGCGCGTCCGTCAGCGCGAACGCATTGTTCATCGGGTAGGTCCCGATGGTCAGGTACGGGCGGTCGGTTCCGATCTCTGCCCCCGGGGGCAGGTACCGGACGAAGACGTGACCGCCCGGGGCACGGGTCAGCTCGTAGGTCACCCCGGACCGGGCTCCGGCCCAGTAGATCGGATGGCCGAGCGCCACCGATAGCGCTCGCAGCCGGCTGACGCTCGCGGCCGTTGCGACGGTGCTCGACGATCTACCCGTCGACGACACCGGGGCGATCCGGCCGGCTGCGACGAGCCTGCGAGCTTGGTCGGCGGCCGGGTCGTAGACCTCGATCTGGTACTTCGTGTTCGGGAACGCGAGGTAGACGTTCGTCGGAGAGCTCGTGTCGTAGAAGCCGACGCCGCCGCCCGGGACTGCAACCTGAACGGCTCCGTGCTCGTGCGCGAGCGTGCTCGTGACCGCGAACGCGTCGGCGATCGGGTAGGTGCCGACGGTCAGGTACGGCTCGACGGTTCCGACTGGCACGCCGTGTGGCAGGTAGCGGATGAACACGCGCCCGTCGGCGGTCTTCGTCAACTCGTAGGTGAAACCGGGGCGAGGACCAGCCCAATAGAGAGGCGACGAAGACGACGCTGCGAGCGCGCCCAGGACGGCCGGAGTCACCGGCACGGCGCCTGCACGCACCGGTACAGGTGCGTGCGACGAGCTGTGGTTCCCTCGAACGTAGACCCAGACGCCGAACGCGATCAGGAGGGCAACGGCGACGACAGCTCCGACACGGAATTGGGGTCGACGAATGAGCTGCCCCGGCTCCCGCGCACTCGACGTGGACTCGGCCGTCACCCGGCCGATCATCTCATCTAACGTCCACCCACGAATGCTCGAGCTTCGGCCCAACTGTGAGCTCTGTGACAAGGATCTCCCGCCGGCTGCGCCCGACGCGCGGATCTGCACGTACGAATGCACGTTCTGCGCCACCTGCGTGGAGGAGGTTCTCCACGGCGTGTGCCCGAACTGCGGCGGTGGCTTCCAGCCGCGGCCGATCCGCCCGGCTCAGGCATGGCGGCCCGGAGCAGGGCTCGCCAACGACCCGGCGAGCGACCGGCGCCACCACTCGCCGTACACGCGTGCCGAGATCGACACGTTCGTCGCCCGTGTGGCCGGCGTTCCGCCCGCGGAGCGCTAAGAAGCTCTGTGAGAGCTTCTAAGGCCTAGCCCGGAGGATGAGCGACGATCGACCCCGCCGGGGCCGACCGGTCGAACTGGCGCAACAGGAGAACGATCTGCTCGCCGCAGTCGACCCGGCCGCATTCGCACATGAACTCGAGCGGGAGGTCGGCATCAACACCTCGGCTCATCGCCATGTCGTAGGTCGTCTCGTTCACGACCCGGCGAACGAGCCTGACGCGCCGTTTGGTGGTCGGATGTTCAGCTGCGACGGGCATGGGAACTGATCCTTCCCGATTCAATCACTTCCCCAAACCATCTGCCCGATTTCCGCGTCTTACTTGAAGCCGACGCGAATATCTGACGCTACGCGACCGGCAGGGCGGGCGGCCCGTGGAAGGTTGTCCCCCTCTGTCCCCGAGCCGCCCGCCAACTAGAGGATGGGACTCCTCTTAGAGGCCCTTCTTCAGTGCCAGCACGGTGGCGTAGGCGGCCTTCAGGGTCGAAGGCTTCACGGCTCCCGACCGGGCGGCGTCGACCAGCGCGTTGTACGCGGATAGCGAAGCACCGTCGGTGTCGCGGAGGCTGTCGGTCGAGCCGGCGGCGAGCACGAGGTCGTTGCCGGCTTCGACTGCCTGGACCGCAGCCCTGGAAGTCGTCATGAACCCGTTCACCCCGAGCGTCTGGAGCGCATCGGTGACGACAGCCCCCGTGAAGCCGAGGCGCCGGAGATCCTTGACGATGTTCGGCGACAATGCAGCCGGTAACGTCGAGCCGAGTGCGGGATAGACCGCGGTCGACATCATCACGAGCGGGATGCCGCCGTTGATCGCCGCGATGAACGGCGCCCAGTCGATCTTCAGCTGCCGGGCACTCGCACCGACCGTCGCGACGCTCTGATCCGTGTTGAGCCTCGCGTAACCGAGGCCTGGGAAATGCTTCGCGGTCGCGAGCACGTGACCGCGCGCCAGGCCGGCGGCGAACGCGGGGCCGCGCGTTGCCACGAGGGCCGGCGTCGGCCCGAAGCTGCGCGACGTGATGAAGCCGCCACGGCCGACGTCGAGAACCGGGGCGAGGTCGGTGTTGACCCCGAACGCCGTCAGGCTCCGGGCGGTCGCAAGCCCCTGCAACGCGGCTACCGCCGCCGAGCGCATCTGGGACGGAGGCAGCGACGGCGCTCCGGGCAGGCGCTTGACGATGCCGCCCTCCTGGTCCACGGCGATCAGGAGCGGCGGCTGCCCACCCGCGCGAGCGGCCGCCTGCAGGGTTGCCGTCAGGCTCGCCGGGCCGGCGGCCCCGAAGTTGTTGCCGAAGAGCACGACCCCGCCGATCGCGCCGTCGCGGACACGCGCGAGGAACGAGTCGCTCGGCGCCTGCCCCTGCATCCTGACGAGCATCAACTGACCGACCATCTGCTCGATCGTCGGCGATGTGCCCGCGCCGGCTCGCCCGGCGGCGCCCGTAAACGGCGCGATCGCCAGCAGCACCGCAAGCAGAACGAAGCGTTTCAACCCGAGATCCTCGGGCGGATGGTTCCAGACGCGAGTTAGGAGAAGATCAGGTGGCCGGGAACTCGCGGACCGTCTGTCGCCGCAGCACCTCGACTCCGATGAATGCGAAGACGAACACGACGAGGAGCGGGTAGACCCGCTGGCCGTCGGTCGGGCCGGTGATGAGGAGCAGCAGGAGCAGAAGCGCGACGACCGCGTAGATGATCCACGGGTGGTCGCGCGCAGTCGGCGCAGAAACGCGTCTCACCCACCGCGCCGGACGCGATGGGCCGGCGATCCAGGCGGCGAGCATGACGGCGGTCCCGTAGATGAGGACGTTGATCCCGACGTTGCGCAGTAGTTGCGTCTCGACAGCCCAGACGACATTGACTGCTCCCTTGTCGACCGAGTTCGAGGAAAGCGCGTCGACGAGGTAGTTGCCTGCGAACCGGCGGACGACGAGCACGATCAGCCCGACGATGAACGCGCTCGCGCCGACACCCATCAGCACCTGCCTGCGCCGACCCTTGGCCAGATAGACGGCCAGCGCGTAGATCGCGAGCACGAGGAAGAAGAGGAAGTAGCTGAGGAAGCGCACGACCTTGACCGCCTGGCGTGCGGTCTTGAGCTGGTTGCCCTTCATGATCGTGATCTGGCCGACATCCGGCGGCAGCTGCTGAGCGAGCTTCCCGACCAGGCCGCCCTGCTGTTCGAGCTGCTGGACGATCGGTCGTAAGTTCAGCACCACGTTTCCGTTCGTGTTCTGCAGTATCTGTCGCTTCCCGTCGATCACGGCCAGGAATAACGTATGTGCCCGGCGGATCGCCTCTTTCCACAGTTCCTGCACGCGCGGACGCTGGAGCAGGGCGTCCGCGGCGCGGACGAGCAGCTGCCGCAGCGCTCCGGCGAGCGGAGCAGCAATCCCCTTGACCGCGGGTGGCAGGTTCTGCTCCAGCTCGGCCGCGACATCGACGTTCTGGTACAGCTGGTCGACGAGATAGATCGAGATTGCGCTCCTGACCTGCGGATCCTCGAGCATCTGCACGCTCGCGTTCGTGAAGTTGTTCGTATCGAGCGCCTGCCGCTTCACCCAGATGTTGAGCGCGGACACGAGGCCGATCACGGCGGCAAGGACGACCAGCACCCACGGCACCCAGCGACGCCAGGACGCAGGCTGCTGCAGCGTGACGGGGGCGTTGGTCGCAGCCATCGGCTGCCTACGCTAACGCTTCGGCGAGCCGGCTGCATAATGGCCGCATGGACCGGGCGGCGGCCGAGGCGTGGATTCATCATCAGGTCGAGACGTCAGGCGCCATCGAGCTCGTTCACGAGGCACCGTGGTCGACTGTCCTTCGGGTGCGGCTCGGCCCCGGGATTGCCTGGTTCAAGGCGTGTGCGCCCGTTCAGGCATTCGAGCCGCGGCTGAGCGCAGGCCTGTTCGCTCGATGACCGGATCGCGTCGGCGAGGTGCTTGCCCACGACGACGAGCGCACCTGGCTCCTTCTTGCCGATGCAAGCAGGCCGTTGCGAGAGGTCGGTAACCCACCGGAGACGTGGCTTGCCGCGGTCCCGCTGTATGCCGAGATGCAACGTGGTGAAGCCGACCATGCGGCCGACCAGCTTGCGCACGGTGTTCCCGACCTGCGCGTCGAGACCCGGCCGGCGCACTACGATGACCTCGTTCGGCGCGATCTTCCCCTCGCCTCGGAAGAGATCGGGGCGCTGCGTCGATTCACGCCGCGATTCGCAGAGCTCTGCCGCCGAGCTCTCGTCGGCAAACCTCCCCGAGACGGTTCAGCACGACGATCTTCAGAGGCACCGGCAACCGGGCTCGGGGAGGGCGACGTTCCGACCTTCCTCGAGAAGCCGTTCTCGGCCGAAACGCTCGTATCAGCCGTTCGAGCCGCGACGCATGCCGACGTCGCGAGCATCCCAGCCGACGAGTCGGGGAGCGACGTGGTCGCGCCACCACTCACGCCTCGCGAACGGGAAGTCCTCACTCTCGTAGCCCGCGGTGGGACCAACGAGAAGGTCGCCCAGACGCTCGGCATCTCGACCGAGACCGTTCAGTCCCATGTGCGAAACGCGATGGGCAAGCTCCACGCAGACACGCGCACCGAAGCCGTCGCGATCGCGATTCGGCACTCGCTGATCGACTGACACTAGAACTCGTCGATCAGAGCGCCGCGAGCAAGGAGCCCATGCGGCGGAGCGCTTCACGGATGTTCGCCTCGGAGTTCGCGTAGCTGACCCGGAGGAACCCCTCGCCGTTCGCGCCGAACGCTCGTCCGGACAGGGTTGCGACACCGGCTTCTTCGAGCAGGCGGGAGGCGAGGTCGTCGGCGCCGAGCGGCAGCGCGCCGATGTTCGGAAACGCGTAGAAGGCACCGGCGGGCACGGTGCACGTGACGTTCGGAAGCGCGTTGAGACCATCCACGACGATGCTGCGTCGCCGCGCGAACTCATGCCGCATGTCGGTGACGGAGTCCTGCGGCCCGTCGAGCGCCGCGATGCCCGCGTGCTGGACGAACGGGGGAACGCACGACGTCGTGTTGACGAAGAAGCGCGTCAGCGGCTCCACGAGCTGCGTCGGCACCGCCGCGAAGCCACAACGCCACCCCGTCATCGCATACGACTTCGAAAACCCGTCGAGGACGACCGTTCGCTCGGCCAGGTCGCCGTGCGAGGCGACGCTCGCAAAGGGCGTGTCGTACTGGAGCTGGGAATACACCTCGTCGGCGAGGACGAAGGCTGGTGTGCGCTCGAGCACGCGCGCCAGCGAGTCGACCGTCCCGGGATCGAGCGCGCCACCCGTCGGGTTGTGCGGAGCGTTGAGGATCACGAGCTTCGTCCGCGGCGTGATCAGGCTTCGTAGCCGCTCCGGATCGCAGGTGAAGGCGTCCGACTCGCGGAGCGGGAGCCCGATCGGAGTCGCGCCGGAGAAGCGGATCGCCGACTCGTAGATCGGGAACCCGGGATCCGGATAGATCACTTCGTCGCCCTCGGCGCAGAGCGCGAGGACGGTGAAGAACAGGAACGGCTTTGCGCCGTTGGCGACGAGGCAGCGCTCGGCGCCGACGTCGATCGCGCGCGTCCGGACGAAGTAGGCGGCAACCGACTCACGCAGCTCGGCGATACCGGCGGACGGGCAATAGTGCGTCATCCCTAGTTCCAGCCCTTCGACCGCCGCGTCGACGATGTGCCGGGGAGTGGCAAAGTCGGGCTCGCCGATCTCGAGGTGGATGACGGACACGCCGGCCCGCTCCAGCTCTTTTGCCCGTGCCAGCACGCTGAATGCCGTCTCGGTTCCGAGCCGGCCGTACGACGGCGCGAGCGCAGGTTGCACGGCCGAGCTCATTCCGGGCCTGCCTCTTGCATTGCAGCGTCGAAGGCGATCGGCGACGGCGCGAAGTCGGCCCGGCGCACGAATGCGAGCGCCTCGGCCGCTCCCCAGCCGCGGTCCATGCCGCTGTCCTCCCATTCGATCGAGAGCGGCCCGTCGTAGCCGATGCGGTTGAGCGCACGGAACAGCTCCTCGAAGTCGACGTCGCCGCGACCTGGAGAGACGAAGTCCCAACCGCGCGCCTCGTCCCCGAAGTCGAGATGAGAGCCGAGAATCGACCTGCGACCGTCCAGGCGCT
Source organism: uncultured Thermoleophilia bacterium (assembly GCA_963715115.1). GTDB lineage: Bacteria > Actinomycetota > Thermoleophilia > Gaiellales > Gaiellaceae > PALSA-600. The sequence continues at coordinate 139,057 of CAVQRE010000020.1, forward strand.
TGCGTGAGTCCTTGACATGGACGTGGTAGATGCGATCGGCGAACTCGTGCGCGAACTGTGCAGCGTCGAGGAACTGATGGGCGAAGTGGCTCGGGTCGAGGTTGATCCCGAACTCCGCTCGATGGTCGACTGCCGCAAGCGTCTTGCGCGTCGTCACGAAGTCGTACGCGATCTCCGTCGGGTGCACCTCGAGCCCGAAGCGGACGCCCTCGGTCTCGAACACGTCCAGGATCGGTCCCCACCGTTCGGCGAAATCCTGGTACGCGCGCTCGATCTCGTCGAAGTCGTTGGGGGGGAACGAGTAGATCAGATGCCAGATCGGCGAGCCGGTGAAGCCGTTGACCTGCGTGATGCCGAGCTGCGCGGCAGCGCGCGCCGTGTCCTTCATCCGCTCGGCAGCCCGCGCGTGGACACCATCGGCGTCGCCGTCGCCGTAGACCTCCGGCGGCAGGATCGCGCGGTGCCGTTCGTCGATGCGGTCGCAGACGGCCTGCCCGACGAGATGAGCGCCGATCGCCCAGACATCGAGACCGTGCCGCTCGAGCAGCGAGCGCTGGCCGCGCACATAGCCGTCGTCGGAGATCGCCTTGTCGACCTCGAAGTGATCGCCCCAGCACGCGAGCTCCAGCCCGTCGAAGCCCCAGCCTGCACAACGGCCGGCCAGCTCCTCGAGCGGCAGATCGGCCCATTGGCCGGTGAACAGCGTGACGGGACGAGCCACCTTCCGATCCTACGATGTAGGTTGCGTCGATGGGGCTGCCGCCCGCACTCGTCGATCGATTCGCGGCGGCGACCGAGACGATCCGCGAGCCGGAGCAGCTACGGACCTACGAGTGCGACGGCCTCACCGGCCGCCGCGTCGTGCCTGCGCTCGTCGCGCTTCCCGGCTCGACGGCCGAGGTGCAGGACGTCGTGCGCCTGTGCAACGAGGAGAGGATCCCGTTCGTCGCGCGAGGTGCGGGGACCGGTCTGTCCGGCGGGGCTCTTCCGGTTGCCGACGGCATCGTGATCTCGCTCGCGCGCATGGATCGCGTGCTCTCGGTCGATCTCGACGCAGGTGAGGTGGAGGTCGAGCCCGGCGTCGCGAACCTCGACGTGACACGCGCCGTCGCCGACGCCGGCTTCTACTACGCTCCGGACCCCTCGTCGCAGCAGGTCTGCACGATCGGCGGCAACGTGGCGGAGAACTCGGGAGGCGCACACTGCCTCAAGTACGGATTCACGGTCAACCACGTGCTTGCGGCCGAGGTCGTCCTGCCGTCGGGGGAGCTCGTCGAGCTCTCGGTCTGGGACGAGGGCCCCGACCTGCTCGGCACGTTCGTCGGCTCGGAGGGAACGCTCGGCATCGCCACGCGACTGACCCTGCGGATCCTGCGCGAGCCTGCAGCGATTCGCACGTTACTCGCCGGGTTCGCCGACACCGACGGCGCGGGCACCGCAGTGTCGGGAACGATTGCCGCAGGAATCCTTCCGGCTGCGATCGAGATGATGGACGCGGTCACGATCGAGGCGGCCGAGGCGGCTGTCGGTGCGAACTACCCGCCGAACTGCGGAGCGATCCTCATCGTCGAGCTCGACGGCCCACAGGCTCAGGTCGACGAGGATCTCGCCGCAGTCGAATCGCTGTGTCGCGAGAGCGGCGCACGCGAGATCCGGATCGCGTCCGATCCGGTCGACCGCGCCGCAGTCTGGCGTGGACGCAAGGCGGCGTTCGCTGCGATGGGCCGAGTCAGCCCGAACTACTACGTCCAGGACGGTGTCGTACCGCGGACTCGCCTGCCCGAGGTGCTGCGTCGCATCGACGAGCTCTCGCGCGAGCACGACCTGCGCGTCGGCAACGTTTTCCACGCCGGTGACGGGAACCTGCACCCGCTCGTCCTCTACGACGCTCGCGTGGAAGGCGAGGCGGAGCGGGCCGAGCTCCTGGCCGGGAAGATCCTCGAGGCCTGCGTCGAGGCCGGCGGTTCGATCACGGGCGAGCACGGCATCGGCACCGACAAGGCCTGCGCGATGCCGCTGATGTTCGGCGAGTCCGATCTCGATGCGATGCGCCGGCTTCGCTCGGCCTTCGACCCGCATGAGCTCGCGAACCCGGGCAAGGTCTTCCCCACCCCGCGCCTTTGCGGCGAGGTGCCTGGGCCGTACCGCGCGAACCCCCTCGAGCTGGCGGGCCTTGGCGAGCGCTTCTGAGCTGATCGTGGAGCACGAGCCCGGCGACCTGACGTGCGTCGTCGCCGGCACGCTGCGCCTGGCGGATCTTCAGGCGGCGCTGGCCGAGCACGGTCAGCGGCTCTCCCTCGACCCCCCGGGCGATCCGACGATCGAGGAATGCATCGTCGACGATCTCGCAGGACCGCTGCGCCATCGCTTCGGGACGATGCGCGACCTCGTGCTCGGCGTCACGGTGACGCTGCCCGACGGGACGCGCGCGACCTCCGGCGGCAAGGTCGTGAAGAACGTTGCCGGCTACGACCTCGGCAAGCTCTTCTGCGGCTCGCAAGGCCGGCTCGGACGCATCGAGCAGGTTGCCGTCCGCTTGCACCCACTCCCTGCGGCGAGTCGCACGGTCGTGACCGACGCAGCGCGTTGGCACGAGCTCCACTTTTCGTCCCTCGTGCCGAGCGCAGTCGATCTTGCCGGCGGCCGCATGCACGTCCTCTTCGAGGGCTCGCCGCGTTCGGTCGCGGCGCAGGCCGCCGAGCTCAACGGTGACGAGGAGGCCGACCCCTGGGCCGGTCTGCGGGCGCTCCAGGCACGCCTGCCGGGGAGCGTCCGCTACGACGGCGAACGCAGGCACCGCTCGTGCGACCCGGCCCGCGCGTCGCTTACGTCGAGCAGGCGCTCGAGCCCGAGTGGAGCCCACTCGCCGAACGAGTCGTCGAGGCGCTGTGCAGACCGAGCTGATCGCCGACTGCGTGCACTGCGGCTTCTGCCTGCCGACGTGCCCGACGTACTCGCTGTGGCGAGAGGAGATGGACTCTCCGCGCGGGCGGATTCACCTGATGAGCGCGCTCGCCGACGGATCGGTCGAGCTCACGAACACCGTCGTCGAGCACTTCGACCGCTGTCTCGGCTGCATGGCGTGCGTCACGTCGTGCCCGTCGGGCGTCCAGTACGACAGGCTGATCGAGTCGACACGGCAGTACATCGAGCGAAATCACCGTCGCGGTCTCCGCGAGCGGATGCTGCGTTCGCTGATCTTCGGCGTCTTCCCTCACCGCCGGCGCCTGCGCGCGGCTCTGGCGTTCCGGAAGCTTCCCGCACCGGGCCTGCTGAAACCCCTCCGCGAGCTCGCGCCCCCGTGGATCGACTCGGCGTCCCGCCCGAGCATTTGCCGGGCGATGGACCGCGCGTCGCCGTCGTCACGGGATGCGTGCAGAGCGTCGTCTTCGGCAACGTCAACGCGGCGACGGCGCGTGTCCTTGCGGCCGACGGTTACGACGTTCACGTCCCGCGCGCCCAGGGCTGCTGCGGTGCGCTGCACGCGCACGCGGGCCGTGTGACCGAAGGGAGCATTCGGGCTCGGCTGCTCGAGGAGCTCCTCGCCGGGTACCACGCGATCGTCACGAACGCCGCAGGCTGCGGGTCGCACCTGAAGGACCACCGCGGCGAGCGCTTCGTCGACGTCACCGAGCTGATCGCCGCGGCTCCGGCTCCGGCGACACGCCATCCACTGCCTCTCCGCGTCGCGTTCCAGGACTCGTGTCACCTCAAGCATGCGCAGCGCATCGTCGACGAGCCGCGAAACGCCCTGCGGGCGATACCGGGCCTCGAGCTCGTCGAGCCGGGAGAGCAGGAGCTCTGCTGTGGCAGCGCGGGGATCTACAACATCGTCCAGCCGGACGCCGCCCGCGAGCTCGGCGAGCGGAAGGCAGAACGCGTGCTCGAGACGTCGCCCGACGCCTACGCCAGCGGCAACCCCGGCTGCCTCGTCCAGGTGACGGCCGCCCTCCGCCGGTCCGGTCGACCGCTTCCCTCGTTCCATCCGATCGAGCTCGTCGACGCCTCGATTCGCGGGGTCCGAGTGGACGAGTTGCTCAGCCGTGCCCGTCTGTAGCTGGAAACCGTCGGTACCGTTCTGCGCGAATCAACCGGAGGCACGTCGCGTGAGAGAAGCACCGTGAAGGAGATCGTCGACGAGGTGAGGCGGTGGCGCGCCCGGGGCGAGCGCGTCGCGGTCGCGACCGTCGTTGCCACCCGCAAATCCGCGCCCAGGCCGGTCGGGGCAAAGCTCGCCATCTCCGAAAGCGGCGCGATGTGTGGATCCGTTTCGGGCGGCTGTGTCGAGAACGACGTTGCAGTGCAGGGGCTCGAGGTGATCGAGGGTGGCGCGCCGCGTCTGCTGACCTACGGCATCACCGAGGACCAGGCGCTCGGTGTTGGCTTGCCCTGCGGCGGCGAGATCGACGTCTTCGTCGAGCTGTTCGAGTGACCCTCGCCGAGGCTCTGCTCGAGGTCGCACAGGGCGACGAACGTGCCGTGCTCTTCACGGTCGTCGAGGGATCGGATGTCGGCAGGAAGCTGCTCGTCCGCCTCGACCGGGGCGAGACGGTCGGAGACGCGTGGCCGACGCTCGCCGCGCTCGCCACCGAGATCCGCCGGAGCGGCCTGGTCGAGGTCGAGGGGTCGAAGGTGTTCGCGGATGTCTACGGTCCACCGCCGCGACTGGTCGTCGTCGGGGCCGTCGACACGGGCGAGGCACTCTGTGCTGCGGCGCGGGCACTCGGCTGGCACACGGTCTGCATCGACGCACGCGCACGTTTCGCGACGCACGAGCGTGTTCCGAGCGCCGAGGAGATCCTCACGGAATGGCCCGACGCGGCACTCGTCCGGATCGGCGTCGACCGCGACACGGCGGTGGTCGTGCTGACTCACGACGAGAAGTTCGACATCCCGGCGTTGACCACCGCGCTCCGGACAGACGCGTTCTACGTCGGAGCGCTCGGCAGCCGGGTCGCCCAGGCCCGCCGGCGGGAGAAGCTGATCGAAGCCGGCGTGACCGCCGAACAGCTCGACCGCTTGCGCGGGCCTGCCGGCCTCGACGTGGGTGCGGAGAGCCCTGCGGAGACCGCGATCTCGATCCTGGCCGAAATGCTCGCACTTCGTGCCGGACGTCGCGGCAGCCCGCTGTGTGAGTCGGACGAGCGCATCCACGTCGAGCGGGAGACAAGCGAGCTGGTCGACGCAGCTCTCCCGGTGGATCCGTGACCGAGGAACGCTTTCTCGTCACGGGCGCGCTCGGCTGCATCGGCGCCTGGACGTGCGCCGTGCTCGCGGGCGAGGGCGTCGACGTGGTCGGCTTCGACCTCGGCTCGAGCGAGCACCGGCTCGCACTCGCGGGCGCCCGCGAACGTGCGGGTCGTCCGCGGCGACATCACCGACCGTGCGGCTCTCGACGCCGTGCTCGACGAGCATGCGATCACGCACGTCGTGCACCTGGCAGCGCTGCTGATCCCGCAGATCAAGGCTGATCCGCCCTACGGGACGGCGGTGAACATCGGCGGGACCGTCAACGTGCTCGACGCCGCCAAGACGCGCAACATTCGCATCGCCTACGCGAGCTCGGCAGCCGCCTACTCGAGTGTCGACGACACCGGGGCGCCGGTGTCGAACGAGGCCGTCGGCCATCCGGCGACGTTCTACGGGGTGCACAAGCAGGCGTGCGAGGGGCTTGCACGGATCTTCTGGCAAGAGGAACAGGTGCCGTCGATCGGCATCCGCCCGTTCGTCGTCTACGGTCCGGGACGCGACAACGGACTGACGGCCTCTCCGAGCATCGCGATGGCCGCAGGCGGCCCGCAACGAGGACAGCGAGATCGCGTTCGGCGGCCGGACACAGCTGCAGTTCGCACCCGACACGGCGAACGTCTTCGTCGCGGCGGCACGCGCCGCGACGACCGGGGCGCGCGTCTTCCACCTCGGAGGCCCGGCGGTCACCATCGCCGAGGCCGCCGCTGCGATCGAAGCGGCGAGCGGGACGTCGGTGCACGGTCGTCGAGTCGAACCTGCTGCCGTTCCCCGACGAGTTCGACGGCGCGCCGCTCGACGACGCGCTCGGCGGGATCAACTGGACGCCGCTCGAGGAGGGTGTCGCCGGAACGATCGAGCGGCTGCGAGCCGCGCGCGGACTGAACGGTGGCATCGACGACGACCAGCGCCGCCGACCCGGCTGCAAGCGCCCACACGACGGCGGTGAAGCTGCCGGTCAGATCACGGAGCGTCCCGAGGAGGAAGGGCGAGAGCGCCGACAGCGTGTAGCCGACGCCGAGCATCATCCCGGCCAGCGCAGCCACCTCTGCGGGGCGCTCGGCCGCGTCGAGCGGGAGCGTCATCGTGAGCGGGAACAGCGGGCCGATCGCGATGCCGAGCACGACGGCCCACAGCCATCCTGCCGACGGCACGACCAGGATGCCGCAGAGCGCCGTGAACTGGAGCGCACCGGCGCCGGCAAGCCACCAGCGCCGCGTCGCCCCAGTGATCGGCAGCCCAGGCTGCCGCAAATCCGCACGGGATCGAGATCGTGTTCAGAACGGCGAGCAGCGCGCCTGCGTCGCTCTCGCTCCACCCGCGCTCGACGTAGATGTCGGGCAGCCATGAGTTGAGCCCGTAGAAGACCGACGACATGAAGAAGAACGCGGCGACGAGCCTCCACGCGAGCGGGTTCGAGAACGGCAGCTTGAGCGGCCGGGAATCGAGGCGGACGTGGGCCGGCCCGGCGCGCGTCAGCCAGAGCCAGACGGCGGCGAGCCCGGTCGAGACGACGCCGAAGAGCAAAAGCGGCGTGCGCCAGCCGCTGCCGAGATTCGCGAGCGGGACTGCCGTTGCGGCCGCGATCGCGGCGCCGAGGGTCACACCGGTCGTGTAGACCCCGGTCGCGAATCCGGGTCGGTCGGCAAAGCGCTCCTTGACGGCGACGGGCAGCATCGCGCCCGCCAGCCCCATGCCGATCCCGATCGGAATCGTGAGCAGGACGACACCGACCGCGCCGGGAGCGAGGGCACGAACGACCCCGAACACGCCGACGAGCGCCGACGGAGCCGGCGATTGCCAGTCGCGAGCCGGCGCGCCCGGAGACATAGGGCGCCGGCGGCGCGAACAGGCCCATGCAGAGCACCGGGATCGTCGCGAGCAGACCGGCTACCGCGTGGCTGACCCCGAGGTCGATCTGGATCGACGGGAGCAGAGGGCCGATCCCGACGAGCTGCGGGCGGAGAGTGAGCGCCGCAAGAAAGAGCGCTACGAGCAGCGAGCCGCGCCGCACGCGCGGTTCAGCCGGCGACGACGGGGTTCGTAATCGCGCCGACGCCGTCGATCTCGATCGTGATCTCGTCGCCGGGCTTCATCCATACCGGTGGCTTGCGAAATGCACCGACGCCGGCAGGTGTGCCGGTGATGATCAGATCGTCGGGCTCGAGCGTGATCGCCTGCGACACGAACGAGATGATCTCGGCGACTCCGAAGATCATGTTCGCGGTGTTCGAATCCTGCATCACGTGTGCCGTTCAGGATCGCGCGGATGGGCAGCGCCTGGAGTCAGGCACCGAAGACGCCGGGACGACGTCGCCGACGGGCAGGAAGGTGTCGAGCGACTTGCCGCTGACCCATTGACCGTCAGCGAACTGGAGGTCGCGACCGGAGACGTCGTTGGCCACGACGTAGCCCCTCACGAACTCGAGTGCGTCGTCGACAGCCACACGCCGGGCCTGCCGGCCGATGACCACCCCGAGCTCTGCTTCGTAGTCGACCTTCGCCGAGATCGGTGGAATCCGGATCGCCTCACCGGATCCGATCAGCGTGTTCGGCCACTTCGCGAAGAGCAGCGGCTTCTCGGGGAGCGCCACACCCTGCTCCTCGGCGTGATCCCGGTAGTTCAGGCCGACGCACACGATCTTCTGGGGCGCCGCGATCACGCGGCGACACTCTACGTATTCCGGCCCTCATCGGCTACCCCACGAAAGGCACGCGGCGAGATCGACCTGCCCCTTCCCCGCGTCGGCGTATGGGAGCGGGCGATAGGGCTTGCCGGGAAACGACGGGTCGATGTAGGTGACGAGGCAGCGATTCACCGAGGGGCACGTGACTTGCTTCGGCCGGTTCCCGCAGGCGAGACGAAGCTGGAGTTTGGGTCCAGCGTCGCCGAGCATCGAGACCGACCGGGCGATCAGCTCGGGGCATGCCCCGACGCCGCCGCTCGTTGCATCGAGCGCACGCCGTCGTCAACGCACGCCCGACCCCGAGGAGGAGCACGTGCCCGGATACACGATCGTCAACCTGATGGAGCTCGAGAACCAGGCCGCCGAGGGAGGGTCCACGCTCGACGCGCGGTTCGCCCGCAGCGCGATCGGCTCGGATCACATCGGCATCAGCCATTTCCGCTACGCGCCTGACCGCCGCAGCTCACGGGGCCACAGCCATCGGGAGCAGGAGGAGGTCTACGTCGTGCTCGGAGGCTCTGGACGTGTCAAGCTCGACGACGAGCTCCGTGACCTGCGCGCCTGGGACGTCGTCCGAGTCGCGCCGGGGACGTTCCGGGGTTTCTCGGCCGGGCCGGACGGGCTCGAGCTGCTGGCGATCGGATCGGACCGTCCAGAAGGAGGCGACGGTGTCCACGCAGGCGACGACTGGTGGGGCGACTAACGGGCGCCACAAGCTTCGCGTCGCGATGCTCGCTCCGATCTCGTGGCGGGTGCCGCCGCGTCATTACGGGCCGTGGGAGCAGTTCGCGTCGCTGTTGACCGAGGGACTGGTCAGGCGCGGAGTCGACGTCACGCTTGTTCGCCACGGCCGACTCGATCACGACGGCTCGCCTCGTTGGTACGGCGCCGACCGGCTATTCGGAGGATCCCGGACTAGACGCGAAGGTCTGGGAAGGCGCTGCATGTCTCGGCGGTGTTCGAGCGGGCTGCCGAGTTCGACGTGATCCACAACAGCTTCGACTTCCTGCCGCTGACGTACAGCGGCCTGGTCGAGACGCCGGTTGTCACGACGATCCACGGCTTCTCGTCGGAGCGGATCGTCCCGGTGTTCGAGAAGTACAACCGGAGCGGCTACTACGTCGCGATCAGCGACGCCGACCGGCACGCGCGTCTCGACTACGTGGCCACGATCCACCACGGCATCGACACTGCAGCGAGTTCGAGCTAGCACCGGACGCCGGGCGACTACCTCGCTGTTCTTCGGGCGGATCCATCCGGACAAGGGAACCGTCGGAGGCGATCGACGTCGCCGAGCGCGTCGGTATGCCGCTGATCGATCGCCGGGATCATCCAGGACCACGACTACTTCGAGCAGTTCGTCGAGCCGCGACTCGACGGCGAGCGCGTCCGCTACATCGGCCCGGTCGGCGCGCCGACCGCCGCGTCGACCTGCTCGGCGGCGCGACGAGCGCTCCTGCACCTGGTCAACTTCGACGAGCCGTTCGGGTTCAGCGTCGTCGAGGCGATGGCCTGTGGAACGCCGGTCATCGCGCCTCGACGCGGCTCGATGCCCGAAATCGTCCGCCACGGCGAGAACGGCTTCCTGGTCGACTCCCTCGACGAGGCCGTGGCCGCCGTGCGGCAGCTCCGAAGCTCTCGACCGCGCAGCGCGGTGCGCCATCGGTCGAGCAACGGTTCGACGTCGACCGGATGGTGGACGACTACCTCGCTCGTCTATCGGCGGGTCGTGGAGCTCCATCGACGAAGGCGAGATCGACAACGAGACCGCCCGCTGATGGCCGGCAGATCGTTCCGGGTCGGCGTCAACTACTGGCCGGCTCGCACGGCGATGGGCTGGTGGTCCGACTTCGACCGGGCCGAGGTCGTAGCCGACTTCGCGCGGATCGCCGCAAGCGGTCTCGACTCGGTACGGGTGTTCCTGACCTGGGAAGACTTCCAACCGCCCCCGAACGAGCTCGACCGGCAGATGCTCGAGCGGCTGGTCACGGTGGCCGATCTCGCCGGCCGGGCGCGGACTCGCGATCGTGCCCACGCTCTTCACCGGTCACATGAGCGGAGTGAACTGGGTTCCTGCGTGGGCGCTCGGCGGGTCGGACGGCGATCACCGCTTCCGGGTCGTGTCGCGACGGCAAGGTAACGCACGAGCCGGCCTTCGCAACTGGTACACCGACCCGGTTGTCGCGAGGCCCAGGCCCTGTTGCCGCGGAAGCGGCCGCCGCGCTCTGGCGGGCCACGAGGCGCTCTGGGCTTGGGATCTCGGCAACGAGAACTCGAACTGTGTCGTGCCGCCGACCCGGTCGTCGGCGCGGAATTGGCTCGCGCGAATCACCACGGCGATCCGCACGCGCCGACGAGACGGCGCTGATCACGGTCGGCTTGCACATGGAAGACCTGGAGGAGGATCGACGGCTCGGGCCGCGCGAGGCCTCCGGAGTCGTGCGATCTCCTCTCGATGCACGGCTACCCGATCTACGCCGATTGGGCGGACGGTCCGACCGACGAGCAGCTGCTGCCCGTTCCTGGCGCACGTGACCCGCTGGCTGGGAGAAGGTCGCGACGTCCTGTTCACGGAGTTCGGCCTCCCGACCTACCGCGCGGCGATCGAACGGCGGAGCAGGCTCGCGGCGAAGCTCCTCCCTACTCGTCGAAGAGCGAGGCTGCGGCCGCGTACACGAGCGCGCGGCTCGGCGCTCTCCGCGCGCCGGCTGCTCTCGGCGCGATGCTCTGGTGCTACTCGCGACTACGACCCAGCGCTCTGGGAGAACCGCCGCTCGATCTGGCCCTCCACGAGCGCATCGTTCGGACTGTGGCGCGTCGACGGTTCACCGAAACCGTCGGTGGCGGCCGTCGCGGCGTTCGCCGGAGCCGTCCGAACGGTGCAGCCCCGGACGACGCTGAGCTGGATCGACATCGACCCGGACGAGTTCTTCTCGACCCGGCGGTGCAGCTCCCCCGCCTCTACCGTCGGTATCGGAGAGTCGCGTAGGCTGGTCAGTCGATCGCTACGCTCGAGGTGCAGCGAGCACGGCGTCGAGCAGGTCGTCGAGCTCGTGCGGTGGCGAGGCAGATCGAGCTGTCGGCGGCGCCGTAGTAGAGCCGGACCTCGTCCGCTGACCTCGTCGTGGACGAAGGCCGCACGGGAAGACGACGTTCGGGACGTCGCCGGTCCGTTCGTAAGGCGCGCGAGGGCGCGAGGATCCAGCTGGGCAGTCGTCGCAGGACGCGGGTCGGCTCTTCGAGGTCGAGCAGTGCGAGACCCGACGCGGTAGAGGTCGCCGGCGACGGTCTCCTTGACGCCGTGGTAGACGAGCAGCCAGCCGTGCTCGGTGCCGAGCGGCGGCGGGCCGATGCCGATTCGCAGCGAGTCCCACCAGGCGCCGTCGCGGGGTTGGAGCACCTGTTCGGGGGCGCTCCAGCTGACGAGGTCGGCCGAGCGCGAGAGGAGGATCTCGCCGCGGGCACCGCCGAACTCGGTCTTCGGGACGGTGGAGCAGGATCCAGCGGCCGTCGATCCGGTGCGGCAGCAGCGCGGCGTTCTTGTCCTCGGGATGCCTGATGATCCCGTGGCGCTCGACGGTCTTGAAGTCCTCGGTCGTGGCGAGGTAGACGGCCGGCCCGGCCGGGCCGTAGGCGGTGCAGGTGATCACCCAGCCGCTCGAGCTCCTCGACCCAGACGACACGTGGGTCCTCGAAGCCCCACTGCTCGCTCGCGATGCCGGCGATGGGAGACGAGCAGCGGCTCAGGCTTTCGATCGACCAGCCGTCGATGCCGTTGGCGGAGCGGGCGACGGTGAGGTGCGAGATGCCTCGCAGATCTTCGACGCGCGCGAGCAGGATCGTCTCGCCGTCGATCGCAGCGGCCGCCGGGTTGAAGACGGCGTTGACCGGATAGGGCCAGTCGCCCGGCCGTCAGGATCGGATTGCGCGGGGTGGCGATCGAAGAGCTCGCGCTCGCTCACGCCGCGGCCGACCTGCGAGGGCCGGTCGCGGAGGCCGAAGCGCGGACGCCGACGGCGTCGAGGCGGAGCGCGGCGCTGTGGAAGGCCAGCGTCGACTCTGCGCCCTCGTTCTGGTTCAGCGCGTCGCGTCCGAGCCCGTCGCTGCAGCCGCCGGTCGCGAAGTCGTAGAGCGGCCTGTGCAGCCGGTTGCGGCCGAGGAACCACTCGAACGCGCGGCGCGCCCGGACGCCGTGCTCGGCCGCGATGTGTGACGGCGAACGCGGTCAGCTCTGCCTCGACGAGCGCGGCGGCGTCGAGCGGCTGCTCGTCGCCCGAACCCGGGGGCTGCCTCACCGCGGCGGCGTCCGTGATGCCCCGGCAGCCGGAGCAGACCGTGCTGCGAGGCCGCACTCGTCACCGAACCAGCGCAGGGATTCGAGTCCGATCTGCGTCAGATCGTCGCGACCGAGCGCGCTGCCGCCGCTCAGGAGTGCCTGCGAAAGCCGCGCGTTGTCGTAGGTGAGCTTCGTCTTCGAACCAGCGCCAGTCGTCGGAGGCGTTCCGCTGGTAGGCGTCGGCCAGTTGCTCGGCGAGCCGCTCGAGCAGGCGGCGGGCGTGGAGATCGAGCCGGTCGGGGTCGAGGCGCGCAGAGCCCGAGCACCGAGTACGCAGCCGTGCGCAGCGACACCTCTCCCTTGAGCGATGCGACGAGCCGGTCGAGCAGCCGAGCCGAAGGCTCGACGACGGCGGGTATCCAGGCGGTGGCGAGAATCTCTCCGAGCGCCCAGATCGAGCGGCCGACGTGATCACCGACGTACGGCTCGTCGAGCCAGCAACGGTCGTAGCCCATGAAGTTGCGCATCCCGCCGGGCCCCTCGGCTGCGTGCAGGAAGGCAAGTGAGCGGTACAGAATCGCAGTCCACGTTCGTTCGTCGCTCGCGATGGGCCAGCGCGAGTGAGACGACGGCAAGCCGTGCAACGTCGTCGACGCAGTAGCCGGTGTCGCGGTTGGGAATGATCCCGTCCGCGTGCTGGACGATGCCGACGTCGTCGACGAGGGTGAGCAGATGGTCGGTGCGAAGGCTCGTCAGCTGAAGGTCGGTGACGCCCACCGGTCTCCGACGCGGGGCGAGCGCGCTGGCGTCTCGCAGCACCGTCGCCGTCGCCGCGGCGACCGACGGCCACGCGAGCGAAGACGACATGCGCAATGCCTCCGACCGTGCCGCATCGAGCGACTCGGGCTCCTCGATGTAGCCGCAGACGGCATTGGCAAGGCTGGTCGGGTCGTCGAAACGGTACGAGGCGACCTGCGCCCGAGGCGAGCATGTCCTCGGCGTACCAGTAGGGAGTCGAGACGATTCCGCAGCCGGCCGCGATCGCGAACGTCAGCGCGCCAGACGCGATCTGCTCCCGTTGCGATACGGAGTCACGAACACGTCGGTTGCCCCGAGCAGGTCGGACAGGTCGTCGATCGAGAGGAACCGGTCGTCGAACTCGACGTGCTCGGCCGAGATCGAGCTCGAGCACGCGTCGCTCGAGCATCAGGCGGTAGGCCTCGCCCTCGCGCCGCTCGACGTCCGGGTGCGTTCGTCCCGCGATCACGTAGACGATCTCGGGGTGGCGCTCGATCATCGACGGCAACGCTTCGATCACGGTCTCGAGCCCCTTGCCGGGCGAGATCAAGCCGAAGGTGGAGAGCAGGAAGCGGCCGTCCGTCCGAGCGTAAGGGCCTGCCTCTGGCCGAGCAGTCTGCAGGCCGGCGTGCGCCATCAGACGGGACGGGGCGCCGTGCGGCACCACTCGGACCTTCTCCTCGGTGCAGGCGCCGCACTCGACGAGCAGACGAAGCGCCGTGTCGGTCATCACGATCACGAGCTCTGCCTCCGCGCACAGCTCCGTGAGCACCTCCAGCTGATGCGGCGTCGGCTTCGAGAGCACCGTGTGCAGGGTCACGACGAGCGGCTGCGCCAACTCTTCGGCGAACGAGAGCACGTACTCGCCGTCTCGTCCCCCGAAGATCCCGTACTCGTGCTGCAGCAGCACGACGTCGACGTCGAGCCGTCCGAGCGTCCTCGCAGCACGGACGTAGTCGCCGCGTACCGCCTGCGCGATCATCGAGATCGGCCCGCCGCCCTGCGGGCGCGACGGCTCGTTGACGATCGGCACGACAGCGACGTCGTCGACGCCGGCAACCTCGAGCAGCGTTTCTCGCAGGTCGGCCGCGAATGCCCCGATCCCGCACACGCGTGGCGGATAGGTGGAGACGATCGCCGTACGCATGCGTCAGCCGCGCGACTGCATGCGCTGCGGGTCCTGCACCCCATCGCGCACAGCCGTGGGCTTGCGGAAGGCACCGTTCATCGCATCGCGCAGCTGATCGAGGACACGCCTCAAGCTCTTCATCATCATGCCGCTCCCTCTCGTTGACTCCCCGAAGCGCGATACGGCGGGCTCGTGCGGGAGTCGGGACACGGGAACGCTGAACCCATGCTAGCGCCTTCTCTGCGTCTAGCGGCGACGCCCGCCGAGCGCTCGAATGACAAACCATCCCCCCAAGCCCAGCAGTGCCAGTAACAGAATCACCAAGATGAAGTTCCCCAACATGCCGCGTCCTCCCTGATCGAATTGGTCTTGTGTCGTCGACGGCGTCAACCGTACGGGACAAGTCTCGTCCCGGTGGCCTTGAACGACGCAACGACATTGCTTCCCGGGATGAGGCCCAGCCTTTCGACCGAAGCCTCGGTGACTTCCGCGGTGACGGGGCCGATCCTCACGCGCGCGCGATTGCCCACGTGAACGACAGACCTGATCTCGCCCTCGATCACGTTCATCGCCGAATCGGGTTGGCGTTGCGACCCGACCGTCACATCCCACGGGTAGACGACGACGCTGACGGGGCCTTCGGCGTGGTCCGTCGAGTAGACGATCTCGCCGGTCTCGAGCTCCACCGACGTCAACTCGTCTTCGCGAGTGCGCGCGGTCCCGCGTAGGAGGTTCGCGCCGGTGAAGGAGGCGACGAACCCGTCCGCCGGTCGGGCGACCAGCTGCTGGGGCGAGGCGAATTGCCGCAGCTTGCCGTCGACCAGGACGCCGATCTTGTCGGCCAGTGATGCGGCGTCCTCGAAGTCGTGCGTGACGAGGAGCGTGGGCAGGCCGAACTCACGCAGTAGCTCCTGGAGCTCTCCGCGAACCGTGATCTTCGTGTTCGCATCGAGCGCGGAGAGCGGCTCGTCGAGCAACAGAACGCCCGGATCGCGCGCGAGCGCGCGGGCGAGCGCCACCCGCTGGCGCTCACCGCCGGAGAGCTCGGTTGTCCGTGCTTCGGCGAGATGGGAGATCCTGAATCGCTCGAGGTATTCGTCAGCTCGACCCTTGCCTGCGTAGGTGATGTTTTCGCGCACGTTCATGTGTGGGAACAGCGCGTACTCCTGGAAGACGAGCCCGACCCGGCGCTCGTCGGGCTTGCGAAACAGCTTCTTTGCCGAATCGAACCACGTGTCGGCGTCGAGGGCGATCCGCCCGGAGGATGGCTTGACCAGTCCTGCGATCGCGTTGAGCACCGACGTCTTCCCCGCGCCCGAGGGGCCGATCAGCGCGACCGTTCCTTCGACATCGAGCGAGAGCTCGAGCGCGAACGACCGCAGAGGCAGGTCGAAATCCGACGACAGCTTCGCCACGAGTTTCAGTTCGGCTCGGGCTGTGCGATTGCGGTCACCGCAGGTCGCGATCGCTCCCACAGGCCGCTCCCTTTGAGGGCGAGCAGGATCGCAAGGCTGATGATTACGAGCAGCGCGCTGATCGCGAGCGCGACGTCGAGACCGTTCTGCGCCTCGAACGAGGTGTAGACGGCGAGCGGCAGCGTCTGCGTCACTCCCTGCAGGCTGCCCGCAAACATGATCGTTGCTCCGAATTCACCCAGTCCACGGGCCAGGCAGATCGCCTCGCCGGCGGTCAACCCTCCGCGTGCGAGCGGCAGCGTGACCTTGAAGAACGTCCGCGGCGACCCCGCGCCCAGCGTGCGCGAGGCTGCGATCAGGTTCCGATCGACTGCCTCGAACGATGCGATCGCCTGACGAACGTAGAAAGGACCGGCGACGAACGAGATCGCGAGGACGACCGCGACCTGGTTGAACGAAACGTTGATGCCGAGCGCGTCGAAGGTCGAGCCGAGGAGACCGAGGCGTCCGAAGGCAACGATCAGGCCGATCCCGGCGACGGCCGGGGGCAAGACGATCGGCAGCTCGACGAACGTGACGAGCAGCGGCCTTCCGCGGAATCGCCGCGAGGCGAGAAAGTAGGCGGTGGGCGTGCCGAGCAGAAGAATCGCGACCTGTGAGATCGCGACCGTCTTGAGGCTGACGATCAGCGCATCCGTCACGACCGGATTCGTCAACTCGTGTAACAGCCGACCCAGAGGCACATGGAAGAAGATCGCCACGATCGGCAGCACGAGGAACGACATCGTCAGCGCAATCGCGAGGAAGAACAGCACGGCAAGCACGCCGCGCACGACCTTTTGCCTGTAGCGCATGTCAGTTAGTGCTGAACCATCACCGAGGTCGACTTCACGATCGCCGTCGCCGGCATGCCGGGCCGGAGTTGAAGCTCCTCGATCGCGTCGCGCGTCACCAACGCGACAAGGCGCACCGGATCACTGACCACCATCTCGACCTGTGCGACCAGACCGTCGACCTTGACGTCCGTGATGACGCCGTTGAACCGGTTGCGGGCGCTCAGATGGGTCGAGCCTGGCTCGCCGCGCAGGCGATCGATCTCACCGGCGGGAACGATCCTGCGATTGCTCTCGTCACGCTCGACCTTGATCCGGCCCTGCCGATCCCAGCGGCGAAGCGTGTCGATGCTGATGCCGAGCATCTTCGCCGCCTCACCGACGCTGTAGTACTCCCGCGGCATTCGTCTCCACTCCCTTTCGCCTGATGCGCCTGGCTATCCGACCGTGAAGCCCTTGGACGTCGCCGTCCCGGACGGGTTCGTGACCGTGATCGTTCCCGACTTCGCCTTCGCCGGAACCGTGAGCGTGATCCTCGTCGGCGACACGACCTTGAACTTGGCGGGGACGCCCTGGATCGTGACCGACGCCGTACCGGTGAAGTTCGTGCCTGTCAGCGTCACGGTTCCGCCGACCTTGGCCCGAGCGGGCGCCACCTTGGCGATCGTCGGCGCGGGTGCCGTGAGCGGAAGGAAGCCGTTCTTGACGAAGACCGCCTGGCCGGACGCGCTCAGAACTTTGCTCATCCAAGCCTGTGCGGCTGCCTGGTTCGGGCTCTTCGTCACGATGGCCATCGCGTAGGTGATCTTCGGCTGTGCCCACGCGGGGACCTTGATCAGCGTCAGGTGCGTCGGGTCGATGACGTAGTCGGAGAGGTAGACGAAACCGGCGTCGACCTGACCGAGCGCGACCTTCGCGACGACATTCGCGTCGGATGTCTCCTTGCTGACGACGTTTGCCTGTACGGCGCTGTTGATCCCCATCTGATTCAGCACTTGCACCGTGTAGCTCCCGACCGGGACGCTCGAGGCGGCCTCGTCGACCTTGATCCCGGGCTTCGTCAGGTCGTAGACCGACTTGATTCCGGCCGGGTTCGACTTCGGCACCACCACTGCAAGTGTGTTGCGCGTGAAGTTGACCGGCTTCTCGACCACGCCGGCGGCGTAGAGCGCCGCGGGAACGGTCGTGTTCGCCGACATCAGGACGTCGGCCGGGGCCCCGTTTGTGATCTGCGTGCCCAGCGCGGTCGAACTACCGAACGAGTACGAATTGCTCGAGTCGATCTGAGGCAGGACGGTCGTCATGGACGAGCCCGCGAAGATCGTGATCCCCGCCGTCGCGCGGTCTGACCTGGCCGAGACACCCCCGGCAGCGAGGGACGCGCTGGCGACGACGATCGTGAGCAACGAGATGATGCGAGAGAACCGCAACGTGGACCCTTTCCCAGTTCTGTGGAGTTCGTGAGACATCGCGCGCTTATGCCGTGAACGCGTCGAGGGCATTGGAGGCCTGGTCGATCGTCAGTGCGGTCGGGAACGCGGCGCTGAACGTCTTGCCGCCAATCGCCGTTGTGAAGTACGCGGAGTGCTGAGCCTCGCTGGCCGCAATCCGCGCGAGACCCGCCTTGAACGCGTTCGCCTGGACTCCGGCGATCGCACCGAGATACGCGCCGAGGATCGTGTCCTCGAGTGCTTTCGCGAACTTGACGATCGACCCCTGGCTCGCGAACGTCTCGGCCGGATAACCGAAGTCGATGTCCCCGGACACCGCCGGGGTCATGCCGGCACCGGTGATGAAGCCGGCAACCGACTGGTAGTGCTCCTGCTCGTTGGCAAGAGCTCGTTTCAGATACCCGGTGACTTCAGCGCCTGCGTTCGCGGCCGCGATCGCCAGCGAATAGAAGTCCGACGCGAGCAGCTCTGCACCGACGAGCAGGCGCGCATAGGCGAGATCGGTCGTCAGCGGCGGATCTGCAGCCGCCGTTTCGACGAAAAGCCCCAGTGCCGACCCTGCGACCACGAGCGCGGCGCCGCCCTTCGCGCTCCGGGAGACGAGTTGTCCTCGAGTGATGGGGGCAGACACGTGGTTGAGCTCCTCTTCCGAGAGGGGTACCCGTCGAGTTCTGCTGGTGTAACGCCTAGGCGGCGACGTGCAGTGGCTGCAAGATAGCACCGCCGCACAGCGACTTGAAGGCGAAGAGTTGAAAAACAGCGCGCTAGGAACTGCGTAGGCGGCGCTACTTACCGAGCATCACTTCGGTCGCCTTGATCAGCACGGTCACGTCGTCGCCTGGCGCCAGCTCGAGGTTCTCCGCGCTGCCGCGCGTGATCGCCGCGACGATCGTCTGGCCTCCGACATCGACGGTGATCTCGGACATGATCGTTCCGAGCTTGACGTCGGTCACCTTGCCGGCGAGCTGATTGCGAGTACTCAGTTTCACGAGGGCTCCTTCACGAGAGGCTCCTGGGGGTGGGCACGCTGTCGCGCGTATCATTTCGCAGGTGAGCGAGGCGCACTCGTCGGCCTTCGATGGACAGCTCGTGAGCGACGTGATGCTGCGCAGCCCGAAGACGCTGCCGGCTGACGCGACGGTTGGCCAGGTGCAGGCGCTCCTCCGGAGTGCGAGTATGCAGATGGTGCTCCTCGCCGATGGCGCTGCGTTCTGTGGGGCGATCGCCGAGATCCCCGACGATGTGCCTGCCGACGCCGCCGCGATCGCGTTTGCCGACCCCGACGCCGAGTCGATCGCACCGTCGGAGAGTGCCGTAACCGCGTTCGACGTCACCGCTCGGAATCCGCACCGACGCGTCGTCGTACTCGACGAGCGCCGTGCACTTGTCGGCCTCGTTTGTCTGAACGAGGCCCGCACCCGCTTCTGCGGCGGCTCGTCGTCCGCGCGCGCCCTCGGCTAGAGGGTTCACTGCGGTCGTGGGATGTGCGACGTCGAGTAGACGTCCTTTCGTGCGATCGCCCCGTCCCGGATCGGCATGACGTCGACGCCGTCCCATTCGATGCGTCGCCCGTCCGGAGCGGTCGCCCGGGCGGTCCATTCGCTCACGCAGAAGTCGTCTGCGAGATAGAGACGGCGTGACGAGAAGCGCAGGTCGGGCCAGCGTTCGAAGATCCCGCCGATGTGGGCGCGGACTGCGTCACGTCCGACCACCGGGTCTTCGCCGGCGGTGTGGTTCTGGAAGACGACGTCCTCGGTATAGAGGTCGTTCAAGGCATCGAGGTCCTGTTCGTTCCAGGCCAGGTCGTGGCGTTCAATCAGTTCGCGTGACATCTCTGCCTCCAGCCCGGTCGTCCGCTCGGCGCAGGGTCAGGCCGGTTGATGGCAGACGGCCTCGACGTTGTGGCCGTCCAGGTCATGGACGAACGCGGCGTAGTAGTTGGGGTGGTAGTCGCTTCTCACACCGGGCGCCCCGTTGTCGGTCCCGCCGCCCGCCAGCGCGGCCTCGTAGAACGCGTCGACGCCGGGCCGATCGGTCCTGAAGGCGATGTGGATCGGCAAGACCGCCTCCTTCTGTCTCAGCCCGACCATCCCGCCATCGGTACCG
Source organism: uncultured Thermoleophilia bacterium (assembly GCA_963715115.1). Taxonomy (GTDB): domain Bacteria; phylum Actinomycetota; class Thermoleophilia; order Gaiellales; family Gaiellaceae; genus PALSA-600. Next base: position 158,999 of record CAVQRE010000020.1, read on the forward strand.
AAGATGACTAAACCTGGCCCCTCGACGACGACCTTCGCGCCGAGCTGTTCGAAGATCGGCTCGTAGAACCGCCGGCTTGCGTCGAGATCGGTCACCGGAATCGCAACGTGATCAAGCATCTCTTGCCTCCTTGATCGGGTTGGGCGGCGGACGGGTCAGCCCGGCTTGTCTTTGCCGGCCCACACCCCGGTGGCGCGCTCGTAACCGGCAACACCCGCCCGGTCGGTGAACGCTTTCACGCCGCCGAAGATCGCGCCGTGCAGCGCAGCGGCGGCGACGACCTCGTACCACCCACGGCTGCGATCCTTCGCCGCGGGGAGGTCACCGTCCGTACCTACCGCACTCCATGCCCGCCTGAAAACGGCCCCTGCGACGAGCCCGCCGAGAACGCTGACGAGCATGCCGACCGGCTTGTAGAGGAGCTTCACAGCTTCTGGATCCTACTCGCGCCCCGGGACTCGCGAACGTCCGAAACGTCTCACCTGTTAACGCCTCTTAACTCACGTAACGGCCGTGCCCGTGACCCTCGGCGCAATCGGCTCGGTGACCGTCCCGGGTGCCGTCGGCGGCGAGGGGATCGTCGCCCTCTAGAAGAAGGATGTATTTCGCAGCGCCCGCGGCTCTCCGTTGATCAGGGGACTGCGGTAGGGGGTGAGAAGGGCCGCCGTTTGGCGGCCCTTCTCTATGCTCCGACGAGCCTCGCGCTCGCGCCGCCTACTGCTTCGTGGCGAAGGCAACCTCTTCCAGGAAGTGAAGCTCCATCGAGGCTGTGTCAACTCCGGCCTTGACGATCTCCTCGGCGAGTTCGGGATGCGCGAACGCCGCCTCTGCAATCTCGCGCGACTCGTATGTCTCCGCAAGGATCACGAGGTTCGGATCATCGAGATCGCGCCAGATTCGGTAACTCCGTACATCGCTAGCGAGTGGTCCGACGTCGATTCGCTCGTAGGCCGCCTTCCAGTCGTCGTAGTCGGCGACCCGGTGATTCACCAGCACGGTGATCATTACCGCCTCCAGTCGTGGTGCAACACGTTGGGCAGAGTCCTCCCGATGATCGCACGGCGGCAAGAACGTGCGAGACCTGCCGCGGGAGCCGTCAGTTCGTGGCGACGACCAAGAACCAGTGCCCCTGGTAGAGCACTTGACCGGCGCCGAGCTCAGCGATGAGTTCGGCAGCGGTGAAGGAATGCCGGTGCATGCGATGGCGTGAACCATCGCTCTGGACTCGCTCATCCACCTCCTCCGCGGGAGCGTCGGCGCGACGCACATCCTCGACGACGACAAGCTCGCGTCCGACACGACGGGTTTCAGCGATGAACGCGGCGCGTCGGTCAGGCGAGAGGTGATGGAAGAAAAGGCTGGTGAAGACCCGGTCGAACTCGCCGTCGTCGAACGGCAGCGGTGCGACATCTCCTTGAAGCACACGCGCGTGCGGCATGCGAGCCGCAGCGATCTCGACCATCCGAGCGCTCTGGTCGAGCGCCACCAGCTCGCCGCGCAAATGCCGGGTGAGGAAGCCTGTGCCGCATGCGACATCGAGCACCCGGGCCGGGGGCAAGGCCCGCACGACGGCGATGAGCTGCTCGACCTCCGCAGACCAACCAGGCCGCTCGCGCCCCGCGAACGATCCCGTCCCGAGCCACCAGCCGTCGTAGTCGGCCGCACGCTGGTCGAAATCCGCACGCATCTGATCGTCCGACTCACGCCCGGTCATCTCAGCGATCCAGACACCGTCTAGATGGTTGATCGGTATTTGCCGTCGTCGCGGGGAGGTCTGCGCCCAGCGGTGTGGATGACCGACCGGTGGCAACGCCGGTGGGCCTTCGTGCCGGGCGAGGCGGCCGCAATGCGCCGTGTGCAGGCCCCCATCCGCGACGGCGTTGAATTGCCGATCAATCGATCTAAGTGTCGTTGCCGGGAATGTCTCGTGAGGCCGGCGGCGAGCCGGTGCTGCCGAGGAGTGCGGCAGCTTCGGTGCGTGTGTGGACGTCGAGCTTCTCGAAGACGTGCTGGAGGTGAGTCCTGACGGTGTGTGGGGACATCCAGAGCTGCTCTGCGATCTCGCGGTTGGTCGCGCCGCGCGCGACTGCCTGGAGGACTTCCCGCTCGCGCGCGGTGAGCTCGAACACGGCTGGAGACGCGGGGGCGCTCCACCGGCTGCGCCAGAGCGTGAGGTGGGGACGGAGCAGCCCGAGCAGGTCGCGCTCTCGTTGTCTCAGTCCCCAGTGCTCCTGTTCGAAGAAGAAGAAGCGGGACGTCGCGTCCGGCGCCGGCAGGTAGAGGCGAACGTAGTCCGCGGTCCCGAACGGGCGATGGACGTGCTGGAAGAACTCGAGGCGGTGGAGCGCGAGCCTGCTCACCCGATCGGAGACCGCTGTCGGCTCGACCGCGCGGGAATGAACACGACATGTGATCGGGTCTTGGTGCCACCATCGCTCTGCCGTCTCGGCAAGCCACGCCGGCTCGGTGCGGTTCTTGACGAGGTAGTTGACGGAGTAGCTGCGACCGCCCTGCGCGATCGAGAACTCGCCGTAACCCGTCGTGTGCGCGCCGACGAGTGTGCCGAGGCGATTGAGCACCGGCAGTGGAAACGGTTCGGCCGAAGCGAGCGAACCGAGGTCGTAGAGAACCGCGAGCACACCCCGGAGATCTGTCGTGGTCAGCTTCGCCACGACCGCAAGATACGACGATCGTCGTATTCCCTCAACCCGCGGAGTGGACGACGATGCCGCGAAGAAGGCGTTCTTGGCACGAACCCCAGGCCGAGGGGAGACGAGGAAGTGGGCAAGATATTCGCGGTCGTCCTCGTGATCGGCTCTTTGATCTCCGTGACGAAGAGCGCAGCGTCAGGAAGCGATCGGCCCGATCGGCATGCGTGGAGGATCGGTGTCACCAGGGTCTGCGCGGGCGCTCTTCTGTTCGAAGGCAGCCACTCGATCGGGACCGAGCAAGGAGCGGTCGCCGTCGCGCGCGACATCCGTGCCTCAACCGCGCGCCGACTCGCGCGAATCGAAGCGCTTCGAGCGCGTCCTGAACGGCCGCGATCGGCGAGGCAGTGGTTGCGTGTCGAGCGCCGTCTGTCTCAGCTGTACGCGAGCAGCTACCTCGGCATCTGGCACGCGATCGCCCGCGCGAACAGCCCAGCGGAACGGGCGCGGCTCCCGCGGATCCTGAAGCGAATGCTTCATCGGCCCGATGGGACGCGCGCGCGCGCGCGACTTCTCGAGGAAGAGCTGCAGGTTCCGGACTGCACGGGCGGTGAGAACACGACCCCGAGCCCCTCGATCGCCTTCAACCCGTGACCGCGCTCCAGCTGAACCCCCGATGACTGTCGTACCGCTGCCGCCGGCCGCTTTCGTCAGCGTCCCTATTGCGGTGCGGTGTTCAATCGACGGTGCATCTGGACGAAGGTCGTAGTGAAGCCTTCGCGCTCATAGAACTTCCGAGCAACGTCGTTGCCGGCCACCATCTCCAGCGCCACGGTCTCGGCACCGGCTTCCCGCATCGCCGCATATGCCGCGTCCATCAGCAACCGTCCGACACCGCGACCCCGCATCTCGGGCAGGACGTAGAAGCTGTCCACGTGGCCGACACGGCCTGTCGCCCACATGAAATGGGGCTGGTCGTAAAAGCCGATCACGTATCCGACGGGCCGACTGTCTTCCTCGGCGAGGAACGCGAACGAATCGGGACCCGACAGCCAGTCGCGATACATCTCGCGGACGATCACCGCGCTCTCCGGGTCGGAAAGCACCTCCAGCCCTTCGACCGGGGCGCAGACGGAGCCCTGGTGCTGGTGGAGAAGCTCCCAGAATCCCGCCAGGTCGTCCAGCCGATCGAGCCCCGCGGAAACGATCACGATCTCACCCACCAGGCGACTCTACGGCCCGCGGACAGTGCGCACTCGGTTCTTGCGCTGTCGAGATCGCTTTGCGATGGTCGCCGACATGAGATCAGAACCGGAGGAGAGATGATTCGAGAGGCGACCGAAACGGTTCGTTGCTATGACGAGGCTTGGGCCGAGACCGACCGTGAGCGACGACTTGCCAAACTCCGGTCGGTCTGGGCGCCGGACGGGGTTTACGTCGATCCCGAGATTCCGGGCGGAGTGCGTGGGCCAGAGGCGGTCGCCGCGTTCATCGAGGCGTCGCTCGAGCAATACCCGGGGCTCGAGATCGTGTCGAGCGATCTCGTCGTTCTTGGCGATCGTGCCTGGTATCGCTGGACTGCGACGCTCCCGGGCCAGGCTCCGTTCGACGGCATCGACTTCGTCGAGTTCGCCGAAGACGGCCGCATCGCACGGCTCACGAACTTCTACGACCTCTAGCCGGGGCAGATGTGTACGTGAGAACCACGACACCGGTATCTGTGGTGGTGGTGTCGACCAGGTGAAGCGTCGTCGCAGGGGGTCCGTTGAAGAGTCGCTTGCCGGACCCCACCAGTACCGGGTGGATCATGAGTCGGTACTCGTCGATGAGGTGGTGGCGGCTGAGCTCGTCGACGAGGTCGCCGCTGCCGTAGATCAGCAGGTCGGCCCCCGGCTGTTTCTTCAGCGTGGCGACCTCGTCTGCGGGCTCACCCGGCATGATCGTCGCGTTCCATTCCGCCGTCTCCAGGGTTCGCGAGGCGACGTACTTGGGCATCGAGTTCATCTTCTTGCCGAACTCGCCCGTGCTCTCCTCCATTGTCGGCCAGGCGGCGGCGAAACCCTCATACGTGACGCGCCCGAGGATTAGAGCGTCACTCGCGAACAGGTACTCCGCCTGGAGCTTCGATGAGCTGTTCATCCCGAATGGCCCTGTCCATGCCGGGCGCTCCCGTCGTCGGCTAGACGCTCACGGTTCGATGGGTCTCAGTTCCAGGATGCCGAAGTTCGCCCCCGGGTTCTTGGCGGCAACTTCGAGGGCCTCGTCGAGGTCGGCGCATTCGAGGATGTTGAAGCCGGCGATGTGAACGGTTCTGCTCGGAGACCGGTCCGCGGTCGATGTCGTCTCCCCCGCTCGACTCCGAATAGTCCGCGTCTCTGTGAGGGACCGAGCACGTGCCCATCGAGGCGTACACCACGGGTGTCCATCTCGTCACACCAGGCCGCCACCGCGGCCGGGACAGTCGCCTTCTGCTCCGGGTCGAGCTGGACGCTTGGGTCGCGGTACGTAAAGAGCATGTACTTCATCGCCACTCCTCTGCTTCGCGGTGTCCTTCCGGACTTGGACGATGCGACGAGCTTGAAATCATCGCCGTGGCAAGTCTCCCCCAGGCGGGTCGACACGGACCCGACGCGAGCTGGCAAACAGCTGCGTCGCGTGTGACGATGGCGGCACGTGTCCACGCTGATTGTCAACGGGCCGCCCGGGTCCGGGAAGTCGACGGTGACACGGCGGCTAACAGAAGAGTCATCGCGCGGAGTGCATCTGCAGGGCGATGTTTTCTGGCACTTCATCGCTGGCCATCTACCGCCCGGTCACCCCGACGCCGAGGAGCAGAACCGGACGGTGATCGCTGCTCTCGCTTCCGCGGCGGTGGCCTACGACCGTGGAGGGTATGAGGTGTTCGTCGATCAGTTCGTACGCCCCTGTACCTCGAAATCTTTCTGCGGACGTACGCGCGTCTGCGTCTCGACCACGTGGTGCTGATGCCGAGCCTCGACGACGGCGCTCCAGCGCGCCCGTACCCGCGGCGACAGCGATCGGTCCGTGCTCATGACCACGGACGAGCTCGCAGCGCCGGACTTGATGGCGGAACAGGTGGAACGGAGGTATGCGCTGCTCGCGGACACACCGAACCACCTCGCAACGGACGGGCTGACGACCGAACAGACTGCAGCAGCAATCCGTGCGCTCGTTCAGTCAGGCCGGGCCTGAGTCGACTCGGCGTAGCTGTCCGATCGAACCAGTGCAGGAGGCTCAGAAGGGGTTAAACAGGTTTGCCTTAGGCCTTCTTTCGCTCGAGGTAGGCGCGTGCAGCGAGCTCGCGCGTAACGCGCCTTGATCTGGGCCGGTATTGCGGAATGATCCGTCGGCAGACGTTCCCCAAAGTCGCTTGCGGCTGCTCCTTGGCTTGGCGATCATTCCGTTGGTATGGGCGGTCGCCAGGAGCTGCTCCGGCAGGCTTTCGCGGCGCTGGACAGTGGCGACATCGAGCCGTTCAGGGACTTGCTCGACCCGAACGCCAAGTGGGTTGCGATCCCGCAAGGCGATGTAGCGGGGACGCCGACGTGTGCGAACCGGGCGGCGATCGTCGATCGGCTCGAGCAGCTGCACAGTAACGGGCGGAGGTTTCGGCTCGGCAAGCTGATCGAGGCCGGCGACCGAGTTGCAGTCGAGGTGACCCTGCTGTCGCCGGAGTGGTCAGGGCCGGTGACCCTCTTCAGGGTGTTCACGTTCGGACGCGGTGAGGACGCGGTAGTACGTTTGAACGACTGCATTGACGAGTCGTACGCCCTGCAGATTCTCGTCGCGTAGACCTGGAGAGGACCGAGCCCTTACTGCAGTTCCCGAGCAGTAGGCATGATCTCCAGCATGGACCGATTCACCGGCGGTTGCCTGTGCGGCAACGTCCGAATTGTGGCGTCGGGACTCCCATACCGGGTCGGCCTTTGTCACTGTCTCGACTGCCGCAAGCATCACGGGGCCCTGTTTCACGCGTCCGCGGTGTTCCCTCAGGATGCGGTGACGGTCGATGGCGAAACACACGACTACGTCGGGCGGTTCTTCTGCCCCCGGTGCGGCTCGTCCGTTTTCGCACGCACTGCAGACGAAATCGAACTGAACCTGGGATGCCTGGATGCCCCTGACCAACTGACGCCCACCTACGAAAGCTGGATCGTCCGTCGCGAGTCCTGGTTGCCGCCGTTTCCGCTCACTCGACGATACGACCGGAATCGTGACGCCACGGGTCGCTTTGAAGACTAGGCCGCATGACTCGACGCGAGCGACGGGAGCACGCACAATCCACCTCTGTCATGTCCCAAACCGACGTCAGGCGTCTCGTCGAACGCTACCGAGCGGGCTGGTTCGGCCACGACGTGGATGCGATCATGGCCGTCGTCAGCGACGACATCGTGTTCCACAACGTGACGACTGCCGAGCGCGTGGAGGGCGCAGCGGCGTTTCGGGCGCACGTTGCCGGAATCCACGAGCGCTGGCCCGATCTCGGCTTCGAGGAGCACGCGCTCTATGTCGCAACGGATACCGGCGTGGCGGAATGGACGGCTCGGGCGACAGCTGCAGACGGACGGCGCCTCGAGTGGGACGGGATCGACGTGATCAACTGTCGAGACGGCCTGATAACCCGCAACGCCGTGTACTCATCGAGCCACGCGCCACGCGTGCTCGATCCCTGAGAGCCCCTACTCACTTGAACTACTACGTGGCACGTAGTAGTGTTCTGGTCGTGAGCGACCCCAGCCTGCTGATCCTGACGAGCCTTTCGTCCGGGCCGAAGCACGGACACGCCCTGCTGCTCGACATCGACGCTTTCGCAGGTGCCCGCCTCGGCCCCGGAACGCTCTACGGCGCGATCACACGGCTCGAGGAACGTGGCCTGATTGAGCCACTGGACGCCGACGATCGCCGGCGCCCCTACCGCCTGACGGCAGCGGGCCAGACCGCGCTCGCCGAAAACCTTGCGGGCCTTGCTCGCATCGTCGAGGCCGGCATGACGCGTCTGGCAGCGGCGACGCCGTGAGGCTTCTCATGCACGTGTACCCACGGCGATGGCGCGAGCGATATGGCGAAGAGCTTCTTGCGCTGCTCGAGGCGGAGCCGTTGAGCTGGCGCGTACGTGCGAACGTTGCCGTTGCGGGTCTCCGGGAGCGACTGCGCGGCTCCGACCCGCCGCACCTGCGCGTGCTTTGGGCGTGGTCGCTGTTTGTGATCGGGGGGATGGCGTTCCAGAAGACGTCCGAGCACTGGCAGATGGTCGTGCCTTCTGGCGATCGCAGCGTGCCCACGCTGGCGTTCGACACCGTTCAGGTCGCGGCTGTGATCGGCAGCGCCGCCATTCTCGGTGGCGTGGTGCTTGCGCTGCCCGCCTTCCTGCGCGATCTGAGGAACGGCGGCTGGACGGCCGTGCGCCGGCCGATCCTGGTCGCGTCGTCCGTAACCGCAATCGCTGCGGCCGCACTACTCACGGTCGCGCTCGGCCACGACGTGGTCGCCGTATTCGCCTTCATCGCGTTTGCAGTGTTCTCCCTCTTCGCCTGGACACATGCTGCTGTGGTCGCGGCGCGGCGACTGGCACCGCTTCACGCCCACTCGTACCTCGCGCTCATCGTCAGCGCAACCATTCTCGTGATGACGATCGCCTCCGCGGTATGGCTCGGTTCGCTGGCCGCACACGCGCCGTCTTTCGTAGGCGACGCGCAACTCACGGTCGTCGCCACGTTCATGCTCGTCGGCACCGTCCTCGCCGCCACCGAGGGCGTCAGGGCACTGCGAACGTAGCTCGGCAGCCGCCAGCCTAGCCCCGGGAGCCGCGCCAGAATGACATCGAGTTCGCGAATGCTCCCGAGCAGACGGTTAGCGTGTCCGAGTCATGCTCGAGATCCCCGCGGTTGTTCGCGAGAAGGCGGCGGCGGTCGGGGCGCAAGCCTGGCTCGATGAGCTTCCGGCGCTCATCAGCGCGATCGAGTCGGACTGGCGGATCGTCGTCGGCCGGGCATATCGCGACTCGACGGAGGCTGTCGTTGCCGAGGCGACATGCGCGGACGGTACGCCCGCGGTCCTGAAGCTGCTCGTTCCGCGCGATCGCAATGCGGCGGCCCACGAGGCGACCGTCCTGCGGCTGGCGGGCGGAGAGGGGTGTCCGCGGCTGCTTCGGGAGGACGTCGCACGGGGCGCTCTCCTACTCGAGCGGCTGGGCCGGTCACTCCATGAGCTGCGGTTGCCTGCCAGCCGCCGACACGAGATCCTCGTCTCCGCTGCCGCACGCATCTGGCGTCCGGCGGCCGAGTGCGGTCTGCCGACCGGAGCCGACAAGGCGCAGTGGCTTGCCGAGTTCATCGCCACCATGTGGGAGGAACTCGACCGGCCCTGCAGCGAGCGCGCCGTCGAGCACGCACTCGCGTGCGCGAGGCGGCGCGGCGATGCCCATCGCGACGAGAGGGCGGTGCTCGTTCACGGTGACGTGCATGAGTGGAACGCGCTGGAGTCCGCCGATGGCTTCAAGTTGGTGGATCCCGATGGTCTCCTCGCCGAGGCCGAATACGACCTCGGCATCATCGTGCGCGAAGACCCGCTCGAGGGAGACCTGCACGAGCGAGCCCGCTGGCTCGCCAATCGGACCGGTCTCGACGAGATCGCAATCTGGGAATGGGGCGTCGTCGAGCGAGTCTCGACCGGCCTGCTCGGAACGCGCGTCGGACTCCAACCGATCGCCGGACAGATGCTGGCCGCAGCGGATCAGCTAGCGGCATAGCAGAGCCGACGACTGTCACATGGCCAAGCGTGCGGCTGTCCCTTGACAGCTGAGTGCTAGTCGCTGCGAACCGAGTAGAGCTGCCACTCTCCCGGAACGCCTTTCAACGAGTGCTCGCCGCGGTCGTCGAACGCAATACCGGAGCCTGCGACGAGATCTTTCACAGTTCGCGACACCAGAACTTCGCTCGGCTCCGCAAGCGCAGCGAGTCGCGCTCCGATGTGGACGGCCAGGCCGGTGAGTCTTTCACCGTCGCGTTCACACTCGCCGGTGTGGAGCCCAGCCCGGATCTGAAGGCCCTGCTCAGCTGCAACCTCCACGATCCGTCGTGCGCAGATGATGGCACGCGCTGGCCCATCGAACGATGCGAAAAAGCCGTCGCCAGCAATGTCGATCTCGTGACCGCGGTGGAGGGCGAGTTGACGGCGAACCGCATTCCGGTGGGCGGCAAGTAGCTCCCGCCAGCGACTGTCGCCGATCTCGGCAGCTCGTTCGGTTGAGCCCACGATGTCCGTGAACAGCACCGTCGTGAGCACCCTGTCCGGCACCGCCGCTGCGTGCGGCGACGTAAGGAATCGCTCGACCTCGGTTGTCAGTTCGGCGCCGATAAAGGGCGAAGCGTCGATACCAGGGACAGGAATAGCGCGCGCATCGGGGATCGCGTCGGCCAACCGGAGGGCCTCCTCCTCGTCGAATTGAAAAGCCACCACTGCCGGGCGGTGCGTCGGTTCCGTATCGGGTCGGTAGAGCACAAGCGTGGGGACGCGGATCGTAGGAAGAACCTCGCCGATATCGGTGTCGAGGTACGTGCGGATGAATTCCACTGCGCTGCTCGGACCTGCGCTGGCACGAATAACGGTCGGCATCCACCTCCGGAAATCGTCGTCATCTTTCACGCTCGGATAGCCGCCGTAGTTCCCGCGCTCGATCTCCTCCTGAAGCCCCCACGTGTTGCGTACGCGTCGGAGCTGCGCCCGGTGCTCCTCGGCTGTGCCGGGAGCGCGATGGTGGGTGCCGTACAGAATGAGTGCCGTCGTTCGCTCCGGGTAGCTCGCGGCGAAGAGCGCGCACATCTGGCCGCCGTGACCCGAGCCGAAGAGTGCAGTCTGCTCGGACCCCACAGCGTCGAGCACCACGCGAACGTCCTCCATTTGTGACTCGAGGGTCGGGGGCGTCCGCGGACGATCGGACGCGCCGATCCCGCGCTTGTCGAAGAGGATCAGCCTCGAAAACGACGACAGGCGGAGGCAGAAGTCGCGAAAGACCGGGAGGTGCCACGCGAACACCATGCTGATGGTGAACGGGACGAAAACGAGGTCCAGTGGGCCCTCGCCGATCACGTAGTACGCGATCGCCACCTCGCCGCTACTCGTGTACCGGACATCCGGTGCATCCACGCCGCCAGTGTCGGCTTCGCCGGGTCTTCGTGCAACCCCAGTCTGTCGACCTTGGCCCTTGCGGCGTGCTGGCGAGGGCCCACCGCCTGCGCCAGCGGTCACGAATGACGGCAGGGGACGCCGCTCACCGACGTATTCGCTCCGGCCGTCGGTTGGTGTGTTGCCTTTGCTCGCGTCAGGCGCGATAAGGGACCTGATGTCGAGCGCGCAGTTGTACGACACCATCGGAGCCACTTACACCGTGACGCGGCGCACCGAGCCACGGATCGCCGCGCAGGTCTGGGCTGCGCTGGGCGATGCGGGGACCGTGCTCAATGTCGGGGCTGGCGCCGGCTCGTACGAACCGTCCGACCGTCACGTCACCGCGGTGGAGCCGTCGGCGGTCATGCGTGCGCAGCGTCCCGCAGGCGCAGCGCCATGCGTGGCTGCCACCGCAGAGAGTCTTCCGTTCGAGGACCAGTCCTTCGACGCTGCGATGGCTTTTGCCACCGTTCATCATTGGCAGGACCCGATTGCAGGCCTGCGCGAGATGCAGCGCGTGGCTCGCCGCGTGGTGGTGTTCACGTGCGACACCAGCGACCGAAACTGGCGTCACCGGTTCTGGCTCACTCGTGACTACCTCCCCGAGGTCGCTGCTTCCCGTGTCGGGCTCGCGACCGAGCTGGCCCGCGCGATCGGAGCCCGGATGGAGCCGGTGCTCATTCCGTGGGACTGCGCCGACGGCTTCTTCGAGGCCTACTGGCGCCGACCTGAGGCGTACCTGGACGAGAACGTCCGTCGCGGAATGTCGGTGTGGGCCGGCGTCGGGCCGGACGGCGGAGCAGAGGGCATTGCGCAGCCTCCGCAGCGACCTCACATCTGGTCGATGGGCCGAACGCAACGGCGAGCTCCTCGACCTCGATGACGGCAGAGCTTGGTCTTCGCCTGCTTATCGCCTGAAGCGCGCGGCTGCGATTTCTCTTGTGTTTGATCCTGCTCTGTGGCGGGGCGAAAGCCTTTGAGCGAGCCGATCGAGATCGCCGAAGTCGACGCGCGGGCGGCGCCAGACGACGTCTTGGCGCAATTTCACGCGATCGAGGTCGCCGTGCTTATCGCCTGAACCGCGCGGCTCGAAACTGGGCTTCACCGACCGTATGTGCCGGCAGGTCGCTTCCGCGGGTTTGTGTCGCCGCGTGTCGCGCAGGCTTGCACAGCGCCCGAAATCCATCATCTGCACGGCCACGTAGCAGCCTCGGTCACGGTCGCCGGCGGAAGCGGTGCGGCGCGTGACAAGCCAGTAGGAGTCGCTCGGCGACGATTCGCCGAGCCGGGTGGCTTGGTTGCCTCGAAGACAACTGCGGACGAGAATCAACGAATCGCTCCTTCTACTCAGTACGCGCGTAGCGGCGAAGTGAATATCGCGTATCAGGTGGCTGGCGAAGGCCGGCACGATCTACTGATGATCCCCGGCTGGGTGACGCATGTTGGTCTCGATTGGCAGGAGCCGCTTTGGGTGCGGTGGTTCGAGCGGATGACGTCCTTCGCCCGCGTCGTTCGCTTCGACAAACGTGGGACTGGTATGTCGGATCGCACGCCTGGCGTGCCTACCCCGGACGAGCGAATGGAGGACGCGCGCGCAGTTATGGACGCTGCGGGGCTCGAACAAGCGCATGTGATTGGTTGGAGCGAGGGAGGTCCGCTTGCCGTGATGTTGGCCGTAACTCACCCGCAGCGCGTACAGAGCCTCGTCTTGCACGGAACGCAGGCGAGCTTCCGTCGCCGCGAGGGCTATCCGTTTGGTGACGAGGAGGACGAGGCCCATCTCGAGGAGCTCGAGCACCACTGGGGGAGTACGGATTTCGCACGCGGGTTCGTTCCCGACGGAGAAGCGGCGACGATTGCCAGGCTTGCGGCGTACCAGCAAGCTGGTGCTAGTCCGAACGCAGCCGTCGCGTTGGCACGCGCGAACTCAGAGATTGACGTGCGTGGGTTGTTGGGCGCGATCCGCGTGCCGACGCTCGTCCTCAACCGTGAGCACGATCCGGTCGCGCCGGGCCCGGCCGGCCGATACCTCGCGGAACGAATCGCCGGTGCGCGCTTCGTTGAGCTGGAGGGATCCGCGCACTCTCCCTGGCTCGGCGACCTCGAGCCTTTCTGCGTCGAGGTCGAGCACTTCGTTACCGGAGTTCGTCCACCCCAGCGCGAGCCCGGGGCGGTGCGCGCGATTCTCCACTGCGACATCGTCGGCTCGACCTGGCGAGCCGCGGAGCTCGGTGACGAGCGCTGGGCCGATCTCCTCCGAGAATACGGCCGCCGCGCCGATTTAGCGGTCGCCGCACATGCGGGACGTGTCGTTGACCGCACAGGGGACGGGCTGATGGCGGCCTTCGAGGGGCCGGTCGGGGCGATTCTCGCCGCCCGTCGGCTCCAGGACGACGTTCGAGAGCTCGACCTCCGAGTGCGGGCCGGGGTGCATATAGGTGAGGTACGGGAGGAAGACGGCCTCCTGCGTGGCGTCGCCGTCCACGTGGCTGCGCGGGTGATGGGGGAAGCAAGCGGGGGCGAAGTTCTCGTCTCCGACACCGTCCGAGACATCGTGGCGGGCTCCAACCTCAACTTCACCGACCGTGGCAATCACGCACTCAAGGGCTTCGAGGGTCAGCGGCGACTATTCGCCGTCAACTGATTCCCGCCCGCCCTACCCGGCTACAGGAGATGATCGGACTGACCCCGGGGAACCTGATCACACACCTGCGCAAACTCGAGGACGCCGGCTACATCGACACCGAGAAGACCTTCAACGGAACCGCCTCGCGGACAACCGCCGGGCTCACCCAACAAGGCCGCACAGCCCTCAACACCTAGAACGCGACTGAGCGGTAGGCTCGTTCGACGGTGCTCTTAGCTGGGCCAGCCGAGAGCGGCCGATCAGATGAAGGGGCCCTTCATCAGGCGGGCGTTGCCCGCTCCGAGGTTCACTCGGTCGCGGAGCACGGACTCGAACGCGTCGGGGTTGTCGGGGGTGACGATGGGACTGACCTTGCGTCCGAGGTCAACGACGAATCCGACCTTCTTCGTCGGTCGCTTCGTGTCAAGGTTGGCCCAGTACCGCGGGTTGCCCGTTCCCCAGATACGCCACTTACCTGACAGGAGGCCCTTTATCTCGACGCGTTGGAGGCCTTTGATCCGCGTGTACGGGACGCTCTTCGTGCCGAAGGGGAAGTAGTAGGAGTGGATCTCCAGCCGGTCGGAGTCGCACACGATCCTGCCGTCGTCGTAGCTGTCGGTCACATTCGAACCTTGCCCTGCGGGAACGCGATCAATCATCACACTATGAATGAACCCCTGTGCGGCAGCGCCCGAAGGGCAATTCCGAGAGTTGTTGTACGGGCGACACGAGCCTAGACTTGTTTCTCTCGGGGCGAGCAAGGGAGACAGGCATGAGTGGGTGGAGGCGCGCTCAAGCTTCGCGCGGAGGGGTCGTCCTGGCAGCTGCGACGGTCGCGCTGGTCGTTCCCTTGAATAGCGCAGTGGCTTCCGCTTCGACGACGGGAGTGCCGAAGGCGATGGTGGGCTGTTGGCATCGCCACGCTCCCGCGCTGCCGGTAGGGACGTCTGCCGGCGTCTGGCTGATGAAGATCACGAGCGGCGGCGAGCTCTTGGCGTATACGCCTGGCACGACGAGCTGCAGCGGAGAGCCTGACTTCACGGGAACGATCTCTGTGGCCGGTAGTCATCTGACCATCGGGCAACTACCGGTCTGCGCCACGAAGGCCGCTTATACGTGGAAAGCGGCAATGAAAGCGCTGACGCTGAAGGCGACCGCGGACAGCTGCCCGTCTCGGAAGCTCCTCTTCACCGGGGCGTGGAAGAAGATCTAGCGGCCGAGGCGTAGGGACGCCAGTCTGCGCCATTGAGTTCGGCAATGACGCCTGAGCGGATGCGTCTTCCGCGTAGACAGCCGCTCGAGGAGTTCAGGCCACGGGCCAGATGATGCGGGTCTCCGGCACCGGGTCATGCTTGTCGTAGATCTCGACCGGCTCTCCGTTCTCCGTGTACCCGTCGCGCTGCAGTTGGTCGTGGAACTCCTCGTAGATGCCCGGCAGCCCTTCGTACGGGCCGACGTAGAGGTGCACCGCCGACCGCTGCGCGGGCCGCCTCACTAGGTCGAAGCCTTCCGGTGGCTCGACTCCACCAGGCTCAACCTCGACGCCGGGCGCGATGTTCAGCCGCCCGTCGGAAGCCATCGACGAGATGCACATGTGTGGGCCGTGAGCAACGTTGTTCGCCCAGCTTTGTACCTTCCCCATCAGCTCCGGCATCACGTTCGGGACGTCCGCGAACGCCACCGTCCGCTTGATCACCGCATAGGTCGTCTCGGGGACATCTTGGATCTCGTAATCCATTTCACTCCTCCTTCGGCTGCGCGACCCTCATGAGGTAAGCATGGAGCTTCCCCGGACGCGAAGGTCAAGGGCTCAGTCTCTGGCGAACGGTAAAGGCTGGGCTGCGCAAGCGTTGGCGAAGGTCACCCGAGCGTCGCGGAGAGGCTGGGCGGAGGGACCGCCCGCCCCAGCCTCTCGCGGTGCTGGGTCTATGTCACGCGGAGAAACGGCGCGCAGGTGGGCGCACTTCGATTGCCGGACGGGTCGGAGGCGACGACACAGAAGCGCAGTTGGCGGCTGCGCAGTCGCTTCGGTACATGCCACGTCACTGCTACGTGGCGGGTGCCGATCTGGAACCGCATCTGTGTGGCGAGCGTTGCGACGAGCGTGCCGCTCTCGTAGATGCGGACGAGGGCGCTGCTTCGGCCGCTGTCGTCGAAGACGTCGAAGCGCAAAGTCGCGGGTTCGCCCCGACGCGCCGACGCGGGATACGCCGTGACAAGCGGTGCTCTGATGTCGGTCGAATCGAGCGCTGATGCCGCGACGAGGTGTTGAACTGCCGTCGTCGCGCTTTGCGTGAGGCCGTCGGGGCTCGTGGCGTCGATACGAAGTGAGCCCAGGATTGCTTCTTCTGCTGCGGTCGAGCGTCCACCGTCGTAGATGCCGAACCCGGTGGGCATCACGACAAGCAAAGGGCCGAGATACCAGAGGCCAAGCTCGACCCCCAGGAAGTGCGCGTAGTCGGCCGGATGACCGAAGAGAGACGGGATCGAGCCGAGATCTGTCTGGTCGTAGATCAACGCAACCTTGATGCGGTTCCCGTGCGCATAGACGCGGCCGACACCTTGTTGCAGCGCGAGCTGGGCAGATTGCGACGGTGCGTTGTACGGGAAGAAGACGCTCTGCTCGAGCAGCGTGTCGCTCGCGGGGTCGCCGTCGGCATACGAGACAGGAGCAGGCAGCGCAACGATCGCGGCGACGGCGGCGAGCACAAGGGCCCGCCGAACGCCGCCGCGATCGTGCCCCATCACTTGCTGCAGGTCGACGGTTGTGCCTTGTCGATCCGCAGGGCGGTGGTCGGCGTTCCGCCGGGGACGATGAACGTGACGATGTCGCTCGCAGCATCGCTCGTCTCGTTCTTGACGATGAACGTGTTCGCGCCCGTCTCCGTCCACGACTGCCCTGGGTTATAGGTCTGCGATGAGCAGTCGGTGGCGTACTTGGTGAGCGTTCCCGTCAGCTCCGTCGAGACGAGGAACCCGGGATGGGTGTGCCAGCCCGAGGCCGCGCCCGACGGGAAGTTCACTGTCTGGGTGACGATCTCGGGCGAGTGGAGCACGCCGATCGGCACCAGTCCGAACGCCGCCGAAACCGCCGGATGCAGGTTGAGCCAGTCACCGAGGCTCGTCACACCTTCCGCGCGGCGCGCCAGCAGGAACTCCGGCAGTTCGTCTGCGCTGTAGTGCTTCGCGCCCCACGTCAGCCCGTTCCCCGTCACCGGCAGGCCCGTGTTGAAGGCGACGTCGCCGTTCAACGTGCCGATCGACATGATCGTCGACTTCGTCCCACTCGCCGGCGTTGCGAGCGCGACAGACACCCAGATGGCCGCAACGGCCAGAGGAACGAGAATGAGAAACCGTTTCACGCTTGCCTCCGATCTCCGTCGAGGGATCGACCCGCGCGATCCCGCTGACGCCCACGCTAGAAGCGCAGGTGCCCGGGCTCCTACGGTGCTACCAGGCAAGACATCGGGAGGCTACCCCGGCATCCGCTGTGGGCCCAACCCCCTGCCAGGCAGGGCCTCGCGACAGGCGAATGGTCACCCCGGGCCGCGCCACTAGCGCGGACTCTGTACAGCCACCCCCTGATCAACGTCGGTGACGCCGACGACCTTGGCTGGGAGAACGGCAACCCGGCGTCTGCTCGTCGACGGACATTGACTTTGTGGTGCAAAGCGATGTAGCTTTGCAGTGCAAAGTCAATTCGGAGGGAGCGACATGAACGGCGAGGACGACACCCCTGAGATCGCGACGACCGACGAAGACGAGGTGCTCGATCCCATCGCCGCAGCGGCGCTGCTCGAGCAGACCAGGAGGCGAGCCGAGCGCCAGTTCGACCCGCGCCCACCCATTGTCATGGCTTTGATGGCTGCCTTCGTCCTCATCGCCTACGGCGCGCTGTGGCTCTCGACGCGCGGACAGCATCCTTACCGCGGTCCGAGCGGCGGTGCGATCGCGTTGACCTACGCAGTCGTCGCACTCTCGGCCGCCGCGGCAGTGAAGGTCTACCGACGGGCGCTCAACGGCGTCAGCGGCCCCTCGATCAGACAGCAGCGGATCGAAGGGGCCGCGCTCGCGGTGTCGCTTCTCGGGAGCCCCATGATCCAGGGCGCGATGCACCACTACCACGCAAGCGACACGATCGTCTACGGCGTGATCCCGGCCGCGGGGCCGCTGATCATCATCGGCACGACATTGTTGGGGATCGCGGGCAGCAAGGGCGACTGGCCGGAGTTCTGGGCGGCGCTCACCGTGGTGATCGCCGGGATGGTCGCCCTGTTCGTCGGACCCAGCGGCGCCTGGCTGGCGGCCGGGATCGGGATCTTTCTCGCCGTCGTCGGCTTTGCCGTGGCGCGCGCGAAACTGCGTGCGCGGAAGGAGATCGCATGGGCACCGACAACCTCGACCCCGTGATCCATGTTCCTGCGCGGCTGCGCATCGTCGCAACACTCGCCGCCCTCCCCGATGGCGACACGCTCTCGTTCACCCGGCTACAGGACATGATCGGACTGACCCCGGGGAACCTGATCACACACCTGCGCAAACTCGAAGACGCCGGCTACATCGACACCGAGAAGACTGGCAACGGAACCGCCTCGCGGACAACCGCTGAACTCACCCAACAAGGCCGCACAGCCCTCAACACCTACACCGCAGCGCTGCGCAACCTACTCGAAGGGCTCTAACGAGTCGGCACGTCTCAGGCTCTCGGCTGCGCCAGTGCTCACGAATGACGGCCGAAGCAGCAGTCGGGTGGCGGTCGAGCGGCGCGAACGTTGTCTGACTGAGAGGATCAGCCGAGCAGGCTCATGTAGAGCACAAACCTCGAAAGGGAGGCTCCATGCCGGTCATCATGGTTCAGGAAGTCGCGGCCGATCCGAATGGGCTAGAGCAGTTCGCCGCTGCCAATCAGGAGACAGTCCGAGCGATCGTCGAAGCCGCCAAGAACCATGGACTGATCGCACATCGGTTCTATGGCTCCGAAGATGGAAAGAAGGTGCTGATCGTGGACGAGTGGCCTGATCGGGAGAGCTTCGAGTCGTTCGCCGAGGAGCAAGCACCGCGCATCGAGCCAATGTTTGAGGCGGCTAGCGCGACCGAGGTATCCGAGCCGACGTACTGGCGCGAGCTGACAACTTATGACGCTTTCGGCTGGGGTGCTTGACGCGGTTGCCTAGCCCTCGGAGGACGAGGAGGTCGGCTTCGCACCCTCATCTTCTCGGGTTCGATCTCGCCCCAGGGCAGGAAGGCAGGAGCCTGTCAGCGCTCGGCAGTTCGAGCAGTGGCAGTTGTACGCGACGACGAAGTCGTCAGAGACCTCGAACGCAACGACACGGCACGCGCATCGCCCCCTCAGCACGCCACTACTCATGCCACGTAGCGTAGTTAGGGCTTCCTCGCCAGACCGTATGGAGTGCCCGGCGCCTCGCTCGTAAGTTGGCGCGGGTTGCCGTCGGGAGTGGCCCGGCGGTAGAGCCGCAATTACGGGAGGCGCCGGTTATGGGCGAAGGTAGCTGGGTCGGGCTTGATGTGCATGCTCGGTTGGTGGTGGCGGGTGTGATCGATGCGGGGAGCGGCGAGTTGCGGTCGTTGCGTGTGCCGCCGGGGTCTGCTGGACGGTCGCATGGCTATAGGCGCTGCCGGCGCCGGTGCGGTCGTCTATGAGGCGGGGCCGACTGGGTACGGGCTTGCGCGTGCGTGCGCGCAGGTGGGGATGAGCTGTGTTGTTGCGGCGCCGTCGCGGATCCGGGCGGCGGCCGACCGGGTTAAGACCGACGGCGAGACGCCGAGCGGCTGGCGAGGCTGCTTCGGCTCGGTCGAGATCACCGCGTACGCGATCCCGGGCCGGAGGAGAGTTGCGCGTGATCTGGTGCGCGCCCGCGAGGATGCCCGCGGCGATCTGCCGGCCCGTCATCGCCTCTCGAAACTGCTTCTGCGCCATGGGGCTGTGTTACGAGGGACCAGCGTGGACGCGGCGCACGACGGCTCGGCTTCGTCGGCAGCGGTTCCAGAGTGCGGCCGCTCGCGATCGTGTTCGACGAGTGCTACGGCCGCATGCTCGACGCGAAGAGCAGAAGACGCGCTCGACGAAGCGATCAGCGAGCTCGCCGCGAGCGAGCCGTACGTCGACGTCGTCGAGCGGCTCGTCTGTCTTCGCGGTGTCTCCACGCTGACGGCGTTCGCGTTGACCGTCGGCTCGGCGACTGGCACCGCTTTCGTCCCTCCTCGCTCGGCCCCTTCCTTGGGCTCACTCCGAGTGAGAACTCGAGCGGAGAACGACGCCGGCAAGGCGGCATCGCCAAGGCCGGCAACAGCCACGTGCGCCGGCTGTTGATCGAGGCCGCCTGGTACCAACGCCGCCCGTCCCGCATGAGCGCCACGCTGGAACGCGGACGAACGGCAAACCGGCGCATGCAGGACCAGGCCGATCGAAGCGCCCGCCGGCTCGCGGACACTCGCACGCCCTCGAGGCCCGAGCAAGCCCCGACGATCGTCGTCGTCGCCGTCGCACGCGGATTCACCGGACACTGCTGGGCACTCGCGACGATCGGTCGCCGCCGCTCCCACCCGCTCGGCGGGGAGCGCACCGGCGCGACGACGCGAGGAGCGACCCGAGAGGACACTGTCAGCGGCCCCAAGCGGCCACGCTCGACGCCAGGACGACGGCGCCGCTCCTCACCTCGCACACCCGGTCATGCGGCACCCGGACCCCCGCGCGTATCAGTCGCCAGCACAACGTCGACGACACCGGTGCACTCCCCTCGCCGGACCGAGACCCGCGACGACGGGGCCCACGCCCCTG
>CAVQRE010000021.1:0-35240 GCA_963715115.1 uncultured Thermoleophilia bacterium
CGCACGCTCCCGCCGTCACCGCGATTCCGGCCGCGGCGGTCTAGCTCCCGCCTCATCCCTCGCTCGCTAGGCCCGCTTCCTCGGAGGCGGGCCTAGCTGCGTATGCGATGAGCGCGCCTAGATCACCCCGTAGGTGCGAAAGGCCTCCGAGACCGGCATCCCTTCAGCGAGCTTCGCGCGGACGAGGTTCTCGCCGCTCACCTTCTCCTCGGCCAGCGCCACGATCTCCTGTCCGGCAGCAGCTGGGATGACGACGACGCCGTCGTTGTCGCCGAGCACCAGGTCGCCGGGGTCGACATGGACGCCGCCGCAGGTGATTGGGATGTCGAAGGCGTCGACGTCGATGCGTCCGAGAGAATCGGCGCAGTGGATGCCGGCGGCGAAGGTCGGGAATCCCATCTCGATCAGCGCAAGCGTGTCGCGCGTGTAAGCGTCGGCGACCACGCCCCGCGCGCCGCGGAAGCTCGACGCGGTCGCCAGTAGCTCGCCCCAGTAGGAGCCGCGGCACGTCGAGACGACAATCACCTCGCCGGGCACGAGCGCGTCGACGGACGCGAGCTCGTTCCGATACCAGTCGTCGTGCGACTCCGGCACCGTATCGACCTCGATGCAGTGGACCGTTGCTGCGAAGCCGGCGACGCGCATGTTTGGCGCGAGTGGCCGGATGTGCGGCGCCAGCACCTGCCCGCGGATGCCCTTTCGGTCGAGGCAGTCGGCAACGACCGCTGGGTGTAGACGGGCTAGGCGTTCAACTAGCGTGAGGTCGTGAACCATGGTCGGCTCCTCCGTTGATCGTGCTCTCTGAGATGCTCGTGCGATGAGCGGACGGCGCAGCGAGCGCTGGTTCGGCGGGCGCGACCTCGCCGGCTTCATCCACCGGGCGTCCCTACATGCGGAAGGGTTGTCGCGCGACGCGCTGGCCGACCGACCCGTGATCGGGATCTGCAACTCCTGGTCCGAGCTCGTGAACTGCAATCTGCACTTCCGCGGCCTCGCGACCGCAGTGAAGCGCGGCGTGCTGCTTGCAGGCGGGCTGCCGCTCGAGTTTCCGACTATCTCGCTCGGCGAGAACCTGATGAAGCCGACGGCGATGCTCTATCGCAACCTGATGTCGATGGATGTCGAGGAGTCCATTCGCTCCTACCCGCTCGACGCCGTCGTCCTGATCGGCGGCTGCGACAAGACGGTGCCCGCCCAGCTGATGGGAGCGGCGAGCGCGAACGTACCGGCGATCATGCTCGCCGGCGGCCCGTCGCGCCCCGCGATCTTCCGCGGCCGCGAGCTCGGCGCCGGGACCGACCTCTGGCACTACGTCGACGAGTTGCGTGCCGGGCGGATGACGGAGGCTGAGTTCGAGGAGCTCGAGCAGGCCTCGGCGGCAAGCGTGGGCCACTGCAACGAGATGGGGACCGCGTCCACGATGGCGGCGGTCGTCGAGGCGCTCGGGATGAGCCTGCCCGGAAGCGCGACCATCCCCGCCGTCGACGCTGCTCGTATCCGAGCCGCGGAGGCGACCGGGGGGCGGGCCGTCGCGCTCGCGCAGGAAGGGCCGGCGCCGTCGCGGATTCTGCAGCCTGAGGCCTTCGACAATGCGATCACGACGCTGATGGCGATCGGCGGCGGAACGAATGCGGTGATCCACCTCCTCGCGATCGCGGGGCGCGCCGAGGTGGAACTGACGCTCGACCGCTTCCACGAGATCTCCCAACGCACGCCCATGCTGGTCAACGTTCGTCCGGCGGGCGAGCACCTCTTCGAGCACCTGCACCACGCGGGCGGGATCCCGGCCGTGTTGCGTGAGCTTGGCGATCTCGTGCACCAGGATGCCCTGACGGTCACCGGGCGGTCGCTCGGCGATGCGCTCGCCGCCGCGGAGGTCCACGACCGGACGGTGATTGCGTCGCGCGAGGCGCCGTTGCACCTCGAGGGCGGAATCGCGGTCGTGCGCGGCACTCTGGCGCCGGACGGCGCGCTGATCAAGCGCAGCGCTGCGAGCCCAGAGTTGCTGCGGCACCGCGGCAGGGCGGTGGTGTTCGAGGACGTCTACGACGTCGCGGCGCGGATCGACGATCCAGCGCTGGAGATCGACGCCGACAGCGTGCTCGTGCTGCGGAACGCGGGGCCGCGCGGCGGCCCGGGTATGCCGGAGTGGGGGCAGCTGCCAATACCGAGGCGGCTGCTCGAGGAGGGTGTGACGGACATGGTCCGGGTTTCGGATGCTCGCATGAGTGGCACCGCCTTCGGCACAGTCGTGTTGCATGTCGCTCCGGAGGCAGCGGCGGGCGGCCCGCTCGGCGCTGTGCGCACGGGCGATCCGATCGTGCTTGACGTGAACGAGCAGCGACTCGATCTCGACATCCCCGCATCGGAGGTCGAGCGGCGGCTGGCCGAGCTGGGGCCGCGGGTGCCGGTGTATCGCCGTGGCTACGGCGCTCTCTACCTGGAGCACGTGCTGCAGGCGAACGAGGGGTGCGACTTCGACTTCCTCCGCGGTCGCACCAACGAGGATGCGACCGAGCCGCTGGGGCTGCTAAGCGGCTGGGTCGGCGGCTGGTAGCGGCTTAGCGCGAGTACCTGCCCTCGCCGGTCTCGGCGTCGAAGACGTAGATGCGGTCCACGTCGATCGCGAGCGTGAGCGGCTGTCGCTCGGTCGCGCCCGTGCCGCGCGCGAGCCGCGCGACGAACGGGCTCCGGTCGCGCGCGTCTGGCGGCTCGACGGGCTCGTCGTCCGCCATCCGCGCCTCCACGATGTCCGTACGTCGCGCGGCCATGACGCCGAGGCCGAAGTGGACGTACACCTCGGCACCCATGTCCTCACGGATCTCCGGCACGATCGTTAGCGTCGACCCGGGCTGCACGGAGGAGGCGCGCTCGGCGTCCTCGAAGTCCTCGGGGCGGATGCCGATGATCGCTCGGCCCGGCTGTGCGGCGACGGCAGCGCCGAGTCGCAGGCGGTGCTCTCCGAAGGAGGCAACCAGCCCGCCGTCCGACTCCGCGATCTCGGCCTCGATCATGTTCATCGCCGGGGAGCCGATGAACCCGGCGACGAAGACGTTCGCCGGCCGGTCGTAGGCGCGCTGTGGCCGGTCGACCTGCTGCAGCACGCCGTGTCGCATCACCGCAACGCGGTCGCCCATCGTCATCGCTTCCGTCTGATCGTGCGTGACGTAGATGGTCGTCACCCCCAGGTCCCGCTGGATGCGCAGGATCTCAGCGCGCATCTCGACTCGCAGCTTGGCGTCGAGGTTCGAGAGCGGTTCGTCCATCAGGAACGCTTGCGGCTCGCGCACGACCGCGCGGCCCATCGCGACGCGCTGGCGCTGACCGCCGGAGAGCGTGCGCGGCTTCTTCCGCAGCAGCTCGCTCAGTCCGAGTGTCACCGCCGCCTCGCGCACTCGCTGGTCGATCTCCGCCTTCGGCAGGCGTCGCTGCCGCAGCCCGAACGCCATGTTGTCGTAGACGTCCATATGCGGGTAGAGCGCGTAGTTCTGGAAGACCATCGCGATGTCACGATGCTTCGGCAGGAGGTCGTTGACGACCCGTCCGCCGATCCGCACCGCGCCGCCGGTGATCTCCTCGAGCCCCGCGACCATCCGCAGGACGCTTGTCTTGCCGCATCCGGACGGGCCGACGAACACCATGAATTCGCCGTCGTCGATCTCGAGGTCGAGCTGCTCGACTGCCCTCGTACCGTCCGGGTAGATCTTCTCGAGCGCCTCGAGGGCAATCTCAGCCACCGCTCACCTCGAGCATCACTTTGCCGCGCGCTTCGCTCGGCGCCGCGAGCATGTCGAACGCGGATTCGTAGTCGTCGAGCGGGATCAGGTGCGTGATCAGACGCCCCGGCCGCAGCCGGCCCGAGTTGAGCAGCTCGACGACCCGGGCCCACGCGGTGGCGGTGTAACCGAAGCTGCCCACCAGCGTGAGGTCGTTGTTGACCAGCAGGTCGCCCGGGAGTTGCAGTGTCGACGTCGTCGGAGGCAGTCCGAGCGCGAGCGCCTGGCCGCCGCGTCGAACCGAGCGCACGGCTGCCGCGAGAGCGTCCACGGAGCCGGCCGCCTCGATCGCGACGTCGAAGGTGACGTCCGGCACCTCCGTAGAGAATGAGCTCGCGCCGAGTTCGAGTGCGAGGGCAGCTTGCTCGGCCCGGCGCCCGACGACCGCGACTTCGCCCGGCGACCAGAGCGACACGAGTAGCACCGCGAGCAACGCGATCGTTCCGTCGCCGACGACGAGCACCCGCAGCCCGGGCCGGAGGGAGAGCTTCTCGAGCCCGGCGAGAACGACTGAGGTCGGCTCTGTCAGCGCCGCGTCACGGAGCGTGACCTCATCGACGAGCCGGTGCACGACACGGGCCGGCACGATGATTTGGTCGGAGGCGCCACCAGGCCGCGTGAAGCCGATCTTCGTCGTAGATCGCGCATACGTTGGTGGCGCCGACGTGGCATTCGGCGCAGTTGCCGCAGGGGATGATCCCCTCCGCGACGCAACGCATGCCTGGTTCGAGGTCGGCGACCCCCTCGCCGACCGCAGCGACGACTCCGGACCACTCGTGTCCGAGGACGAGCGGGTATCGCACGAAGGCGGGGTCGACCTCGCCGGCGGCCAGCTCGAGATCGGTGCCGCAGAGCCCGCAGTACGCCGGGTGGAGGAGAACCTCGCTTGGACCGGGTGCGAGCTCCGGTAGCACTTCGAGGCCGAGCTCGCCCGGGCGCTCGAGGACGAGCCCACGGCGGCTCACGCGGGGGCTCCCAGCAGCTCCGAGATCCGAACCGCGTGCTCGCGTACCTTCGTGCCGAGCAGCACGACCTGCCACGCCGGAAGGTCTCGTTTGATGCCAGTCACGCTGATCGCGCCGACGCAGCGCGCGGTGTGGTCGTGAACGGCGACGCCGACACAGAAGACCCCTTCGACGTCCTCTTCGTCGTCTACGGCGTACCCGCGTTGCTCGACTGCGTCGAGCTCGGCGAGAAGGGTTTCCTCGTCGGTGATCGTGTGCGGTGTCTTGCCGGGCATCCCGGCGACGGCAAGGATCGACCGCGCCGCATCGCGGTCGAGCGCCGCGAGCATGGCCTTTCCGACGGCCGAGCAGTGAAGGTGCTCGCGCTTGCCGAGGTTGGCGGCGAACCGCACCGAGCTGTCCGGTGCGTCGACCCGGGCGATCACGACCGCGTAGGGATCGTCGAGCACTGCCACTCGTGCCGTCAGCCGTGTCTCGCCGGCGAGCTCGCGCAGCGCAGGCAGTGCGACGTCGCGAAGGGCGATCTGGGAGACGACGACGTCGCCGAGCCGAGCGAGGGCCATGCCGAGGCGGTAGCGTCGCGTCGAGCCGACGCGCATGTCGGCAACGAATCCGCCGCCGAGCAGCGTCTGCAGAATCGCGTAGGCGGTGCTCTTCGAGACGCCGATCGACCGGGCGAGGTCGCTGAGCGTGGAGCCGTCCGTGCCGGCCGCGGCGATGGCCTCGAGAAGCTGGAACGCACGCTCGACGCTCTGCACGCGGTAGCGCTCTTCGAGCGCGACCTGCGGTGGGCGGAGGGCCTGTTCTGTCATGACGAACGCCGGTCGATATCTCGAACATACGACGTGCGATGCAGGCTTGTCCAGCCATTGACAGGGCGATCGTCGACGTGCGAGTGTCCGCGCATCGAAACAACGTTCGGCATCACCGAACCTGCGCTCGACGATCGACGGGCAACCGAGGTCGAGCGCAAGCTCGCCGCGGTGCGCGCGGTCATCGCCCGCCTCGAGGTTCCCGCGGTCGCGATGCAGCGGACGGACGCGGTCGCCTGGATCACGGGCGGCTTGACCAACCGCATCGAGGCCGGGAACCCGGCGAGCGCGGCCTGGGTCGTCGTGACGCCGGAGGCCGCCCACGTCGTCACCACCAATGTCGAGCTGCCGCGACTCTCGGCGGAGGGCGGTCTCGAGGGGTTCGAGCTGCACGGCGTCGACTGGTACGAGCCCGACAGGCTTCGCCGCGCCTGGCGGAGCGAATTTCCGGCGCGCCGGCCGAGCGGATCGGTGGGCTCGGCGTCGACGTCGACGACGAGTTGGTCGAGCTGCGGCTTTCGCTCGATCCGGCAGAGCAGGAGCGACTGGCCGCGCTTGCCGTCGACGCGACGGTCGCTCTGGAGAGCTCTGTGCGGCAGTGGGTGCCTGGCGAGCTCGACGTCGAGGTGCAAGCGCGTGTCGCGGCAGGCCTCGAGGCGACGGGCGCGTTCGGGGCCTGTCTGATCGTCGGCGGCGACGATCGCGTCGAGCGGTTCCGGCATCCGCTCGCGGCCGCGAAGCCGGTGCACCGGCTGCTGATGGCTGTTGTCGTCGCCGAGCGGCACGGACTGCACGTCGCGGCGACCCGCTTCGCGAGCGCGGGCTCATTGCAGAGCTCGGTCCGCGCCGCGCGCTGCGCCGCGGCAGACGTGGAAAGCGCGGTCCTGGACGCGTCGCGGCCGTCCGCAACCTACGGCGACGCGCTGCTCGCGCTGGCGGATGCGTACGCGAACAGCCGGGTACCCCGGGGAGTGGCGCGACCACTACCAGGGCGGGCCGATCGGCTACCGCCAGCGCGAGTTCGAGATCGTCCCGTCGCAGGTCGAAAGCCGCTGGTTCACGACGCTCGATCTCGCCGGGCACGGCGCTCGCCTGGAACCCGAGCGTCGTCGGCGGCGGGAAGTGCGAGGACACCTACCTCGTCGAGGAACACGGCCTTCGCCGGCTCACCGACACGGGCGAATGGCCGCTCGAGGACGGACGTCCGGCCATCCTCGACCTCGTCAGCGGGGAAGCTGCGTGAAGGCCGACGCTGCGCTCGACCGTCTCCTCCCCGGCGGAGCGGGGCCGCGAGCCTTTCCGGACGGGGCGGACTTTCGCATCGAGATCCCGAGCGTCGAGGGACCGCGCGTGCTCGACGCCGTGATCGCCGCAGCAGCCGAGGAAGGCGTCGTCGTCAACCGCGTCTCGCAGGGCAGCGGAGCGATGCTCCTGCGCGAGGAGGAGTTGCGCGAGATGGCGTCACTGGGCGCCGAGCACGGCATCGAGGTCTCTTTGTTCGTCGGGCCGCGGGAGTCGTACGACATCACCGCACACGCGCGCACCGAAGACGGTGCGGGGCACGGCGGCCAACTGCGCGGTCTGCATGGCCTGCGCTACGCAGTCGAGGACATTGCGCGCGCGGTCGAGTGCGGCATCCGCAGCTTCTTGATGCCCGATATCGGCCTGCTGGCGCTCGTCAACGAACTCCAGCGTGCGGGAGAGCTGCCGCCGTCGGTCGTTTGGAAGATCTCGGTGATGCTCGCGCCGTCGAACCCGCTCGCACTGCGCGAGCTCGAGCGGATCGGCGCGTCGACGGTCAACGTCCCGTCGGATATGTCGGTCGACACGTTGCGTGAAATGCGCGCGGCGACGACGCTGCCGATCGACCTGTACGTCGAGTCACCGGACGCGCTCGGCGGCGTCGTGCGCGGCAACGAGCTCGGTGACCTCGTGCGTGCCGGGGCACCGCTGTACGCGAAGTTCGGCCTCCGCAACTCGCGGATGCTCTACCCCGTCGGGCCTCCACCTCGTGGAAGAGGCCTGCGCGACCGCACGCGAGAAGGTGCATCGCGCCGCGGCCGCGCTGGAGTGGTGCAACCGCTTGAGCCCTGGTCTGGCGCAGTCGGCGCCGGGCGCGGAGGGCCTTGGAGTACCGCAGCCGGAAACGGCCGGGTCGGTCAGATGACTGCAAACAAAGGAGGCACGGTGCGGAGGATCATCAGCGGCTGCGCAGCGTTCGTTGCGCTCGTCGTGATCGCAGGGGCGGCGTACGCAGCCGGCGGGTCGAGCCGGGGCAGCGTGACGCTGACGCTTTGGCACAACTACGGCACCGGCGGGAACGCTGTGGCCACGAAGAATCTCGTCGCGGCGTTCGAGAAGAAGAACCCGAGCATCAAGATCAACGTGGTCAGCCAGCCGGGCAGCAATTACTTCCAGCTGCTGCAGGCCGCGTGGATCGCCCACACGGCGCCGGACCTCTCGGTGCAGTGGACCGGGCTCTTCGACACGAAGTACGAGAACCAACTGCTCAACCTGAAGCAGTACTTCACGACGGCGGAGCTGAGCAAGGTCAGCGGCGCAAAGTGGGCTTCGTCGAACTTCGATCCCGCGCAGGGTCTGCTCGTGATGCCGCTCGAGAACCAGTTCTACATGGGCTTCTACAACAAGGCGCTGTTCAAGAAGGCGGGCGTCATGACCGTCCCGACCGACTGGTCGCAGCTGTTCGCAGCGTGCACGAAGCTGAAGGCTGCGGGCATCACGCCGATCGTCTACGGCGCCGACCCGCAGGCAATCGGGCCGAACCCGTACCCGTACTACGACCTCAGCTACATCGCGGCCGGTCTCTACTCGCCGGCTCAGCTGAAGGGGCTGTATACGGGGCAGATCTCGTGGACGTCGCCGGCGCTCGTCAAGCAGGTCGACGACATGGGCTTCGATGCCGAAGCAGGGGTGCACGAACAGCGACGTGCTGACGAAGACGAACATCCTCGGCGCCTTCATGAAGGGGCAGGCGGCCATGATCATCGACGGCAACTGGGACACCGCGACGCTGCGCCAGGCGTTGGGGGCGAAGGTCGCGCCGTTCCTGCCACCGTTCACCAGCAAGCCGCAGAACGGGGTCGTGCAGTACTCGGGTGACGGCTTCGCGGTCTCGAAGCAGTCGAGTCACCAGAAGGAAGCCGTACAGTTCCTGAAGTTCCTGATGACGCCGGCGGCGCAGCACATCATCGCCGCCGCCGGTCTGATCCCCGATGTCCAGGGCTTCTCGGCGACGAATCCGCTCGCCAACCAGATGCTGGCGTTTGCGAAGTCGGGGAAGGTTGCCTATCCGATGATCGACAACGTCATCCAGGGTGACGTCGTCACCACCGGAATGAAGCAGCTCGACGCCGCCCTCGGCAGCAACATCTCGGCGGCCGCCGCACTGAAGAGTATGAGGCAGACGCACGACTCGCTCCCTGCGAACCAGCGAGGATCCGTCTACCACTGATGACGGGCGTTTGCCCGCGGAAGCCGATCTGGAGCCCTTGCCGCCCTGACGGGCGGCAAGGGCTCTTCGTCTGTCGATGACCGCGCACGAGGCAACTGCCGAGCTCCCAAAGGTACGGCGCCGCCCACGACGAAGCCCGCTCGCCGCACAGCGGCGGCGGATGGGCATCCTCTTCACACTTCCGATCGTCGCGCTGATCGGGTCGCTGCTCCTGATCCCGATCGGGCAGACCTTCTACTACAGCTTCACGAACTGGGACGGGTTCACGTCCCAGTGGATCGGGTTCGCGGCGTACCGGCATCTGTTCCAGAACCCCGAGTTCGTCACGGTGCTCGAGAACAACGCGGTGATGGTGCTCGCGATCCCGGTCTCGATCGCGCTGCCGCTCGGCGTCGCGTTCCTGCTCAACACGCCAAATCCGCGGCTGGCGCTTCTTCCGCTCGGTCTTCTTCCTGCCGACCGCGGTTTCCTGGGTCGTGATCGCCTTCGTCGCCCGCCGCTTCTTCGATCCCGACAAGCAGGGCATCCTCCGGAGCCTGCTCGACCACACCGGGCTCGGCTTCTGGCATCCGGACTTGCTGGCGCACGAGCATTCGGCGCTGGCCGCGGTGATGATCACGTTCGTCTGGTCGGTGTTCGGGACGAACATGATCATCTTCCTGGCCGGCATGTCGACGATCGACCAGGAGATCTACGACGCGGCGAAGGTCGACGGCGCGGGCTCGTTCACGGTGATGCTCCGCATCACGTTCCCGCTGCTGAAGCGGTTCGTGCAGTTCGCGTTCATCATCAGCCTGATCACCGCCTTCAGCGCGCTGTTCAGCCTGATCATCGTGATGACGAACGGTGGGCCGGGCTACGGCTCCACGACGCTCGAGTTCTTCATCTACGAACAGGCGTTCACCGAGAACAACTTCGGCGTTGGCGCAACCGCCGGCGTCATCCTCTTCCTGCTGGTCTTTGCCGTCAGCATGGTGCTGTTGCGGCTGCTGAGGACCGACGATTGAGCGCCGCCAACTGGGTCGAGCGGCAGAGCATCGCCATCTGGCGCCGTCGGACGAGCAAGGCGTTCGTCTACCTCGTGCTGTTCGTGGTCACGGTGATCATGCTCTACCCGTTCTGGCTGATGGGGCAGATGTCGTTCCGATCGCTGTCCCAGTACTACCTCGGCAAGGGCTTCTCGCTGACGACCTGGCACGACCTGTTCGCAGCGCTGCCGATCGGACGGGAGATGCTCAACTCGACGTTGATCACGTTGTGCTCGATCCTCGTGATCCTCGCGGTCAGCACGACAGCCGGCTATTCGCTGGGGAAGCTGCGCTACCGCTTTTCGGGTGTTGTCTTTCTGATCATCGCGAGCTCGATGATGGTGCCGATGCAGTCGATGATCATCCCGGAGTACATCAACCTCGCAAGACTCGGCTTCATCAACCACTACTACGGGGCGATCGCCGTCTACTCTGCGCTCGGCGCCCCGTTCGCGGCGTTTCTGATGACGACGTACTTCCGGCGGCTGCCCGAGGACATGATCGAGGCGGCGCTGATCGACGGGCTCGGCTACGGAACGGTGTTCTTCCGGATCATGCTGCCGCTCGCGTTGCCGGCGATCGCCACGGTCGCGGTCCTGCAGTTCATCCAGATCTGGGACGACCTGCTTGTGGGTTGCTGTTCCTGCAGACGCCGGCGCATCGCACGATCACGGTCGGTCTCGAGACGATTCCGGCCCAGCACTCCCAGAACTTCCCGATGGAGATGGCGGGATCGCTCGTGAGCGCGCTGCCGGCGGTGGTCGTCTACCTGATCTTCCAGCGGTACCTGATCCGTGGCCTGACGATGGGGATGAGCAAGTAGCTCAGCCGGCGTAGGCGTGGGCGGGGACGCCGGCCACGCCGGGCTGTGCGAAGAAGAGGCCGCCGGCGTGCGGCTCGTGCCCGGCGGCGGTGGTGATGTAGAGGTCGGTCAGGTCGGGCCCGCCGAAGGCAGCCTTCGTCGTGTGCGCGGCAGGCACCTCGATCACGTCCGCGAGTTGCCCGTCGGGCGCATACCGGCGGACGGCGCCGCCGCCCCAGAGCGCGACCCACAGGCAGCCCTCCGCGTCAACGATCATCCCATCCGGCGCACCGGGGCCTTCGACGGCAACCAGCTGCCGCCGGTTCGCGACGGCGCCTGAGCCGGCATCGAAGTCGAAGACGTCGATCGCCTGGGTCGGTGTGTCGATGTAGTAGAGGAGCGTGTCGTCGACGCTCCAGGCGATGCCGTTGGAGATCGTCACGCCCTCGCAGATCGTCTCGACCGAGTGGTCAGGGTCGAGCCGATAGAGACAGCCGCCGCCTGCGGCCTCGTCGAGGCGCATTGAGCCGGCCCAGAAACGACCTCGACTGTCGCAGGCGCCGTCGTTCATGCGAACAGTGTCGCCATGGCCGACCGCGGCAAGCGGCGTCAGCTCGCCGTCGTCGGAGGCGTGCGCGAAGCCTTCGGCCACGGCGAGCGCGTAGCCTCCCGCGGCGCACGGGACGACGGCACCGACATAGCTGCCTGCGTCGAACGGTCGATCGGCGCCGGTGCGCGGGTCGTAGCGGTGGACGACGCCGCGGGGGATGTCGACCCAGAGCAGCTCGTCGGTGCGCGCGTCCCACAGCGGGCCTTCGCCCAGCTGTGCGTGCGCGTCGGCGACGAGCTCGGCCTTCACGGGTCGACGTAGATCGTGACGACGTCCGTGTAGAACTCGATCGCCGCGCGACCCTGCTCGTGCGGGCCGAAGCCGCTCGACCTGATGCCGCCGAAGGGAACGTGGACGTCGGCGCCGGCGGTCTGCGAGTTGACGTGGATCAATCCGGCCTGAACCTCGTGCTGGAAGCGTGTCGCGGTCGCGAGGCTCGACGTGAAGATTGCGGCCGAGAGGCCGAAGGGAACAGCGTTCGCGCGCTCGATCGCCTCGTCGAAGTCGCTGAAGCGATAGAGGCTGGTGACGGGCCCAAACACCTCCTCGCAGGAGAGGAAGGCGTCGTCGCGCACGTCCTCGAAGACGGTCGGCGGGATGAGGAGGGCCTCTCCGTGGGCGCGCTCGCCTCCGGTCAGGACGGTGCCGCCCTCGGCACGGCCGCGCTCGATCGCGGCGAGGATCTCGTCGAACTGTGGCTTGCTGACGATCGGGCCGACCTCGGTCGCCGGGTCGAGAGGGTCGCCGACCGGGCCGCGCTCGATGCGCGCGAGGAGGGCGGCGCGGAAGCCGTCGTAGACGGCGTCCTGGACGTAGATGCGGCGGCTCGCGGTGCACTTCTGGCCGGCCGACCAGAACGCACCGGCATAGGCGGCCTCGACGGCGCGGCCGAGGTCCGCGTCGGCCATCACGATCAGCGGGTTGTGGCCGCCGAGCTCGAGCTGGACGCGCTTGCCTGCTTTCGTCGCGGTGTCGCGCACGCCGTGGCCGGTCGCGACGGAGCCGGTGAAGGAGATGGCGCGCACGCGCGGATCCTCGACGAGTGCCGCGCCCGCCGTCGAACCGCGACCGGTGAGCACGTTGAGCACCCCGGCGGGCAAGTTCGCCTCGGCGAACGCCTCGGCAACGTGCAGACCCGTGACCGGCGCCTCGTAGGCGAGCTTCAGCACGACGGTGTTGCCGTACATGAGGGCCGGCGCGAGCTTCCAGACCGGGATCGCGATCGGGAAGTTCCACGGGGTGATGAGCCCGACGACGCCGAGCGGGCGGCGACGGGTCGAGACGCTGCGCACCGTTGCCCGACTGCTCGAAGTGCTCGCCGACGGAGCGGAATGCCTCGCTGGCAGAGAACCGTAGGATCTGGGCGGCACGCAACGTCTCGCCGCGCGCCTCGCGCAGCGGCTTCCCCATTTCGGTCGACATGTCGGTTGCGATCGTCTCGACGCGCCGCTCGAGAGAGTCGGCCGCCGCCGTCAGGTAGGAGCCGCGCGTTGCCAGCGGCAACCGAGACCAGGCGGGGAAGGCTTCCGCAGCGGCGGTAACGGCAGCCTCGGCGTCGACTTTGGTTGACGCCGCGAAGTCGCCGATCGTCTCGCTTGGACGCCAGGGGTTGACCTTGGAGTACGTCTCGCCTCCGATGGCACTTGTCCATTCGGCGCTGATGAAGTTGTGGTGCATGTGTCGCACGCTATCGCGCGATGTGATCGTCGTGGGCGTTCTGACTGACAGGCCGATACCCGACCCTCCGTATGATCCGGCCCGCGATGGAAGTGGAACTGACGGTGTTCGAGATCGACGGTCGACGTGCGCGCGACCTCAACGGGAACGGTCGTCTGGATCCCTACGAGGATCCCCGGTCTCCGCTCGAGCAGAGGATCGACGACCTCCTGGCGCAGATGACGCTCGCGGAGAAGGCGGGCCTGATGTTCCATCCGCCGATCGGGGTCGGCTCCGAAGGAGAGTTGCTCGAGGGCCCCTCGGCTTTAGGTGGGGACGGAGCGACGAGCCTGGTCATCGGTCGCCACCTCAACCACTTCAACATCTACGCGACCCCGGATGCCCGCCGGCTGGCGGAGTGGCACAACAGGTTGCAGCGGCTCGCCGAGACGACTCGTCTCGGTATCCCGGTCACAATCTCATCCGATCCGCGCCACTCCTTCGACGAGAACGCGGTCGTGAGCTGGTCGACCGGCTCGTTCTCGCAGTGGCCGGAGCCGATCGGGTTCGCGGCGACGCGCGATGAGGAGCTGGTTCGAGGCTTCGGCGAGATCGCTCGTCAGGAATACCGCGCAGTTGGGATCCACGTCGCACTCCATCCGATGGCGGACGTCGCCACCGAGCCGCGCTGGGCGCGGATCGGCGGCACGTTCGGAGAGGACTTCGAGCTTGCCGGTCGGCTGGCGGCGGCCTACGTTCGCGGGTTTCCAGGGCGACGAGCTCGGAGCGACCGGCGTCGCCTGCATGGTCAAGCACTTCCCGGGAGGTGGCCCGCAAGCCGACGGCGAGGACCCCCATTTCCCGTACGGCAAGGATCAGGTCTACCCCGGTGAGCGTTTCGAAGACCACCTCCGGCCTTTCGAGCCGGCGTTCGCCGCCGGCGTCGCGCAAGTCATGCCTTACTACGGCCGCCCGGTCGGCACGGAGCTCGAGCCCGTCGGGTTCGGCTTCAACCGGCAAGTGATCACCGGCTTGCTCCGCGACCGCTTCGGCTTCGACGGCGTCGTGTGCACCGACTGGGGCCTGGTCAGCGACCTGCCGATGCCCGACGGGTCGCTGTGGGCGGCGAAGGCATGGGGCGTCGAGGAGCTCGATGCCGCAGATCGGCTCTGCCGGATACTCGAGGCAGGCTGCGACCAACTCGGCGGAGAGAACTTGCCCGAGCTGCTCGTGCAACTCGTTGAGGCAGGACGCGTCTCGGAAGCGCGCATCGACGAGTCGGCGCGGCGGATCCTGCGCGACAAGTTCCGCCTCGGGCTCTTCGACGACCCGTACGTCGATCCCGAGGCCGCCGTGAGGATCTGCGGCCGCTCCGACTTCAGGGAAGCGGGCGCCGAAGCACAGCGCCGGGCGATCGTCCTGTTGGCGAACAACGGCCTTCTCCCGCTCCGTTCCGGGGCGCGCATCTTTGTCGACGGCCTCCCCGAGGAAGCCGCAGCCGCCTACGGCTCCGTCGTCGAGCAGCCCGGCGACGCCGATGCGGCGATCGTGTTCCGCAACGCACCGTACGAGCCGCGCCACGACACGTTCATCGAGTCGCTTTTCCACGCCGGCAGCCTGGAATTCCCGGCGGCTGAGCGTGATCACATACTCGACATCGCGGACGCGGCTCCGACGATCCTCGTCGTGCACCTCGACCGCCCCGCGATCCTGACCGAGCTCGCCGGCGCCTGCGAAGCCGTTATCGGTACCTTCGGCGCGAGCCCAGCCGCGATCCTCGACGTCGTCTTCGGCGTCTTCTCACCCACCGGCAAGCTCCCTTTCGAGCTCCCCTCGTCGATGGATGCGGTTCGCCGCCAGCTGCCAGATGTGCCCTGCGACTCCGAGCAGCCGCTGTTCCCGCTCGGGCACGGTCTCATTTACTAGCTCGCACCTGGTTCCGGGCGTACAATTTGTGGTCCGTTGACGGCGGCGGCCAACCTTCCAGGCGAGGCTCAGCATCTGCGTGTCTTGATCGCGAACGAGAAACGCGACCGGCTGGAGTTGCTAGCCCAGGTCGTGATCGGGCTCGGACACGATGTGATCGCCCGCGAGATCTACGTCAAGGAAGTAGGCGCCGTCACCGCCAGGGAACACCCCGACGTGGCTCTGGTTGGTCTGGGCTCGAGCTCTGAGCATGCGCTCGAGCTGATAACCGAAATCGTCCGCGAAGCGTCTTGCCCGGTCATCGCGATCCTCCACGCCGACGACCCCGCCTACGTTCGCGAAGCTGCAAAACGCGGAGTCTTCGCCTACATCATCGACGGAACCGCTGATGAGCTGCAGAGTGCGATCGACATCACGCTTCAACGGTTCGCCGAGTACCAGGGCCTGCAGGGAGCCTTCGGGCGTCGAGCGCTGATCGAACAGGCGAAGGGAATCCTGATGGAGCGGCACTCGATCAGCGCGAATGCTGCCTTCGAACGACTTCGCGATCACTCACAACACAACGGCCGAAAGCTGAGCGACGTCGCCGCCGCCGTGGTCGAGAGCCATCTCCTTCTCCTCCCGCCCACACCATCGTCACATGCGCCCGTGATGCCCTCGCAGTCGTAGGATCGCGGTCGCTTACGTCGACTGCTGACCGGATTCCTCTTCCGGCTCCTGTTTGATCGGCTGCGCATCGAGGACGGCCTTCTGCCGCAATGCTTCGGCTTCATTTGCTTCGTCCGTGGTCAGCGGGCCGGTCGGTGGCCGGTGCCTACCCGGCAGACGATCAAGGAAGGTACGCAACCTCATCATGTCGAGACTGCAATCGTGGGATGAGCCGCCTCGGCGGCGACAAGCGATCGAACGAAGAAGCCGCTCAGCTGCGCGATCCCGTTGAGGTTGTCCAGGTCGAGTCGTGGTTTCGCGTGCGCGAGTGCCGGGGTGATCGTGACGCGCGCGCTTCGTACGTTCATGAAGGCAAGTGACTCGGCGACCGGGAAGTACGTGTCACGCGGCGCCGTCGCGATCTCGATCGGTGCGCGTATCTGTGTCGCGACGCAAATGGGAGAGAGCATCTCGATCATGCTGCGAATCTCGTTGGGAAGTGAGTCATGCAGGTCATCGAATCGGGCTGGATCCTGATTCGCGAGCAGCTCGCGCACTGAGTTCGTCGCACGGTCGAACGGATCGGAGGGCCCTGTGCGCAGTGGCGCCAGCGGGTCGTCCGAGCCCGTATCCAGCGTGCGCAATGTGCAGTTGAATCCCGAGGCCGCAGCGGTCACCGGCAGCATCGCTGCCATCGATCTTCCGAGGCCGACGGCGAGCGATGGGGGTGTCGGATACGGGCTCAGGACGCCCGTGCCGTCTCGGTACATACCCGTCGTCGCGAGCATCATCACCTTGCGAAGGTCGGTGAACGGCGCGACGCATGCGACGAGCGAGACCCGTGACGCGAGCCGCTCGGTCGGCCGCAACCAGCAGCGCGAGGTCGCGCCGACCGAGACGCCGACCAGTCCGACGCGACCGTCCCGCGTCTCGTGCGCATCGGCGATCTCCTGTGCGCAGTCGACGGCTGCTGCAAGCGTCGCGGGGGTCAGCTCTCCGCCGGAGATCCCGGGCAGGTCGGGTATGAACGACGCGTAACCGGAGCGTGCGAGCGCGAGAGCCAGTCGCCGGACGATCGGGTGCGCTCGACCGTCGGGCGTCGCGCCGTTCACGAACAGGAAGGCCGGCCATGGTGGCGGCCCGCCGGGACGGACGATCGTCGCCGGGACGCCGGCGAGCTGCTCGTCGGTCGATGTCGGGGCGCGACGCCGAAGCGGCTGAAGACGTCGGCGCCCGGCAGATCCGAGCGTCGCGGCGAGGACGTGCGCAGTCTGCCGCTGCGCGCGGGCCTGCCGGCGGAGGTCTAGGCCATCGGCGACATGGGCGATGCCTCCGCCGCACCGTCAGGAAGACAGCGAGCCCGCCGACACCGACGAACGCGGCGATGAGTGCGCTGCTCGTGAGCAGGAGACCGGCGGCGAGCGAGAAGTTGACGGCGTGCGCGCCTCGACACGCCGAGACCGAGCAGCACGCCCGAGGTGGCCCCGATGCTGACGACCGCGCCGCCGGCGGTGATCGGCAGGATCGACGCCGCGGCGGCCATGCACAGCACGACGAGCGCGAGCGTCGGTGAGAAGCCGACCCCGAGCGCGCTGAGCAGCAGGGTGTTGCCGAGTGCCACGCATCGACCAGCAGCCGAAGCAAGAACCCGCCTGCGGCGAAGGTCGAGCGCGCACGCCGGTGTGCTCGCCGACCCGCTGGCAAATCGACTCCAGCCGCTTGCGACCGCGAGATCAACGGTAGGTGGACCAGTTG
The DNA here is from genome assembly GCA_963715115.1 of uncultured Thermoleophilia bacterium. GTDB lineage: Bacteria > Actinomycetota > Thermoleophilia > Gaiellales > Gaiellaceae > PALSA-600. The sequence goes on from CAVQRE010000021.1 coordinate 17,451, forward strand.
CGGTCCGGCGACGAGCACGCCGATGCATCCGACGCAGAACAGCAGGACGACGATCAGCGGTGCGCGGAAGACGGCGCCCGGACGTGACGAGCGCTGCGATTGCCAGCGGCAACATCGCGACCGCGTCAACCAGGCCGAGCGCGACGATCGAGAGCCCGATCGCCTCGAGGCCGACGCGAACGCCGCCCAGCCGTCGCAGCGTCGAGATCTTGACAACGTAGTCGAGTCTGAAGGGGAGAATCACGCCGCTCGCGGCCGCGGCGCCGCAGGCGGCCAGGCACCGGCTGCGGTCGGGCCGCTCCGCGACCGGGAACAGGCGCTGCCATCCGAGCGCCCGCAGGACGAAGCTCGCGAGATACGCGCCCGCGGCGCGCGAGGACGACTGGGCGAGCCCCGTCGAGCGGCCAGCTCGTCGTCGACAGCCGCCGCGCGACGAGCACGCACGCCACCAGCGCGAGTGCGCTGAAACACGCTCCGCCGACGCGAACCAGTCGACGACTCGTCAGCTGGATGTCGACCGCGACGTTCATGCGCGCGGTAGGACGAAGAAGGCCACCGTTGCGTACTGGCACGCGACCGCGACTACGACGAGCGTAGTGGAAGATCTCGTGGTAGCCGAACGTTCTCGGGAACGGGTCCGGACGCTCGAGGGCGTAGACGACGGCTCCGATGGTGTAAGCAACACCGCCCGCAGCGAGGAACAAGGTGCCGGCGGCCCCGATCTTGACTGCGATCTGCGGAAACACCAGCAAAGCGATGGAACCGAGCCCGACGCACGTCGCCGCCGCGACCCACGTCGGCGGGTTGCGCCAGATCACCTTCGCCGTGACTGCTGCGACGCCGCCTGCACAGACGAGCACGAGCATCGGGATCCCCCAGGCTCTTCGCAGGACGAGCAACGCAAATGGCGTGTACGTCCCGGCGATCAGCCCGTAGATCATCGTGTGGTCGAGCACCGCCATTCGCCCCTTCGCGACGGGGTTCCACGAAATGCGGTGGAAGAGGCTGCTCGTGCCGAACATCGCCACGACGCTAAGTGCGAACAAGAGGGCGGCCACGCGTGCAATCGGGGTCGACGCCTCCAGTGTCAGCATGAAACCGATCGGGATCGCTGCGTAGAACGCCAGAACGTGCAACCGGCCGCGCAAGCGCGGCGCGTCGCTAGTTACGACCGCGCCGGAGTAGTCGACGGTTGCGATGGCGCGCAACTCTTCCATGTCCGGGGCCGCCTCCTTCGATCAAAGCTCTCGTCGCCGACCGAGGTGTTGCGGCCGGACAAGAAATGCTCCGACCCGCTTTGCTGAGGGCGGATGATTCGCGAGGCGCTCTCGTTGTGCCTCGCGTGGAGAAGTGCAGCGCCGGTGGTTGTGGCGCTCCGATCGAACGGTAGCACCGAGCCGACCGCCTTGAGCCAAAAGAACGGAACCGGCCGAAGTTAATCCAGCCCGCGTCATCTCCGGCTCGGGCGGTGCCGCACGGTTGCGTGTAGGCTGAGCTCAGCGCGTTGGCTCTAGCTGTTGAAGCCGCCGAGGCTCAAGCACGTTCCTCTCCGACTGTGACCCCTGGCCTGACCGCCGCAGTGCGCCCGTTCGAGCGCTCTGCCCTGTAGGAGATACAGAAGGAGCATCACATGTATGCCACCATTCGTCGGTACGAAGGCGTCGACATGGCCCGTACGAGCGAAGTCGCCGGCAAGGTCAAGGAGACGCTCGTCCCGCAGCTTCGCAAGCTGCCCGGTTTCGGCGGGTACTTCCTGATCGAGGACAGCAGCGGCGTTCTCAGCTCGCTCGGTCTTTTCGAGACCTCCGAGCAGGCTGACGAGTCGACCAAGCTCGTCTCGAAGTGGATCGCCGATGAGAACTTCGCCACGGCGATTCCCAACGCTCCGAAGATCACGAGCGGCAAGGTCGTTGCGCACAGCGACGGTATGGTCGCCGTCCACTAACCCGATTCAAGCGTGCTTCGCGCCACGAGGGGGCTCCAGCACGGCTGGGTCCCCTCGCTTGGCGGCTGTTGACGCTGTATGGAGAGGAGTTGGCGCACTGCAACGCCAAGTGGACACGAATTCATTCGATCTCTTTCTGGCGCAGGTCGGCGAGGTCGCGCTGTTGAGTGCGCCCGAGGAGATCCGACTCGCGAAGCGGATCGAGCGTGGCGACGACCGCGCGAAGCAGGAGCTGGTGCTGGCAAATCTGCGGTTGGTCGTCTCGATTGCGAAGCGCTACCGACATCACGGTGTCCCGTTTGTCGATCTGATCCAGGAGGGGACGATTGGGCTGGCCCGGGCCGCCGAGAAGTTCGATTGGCGCAAGGGCTACAAGTTCTCGACCTATGCAACGTGGTGGATCCGCCAGTCGGTTTCCCGTGCGATTGCAAACAGCTCGCGCACGATTCGCCTTCCCGTCGACATCGATGCGAAACTCCGCGCCGTTCGGCAAGCCGAGTTCGGCATTCGCGATCAGGGGCAGCGGGCCACGAATGCAGACATCGCAGAGATTGTCGGGTTTACGCTCGACGAGGTCGAATCACTTCGATGTTTGCCACCGGAGCCGATCTCACTCGCGACACCCATAGGCGACGACGGCGCGACGGAGTTCGGAGACCTGCTCCATGACCGCACCTCCGTCCCGCCCGAGGACTCAGTCCATGCCGAGCTTCAAAGCGCGCTCTTGTCGAGGTGCCTTGCGAAGCTCCCGGACCGCAACCGGCGTGTGCTCGAGATGCGGTTCGGTCTGAACGGCAATCAGGCCCGCAGTCTGCGGGAGGTCGGCCTCGCTCTCGGCCTGACAGCAGAGGGCGCCCGCCAGGTCGAGGCCGCGGGGCTGCGGGCACTCCGTGCTCTGGGCGAGAGCCGCCATCTCCGCGATGTTGTCCTCGACCAGTCCACGTAAGCTAGGCGGGTGCGCGCCACGCGCTGATACAATGTGCACAAGGCGCTTTGCTGAGTGTACGGCGTTCTCGAAAGCGTGACCGGGGCGTACGTTTCGCCCCTCTCTCGTTTTACGACACGGATCCACTCGCCGGCGAAGGCCGACCAAAAAGGGAGGCCATTATGGCCGCACCGAATCTTTTGAGCTCCAATGGCGTCGAGCGCGCAGCCGACCTGCCGCTGTCCGTCGATCAGCGCAAGCAACTATTGACCGCGACCCTCCAGAAAAAGGTCGAGCAGGGATACCAGATCGAGTCCCAAACCGATACTGCGGCGATCGTGGTCACGAAGGGCCACCGCCGCTGGTTCGGGATGATCGCCGGCGGTGCCGATGCGCGCCAAACTCTTTCGATCGACGACCAGGGTCGCATCACGACTCGGCCTGCGTAGTCCCCGCATCGCAGGAGGACAAAGACGGTCGCATCGGCAAGCCGCTCAACCGCTGCGGTCGCGGCGTCCTCGCCGCGGTAGTTACGCATCGTCTCGGCGAGCTGCTTTGTTCGATCGCGGACTGTCTGGTCGGCGAGCACTTCGTCGACCGCCGCCGGGTCGAGCGCGGCCGCGATCCGGTCGAGAACGGCCTCTTGTGCCATGTAGGTCGTTCCGAGCGTGACGACCACGAGTGGGCCGTGGGTCATCGGCCTCGTTCCTGATCGAGCTCCAGCTCGGGCGGCGAAGGGCGATGGATGCAGCTAGCGCCTGCGATCCGAGCCGAAAGCTCGGCCGGTCCGAAGATCCGAACACGGTGGCCGTGCTGTGCGAGCGCGCGATCGAGTCCGATCGCGACCTGCGTCGCCCCGCCCCGCCTGCCAAGTCGCGATCATCAGCTCCACCAGTTAGCCAAACCGTACGCATTCCGCACACCGCCGACTGAGCACTTGCCTGCTCAAGACTTCCTTCTCCGAAGCCTTGCGTTTTCATAGAGCGCGCTTCCGGCGGGGCATCGGTGTCCGCTGGGCGGTGTGGAGGGTGGTGACGGCGGTGCGTTTGACACTTCCGCCGAATTGCCGGTCGACGTTGGTACCGCTCGACGAAGACTGACTGCGCGGTCAGGAACGGAGATACGTATCGGTGCCGTCGAGCCAATCCGCTCGCGGCGGCGTGAAGATGTCGACGTCGAGCGTGTCCTCGAGTGCTTCCGCGGCGTGCGGAACGTGCGCCGGAATCGGTCAGCACCTCCCCGGCGGCGACGTCGACGATCTCCGCCCCGTCGTCGCCGAGGTGGAACCGCAGCACGCCTTCGAGGATGTAGGTGATCTGTTCGTTGTGGTGCGAATGCTTCGGCACGATTGCGCCCTTCGTCAGATAGACGTGCGCGATCATCATCGCGTCGCCGGTGATCAGCCGGCGGCCGATGCTCGGGTTGAGCTCTTCGCGCGGCAGGTCGTCCCAGCGGTGATGCCTCGCACCGGTCATCGTCGCCAGCCTACCCCGGGCTTCCAACCGAGAGGCTATTGCGGCGGAGGCAGATAGCTGTTGTTCACCCAGAGGCGCCCGGTCGCGGGGTCTGCGGCGATGCCGGTCGCGTTCACGCCGGTTGGAAGCGGAATCGACGTCCGTTCGTGGCCTCGAAGCTTGATCCGGTCGACAAACGTTCCAGCGGCCACCCAGATCGAGTCGCCGAGTTGCACCGCCTGCGTCGGATGACCGTTGAGCCCGAGCGGCTGCTTCGGCTTCCCCGTCCGGGTATCGATCTGCGTGAGCGTCGCACCCTCCTGGTCCATCAGCCAGAGCGTCGAGCCGTGCGGCGTTCTGATCTCGACGAGGTGCCACGGCTGCTCATCGAAGTGGAACGTCGTTCCGTGCCGCGTGCGCGTGTCGTACCGCAGCACCTCGTGGTACTCGCATTCGCAGATCCAGACGTTGCTCCCCGTCGGCAGCACGATCGACGTCTCGAACGCCCCGGTCGCGAAGCGGCCGGTGACGCGGTTCGTCGCCGGGTCGATCCGGCTGAGCGTCCCGTCCGGCTGGAGGACCCAGACGGCGCCGTCGCCGACCACGATCGTGGCGGTCTGGATGTCGCCCTGGAGCCGGATCCGAGCGATCGGCCGCCCGCTCAACTCGTCGAGACGCTGAACGCCGTTGATCACCGGCACGCCGACCGAGCCTCTCGCGACCACGACGCTCCGGAGCAGCCAGATCGACCCGAATCCCACTGCGCCGTCGATCGACCCGACCGGCGCCTTGGTCACACGCTGCACGCGTCCGCTCGACATGTCGCGAACCACGACGTGGTCGCCGTTCATGCCCCCGCGCTCCCAGAGCGTCCCGTTCACCGCGAACAGGTTGGCGCCGCACGGGCATCCGAGCGTTCCGTCGCGGACGGTCCGAACGACATCGCCGCTGCGAGGATCGATCTGGAGGAGCGTGATCCTCCCTGCCGGTGTCGACGATCCGCGGGTGGCGAAGATGCCGCCGGTCACGGCGGCCGCGGCCAGCAGCACGGCTGCGGCTGCGACGAGCACGAAGCGGCGTCGCCGAGTGCCCGGCGCGAGGCCGGCGAGGCGCTCTGCTGCCACCTCACGTGCCAGCGGCGGCGGCAGCTCGATGTCGATCGACCTCAGCCGGTGCATGTGCCACCGGCCCTCGACGCCTTTCAACTCGTGCTCGCCGGCGTCGTCGAACCTGGCGCCCGACCCGGCGACGAGCTCCTTCACGGTGCTCGTCACCATCACCTCTGCGGGGCCGGCCAGCGCCATCGCGCGCGCGCCGATGTGAACCCCGATGCCGCCCAGCGTCCCGTCGACCTCCTCCACCTCGCCGGTGTGGATACCGCTGCGGACGTCGAGGCCGATCTGCTGCACCGCTGCGGCGATCGCCGCTGCGCCGCGCAATGCCTGCACCGGCTCTGCGAACGTCGCGAAGAAGCCATCGCCCGAGGTGTCCTGCTCCCGTCCGCCGTGCCGCTTCAGCTCCTGGCGTACCGTCGCACGGAAGCTCGTCAGCACCACCCGCCAACGCGTGTCTCCGAGCTCGGTCGCGAGGGCGGTCGAGCCGACGACGTCGAGGAAGAGCACCGTCATCAGCCGGCGATGCACGTTCGAGCGTGGCATCGATCGATTATCTGCCGCACGGCGTCCCGTTACCAGCCGTGCTCGAAATGGCTCGCCGCACGTGACGAGAGGCCCGTGGGGCCTCTCGTCCTTCGTGGATGGTTGTGGCGCTAGCTTGCAGTCGCCCGGTCGAAGAGCGTGATCGCCGCGCGGGTCAGGCGGTTGCGGATGGTGGCTGCCGCGGCGTGGCCTGCACCGGTGATCTCGAGCAGGTACTGGAATCGCCCTGCCGTGAAGGAGATCGCGATCTGCACGGTCGATCCGTTCGGCATCGAGTAGCCGAGGCTGCCGGGGATCTCGTCCACCGTGAACTGTGAGAAGACGCCGCCGAGCGCGCGTGCCTGGTCGAGCTCCGAGCGGGTCTCGCGCCGAGCACCTGCCGCCGACCGGTACTGAGCCACGATGCTCCAGCCCTGCATTCCTGGACTGGACGAACGGAGCGGCACCCGCAGCCCGTTCAGGAACCCGTTGTCCGACAGCCTGGAGGCCGAGCCGCTGTGCATGGCCCACTGCGACGGTGTGGTCACGGCCATGGGGCACATCGCCGACCAGAAGCCGTGAAGGTCGCCGAGCTGGAGGACGCGGTTGTAGAGGGCTGCCGTCGACGACGTCGCGTCGGGCTGGCTCGGCGTCCGGGCCAGGGCGCCGCCGCCGGCTGCCAGTGCGATCGCGCAGATGGTTGAGATCAGGGCGAGCTTCGTCGAATGCCGTGCAGACATGACCATCCTCCTTGTGTCGTGAGTCCGGTTTGCGTGCTTGGTTTTCATGTGAGTGACGCTAGGAGAGGGCGCTTGGCCCGTCGCTCGCCCGCACGACATACGAAGTGTCAAACGGACGACACTCGGCGTAGACTCACGCGATGGAGTGGCAGCTCCTCGCCGGCGTTCCGGCTGAGGATGCGCGACGGGTGCTCGCGATCGGGCGCCGTCGGACGTTCGCGCGCGGCGAGATCGTCTTCCACCAGCTCGACCCGGCCGACTCGCTGCATCTCGTTGCGGCGGGCCGTTTCGTGGTGCGGCGGACGACGCCGCTCGGTGAGGACTCGCTACTCGCGATCCGCGGGCCCGGCGACTTCTTCGGCGAGCTCGCGCTCGTTTCTGAAGGCTCGCGGTCGGCGACGGTGCAGGCACTCGAGCCGGCGGAGACGATGGCCGTCTACCGGACGGACTTCGACGACCTGCGGCGCCGGCATCCCCAGGTCGACCAGGTGCTCGTCGGGATGCTCGCCCGTGAGCTTCGGCGCATGGACGAGCTGCTCAGCGAGTCCTACTACGTGACCGCGGAACGGCGCGTCCTTCGCCGGCTGCTAGAGGTCTCCGAGGCCTACGGGGGAGCCTCGCCGGGCGCCGAGATCCCCCTGACCCAGGAGCAGCTCGCCGCGCTCGCCGGAACATCGCGGGCCACCGTCAACGCAGTTCTCTCGGCGGAGCGCGAGCGAGGCACGCTGAGCCTGCGGCGCGGGCGAACAACGCTCAACGACCCGACAGCGCTCGCCCAGCGCGCCGGGATCGCCTCGGAGCGACGCTGATGGCGGACGGCCGACGTTTCTGTACCGGGTAAGTGGTCGCGATTCAGAGATCGAGGACCACATCGCTGCGCGGATGTGCGCAGCAGATGAGCGCGCTCCCGTCTGCGGGCGGCTCGACCGGGTCGGGACTGTAGTCGACCTCGCCGGCGATGAGTGCCGACTCGCAGGTGTGGCAGACGCCGGTGCGGCAGGACCAGCGGACGGGTACGTCGCACGCTTCGGCAAGCTCGAGCAGGCTCGCGTAGTCGCTGGTCCAGGGAATGGCGAGGTTGCTGCGGGCGAACTCGATCGTCGGGCCCGTTCCCGGTTGTCCCGAGGGCGGGTGGGCCGTCCGCGCCGGCGCCCCGGCGATGCCGGGCGTGAGCGCCGGCGCAGGCCCGAATGGCTCGGTGTGGATGTGGGAGGGGTTGAGGCCGATGGCGCCCAGGCCGCTCGTGATCTCGTCCATGAACGGTGTCGGTCCGCATACGTATGCCTCGGCGTCGCGGGGTAGTTCGAGCTGGACGAGTTGGGAGGCGGTGAGACGGCCTGCGCTGTCGAAATCGCGTCCCTCGAGATCGTTCTCATCAGGACGGCTGTAGTAGATGTGGGTGCGGACGTTCGGGAGCGTGGCGAGGAGGTCATTGACCTCGGCGGTGAAGGAGTGGTCGCGGCCCGCGCGTGCGCCGTGGAGCCACCAGATCTCCCGATCGGAGCGTTCCTCCGCCAATGCGTGAAGCATGGCGAGGACCGGGGTGGCTCCGATACCTGCACTGATCAGCAACACCGGCGCATCGGTTCGGGCGAGGACGAAGGTACCGCGAGGCGCTGCGACTTCGAGACTGTCGCCGACGGCTAGGCGGGTGTGCAGAAAGCCGCTTGCGGCGCCGTCGTTTTCGCGCTTGACCGTCACCCGGTAGTAGCCGGCGTCTGGCGGGCCCGAGAGGGAGTAATTCCGGAGCACCGATCCGTTCTCGCCGTCGGGCTGAATCCGCAGCGTGAGGTACTGGCCAGGGCGTGGCGCTGGTAGCGGTGCGCCGTCAGGGTGCTCAACACGGATCGAGATGACCGAGTCGCTCTCGCGCGTGATGTCGGTGACGGTCAGACGGCGGAAGCCGGGCCACGCGGGCGGCGGGCTGGCGCTGGCCAGGCCGGCGTTGCCGCTGCCCGGTTCACCTTCGAGCAATGCCCCGAACGACGTTTTCCAGCCGGGGCTGAGGGCAGGGATGCGCAGCGCGCGGAGCAGCTGCGGGCGTGGGTGCCCGGGTAGGTAGAGGAGCGCATCGACCTCCGCAACCGTCATCTGTTCCGGACCGGGGGCGAGCTTGAGGATCTCGTCGCCCGCTTGCACTTCGCCCTCCTCGAGGACGCGGAAGTAGAAGCCGGGGCGGTGGTGCGAGACGAGGAGGGCGGGAATCCGCGGGTCGTTCATTCGGATCCCGACGCGGTAGCAGGTGACGCGGGGCTGCGTGACTTCGAAGACGGCGGTCCCGATCTGGTAGCGGTCGCCGATGCAGACCTCGTCGTCGCTCAGTCCTTCGGTGGTGAAGTTCTCCCCGAACTGTCCGTAGACGAAGTCGGTTCGTCCGAGCTCGCGTTCCCAGTAGCGGTAGGAGCCGATCTGGTAGACGAACACGGCGCGTTGCTCGCCGCCGTGGCCAGCCAGATCGCCTTGGCCGTCACCGTCGACGTTGAGCTTGCCGACGTGGCGAGGACCGGTGACAGGGTCCTTGAAGACGCCCGTGAAGACTATTTTCTCTTGCCACGGGACATCCTTCGGCATGCCGACATTGACGGACAGCAAGGTGCCCACCGAATCGGCGTCCGGCTGCGGCGACGAGAAAGGGTCGGCAATGCTCGCCATCTCTTCGAGGGGAGCACGATACGTCTGCTCCGTGCCCGATGGGCGTAACTGCCACAGATGCTCCGCCGCGTCAGCGGTGCGGATAACCGTTTGCGGAGCCTAGTCTTTGGACCAGAGCCCAATCAGATTGCGGCCCACAGCAAACCCGCAACCATGAGCTGTCGAGTGGGCGACCGCAGTTTGGGCGCCAGAGGCCCTCGTTTGCAGGCTGTTTGTGGGATGCCCCCGGCAAGCCGGGTCTGGCGAATCGTTTCCCCGACGATCGGAGGTGATGCTCCGGGGCGTCTAGTGACAAGAGTGTGGCTACCCGCACCGTTGTCGCCGCCCGCCTCTGCGACGATGCACCCATGAGCAAGACCGTCCTCATCGTCGACGACCATCCGAGCTTCCGCGGCATGGCGCGCGCGATCCTCGAGAGCGAGGGCTTCACCGTCGTCGGTGAGGCCGAGGACGGTGCGGGCGCGGTCGCGCAGGCTCATGCGCTTCGGCCAGACATCATCCTCCTCGACGTCCAACTCCCGGACACCGACGGCTTCGCCATCGCCGCCGCGCTGACCTCGAACGGCAGCAGTCCGGACATCGTGCTCACGTCCAGCCGCGACGCACGCGACTTCGGCTCGCTCGTCGACGAGTGCGGCGCACGCGGCTTTGTCCCCAAGGCCGAGATTTCGGCGGAGGCAATCGCAGCGCTGCTCCGATGAGGAGCGCGGCCAGGCTCTGGGTCGTCGTCGTGCCAGCGAGCCTGGCCGTCGGCGCCGGGGCGCTCGCGCTCTCGATCACGAGCGACCACAGCAACAAATCCAGCCCTAACCTGGTGCTGGCGCTGCTTGTGGGCTACGCGTTCATCCTCGCGGGCCTCGTCGCCCGCACGCGGAGGCCGGAGAACCGGACGGGGCTCCTCCTCATCGGCGTCGGGTTCGCCTGGTTCTTGAATGGCCTGACCTTCGCCGACAACGGCTACGTCTGGACCGTCGGGTTCTCCTTGGGAGCGCTCTGGGCCGCCGTCTTCGTGCACGCCTTGTTGGCGTATCCGAGCGGGCGGCTCGAAGCGCCCTGGCAACGGGCGGTCGTCGCCGGCGGCTACGCGCTCGCCGGCCTCGCGAACATCGCCGTTGCGCTGTTCAAACCGGATCCGGCGCGGTGCAGCGACTGCCCTACGAACCGACTGCTCGTCAGCGACAACCACACAGCGGCGATCGCGATCCTGACGCTCGTCCAGGTGCTCGCGGCCGCCTACCTGATCTCGGTGGCGGTCGCGCTGTACCTGCGTTGGCGCGGCTCGACCGCGGTCGCCCGGCGGCTGCTCGGCCCGGTGCTGCTCGCAGGCGGGGTGAGCCTTGCGCTCTTCGGGATCTCGCTCGCGCTCGATCAGGTCTCGAGGCTGGCGTCCGACGTGGCGAACGGCCTGGCGGCGCTCGGGTTCCTCACGGTGCCGTTTCTGTTCCTGTCTGGACTCATGCGCACGCGGCTGGCCCGGGCCGATGTCGGGAAGGTGCTCGTCGAGACGTCGGGCGACGCTTCGCGAGCCGAGGCGCAGGAGAGCCTGCGCCGCGCGCTCCACGATCCGACGCTCGAGCTGGTGTTCTGGCTCGCCGAGCGCGGCGGCTACGTCGACGTCGACGGCCGACCGTACGACTTGCCGCACGACGATCCGGCCTGGGCCGTGACGCCGATCGACTATGGCGACCGCCCGGTCGGCGCGCTCGTGCACGACCCGACCCTGCTCGAAGAGCCGGAGCTGATCGAGTCGTTCGTCGCCGCCGCGCGCCTGGCGATCGAACGCGATCGCCTCCAGGCCGAGCTGCTCGCGCGCCTCGACGAGCTCCAGCGCGAGCGCGACTTCGTCCGTGACGTCGTCAACGCGGCGCCGAGCTACTTCGTCGTCGCCGACGAGGAAGGACGGATCGTCCGCTTCAACGACACCCTTTTCGCGGCTACCGGAATCGTCGACGACGCCGCTGCGCGCGGCCGCTTCTGGTGGGAGCTCTTCGCGCTCCCTGCGGAGGCGGACGGCGTGCGCCGGTGGTTCCTCGCCGCTCGGAGCCAGACCGATCTGCCGTCGATCGAGGCTCGCATGGTCGGCGCCGCCGGTGAGCTCGTCACCGGATGGTCGATTGCGCCGGTCACCGACGAGAGCAACCAGCAGCGCTACCTGGTCACGGGTCTGGATCTCACCGTGCGCGTCCACCAGGAAGATGCGCTGCGGGCGAGCGAGGAACGCAGCCGAGCATTGCTCGAGGGGATCCCGGACAACATCTTCAGGGTCGCGCGGGAGGATCATCGCTTCGTCGACATTCGCTGGGCCGATCCGAGCCGGGTCACGCCGGCGGAGCGGGAGCGACTGATCGGGTCGACCGTGTACGAGCTCGGCCTGCCTCCCGCGCTCGAGCAGAGATTCGTCACGGCGGCGGAGCGGGCCTTCGAGACCGGCGAGGTGCAGGAGCTGGAGTACGAGCTGGAGGAGGGCGGCGAGCTGCTGCACCTCGAAGCACGGGTCGTCTCGAGCGGCGAGGCCGACTACTACGTGGTCGTTCGCGACGTCAGCGACCGAAAACGGGCTGAGCTGGCGCTGAAGACCCAGCGGGATTTCCTCAGTGCGATGGGCGACGCGACACCCAGCCTGCTCGCCATCGTCGGGCACGACGGCGTTATGAGCCTCGATCCGCTCAACCATACGCTCCGCGAGCTGACCGGCCTGTCGAGCGGCGACGCCGCGAATCGGGTGTTCTGGGAGCTCATCTCCGCGCCGGAGGACGCGGCCGAGGCGGAGCGGGTCATCCGGGCGGTGACGGAGACGGGCAAAGCCGTGTCGACCGAGACGCGCTGGCTCACCCGCGGCGGCGAGCGGCGGCTGGTCGCCTGGACGTGTACGCCGGTACCGGAGATCGAACCGGGTCGCCCGTTCCATCTCGTCACCGGCGTCGACGTCACCGAGCGCGCTGCGTACGAGAACGAGCTGCGCGCGGTCGCGCGCGCGCATCGTCGAGGCGGGCGACGCGGAGCGGCGGCGGCTCGAGCGCAACCTGCACGACGGGGCGCAGCAACGGCTCGTCTCGCTCTCGCTGTCGCTTCGGCTTGCCCAGGCGAGGCTGAAGAGCGACCCGGCCGCTGCGGGCGAGCTGCTGACCGCGGCCGGCGCCGAGCTCGCGCAGGCCCTCGAGGAGCTCCGTGAGCTCGCGCGCGGGATCCACCCAGCCGTGCTCACCGACCGCGGGCTCGGCCCGGCGCTCGAGTCGCTCGCCGATCGAGCGCCGCTCCCGGTCGAGCTCGATCATGTACCCGGCGAGCGCCTCCCGGCTCCCGTCGAAGCGGCTGCGTTCTACGTCGTCGCCGAGGCACTGACGAACGTCGCCAAGTACGCCGATGCCACGACCGTCCGCGTTTCCGTTGCCCGCTTCGACGGACGCGCCGTCGTGGAGGTCGCCGACGACGGTCGCGGCGGCGCCGACCCGGCGCAGGGCACGGGGTTGCGTGGGCTCGTCGACCGGGTGGAGGCGCTCAACGGCCGCCTCGACGTCGAGAGCCCTGTGGGCCGCGGCACGCGCGTCCGCGCCGAGATCCCCTGTTAGCCGACCGGGTACTCGCGAGCGCCCGGGCTTAGACTCGGTGCATGACGAGCCTGCCGACCGGGATCGTCGCGCTCCTCTTCACCGACGTGGAAGACTCCACTCGCCTGGTTCAGGAGCTCGGTGAGGCGTATACGCCCGTGATGGCGGAGCATCGGCGGGTCATCCGCGAAGCGGTCACCAGCGCCGGCGGTCGCGAGATCGACTGCCGCGGCGACGAGTTCTTCGTCGCGTTCGCGAGCACCCGCGATGCCGTCCACGCTGCGATCGCCGCGCAGCGGACGCTCGCCGCGCAGGAGTGGCCGAGCGCGACGCCCGTGCGCGTGCGCATGGGGATCCACGCCGGCGAGCCAACCCCGGTGGAGGGCGGGTATGTCGGCCTCGACGTCCACCGGGCCGCTCGGATCTGCGCGGCCGGTCACGGTGGGCAGGTGCTCGTCTCGAATGCCACCCACGAGCTGCTCGCACCCGCGAACGGCGACGACTTCGACTTCCGCGACCTCGGCGAGCACGAGCTGAAGGGCCTGCCCCGCCCCGAGCGCATCTACCAGCTCGTCTCCGCCGGGCTCGACGACGACTTCCCGCCGCTGCGGGCCGGCATCGGCGCCGCGCCGGCGACCGCGGGAGACGAAGGCGCGGCTGGCGCGCGGCTCCGGGTCGTGCTCGCCGAGGACTCCGTGCTGCTGCGCGAGGGGATCGCGCGTCTTCTCACGGACGCAGGCTTCGAGGTCGTCGGGCAGACGGCGACGGCCGACGACCTCCTGCTGAAGGTGCGCAGCTACGCGCCCGACATCGTGATCACGGACATCCGGATGCCGCCGACGCAGACGGACGAAGGCCTGCGGGCGGCCCAGGAGATCCGCGCCGACCATCCGGACGTGGGCGTGCTCGTGCTCTCGCAGTACGTCGAGCCCTCGTACGCGATGGAGTTGCTGGCCGAGAGCGCCGAGGGTGTCGGCTACCTGCTGAAGGACCGCGTGGCGGACGTCGACGAGTTCGTCGCCGCGGTGCGCCGCGTAGCCGAGGGCGGCTCAGCGCTGGATCCGGCGCTCGTGACGCAGCTCGTGGGGAGGCGCCGGCGCCAGGATCCGCTCGACGAGCTGACGCCGCGCGAGCGAGAGGTGCTCGAACTGATGGCGGAGGGCCGCTCGAACCAGGGCATTGCCCAGCGCCTGGTCGTCACCGAGCGCGCGGTCGAGAAGCACGTGACGAGCATCTTCAACAAGCTGCGGCTTCCGCCGGCTTCCGATGACCACCGCCGCGTTCTGGCAGTCCTGGCGTTTCTGCGCGGCTAGCGCTCCGCTCTCCGCTCTATCAGCGCAGGTCGCGGGTGCTCACCACACCGTCGGCCAAGCCGCGCATGACGATGTATGGCGGGAGCAAGGGATTCGCGAAGCGGTAGCGGCGGCCGTCCGCCGCCTCGCGTGCCTGCAAGATCCCGAGCTCGTTCGCGAGTCGGTCGAGCGCGGCCGGCGACTCGTCTCGGTCCGCGGCGTCGCCGACATGCTCGAGCTGGACGGCAACGTCGGACATGCCGAAGAACCCGAACTCGTCGTCCTCTGCGAGCGCCGCGGCCAGCAGCGGCGCCCCCACCGTCTCCGCGCGTAGATAGGCCTCCGTGACGCTCTGCTGCGCGCGCTGGATCGCCCGCTCGACAGCGAAGTCGACTTCAGGGCCTGCCCACATCCGCGTGACGCTCTGAAAGCGCCGCCTGCGCGGCCAGCTGCGTCAGCAGATGCGTGAAGTGGGGCAGGCCCTGCGAGATCGCCGTCACACGGTCGACGGCGGGCTCCTCGAATCGTCATCTGCGCGGACCCGATGCCCCGGCGAGCGATCTCGGCCAGCTCGTCGCGCGCCATCCGCGGCATCCGCACCTGAACCAGCGCGCGCTCGACCGAGCGGTGCTCGCGGATCAGCTCGTCGACCGTGTCGGCGACGCCGATGAGCACGAGCGTCGCCGGCACCGCGCGGTCGGAGAGCAGCTTGATCGTGTCCGTGAAGAGTGCCCGGCAGGCGGGGCTGGAGAGGCGGTCGAACTCGTCCAGGAAGACGGCGAGGGGCCGCGGCTGCCCAAGCGCCTCGAGCGCGCGCGAGACGGCGTGCGGCGTCACGGATCCGTCGCCGAGCGCGACCGTCGCCGAGGTCATGACGTCGGTCGAGGCGGCCGAGAACCCGATGCCGCGTCTCTCGGAGTGCAGCGCGATCTCGTCCGAGCGCCTTCCGCCACACCGACGAGAAGTCGTCGCCCGAGTCGCAGGTCGCGCGCGCGGTGAGCACGCCGCTGGACGCGAGCAGCTCTGCCACGACAGCCGCAAGCGAGGTCTTCCCGACGCCGCGCTCGCCGTAGACGACCGCGTGCTGGCCCGGCTGCGCCACGACCGCGAAGAGCTCAGCGATCTCGTCGGTACGCCCCGAGAAGAGGCTCCGCCGATCGACTGGCGCCGCCGGGCGGAAGGCCTGCGCCACGAGCTGCATGCGCTCGAGCAGCGCCGGCTCGTCGAGCGTGCGTGCGGGGCCGGTGCGCGCCACGCAAGCCAGCGTACGCCCGCTCGAGGGCCGTGGGAAGGCCGCCCGCGACGGAGTGCGGCTAGCCGCACCGACAGACGCATGGTGGCCGCATTCCGCTTGAAGGCGGCCGGTGCGACCCTGGCTCCACAAGCAAGAACCACAGACAAAGGAGATTCCCGTGTCACCTCTCAAGCGTTCGAACCACACAGCGGCACGCATCGGCCGCTGGAGTGCGAATCACTGGAAGACCGCGATCGCCGGCTGGCTCGTGTTCGTCATCGCCTCGGTGGCGGTCGGAAACATCGTCGGCACGCAGTACCTGAAGACGAACGACACCAACGTCGGCGAGGCCCGCAAGGCGGACAAGATCATCTCCGCGGGCTTCAAGGCAAAGCAGGACGAGCAGGGCGAGATCGTCCTGATCCAGTCCAAGACGTCGACGCCGGCGGATCCCGCCTTCCGGGCGGCGATCAACGACGTGACGACGACGCTCGCGCAGTTCCCGAGCGTGACGAAGCTCAGGTCGCCGCTCGTCTCGAGCCACCGCGACCAGATCTCCGACAACGGCCACGCCGTCATGGTCACGTTCAGCCCGAAGGGCGACTACCTGCACGCGGCCACGTACATCACGACCATCGAGGCGGCCGTCGCGAAGGCGCAGACCCGGCATCCCGGTTTCACCATCGAGGAGCTCGGCAGCGTCAGCACCGAGAAGAAGCTCGACGCGAAGTTCGACAGCATGCTCGCCCAGGTCGGCCTGCTTGCGCTGCCGGCGGCGCTGATCATCCTCCTGCTCGTCTTCGGCTCCGCGGTCGCGGCGATCGCACCGCTGCTGCTCGCACTCACGGCCGTCGTCGCGACCACCGGGCTCGTCTCGCTCCCCAGCCAGCTGATCCCGGTGGATCAGCAGATCTCGGAAGTGATCCTGCTCATCGGCCTCGCGGTCGGGATCGACTACTCGCTGTTCTACCTCCGGCGTGAACGCGAGGAGCGGGCCGCCGGTCGCAGCGAGGGTGCCGCACTCGAGGCTGCCGCCGCGACGTCCGGCCGGGCAGTGCTCATCTCGGGCATCACCGTGATGATCGCGATGGCCGGCATGTTCCTCTCCCAGGACAAGACGTTCATGTCCTTCTCCGTCGGCACGATGATGGTCGTCGCGGTCGCGATGATCGGCTCCCTGACCGTCCTGCCCGCGTTGCTCTCGAAGCTGGGCGACAGGGTCGAGAAGGGCCGCATCCCCTTCGTCCACCGGCTCCGCAGCAAGAGTGGCGAGAGCCGCGTCTGGGGTGCGATCCTCGACCGCGTCCTGCGCCGCCCGGTCGTCTCGGCGGTCACCGCCGGTGCGATCCTTGTCGCGCTCGCCGCCCCGGCATTCATGCTCAACACGGCGACCACGACCCCGTCGCAGGTCAACATCCCCGAGGTCGCTCCGATCCAGCACCTCGAGAAGGCGTTCGGCAGCAGCAACGACCCAGCCCGGGTCGCGATCAAGGCCGCCGACGTCACCGCCCCGCCCGTCCGCGCAGCGATCGCCGAGCTCAAGCGGCGCGCTCTCGCGAGCGGACAGATGAACGCTCCGATCACGGTCGACACGAACGCCGACCACACGGTCGCCACGGTCGACATCCCGCTCGACGGCAACGGCGCCGACAGCGCCTCGACCGGGGCGCTGAAGACCCTCCGGCACGACCTGCTGCCGGCCACGCTCGGCCGGGTCGACGGCGTCGACTACGCCGTCACCGGATCGACGGCGGCGCAGCAGGACTGGAGCGCAAGCATGAAGAGGACGGCGCCGCTCGTGTTCGGGTTCGTCCTGATCTTCGCCTTCCTGATCCTGACCGCGGCGTTCCGCTCGATCGTCGTGGCCACGAAGGCGGTCATCCTGAACCTGCTCTCCGTCGCAGCTGCGTACGGCATCCTCGTGATGCTGTTCCAGTGGGGCTGGGGCGAGAGCGTCTTCAACTTCCACTCGAACGGCGGCATCACGCCCTGGCTGCCGATGTTCCTGTTCGTCATCCTGTTCGGGCTCTCGATGGACTACCACGTGTTCATCCTCAGCCGGGTGCGCGAGGCCTACGGCCGCGGGCTCTCGAACGAGCAGGCCGTCGCACACGGGATCAAGCAGACGGCCGGTGTCGTCACCAGCGCCGCGGTCGTCATGGTCGTCACCTTCGCGGTCTTCGCGACGATGCCGATCATCGACTTCAAGGAGATGGGCGTCGGCCTCGCAGCCGCCATCCTCATCGACGCGACGCTCATCCGCGCGGTGCTTCTGCCGGCGACGATGAAGCTGCTCGGCGACCGCAACTGGTACCTGCCGCGCTGGCTGGACTGGCTGCCGAAGCTGGAGCACGGCGAGACGC
>CAVQRE010000022.1:0-126852 GCA_963715115.1 uncultured Thermoleophilia bacterium
CGACCGGATAGAGCTGCTTCGAGACCGGGAACGACTTGATGTCGAACGGGACGATCAGCCCTTCCTTGTAGAACTTGGGCACCCAGAGTGCGTCCTCGGACGAGATGTCCCAGTGGCCGCCGCCGGCCTTGACCTTGACGTACGCGTCGGAGTCGTCGCTGATCAGCTGCACGCGGCCGGCGATGCCGGTGTTCGTCTTCACCTGCTGCAACTGGTTCGGGAAGTAGTGGTCGGACCACGTCAGCCAGTTGAGCGTCACGCCTCCTGCTTCGACCCGTGTCGCGCCGAACGCGCGACCGGCTCGCCCCGCAGCGATCGACGCGGCACCGACCGCGCCGGCGCCGAGCAGGCCTCTCCGCGTCATCGGCCGTTCGAGATGATCCATGCTGCCTTCGCCTCCTCTATCCGTTCACGACCTGCCTGCCAGCAAGGCCCGACGCTGCCGGTTGCGCGGACCGCGGCGAACGTACCATGATGCGGACAACGTGTCCAGCCGACGGAACGAGCGTCTGCGCACCGGGGTGATCGGCGGCGGCATGGTCGCTCAAAGAGCATCTCCCGCATCTGAACGAGCTCCAGGGCCGCTTCGAGATCAGCGCGCTCGCCGAACCGTCGAAGACCGTGCGCGAGGCGATGTGCGCACGGTTTCACATTGCGGGAGAGCATGCCGACTGGCGCTCGCTGATCGACGCCGGTGGCCTCGACGCAGTGTTGATTGCTTCGCCTGCCGGCACGCACGTCGAGATCGTGCTGACCGCGCTCGAGGCAGGCCTCCACGTGTTCTGCGAGAAGCCGCTCGCGATCACGCTCGCCGACATCGACCGGATCACGCGCGCGCGCGACAGCGCCGGCAAGGTCGTCCAGGTCGGCTACATGAAGCGCCATGATCCTGCGGTCGAGCGCGCACTCACAGATCTGCCGGAGGACTGCGTCCGATCTTCGCTACATCAGCATCGTCGTGAACGACCCCGAGTGGCTGCCGTACTTCCTGCCCGGTGACGTCGTGCGCGGGACGGACGTGCCGCAGGACGTGATCGACGCCGCCAGACGCGCGGAGAGCGAGCAGGTCGAAGAGGCGGTCGGGCGCGGTGATCACGAGGCGTGCTTCGCATTCTCGGACGGCTACCTCGGGTCGCTCGTCCACCACGTCAACATCGTCAACGGCTTCCTCGAGCGGATGGGAGAGCCGCTGCCCACCCGCGTCGTCGACGGCGCGTGGTGGAACGGCGGTCGGTCGGTTGCCGGCTATGCGGTGCTCGAGAACGGCTCGCGCTGGGACAGCGCGTGGATCCAGCTGCTCGACACGCGCGAATACCGCGAGAGGATCGAGCTCTACTTCGACACGACGATCCGGTCGCTCACCTTCCCCTCGCCGTGGCTGAAGATGAGCCCGACCGTCTACGAACGACAGGATCCCGACGACTACGCGAACGCCGTGAGCCGCTACCGGTCGTTCGAGGAATCGTTCCGGCGCGAGCTGGTCCACTTCCACGCGTGCTGCGTGGAAGGGGCGACGTGCCTGACGCCTCCCGAGCAGGCGCGGATCGACACCGAGCTCCTGACCGCGATGTTCCTCGCGGCGGGGACCTGACAGAACGACCGCTACGGCAGCCCCAGCGACTGCTTCGCGCGCCGCGCCGCGTCGAGCGCGGCGACCGCGTCATCGATCGTCGTCCCCCGGCCCCCGCCGCGCGCGAAATCCTCGGCCTGCGCGCGCAACGCGGCGGCGATGGTCTCGTCGCCGTCGGGCGGAGCGACGAACTCGAGCCGCTCGGCGCCGAGAACGCCGATCACCTCGACACGGCAAGTCTCACCCGGCGGGTAACGGCGGCCCAGGGTGATCGCACCCGCGATCCCGCCCTCGAGCTCGACGGTCAGCTCGACGAGCTCGGGGTCGCCGTCGACCGGAGGGTCGAACCCGACGGAGCCCGCAACACCGTTCACGGCGACGACCTCGCGCCCGGTGAGCCAGCGGAGCTGATCGAACTCGTGCACGCCCATGTCGACCACGATCCCCCCACTCGAGATCGGATCGCGGAATGCAGCGGGAGGCGGCGTCTCGTCGAGCTGCGCCGACGCGACGAACACGAGGTCGCCGAGCCCGCCGCTCACGATGCGTTCGCGTAGCTCACGCAGCGCCGGCACGAACCGGCGCCAGTAGGCGACCTGGACCGGGACTCCGAGCGCCGCGATCGAACGGGTCTCGTCCGTCGTCAGCCCGCACGGCTTCTCGCACAGGATCGGCAGGCCGTGGGCGGCGAGCGCAGTCGTCACCACAACGTGCAGCCGGGTCGGAACGGCAACGAGGAACCCGTCGACTGCAGGAAGCGCGTCGAGCGTCGCCCGCGGCGCACGAACGTTGGCGGCTGCCTCGTCCGACGGGTCGACGACACAGGCGACCTCGACCGTGTCCGAGGACTCGAGCGCCCGCGCATGAGTCGCGCCCATGCGTCCCGCGCCGATCAGCGCCAGGCGAAATGTCACGCGAGCCACTGCTCGACGAGCGCGCGGTTGCGCTCGTCGGACGCACGCACCTGCGGCATGTCATCGATCGTGACAGCGACGCGATCCTGCTCGATCACGCCGTAGCCGTCGAGCGACCGCACCTCCGGCAGCGCCAGGAACTCGCTGATCGGAACGACTCCGGTTCCGAACTCGCAAAAGATCCCGAGCGGCCACGCCTCGTCCATGTCGACCTCACCTCGAGACAGGCGGCCGAGCAGCGCACCGTCGACATCCTTCAGGTGGACGTGGAGCAAACGAGCTGCGTAGCGCCGCGCCAACGCGACCGGATCGCCTCCGCCGACGATCGTGTGACCGGTGTCGACGCAGAGCCCGATGTCGGTGCGCCCGAGCATCCGGTCGGTCTCGCTCTCGGACTCGATGTGCGTCGCGGCATGCGGATGAAGTGCGGCATCGAGTCCGCGTGCGCGAACGATGTCCGTCGCGCGCTGCAGCCGCTCGGCCGCGCGGTCGAGTACGTCGTCGTTCCACCCGGTCTCGAGGCGCCGCTCCTCGCTCCCGGCCGCCCGCGCCCTGTCCGGCGTCTCCATGTCGGCGAGTAGGACAACTCCGCCCCCGGTCGCCTCGAGCACCTCGACTGTGCGGTCGAGCGCGGCGAGGTCCTCCTCGAACCCAGCTGGATCATCGAGCCGCAGTGGCAGAAAGGTCGCGATCAACTCCACACCCGCGCGACCCGCGCGCTCGGCGGCCTCGGCCGCGCTCGGCGCGAAGTAGCCGGGCGGCCCGGTCTCGGTGGCCGTGTACCCCATGTCGACGATCGTTTCGAGATACGTCTGCGGTGGGATCAGGTCGGGCCGGTCGATCGTCATCTCCCAGATCCCCCATGAGACGGGCGCGGTCGCGATCCTCATGAAGCACCCCTGACCCGGACGCGACGGACGAGCTGCGGCAGCAAAAACGCGAGTGCGAGCAGAAGCAGCGAGCCGGCGAGGAGCATCGACGCCACGGCGTTCACCTCCGGAGTGATCCCAAACTTGATCTGGGTGTAGATGAAGATCGGCAGCGTGTTGTTCGCACCGATCAGGAAGTACGTGATGATGAACTCGTCCAGCGACAGTGTGAACGCGAAGAGCGCGCCGGCAAGGATCGCCGGGAAGATCAACGGCAGCACGATGCGGCGAAGCCGTTGGAACGGGTTCGCCCCCAGGTCAGCCGCAGCCCGCTCGAGCGCCGTGTCGAAACCCTGCAATCGCGCCGCGACGAGCAGGATCACGAAGGGCGTCGTGTAGACCGCCTGCCCGATCACCGCCGTCTCGGGGGAAAGCGTCCGATGGAACGTGCTGGTGAACAGCACGAGCAGCGACACGCCGATCAGCAAGCCCGGGATCATGATCGGAAGGATGAGGACGATGCGGAAGCCCTCCCGGAAGGGAAGGCGCGAGCGCACGAGGGGGAACGCGGCGGCCGTGCCGACGACCGCCGAGATGACTGTCACCTGCAGGGCGATCTTGAGCGTCGTCCGGACGGCGTCCTGCACCTGGTAGTCGCTGAATGCATCCCGGTACCAGCTCAACGTCCATCCGGTGATCGGGAACGTGCCGTAGCGGTTCGCGTTGAAGCTGAACAGCACGAGCAGCCCGATCGGGGCGAACAGGAAGACGTAGATCGCGACCGCGTACCCGCCGAGGAGGACGCGGAATATGCGACCTCTCCGCGACAGAACCTCGACGTCATGCGCCATAGGCTTCCTTCGCCGACAGCGACTTCCGGAAGATGACCAGCAGCAGGACGATGAACGCGGCGACGAGTAGCGAGATCGCAGCTCCGCGCGTGTACTCGGCCTCCTGGAAGAAGTTGGCGATCAGATTCCCGATCATCACGCCGCCCGTGCCACCGACGATCTGGGGCGTGAGGTACTCGCCGAGGATCGGGATGAACACGAAGATGATTGCGGTGATGATCCCCGGCTTGATCTGCGGCACGAGGATCCGGAAGATCGCCTGGGTCGGCGACGCACCGAGGTCCATCGCCGCCCGCAGTTGGTTCCAGTCGAAATGGTCGATCGAGGAGTAGAGCGTCAGCGCCCCGAACGGGAAGTAGAGGTAGACGAGCACGAGAATCACCGCCGGCCGGTCGTAGAGGAACACGCCGAGCGGATGGTTCGTGATCCCTGTCCACTGCAAGAAGCGATTGATGATCCCCTGCTGTCCGAGGATCGTCAGCCACGAGTAGACGCGGAGCAGATAGCTGGACCAGAACGGCACGATCACGAGCACCAGGAGCACCGTCCGCAGACGTCTCGGCGCGTAGCGCGACAGCCAGTACGCGAATGGGAACGCGAGCCCGATCGCGAACGCGGTCGCCACGACGGCGACCAAGAGTGTCCACCACATCGTGGAGACGTAGGCGCTGACGCTGAAGACATAGCGGTAGTTGTCGAGCGTCCAGTGGTGGACGACCGCATAGTCGATCGTCTCCCAGAACGAGTAACAGATGATGATCGCGAACGGAACGAGGAAGCAGAGCCCGAGCAGGAGGATCGCCGGAACGAACCCGATGTACGACGCAAGCCCTGAGCCGACGCGCGCACCGCGGCGGCGGCGCGCCGGTGCCGTCGCCGCCGTGTCGGTTGCCGCGGTCACTCGGGGGGCTCCAGCACGATCCCGTCGGCGGCGGGCCACGACAGCGACACCTCGTCCCCGATCGACGGCATGTTTGCGGCTTCGCGAAGCGCGACGACCACCGGGCCCTCGGAGGAGGGCGTCTCGACTGCGACACGCACGAAGCTGCCAAGGAACGACGTCTGCAGTACCCGCCCGACGATCGCGCCCGGGCCGCCGCGAAGTGTGATCACTTCCGGGCGCACCATCAGCGTCGCAGGACCGGTGCGACCGCCGACACAGCCGACGCGGCTGCCATCGGTCAGCTGTGCCACCTCGCCCGTCACCGTGGCGTCGAAGAAGTTCGAGTCGCCGATGAAGTCGGCGACGAAGCGTGACGCCGGGCGACGGTAGACCTCCTCCGGTGTGCCGAGGTGCTCGATCCGCCCGTCGTTCATGACGGCGATGCGATCAGCCATCGACATCGCCTCCTCCTGATCGTGCGTGACGTAGACGAAGGTCGTACCGACGTCGCGGTGGATCTGGGAGAGCTCGATCTGCAACCTCTGCCGGAGTTTCAGATCGAGCGCGCCGAGCGGCTCGTCGAGCAGGAGCACCGCCGGCCGCTTCACGAGCGCACGCGCAACGGCGACGCGCTGTTGCTGGCCACCGGACAGCTGGCTCGGCATCCGGTCGCCGAAGTCCTCGAGGCCAACCAGGCGGAGCGCCTCTCGAACCCGTTCGTTCGACTGTTCACGCGGCACGCGGTCCATCTTCAATCCGAACCGAACGTTCTCGAAGACGTTCATGTGCGGGAACAGGGCATACGACTGGAACACGGTGTTCACCGGCCGCTTGTGCGGCGGCAGCGTGTCGATGCGCTTGCCCCGGATCCAGATCTCCCCCTCGGTCGGCGCGACGAAGCCGCCGATCAGGTTGAGTGTCGTCGTCTTGCCGCACCCGGACGGGCCGAGCAGGCAGAAGAACTCGCCGTCCCGGATCTCCAGATCGAGCCCGCGCAGCGCCGTCTGTGTCCCGTACCGCTTGACGACCGCGCGTAGCTCGATACCCGCAACGACGGGCGGGGAAGCATGCTCGGCGAGAGTCGGAACCGTCGTCACTCGGAAAACGTCGTTAGCGCCGCCGCCGCGGCGAACGTACCATCATGCGGACAGCCTGTCTAGGATGCGGAACAGGAGGTGGACAGCCTGGCAACGAGGGAACGGAAGGAACAGCTTCGCGAGAACCCTATCCGTGCGCTTGCCAAGGCGGTCTACCTGCTGGAGCAGCTCGCGGACGAGCGCGAGGCGACGCCGCGCAGGCTCGCCGAGCTGATCGACGAGCCGCGGACGACCACGTACCGGCTGCTCCGCAGCCTGGAGGCGCTGGATCTGGTCGAACCCGGCTCCCGGCCGCGCACCTACCGTCTGGGCTGGAAGCTGATGCGACTCGGAGCAGCGGTAGTCGAGCGCCTCGACGAACGGCAGGCGGCGCTGCCGGTGATGGAGCGGATTCACGAACGCGTTGGCGAAACGGTCTTCCTGCTCGTCCGGCGCGGTCGCAACGCGGTGTGCATCGAGCGGCTCGAGGGCTTACGCGTGCAGTCGCTAGCCCTTCGCCTGGGAGGATCGCTGCCACTCCATGCGGGCGCAGGCCCGAGGGCCCTGCTCGCCTGGGAGCCGGAGTCCGACTGGGAGGAGTACGCCGAGGAAGGCCTCGAGCCCCTTGGGGACGAGTCGCCACCGTCACCCGAGGAGCTGTTCAGCGAGCTCGAGGAGACGCGCGAGCGCGGGTATGCCGTGAGCGACGAGGACGTCACCCCGGGGATCGCGTCGCTCGGCGCGCCGATCCTCGACTACACCGGGGGGGTGCGCGCCGCGCTTTCGATCGGCGGGATGAAGTCGCTCGTGCTGGGTGACGAGCGCGACGAGTTCGTGCGCCTCCTCCTCGACGGAGCGCGCGACATCTCGCGCGCTCTCGGCTACGACCGCGAGCGCTAACTGCCTGACTACAGACGGGGGTCGAGCACGACCTTCATCGCGCCGTCGCGTTGCGAGAGCTCGAGCGCTTCGGCCGCCCGCTCGAGCGGCAGCCGGTGCGTAACGATCCGATCGATCGGAAGCGACGCGCGGTTGGCGGCGAGCAATTCGAGCGACGGTGTATATGCCGTGGCGCGCTCTCCACCGATGCCGATCACCGTCACGCTCCGCGCGCAGATGTCGCGGTTCGGATTGATCTCGACAGGCCCGAGGTCGACGAAGTCCCCCGACTCGACGACCACCCCGCCAGGACGGGCCATGCGCAGCGCCGCGCCGAAGGTGCCGGGGACGCCGGAACAGTCGTGGACGACGTCCGCTCCGCGCGTCGTGTGCTCGTGCACCCGCGCGACGAGTTCGTCCTGGTCGAGCTCCGAGGCGTTCAGCGTCAATGTCGCGCCTAGCTCGCCTGCCGACTCGAGACGCGAGCCCAGGCGATCGATCGCGATCAGCTCACCGCAGCCGGTCAGACGCGACTTCAGCAGATGGCAGAGGCCGAGAGGCCCGATCCCGAACACGACGACGCTCTCGCCGCCCGTGATTCCGAGAACGTTACGGGCAGTATCGACGCCGTGTGTCACAGCCATCGGCTCGGTGAGCACCGCGAGCTCGTCTTCGAGCTCGTCCGGCACGCGGAAGAGCGGGGTGCCGGGAAGCAGGTACATCAGCTCGGCCCAGCCGCCGAAGAGCGAGGGCGCACGGGAGACATTCAATGAGTTCCCGTAGTCCTCGAGGTGCTCGCAGAGGTAATACGGCTGGTCGTTTCTGCAGTACCAGCAGGTTCCACACGGCACGTTCGCGCCGGGAACAACCCGATCGCCGGGCGAGAGGCGGGTTCCGTCGAAGGACCGGACGTCACCGCCGACCGCCTCGACCACTCCGACGTTCTCGTGCCCGCAGATCAACGGGTAGGCGAGCTGCCGTTCATGAGGCGTCCCGGCGTACTGGATCGTCTCGCCGCGGAACGTGTGCTTGTCCGTCCCGCAGACGCCCGAGAGGTTGACCCGCAGCACAACGGCACCCGGCTCTGGCTCCGGCATTTCGAAGGTCTCGACCCCGATCTCCCCCGGCGCCGTCATCACCGCAGCGCGGACGGTTGCCCGGGAGCTCAACCCGTGACCTCGTCGACGCGTACCCAACGGCGCTCCCCCGCCGCACGCTCCATTGCCTCGCACACGGCCTGCACGCGCGCCCCGTGGTCGAGACCCGGCTCCCAGGCCTCGCGCGGCCAGCGCTCGAGCAGGTCGGCGGCCTGGTTGACGAAGCTGACGCCGTAGCCGACGCCCTGGCCGATCGGCCAACCGTCCGCGGCGTACGGATGCGATGGATGCTCCGCGCGGATGCGCCGGAGCCCATACAGCCGCCCGTCGTCCCCCTGATCGCCGAACCAGAGCTCGTTGAGCCTCGCGTAGTCGAAGCGGAGCGTTCCCTTCGTCCCATTCACTTCGACGACGAAATCGCACGGGCGACGCGCACACACTCGCGCGACCTCGAGTGTTCCCCGTGCCCCGCCGGCGAAGCGCAGAAGGGCTGACGAGGCCTCGTCGACATCAACCTCGCGGCCGCTTCGCGCGCGCGTGAACGTCTCCGACTGCGCCGCGACCTCGTCGATCTCGCCGACGGTCCACAGCGCGAGGTCGACGAGATGCGCGCCGAGGTCGGCAAGCGTCGAGGCACCGAGCCGGCGTTCGAACCGCCAGTCGAACGGGATGTCCGGGTCGAGGAACTCGTCCGACAGCCAACTGCCGCGCCAGAGCAGCACCTCCCCCACCGCCCCCTCTGCGACGAGTTGCCGCAGCAGCGCGACGGCCGGCAGGCGGCGGTAGTTGAACCCGATGGCGTTGTGCACGCCGGCTGCTGCGACTGCGTCTGCAGCCGCCCGCGCGGATGCATAGTCGGCTGTGAGCGGCTTCTCGCAAACGACGGCCTTACCTGCAGCCGCCGCCGCGAGCACGATCTCCGCATGGGTCCCCGGCGGCGTGCACACGTCAACGATGTCGACGTCGTTGCGGGCGACAAGCTCGCGCCAGTCGACCGTCCACTCCTCGACGCCGTAGCGCCTGGCTGCAGACGCGACCGCCGCCGCGTCGCGCCCGCTGATCGCGCGCAACCGCGGCATCACGGCCAGGTCGCGGACGCGGGGAGCGACGGCGTACCCGTGCGCGTGGGCACGGCCCATCAACCCGTAGCCGACGATGCCGATTCCGACTTCGTCCACGTCAGGAGCCCCGGACGTCGATGACCATCTCCGCCACGAAGACGAGGAGCGCGATGCCGCCGATCACCGGAGCGAGCCAGTCGGCACCGGTGGCAGCGCTCGTCGCCAGCATGCCGCCGACGAGCAGGGTCAAGAGGACGCCGACGGCGATCTTCCAGTCGTCGCCGACCACGAAGTCCCACCAAAAGCGGCCGAAGGCGCGCAGCGACGACGCGACGGTCACTGCGTTGCGACCGCCGGGACGTTGCGGCGTGCGAGCAACGGCAGGCCGCGGATCAGGAGACGCGACAGCACGAGCCACGCGACCAGGAGTACGAGGATCGACCAGTCTCCCCCGGGCCACTCGAGGTCGGCGCTCCCCGGCTGGAAGACACCAAGCCCTTCCACCGACCAGAACGTCCCGAAACTCGCGAGCAGCACACCAACGGTGTACTTGAGCGTGTTCTCGGGGACGCGCGCGAGCGGCCGGTGGGCGATCGCCCCGATCGCCACGACAACCGCGAAGGCGGCAGCGGCACCGCCGGCGGCGAGCGGAACGTCGTGCGCGTTGAGGCCGAACGTGATCACGATGAACACCACTTCAGCTCCCTCGAGAAAGACCCCCTTGCACGAGACGACGAAGGCGAACCAATCGAGGCCGAGCCGCTGTTCGTCGCCCGCAGCCCGGGCGGCGGCGACCTCGCGGCGATACACCTCGTCCTCGTCGTGCAGCGCTTTCAGACCGGCCGACCGGAGGATTGCCTTGCGTAGCCACTGCAGGCCGAGGATCAACAGCAATGCGCCGATCACGAGCTCGAGCGCCGAGCGCGGCAGCCAGGTCACGAGGGCGTAGCCCGCGACGGCCGTGAAGACGGCGAGCGCGGCCAGCGCCACCGCGGAGCCGGCGAGCGCCGACCGCCAGCTCCGGGTTGCGCCCATCGCGACGACGATCGTCAACGCTTCGACGAACTCGACGAACGACGCAGTGAAAGTCGCCGCCAGCAAGCCCCAGGTCGTGCTCGAGCCCATCTCTTCCCTCGACTGTTCGCGGCATCGTCGCCGCGCGATGTGTCAGCGCGGCTGTTCTCTCAGCGCGGCTGCGGAACGATGCGGATGTACGGCTTCGGCGACTCCCACTCGCCGAAGAGCTCCTTCGCCTCGTCGTCGGAAACCGACCCCGCGATGATCACGTCCTCGCCGTCCTTCCAGTTGACGGGCGTCGAGACCTTGCTCTTCGCGGTCAGCTGCAGTGAGTCGATCACCCGGAGCACTTCGTCGAAGTTCCGGCCCGTCGTCATCGGATAGACGAGAACGAGCTTGACCTTCTTGTCAGGCCCGACCACGAACACGTTCCGAACCGTCTGATTGTCCGCCGGGGTCCGCGCAGCCGGATCACCGTCGACGTCCGGCGGGAGCATCCCGTACAGCTTCGACACATTGTAGTCGCTGTCACCGATCATCGGGTAGTTGGGGGCATACCCCTGTGTCTCCTCGATGTCCTTCGCCCACGTCGAGTGCTTCTCGACGGGGTCGACGGAGAGGCCGATGATCTTGACGTCGCGGCGGTCGAACTCGGGCTTGATCTTCGCCATATACCCGAGCTCGGTCGTGCAGACCGGTGTGAAGGCCTTCGGGTGCGAGAACAACACGGCCCAGGAGTCGCCCATCCAGTCGTGGAAGCTGATCCGTCCCTCCGTCGTCTCGGCCTCGAAATCTGGTGCCGTCTCACCAAGCTGTAGCGCCATCGTCTCCTCCTCGAATGCAAACGACCGAAACCGGAAATTACCTATCGGAAGCGCCTTGCCGCTCGATAGCGATCAGCTTCTCGGTCTGCGAGTGGTCGACCTGCAACGTCGTGTGCTCGATTCCGAACCGGTCGACGAGCAGCCGCTCGAGGCCGCGACGAACGCCGTGGCAGTCGTCGTCGGGTCGCACGAGCACGTGCGCCGAGAGGGCCGGGAAGCCCGACGACACCTCCCAGACGTGGAGGTCGTGGACGCTCTCGACGTGCGGGAACGCGGCGATCGCCTCACCGATCTCGGTGACGCTCATGCCCTCGGGCGCGGCTTCGAGCAGCACGCGGCCGGAGTCGTGGAGCAACCCGTAGGCCGCCCAGAGCATGATCCCCGCCACCAGGAGCGAGGCGATCGGATCGGCGCGGTCGAACCCGGTCGTGATGATGATCAGACCGGCGACAGCGGTCGCAACGAAGGCGAAGAGATCGGTCACGAGATGCAGATAGGAGCCGCGGATGTTGAGCGATCTGCGATTCGCGCGCGCGAGCTGCCCAGCCGCGAGCACGTTCACGCCGATCCCGACGAGCGCAACGACGAGAACGACGATGCCGACCGTTTGCGGTGGCTCGATCAACCGACGAATCGCCTCGTAGACGATCAAGCCGGCGAGCACGAGCAGCGTCACCCCGTTCGCCTGCGCGGAGAGGATCTCGGCGCGCCTGAGCCCGAACGTCAGGTTCCCGCCGGCAGGCCTTCGGACGAGCCGGATCACGACCAGCGAGAGCACAAGCGCACCGGCATCGGTGAGCATGTGCGCGGCGTCGGAGACGAGCGCCAGCGAGCTGGCCAGCACTCCGGCGGCGACCTCGACCACCATGAGGGCGACGATCAACCCAAGCGCGATCGTCAGCCGGCGCGAATCGGCGTCGGCTTCGAGATGACCGTGCGAGTGATCGTGGCCGGAGGCTTCCACGCCCTCGTATCGTAGGAGCCCGGGCAGGCCCTCACTCGTGTCGCTTCGGCGGCCGCGGGCGCGGATGCCCGGGTGGATGCGGGGGCCGGCGCGGGCGTGGCGGCGGCGCCGTCCCGGCGAGTGCCGCCTCGACGTGGCCGAGTAGCCGCACGAGCGCATCGGCCTCGGGACCGTGCAGACCACCGAGCAGATCCGCCAACCGGTCCTGCAGCAACGAGCTGACCGAAGCAAGGCACGAGCGGCCCGCATCCGTGAGCCCGAGGCGCTGGCGCCGGCGATCGCCCGGCAGCCGCTCTCGCTCGAGCAGGCCGGCCGTCTCGAGCCAGCCGACGAGCTGTGAGACGGCGGCCGGTGACACCGCGGCCCGCCGCGCAAGGTCGGCCCCGAGCACCTCCCCCGATCCAACCGCCTCGAGCACGAGGTACTGGGCGACCGTGAGCGCCGGTTCGTGCGAAGCGAGCAACCGCTCGACCCAGCGGCTCACGAGCGGCGCAGTCCGGGCAAGCGCCGCCGCCGCGTCGCGGCTCGAGGCGCGGTGCCTGGGCCGAGGCATTCGTTAAGCCTGCTTAACTGTTAAGCGTGCTATGGCACGAGAGCCTAGCCGCAGCGGGTCAGTCCTGGCCACCGTTCGCGCTCGTCACCGGGCTGCTGTTGATCGGGTCGGTCGCAGCCGACGACGGCCTGTTCGAGGCAGCCGGCGCGCACATCGTTCGAGTCGGCCTTCCCCCGCGCGCCTTGCTGCTGGCACTGCTCGCCACGGTCGCGCTTGTGACGGCCGTCCTCAACCTCGACACCTCGGTCGTCTTCATGACACCGGTGCTCGTGCACGCCGCCCGACGGTGCGGCACGAGCGAGCGGCCCTTTCTCTACGGCTCGGTGTTCATGGCCAACTCGGCCTCTCTGCTGCTGCCGGGATCGAACTTGACCAACCTGCTCGTGCTGGGCGGCTCGGGTGCCGATCCGGGAATGCTCCGCGCGTGGCTCGCGTCGTGCGCGCTGACCGCGACCTTCGTCGTCGTTGCGTTTCGGCCGCAGGCACGAGCACCCGAGGCGGCCACGCCGCCACCGGTCCACATCGGGGTGAGCGCGATCGCGATCACGGTCGCAGCCGCGCTCGTCCTCGGCGTCAACCAGCCGGCGCTGCCCGTGCTCGCGGTCGGGCTCTGTACGACCGCACTTCGGCGCGAGATCCCGCGAGTCGGTGTTCGGACACTCGCGACGCTGTTCGCGTTCGCCGTCTTCCTCGGCACGCTCGCCCGCGCGTGGCACGCTCCAGCGGCACTGCTCGCCACGAGTGGAACGTGGACGACCGCTGCCACGTCGGCCGTTGCATCCGTCCTGCTCAACAACCTCCCTGCTGCCGTGCTGTTCTCGGCGCAGCCGCCGGCACACCCAGCCGCGCTGCTCGTCGGGCTCGACCTCGGCCCCAACCTCGCCGTCACCGGATCGCTGTCGGCATTCCTCTGGCTCCGCACGGCGCGGGCGGTCGGGGCAAACGCATCGGTCGCGACCTATTCGCGCCTCGGCCTCCTGCTCGTCCCATTGACGATCGCCGGCGCCCTCGCTGCGAGTTGATGCGGCGGCGCGCAGGGCGTACCGTGGAGGTCGTCATCGAGTTTCCGGCTCTGCGGCACCGGAGGAGGGAGAGCAGCGTGTCCCGTCCCACGGCACCCACCAACGGCCACGGATCGCTCCGCGGCACGACACCGGAGACTCATGTCTCGATCGACGTGCCGCTGCTGCAGCGAGTGAGCAGCGCGCGGATCTCCGAGCTCGCGTCCGAACTCGCGCACGAGGACGTCACGACGACCGAGCCGGCGCTGCTCGAGCTCACGGCGCGGCGTCCGTACGACCCGCTCGGGAACATCGACGTCTACATGCCGGGCCGTTGGGACACGAGCTCCGACCTGATCTTCATGGACACGATCGTGCAGACGGGCCCCGCCGGCGAATGGGTCGGAAGCGCGGCCTACATCGAGTTCAGGCCGGCCGCAGCGGCCACGTTCCTCGTCGTCGGCCATTTCACCGGCCACGAGATCACGATGCACCTGACGGGGCCCTGGGGCGAGAACACGGCGTACACGCCGACCACCTCCGATGCAGGCGCGGTCGTGGCGCTATGGACCGGCGGCGAGGCGTCCTTCGGCATGCACTGCACCGACAACAACGAGTACTCGATCGGGTACATCGAGTCGGTGCAGGTCTTCCAGCTGAGCTGACTCTCTTTTTACCGACGTCTTACGTTCGGGAGACGCCGGGCTGACACCCCGCGCACACGCTCCGTCGGCACCTCCCTCGCAAAACCGATACCCCAGGAGCTGACCCAAGACCATGCGGAAGATCCTCTACCTCACGGCACTGGCCATCACCGTCGCGGCCCTCGTGCCGGTCACCGCGCTCGCCGACGACCCCGTCGCAACGGTGCAGGCGGACATCGCGAAGCTCGTGTCCGACGTCCAGACCAAGCACGACACCGTCGTCGCCGACGCGAACACGCTCGAGGCGGACGCGAACTCCCTCGCGGGAACATCCGATCCAAAGGCGGCGCGCCTGAAGATCAGGGTCGACATCCTCAAGCTCACGGGCGACTGGAAGTCACTGCTCAGCGTCTGCCTCGGCGATCGCGCGAAACTCCGTGCCGACGTGAAGGCGGCGCGCCTGCAGGGCGTTCCGACCACACAGCTTCGTCCGCTGATCCGTCAGGCGAACCTGCAGATCCGGGCGACGAACCTCGAAATGCGGGCCGCCGTGCTGAAGGCGCGAATCGCGGTGCTGAAGCTGCGCGCCAGCTTCCATGCCGCCGGCCAGCAGCCCCCGGCAGCCGAGACGCCGCCGGCCCCGCCCGCCACCGCTCCCACGCTGTAGTTCGCGCGCCCAGCAGACGGGCAGGCTCGGCCGACGAACCGTGCCGGGCCTGCCCGTATCCGTGCGGACGGCGCCTCTATGCTCGGGTGAAGTGCTCCTCGACCTGGCGCCACATCCGGACGAGCTCGAGCCGATCGAGCGTGCTTCCAGGGACGAGCTCGCGTCGCTCCAGCTCGAGCGATTGCGATGGACTCTCCGGCATGCGTACGAGCACGTTCCGTTCTACCGGATGCAGTTCGCCGCAGCCGATGCGCACCCCGACGACTTTCGCACCCTCGACGACCTGGCGGCGCTGCCGTTCACGACGAAGGAGGACCTGCGAGCCTCGTACCCGTTCGCGATGTTCGCCGTGCCACGCGAGCAGATCGCACGCATCCACGCATCGAGCGGCACGACCGGGCGCGCCACTGTGATCGGGTACACGAAGGATGACCTCGACATGTGGGCGAACGTGGTCGCCCGGTCGATTCGAGCGGCCGGCGGCAAGCCGGGCGACCGCGTCCACATCGCCTACGGTTACGGGCTCTTCACCGGCGGGCTCGGCGCGCACGCCGGCGCCGAGCGGCTCGGCTGCACGGTGATCCCCGTGTCGGGCGGGCTCACCGAGCGTCAGGTGCAGCTGATCAACGACTTCGAGCCGGAGGTGATCATGGTGACGCCCTCGTACATGCTCGCGATCCTCGACGAGTTCGAGCGGCAGGGCCGGGATCCCCGCGCCACGTCGCTCAAGGTCGGGATCTTCGGCGCCGAGCCGTGGACCGACGAGATGCGACGCGAGATCGAGCGTCGATTCGACATGCACGCGGTCGACATCTACGGGCTCTCCGAGGTGATCGGGCCCGGCGTCGCATGCGAGTGCGTCGAGGCAAAGGACGGGCTCCACGTGTGGGAGGACCACTTCTATCCGGAGATCGTCGATCCCGAGACGGGGGCGGTGCTGCCCGACGGCGAGCGCGGCGAGCTCGTCTTCACCTCGCTGACGAAGGAAGCGATGCCGGTGATCCGCTACCGCACACGGGACCTGACGCGGCTACTGCCCGGAACCGCACGCACGATGCGGCGTGTCGAGAAGATCACCGGCCGCAGCGACGACATGATCATCCTGCGAGGCGTCAACCTGTTCCCGTCACGGATCGAGGAGCTAATCCTGCGCATCCCCGGCCTCTCACCCCACTTCCAGCTCGTCCTGACGCGTCCGGGACGGCTCGACGAGCTGACGGTGCACGTCGAGGCTCGCGCCAACGCCGCCGGCCTCGAGACGCGCGCCGCAAACGGCGCCAGACTCGCTGCGCTCGTCAAGGAGAACGCCGGCGTCACGGTCGGCGTCGACGTCCTCGAGCCCGGCCTGCTCGAGCGGTCGGCCGGGAAGGCGCAGCGCGTGCTCGACCTACGGTGATGTCCTAATCGCCGAGGAACGGCAGCCAGGCGGTCAGGTCGATGTCGGCCTCCGCCGGCAGGTCGTCACGTGCGCACACCGCAGAGCCGAGCAGCTTGCCCTCCTGCCCACGCAGCCACGACTGGAACACGTCGTCCCGGGCGAAGCGGCCGAGAATGTTCTTCGCCACGCCGACCGCCTGCACACGCGTGAGTGCGAAGAGCGGCAACGGGGCGGCCAGCGGCCGGACGGTGAACCGCCCGTCGATCGTGTCGATCGACGCGTTGCGGTTCGTCGCGAGGCGAAACACCTGGATCGGTGCGAGTGTCTCGACCGCGAGCCCCTCGTCGACGTCGCCGAGCCAGGGAGCACGCGGCGCGACCGTCACGAGCCGCACACGAGTCGCTGCGTACGTCGTGATGAACGCCCCCACGCTCGCTGCGGACGGCGATCGCGGCCGGAACCGCTCCTCGACGCGCTCGCGCCCGAGACGGTCAGCGATGATCGCGCGCGCGTCGGCAAGCGTGACCTGGGCGTCCACGAGTGCCGCTCGGTAAGCGGGCATGCTGCCCCCGAAGCGGTCACGCACGATCGCGCGCTCCGCCGAGAGCACCGTCGAAGGGTCGATGGGCTCGGCCGCTCGCAGGACCGCGCGTTCGAGCATCGCACTTGCAGCGGAGTCGAGATCTCCGGTGAGCGCCGCAGCGCGACCAACGTCCGCCTTGCGGATCGTCTGTCCGTCGAGCGAGCACCGGACACCCGCCGGCAGGATGATCTGACCTTCGGTCAGCGACGTGTCGAAGTCCGGTCCGGCCAGCGCTGGGCCGTCGCACAAAGAGTTGTCGCGCGCCCAGAGGTACACGCATGCAGCCGCCGGCTTGTCGGGATCGGCACCCGCTGCCGAGAACGCAGGCCATCCCCACGACCAGATCCCTTCGACATGTGTCTCAGCGGCGACCTGTTTCGCGGCCAGCGCCTCGAGCTTCACGATCTCGAGCCACGCCGCAGTCGGCTCGAGGCCGTTCCTACCGCCCTGGCCGAGTGCAGACTGGAACTGCAACTCGAGCGCGACGCGCGACGCCGGAATGCCGATCTGTGCGAAGTGACCGACGAGCCCCCGCATGCCGCGCCGCATCGAACGACTGGCACGCAGGGGCCCGAGCCCGTAGAGGCCCTTCGGCCCGGGAGCCGTGAAGTAGACCTGACGGATCAGGATCGCCGCTTTTGCCGCTTGGCGCCACCAGTCGGCTGCGTCGCCACCGGTGTACGGCGGGTTGGCGATCGTGATCCCGACGGTCGCGCCGAGCGCGTCGAGGGCCTGTGCCAGTGCGAGCACGTTCGCCCGGTACTGCGCGTTGCTCACGCTCCACGGCGTTGGCGTCTGCGCGCCGAACAGCTCGTTCTCGGCGATCAGCGGCGTCGCGCAGCCGGTGACCTGCTGGGCGAACGCGAACTCCTTGGCCGCCTTCTCCTGGATCGTCGACGGGTCGGCCGGTGCCGACGGCGTCCCGATGCGGTCGTTCAGGTGCAGGTCGAAGAAGACGGTCGCCGCACCGGCCTGGCGCATCGCCGTCGGCACCGTCGTGCCCGAGGAGACGGCGAGCACGAGCCCCGGCCTGGGGGTGATCGGTGCATCGTGGCCGGCGTAGTCGACCCAGAGCGGCGTCGACGTCGGCAGTCCGCACGAGCCGGTGTCAGGCCGCCCGCTCGGCACCGCCACGAACGCGGCGATCGAGGCGAGCAGCACGGCGGCTCCGGCTCTCACCCACCCCAGGGTAACGGGGGCGGCTTACGTCGCCCGGCAGGCGTGGGTCAACGGCGACGGCCGAACCACGAGCCGCGCTCCCGCGCGTCCGCCGGGCTCTCACCGAGCGTCCGCGCGCCGGCGACCACGTCGGCGGCGGTGACGCCCATCAGCTCGCCCGGCGAGAGTGCCTCCACGTCGCCGGAGCCGAGTCGAAGCGCCTGAGCGTTCAAGGCCTGCTCGAAGAGCGTTCGGGCGAAGCGCGCGTTCCCGAAGCCTTCGTGCCGCTCGGCTCCCTCGAAGATCGACCGCAGCGCGTCCGCCGCATCGTCCGCGAGGGTGTACTCCGCCTCGGCTGCAAAGCGCCCGAAGATCTCGACGAGCTCGTCGGTCGAGTAGTCGGGGAACGTGATCTCGCGTGAGAACCGCGAGCGGAGCCCGGGGTTCGACTCGAGGAATCGGTTCATCAGCCGCGGGTAACCGGCAACGATCACGACGAGGCGGTGACGGTTGTCCTCCATTCGCTTGAGGAGCGTCTCGATCGCCTCGTCACCGAAGTCGAGCCGTTCTTCGCCGCGCGCGAGCGCGTAGGCCTCGTCGACGAAGAGCACCCCATCGAGCGCGCGTCGGACGACACGTTCGGTCTTGATCGCGGTTAGGCCAACGTACTGCCCGACCAGCCCGGCCCGGTCGACCTCGACCAGCTGACCGCGGCGCAGCAGCCCCATCGACCGGTACATTTGGGCGAGCAGCCGGGCGACCGTCGTCTTGCCCGTTCCGGGATTGCCGAGGAAGACCAGGTGCTGGGTGGTCGCGACCTCCGAGAGCCCCGACTCCTTCCGGCGCGCCTGGACGCGGAGGAATGCCACGAGCGCGCGCACCTGCTCCTTGACCGATTCGAGCCCGGGCAGGGCGTCGAGCTCCTCGAGCAGCTCGTCGAGCGGACGCGCCGGCTCGGTTCGCCGCAGGGGCTCGAAGTCGAGCTCCTCTCCGATCTGGGCCCGCAACTGCTCGCCGAGCGCCTTCAGAGACTCGAGCGGGTTCGCCACGGCGCCACCGTACCCGTTACCTTGACCCGCAACCGTCCGCGCGACGTGCTATAGTTAACCAGGTTAATGGTTCAGGAAACGAATGACACGGTGGCGATTGCGAACAGGCTCCGGCCGGCGCTATTGCGTCTGGCGCGAGAGCTCCGCCGTGAGATCCACTCACTCGGCGTCACCGGCGGGCAAGTCTCACTGCTGTCGCAGATCGCTGCCAGCCCCGACATCACCGCCTCCGAGCTTGCCGAACGCGAGCGCATCTCCGCCCCGGGAATGTCCGGCCACCTCGGCCGCCTCGAAGCGGCGAACCTGATCGAGCGGGCGCGGGCTTCCGACCGGCGCCGGATCGGGCTGCGGATCACCGACGAAGGCGAGCGTGTTCTTCGGTCGGTTCGCAAGCGCCGCACGGCCTGGCTCGTCGAGCACCTGAACGGGTTGACGGACGACGAACGCGATCGGATCGAAGCCGCGATCGAGCCGCTCGAACGGCTGCTCGAATCGCAGGCCCGATGACGGCTGTCGCACTCGCGTCACGCCGGACCTTCGTCAGCCTCCGCCGCCACCGCAACTACCGCCTCTTCTTCACCGGCCAGCTGGCGTCGGTCTGCGGGACCTGGATGCAGAACGTCGCGATGTACTGGCTGGCGATCCAGCTCGCGCCGCCGGGATCGCGCGGGCTCGCCGTCGGACTGATCTCGATCTGCAGATTCGGCCCGTTCACGGTGCTCGGACTGCTCGCAGGTGTCGTCACGGATCGATTCGACAACCGCCGGACGGTGATCGTCACCCAGGCCGTCCAGATGGCCCTGTCCGCGGTGCTCGCAGCCGTGACCCTGCTCGGGCACGCACAGCTCTGGCAGCTCTACGTGATCGCGGCACTGACCGGCACCGCACTCGTGTTCGACGCGCCCTCCCGCCAGAACCTCACGTTCCGCATGGTCGGTCGTGACGAACTGCCCAACGCGATCGCGCTCAACTCGAGCCTCGTCAACACGGCGCGCATCTTCGGGCCGGCGGTGGCAGGTGTGGTGATTGCGTCGTTCGGTGCAGGCTGGGCCTTCACGATCAACGCGGTCAGCTTCCTCGCTGTGCTCGCCGCACTACTCGCGATGCGAACGGACGATCTCTATCCGCTCGAGAACCGCACGCGCCCGACGGTGTGGCGCGGAACACAAGAAGGCCTCCGCTACGCACGTCGTTCGACGACGGTGAAGGTCGTGCTCGCGATGATGGTCGTCTTCGCCTCCGTCTGCTTCAACTTCAACATCCTCTTGCCCCTGCTCGCGA
This sequence comes from uncultured Thermoleophilia bacterium, assembly GCA_963715115.1. Classification (GTDB taxonomy): domain Bacteria; phylum Actinomycetota; class Thermoleophilia; order Gaiellales; family Gaiellaceae; genus PALSA-600. The sequence goes on from CAVQRE010000022.1 coordinate 20,320, forward strand.
AGCAGACGTTCGACGCCGGCCCTCGCTCGCTCGGGATCCTCTCCGCCAGCTTCGGCGTCGGCGCGCTGATCGGCGCACTGCTGAGCGCCTCGTTCGCGAAGAGCGAGCTGGCGCGTGCTGCTGATCGGAGCCGGCAGCTTCGGGCTGGCAGAGCTCCTGATCGCACCGGCCCACAGCCTCTCGCTCGCCGCGGCGCTCCTCTTCGTCTGCGGCCTGTCGTTCGCTGCCTATACGGCGACGGCGAACACCAAGATCCAGCTCTCGACGCCCGACCACCTGCGCGGCCGCGTGCTCGGTCTGTACTTCTACGCCTGGAACGGCCTCTCTCCCTTCGGCGCGCTGTTCGTCGGCTGGCTTTGCGACCGCGGCGGGACCGAGCTCGCGTTCACCGTCGCCGGCGCCTGCGCGCTCGCTGCAACTGCCGGCGGCTTCTACGTGCTTCGTCGACGACAACCGGTCGTCCGTCCTACACTCGTAGCCTGAGCTCGACGTTCAAGCTGGTCGCACGCACGGGCCACCCGAGCTTCCTCGATCTGCCGTGGCAGACGCCGCTGGAAGACTGGGAATCGGAACGGCTCGTCACACTGGTTCGCGGGATCAGTCGTCACGTCGTTCGCTTCGTCGAGTACGACGGTGCGCTCTACGCGCTCAAGGAGCTGCCGGAACGACCTGCCCGGCGCGAATGGACGCTGCTGCGCCGGCTGCAGAGCCAGGCGCTCCCGGTGGTCGAGCCGGTCGGCATCGTCACCGATCGCGGAGACGACCTCGACGCGATCCTGATCACGCGCCACCTCGACTACTCGCTGCCGTATCGCGTGCTCTTCACGAGTGCGGGCATCCCGGACCTGCGCACGCATCTCCTGAACGGGCTCGTCGAGCTGCTCGCCAGGCTGCACCTGCGCGGGTTCTTCTGGGGCGACTGCTCACTCTCGAACGCGCTCTTCCGGCGCGACGCCGGCGCGCTCTCGGCCTACCTCGTCGACGCCGAGACCGGCGAGCTGCACGGCGCGCTCTCGTCCGGCCAGCGTTCCTACGACCTCGAGATCGCGCAGCAGAACATCGTCGGCGAGCTGCTCGACGTCGATGCCGAGGTCGGGCTGCCGGCCGACCTCGACCCGGATGAAACGGGTGACGAGATCGTCGCGCGCTACACCGCGCTCTGGGACGAGCTGACACGCGATGAGACCTTCCGCGCCGACGAGCGCTACAAGCTCGACGAGCGCCTCCATCGGCTGAACGAGCTCGGCTTCGACGTCGAGGAGATCGTCCTCGCTGCGACCGAGGGCGGGTATCGCGTCTTCGCTCGATCCTCACGTGGTCGAACCGGGGCACCACCGGCACCGGCTGCTCCGGCTCACCGGCCTCGACGCACAGGAGAACCAGGCCCGCCGCATGCTCAACGACATCGCGCGCTATCGCGGGGCGCGCGAGCGCGAAGCAGGCCGCCCGCTGGCCGAGTCGGCCGTTGCGTCCGAGTGGCGCCAGGAGGTGTTCGAGCCCACGGTCGCAGCCGTCCCCGAAGGGCTCGAGGGCCGGCTGCCCCTCGGCCGAGGTGTTCCACCAGGTGCTGGAGCACCGGTGGTTCCTGTCGGAACGCGCGAAGCAGCGACATCGGCATCGACGAGGCGGTGCGCTCCTACGTCGCCTCGGAGCTGCCGCGACGTCCCGCGGAGCGTGTCATCCTCGAACCGTCCGACGAGGAGGCAGAGCAGTGAACGCCTATCGCACGCCTGACGAACGCTTCGCGGCCCTGTCCGGCTTCGACTTCGATCCGAACTACATCGAGCAGGACGGGCTCCGGATGCACTACCTCGACGAAGGCAGTGGTGCGCCGATCCTGCTCCTGCACGGCGAGCCGACCTGGGCCTACCTCTACCGCAAGCTGATCCCCACGCTCTCGCGGAGCACGCGCTGCATCGCGCCCGACTACTTCGGCTTCGGCCGATCGGACAAGCCGACCGATCGCCGGTGGTACTCGTACGACAGGCACTTCGCAGCGATCGAGCGCCTTGTGCAAGAGCTCGACCTTCGCGACATCACCGTCGTCGTCCAGGACTGGGGCGGCCCGATCGGCTTCCGGTTGTGCGTCACTTCCCCCGCGCGGATCGCGCGTCTCGTCGTCCTCAACACCGGCATCGGAGCACGGGCTCCGAACGACGAGTGGCTCCGCTTCCAGGCGTTCATGCGGCGGGTCGGAACCGGAATCGTCGCCGGGCAGCTGATTCGGCTCTCGCTCGTCCAACCGGTGGCCGACGACGTGATCGCGGGCTACGACGCGCCGTTTCCGGTGCCGGAGGCGCGCGTCGGAATCGCCATGTTCCCCGAGCTCGTCGCGACGAGCTCGAGCCATGCCTCGGCACACGCGATGCTCGACGTGCGCGAGCGGCTGCGTGCGTTCGAACAGCCGGCCCTCGTCCTCTTCTCGGACAGCGACCCGATCTTCAGCCGCAGCGCCGCCGAGGAGATGGCCGAACTGCTTCCGAACGCCGAGCTCGATCCACCGCTCGAAGGCGCCGGCCACTTTCTGCAGGAGGACCGAGGCGAGCAGATCGCCGCGCGGATCGCGGCCTGGCTCGGTGTCTAGATCAGACCCTGGCGCGCGGCGTGCGCAGCGGCAGCGGTCCGGGTCGACTGCGTGAGCTTGCGCAGGATGTTCGCAACGTGCCGGTGGATCGTGTGCTCCGAGAGAATCAGCGTCGATGCGATTTCGCGATTGCTCATCCCGGTCGCGACGAACCGCAGGATCTCCGTCTCACGGGCTGTGAGCGGCGAGTCACCGTCGGTCTCCGCAACGACGTCGCCGTGGAGGAATCCCGCCAGTGCACGCTGCAGCTCCCGCTGATCGTCGCACCACGGCAGATGCGAGTCACCGGTGAGCGGGACAAAACGAGCGGTGGGAAGCAAGGCCGCCAGCTCACGGCCCCTGCCGATCGGCACGGTCCGGTCGCCGCGGCGATGCAGCACCAGCACCGGCACCGCGACACGAGGCATCAGGCCGCGAACGTCTGCATTGAGATCGAGCTCGAGAAACACCGACGCTGCCTCCGCCGACGCCGCCAGCCGCTGCATGCGCGTGTAGTACGCGATCTCGTCGCCACTCGCATGCGGGTCGAAGAGGCCCGCCAGCATTTGCGCGCCGAGCTTCCAGTTCGTCCGCACGAATTCGATCAGCGACCGCTTCGTCACCTCGGGAATGTCGTCGCGCGCGGCGTAACCGCCGAAGTACACGAGCTTCGAGACCGTCTCCGGCCGGCGCACGGCGAGTTGCGACGCCGAGGCGCAGCAGCACGACGACGCGAAGACGATCGCGGGCTCGCCGATCGCATCGATCACCGCCTCGAGTTGCCGCGACTCGGACTCGATGGTCGGACGCGGGTCGAGCTCGCGTGCGGAGAGCCCGCAGCCGACACGATCGAAGCGGACGACGCGATGCCGGCCGGCGAGCTCCGCGTAGAAGGCACGCTGCCGCGGATCGGCCCATTCCTCGTCGAGGTGGCTGACCCAGCGCGGCCCGATGACGATCGGCGGCCCTTCGCCGAACGTCGAGTACGCCAGGCGACGGCCCTCGAAATCCAGGTGGCGGACCTGCTGGTCCATGGCCGAGAGCGTACTGGCCCGATCGGGCCATGAGCGAAAGATGGCCCGAGCCGCCGACGCGGCGGGCCATTCGCGTGCCCAAGATCGTTCTGATGGACGAGACCGATTTCGCCAACACGGCCGACGACGTGCCGCATCCCGGCCCGTAGCCTCGACGAGATGGCGGCCCAAGGAGGCACCGCGTGCACTCGGAGCTGATCGACGGAATCACGATTCGCCCGCTTCGGGACGGCGAGACCGACGCCGTCCAGGCCGTCTTCGACCGCCTGGGGCCGCGCTCCCGCGTCTCCCGCTTCGGCGGCACGAAGAACGTCCTCACCGCCTACGACCTCGAACACCTCGCGCGCGTCGACGAGAACCACCATGTGCTCGTCGCGCTCCACGATTGCGAGGCGATCGGGATCGCCCGCCTCGTCCGCGACGGTCGAGCCGCCGAGGTCGCCGTCGAAGTCGCGGACGACTGGCAGGGTCGCCGTGTCGGCACGTTGTTGATGACCCGCCTTGCCGAGGACGCGCGCGCCGCCGGCATCGAGCGACTGCACGCCTTCGTCGACTACGACAACACGAGGTCACGCGCGCTCATGCGACGCGCGTCGGTGCGAGTCTCGACGGCCTGAGGCGAGCTCCATTCGCCGGATGCGCGGAGGCTCAACCGTGGGCGCGGAAGGCGATCAGCTCGAAACGGGGCCGCGGGTAGCTCCGCTCAGCCGTTCCGGCCGCGACGAGCAGCGTCCCGCTCGCAACCGATGGACACGCATTGATGCCTGCTCGGGCTCGGCCTTGCCAGAGCAACCGCCCGTCGGTCGCCGAGTAGGCATCGATCCGCCCGTCGAAGGTTGGCACGAACACGACATCGCGCGACAGGGTCGCACAGCCGAAGGGCGGCGACGCGAGGTGCCGGCTCCACAGCCGCCTTCCCGTCGCCACGTCGAGAGCCACGATCTCCCCACTCCCCTGAGACGGATCCGTGGTCGTGAAGCTGGCTGCGGCCGCACCCGTCGAGTTCTCGCGGTAACAGAGATCGACGACCGGGACGAAAACGCGTCCTCCGCCGACGGCGATCGGGGTTTCGACGCCGCCGAGCAGCCCCGGGCACACGGAAACCAGACGTCGCGGCAGCGGGCCGGAGTCGTTCCGGTGCAGTCCCACCAGAGCACTCCACACACGGCGATGAGTTCGCCCGTCCCAGGCGAGAACGCGGCCGCTCTTTCCGGAGCCGATCACGAGGTGACCGACGACAACCGGCGAGTTCTGGAAGTCGTGGTCGCGCACGTCGTGAGGTGTCACCTGGTCGAACCAGCGCAAGACGCCACTCTTCGCGTCGAGCGCCAACAACGAGTCCGTGTACAGCGCGGCGCCCGGATACGCGCCTCCGTTCGGGTGGCGAATCGACCCGCCCCAGGGGACGGGGTTCGCAACGCCGGCATACAGGACGCCGCCGGCGAGCGACGGCGTCTGCCAGGCGCCTCCACCGCCTGCCTCGGCGGGATACACCCACGGCCCACGAACCGTGTCGAACCGCCAGCGAACCGCACCGGTGTGCTCGTCGAGTGCGTAGATCGCTCCCCGCGTGCCGGCGCCGTAGCCGGTGGTGGCCGTGTAGACGAGCCCACCGGCAGCCAACGGCGCGATGTCGACGAAGCTTTCACGCCGCCCGAGGATCCGGTGCGACCACCGGAGCCTGCCGTCCGTGCCGTCCAGCGCGAAGACGGTGGTGTCGGTGCTGCCGAAGATCACGCCCCGGTCGGCCGCAAGCCCGTTCGGGCCCGGCGTGCCGGCATGGAAGAGCCGCTTCCAGAGCAGTCGTCCATCCGACAGGCGAAGAGCAAACACGTTGCTCTGCATGTCCTGGACGTAGACGACGCCTCGAACCACGACCGGGGTGGCCGTCGCAACGCCGGACTCGCGCGGAGCGATCGGGAAACGAAACCGCCAGGCGACACGAAGTCGTCCGACGGTGCGCCCGTCGATGGATGCCCCGTTCGCAGACCTCGTCGACGCAGCATCGCCGTTCGGCTGTGGCCAGTCGGATCGGTGGGCCCCACATCCGACCGTCACGGCAGTTGCGAACAGAACGGCAAGGCTACGATGGGGCCGGTGAAGACGCCGTATGCACTCACCGTAGCGGCGTTTGCAGCCCTGGCGATCGCACCCGCTGCGATTCCGGGGCGGCCGCAGACCACGAAGCCCGGAGTCGTGTACGTGGTCAAGGCACTCGTCGACAACAAGGGAGTGCACATCCCGAACGGTCGGTACACGAAGAACGGGATCTCCCGCTATCCGCGCGGTGTGGTCATCCGGTACGAGTTCGCGAACAGGGGGACCAGGCCGTATGAAGTCCACATGTGGGCCGCCAACACGACCGTCATGAAGCCGGGCGGCCATACGAGCATGCTCGTCAACTGGAGCTACCGCGGCGCGTACCACTACTGGCGCATCTGGCGGAGTCGCCGGCTCGCCCCGATCGGCACCGTCATCATCTTCTGAGCCGAAAGGGCAGACGCCGCCGCCCGCCCTCAGGATGACCTCCTCCGCGACGTACCATGCCGCGCGTGGAAGGTCGCCTGCAACAGGCCCATCGGATCGCCGAACGGCTGCAGGCAAACGTCGAGACCGTCGTGATCGGCAAGACCGAGCAGATCCGGCTCGTCCTCACCGCGCTCGCGTGCCGTGGGCACGTGCTGCTCGAGGATGTCCCCGGCACGGCCAAGACCGTCCTTGCCCGATCGATCGCCGCCAGCGTCGAGGGCACGATCGCCTCGCGCATCCAGTGCACGCCCGACCTGCAGCCGACCGACGTGACGGGGCTGACCGTGTTCGACCAGCGGGAGCGAGAGTTTCGCTTCCGGGCCGGCCCGGTCTTCGCCAACGTCCTGCTCGTGGACGAGATCAACCGGGCGATGCCGAAGACGCAGTCGGCCCTGCTCGAGGCCATGGCCGAAGCGCAGGTGACCGTCGACGGTGTGACCCACCTCCTGCCCGATCCGTTCCTCCTTCTGGCGACCGAGAATCCGATCGAGCAGGAGGGAACGTTTCCACTACCGGAGGCTCAGCTCGACCGATTCTTCCTCCGCACCGCGCTCGGGTATCCGGACGCCGACGAAGAGTTGCAGATCGTCGACGGACAGAAGGGCGGCCATCCGCTCGATGCGTTGACGCCCGTCGTGACCGGGGACGATCTCACCACCCTGCAAGAAGCAGTCGAGGAGGTCTATGTGGCCGACCTGCTGCGCCGGTGGATCGTCGAGTTGGTGCGTGCGACCCGCACGCTCGAGTTCGTCACGCTCGGAGCGTCTGTTCGGGGGTCACTCGCACTCGAGCGCGCAGCGCGCGCCTTCGCGCTGATCGAGGGCCGCGATCACGCTGAACCGGACGACATCGAGCGGCTTTTCGTTCCGGCGATCCTCCATCGACTGGTTATCACTCCTGAGTACCTCGCCGACGAAGAGCCAACGGCTGAAGAGGTGGCTCACCGCGTGTTCGACGCCTGCATCGCGACCGCCCCCCGTCCGGCACCGCAGTGGGACGCACGTCGGCCTGCGGGCTCCTCGACGAAGTGAGCGCCCGGCAGCGCGCATTCCCACTCGTGCCGCGCCGCCTGAGCGGCACGCCGTTCGGCGAGCACCGAAGCTCACGACGAGGACGCGGCTCGGATGTCTCAGGCACCCGCCCCTACCTGCCCGGCGACTCCGTCGCTTCGATCGACTGGTTCGCCTCGGCACGCCTTTCCTCGGCGCGCGGATCCGACGAGTTCGTCGTCCGGGAGACGTACTCCGACGAAGCCCCTCGCGTGCTCATCGTGTCGGACAGACGACCTTCTATGGGCCTCTACGCAGGCAACGTCCCCTGGCTCTCGAAACCGGCGGCCGCATCAGCTGCGGCCGAGGCAATCGCGCGCTCGGCAACTGCTGCACGCGCCGAGCTCGGGCACGCCGACACGCTCAGCGGGCGGACACGGGTGCTCGCCCCGGGCGCGGTCGCACCGAAACACGTGCTCGAGCGCGTCAGGGGCGGCGCCCACGATGCACCCGAGGGGAGTCTCGACCGGACGCTGGCCCAACTTCCCAAGCACCGCGCCGAGTTGCCGCAAGGGTCGTTCGTCTTCGTCATCTCCGACTTTCTCGCCCCGGTCAGAGCGACAACCTGGAGCCGGCTGCGGGCTGCCCGGTGGGACGTCGTGCCAGTCGTGGTGCAGGACCCGACCTGGGAGCAGAGCTTCCCGCCGATCGCGCGTGTTCTCGTCCCGTTCGCATCCGCAAACGCGGAGGAGCGTGGCGACGTCCGGCTCGGCGCAGCCGAGACGGGTCGACTCAAGAACGAGCACGAGCAACGCTTGGCAGCACTCTTACTTGGATTCCGCTCCCTCGAATTCGATCCGGTGGTCCTCGGAACGGCGGACCCCGCGGCCGTCCTCGCCGCGTTTCTGCGCTGGGCTGAGCGACGCCGAGCACGCAGACGCCACCGTTGAGCGCACTCGCGGCTGCCCTCGTGCTCTCGCTGGTGCCGAATCCCGCGCATTTCGGCGACATCGTCACGGTCAAGCTCGGTCCCGGTGCGCCGCCGAGCTTTGCACCGTTTGCAATCCGCGCGAAGCACGGCTCGACGTACGAGCTCCAGTGCCTCGACCCGGCCTGCGCGCCCGGCCCGGGCGGCCGCAGGTTCACCCTCGGCGGAAGGGCCCTCGTGATCCTGCCGCGCGCGACCACTCACGAGACGCAAGAGCCGCTTCGCTCGTTCCGGCGTCAGACGAGCCTGCCGCCGACCTCGTACACGATCCGTCCGCGTCTCCTGCAAGGCCTCCTGTTTGGGATCGCGGCAGCACTGATCGGCCTTGCGATCATCGTGACCCTGCCCCTGTTGCGTCGACTCGTTCCTGATCCGGTCGACCCGCGGACACCGCTTCAGCGGGCGCTCGATCTGGTGCGCGCCTCCCTGCGGCGAGGCCCCGACGACCGCCGCCGCGCGCTTGATGTTCTCGGACGGGCACTCGCCGGGCGACCTCTCGCTCGCGATGCCCTCGGGCTCGCGTGGTCGCGGCACGAGCCTGACGTCTCGCAAACGGAGTCGTTCGTCGAGTCGGTGGAGCGAGACCCGTGACGTCCCCCGCGATCCCGCTCGCCGATCTCCCCCGCCTTCGTCACGCACGTCGGCGGACAAACGCGACGCGCGTCGCCCTCGCGGGCGCGCTCGTCGCCGTCGTGCTCGCGGCCACCGCCGTCGCCTCCAGGCCCGAGGCGCGCACGTTGCTGTTCCTGCCTCACGGCACGAACGGCATCGTGGTGCTCGATCTCTCGGCCAGCATTTCTTCCGACACCTACCAGCGGATCGGCGAAACCCTGCGAGAGCTCGCGTCGACACACGGACGCTTCGGACTGGTCGTCTTCTCGGACGTCGCGTACGAGGCACTTCCGCCGGGGACCCCCGCCGCCGCACTCGAACCGTACGCGCGTTACTTCACCCTGCCATCCGGCGAAAGCGCGTTCGGGGCACGGTTTCCCGCGAATCCCTGGACGAACTCCTTCAGCGGCGGTACACGCATCGGCGCCGGCCTCGGCCTTGCCCTGCAGTTGATTCAGGAGCGCCAGCTGCGACGGGCCGGGGTCATCCTCGTCAGCGATCTCGCCGATGACCCAGGTGATCTTGCGAACCTCGCGAGCGTCGCCCTCGCCTATCGCAACCGGGGAATCGCCGTGAAGGTGGTCGCCCTCGACCCCCAGCCTCAGGACGAGCAGTTGTTCACGCACCTGCTCAGCCGCGCTGCGACGGTGCAGCAGGCGCGGCTGCCGGGTGACCAGCCTCGGAGCGCCGGTGCGCCTGTTCCGATCTGGCTCGGCTTACTCGCGGGCGTGTTCGCCGTTGCGCTTGCGGCCAACGAGCTCTGGTCGAACCGGCTTGCCTGGGATCCCACATGATTCGGGTCGCGGTGGCTCTTGCAGCCTTGATCGCGGCAGGACTGTCGATTGCGGTTGCGGTTGACGTCGGTCGCTGGTCGCATGCCGGCGGTCGTCCGCCGACGATCGTGGGCGGCGCGGCCGAATACGTTCTCGGGACAACCGACGACGTCGCCCTGCAGCGTGCTGTCGGCTCGTTCATCACTGCCGAGCACACGGCGTACGGCTTCGACAACGGCCAGGCTCAGGCCCGCGCTCATGCGGAAGCGGAGGCACGACTCGCGAACATCGTGCCCTCCGGCTCGCCCGACCAGGCGTCACAGGCCGACGATCTGATCGGCGTGCTCGCGTGGGGTTCGACGAGTGCACCTCCCGGGTCCTGGCCCCGGCGGATCGGACGGTCGCTGCCTTCACGACGGCAGCGCGCCTCGACCCGGCGAACGTCGACGCGAAGACGAACCTCGAGATCGCGTTGGGCGCACTCCGAAACAAAGCCGCGCGACGTGGACCGAGTCCGAACGGTGGGCCCCGCGGGACCGGACAGCGCGGCGCCGGTGCCGGCACGCCGGGGCAGGGTTATTGATGCTGGCTGCATCCTTTGCATTTCTGACGCCGTGGGCCGGCCTGCTCGCCGCGCTGGCTCTCGTACCACTCGCCGCACTGTCCACCACCGACCGACGGGCAACGCACGTACGGAAACTGCTCGGCCTCGTCGCGCCGGCAGGCTCGCGGCTCCGGGCGCGCAGCCTGGTCATCGTGGTCGCAACCAGCCTCTTGGCGCTCGCCGCGATGCAGCCTGTCGTGCGCACCGAGCGATCGGCCCGCGAGCGCACCGACGCCGAGGCGTTCGTCGTCATCGACACCTCACGGTCGATGGCGGCGGCACCGTCGCCTTCGGGCTCGAGCCGGCTCGGGCGGGCAAAGCGCGAAGCATTGGCTCTCGCCTCGAGCTTCGGCAACATCCCGGTCGGTCTCGCAACGTTCACCGACCGCGTGCTTCCCGACCTGTTTCCGACATCGAACCAAGCCACCTTCGACTCGGCGGTTTCAGCTCTCGGCCTCGAGAGCCCGCCGCCGCGGGACGTCAACAGGGTGGCGACGACGTTCGATGCCTTGACGGAACTGGCGACGCAGGGCTTCTTCCCGAGGACGGTGAAGAAGCGCGCCGTCATCGTGGTGACCGATGGAGAAAGCCGATCATTCGACGCGGCGAGTGTCGCCCGTTCTCTCGCCGAGCACGGGATCCGACTCGCTGTTCTCCGCGTCGGAGGCGGTGCCGATCGCGTATTTCGCGCGGACGGGAAGCCCGAGGCCGGCTACCGGCCGGACCCCAACGGGGCAGCTCTGAGCATCGCCAGGCTGGCGGCCGCCGCACGGGCGCCGACCGGGGCGGGCGCAGCGGAAGCGCTGGCCGGTGAGCTCGGCGCCGGTCCGACGGGGGTGGTCGATTCCGCGCCGCACACGCGAGCCCTCGCCCCCATTCCGGCGCTACTCGCTCTCGTTCCGGTCTTCCTGCTTCTTCGCGGCGGGATACTCGAGACCCGGAGGCTCTCGGAATGAGAATGGCACTGCTAACCGTGCTCGCCGGTGCGTTGCTCACTCTGGCGTCGGGCGCTTCCGGAGCAGGTGCACCGTCCGGCGATTGGACGGGCTTCGGACGCACCGCCGACAACACGCGGCATTCACCCCTCACGGAGATCACACCTGCGAACGTCGCTCGGCTCGGTCGCGCGTACACGCTCGACTTCAAGCAGATCGACCCGGACGTCCGGCGTGGTGAGCAGTCGTTTCCGCTCGCGATCGGCGGGACGCTCTACGTGACGACGAACGATGCGAACGTCTTCGCGGTCGACGGTACGACCGGGAAGATCCTGTGGCACTTCAAGCCGGCGAACAGCGGCCTGTTCAAGAACTTCGGAATCGTTGCGAACCGCGGTCTCGCCTACTGCGACGGCGCCCTGTTCCTGCTGACGCTCGACATGCACCTCAACAAGTTGAACCCGGCGAACGGGGCGTTGCTCGGGCGCGTCGCGATCAGCGACGCGGTCCCGGGAGCTGCATCGAACTATGGCTATTCGGAGACGAGCGCGCCGGTCTGCGCAGATCACCGCGTGATCGCGGGCGCCGCCGGCTCCGAGTACGGCGTTCGCGGATACGTCATGGCCTGGACGACCAACCTCAGGCCGGCGTGGCCCAACCCCGTCTGGACGATCCCGCCGGAGCAGCAGAGCTGGCGTTCCCGGAGCCGCATCGTCGGCGGCGGCGCGGTCTGGACGCCCGTCACCGTCGACGAGTCAACCGACACCGTCTTCTTCGGCACCGGATCGGCGACGCCGCTCTACTTCCCCTCACTCCGGCCGGGCTCGAACCCCCGGACCGACTCGTTGATTGCCGTCGACCTCAAGACGGGCGCGCTCAAGTGGTGGCGTCAGTTGATCTCGGGGAACCAGTGGTCGTACGACGTCGCGCAACCGCCGCTCGTCTACGACGGGAAGGTCGGCGGACACGTGCGGCACGTCGTATCGGTCGCGACGATGGAAGGAGTCTGGTACGCCTTCGACGCCGATACCGGGGCGCCGTTCTATTCCCGGGTCAAGGTGATCGATCGAGTCGAGCATCCTGCTCTTCGCCCCGGTGAGCCGGTGACGGTGTTCCCATCGAGCCTCGGCGGGCTCAACTATTCGCCGGCGTCGTACGACCCTGCCACCGACTACGTGATCAACGCGGCGGCGGAGACCGCCGCAGTCGACATCCAGGCCAAGCTCACACCGACCCAGAAGAAGCACAAGTTCGTGCTCGGCGATGTCTTCCTCGGGCTCTCGAACGGCAACTTCGGGACCGAGTTGGCGGGGTGGCACGATCACGGTTCGATCAGTGCGATCGACGTGAACACGGGCGCGCGCGTCTGGAAGTTCGAGACGCCAGAGCCCGAGCGGGGCGGGGTGACGACGACGGCATCCGGCCTCGGCTTCGCGGGAGGCGGCGACGGGGTATTGCGAGCATTCGACACGAAGACGGGGAAGGTCCTGTGGACGTTCCAGACCGGTCACCAGATCGCCGCCGGGCCGACCGTCTTTACGGCAGGCGGAACCGAGTACATCGCGATCACCGTCGGGGGAACGCCCACATCGTCCGGCGGAGGACTGTTCTCGCAACTGCAGGTCTTCGCACTCGGGGCCTCGGGCACACAATCGCCAGCCCCGCAGCTCGATCGCGAACCGGGGTCGGCCTCGCCGGCAAGCCCGCTCGTGGTGGCGACGCCGGCCGCAGCCCGCCGCTCTGTCGCGCCTTCTTCGGCGGGCGGCGCACAGATTTCGACACAGGGACCGTTCTCGATTCGTGAATGGAGCATCGCCACCCCGAACGACGAGGTCGCCAGAGGCAGGTTGATGCTCCGAGGTCGTCCGGTCGCCGGCGCGACGATGGCGGTCGACGGCTACTCGATCCTGAACCGGACGAACAGCCAGGGTCAGTTCTCGTACCGCCTCGACATCACGATCCCCCGGCGCCACGTCGCTCGCGTGGAACGCCTGTCCGGTGCGAGTGTCGACGGCAAGGCGCTGTCGAGCAGTGACCGGGCTGCGCTCTTGCGCGCCGCCGGAGCGTTCAGCGTCGGGTACGGCGTGACCGACCTGCACGCCCGGATGTCCCGCGGGAACGTCGTCGTGACCGGGAACCTCAGCTATCAGAGCGGATCGCCTCCCCCACCCGTGGTGCTCTACACGTACCGCCTTTCCGGAACGATCACCGACGCGGCCGGCCATCCTGTCCCCGGCGCGACGGTCGTCACACGGACACAGGACCGCGACTTCTGGACGTTCTCGCAGCCGAGCGATTCCGCCGGCCACTACGTCTCATTCTTCACCGCCTCCGACGAGTCGGGCGCGGACCCGGTGCCGCTGACGGTCCAGGTTGCGTCGGGCAACCTTTCCTATTCGTCGCCCACAGGGAAGAACGTCAACTTCTCGGCTCTGCACAGCGCAACGATGGATGTGCAACTGCCGGCAAACGCGGCCGCCCCGCTGGCACTGCCGGCCTCACATTCCTACCCCGGTGCCGTATACGAGGGAACGCTCGTCGGCGTGTCGAGCCCGGCGGGAGTCGTCAAGCCCTTGTCGGCGACATGGCCGGATGCGCAGGGGCGTTTCAGGCTCGTACTGCCAGGGTCCGTGGCCGGCAAGCCACTTCGCGTCTGGGAGGACTGGGCTCCGTTCTTCCAGACGACGGCGGCACACCCCGGAGGACCGGTCGACACAGCGATCTGGCCCAGGATCCCGCCAGGGGACGAGCCGCAGGACATGGCGCTCGTGCGCTCCCCGTAGCCGCCGGTCGAGCGGCGAAGCGCCGAGACAGATCAGCCGATCGACCAGGTGTCGCCCGAGCCGATGAGCGACTGCAAGTCGCCGACGCCCGCTTCCGCGGCGCGGTCGAGCTGCGACTGCGCAAGCTCGTCGTAGCTCGCGCGCTGCACGTCGCGGAAGACCCCGAGCGGCACAACGCCGTGCGTCTCCATGCCGACGCGCGAGAGTGCGAACGCGGTCGCGAAGTCCTGCTCGTCGTGCGTGATGCCCGTGTCGCCCACCGCGGAGCCCTGCTCGAGGTAGAGGCGGTTCTCCTTCTCGTCGCGCACGAAGTCGAACGCACCGTCGTTGTAGATGTTGCAGTTCTGGAGGATCTCGACGAACGCCGCCCCCTGATGAGCAGCTGCACGTCGGAGCACGCTCGTCAATCCCGGCTTGTCGGTGTCGATCGCACGTGCGACGAACGTGGCCTCGGCGCCGAGTGCGACCGAGAGTGGGTTGAACGGATAGTCGACCGAGCCGTAGGGCGTCGAGCCGGTGACCTTGCCCTGCTCCGAGGTCGGCGAGTACTGGCCTTTCGTGAGCCCGTAGATCTGGTTGTTAAACATCAGGATCTTGATGTTCACGTTGCGACGCAGCGCGTGGATCAGGTGATTGCCGCCGATCGACAGCGAGTCGCCGTCGCCGCTCACGACCCACACGGAGAGATCGGGCCGAGACAACGCGAGGCCGGTCGCGATCGCCGGCGCACGACCGTGAATCGAGTGCATCCCGTACGTCTGCATGTAGTACGGGAATCGCGCGGCACAGCCTATGCCGGAGACGAAGACAATGTTCTCGCGTGCGAGCCCGAGCTCGGGCATGAAGCTCTGCACAGCGGCGAGGATCGCGTAGTCACCGCAGCCCGGGCACCAGCGCACCTCCTGGTCGGACTTGAACTCCTTCGCCGTGAGCTTCAATTCGCTCGTCATAACAACGCTTCCACAGCGTCGGCGATCTCGCCCGCCTTGAACGGCTGCCCGGTCACGCGGTTGTAGCCCACCGCGTCGACGAGGTACTCGGCGCGAACGAGCCGGAGCAGTTGCCCGAGGTTCAGCTCGGGCACGAGCACACGGTCGTAGCTTCGGAGCACGTGCCCGGTATTGGCCGGGAACGGGTTGAGCCAGCGTAGATGGGCGTGCGCGACCCTCCCGCCACCGGCCCGCACGCGGCGCACACCGGCGTGGACCGGGCCGAAGGTGCCGCCCCACGAGAGGACGAGCACGTCGGCGCCTTCCTGGTGGTCGACTTCGAGGTCGGGGACCTTCACGCCCGCGACCTTCTGCGCGCGAAGCTGCGTCATCAGATCGTGGTTGTCGGCGTCATAGGAGACGTTGCCCGTCTCGTTCTGCTTCTCGAGCCCACCGATCCGGTGCTCGAGCCCGGGCGTGCCGGGAATCGCCCACGGCCGCGCGAGCGTCTCCGGGTCGCGCTTGTACGGCAGGAACTCCTGACCGTCGTCCTGTGCGAATTCGACCTCGATCGGCTCGAGCGAGCTCACGTCAGGCACCTTCCACGGCTCGGCGCCGTTCGCGAGGTAGGCATCCGAAAGCAGGTAGACGGGCGTCCGGTATGTGAGCGCCACGCGCGCGGCCTCGATCGCCGCGTGGAAGCAGTCGCCGGGCGTTGCCGGCGCTAGCACCGGCACGGGCGACTCGGAGTTGCGCCCGAAGAGCACGAGCAGCAGGTCACCCTGCTCCGGCTTGGTCGGCATGCCGGTCGACGGGCCCGCGCGCTGGACGTCGATGATCACGAGCGGCAACTCGAGCGCCACGGCGAGCCCGACCGTCTCCGACTTGAGGACGACGCCCGGGCCGGCCGAGGTGGTGACGCCGAGCGCACCGCCGAACGCCGCGCCGAGCGCAGCGCCGGCCGCGGCGATCTCGTCTTCCGCCTGAAACGTCCGTACCCCGAAGGACTTGTGTCGTGCAAGCTCCTCGAGGATCGACGACGCCGGCGTGATCGGATATGCGCCGAGGAAGAGCGGGAGCCCTGACAGCTTCGACGCCGCGATCAACCCGTACGACAGCGCCGTGTTGCCGGTGATCTGGCGATACAGGCCCGGCTCGAGCTTGGCCGGCTTGACCTCGTACTGGACGGCAAACGTCTCGGAGGTCTCTCCAAAGTGGTAGCCCGTGTTGAACGCCTTCACATTCGCCTCGGCGATCGCCGGGCGCTTCGCAAACTTTGTCTCCAGGAAGTCGATCGTCGACTCGATCGGACGGCCGTACAGCCACGACATCAGCCCGAGCGCGAACATGTTCTTCGCGCGCTCGGCCTCGCGCGGCGTCACGCCCTCGATCTCCTTGAGCGCGCCGACGGTCATCGTGGTGAGCGGCACGGCGTGCACCTGCCAGCCTTCGAGGGACAAATCCTCGAGCGGGTTCTCCGCATAGCCCGCCTTCTGCAGGTTCCGGCTCGTGAACGCGTCCAGGTCGACGATCAGGGTCGCACCCTTCGGCAGATCGCGCAGGTTCGTCTTCAGCGCCGCGGGATTCATCGCGACGAGCACGTCGGGCTGGTCGCCCGGCGTGAGGATGTCGTGGTCGGCGAAGTGCAGCTGAAAACCCGAGACACCGGGAAGCGACCCGGCCGGCGCGCGGATCTCCGCGGGGTAGTCCGGGAACGTCGCGAGATCGTTGCCCGTGAGCGCCGTCTCAGTGGTGAAGCGCCCGCCCGTGAGCTGCATGCCGTCGCCGGAGTCGCCGGCGAACCGGATCACGACCGATTCGAGCTGCTCGACCGGCTTGGCCATTTGAATCCGACAGTAGCAGCGCAGCCCGAGGTCGAAATCCCCTGGGTGGGGGCGACGCGGCTAGGCGGCTTCGTGCACGGGCCGCTCGTCGGTCGGCGGCGAGGCCGAGTCGGCCGTGCGAGTGGCGGCGCGGAGCGGAACGTCCGGGATCAGCCACGCGATCGCGAAGGCGAGCAGCGACACACCCGTGGCGACGAGGAACACCGGATGCAGCGCGGCAGAGACGGAATCGGCGAAGGCTCCGTGCAGCTCGGCGGGAAGATCGCGGATCACTGCCGGCGTCGCGACCCGAGGAACGGCGACCGAAGCGGGGAGCCGCGAACCGAGCTCGACTCGAAATCGGCTGGCGAAGATCGTCCCGAACAGCGCAACGCCGATCGACCCGCCGACCTGCCGGAACAGTGTCGACCCACTCGTGGCAACGCCCAGAAGGTTGTACGGAACGGAGTTCTGCACCGCGAGCACGAGCACCTGCATCACCATTCCGAGCCCGAGCCCGAGCACGAACGAGTCGAGCGCAGCGATCCACAAGCTCGTCCCGACCTCGAGCCGCGAGAGCATGAACATCGCAACCGTCATCACGCCGGTTCCGATGATCGGGAACATGCGGTAACGCCCGAGACGCGTGATCAGCTGCCCGCTGACGATCGAGGTGATGAGAAGGCCGGCCATCAGCGGCGTGAGTTGAAGGCCGGACCGCGTCGGCGAGGCGCCCTTCGTCACCTGGAGGTAGAGCGGGAGATACGTGATCGCACCGAAGAGCGCGAACCCGACGATGAACCCGACGACGCTCGTCGTGCGAAACGTCCGGTTGCGGAACAGTTCCAACGGCAGGATCGGCTCGGCCGCTCGCGCTTCGACGATCACGAACGTAGGAACGAGCACCGCCGAGGCGGCGATCAGCGCAATGATCCGCCACGAGCTCCACGGCCACGTCGTGCCACCGAGGCTGGTGAAGAGGACGATCGATGCGAGCGCACCGGCGAGCACCGCCGCCCCGAGATAGTCGATGCTGTGCCGCTGCCGGCTCGTGCGCGCGTGGAAGGCGGTCGCGATGACGAAGAGCGCGACCAGTCCGACCGGAAGGTTCACGTAGAAGATCCAGCGCCACGACAGGTTGTCGACGAAGAAGCCGCCGAGCAGCGGGCCGATCACGGTCGACACCCCGAACACTGCGCCGAAGTAGCCCTGGTATCGACCGCGCTCGCGCGGCGGAATGATGTCTCCTACGACCGCCAGCGTGACGACGATCAAGCCGCCGGCACCGAGGCCCTGGAGCGCGCGAAAGCCGATCAGCTGCGCCATGCTCTGGGACAGGCCGCACAGGGCCGACCCGATCAGGAAGATCACGATCGCCGTCTGGAGGACGATCTTCCGCCCGTAGAGGTCACCGAGCTTTCCGTAGATCGGGCCGGCGATCGTCGCCGTCAGCAGATACGCGGTCACCACCCACGAGAGGTGGGTGAGACCGCCGAGGTCTCCGACGATCGTCGGCAGAGCCGTCGAGACGATCGTCTGGTCGAGCGAGGCCAGGAGCAGCACGAGCATGAGCGCCACGAAGATCAGGCGCACTTGCTGCCGCTGTTGCTCGGTCGCTCCGGTCACCGGGTGATAATAGCAACAGGAAACAACTATTGCTGTATGCAATAATCTGCGGGATGATCGCCACCGATCGGGAGACACGGCTGCTCGAGGTGCTCGGTCGCGTCGTCCGCGGCCTGAGCCGCCTGAGCGGTGGCCTCGACGACGGGCCTCCGCTCACGACGACCCAGCGAGTCGCGCTGATCGAGACGCTCGAGGCGGAGCCCGTCCGCCTCAACGACCTCGCCGACCGGCTGGGCGTCAGCCCGCCGACGGCGAGCCGCGCGGTCGACGCGCTCGTCGAGCACGGCCTGCTCGAACGCGGCCCCGACCCGGCCGATCGCCGAGCCGTGCGCATCAGCCTGACCGACCGCGGGCGCACGATCGTCGACGAGCGAAAGGCCCGCGTGCTCGGCGCATTCCTGCCCGCTGTGGCGACGATGCCGGCGGCCGATCAGGAGCGTCTCGTCGAGCTCCTGACCGAGCTCGAGAGCGCATTGACCGGCCTCTAGTTCTAAGCGACCGCTGCGATGCCGACGAGCCGCCCGTCGCGCATCGAGAGGCGCCGGGGAGCCCGCGAGGCCAGCGTGGTGTCGTGCGTCGCGACGATGACCGTCGAGCCGTGCTCGGCTGCGAGCCCTGCGAGCAGTTCGATGATCTCGCCCCCGGTCTTCGAGTCGAGGTTCCCGGTCGGCTCGTCCGCGAGCACGACTCTCGGCTCGACCGACAGCGCGCGCGCGATCGCAACACGCTGCTGCTCCCCACCCGAGAGGTGACCCGGCAGATGGTCTGCCCGCTCGGAGAGCCCGACCTCCTCGAGCATTCGCCCGGCACGACCCTCGATGTCGTCGATCCCCGTCGGTGCGAGCTTCGACTCGACGTTCTCGAGCGCGGTCAGCGTCGGGATGAGGTTGAACTGCTGGAAGACGAACCCGAACGATTGAAGTCGCAACGACGCGAGCTCGTGGTCCGGGAGCCGAGCGAGATCGCGTCCCTCGAAGACGACATCGCCGGAGCTCGGACGGTCGAGCGCGCCGAGCAACTGCAGCAGTGTCGTCTTGCCCGATCCGCTCGGACCTTCGAGCGCGACGAACTCACCGGCGCCGATCTCGAGATCGACACCGTCGAGCGCGCGGACGGTCGTCGGCCCGCGCTGGAAGAACTTGGCGAGGCCACTCACTCTGTATTGCACGTCCGTCACTCGACCTGCCTCAACGCATCTGCCGGGCGCAGCCGCGCAGCTCGTAGGGCCCCCGCCGTCCCCGCGATCAGCCCGCCGAGGAGGGCAAGAGCGAAGCCGATCGCGAGGACGGTTACGCCCACTGGGGCGGTCAGCGAAACAGTGCTGGTGGCGGTGCGCTGGGTCGCGGCTGCGAGGCTGCCGAGGAGACCAGAGGACGCAGCTGCCGGCGAGCTCGCTGTGAGCTTCGGGCCAAACGCGTCGATGAGCAGCGCACCGATCAGCCCGAGCGCGACACCGACGATGCCGCCGAGGACGCCGGTGGTCAGCGACTCGCCGGCGATCTGCCGGACGACCTTCCCTTGCGTCCAGCCGAGCGCCTTCAGCGTGCCGAGCTCACGGACGCGCTTCCCGACGGACGACAGTGCGAGCAGCGCGGCAAGCAGGAACGCTGCGAGTGCCGCGGCCGCCGAGATCGCGAAGCCGAGATCGTGCGAGAGGTTCGACGCGTTGACGAGCGAGCCGCTGATCGTGTCCGCGACCTGCTTGGAGCTCGCCACCTGCGCGTTCGGCAGTGCCGTCGAGATCGACTTCTGCACCGTACCGACCTGTGAGCTCTTGTCGGCACGCACGAGCGCGACGTTCACGAGGCCCTTCTGGTTTGCAAGCGTCTGCAGCTGCTTCAGCGGCAAATACACGTCGGCCGTCTGACCGCCGAGCGGCGGCGAAACGACGCCGACGACGACGAACGACGTGCCGTTCAGGTCGATCTTCGAGCCGACCTTGAGCGAGTGCTTGGCAGCGTAGGAGCCGGAGATCAGCGCCTCGCGGCCCCCGGCCGGGGCGAGGAAGCGTCCCCTGGTGACCTGCGCCTTCGTCACGAGGCCCTGCGTCGGATGCGTCTGATCGACGCCGCCGATCGTGTACGCGCTGGTCTGGATGTTCGTCTGGGGCGGGTTCAGAACCTGGCGCAGCGTCTGTTGCGGCGTCGTGAACTGCGTTCGAAGCCTCTGCAGGCTCGCGGGCAGGCACTTGGCGAAGGCGCCGCGGGTCGCACCGCCGAAGCCGCCGCCACCGCCGAAGCCGCCGCCGCCGCCGCCCGAGCCGCTGCCGCCGTTGTTGTTGGAGCCGCTCGAGCCGCGGAGCTTCGCGAAGCAGGCCTGCATGGCGGCGAACTGGGCTGCGGTCGGGCGCGGGATGTTGCGCTGGATCTGGAACGTCTGACGCTGTGTTTTCAGCGTTGCAACGATCTTGGGCACGATCCCCTGCTGGTGCTCGGCGAGCAGGGTCAGGCCCGTCGTCACCGAGGCGACACCGGGAATCGATTTGATCTGGGAGACGTCACTCTCCTGGAACGTCAGCTGCGATCCGGGGAGGAAGAAGTCGTGCACGAAATGCTGACCGGGCTTGCCGAGCTTCGAGAGGTCGGTCAGCACCGACTGGTTCGCCTGGATCAGGTCGCGGTCACGGCCGCCGCCAGGACCCCCGCCGGGGGCACCGAAGCTCGAGGTGCTCTGCTGTGGGGACAGCGTCACCGTCAGATCGGTGCCGATGCCTGCGAGCGGGTCGAGCGTCTTCTTCTGTGCGTGGTCGAGGCCGCGCGACAGGCTCGAGATCACGATCACGAGGGCGACCGCGACGCCGAGCCCGAGCAGCGTGAGAATCGTCCGCGCGCGTCGCCGGAGCAGCTCGTTGCGGATATAGCGCAAGTAGAACGTGGTCTGATCTCACCACGTACGCCTCAGAGATCCCTAAGAACCATCCGGATTCTCGACTCGGAAGGTCATCCGTCTCGATGCTTGAGCGCCGACTCGGTGCGTTGTGCCTGGTCGAGCGTCAGCTCACCGGAGCAGAGGCGCGCATTCAGCTCGTTCTCGACCCGGTCGACTTCTGCCGCACGCGGATAGGGCTCTGGCCAGAGATTGCGTGGATCGGTTGGGCTCCCTCCGAGCTCGAGGCTGATCAGGTGATCCTCCTGATACGCGGAGGGCGGGCCTCGGAGCCCACGTGCGCGCATCTGGCGGAGCTTGAGGGCATTCGTGTAGGAAGTGGGCGGGCGCACCGTCCTCGTCCAGCCCGTGCGACAGACAGTGGTGCGCAGCGTCGCCCCCGTGACCGCGGGATTGACGACCCCCGGCGTGAGCGTCCAGCTCGCGTGCAGGACCGCTCGCGCCTTCGGCCGCGACCCGTGTGGGAGCAGAGCGATCACCGCGGCCACCGCCGCCCCCGCCAAAGCCACCTCCACGACCGTGATTCGCACCGTGCATCAACGGTACGAGCGGCGCCCGAGGACGCAAGATCGTCAGCCGTGATTTGGCGAAGTCGTCACAGTTCGCGCTCGCCTCCCGACGCGACGGAGACGCGGTAGGCGGCCGAGCCCGCCAGCGCCCAGACGACGACGGCGAGCCAGGGAATTCCGATCACATCGGTCTGCAGGCCGAGGAACAATGTCGCGGCGAATGCCGCTGCAAGCGCCGGCTCAGCGAACAGACGGCGCAGCAGGACGAGCGACCAGGCCACGAAGAGCAGACCGCCGACGATGCCGGTCTCGGCTGCGAGCTCGGTGTAGGTCGACTCGCCGGCCTCGACCCTCACCTTCGTGCGCACGGCCGTCACTCCCGCGTTGCCGAGCCCGAAGCCGTACGGATGGTGGAAGACCGTACGAAGGCCGTCCCTGAAGCTCTGGAGATGCTCCCTCGTCGAGGTCTCGTTCGCGCTCGTCGCGTCGTGCGACGTCCCGGGGCTCGCCTGTGCGTGATGCTCCTGGTAGCGCAGCTCGGATGGGGTGAAGTGCGTCCGCGGGCCGAAGTGCGGGTAGCCCTTCACGAATGCGATCCCGACGACAGCGACGAGCACCGCGACGAGAGCCGGGGTGAGCGCACGGCGCAGCACGGCGAGCACGAGGAGGCCGACGACGAGCGCGGCGAGCGCGGCGCGCGTGTGCGTCCAGAGCAGTGCGACGAAGAGCAGCAGGGCAAGCAAGGTCGACGTGCGGCGGCGAAGCGACATCAGAAGCAGCGCGATCACGAGCAGGTACGCAGTCGCGAGCGGCGAGAGGAACGTCGAGGTCAATCGACGGAAGACGACGTTGTTGCCCGCGTTGTAGACGAAGTTCTCGGGCAGCCCGCTCAGGCCGTGAGAGACGAGGCCGAGCTGGTGCTCGTACCACCCCGCGGCGTGCCGCCAAAAGGTGAGCGGGACGAGATAGACGTCGAGGAGCCCGACCGCGGCGACACCCGCCGCGGTGAAAAGCACGGTGCGAACGAGCGATCGCTGTTCCTCCACCGTCAGCGCGAGCCCGCGGCCGAGCAGGTAGGCCTCGACCGGCAGCAAGTCGTGCCGCGCCGCGTACAGCACACCCGAGTGGGTGGCGCCTCCGCCGAGCAGCGACTGCGGGACGAGCCCATAGACGACCACGAAGCCTGCGAAGACGAGGGCGAGCCAGTCGCAGACGGTCGGCCGGAGCGGCCGTCCACGCAGGCCGACGTACACCGCGACGAGGGCGCCGGCCAGCAGCACGTCCTTCCAGGCGGCGATCGCCGACAGAGCGCTTCCTCGGATGCCGGCGCGCCAGAGCTGAGACATGATGAGGTTGTGGAGCGCGAGCCCCACGACCAGGACGTGCAGAACCCAGACCGGCCGGCGGACGCTCACCGGGGTCCGACCGCGATCAGCGTCATTCCGCGGTTGAGTACACGGACGCTGTAAGGAAACAGCGACGCGAGCTCGCGTGGACCGATCAGGTCGAGCGTCGCGTCGAAGCCGCGTGCATGGACAGCGCGATCACGAAGCGAAGGCGGCAGCCAGTGCACGATCGGAAGAAGCGTGTGCACCTCGATCGGAAAGAACCGGTTCGGCGTCGTCACGAACACTCGGCGGGCGACGCGCGCGAGCTCGTGAACGAATTGCCGCTGCCCCTCGCGACCGCCGTCCACGTGCTCGACGACGGCGTTCGAGAATCCGAGGTCGAACTCGCCGTCGGCAAAGGGCAGAGCGCGTCCGTCTGCGCGGATCGCCCTCACCGCGGGAAACGCGGCACGGAACCGGTCGAGCTCCGTGTCGCCGACCGCTGTGATCCGCTCCGGCCACGGATAACGAGCCTCGAAGAAGTTGTCCGTCGAGCCGGCGCCGAACGAGGCGTCGGTGACTCCGAGATCCACGACGGTCGTCTCCGGCCCGGGCTGCAGCAGCTCGAGGAAGAGGCGCAGCTTCTGCTCGCGGCTTCGCAATGAGGTCCACGAGGCGAACCGCTGCACCATCGGCCCGAGGGTACTTCCCTTCTAGGATCGAGGAGTGCGTGTCGACGCCGAGCTCCGGCCGCGCGGGCCTTACTCCCTCAGCCTCTCCGGCCGCCTCGCGAGCGATCAGACCCGTGTCGTGCGAGGCGGCGCGTATGACGCCACAATCGCGGTCGAAGATCGCCTCGAGCGCGTGGTCGCCACGCAACGATCGGACGGCAGCATCGCTGTGCAGGCGGAGAGCAACGCCGGAGTCGAACACGTGCGCTTCGTGCTCGGGCTCGACGACGACCACTCGGAGCTGCTGCAACGGTTCGCGCACGATCCGCTGATCGGGGAGGCGACGCGACGGCTTCGCGGCCTGCGTCCCCTGCGCACCGCGACCGTCGCGCACGCGCTGCTGCGGGCGGTCTCGGGCCAGCTGATCCAGGCGCGTCGCGCCCGCCAGATCGAGGCGACCGTGATCCGGTCGACCTCGCGCGCGCAAAACCGCCTCTACGCGGCCCCGTCGGCAGCCGAGCTCGGGAGACGGTCGCCCGCCGACCTGGCGCGGCTGGGGCTCGGGGGACGCCGCGCATCGACGCTGGTCCGACTCTGCCGCACGCTCGACCTCGAGGCGCTCAAGCACCAGCCGACCGAGCAGGTCGCGCGACGGCTCGAACGGGAGCCTGGGATCGGCCCCTGGTCGATCGGCGTCGTGTGCCTGCAAGGGCTCGGCCGGTACGAACGGGGCCTGGCGCGGGACCTCGGGCTCGTGAAGCTCGTGTCACGACTGCGCGGGCGGAGGGCCGAGCCCGAGGACACCGACGAACTGCTCGCCCCGTACGGTGAATGGGCCGGGCTGGCCAGCGTGTACCTGCTCGCCTCGTTCCAGGCCGGTTACATACGCTTCGCAGATCGCGGACACGAACGTTGACCTGCACGTCAGCGACGACCATGCCGCCGCGGTCGGCGAGCTGATCGCCGCCCAGGCACGAGCCGGGGGCTCGATCGTGCTGACGGGAGGCGTGACGCCCGGACCTGCCTATCGCCACGCCGCCGCCGCGACGCCGGACTGGAGGAGCGTCACGGTGTGGTGGTGCGACGAGCGCTGCGTCCCACCCGACGACGAACGCTCGAACTACCTGCTGGCGAAGCGCAACCTGCTCGACCTGCTCGAGCGTCGGCCCCACGCCGTTCACCGGATCCGGGGCGAGCTGCAGCCGGCGGACGCAGCAGGCGAGCTCGACCATGCACTCGACGGAGTCGAGCTCGATCTGCTCCTCCTCGGACTGGGGTCGGACGGCCATATCGCGTCGCTGTTCCCTGGATCGCCGCAGCTCGACGTCGAGAGCCACCGCGCGACGAGCGGACCGGCAGGCCTCGAGCCTTGGGTCGACCGGGTGACGATGACCCTGCCGACACTCCTCGCGGCCCGCCGGATCGTCGTGCACGTGGCCGGCGCGGCCAAGGCCGACGCGGTGGCAAGAGCATTCGCGGGAGAGATCTCGCGCGACGTCCCCGCAAGCCTGCTCCGTCTGGCGCCGGTGCCCGTCGAGGTCTGGTCAGACACCGCCGCAGCAGAGAAGATGGCGGATGAACTCCTCCGTCGAGCCCGAAGCGAACCCGAGAGATGTCCTGCACATCGACCGGCCCGAGCAGCTGAAGGCGCTCGGCCACCCCCTCCGGCTCAAGGTGCTGCAGGCACTCGGCGACTCGGATCACCCGCTGACGAACCGCGACCTCGCCGAGCGCCTGTCCGTCGACCCCGGGCACCTCCACTTCCACGTCCGGATGCTCCACCGCGCCGGCCTGATCGAACGGGCACCGGCCGGGGGGCGCGAGAAGCCGTACCGGCCGATCGCGAAGCACCTGAAAGTGGGGCCTGAGATCCGGGCGGCGGGTCTGGCGAGCGAGCTCCAGTCCGCCCAGTTGCACGAGCTGCAGCGCGGCTTCGACCTGTACGCCGCGAAGGGTGAGTTCAGGAGCGCGCAGGTTCACTCGAAGCTCGATGTCGAGACCGTGCGCCGCCTCCTCGACGACCTGATCGAGAAGTTGACCGACCTCGAGGACGACTCGCAGCCGCTGCAGTCGATCACGATCGCGTTCCATCCCGCGATCGAGCAGGGCGAGGCCGACTAAGCCTCTCGGGCAGGACGGGAGACGCCGGAAGCTCGCAGGTAAGGCTGCTGCTGCGCGCAAGCGCCTGCAGGACGAGCGCGGTATCGGCAACGGCGACGTCCTCGAGGTATTCGCGCCGAGTCTCGAAGGAGCGAACGACGGAGTCGACCGCCGGACGGAGCCCGGCCTCGTCGCCGGCGGCAATCGCGGCCAGTGCATCCGCGACGTCGTGCGGGAAGTCGTCGCGCCGGCGAAGTGTCTCGGCGACCAACGCAGCGTCTCCGAGCTCGCGCTCCGCGAGCAATGCGAGCACAGCTGCATAGCGGCCGATCGGTGACGCAGCGTTGTTCGCGCCGAGCTCGAGCGTCCAGCGCGCGAGGTCGTCGACGACGTCCTCGTCACCCGCTAGCAGCGCGGCCTTCATCGCCCCGACCGGTCGTCCCCACGAATCGACACCCGGCCCGAGGCGCCAGCTGGTGCGCCAGGCCTCCGCCGCGCGCAACAGCCATCCAGCCGCTGTCGGAGAGCCGGCCATCAGCAACGAGAGCCCCGCCGCGTACGCCGCATTGCCGATCCGAACGGCGGCGCGCTCGTCGAGGTCGCCGTGCGGTGTGTCGTAACGCGCCTGTTTCGCCTCCGCGACCGAGACCCAGTCGGTCATTGCGGAAGGCGGCCGAGCACGGCGGACACGCGAAGCCGTTCGCGATAGTGCGGCTGGAGACGCTCACGCATCGCGGACTCGAATTCGTCGCGCCGTTCGCCGACGCGCAGCGGCGATGCGAACGAGGTGGAGTACGCGAATCCGATCAGCTCGTCGACGGTCCAGGTTCGCTCGACCATCGTCCACAGCTCGTCGACCTCCGAGAAGGCCGAGTCGGCCAGTGCCTGCTCGTAGCGGATGCCGGGCTCACGCATCGGCTGCAGCTCGCCGAGGAGGTCGCGTGAGATCTCGAGGACGGAGCAAAGCGCCTCGCTCTGATCCAGGGAGTCGCCAAGCAGCGCAACAGCGGACGTCAGGTCGACGAGTCTCGACAGCACGAGCTCACCGTCGAACCAGTGGAGAGCACGTCCGATCGTGACAAGCCGAAACGTCCCCCAGGACGCGTCGACGTCCTCCGCACTCGCCTCCACCGGCACGACGTTGGGCGGCGCCACGCGCCGCAGCTCGTCGAGCATCTCGGGCTCTGAGTCGACGGCGAGCACCTCTGCGACGTGGGCCGCGAGCGGGATCGCGATCGTTCCCGGGCCGCAACCCAGGTCGAGGAGCCTGCCAGTCCCGTCGAGGCCCGCGGCAACGCCCAGCTCCTCGAGCAGCTCGAGCGGGTACCCGGGCCGGTACCGCGCGTAATACGGGGCGGTCCCGCGGAACATCGACGGCCCATGATCTCGCCTTGGCGCGCGGTCCGCCGGTAGATCGGCTATTGTGAGGCCTGCGCAACGCGGGAAGTGCGATCGACGCGGGCGCGATCCTTTGAGGAGGCGGCACAGAAGGCGTGCCGCAGGCATTGCAAGAGATCATCACGCATTCTCCGACAGAGTCGGACGGCGTAGCTGCTATTCGAGCCGACGCCCTCCGCGCAGAGTCCTGGGCAGGCGAGCCGTTCCTACGGCCCGACGAAGACCCGGACGTCGTCCTTGCGCCCGGCACCGCCCGGCGCCGGGCACTCGACGATGCGCTGGCCGAGCTGGCCGCGGGCGCATCTTCGCCTTCGAGCGAGTGGAAGGTGCGTTATGCGCTGCTGCTCGGTCTCGAGCGGGTGCTGTCCGAACGGCCGCCCCAGCTGAGCTCCGGAACCGAGTTGCGCCGGCACCAGGTCGACGCGCTCGCCGGCATGCTCACCGAGCTGATCGCCGCGACACAGAAGGCGGAGCCGAATGGCAACGGCAACGGAAACGGACACGCGCTCGAAGAGGCGCCCGTCGACGAGGACGACGAGCCGGAGGACGAGCTCGAGCTCGAGCTGGCAAGCGAGGAGCTCGACGACGAGCCGGAGCCCGTCTCCGATCCGGGTGCCGTTCGCCGCTACCGGTTCCGCCATCCGACGGCGTCGGGCAAGACGATCGCGGCTGCAGGCTTCGTCGAGGCGGCACGAACCGAGGGTGTCCTGATCCTCACCCACCGCCGTCTGCTCGTCGATCAGTTCCGGCGCGAGCTGCGCGATCACGGGTACGGCGACCGCCTCACCGATGCCGTTCTGACCGGACAGACGGCGGCGCGCGTGCCGAACCCGATCACGATCCAGACCTACGCGTGGTTCGCGCGCCACGTCGGCGAGATCGACCGGTCCGCATATCAGCTGGTGATCTGCGACGAGGCCCACACTGCCCTCGGCGAGAAGACATCGGCGGCGATCCGCAGCCTCGACGGCCCGATCTACATCGGCATGACGGCGACCGAGGAGTTGATCGCGAAACAGGTCTCCGATGTCTTCCCCGCTTCGGTCGACGACCTGCCGCTCGCCGACGCTGCACGTCGCGGCTTGATCGCGCCGCTGCGCTGTCTGCGCGTGCCGCCGGTGGCGGCGATCAACCAGGTGCCGATCGTCGGCGGCGACTTCGAGGAGCGAGCACTTGCGCAGGCCCTCGACCACGAGGCTCTCAACATGGCGGCCGCGACGCTCTACCGCGAGCGGTTCGACGACACGCCTGGCATCGTCTATGCGGCCGGTGTCGACCACGCCTACAACCTCGCGACGGCGTTCCGCGCCGCGGGGATCAAGGCAGAGGCAGTCTCCGGGCGCACTCCGCCCGTGAAGCTTGCGGAGATCCTGGCTGCCTACGAGCGCGCGGAGATCGACGTGCTGATCAACGCCATGCTGCTTGCGGAGGGCTGGAACTCACCCCGCGCCACGGTTGTGATGCACCTCGCGCCGACGGCCTCGAAGCGCGTGTACCAGCAGCGCATCGGCCGCATCATGCGGATGCATCCGCGCAAGGAGGCCGGAATCGTCGTCGACTTCACGCCGAAGGCGGCGACGCACAACGACCGCGTCGTGTCGCTCCACTCGTTGCTCGGCGCCGACTTCTATCGCGAGGGCGCGCGTGTGACGCCGGCCCCGCGCCGCCGCGTGCAACGCCGGGCGCGCCGCAAGCTCACACCGGCGGCATGGCTCGTGCCCGTCACGCCCGATGTCCTCCGCCGCCGGATGGTGATCGCGCGCGAGTGGCAGCGCGTCGACCCGAAGTTCCTCGACGAGGACGAGCAGGAGTTCTGGGGCGAGATCGCGGGGCGCCAGCTGCGCTTCGACGAGCGTGCGGTGTTCGTCGAGAAGCTGACGCAACGCGGCGCGTCCAAGCGCGCGATGGAGACGTTCCTCGCGACGGCCGCAGCGCAGAACGCGAATCGGCGCCTGCGGCTGATCGCACTGGCCGACCGCGTGTCGATGCGGGTCGAGCGAGCCGACTTCGACGATCTCGTCACACTCGTGACGCTCGCGCCTCCCTGGGAGAAGGACCGCGCCGCTGGTGTCCGCACGCTGCTGCGCGCCATCGCGGAGGGGAAAGCGGATGCTCCCGATCAGATTCTCGGGCGCTGGACCTGGCGCCTCTCGAAGGCGGTCCGGAAGCAGCTCGACCGGAAGGCGTCGCAGGAGTATCCGGATGCGAAGCGACTCCTCGGGGCGCTCGCCAACTCCCGCGGGCACCGGCACGAGGAGAACGCGGCCAAGCTCGTCAACGCGGCGCTCGAGATGCCGAAGGAGGTCGCTGCGGCGCTCCTCGCGTCGGCCGAGGGCTACACACCGCGCGCAACGCAGCTGCTCGAGGCAGCCCGTGAGCGGCTCGGGACGATCCAGGAGGTCGCGGGCTGGATCGCCGAGGGCCTGCCGCAGCCGAAGACCGGTCCGACCAGGACGCGGAGGCGGCGGCGGCGGAAGAAGAAGCCGACCGGCGCACCGGAGGCGCAGGTGGTCGAGGGAGGCGGCGTCGAAACCGACGCCCAGACCCAGGCACCACCCGCACCCACCGAAGACGGGGAACAGCCCCCGAGAAAGCGCCGGCGCAGGCGCGGCAAACGGCCGGTGGACGCCGACGCACCGCCCGTCAAGGCGGATGGAGCGCCGGCAGCGCCGGTCGCGACCGAAGACGCCGCGTAACAAACCGTTCTCGCAGGAGGTAACGAACTCCCGCTAGAACGGTCCGTATCAAGACATGGTCGTCCTTCTCGGCATCGGATTCGTCGCCGGCTTCGTCACGGCGATCTCCCCGTGCGTCCTCCCCGTCCTGCCGATCCTGCTGGCCGGTGGGGCGTCGGGTCGCCAGCCGGTCCGGATCGTCGCAGGGCTCGTGGCCAGCTTCACCGTCTTCACGCTGTTCGCCTCCTGGATCCTCTCGCAACTCGACCTGCCGCAGGACTTCCTGCGGAACCTCGCGATCGTCCTGCTCTTCGTCACCGCAGCGACGCTTCTCGTTCCTCGGGCAGCCCTGGCGCTCGAGCGGCCCCTGAACTTCTTCTCTCGGCTCCGGCCGCGCAATGTCGGCGGCGGGTTCGTATTCGGCGCGACACTCGGTCTCGTCTTCGTGCCCTGCGCGGGACCGGTGCTGGCCACGATCAGCGTCGTCGCGGCCAAGAACGAGGTCGGAATTCGCGCGATCTTGCTGACGCTCGCGTATGCGATCGGAGCCGCCGTGCCGATGCTGGCGATCGCATTCGGGGGCCGCGAGGCGGCAGCGTCGCTGCGTCGACACGCCGCGTCGGTTCGCATGGCGTCCGGAATCCTGATCGGGCTCGTCGCCCTCGGCCTCGTCTTCCACCTCGACGACAACCTCGCGCAACTGACCCCGGGCTACACGACGTTCTTCCAGAACAAGATCGAGAACAACTCGGCGGCCAAGCGCCAGCTCGCGAAGGTCCGCGGCGGAGGTGCGGCGCTCGCGGCCGTCAAGGGGACGTCCGGACTGCCCGACTACGGCGTCGCACCGCCGCTTCACGTCGACGGCGCGTGGATCAACAGCCCGCCGCTGACGCTCTCACAGCTCCGCGGCAAGGTCGTGCTGATCGACTTCTGGACGTACTCCTGCATCAACTGCCTCCGCACACTGCCGCACCTGAAGGCGTGGTACGCCGCGTACCACGCGAAGGGCCTCGTGATCATCGGCGTGCACACACCGGAGTTCGCCTTCGAGCACGTCACCTCGAACGTGCGCGCGGCCGTCAAACGACTTGGCATCAGCTATCCGGTCATGCAGGACAACGACTACAAGACGTGGGACAACTACGCGAACCAGTACTGGCCGGCCGAGTACCTGATCGATCGGACCGGACATGTGCGGCACACGCACTTCGGCGAGGGCGAGTACAACGTCACCGAGGAGTTGATTCGCAAGCTGCTCGACGATCACGGCGCGACCGCGCGACAGGTCGCGGACCTGACACCAACCGAGCTTGTGACGCCCGAGACGTATCTCGGCTCGGCGCGGATCGAGAACTACACTGGCTCGGAGATCAGACCGGGACGGATGGCCGGCTATCAGCCGGCCGTCTACCTGCCGCAGGACGAGCTCACCTACGGCGGCTCGTGGAACATCGGGTCGCAGCAGATCGTCGCCGGGCCCGGCGCGTTCTTGCGCCTCCATTTCCACGCGCAGGACGTGTACATCGTGCTCGGGGGACGCGGGACGGTCCAGGCGCTCGTCGACGGCAAGCCGCTGAAGACGATCCGGGTGAACGCCTACCGGCTCTACACGGTCCGCTCGTCACAGCAGGTCGAAGACGCGGTGCTCGAGCTTCGCTTCTCGCCGGGCGTGAAGGGCTACTCGTTCACGTTCGGCTAACGACCGGACTACTGGTCGCGTGCGACGTCGTCGCCGCCGATGCCGTTCTCGCGCTCGCGCAGAAAGCGCGTCAGTTCGGCCGCGAGCGCGTCACCCGAAGGGAGATCGACCTCCGCGGCCAGCTCGTCGACGCGGCGTTCGAGATCCTCGACGTAGGACGCGGTCTCCGCGTCCGAGGCAACGGCCTCGCTCACCTGCTGCGCATACGCATCTGCAGCCTCGTCGAGCTCGCCCGTGTCGATGTCTGCGTGCAGCAGGTCGACGAGCCGCTCGACGAGAGCCTTCGCCGCGCGTGGTGAAGGCGTCAGCGAGACGTAGTGCGGAACAGCAGCCCAGAGACTCGCCGACGGCAGGCCGGCACGCGCGCACGCATCGTGCAGCACGCCGACGATGCCGGTCGGCCCTTCGTAGCGTGACGCCTGCAGCCCCAGCTGGTCGACCAGTGCGGGATCGGTCGCACTACCGGTGACGGGCGCCGGCCGGGTGTGCGGCACATCGGCGAGCAGGGAGCCAAGCGTGATCACGAGCTCGACCTCGAACTCACGCGCAACGTCGGTGACGAGATCAGTGAAGGCGCGCCAGCGCACGTTCGGCTCGACGCCGAGCAGGATGATCGCATCGCGGCCCGCACCGGGAAGCGGCGCGAAGAGGAAGTGGTTCTCGGGCCAGTCGATCCTGCGGGTCTCGCCGTCCGCGAGAGACACGGTCGGTCGCGTCGCCTGAAAGTCGTAGAAGCCCTCCGGATCGATCTCGGCGAAACGGCGGGCGGCCCACGCACGCGCGAGGAACGCCCCGGCAAGCGAGGCACCCTGGCCGCCGTCGTTCCAGCCGCGAAATGCTGCGACGAGGACCGGGCGGTCGAGCCGCGGCCGCTCGTCGATCCGGAGCTCGTCCGTCATCAACTCATCCTACGCGCGCCGCACCGGACGCCACAGCCCATAGACGACCGCAGTCGCGACCGCCCACAGCGTCGTCGCGACGGTCACGTGCACGAGCACGAGCCACCACGGCAGGTGCGTGCGGTACTGGATCTCGCCGATCGTCATCTGCACCGCGAGCAACCCGAGGACGACGAGCGCGCCGCGCAGGTGGGCGCTGCGTCGCCGCACGAGCACGACGAGGAGCGCCGCGAACGACAGGCCGAAGACCGCGGTCGCCCGGACGTGCCAGTACACCGCGGGGTAGAACGACCACAGCCGACGAACGACCGTGCTGCCCGGGTGCGGGCCGGCAGCCGTCGCGAGCGTGCCGCTCACGAGCAGCACGCCCAGCGACAACCAGACGACGACCGCCCCGATCTCCACCCACAACGGCAAGCGGTCGCGGCTGCTCGAACGCACCTCGACCGCGAGAGCGACCGCAAGCGTGAGCACGACGATCGAGAGCAGGAAATGCGAGAGCACGAGCCATGGGTTCAGGTGGTAGTGGATCGTGATCGCGCCGAGCGGCGCCTGCGCGAGCGTGCCGATGAAGATCGCCACTGCCAGCCACCGCAACGTTCGCGACACGCCCGAGAGCCACGCGCCGATCGCCGTCGCCAGGGTGACGAGGATCGTGAAGAACGCGACGACACGGTTGCCGAACTCGATGTCGCTGTGGAAGCTCCTCGGCTCGAAGTGATGCGGCTGACAGCCCGGCCAGTGCTCGCAGCCGAGGCCCGACCCGGTCAGTCGTACGGTTGCGCCGGTCGCGACGATCACGATCAGCATCACGACGTTGGCGATGGCGAGTCGGCGGAACGCGGCCTCCGAGAGCGCGAAGCTGCGCGCACGACGGAGCGACTCGGCGCCGACGCTCAGAAGCCCGCTCCGGCGCCGGCCAAGCCGGCACCTCCGCTCTCGGAGCCTCCATCGAGCCTACGGCTGAAGCCCGCTCCAGCGGCGGCCAAGCCGGCACCTCCGCTCTCGGAGCCTCCGTCGAGCCTACGGCTGAAGCCCGCTCCAGCGGCGGCCAAGCCGGCACCTCCGCTCTCGGAGCCTCCGTCGAGCCTACGGCTGAAGCCCGCTCCGGCGCCGGCCAAGCCGACCCCTCCGCTCTCGGAGCCTCCGTCGAGCCTACGGCTCATGCCGCCCACTGTATCCGCGTCAGGCGAGCGTCACTCCGGCACCGGCCTCGATCGTGCCGATCCGGGCGAGGAAGAGCCCGGCGCGGGCGAACTCGGCCTCGAGCGAAGGGCCCCGTTCCGCCGGGAGCGCGACGAGGAGCCCGCCCGCCGTCTGCGGGTCGTACGCCAGTTCGACGGACTCCGCGGGCACGTCGCCGAGCTCGAGCGGTGCATACTCGCGGTTCGCGCGTGTCCCGGCGGTCGACACGCCGGCCCGTGCCGACGCGAGAGCGCCCTCGAGAGCCGGCAGCCTGGCGGCCTCGAGACGAACGCGAACGCCGCTGCGCACGCCGAGCTCGCGCGCATGGCCGGCGAGACCGAAGCCCGTCACGTCGGTCACCGCGTTCGGGCCGACCCGCCGCACGAGATCGGCGGCGCTGCCGTTCAGCGTCCGCATCCAACCGATCGCTTCGTCGAGCGTCGCGAGGCCCCGGCGGGCCCCGCCGAGCACGAGTGCCGTCCCCAGCGGCTTCGTCAGATAGAGCGCATCTCCGGGGCAGGCGCCGGCCTTGGTCCAGACGCCTGCCGGACTGACGGTGCCGACGACCGCAAGCCCGTACTTCGGCTCGGAGTCGCGAATCGTGTGACCTCCGGCGAGCATCGCACCGGCCGCGCGCACCTGAACATCGGCGCCGTCGAGAATCGCCCGCACCGTGTCGACCGGCAGATCCTCCGGCAGCGCAGCAACCGAGAGTGCGAGCAGCGGCGATCCACCCATCGCGAAAACATCGTTGAGGGCGTTCGTGGCCGCGATCGCGCCGAAATCGCCCGGGTCGTCGACGATCGGTGGAAAGAAGTCGATCGTGAAGACCAGCGCGCGCTCGTCGTCGAGCTTGTAGACGGCGGCATCGTCGCTCGGATCGAGCCCGACGAGGAGGTTCTCCGACTCCGCCGGCACGAATCCGCGCAGCAGCTCTTCGAGCCGCGCGGCAGAGTATTTCGCGGCACACCCGCCCGCCGTCGCCAGATCCGTGAGCTTCATCCCCGTGACTGTAAAGAGCAGCGGCGGCCGGAGGGGGCCGCCGCTGCGAGGGGGAGAGGAACGACGTACGCCTTGCTGTTTCGCACCGCAGGCGCTTTCTCCTTTAAGGTCGGCAGCCGTGCCGAGCGCAATCGTCACCGGCGGCTCGTCCGGAATCGGCCTCGCGATCGCGCGCATGCTCCGCGAAGAGGGGCTCGAGCTGACGCTCGCGTCACGCACCCGCGAGAAGGTCGAGGCAGCCGCAGCGGAGCTGGGCGCAAGTGCCGTTCAGGCCGACCTGTCGCGCGAAGATGATTGCGTGCGCATCGTCGCCGAGCATCGCGAGCGCTTCGACGGCCTCGACATGCTCGTCAACTCGGGCGGGATCGGAATCGGCGGCACGGTCGAGTCGCTTCAGACCAAGCACATCGACCTGCAGCTCGGCGTGAACCTCCGCGGGCTGCTGCTCGTCACGCGCGAGGCGATCCCACTGCTCAAGGCGAGCAACGGCTGGATCGTCAACGTCGCCTCGATCGCCGGCACGACCGCTACGCCGGGTCTCACCGTCTACGGCGCGACGAAGGCGGCGGTGATCGCGCTGACGCGCTCGCTCAACGCAGAGCTCGACGGCGACGGCGTCCGCGCGATCGCCCTCTGTCCGGGCTTCGTCGACACGCCGATGGCCGCCTGGTCCGGTCTCTCGGGCGACGAGATGATTCGCCCCGAGGACTGCGCGGAGGTCGTTCGCATGTGCCTGCGGCTGTCGCCGCGCGCACGGATTCCGGCCGTCGTGATCGAACGGGTCGGCTCGATCGAGAGCGTCGCCTGACCGCCCGACAGCCCGAGCTCGATCACAGCGCGAAAGGAGAGGGCTCACCCGGCTCGGCGTGCAACGCGACACGATCCGGCGGGCGTCCGCCCTGACGAGAACATCGGTGCCGGCTCCCCACTGGCACGATGTCGGATGGCACGGGCACCTCCTACAGTGGCCCGTCCCAGAACCCGAGACCGCCCGGGTGAACACCGTGAGCGCTTGCCACGACACCCGCGAGCAGCGAGATCGCAAGAACGATCGGGCCGCGGCGGCGAAGGAGCAAAGCGAGCTTGGTTGCCACAGAGAACACCTCCTTCCTTCTCTTAGAAGCGGAAGTCCTGGAGCGCCTCGGCAGCGCGGCGATAGAGCACGGCCGCCCTCCGTTCGTTGCCCCTCGTCGTCGCCAGGTCACCCTGGGCGATCCATGCCGCGGCCCGGTGGGACGCGGATGAAAGCTGAGCAAGCAGATCCTCGGCCTCGGCGAGAGCAGCCTCGGCCTCGTCGAGGCGGCCCTGGTCGAGGAGCGAGCGCCCGAGCACGAGCTGGGCGTTGCCGGTCTCGTCGAGCATGTCCTCGCGGTCGCCAATGATCTGCAGCGCGTGACGCGCCTGCTCCTCGGCACGTGCGGCGTCACCGGTGCGAAGGTGGACCTGCGCGAACGAGGAAACGGCCTTCGCGGCGTCCTCGTCGCGACCGATCTCGAGCGCCACCGAGAACGCGTTCTTCAGATGCTCGACCGCCTTCTCGGGCTTGCCGAGGAGGAAGTCGAGGCCGCCGAGGTTGTTCAGGAGCCGGCCGACGTTCGCGCGGTCTGCGAGCTCCTCGTACTGCGCCTTCGCCTTCTCGGCGTACGTACGGGCGAGCACCCAGTGCCCGTCGCGCTCTGCCAGGACGGATGCCTGGAAGTACGCCTGCCCGAGCGCGCGACCGTCCTGCATGGCGTCGGCGAGCTCGAGTGCGCGCTCGACGTCCTCGCGCGCGGCCTCGAAATCGCGCTGCCGGCGATAGCAGCGTGAGCGCCACGCGAAGATGGCGAGGCGAAGCTGGTCGCACGGCAGACCCGAGCGCTCGGCCAGCGCCAGCGCCTCGTCGAAGAGGGAGACCGCCGTCGCGATGCTCTGCAGCAGGTAGCGGCAGACACCGATGCGATAGAGGACCTCGGCACGGTCGACGTCGGAGAACTCGGGGCGCTCGACCAGCGCGCGAGCCTCGGCCAGCCGCGCGAGCCCGGCCTTGACGTCGCCCGTCTGTGCGAGCGCGATTCCTTCGCCGTTCAGCGCGCGCACGTGCAGTTC
Source organism: uncultured Thermoleophilia bacterium (assembly GCA_963715115.1). Taxonomy (GTDB): domain Bacteria; phylum Actinomycetota; class Thermoleophilia; order Gaiellales; family Gaiellaceae; genus PALSA-600. The sequence continues at coordinate 56,948 of CAVQRE010000022.1, forward strand.
GACGGCGCCGGTGCCGAGCACGGCCGGCAACGACCTGCCGTACTCCGCCAGCGCATCGTCGAAGCGGTGCTCGTCGAGCAGCGCGTCGGCCCGGGCGAGAATCGTCTCGGCACGCGCGCGCTCGTCGGCCGAGACGCCGCTCTCGAGAAACGACTGGTCGACGCCCAGCCGGAGTGCAAGCCACTCGATCGTCTCGGTGGTCGGCCGGGTCTTGCCCCGTTCGATCTGCGAGATGTACTCCTTCGAGAACCGGTCGCCGGCGAGCTGCCCCTGGGTCAGGCCGGCGCCGATCCGAAGCTGCCGCAGCCGCTCGCCGAGCCGCGGGATGCGCGGCGTGCCGGTGCGGGCGGTAGCGGTCGAGTTGGCTGTCATGGGCGTGCGGCGAGCCATCCGGAGCACCTAGTCTCGCCGATACTTCACTCGGCTGCAATCCCCCCTTTTGGACATCCCTCAAAAGGGGCATAAATAGCGCAAATCACGAGTCAACAAGACAATGCTCAGATCACTTGACCGAGGCACTTGACAGATGCGGTCCAGCCTCGTACAGTGAGCCCACCTTGCACGAAGCCGACGCCAGGTCGACGTGCAGGGGGAGCGCCGTAGGGCGCGCAATCCGGATCGGACGGCTGGGCCGCAGAGCCGTTTGACCGGGAAGCGCTCGAAGCGGGCGCACCACCTGACCAGGAAGGGCCCCGGGTGCCGCAGCCGGGGCTCTTCCTTTCTTGTCACGACGCCGTCAGACGTGCATCCAGCGGCGGCGCTCGCGCGCGCACGCGCTCGAGGTCGCCGCCGAGCAGGCCGCCGAGCCGGTGGTCGATCGTCGCGAGCAGCCCGCCGGCGACGAAGATCCAGGCCTCCGCGACCGGATCGCGGTCGGCTGCGACGACACCGCGCGGCCTGGCCGTCGACGGATCAGCTCGGCGAAGAACGCGTGCACCTCGCGAATCTGCCGCCGGAGCGCCTTCGCGATCACCGGGTCGTCGGCCGTCTCGTTCAGCGCCCTGGATCCAGAGGTCGACCAGCCGGATCTTCGCCCGCTTCGCCATGAACGCGTCGGCGACGGCACCGAGGCACGTGTCCGGGCTCTTCGCGATCGCCTCTCCGGCCAGCTCGCGGAGCGCCGCCCAGGCCTCGTCGAGACACGCGAGGTAGAGGTCGCGCTTCGAGCCGAAGTGCCGGTACAGGATCGGCTCGCTGATGCCGGCCTCGCGCGCGATCTCCGCCGTCGTCGCACCCCGGTAGCTCGACGACGGCGAAGACGCGGCAGGCCGTGTCGAGCACCACCTGTCGCCGCTCGTCCGCCGTGAGCCGCTGCCGGGTCTGCGCTCACGCGGCCTCGATCACGGCGGCGGCCTCGGGCTCCGCCTCGGGCGAGCGCCTGTGCTCGACCTTGCGGATCGCGACCGTCGCGACCATCGCGCCGGCGAGCGCCAGCAGCCCGGCGACACGCAGCGCGTCGTGGAAGCCGTGCAGGAAAGCGTCCGTCGGCGTGCTGCCGGGGCGTGGCCGAATCGACGCCCGAGGCGACGATCGCGCCCATGACCGCGATCCCGAGCGAGCCGCCGACCTGGCGCATCGAGTTCAGCACGGCCGAGCCGACGCCCGCCTTGTCGACCGGGACCGCGCTCATCGCCGCGGCCGTCGTCGGCGTCATCGTCGAGCGCCATCCCGATGCCGCCGATGCAGCAGGCCCGGCAGAAGGGCCCAGAAGCTCGCGTGGGCACCGAGGCGTCGAGAAGTAGAAGAGCATGATCGCGAGCAGCGTCATCCCGCCGCCGACCAGCCAGCGCGAGCCGAAGCGGTCGGAGAGGCGCCCGGCCTGCGGCGCGATCAGGATGATCAGCACGGTCATCGGCAGGAACGACGCTCCGGTCTGCACGGGCGTGTAGCCGAGAACGTTCTGCATGTAGAGCGAGACGTAGAAGAACGTCCCGAACATCGCTAGACCGACGAACAGCATCGCCACGTTCGCGCCGCTGAAGGTGCGGTTGCGGAACAGACGACAGGTCCAGCATCGGCAGGCGCTGGCGCAGCTCGAGCACGACGAACGCCGCGAGCGAGACCGCTGCGACGGCGAACGCACCGAGGATCTGCGACGACGTCCAGCCGTAGCTGTTCGCCTCGATGAAGGCGAACGTGAGCGCGAACAGGCCGATCGCGGAGGTGACGAGGCCCGGAACGTCGGGGCGCTGCTCGCGCGACGTGTCGCGCGACTCCTCGATCAGAAACGGGACGGTGAGCAGGGCGGCGATCCCGATCGGGACGTTGATGAAGAAGATCCAGTTCCAGTTGACGTGCTCCGTCAGGACGCCGCCGACGAGCGGCCCGATCGCGAGCGCCATGGCGGACACACCCGCCCAGATGCCGATCGCCGTTCCGCGCTGTCTGGCCGGGAACGTGGCGGTGATGATCGACAGCGTCGCCGGGTTCATCATCGCGCCGCCCAGCCCCTGCACGACGCGCGCGCCGATCAGAAAACCACCGTTCGGGGCGAGGCCGCACGCCAGCGAGGCGCCCGTGAAGATGACCAGGCCCGCCATGAAGATGAACCGGCGGCCGAGTAGGTCGGCGAGCTTGCCGCCCGTGAGCATGAAGGCAGCGAACGTCAGCGCGTAGCCGGCGACGACCCACTCGAGCTCGGACAGCGACAGGCCCAGCGAGGCCTTGATCGACGGCAGCGCGACGTTCACCACCGTGTTGTCGAGCATGATCATGAACAGCCCGACGGATACGGCGCCGAGCGTCCACCACTGCTTGTTCTCCGCCGTCACGAACCGCTGCCTCACGGGCGCACCTCCGTTCGCTCAAGTTAGCGCGCACTAAGTTAGCAGACGCTAACCAGATGCGCGAGACGTAGGCTGTCGCGCGTGAGCGAAGCGGCGATCGTGTGGCGGCCGGACGAAGGCACCGTCGAGCGCGCCAACGTCACGCGGCTCCTGCGCCGCGCGGGAGCGGAGGGCTATGCGGCGCTCGTCCGCCGCTCGTGCGAGGACCCCGACTGGTTCTGGCCACTCGTAGTCGACGACCTCGGGCTCGAATTCGCCCAACCGTGGGAGCAGGTGGTCGACGCCTCCCGAGGGCCCGAATGGACGCGATGGTTCGTCGGCGGCCGCGTCTCGATCGCGCACAACTGCGTGCACCGCTGGGCGAAGCAGCGCCCCGACGCGGTGGCAGCAGTCGGGCTCGGCGAGGACGCGAGCCGGCGCCAGCTGACCTTCGCCGAGCTCTCCCGCGACGTGACACGCCTCGCCGAGGAACTCGCAGCGCTCGGAGTCGAGCAGGGGGACCGCGTGGCCATCTTCTTGCCGATGTCGCCGGAGGTCGCGGTCGCGTCGCACGCGATCGCCCACCTCGGAGCGATCCAGGTCCCGGTGTTCTCCGGCTTCGCTGCTCCCGCGGTCGCACAGCGACTCCAGGCCAGCGAAGCGAAGGTCGTGATCACGCAGCGCGATTCGACGCGGCGGGGCCGGCCGGTGCCGATGCTCGAGATCGTCGAGCAAGCCCTCGACCGGGCGCCGAGTGTGCAGCACGTCGTGCTCGCTCCGTTCGCACTCGGCGGGCGACCCGGAACGCTGCCTGCGGTGCAGGTCGACTCGGAGACGCCGTACCTGCTCACCTACACGTCAGGCACGACAGGTGCGCCGAAGGGCGTCGTGCACGTACAGGGCGGGTTCCTCGTCTCGATCGCGCGCGAAGCCGCCTACCAGGCGGACGTGCACCCGGGCGACGTGATGCACTTCGCAACCGACATGGGCTGGATCATGGGCCCGTGGACGCTTGTCGGGGCCGGCGCACTCGGAGGCACGATCGTGTTCGCCGAAGGCGCACCCGACTGGCCGAGCCCCGACCGGATCTGGCAGACGGTCGAGGCCGAACGGGTGACCTCGCTCGGCCTCTCGCCCACGCTCGCACGCGCGCTCCTGCCCCACGGGGCACCGACCGCCGACCTGTCGAGCCTGCGCACCTTCGTCACGACCGGCGAGCCGTGGAACCCCGAGCCCTACCGATGGTTGTTCGAGGACGTCGGTGGCTCGCGAGTGCCGGTGATCAACTGCTCGGGGGGCACCGAGGTCGGCGCCTGCTTCCTTTCGCCCACCGTCGCCTCGCCGATCAAGGCGTGCTCGGTCGGCGGGCCCGCGCTCGGGATGGCGATGGACATCGTCGACGAGCACGGGTCGTCGCTGCTCGGGACCGGCGAGGTCGGCGAGCTCGTCTGCCGTCGGCCCTTCCCGGGCATGACCCGCGGCTTCTGGCGCGACCCGCAGAAGTACCTGGACACCTACTGGTCGAGGATTCCGGGCGTCTGGGTGCACGGCGACTGGGCGTCGGCGGACGCGGACGGCTTCTGGTTCCTCCACGGTCGCTCGGACGACACGCTGAACATCGCCGGCAAGCGAATCGGCCCGGCCGAGCTCGAGTCGGCGGCCATCGACCATCCCGCCGTGCGCGAGGCGGCGGCGATCGGCGTTCCCCACGCCGTCAAGGGCGAGACCTCGTGGGTCTTCTGCTGCCTCCTGCCGGGCACCGAGCCCAGCGCCGGGCTGGAGCGAGAGATCTCCGAGACCGTCGCAGCCCGCCTCGGCAAGGCGTTCACCCCCGATCGCGTGATCTTCGTCGAGGCGCTGCCGCGGACGCGCTCGGCGAAGATCGTCCGCCGGGCTGTCCGCGCCACCGCGCTCGGCGCCGATCCGGGCGATCTTTCGTCGCTCGAGAACCCGGAGTCGCTCGAGGCGATCGCGGCGGCGGTCGCCTGATGCGGCCCAACACGATCCGCTGGCAACTCATCGGGCTCCTCACGGTCGCGGCCGTCCTCAGCGTCGTCGGCAACAGGCTGTCGTCGCCGCTGATCGGCTGGATCGCGTTCGCGGCCTTCTTCGCCGCCGTCTATCTCTACTTCAAGTGGCGTCGCGCGCTGCACAATGTGCGTAAGGCGAATGAGACTCGCTCTCGCACAGATCAATAGCGTCGTCGGCGACATCGACGGCAACGCCGCGCGCATCGTGGACTGGCTCGAGCGCGCGCGTGCCGACCGAGCCGATGTCGTCCTCTTCCCCGAGCTCGCCGTCACCGGTTACCCCGCGGAAGACCTGCTCCTCCGTCCCGGATTCGTGCGGGCGGCGAAGTCGGCTGTCGAGGACGTCGCTCGCGAGGTGCACGGAATCACCGCGCTCGTCGGCTCTCCGCATCTCGACGCCGACCTCTACAACGGGTGCTTCGTGCTTGCGCACGGCGAGGTGCGCGGTGTCTACCGCAAGCGCTACCTGCCCAACTACGGCGTCTTCGACGAGGACCGCTACTTCGCGCCCGGGCACGACCTGATGCTGCTTCGCTTCGGGGACGTGGTCGTCGGGCCGACCGTCTGCGAGGACCTCTGGCAACCCGGACCGCCCGCGACCGACCTTGCGCTCGCCGGCGCCCAGCTCATCGCGAACATCTCCGCGTCACCGTTCCACGTCGGCAAGGACCGTGAGCGGGAGGAGATGCTCCAGGTCCGTGCCCGCGACAACACCTGCTTCGTCGCGCTCTGCAACGCGGTCGGAGGACAGGACGAACTGATCTTCGACGGCCACTCGGTCGTGATCGACGACGACGGCCAGGTGATCGCACGGGCAGCCGGCTTCGAAGAGGAGCTGCTCGTCGTCGACGTCGACCCCGTCTCGGCGATCGGCCGACGGCTGCGCGACGTGCGCCGTCGCGCACTGGCGCGCGGGCGGAGGCCGCGTGAGATTCAGGCCATCGAGCTCTCGGCACCGGGCGCCCAGGACGACAGCCGCCATCCCACACCGAAACCCCACGTCGACGACCTCGAGCAGATGCGGCTCGCCCTCGAGCTCGGGCTGCGCGACTACGTGACCAAGAACGGGTTCGGCGACGTGGTGATCGGCGTGTCGGGCGGCGTCGACTCGGCGCTCACCGCCGCATTGTGCGTCGAAGCGCTCGGCGCGACGCGGGTGCATTGCGTTTCGATGCCCTCGCGCTACTCATCCGACGCGACCCGCGGCGACGCCCGCCGGTTGGCCGAGCTGCTCGGCACCGACTTCCGCGAGCTCCCGATCGAACCGATGGTCGACGCCTTCGACGGCGCGCTCGCGGAGCACTTCGCCGGACGCGACGCGGACCTCACCGAGGAGAACCTCCAGGCACGGATCCGCGGCACCCTGCTGATGGCGCTGTCGAACAAGTTCGGGTGGCTCGTCATCGCGACCGGCAACAAGTCGGAGCTGTCCGTCGGCTACTCGACGCTGTACGGCGATCTCGCCGGCGGCTTCGCGCTGATCAAGGACGTCTACAAGACAGACGTCTTCCGGCTCGCGAAGCATCTCAACGATCGTGCGGGACGCGAGCTGATTCCCCGGTCGATCATCGAGCGCGCGCCGAGCGCCGAGCTGCGCGCCGATCAGCTCGACGAGGACTCGCTGCCGCCCTACCCGAAGCTCGACCGGGTCCTCGAGGCATACGTCGAGCTCGATCGCTCGCGCGAGGAGCTCTCCCAGGACGGGTTCGACCGCGACGTCGTCGAACGTGCGCTCGCGCTCGTCGATCGGGCCGAGTACAAGCGTCGCCAGGCACCGCCGGGAGTCAAACTCCGGCCGAAGGCCTTCGGCCGCGATCGGCGCACCCCGATCACGAACCGCTGGAACAACTAGCGCGCTACTTCACGAGCTGTGCCAGGGCGACGCCGAGCACCGGCACGGCGATCGTCAACGCGTAGCTCGTCCAGCCGACGACCACCAGTGCGCGGCGCGAGCGCTCCGGCCGACCCTCGCGGATCTCTGCCTGGAGACGCGGCCCGAGCACGAAGTTGTGGAGGTACGACACGACGACGAGGCAGATCGCCAGGGCGACCTTCACCCACAAGACGATCTGGAACGCCGGCCGGGTCTCCCAGTCGCGCGCAGCGAGGGCGACGCCGGTGACGCCTGCGACGAGAAGCGATCCGTACCCGAGCGGGCGCCAACGGAGGCCGAGCTCACGCATCGCACGGCCGCGCGCCGGCCCCTCGAGCGTCCGGACGGCCGGGACCCCGACGAAGATCAGCGCCGTCGAGCCGCCGACCCAGACGGCGGCTGCCAGCAGGTGCACGGCGACGAGGACACCCTCCAAGTCGGGGTCAGGCTAGATGACCGACCCGGCAGGGGGCCGTGGGCGCCTCCCTCCGCGCGATGGTCGACCGTCAGCAGACAATCGACCGCCGGGCGGCGAGGCGGCCCACGCCCCGGCCGTTCTCGTCGCGCTCACCGAGCCGGGCCGCCGGCAGCCACCCCATGACTGCCCGAGCCTTCTCGAGGCGATCCGCGACCGCTCCGAACCTCGCCCCACCGAGGCCGAAGTTGCCGATCAACACGTGGTTGAGCGTCACGGTCTCGATGCTGCCGCCGCCGCCGCCGGGCGTCATCGGCCGGACGGTCGATCTTGCCGTCCTCCTCAGGGACGACTTGCCGTGCGGACGAGCTGCGCCAGCTCGCTCGGCACGATCATCTGATCGGTGCGGGCCAGCTCGGCGAGCGTCCACCAGCGCAGCTCGGTCACGCCTTCAGGGCGGAGATCGATCGTCGGCGCCGCCTCGTAGGCCTCGACACGAACCAGGTAGAAGCGCTCGCGCTGGCGGATGATGCGGCTGCCCCACGGAAACGTGTGCTCGCGTTCGTGAACCACCGGGCCTGCCGCCGCGACGTCGAGGCCCGCCTCCTCGCGCAACTCGCGCTGCAGGGCCTGCTCGTCCGATTCGCCGTCGTCGACACCTCCCCCGGGCGTCACCCACCAACTGCCGCCGCTCACCGGATGTTCGAGGCGCACGAGCAGCACCCGCCGCTTCGTGTCGACGATCACACCGCGAACGGCCTGCCGGTCGACCGGAACGAGCCATTCACGAAGGGTCGCAAACCAGTGCAGGCGCTCCTCGTACGGAACCGCGGCATTCGCCGGCGACGTCGACGGCAGTACGAACAGCGCGGTCGCCCCGATCGTCCGGAGCTGCGGCCCGGGCTCCGTGCGCTCACGAAAGAGGCCGCGATACGCCTCCTTCCCGACGAACGCGATTGCGCGAGGATCGAGCTCGCGCGCGAGGCGCTCGAGCCGGCCGGCGTCGAAGTCGCGTCGGCGGAGATCGCCCGAGCCGGGTGTCGTCCGAGATGCGGCGTTGGTGATCCCGAGCCCGAGCTCGAGCAGCGAGAACTGCTCGCCGGATCGAAGCGGCGCGGCGTGAAGCCCGCATCGTGCAGCAGCCGCCAGAAGTCGTTGCGCGGATTGGCGAAGTGCGCCGCTGCGGCCGCCGACACGCGACCGGGGTTGATGCCGCAGAAGACGCACCGGAGGCCGGGCGCGAGGACATCCGGGACTGCGCTATGGATGCTTGCGGCCACGCGGCTTACAGCGTGGCATGCGCTGCGTCCACGTCGCCGTGCAGACCCACGAGCTCGGAAGCGGGGGTGCAGGCTTGCGCCCGGCGCCGGTCGAAGCACGCCGACGCGTCCAGGTACGGCAGACGCGCGTCATGCCGCCTCCTGCTCCGGGCCGCGCGCGTCGAGCCGCCGCTCGAACAGGCGCCTCATCTGCTCACCGGCGAGTGCAGGCCGTCGGGGCGTCGGCTTGAGGACGCTGACCTGGTCGCTCCGGTGGGCGCCGTAGCACCGGGCGTAGCACTCGGCCTCTGAAAGCGGCCTGAGCCTCATCGCCGACAATCTAGGTCCGGGGTCGGACGGACCTGCCGGAGCGCCAGAAGGTAGCGTTCGCGCGCAGTGGTGGCGACGAAACCAAAGGTGTTCGAGTACGCGGTCGAGGTCGACCGCGGTGGGCGGATGACGATCCCCGGAGGCGCGCAGATCGATCGCGCCGAAGGCTGGTCGCCAGACCACCTGTTGCTCGCGGCGCTCGTCCGCTGTTCGATCGACAGCCTGACCTACCACGCCCGGCGGACCGGACACGACGTTTCCGCGTCGGGGTCGGCGCAGGGAACGGTCGCCCGCCGGGAGACCGACGGCCGCTATGCGCTCGTGCAGGCCGACGTGCGCGTCGATGCGCAGCTGCAACCGCGCGCGGCCGAGACGACGGAGCTTGCACTCAAGGCGGAGCGTGACTGCTTCGTCGGCGCCTCACTCACCGTGACACCGAGGTACGAGTGGCACGTGTCATGACGACAGTCGAGGCGGTGCGTGAGCGCTTCTCGGCGCTGCGCCAGCCACTCGCGTTCTTCGACGGGCCCGGAGGCACCCAGGTCCCCGACTCGGTGATCGAAGCGATCGGAGAGTACCTCCGCGAGTCGAATGCGAACATCGGCGCTCCGTACGGGACGTCAGAGCGAACCGATGCGCTCGTCGCCCGGTCGCGCGAGACGGCCGCCGAGTTCCTGAACGCGACGGTCGAAGAGGTGGCGTTCGGCCCGAACATGACGACTCTCAACTTCGCACTCACGCGCGCCGCCGGACGCGAGTGGGCCGCAGGTGACGAGATCGTGTGCACGAAGCTCGACCACGACGCCAACGTGTCGCCATGGCTCGAGCTTGCCCGCGACCGTGGGCTCGTGGTCAAGTTCGCGGAGATCGACGACGAGTGCCGACTCGACATCGACCAATTGCAATCACTGCTCTCGGAGCGCACGCGAGTCGTCGCATTCCCGTACGCCTCGAATGCCGTCGGAACGATCACCCCGGTCGCGGAGATCGCTGCGCTGGCGCATGACGCCGGGGCTCTCGCCTGGGTGGACGCGGTGCACTACGGCCCACACGGCCGAATCGACGTGCACGAGATCGGCGCCGACGTGCTCGTCTGTTCGCCGTACAAGTACTTCGGCCCCCACATGGGTCTCGCGTTCGGTCGGCAGGAGCTCCTGGAGAGCTGGCGGCCCTACAAGGTGAGGCCGTCTGCAAACGAGCCCGTCGGACATCGATTCGAAACCGGAACGTCGCAACACGAGCTGCTCGCCGGCTTCGTCGCCGCCGTGGAGCACATCGAGTGGATGGGCTGGGATTACATCACCGAGCACGAGCACACACTCGGTCAGCGCTTTCTCGATCGGCTTCCCGACAACTGCACGCTCTATGGGATCAAGAGCATGGACGGGCGAGTACCGACGTTCGCGTTCAACGTCGACGGGCGAACCCCCGAAGAAATCGCGATCCATCTCGCGCAAGCCGGTTACGCGGTCTGGCACGGCAACTACTACGCGGTCGAGATCTTCGATCGCCTCGGACTGCCGGACGGTGCCGTGAGAGTCGGGATCTGCTCCTACAACACCGCCGACGAAGTCGACGGCCTGCTCGACACCATCGCCGCTCTCGACTAGGCCGGCCGGGGCGTGTCCCGTTGCCAGGCAAGGGTGACGGAACTGCAACATCGGTTCCACAGCGCGACGAGCAGGGCTTTCGTGGGAAGGAGAGCCGTGCGCATTGCCAGGCAAGGGTGACGAAAGTGCAACGTGTGGCCTTTCTCGGCCTCGCCGGCCGTCCCGGCGGCGTCAGGGGAGAACGCCGAGCTCGTCGAGCGAGGTGCGCAACTCCTCCGCGTCGCGATAGACGCGAAAGGCACCCGACGCGGTCAGCTCCGCCTCGCCGTAGCCGCCGCTCAGCAACCCGACCGACAACATGCCGGCGCGGCGCGCGGCGAGCAGGTCCCACACCGCGTCGCCGACCACGTAGCACTCGGCCGGCGGCACGCCCAGGCGCTCGGCACACGCGAGGAAGAGATCCGGCTCGGGCTTCGCACGCAGAACGTCACCGCGCTCGACGACTACCGTCTCGGCCGGGACGTTCAGAGCGCTCAAGGACTCGTCGATCTCCGGACGCTCACCGGACGTCGCGATCCCGTGCACGACGCCCCGCTCGCGCAGCTCCCGCAGGAGCGCGACCGCACCGGGAAGCGGCCGTCGCTCCGGGAGCAGCTCCCGGAAAAGCTCCCCGTGCCGCCGCTGCAACTCCTCGGCCTCCTGCGCGGAGAGCTCCCGTCCGACCTCTCGACCCGCTGCGCGCGCGAACAGCCCTCCGCTCATGCCGATCCGGCGGTGGATTCGCCACCCGTCGATCGGGAAGCCGGCGTCCTCGAAGACCCGTTGCCAGGCGAACACATGCGCATAGACCGTGTCGATCAGAGTGCCGTCGAGGTCGAAGATGAGCGCGGCCCGCATCAGACGCCCGGGTAGGCGGAGCCTGCGGCGTTCGCCCACGGCGAGCCGGGCGTGCGCCGGATCGGATCCGGATCGATCCCGCGCGCCTCTGCAATCGCCAGTGTCAGCAGGTGGAAGCGGACGATGTCGACGGCCGGGTGGCGCGTCGGAACGAGCGTCGTCTCGCAGCCGAGTGCCTCCAACGCACGCACTGCCTCGTGCGCACGATCCGCGGCCCGGCCCTCGCCTTCCAGGACGAACGCGCGCACGCTCTCGTCGACCGCCGCGAGGTAGCCGTGCAGCAGCTGCTCCGTCTGGTGCGCGCCTGCGGAGACCCACGCGCCCTCGCGCAGCTTCAGCACCGCCTCCTGCGCCGTCGGCCAGTCGCGGCCGGCACCCGCGACCAGGATCTTGTTCTGCGCCGGCGCCGGCGCCTCCAACCGAAGCGCCTCGTCGACCGCCTGCGCGAGCCAGGACGGATCGCGGCCGTGAATCGCGTCGAGCGCCGCAACGGCACAGGTGTAGCTCGCGGTATGACACCACGAGCGCTCGACCTCAGGCGTGCAAACGATCACCTCTCGAGCAATCTCTGCGAGCGGCGACGAAGGCGTCCCCGTGATCAGCCACACGTCGCCCGAGAACGCGCGCGCCGCTTCCAGCGTCAGCTCCGTCTCACCCTCGTGCGAGACGCAGACGAGCACGTCGGCTTGCGGCGGCGACAGCACCGCTTCGAGCGCCTGCAGCGCAGCCCCGCCGGTCTGAGCAGCGTGGAACGATGTCCCGCAGCCGGTGTGGACGACCCGTGCGCCCGACGGAAGCCGCCGGTCGGAGGGGACCTGCCGCAGCCACCCGGGCTGAGCGAAGACCGCTTTGCGCATCCAGCTCTCACTCACAGGTGCGTCTATAGCATCGCCGCGATGGCCGAGTTCCCGTGGACGCACCGCGAGCGCGTGCGCTTTCGCGATTGCGACCCGATGGGCCACGTCAACAACGCCGCCTACTCGACATATCTGGAGCAGGCGAGAATCGCCGTTCTCGGTGGGCTGGAGCCGTTCATCCTCGCGCGCGTGGAGATCGACTTTCGCTCGGAGCTGCGCTCCGGCGAGGAGGTCGAGGTGCGCACGCGCTGCCCACGGGTCGGCATACGAAGCTTCGACCTCGAGCACGAACTGTGGGCCGGGGGCCGGTTGGCGGCCGAGGCGAAGAGCGTGCTCGTGGGCTACGACTACGGTACGGGTTCATCGGTCTCGCTCTCGGACGACCTGAGGAGGAAGCTCGCCGCATGACGGTTTACCAGCGCAATGTCCTTTCGAACGGCCTGCGTGTGCTGACTGCGCCGCTCGACCACGCACAGTCGGTCGCCTGCTACATCATGCTTGCCGCAGGCTCGCGCTACGAGAACGCAGGCAACCGCGGCATCGCGCATTTCGCCGAGCACATGTTCTTCAAGGGAACCGAGCGGCGCCCGACGGCGAAGGACATCGCACTCGAGGTCGACCGGTTCGGCGGCGAGTTCAACGCCTTCACCTCGAAGGAGTACACCGGGTACTACATCCGTTGTGCCGGCGAACAGCGCGACCACGCGCTCGACGTGCTCGTCGACATGATCCGCAACTCGAAGTTCGACGGCGAGGAGCTCGAGCGCGAGAAGGGCGTGATCGTCGAGGAGATGAACATGTACTTCGACACGCCTCGTGACTACGTCTCGTCGGTCTACGACGAGCTGCTGTTCGGCGACAACCCGCTCGGCTGGGAAACGCTCGGGACGAAGGAGACGGTCACCGGCGCGACACGAGAGACGTTCCTCGACTACATCTCGAGCTGGTACAGGCCGGACCGGATGGTCGTCGGCGTCGCCGGCATGACGGGTGACGACCTGCTGCCCCGGCTCGAGGAGCTGCTCGGCGACATCGACCAGGGTGAGACCGGGAAGCCCGCCCCGGCGGCGGTCGAACGTTCCGCTGAACCTCGGGTGCGGATCCACGCCAAAGACTCCGACCAGGCGAATGTCTGCCTCGGCCTCCCCAGCTATCCGCTCGACCATCCGGACCGCTACGCGTTGCAGCTGCTTGGGACCGTGCTCGGCACCGGCATGTCGTCGCGGCTGTTCCTCGAGGTCCGCGAACGTCGCGGCCTCGCCTACTACGTCTATGCGCTCAACAGCTCGTTCACAGACGCAGGCACACTCGTCTCCCAGGCCGGCGTCGACCTGAAGCGGGCCGACGAGGCAGTCGGCGTGATCGCAAACGAGTTCAAACGGATCGGCGATGAGCCCGTGCCCGCCGACGAGCTCGAGAAAGCTCGCGCGCTCGCGAAAGGCCGTTTCGTGCTGCAGACCGAGAGCCCGAACGGGTTGCTCCTGTTCGGTCTGCGCCGCGAGGTGCTCGAAGGTCACGCGGACGAGCCGTCGGAGCTGCTGGCCGCCCTCGATGCGGTCACCGTCGAGGACGTCCACCGTGTCGCACAGGATGTGATTGCCGGACAGGGCCTCCGCCTTGCCGTGATCGGCCCCTTCGACGACGCATCGCAATTCGAACGGCTGCTCTGATGCCTGTGGAGCCGGAGCAGCTCGTCGACTTCGCTCGGCGCTACACCAGGGCCTGGTGCAGCCAGGATCCGGCGAGCGTTGCCCGGCACTACTCGACCGACGGCTCGCTCACGATCAACGATGGCACGCCGTCCGTCGGACAGGCCGCGATCACCGAAGCCGCTCGATCGTTCATGAACGCGTTCCCGGATATGCAGGTGCTGATGGACGACCTCGTCATCGGAGAAACGGGCGAGACGTACCGCTGGACGCTGATCGGCACCAACACGGGGCCCGGCGGCACCGGGAATCGCGTCGAGATCTCGGGATACGAAGAGTGGACGATCGGAGACGACGGACTGATCGCATCGTCACTCGGGCACTTCGACCAGGGCGAGTACGACAGGCAGATCGCGCACGGCGCCTAGGCTAGATGGCCGCGACCAAAACCACATCGACGATCATGACGAGGGGTGGTAACGCGTGTACGCACAGGTGACACGATTCGAGGACTCGCCCTCGGACCTCGAGGATGGCATCGCGCACGTCCGTGACGAGGTCGTCCCCCTCGCGAGGGCGCGGCCAGGCGTTCGCGGGCTCTGGCTGGTCGACCGCGCGACCGGCGAGCGACTGTCGGTGATGATCTTCGACGACGACGCGGCCGCAACGGCGCTCTTCGCCGACGTCGGCGAGCTCCGCACCGCCGACCCGGACCGGAATCGGCCCGCACCGGTCGACTCGACGAGGTACGAGATCTTCGCGGACGCACTCGACTGAGAGCGTCAACGGCGGTTCAGCGGGCCGGAACGGCCCGCGACGTCCCTAGTACGTGACCGCGCGCGTCGAGCGCGCGCACGGCAACCACGTCTGCCGTCGTCGTATTCGCAGGGATCGCCGCCTCGAGGTCGACCCACGGCGCAGTCCCGATGACGCGCAGATGCGCGCCGTCCGGCCCGGCGAGCGCCTGCCAGCGCGCGATACCGGTCTTACCGTTCCAGCTCGCGTAGACCATCCCCTCGCCGGCGGCCGCTCGGGGTGGCGTCGACGGGCGGCCGACCCAGATGCTGCGGTAGGCGCGATAGGTGTCGCCGTAGGGCAGTTTCAGCTGGAAGCGCAGGCCGCCGTCGGGAGCGAACTCGCTGACGATCCGGACGCCGCCCCAGCCGACGAGCGCGCCGCCGTCGGGCAACAGCTGCAAGTTGCCTTCGAACGGCGAGGCGATTCGCTTCGGCGGGAGAAAGGTCTTCACGACCGTCGCGCGCCTCGTCGCGACATCGAGCCGGAGCTCGAGCGGGCGCGAGTACGGCTCGACACGCGGAATGCCACCGTTGTCGAACAACGTCAGCAGGTTCCCGGGATGCAGCCGGGCGTTGTGCTGGAACGCGAACTTCACGGCCGCCGACTGCCCGAAGTCGCTGTGCTTCCCGCCGAGCCGCCAGATGATGTGCCCGTCGCGCGCGAGCAGGTAGATCGTGCTGGTGTTCCGTGCGGACACGAGAATCGTTCCGCCGGGCCCGTCGGCGATCGAGTTCACGTGGAAGTAGTCGAGCGGCTGCTGCCTCGTCGCATCGCGCGCAGGCTTGCGATTGGCCTGCGTGGACTCCAAGAACGGAACGTGGTCGATGCTGTGCCACTCGAAGACGACCTTGCCGGTCGCGACAGCCACCTCCTCGACGATGCTGTCGTACACGTAGCCGTGCCGTGGGCCACCGATCGACGAGAGATCGGCCGGCACCTCGTGGTAGGCCGTCAGATAGGCGGTTCCCCGCGGCGTGAGCTGAAACTCGTGCAGGTCACCCGCGAGGCCGCGACTCGCGCGGACACGCGCGATCGGACGGTACGAGTCGTCGTAGATCAGGTATGAGCCGCGTCCTACGCCGACCTTGCTGATCGTGCCGACCCACCAGGTGAGCACCGGCTTGCCGTGGTAGCGCTGAACACGGAAGTCGGTCGCCTGGACCGGCGGTGTGAGCTGGTCGAACCAGATGACGCGCCCGCGGTTGTCGACGATCAGCGGCCCGCCCGTCTTCCCCGGCGCCTTCTCGGCGACGAAGACGTATCCTGGCGCCGTTCGGGTTGCCGGGTGCGTCACGCTCGGAATCGGGACGTCGAGCCCGGGAAGCGTGTGCAGCGCGCGCGTCGTCGGGACGGTGGCTGCCGCGTGCGTGGCGCCGGCGCAGACCGCCGCCGCAACCCAGAGAACTGTCAGGCGGCGAATCACCGCCGCGAGGCTACCTGGCGAGGAATCGCCGCACGCCACCGAAGTCGCTCGTCCGCACCGGCACGATGCGCACTTCACTCGCCGAGTTCGGAGACTCGATCATCTGTCCGTTCCCGATGTACATCGCAACGTGACCGACGACCGGGTGCTCGTAGAACAGGAGGTCACCCGGCAAGATCCACGCGAGCGAAACGGGCGTGCCGGCGGCGAACTGCGCGTCGGCGTCGCGCGGAATGGTGATCCCGTGTGCGCGATACACCGCCCATGTGAGACCCGAGCAGTCGTAGCCCCAACGCGACAGCCCACCCCACAGGTAGCGGAGACCGACGAACTGTTCCGCCGTCCGCACGAGGTCGGCTCGCGTGCGCGGCAATGCGCGGGTCGCACTTGCCGGAACGGCACCTCCCGGCACCTGCGACCCGAACCCGATCTCTGTCCCATTGGCGAGCGTCGCACTCCGCACGGTGACGACGAGCGGCGCCCCGAAGGCCTGACCGAGTTGCCACGACCTGATCCAGCCGGGATAGCCGCGCCGGTCGAGCGGCGACGGCTGATCGGGGATCGCGATATGGGCCCAGCCGCCACGGCGACCGAGAACGATCACACGTTCGCCGTAGAGCGCCTGGGTCGGCATGTGCCCGACGAGTGCTAGGCGCTCCGAGTAGGTCACCGCCGGCGTCGGCCAGACATGTGGATCGAGCGGGAGATGCCCGACGGCCGGCATGGCCCAAACGTTCGCCACCGGGACGCGCACGGTTGCGGTGTGCGCGGGTGCCGCGACCAACAGTGCTGCTGCGGCGAGTGCGGGAAGCACCCACCGACCCTAACGAGAGCTCAGGACTCCTGGCTCTGCTCGGACTGGCCGCGTTCGCGCAGTTCCTCGACGACCTTCGGATCGGCGAGTGTGGTCGTGTCACCGAGTGGACGGTTCTCGGCCACGTCGCGGAGCAGCCGGCGCATGATCTTGCCCGAGCGCGTCTTCGGCAGCTCCGGCGTGAAGACGATGTTCGCGGGCTTGGCAATCGGCCCGATCTTGACCGCGACGTGGTTTCGCAGCTCCTCGAGCTTCTCGAGCGAACCGTCACCGCCGCCTTTCAGCGTCACGAACGCGACAATCGCCTGACCGGTGGTCGCGTCGTTGCGCGCCGCGACCGCCGCCTCGGCCACATCGTGGTGGTCGACGAGTGCCGACTCGACCTCGATCGTCGAGATCCGGTGGCCGGACACGTTCATCACGTCGTCGACGCGCCCGAGCAGCCAGAAGTCGCCGTCCGAGTCGATGCGTGCACCGTCGCCTGCGAAGTAGACGTCGCCGTACCGCGACCAGTAGGTCTCGCGGTAGCGAGCGTCGTCGCCGTAGATACCGCGAAGCATCGCCGGCCACGGGCGCTTGAGGACGAGATAGCCACCGCCGCCGGGGCCGACCTCTTCGCCCGCTTCGTTGTAGATCGCAGCCTCGACGCCGGGGAACGGCCGCGTCGCCGATCCCGGTTTCGTCGTCGTCACGCCCGGCAGCGGCGTGATCAGGATCATCCCCGTCTCGGTCTGCCACCAGGTGTCGACGATCGGGCACCGGTTCGCCGCCGACGTGCTCGAGTACCAGATCCAGGCCTCGGGGTTGATCGGCTCGCCGACCGATCCGAGCAGCCGCAGCGACGACAGGTCGTGCTTCTGCGCATGCTCGGGCCCCCACTTCATGTGCGATCGGATCGCGGTCGGCGCCGTGTAGAGGATCGTCACGCCGTAGCGCTCGACGATCGCCCACCAGCGATCGCGTCCGGATAGTCCGGCGTTCCCTCGTACATCACGGACGTCGCGCCGTTGCACAGCGCGCCGTAGACGATGTAGCTGTGGCCGGTGATCCAGCCGATGTCGGCCGCACACCAGAAGACGTCGGTGTCGCGCTTCAGGTCGAAGACGTAGTGATGCGTCGTCGCGACGCCGACCAGGTAGCCGCCCGTCGTGTGCAGCGATCCCTTTCGGCTTCGCCGTCGTCCCCGACGTGTACATCAGGAAGAGCAGATCCTCCGCGTCCATCGGCTCGGGTGGACACGTACGCCGGGTCGTCGGAGCCGCGCAGGTCGTGCAACCAGTGGTCGCGTCCCTCCTGCATCGGCACCTCGTTGCCGGTGCGCCGCACGACGAGACAGCCGTCGGACGCGCGGCGCGTCGGCCATCGCCTCGTCGGCGATCCGCTTCAGCGGCACCGTCGAGCCGCGCCGCCACGCCTCGTCCTGCGTGACGAGCACCTCGCAGCCCATGTCGTTCATCCGCGCCGACAGCGAGTCGGCCGAGAAGCCGCCGAACACGACGGTGTGCGGCGCGCCGAGCCGCGTGCACGCGAGCATCGCCACCGCGAGCTCGGGGACCATCCCCATGTAGATCGCGACCGCCGTGCCCTTCACGACCCCAAGCTCCTTCAGCGCGTTCGCGAACGTCGACCACCTCGCGCTGCAGATCCGCATAGGTCAGGTCGCCCGCGGTCACCGACCGGCTCGCCCTCCCAGAGGAACGCCACCTTCGCGCCACGTCCCGCCTCGACGTGCCGGTCGACGCAGTTGTACGAGACGTTCAGCGTGCCGCCCAGGAACCACTTCGCGTACGGCAGATCCCACTCGTATAGCGAGTGAACGGCTCGAACCACGTCACCCGCTCGCGCCCCTCCCGCTCCCAGAACGCCTCGAACGGCTCGTCGTAGATCGACGCATCCGCGTTCGCCTGTGCCGCGAACGCGGCCGGCGGCGGATAGCGCCGCTCCTCGAGGAACAGCTTGTCGATCGTCTGCGTGGACACGTCGTCTAGGGCGTCAGGTCGTAGGGGAACTGCGTCAGGTTCTCGGCGCCGTCCGCCGGTGACGAGGACGAGATCCTCGAGCCGCACCCCGCCGTACCCCTGCCGGTAGAGGCCCGGCTCGACCGTGACGACGTCGCCCACCTGGAGCGCGTTCTTCGCCGAGGTCAGACCGAGGCCCGGCTCCTCGTGCACCTCGAGCCCGACGCCGTGCCCGAGCCCGTGGAAGAAGCCGTCGGCGAGCGGTCGCCCGGCTGCTTCGTCCGCTGCGTCGGCTCGCCGGCCGCCTCGAAGATGCTCGCACGTCCCGTCGAAGATCGCGCGGCCGTCGACGCCGGGCTTGATCTCCGAGATCGCAGCGGTCGAGCGCCTGCTTGCAGAGCCGATGCCACTCGGCGACATCGGCGAGCGATCTCGCCGACGACGAACGTGCGGGTCATGTCGGCGAAGCAGAAGCTCTCGCCGTCGCGGGGCCAGAGGTCGATCACGATCGTCTCGCCGGCACTGGATCTGCCCGCTGCCCATGTCGTGGCCGACCGCCGCCTGCGCGCCGCGCGCGACGATGCAGTCGTCGGACGAGCACCCGTGCGCGACGAACGCCTGCGTGATCGCCGGTCTTCACGCGCTCGGCCGTCAGCGGCTCGCCGTCGACGACGAGGCCGGCGCCGTTCGCCTCGGCCCGCCGGAGCAGGTCGCGCGCCGCGGCCATCCCGGCCTCGGCCGCACGCTGGGCGCGCCGGATGCCCGCCAGCTCGGCGCTCGACCTTCGACGCGCCGGCGTTCGTCGAAGAAGTCGCGATCCGGGTCAGTTCGACGCCGGCTCCCCGCAGCAGATCGGCCATGCGCAACGGAAACGACTCCGGAACGACGGCGGTCGAGACGCCGAGCGCCACGACGCCGCGGACGACGATCTGCTCGCGGATCTCCGCGTACGAGAGGCCCTGGGCGCGACCAGCTCGTCGGAGCCGAACTCCTCGGTCGGATGCAGCTCGAAGCCGCCGACCTCGGCGAGTCGCGGGATCTCCATCGAGCCGATCACGATGTGCTTCGTCCCGTCCTTCTCGGCGTACAGGAACGGGTCGGGAACGCCGAGCGGGACCTCGTGGCGGAGCTCGGGCGAACGAAAGGTGTCTGCGTAGATCAGGACATCGGTCATGCCCGCGCGACTCTAACTACACTCATCGTCGTGGACCTCAGACGACGCGCGCTCGAGCTCGTCGGTGCCTACGACGCCGAGCTCCGCCGCCTGATCCCGGACGGGCGCCGACGTCTTCGACGCGCACCTGCACCTCGGCCACGACATCGACGGGATGGTGGGCGACTACGACCGGCTCGAGACAGGTGATGGCGCGCTACGGCATCTCGCGCGCGTTCATGTTCTGCCTCGACGAGCCCGACCGCCATCCGGGCTTTCGCGCCGCCAACGACCGCACGCTGGCATTCGCCGAGCGATCCGACGGGCCGGCTGATCCCGTTCGTCCGCCTCGACCTGAACGAGTCGCCGATCGAGGAGGCGACCCGCTGCCTCGATCTCGGCGCCCGCGGCATCAAGCTGCACCCGCGCGCCCAGAAGTTCACGGCGACCGACGCGCGCCTCGGCCGGTGTTCGCAGCTCGCCGCCGAGCGGAGGGTCCCGATCCTGATCCACGCCGGCCGCGGCCTGCCGCCGATCGCGGACGGGCTGCACGCCCTGTGGAGGCCAGCCCGGGCGCGACGCTGATCATCGCGCACGGCGGGATCGCCGACCTCGCGCCTGGCCCGCCGATTAGCGGGCCACCAGGGCGTCTCTTCGACACCTCGGTCTGGAGCCCCGTCGACCTGCTCGACTTCTACCGCGCGTCCCGCCCGAGCAGGTCGCTCTAGGCGAGCGACTTCCCGTACGGGCAGCAGCCCGCCTCGCTGCTGATCGCGATCAAGACGGCGCCGCTCGCCGGGTACGCGGACGCTCAGGTGCGCGCGATGCTCGGCCGGCAACGCGGACACGCTCGCCGACGGCGCCGAGCTGCCGGAGCCGACGACACCGATCGGCAGCTCGACTCTTCGCGCAGCCCATGCAGCTCGCCCGCATCCACCAGTACCTGTCGATGGCGACGCCGCTGCTGTGGTCGCGCCAGCCCGACACGGTCGGCGTGCTCGGACTCGCGATCGCTGCCTGCTCCGAGCGGAACGGCCATCCGAAGACGGTCGACCGGATCCGTGAGCTGCTCGATGCCGCGCGCGAGCCTCTGGATGACCGTGCCCGACCTCGACGACGAGGACCGGCGACGCGACGCGACGCGGCTCACCTTCCGCCTCATCCACCTCGCCGACATCGAGGCGGTGACGGCGGGTGCCTGATCTCAACGTCAACGAGCACGTCTACGAGGTCGACGGACCGGTCTCGGCACGACGCTGGCGGAGACACTGCGCGACGAGTTGACGCTGACCGGCACGAAGATCGCGTGCGGCGAGGGTCAGTGCGGCGCGTGCACCGTGCTCGTCGACGGCGTCCCGACTGCTCTCGTGCATCACACTGGTGCACGGCGTCGACGGCGCGCGGTGACGACGATCGAAGGTCTGGCCGACCATGCGACTGATCGAATCCTTCGTCCGCGCCGACGCGCTTCAGTGCGGGTTCTGCACGCCCGGTCAGATCGTCGCGGCCGTCGCGCTCGTCGCGCCAGACCCGAGACCGACGACGACGCAGATCCGCCACGCGATGGCCGGCAACCTCTGCCGCTGCGGCGCGTACCCGAAGATCGAGGAGGCCATCCGCACATGGCAAGACTGATCCGCACCGAGAAAGAGGTCGAAGGCCGCTACGAAGAGGTCTGGCTGGTCGTCGAGGAGGACGGCCTCGACCAGTGGCCGGAAGGGCCCGGAGACGTCGTCGGACGTCCGGCGCTCAGGCAGACTGGCCGCCTCCGCGCCCGCGGACAGGCCGTCTACACGGCTGACGTCAAGCTCAACGGGATGCTGCATGCCGCGGTGCTGCGCTCGCCGCATCCGCGCGCCCGCGTCCGCCGGCTCGACGTCGCACCCGCGCTCGCGCAACCGGGCGTGCATGCCGCGATCGGACCCGACGACGTCTCGAGTCCTGGTCTCCGAGTGCCGGCTACGAGGGCACGGCAGTGGCAGCCGTCTGCGCCGACACGCGCACCCAGGCGGTGCTGCCGTCGCGGCGATCGAGGTCGAGTGGGAGGTGCACGAACCGCTGCTCGACCCCGACGAGGCGGTCGCGCGCGAGAGCTTCATCGGCGAGCCCCGCATCCGCGCCGCGGCGACTTCGAACGTGCGCTTGCCGAGGCCGACGTCGTGCTGCACCGGCGAATATCGCACGCAGGTCGTCGTCCACAGCTCGCTCGAGACGCATCAGGCGGCGGCGCAGTGGGTCGGCGACACCGTCGAGGTCCACATCTCGACGCAGTACATCTGGGGTGTACGCGACGAGGTCGCGGACGAGCTCGGGCTGCCGCGCGACAAGGTGCGGGTGATCTGCCACTACATGGGCGGCGGCTTCGGATCGAAGAACAACCCGGACGACTACACGTTCATCGCGATCGAGCTCGCGAGTCGCACGGGCCGCCCGGTGCACTGCGCGCTGTCGCGCCGCGAGGAGCATCTGGCGGCCGGCAACCGCAACGCCACGATCCAGCGGCTGACGATCGGCGCGCGCAGCGACGGCACGATCACCGCACTCGGCGGCGATTACGTGAACGCCGTCGGCTGGGACGGCTGGTCGTCGCCGGTCGACGGGCCGATGAACCTGCTCTACGCGTGCCCGAACGTGAAGACGACGTACGGCGCGAAGCTGAACCTGCCGCCGATGAAGGCGTTCCGCGCACCGGGGTTCGTCGAGGGCACATTTGGGCTCGAGGCCTGCTCGACGAGCTCGCCGCCAAGCTCGGCCTCGACCCGCTCGAGGTGCGCCGGCTGAACCACACCGAGCACGACCCGACGGACGGCAAGCCGTTCAGCAGCAAGAACCTGCTCGAGTGCTACCGCCGCGCCGAGCCGCACTGGGAGCGCCGGCACGAGGTGCGCGCACGCTCGACCGACATCGTCAAGCGCGGCGTCGGGATGGCGTCACAGATCTGGTACGGCGGCGGCGGGCCGCCGTCATATGCGTGGATCCGCGTCGGCTCGGACGGTCGCGCCACAGTCGTCACGGCGATGCAGGACATCGGCACCGGCTCGCAGACGGCGATGGCGCTGATCGCCGCCGAGGAGCTCGGGATCCCGCTCGAGCACGTGACAGTGTCGCTCGGCGACTCGGCGCGCGGGCCGTACGCGTCGATCTCGGCAGGGTCGTCGACGATTCCGTCGATGGGGCCGGCGGTGCGAGCGGCCGCGGCGGACGCACACCGGCAGATCGAGGAGATCGCCGCGCAGCGAGGCGACCTCGACATGCCTCTCGGAGAGGTCGTCGCGATGCTCGGAGACGGGCAGATCCTCGGCAGCGGAGCGCGCGGCCCGAACCCGGCGGGAATGCAGGTGCTGACGTTCGGGGTGCAGGTCGCCGAGGTGGCAGTCGACGTCGAGACCGGAGAGGTGTGGGTCGATCGGGTCGCCGCGGTGCACGACGTCGGCCGGGTGATCAACCCGCTCGGAGCGGCGAGCCAGATCGAGGGCGGGATCATCCAGGGCATCGGCCACACGCTGTCCGAGGAGCGCCTCGACGACCCGCGAGCGGGACGATCCTGACCACGGCTTCGACTCCTACCGCTGCCGACGATCGCCGACGTGCCGGAGATCGTCAGCGAGCTCGTCGACGTCCCCGACCCGCACCTGACGAACCTCGGCTCGAAGGGGCTCGGTGAGCCGCCGATCGTGCCGACTGCGGCCGCCATCGCCAATGCGATTCGCGACGCAACGGGCGCCGACATCCGTCGCTGCCGATCACCCGCGAGGAGATGCTGCGCGCCCTCCGCGAGGCGGAAGAGCGGCACCGTGAGGCGCGAGCACCGTGGAGCTCCGGCGGGCGTCTAGCGTCGCCGGGCTCGAGGCCGTGCCGATCCACGGCGGGGGACGGAGGTCGTGCCGCTCCTTCGCGCGGGACTCCTCGAGGCCGAGGAGCTCGTCGACGTCCGCGGGGTCGTACCGCGCGGGATCACCGGCGCGACGATCGGCGCCGGAACGACACTCGCCGAGCTCGAGGCTGACCCGGCGATCCCCGCGGCGCTCCGCGAGGCGTGTCGGCTCTCTGCGAGCCCGCAGATTCGCAACGTCGGCTCGCTCGCCGGCAACCTGCTGCAGTCGACGCGCTGCTGGTACTGGCGGCTCGAGTGGCCCTGCAGGCTCCATGGAGGCGACGAGTGCTTCGCCCGACGACGGCGAGCACCGCGAGCACGCGGTGTTCGCGAACGACTTCTGCGCGTCGGCGCACCCGTCCGACGCCGCGGCCGCGCTGCTCGCGCTCGACGCGACGCTGCTCACCACCGGAGGACGGCTCGGCATCGCCGAGCTCTATCGCGTCCCGAACGACGACGATCGGCGCACGACGACGCTCGAGCACGGCGAGCTGATCGCTCGAGGTCGAGCTGCCGCGGTGCGAGCGCTCCGTCTACCTGAAGGCGATGGAGCGCAAGCTCTTCGGCGTTCCCGCTGGTCGGAGTCGCCGCGGCGCGTGCCGGGGGACGACACGCGTCGCGCTCGCCGGCGTCGCGCCCGTCGCCCTGGCTGCTCGACGAGCGAGGATTCGACGCAGCGACGCCGCTGCCCGGGAACGCGTACAAGCTCGAGATCGCGACGGCACTCGTGAGACGGGCGCTGGCCCAGCTCGATGGCTAGGTGCGTCCTCGTCCTCGTCCTCGTCCTCGTCCTCGGCCTCGGCACGCTCGTCCTCGCGGGGTGCGGCGGTCGAAGCAGACCGCGACCACGACCGTGGACACGCACGGGTGCGTTCCGGTCGCCCAACCGCCGCCGACCCAACGCTCGGGAAGCCGAGCACCAAGCTCGACGCGTCGCGCCGTTACGACGTCACGTTCCAGACGAATGCGGTTCCTTCACGGTCAGGCTGGACGTGAAGGCGTCTCCGCACACGACGCGTCGTTCGCGCACCTCGTCCAGAGGCAGTTCTTCGAACGACACCCTCTTCCACCGCATCGTCCCCGGCTTCGTGATCCAGGCCGGCGACCCGACCCAGAGCGGAAACGGCGGACCGGGCTACACGACCGTCGATGAGCCGCCGGCCGGGACGCAGTACGTTCACGGCACGGTGGCGATGGCGAAGACGCCGACGCCGACCCGCCGGCACGTCGGGGAGCCAGTTCTTCGTCGTCACGGCGGCGAATGCCGGGCTGCCGGCGGAATACGCGCTGCTCGGGCACGTCGTCAGAGGGCTCGCCGTGGTCGACCGGATCGGGAAGCTCGGCAACGCGAACGAGGAGCCGATCGAGCCGGTCGTGATCGAGCGCGCCACGCTCAGCAGGTCGTAGGACGCGATGATCGCCGCCGTCGTGCTCGCCGCCGGAGCGTCGACCAGGTACGGGCGCCCGAAGCAGCGCGAGCTGCTCCCGGCCGTGCTCGCCGCGCTCGCCCGGTCACCGGTCGACGAAGTGGTCGTTGTCACCGGAGCGCATCCACTCGACGGCGCGCCGGGAGAGGAAGCCCGGCTCGTGCACGCCGACGACTGGGAGAAAGGGCCGGGCGCGTCGCTCCGGTGCGGGCTGTCCGCCCTCGACGACTCGGTCACCCACGCTCTGGTCGTTCTCGCCGACGGACCGACTCTCGATCCGCGGGCGATCGAGCGTGTGATCGAGCAGCGCACGCTGGGCGACGTGGTCGCCGCGACGTACGACGGGACGCGAAGCCATCCGGTCGTGCTCGCCCGCTCGATGTGGGCCGGCGTTCCCGACGACGGCGGGCGCGCGTTCGATCCAGTGCTCGTCGACTGCTCCGACCTGCAGCCGCCGGGCGACGTCGACTATCCGCCCTAGAGCGGCGTGCGGAGCGCAGCCAGCCGTGCCTTCAGCGCCGGCGACATCGGCTCGGAGACAGCAACGCGCACGTAGTGCCGTAGGCGCTCTTCGAACCGGTAGCGCTTGGCGCACCAGCTGCACCCATCGAGATGCTTCTCCGCTTCTGCGACCTCGTCCGAGGAGAGCGTGCCGTCGAGGAACGGCTGCATCATCTCCTCGCACTTCTCGCACCAGTCGATCATTCCCCGCTCCGCCGCCGGCGAAGCCGGCGTCTCCGCTCTTTGATGAGCTCCGTCGAGCCTACGCTCATGCAGGAACCGCCTTTTCAGCGAGGTTCTTCTTGAGAATACGCCTTCCCCGGTGCAGGCGCGACATCACGGTCCCGATTGGAATGTCGAGTATCTGGGCGGCATCCGCGTAAGAGAACTCGCCGATGTCGACGAGGACGATCACGTCGCGGAAATCGTGTGGCACGTCGGCGAGCGCGTCGACGATCGAATCCTGCGAGAGTCGCTCGAGCACCCGCTCGGAGTCGGCGTTCCCGTCCGGAGTCGACGCCTCGAGGCGGTTGTAGAGGAAGTAGTCGCCGGCCTCGTCGATCGACGTCGTCTGCGGACTGCGCTGCTGACGACGCCCGCGGTCGATGTTCAGATTGGTGAGGATGCGCAGGAGCCACGCGCGGAGGTTCGTCCCCGGCGTGTACTGACGCCACGAGCGGAACGCGCGCTCGTACGTCTGCTGAACCAGGTCCTCCGCGTCGTCGCGGGAACCAACCAACCGACGAGCCACTCGATAGACCTGTTCGCTCAACTCGAGCGCCTCCTCTTCGAAGCGCACACGTGCGCGCGCCTCTTCGGCGATCCTGCGAGATTCGGCGGTCGTCGGTGCGCTCTCGCTCATCCGGCGGCCACCCTAGCAAGGCGTTCAACGACCGCCGGCGTCGCAGGATTCCCCGCGGAGTCGCTACTGCTCGCGGAACCCGCCGCGAGCCATCGCCTCGAGCAGTGCGGCTCTGGTCGTGCGTTCGTCGTCGTACGACATGGTGACCCGGCCCATCAGCGTCGCGTTCGCCGACTCGAGGCCCTCGTGCCCCTGAAGGACGCCGCTGAGCCGCATCACGCAGCGCTCACAACGGATGCCCGAGACCTGCAGCTCCTCCGTCACGACGGCCATGCGGTCAGGCTACCGACCGGGCGACGAGATCGGCTGCAGCTTCAGCTGCGGTTGTGGAGTTGAGCTGACGGTCGGCTTCGCACCGTTCTGGATCGATGCGGTCGAGCAGCGTCTCCGCGCCGAGCCGCGCCGCATAGGGACGCACCCGTTCGAGCAGTTCGGCTCCGAGCTCGGCCGCCGATCCCACCGACGTACCGGCTGGATGGAGCAGCTCGCCGCGCGGCCCGAAATGTGCGGCCGTCCACCGATTCTGTGCGTAGTCCCCTCGCCCCCGATCCGCCAGCAACACGCTGTTGCTCGGCAGGGCGCCCTCGAACGCCGCGGCGCAGAGCGCCTGTACGAGTGCGGCGAACGCACCCGACAACGCGACGTCCGTCGGCTGGTCGGGCACGCGCACCTCGAGCGTGCCGAAGCGAGGGTGAGGGCGAACGTCCCACCAGATCCGGGTGTAGTCCTGCGTGACGCCGAGGCGCACCAGACGCTCGACCCACGCCTCCCATTCCCCGTATGACGCGAAGCCCGGTGGGCCTCCGGCACGTGGGAGCTGGCTCAAGACGGGCGCGCGGTTCGAGGCCATTCCCGTTCGCTCGCCGGTCAGCCACGGCGAGTTCGCGGACAAGGCGAGCACGACAGGAAGCCAGGGGAGGATCGATTCGAGGCAGTTCCAGCAGGCGTCGGCGGAGGGCATGCCGACATGGACGTGCAAGCCCTGGACGCCCTGGCGGCGAACGCTGATGCCGCCGTAGCGCTTGAACGACGTGTATCGCTCCTCGTCGACGACGGCCTGGTCCTCGGCCCGGGCGAACGGGTGCGTGCCCGCCGCGGCGATCGCAAGCCCTTCGCCAGCCGCCGCGCCGGCTGCCGCTCGCCGAAGCGTCCGGAGCGCAGCGTCCGCCTCGACGGCATCGGCACAGACGCCCGTGGTCGTCTCGAACACGGAGGCGAAGAGCTCGGTCTTGAGCTCTCCCGGAAGCTCGAGGCCGGCCACACCGGCCAGGATCCGGTCGACCGCCGCGACCTGGTCGAGAGACCGAGCGTCGAGAATCATCAACTCCTCCTCGACGCCGAGCGAGAACGGAGCGCTCTCGCCGAACGTGTGGGCGATCACCTCGCGGCTTTGACGCCGTGCACCGGCCGACCGGCAGCCACCCACGCGTAGTACGACGCGCTGGGCCCGAAATCCGGCACGTAGCCGACGACACGCGGATTCCGCCCGACGTCTCGCGCGCGGGCCGCATGACGCAGGAGGTTCGGATCGTCGAACTGCTCCCACACGAGCACGAGGTGTGCCGCCGTCATGAACTCGGCGACGAAGGTGCACCCGGACGCCGGGCAGGGAAACGGGTTGGTGCGGACGCAGAACCAACCGTCGTGGCCAGGGTTCTCGTCCTCCCAGAGCTCCGCCTCGGCCGCTACGTCGACGTCGAGGATCGCCTGCCCGCGTTCCATCGCGGGACAGAGTAGACGGTCTAATCAGCTAGACCGTGAGCTGATTAGACCGGCCGCGGCCCGGGCAGGCGGGCGGGCCGCGACCGGCCTAGCGAGCGGGCCGCTAGGCGGCCCGTGAACGGCCTCTCCGGGGGAGAACAACACGACCGTTCAACCTGTTCGTCATTTCGCCGCCTCCGGCGCGTTGCCGAGCGTCACGGTGACGGACTTCTTCTTCCCGTTGCGGTAGATCCCCAACGCAACCTTGTCGCCGGGCTTGTGCCGCGCGATCGCCTCGCGCAACTGCTCGGCCGAGGTCACCGCCTGATGGTCGGCGCTGACGATGATGTCTCCGCCGAGCGGATACGTCTCGCCCTGGACCACGACGTTCGTGGAATGCCCCTTGAGCCCGGCATGGGCTGCGCCGCTCCCGCCGTTGACGACGGCGACGATCACGCCCTTCCTGGCGGGGAGATTGAAGAGCTTCGCGATCTGCGGCGTGATCGAGACCGTGCTCACACCGAGGTAGGCATGGGCGACCTTGCCGTTCTTGATGATCTGCGCCGCGACGTTGCGCACCGTGTTGACCGGGATCGCGAAGCCGATGCCGATGTTGCCCTGCTCGCCCGTGGTGCCGGTCGAGATCTGAGACGTGACGCCGATGACCCGCCCGTCGGCGTCGATCAGCGGACCGCCGGAGTTGCCGTGATTGATTGCCGCGTCCGTCTGGATGACGCCGTCGATCTCGAGGCTGTTCGGAGCCACGATCTGACGCTGCAGGGCGGAGACCAGGCCGGCGGTGAGCGTTCGGGTGAACCCGAACGGGTTGCCGATCGCATAGACGGAATCTCCGACGCTGACGTCGTCGGAATCACCGAGCAAAAGGGGCGTCAGTGCACGCGAGTGCGTGTCGATCTTCAGGACGGCGATGTCGGTCGACGGATCCGATCCGACGACCGTCGCGTTGATCTGATCCTGGCCGGAGAACGAGACCTGGACCCGCGTCGCGCCCGAGATGACGTGGTAGTTGGTGACGATGTGGCCGGCCTTGTCGATCACGAAACCGGAGCCGAGCGACTGCTCGGTCTGAGGCGTGCTCGGAAAGCCGAACGGATCGGTCTGTCTGCGAGCTCACCGTGGTGGAGGTGATCTGCACCACACCGGGCGCGTCGCGCCGATAGATCCGCTCTGGTGTGATCCCGGTCGTGGGCGCCTGGAGCGCGGCGTTCGCGACGCCCGTGCTGCCGCCGACCGGAGCGACCTGCTCGATCGTCGTGTGGCTGCCGAGCTTCCCGAACAGCGCCGCGCCGGCGAGCGCCACGGCGCCGCCGACCAGGGCGACGGCCCCGAGTTCGGCCGCACGAAGAGAGAGGATGCGACTGCGCGTCACTTCCACCGTTATAACGGCCGGATGTTGGACGGGCGTGAGCAGCGATTAACCGCGGGTTAAGTGCTGTAGGGCTTAGGTAAGCGCCGCACGGGCGATCTTGCCGGAGCTCACCTACGGTTCTTTGCGACGAGGCGGCCGACGTCGGTGATCGAGAGCAGTCCTACCACCTGCTCACCGTCGAGGACGAGTGCTCGGTCGAGCTGGCCGTGCTGGATGTCGCCGAGCGCGTCGAGGAGCGGTTCGTCCTCGTGCACCGTTGTCGTTTCGCCGATCGGAACCATGCACTGATCGACGCGAGTCGCCTCCCATTCACGTCGCGGCACGCGGGCGACGGCTGCGAACGGAAGCAGCCCGACGACACGGTCGTGGGCGACGACGGGATAGGTGGTGAAGTGGTGGACGTGTGCGACACCGTCCATGAACTCGGCGAGCGACCAGTCGGCTGCGACCGACTCCGGCTGCCTGATCATCAGATCGCGGACGTGCAGATCGCCGAGTGCATCGCGTAGTAGCGCGTAGCGTCCTTCAGCGGCGGCGGCGTTGAGCAGGAACCATCCGAGGAAGGCGAGCCAGGCGCCGCTCCAGGCGCCGAGCGTGATGAGCAGCAGTAGTCCGGCGCCGATCAGCAGATAGCCGAAGCCTCGGCCGACGTCGGCAGCGATCCGGGTTGCTCGCGTGAAGTCGCCGGTGCGCAGCCAGAGCAGCGACCGGAACACACGCCCGCCGTCGAGCGGCAGCGCCGGCAAGAGATTGAAGACGAGCAGGAGCAGGTTGATGTAGCCGAGCCAGGCGGCGACACCATCGACTGCGCTACCGAGCCCGTCGGCGACGGCGATCGCCACGAACAGTCCGCCCAGCACCAGCGAGACGAGTGGTCCGGCAACCGCGATCCGAAGCTCTGCCCCGGCCGACGGGAACATGCCCTTGAAGCGTGCGACGCCGCCGAACAGCCACAGCGTGATGCCCTCGATCTCGACACCGTCACGCCTCGCCTGCAGTGCGTGTCCGAGCTCGTGCAGCAGGAGCGAGACGAAGAACAAGAGAGCCGCAGCGACCGCCATCCCCACGTACACGTAGGTGGAAAGGCCGGGATTCGACGTGGGGAAGACCGTGCTTTCGAGTGTCCACACGATCAACGCGAAGACGATCAGCCAGCTCCAGTTGACACCGATCCGAATGCCTGCGATCCGTGCAATCGTAAAACTCGGGTTCATCGACGTTCAGGGTGTCGTCGAGCGGACTGCTCTTCGTGTGGTTGTCCGAGATTTTCGAGCGTTCGCGCTGACGTTCGCCGTGTCGTGTAGTCGACGAGGAACGCCCGAGCGCGCAGAGTGCAGAACCGGCCCCGGCGATGACGCGTGCCCGCCAACTAGAGCATCTAAGTTATGACGCGAGCCTGACGATGTCATGGGTGCCGATCGTGGGTCGGTCGGGTGCGTACCCGCGCACAGAGATACGGGAAGCGACCGTCGCGTCTGAGGACGGCTCGTCCAGAGACGGGCCGGTCACCGCCTCCACCACTTGCTTCGTGGCGGTGGCTCTCGCAACCGCGCAAACTGCAGACAGGCCCGTCGTCCCCGCTCATAGCCAGCGACAGGTGCACCGTCTGCGATCGTGACGACAGACCGGACAAACAGTCGTCTTGTTGACGAGCTTCTTGTTCACCTTCCCTGCAACGACCATCAGAAAGCTCGCAAGGAGAACGGCGAACGGGAAAAATGCATGGAACGTCTGCGAAGCCATGCGGCCAGCGTCGCACCGGCTGGCTCCGGTGGCGTCGTACTGGCCCCGGATGCAAGTTGCGGATCGTCCGCAAGGGCTCCAGGCGCGACTTGTCCGAAGCCGACGACGTTGCCACACTGCCCGACATGCTGGAAGAAGTTGCCTTCACCGAGAATCAAGCTCCAGCCCGACCAGGCTGAGGCGATTCCGAAGGACTTCCGACCGCTCTCGGAGGGGAGTCCGCCTGACGCTCGACACCAAGGACGCGCGCCCGCTCCTAGACCTCCCTGCGTGACAATCCAGGCGCTCCGTGAAACTCAAGCATCATTCCCGCACGCTCGCCCAGGTCCCCAGAACGTTCGTCAAACCGGGCGGCGCGGGTCGGTGCTACTGGACTGCGTCGGTGACGTGGTAGAGGCGGATTGCGGGTTCCTCTGCGACGAGGCCGCTCACCCCGCCCAGGATGTCATCGCGGGCCGAGTCGGTGAGCCACTGCTCGTAGTGCTCGCGACTGGCCCACGCGGTCGGAGGAGGACGTCATCTTCGTCGTCGAACGGCACCTGCACCTCGGCGCCGAGAAACCCAGGTTGATCCCTGATCGCCGTGAGAATCTCCAACTGCCCGAGGACATCCAGAAGATCCTGCCGTCTTCCCGCTCTCGCGCGTAGATACAGATAGCTTCGCGTCATCGTCTACCCGCGACGACCCTAGCGCGCGCAGCGCGAGCACGTGGTCACGATTTCACGCTCCAGTCGTTTACGAAGGGGGCATAAGCGGCGATCCGAATGCCGGCTTTGTCACTGTGCCCGGCCCACCGTTCAACCTACGCCGCAACCACGGCCGCGACCAGTCGCCTCTTCGGCCATGGCTCGAAGCGTCGAGAGCGCCTGCGAGTGATGCCGGCTGCCGAGTGCCCGCAACGACGAGGTGGCGAGGGCGATGTCGTCGATGGTCGCGTCGTCGAACACGTTGAGCCAGCGGTTGCAGCGAGCGCGCGTGACTCGAGCAACTTGCGCGGGTGAGGCGGCGAGCGCGTCGGCTTGCCGACCGCTGCGGTAGAGCGCGAGTACGAGCTGGCCGAGCAGCCGCTCGCGTGTGGGATGATCGGCGACGAGCGACTCAAGCCCGGCCACGAGCGCCGGCCCCTCACCACGTTCAAGCTCTGCCGCGATCAGCTCCTCGATCGTCGACACGTGAAGGTCGTCGAGCTGTCGCGCGTCCGCGGCGAGCGCCGGGACGTCACTCAACGCGTTCCCCCGCCAGAGTGCGAGGGCCTGGGCAAACTCCTCCTTCGACGAGCTCGCGGAAGCGAAGCGCGTCGACGGTGACGCCGCCGTCGAGCCTGTAGCCGGACGGTCCGAAATGGATCGAATCCGCGCCCACCAGCTTTCGCAGGCGAGACACGTAGGTTTGGACGACCTTGGTCGCGCTCGGCGGCTGTCCGGCCTCCCACAACACGTCCTCGATCTCGGTGAGCCTGACCGCTGCTCCGGCGTGGAGAGCGAGCAGCGCCAGGAGCGTCCGCTGTTGCGGCGGCCCCAGCTCGACCGGCTCGCCTTCGACGAGCGCCTGGAGCGGACCGAGCAGGCGGATCTCGATCGCCATACTGCATTGTTCACCCAACGTCGACCGTTCGTCTACTGGCGGCTGCGATCGTCAGGTCATGTCCAAATCACATGCACGCGGCCTCTGCGCCGCCACACTTGCTCTCGCCGCGGCCACGGCGCACATTGCCGGCGCCGCCGCTGTTCCCGCCTCGTCGTCGTGCTCAAGGCGGCCCTCACAGGTCACTACCTGCACACGACGGCAAAAGGCACCGGAACGGCGACGATCACATTCACCGCGACGAAGGCCTGCTGGAAGTTCACCTACAGCGGGATCGACACGCCGAACATCTCGGGCATCCACATCACAGCACCGCCGCCCGCGGGATACCACAAGACCTCGGTGTTCCCCTTCACGGCGACGACGTCGACCGCACCGGGCTGCGAAGCACTCGACCGCTGGGGCGGCGCCAATGGGATCAAGTGGGCGAAGAAGATCGTCGCGAACCCAAGCCACTTCTACGTGATCATCGGGACCGACCGGTACCCGAACGGCGCCATCGGCGGGGTGCTGCATAACGGCTGACGACATGCAGATCGCGCTCAGCGGATGTGAAGGATCTCTTCCTGCTCGATCCGGACGTCGTGTTCCTGAACCACGGCTCGTTCGGCGCATGCCCGCGACCGGTCTTCGACCGGTACCAGGCATGGCAGCTCGAACTCGAGCGCGAGCCGGTCGAGTTCCTGGGCCGCGAACGACGTCTCGGGGAACGACTCGAGTCGGCCCGCCTGCGTCTGGCCGCGTACCTCGGCGCCGATCCGGCGAACATCGCGTTCGTGCCGAACACGAGCACGGCGCTCGATAAGGTCGCGCGCTCACTCGAACTCGGCCCGGGTGACGAGATCCTGATGGGCGACGAGGAGTACGGCGGAGTCGTGCGACTCTGGACGTACGTCGCCGGTCGCACCGGCGCAACCTGCGCCGTGTCCGTTCGCCGAGCTCGACCCTCACAACGGACGCGGGTGGTCTTCTGCTCGCACGTCGAATGGACAACGGGTCGTATCAACGACGTCGCCGAGGCGTGCCGGCGCGCACGCGCGGCGGGCGCATTGTCGATCGTCGACGGCGCGCACGCGCCGGGCCAGCTCGAACTCTCACTCGACGCGATCGGCGCAGACGTCTATGCCGGCAATTGCCACAAGTGGTTGAGCGCGCCCAAAGGGTCGGCGTTTCTCTACGTGCGGCAGGAGACACAACTCTGGTCGAGCCGCTCGTCGTGTCATGGGACTGGGACGAGGAGCGAGCACGTGGCCCGAGCAGAACCGTTGGCAGGGCACGCGCGACCCTGCCGCCTACCTGAGCGTCCCGGCGGCGATCGACTTCCAGGCCGAGCACGACTGGTCGATCGTGCGCGAGCGCTCCCGCCGGCTGCTCGAGCATGCTCGCGACCGGCTCGCGCTCGACGCCGCTGACCGACGACTTCGTGCAGATGCTGGGCTTCTCGATCGACGCCCCTGAACCCGGCCGGCCTAACGCGGCGACTGTTCACCGAGCACCGGATCGAGGTGCCGGTGATCGAGACGACCCGCGGCTGGGTGCTCCGGGTGTCGATCCAGGCGTACAACGACGAGGACGACATCGAGGCGCTCGCGCAGGCTCTCGCCCGAATTTAGAGCTCGCGGGCAGACAACGCCTGCTCGTCGTTCGCATCGACGCGATAGGCAGTGGCGCCCGGCCGGCAGGTGACGATCTCGACGAGCTCGGTCCCCTGGAAGTGGAGCCCGACACCGTCGTCCGCGGCGACGCCTGGGGGGAGCCCGCCGGCGATCAGCTCGTGATAGCGCGGGCGGCGCAGGTCCTCGCCGTCGTAGTGCGGGCACGCACTGCCGGGAAGGAGGCCGAGGCTGCCATGCAACCCTTCGAGCTGCGGCCCGAACGAGTCGGTCACGCCTGCCTCGAACCAACAGATCATCCCGGCGCTCGCGCCGAAGAGGACGACGCCAGCATCCCACGCCTCGCGCAGAAGCTCGTCGATTCCGTGGACACGCCAGATCGCGAGCATGTTCGCGGTATTGCCACCGCCCACGCAGATCGCATCCTGGTCGAGGATGCGCGCACGAAGGTCGCTCGGCGGCCACGGAAACGTTCGCAGCACGGACGCGTCGGTGCGGAGGGCGAACCGCTCGTAGTACATGGCGACCACGGCATCCGATTCCGCCATCGCCGTCGGCACGATCAGAAGTCGCGGACGTTCCTTCCCGGTCAAGCCGAGGACGTAGGAGTGCAGCCGATCGGTCTGCTCGGGCGTGTCGCCGGCCCCCCCGAGGCCGACGATGTGCCTCCCGGCCGCCACGCGATGAGTCTACGTCTTCGCTTCTGCTTGAATCGATGCCATGGGGTCGCGCTCGAAGCTCACCGTCGGAGGCAGGGCGTACGACATCTTCCGGCTCGCCGAGCTCCAGGGCTCCTACGACATCGCCCGCCTCCCGTACACGTTGCGCGTACTGCTCGAGAACGTGCTGCGAAACGGGACCGACGAGGACGTCGACGCGGTTGCACGCTGGGACGCGCAGGCGGAGCCGTCACGCGAGATCTCCTTCTCGCCCTCCCGCGTCCTCTTGCAAGACCTGACCGGCGTGCCCGCCGTCGTCGACCTCGCGGCAATGCGGAACGCGATGGCCGATCTCGGTGGCGATCCGAGGCGCATCAACCCGCTGATCCCGGCCGAACTGGTGATCGATCACTCGGTGCAGGTCGACCTGTTCGCCTCGAGCAGAGCGTTCGCGCGCAACGTGGAACTGGAGTTCGCTCGCAATCGAGAGCGTTACGCGTTCCTTCGCTGGGGACAGCAGTCGTTCGACAACTTCTCCGTGGTCCCACCGGGAACGGGGATCTGCCATCAGGTCAATCTCGAGTTCCTGGCACGGGTCGTCGACGACCGCGACGGCGTCGCCTTCCCCGACACGCTCGTCGGCACCGACTCGCACACGACGATGGTGAACGGGCTCGGCGTGCTCGGCTGGGGCGCCGGCGGCATCGAGGCGGAGGCGGCGATGCTCGGCCAACCGCTGTCGATGCTCGTGCCGCAGGTGGTCGGGTTCAAGCTCTCCGGCGAGCTGCGCGAGGGCGCGACGGCCACCGACCTTGTGCTCACCGTCACCGAACGTCTCCGCCGGCTGGGGGTCGTCGGGAAATTCGTCGAATACTTCGGCGAAGGCGTCTCGTCGCTCTCGCTCGCCGACCGCGCGACGCTCGGCAACATGTCGCCCGAGTACGGCGCGACCTGCGGCTTCTTTCCGGTCGACGCCGCGACGATCGAGTACCTCCGGCTCACCGGCCGAAGTGACGAGCGCATCGCACTCGTCGAGGCGTACTGCAAGGAGAACCTCCTGTGGCACGAACCGTCCGAGCACGCGACGTACTCCGAGATCGTCGCTCTCGACCTCGCCGACGTCGAGCCGTCGATCGCCGGCCCACGCCGGCCGCAGGACCGCGTGCCGCTGCACGACGCCAAGAGCTCGTTCCTCGGACAGCTCGGCTCGTTCGGTGTCGACTACGCCAACGGTTCACACGATCGCGCGGTGGCCGACACGTTCCCGGCCTCGGATCCGACCACGGAGCAACAGCCGGGCGGTGCCCCGGAGCCGGTCGCCGATGCCGGACGCGTCGCGCTCGCCGATCCGCCGCTGCCGCAGCCCGTGCAGGTGGATCTCGACGGCGAAACGTTCGAGCTCGACCACGGTTCCGTCGTCATCGCGGCGATCACCTCGTGCACCAACACGTCGAACCCCGCCGTGATGATCGCTGCGGGGCTCGTCGCCAAGAAGGCGGTCGAGCGGGGCCTCGCCCGACGGCCGTGGGTGAAGTCGTCTCTCGCCCCGGGCTCGAAGGTGGTCACCGAGTACTACGAACGATCGGGCCTCGACCGCTACCTCGACGAGCTCGGCTTCCAGACCGTCGGCTACGGCTGCACGACCTGCATCGGCAACTCGGGGCCGCTGCGGGACGAGATCTCGCAGGCGGTCGTGGGCCACGACCTGGTCGCCTGCTCGGTGCTGTCGGGCAATCGCAACTTCGAAGCCCGGATCCACCCGGAGGTGAAGGCGAACTACCTGGCGTCGCCTCCGCTCGTCGTCATCTACGCGCTCGCCGGCCGGATGGACATCGACCTCGAGACCGAGCCGGTCGGACGGGGGAGCGACGGCGAAGACGTCTACCTGCGCGACCTCTGGCCGACTGCGGCCGAGGTACGGCAGACGATCGCCGACTCGATCGACGGCGAGATGTTCCAGCGCACCTACAGCGACGTGTTCACGGGCGACGACACCTGGCGCGCGCTGCCGTCGTCGGAGAGCGAGCTCTATCCGTGGGAGGACGACTCGACGTACGTGCGGCAGCCGCCGTACTTCGACGGCATGACCCGCGAGCCGGAGATCGTCCCCGACGTGATCGGCGCCCGTTGCCTCGTCTGGCTCGGCGACTCCGTCACGACCGACCACATCTCGCCCGCGGGCTCGATCAAGCCCGACTCGCCCGCCGGGCGCTACCTCGTCGACCACGGCGTCGAGCGCAAGGACTTCAACTCGTACGGCGCGCGTCGCGGGAACCACGAGGTGCTCGTGCGCGGAACGTTCGCGAACGTGCGGCTGCGGAACCTGCTCGTGCCGGGCTCCGAGGGGACATGGACGGTGCACGTGCCGTCGAGCGAGGAGCTCACGATCTACGACGCGTCGCAGCGATACCTCGCCGAGGGAACGCCGCTCGTCGTGCTCGCCGGCAAGGAGTACGGCTCGGGCTCGTCACGCGACTGGGCGGCGAAGGGCCCGAATCTGCTCGGGGTGAAGGCGGTGATCGCCGAGTCCTACGAACGGATTCACCGCTCGAACCTGCTGATGATGGGGATCCTCCCGCTGCAGTTCCCGGCCGGCGAGGGAGCCGCATCTCTCGGGCTGACCGGGCGCGAGCAGTTCTCGATCACCGGCGTCCGAAACGGCGAGGCGACCGAGGTGACGGTGCGGGCCGACGATGTCGAGTTCCGCGCGCGTCTAAGGCTCGACACGCCGCGCGAGCGCGAGTACCTCCAGCACGGTGGGATCCTCCCGTACGTGATCAGGCGACTCGTTTCGTCGTAGTCGCCCGCCTAGACTCGCTGCGATGCTGACGTGCCCGGCCTGCGGCAGGGAGAACCCCGCCGGCTTCCAGTTCTGCGGCTTCTGCGGAGCAACGATGACCGCCGCAGCGGTGCCGGGTGGGCAGGAGGAACGGAAGGTCGTCTCGGTGCTCTTCTGCGACCTGGTCGGGTTCACCGCAGTGTCCGAGCAGGCGGACCCAGAGGACGTGCGCGCGCGCCTCCGCCCGTACCACGAGCGGCTGCGCTCCGTGCTCGAACGCCACGGCGGCACCGTCGAGAAGTTCGTCGGCGACGCGGTGATGGCGGTCTTCGGCGCGCCGGTCGCACACGAGGACGACGCCGAGCGCGCCGTGCGCTCAGGCCTCACGATCCTCGACGAGATCGCGCAGTTGAACGAGGACGACGCCGAGCTCGCTCTGCAGGTGCGCGTCGGCGTGAACACCGGTGAGGCCGTCGTCGCGCTGCGGGCACGTCCGGAGCTCGGCGAGGCGTTCGTCGCCGGCGACGTCGTGAACACGGCCGCCCGCGTGCAGTCGGCC
Organism: uncultured Thermoleophilia bacterium; assembly: GCA_963715115.1. Lineage (GTDB taxonomy): Bacteria > Actinomycetota > Thermoleophilia > Gaiellales > Gaiellaceae > PALSA-600. The sequence goes on from CAVQRE010000022.1 coordinate 95,411, forward strand.
GCGCCAATCGATGCCGTGGCCGTGTCGGAATCGACGTACAAGGCCACCGACCGTGTCTTCGACTTCGCACAGCTCGACCCGGTGCGGGTGAAAGGGAAGATGGAGCCGCTCTTGCTCTGGAGGCCACTGCAGCCTCGCGCCCGCTTCGGCGCCGACGTGACCCGATCGTTCGCCACGCCGCTCGTCGGACGCGACGCCGACAAGGCAGCTTTGATCGCCAGCTTCGAGCGCGCCGCGACACAACGCTCGTGCCAGCTGGTAACGGTCGTCGGCGAGCCGGGCGTCGGCAAGAGCCGCCTCTGCGGCGAGCTGTTCTCATACGTCGAGCAGCGCCCCGGCCTGGTGCGCTGGCGCCAGGGCCGCTGTCTGCCATACGGAGACGGCATCGCGTTCTGGGCGCTCGGCGAGATCGTCAAGGCCGACGCGGGGATCCTCGAGTCGGACAGCCCTGCTCAGGCGGCCGCGAAGCTCGAACGAAGCCTGCCGCCCGAGATCGACGACCGGGACTGGCTGCTTTCACGCCTCGGGCCGCTCGTAGGCGTACCGGGTGCGCCTGCACCGCAGGACGAGTCGTTCGCCGCATGGCGCCGGTTCTGCGAGCTCCTCGCCGCCGATGCTCCGTGCATCTTCGTCGTCGAGGACCTTCACTGGGCGGACGACGCGTTGCTGGCGTTTCTCGAGCATCTGGCGGACTGGTCGCAAGGCCTAGCACTGCTCGTTCTCTGCACCGCTCGACCCGAGCTCTTCGAACGTCATCCCGGTTTTGGCGGCCACGCCCGGAACGCGCAGCGCATCAACCTCGCGCCGTTGTCGGACGTCGAGACCGTGCAGCTCTTCTCACTGCTGCTCGAGCGCGCGGTCCTACCCGAACCGCTCGAGCGGACGCTCCTCGAGCGCACCGGCGGGAACCCGCTCTACGCGGAGGAATTCGTCCGCCTGCTCTCGGACCGAGACCTGCTCACTGCGCCGGACGAACTACAGCTTCCGGAATCGCTGCAGGCGCTGATCGCCGCCCGGCTCGACACGCTGACCGCCGACCGAAAAGCACTCCTGCAGGACGCAGCCGTCGTCGGCAAGGTCTTCTGGGCCGGCGCCGTCGCCGAGATGGGCGACCGCGAGCGGAGCGACGTCGAGCAGGCACTGCACGAGCTGTCGCGAAAGGAGCTCGTTCGGCCGGCGCGGGTGTCGGCGATGCAGGGGGAGCGCGAGTACGGCTTCTGGCACGGGCTGGTCCGCGACGTCTGTTACCAGCAGATCCCGCGAGCGGCACGAGCCGCCAAGCACCGGGCGGCGGCAGCCTGGATCGAGGCCCAGGCCGGCGAACGGGCCGACGACCTCGCCGATGTGCTGGCGCACCACTACCTGACCGCCCTCGAGCTGCAGGAGGCTTCCGGCACGGTCACCGACGCGGAGCTGCAGGACAACGCAGTGCGCTACCTCGCCCTGGCCGGAGAGCGGGCACTCCCTCTCGACCTCGCCCGCGCAGAGGCAAACCTCGCACGCGCGATCGAGCTCGCACCGGCCGGAGACCGGCGTCGCGCGGCGTTGCTCGAGAAGTGGGCGACCGCCGGACTCCAGCAGATCCGGCCGCGAGAGGCACGCGACGCACTCGAGGAGGCGCTCGCCATCTATCGAGCGGAGAACGACCGGCTGGCGATCGGGCGTGTTCTGGCGAGGCTTGCAACAGCACTCGGGCGGCTGGGCGATCCCAAGCAGGAGGACGTGCTGAGTGAGGCGATCGCGATGCTCGAATCCGAGCCGCCGTCGTCGGAGCTCGTCGACGCCTACAGTGCACGGGCCGCAAGAAGGGGCATCGTCAGCGACTATGCAGAGGCGGTCATAGCCGCCGACAAGGCCCTTGCCCTTGCCGTCCGGCTCGGCGCCGTCGAGCCTGCCCGCGCGCTCGGTTACCGCGGCCTGGCAAGCGCCGGCCGCGGCGATCCGGCGGGGCTCGTGGACGTGCGCAGAGCGATCGCGCTCGCAATCGCCCAAGGAGACGGGCGGACTGCCGCCGTGCTCCAGAACAATCTCTGCCTCGCGGTGTGGCAGTTCGAAGGTGCGGCCGCGGCCCTCGCTGCCAGCATCGAGGTGCTCGAGTACTGCCGCCGTCGCGGGAACACCGAGACCACCGTGTCGGTCACCGCCATGAGCACGACCTGGCTCATGGAAACCGGCCAGACCGCGGAGGCGCTCGTTCGCAGCGGCGCCCTCGCGGCAGAGCTCGAGTCGACGGGAGACATCGTCGACATCGAGCCTCGGTCGGTGCACCTGCTCCTGAGCGCCCGACGGGGCGACCGAGGCGACAGGTCTCTGCTCGAGAAAGCCGAGAGGCTCGTCACGCGAGCGCGCATGACGGCCGAGCCGCAGATGATCGCGGAAGCGTGGCCACCGGCACTCGAGATCCTGCTCCTTCACGACCAGGTCGGCCGCGCGCGTACCCTGCTGCTGGAGATCGCCGATCTCCCCGTCCCGACCGACATCTACTACGCCGCCGCGCTGCCGACCCTCCACCGAAGCGCACTTCGACTGAACGACCCGGAGCTCGCTCGCCGGCTGACGGACGGGGTGCCGGCGGGGATGCCGCTCTTCGAGCGCACTCTCATGAGCACGCGCGCACAGCAGGCCGAAGCGGACGGCGCCGTCGCCGAAGCCGCCACCCTGTACGCCGAGGCCGCCGTCCAATGGCAGCGCTTCGACAACGTCCCCGAGCAGGCCTTCGCGTTGCTCGGTCACGGCAGAGCTCTCCACGCGCTCGCCGGGCCGTCCACTGCGGCCGCTCCACTCGGCGAGGCGCGGAAGCTGTTCGCGCGGATGGAGTTCGAGCCGTACGTCGCGGAGGTCGACGCCCTGCTCACCTCCTGATCACGCCCGCTACGCTTGCGCCACCGGGGTGCCCCTGGACGGGGCTGAGAACACACCCGTCGAACCTGATCCGGTTCGCACCGGCGAAGGGAGACGCTTGAGCGAGTCGCAAACACCGAGCTGGGGCATCGAGCCGGTCCCGGAGCGCTTGCGCGTGCTCGGGACGTTCGACGGCTTCCTGCTGTGGGCGAACCTCTCCGTGTCCCTGCTCGTGATCGTGGCCGGCGCCTTTCTCGTGCTGCCGGCGTCGCAGTTCGGGCTTGCGCTCTCGCTCCCGGTCGCCCTCGGCGCAATCGCCGCGGCCGCAGTCATCGGCAATGTGCTACTCGGCCTCGCCGGGTTGATCGGCGCGGACGCGCGTGTACCGGCGATGGTGGTGCTGCGCGCGCCGCTCGGGCAGCGCGGCTCGTACCTCCCGACCGGCCTGAACATCCTGCAATGCCTCGGCTGGTCGGTGTTCGAGCTGATCGTGATCGCAACCGGCGCAAGCGCGCTGTCGCAGGAGGTCTTCGGCTTCGGCGGCGTCGCGTTCTGGAAGGTGCTCTTCGGCGTCGTCGCGACGGTGCTCGCGTTCCTCGGCCCGGTCGGCTTCGTGCGGCGGTACGTGCGCAAGTTCGCCGTGTGGATCGTGATCGCGTCGCTGCTCTATCTCTCCTGGTGGTCGCTGCACGGACAGCACGTAGACGCGCTGTGGCATCGCGGCGGCTCGGACGAATTCTGGCCCGGCTTCGACCTCGTGCTCGCCTCGATCGTCAGCTGGACGCCTCTGGCCGCCGACTACACCCGCTTCTCGCGCTCGCGCAGTGCGGGGTTCTGGGGTACCGGCCTCGGCTACTTCGTTCCGACGATCCCGTTGTTCGCCCTCGGCGCCGTCATCGCGATGTCGCGCAACATCTCCGATGCGCCGGGCCTGCTGACCGCGATCGCCGCCGGCGGCGCGGCAAGCGTGCTCGCGCTGCTCGCGTTGACGGTCGACGAGAGCGACGAGGCATTTGCGAATGTCTACTCAGGGGCGGTCAGCTTGCAGAACCTCCTCCCGCGGGTGCCGCAGCGGCTGCTCGTCACCGCGACGGCCGGGATCGCGACAGTCGGTGCGCTGCTCGTCGATCTCCGCAACTACCAGCCGTTCCTGTTTCTCCTCGGCTCGTTCTTCGTACCGCTGTTCGCCGTTCTCCTCGCGGACTGGCTGATCGGCGGCTGCCGCTACCGGCGTGCTGACGTCTTCGAGGGACCGGCCGTGCGGGTCGAGATGATCGTCGCGTGGCTCGCCGGGTTCTGCGTGTACCAGTGGCTGTATCCACAAGGACCGGGCTGGTGGACGGGCCTCGTCGCACACACCCATCCCCACGCGCTTCCGTGGGGGGGCGCGTCGCTGCCGAGCTTTGCGGTCGCCTTCGGGCTCGCAGCCTGCGCCCGCCTCGTCGCGAGGAGGAGGCGAGCTCCTATTCTCGCGAGCGCGTGATCGCGCTCGTCGGAAACCTGTCCTGCGATCTCTTCCCCGGCCGGATGCCCCGCGTCGGCGGCGGCGCGTACCACGGCGCCCGGGCGCTCCGCCGGCTGCGGACACCTGCACAGGTGATCACGCGCTGCGCGACAGCGGAACGCGAGACGCTCCTCCCACCGCTCGTCCGGCTCGGAACACCGGTGCAATGGATCCGGGGGAGCTCGACGTCGACGTTCGCGTTCGAGTTCCAGGGGGAGCAGCGCTCGATGGAAGTGGAGGAGATCGGCGACGCCTGGCGGCCCACCGACCTGAACATCCCGGCGCGGGCGCAGTGGGTGCACCTTGCGGCGCTCTTTCGCGGCGAGTTTCCGGCCGAGACGATCGCGGCGCTGGCACGTCGCTGCCGCGTCTCACTCGACGCACAAGGGCTGGTTCGTGCGCCCGAGCTCGGCCCGCTTCGCCTCGACGACGACTACGACCCGGAGGTGCTGCGTCACGTGTGGGTGCTGAAGCTCGCCGACGAGGAGGCGAACGTGGTCGGCGACGTCACGGCACTCGGCGTCAAGGAGGTCGTCGTCACGCACGGCTCGCGTGGGTCGACGGTGTACTGCGGCGGAACCTCTGAATTCGTTCCTGCGCGCGCGCTCGACGTCAACGCCACGGGAGCCGGCGACGCGTTCGCCACCGCATACGTCGCCGGGCGCGAATCCGGGCTCCGGCCGGTTGGCGCCGCGAGGCGGGCGACGGCGGTCGTCGCCGCAGTCCTCTCCGGATGATCGCGCTCGTCCGCACCGTCGACGGGACGTTCGCGATCGATCTCGACGCCGACGAGGTGAGCCCGTGGGACGGACCGACGTCGCCGGCGGACGAGGTCGTGCTCAACCTGCCGCGGCTCGTTGCGGCGGCTGCCACAGGGGCGACGGTGATGGCGGTCGTCGACGCGAAACCGCCGCTCCTCGTGTCACACGATGCCGGGTCGACCTGGCGGGCAGCCGGACACGGCCTGCCACCCGGCCGCGCCGTTGCACTCGCCGAGACGAACCCCGACGTCGCGCTCTACGCCGCGCGGAACCGCCTCTACGTGTCGAGGGACGGAGGACGCTTCTGGACCGCCCTCACGGTCGAGCTGCCGGAGATCGAGTCGCTCGAGCTGAGACCATCTGCGGAAGCCTGAACTCGCCGCGCGCCACCGTGACGGCACAGCCTCCGACCAGGACGCGCTCGATGCGGTCCGCGCTCCCCTCGGCCCGCGCATAGAGCGTCGAAGGCCGGCCGATCTCGGCGCCCTGCTTGATCTCGATCTCCTCACCGAAGGCGATTCGGCCGTGGCGGGCGAGGTGCACTGCGAGCGGGCCCGCCGCCGACCCGGTGGCCGCATCCTCGACCACACCCCCAGCCGGGAGGAACATGCGCGTCTTCCAGCGGTCGCCGTCGCGCGCGAAGCAGTTTGCACCGTCCGAGGTCGCTGCCTCGAGAGCAGCGAAGTCGGGGCGGAGCTCCGCGACTGCCTGCGGGGAGTCCAGCTCGAGGTACACGTGGCCGGGTCCGAGCTCGTAGCGCTCGACCGGCAGCCCCGATCGTTCGACGCCGACCGCAGCGAGAATCGCCGATGGGTCGTCGACCGAAGACCACGGCGGGATCGGCTGCTCCATCCATCCGAACACGATGCGAGGGCCTTCCCGCTCCAGCTCGACGGGCACGACTCCGCCCCCCGTTTGTAGGCGGATCACGATCTTCTGCAGCGGGCCGCCCAACACGAAGGCCGCCCCGAGTGTCGGATGCCCCGCGAAGGGAAGCTCGCGGGCCGGCGTGAAGATGCGGATCCGGACGTCTGCGCCCGGATCCTCGGCCGGCAGCACGTACACCGTCTCGCTGAAGCCGATCTCGCGCGCCAGCGGCTGCAACGTCTCCTCCGGGATCTCACGAGCGTCCGTGAAGACCGCCAGTTGGTTGCCGGCCAGCGGGACGTCGGTGAACACGTCGACGACGACGAAGCGGAAGCCGGCCATCGTACGAGTCTAGGGCCACGCAGGGTGCTCGCCGCTTCCTAGACTGGCGGAATGGAGCGGAAGCTCGCAACCGTGCTCTTCGTCGATCTCGTCGACTCGACGGCGCTCGTGACCGCGAGCGATCCCGAGGTCGTACGTCGCCGGGTCAACCGCTACTTCGAGCGCGCCTCGTCGTGCATCGAGCTGCATGGAGGCACGGTCGAGAAGTTCGCCGGTGACGCGGTGATGGCGGCATTCGGGGTGCCCCAGGCTCACGAGGACGACGCGGAGCGGGCGCTGCGTGCCGCCTTCGCGATCATCGAGGCGGTCGACGAGCTCGGCCTGCAGGCCCGCGCGGGCGTCGAATCGGGCGAGGTGGTCGTCGGCGACGGCGACTCGACGTTCGTGACCGGTGAAGCCGTGGTGCTCGCCGCCCGTCTCCAGCAGTCGGCTCCGGCCGGAACCGTGACGATCGGTCCCGGCGCGCGGCGGCTGACCGCCGGCGCCGTCGACGCCGAGGACGCAGGCCCGGTCGAGATTCGACCGGGCGAGCCGATCTGGTCGTGGCGGGCAAAACGTCTGCTCGCAGCCCGCGAGCGGCGGCGACAGGCGCCGTTCGTCGGTCGGGAGCCCGAGCTCGAGCTGCTGCAGAACACCTACGACCGCACGTTGCGCGACCGGCGCCCCCACCTCACGACGGTGTTCGGCGACCCGGGAGTCGGCAAGTCGCGACTGATCTCGGAGTTCGCGGAGAGCATCGAGCGTGCGACCGTCCTCACCGGCCGCGCGCTCCCCTACGGCGAGGGCATCACGTACTGGCCGATCGCATCGATGGTCAAAGCGTCGGCGGGCATCACCGACGACGACCCGGCCGCGGAGGCGTTCGAGAAACTGCGGCTCTCCTGCGAGAGCGATGCCGTCGCCGACCTGCTCGGCGTCGCACTCGGCCTGCTCGGCGCGACCGAGGGGATCGGCGAGAACGCAGAGATCGCCTGGGCGACCCTGCGCTGGGCCGAGGAGCTCGCCGATGCGCAGCCGCTCGTCCTCATCTTCGAGGACGTGCAGTGGGCCGAAGAGCGCCTCCTCGAGGTCATCGAGAACCTCGCACGCGCCCGGCGCCCGATCCCGATGCTGCTCATCTGCGTCGCCCGCTTCGACCTGCTCGACACCCGTCCGGCTTGGGGCGGCGGGAATCCGCGTGCGGCGGCGATCGAGCTTGCGCCGCTCGACCCCGACGAGAGCGACCAGCTCGCGGCGCTGCTGCTGCCGGCCGCCGACGGCGAGGGGGAGGAACAGCGCGCGCTGCTCGTCGAAAAAGCGGAGGGCAACCCGCTGTTCCTCGAGGAGACGGCGCGCATGCTGCTCGAGTCCGATCTCGACGGTGCAGCGCTCGACCGGATCCCCGACAGCATCCAGGCGCTGATCGCAGCCCGGATCGACCTGCTCGACGCGGAGCACAAACGCCTGCTGCAGCACGCCGCCGTGATCGGCCGTGTGTTCTGGCGCGGGGCGCTGGAGCATCTCGCGCCCGACTCCGATGTGCCCGCGCTGCTCGAAGGACTGCTCGAGCGGGACCTGATCGCGCCCGTCGAGCGGTCGACGATCTCCGGCGATCGGGCCTTCCAGTTCACCCACGTCCTGGTGCGAGACGTCGCCATACGGCGCGCTGACGAAGGCCGAGCGAGCCGAGACGCACAGATCGTTCGCGGCGTGGGTCCCGGTCGAGCTCGTCGACGTGACCGCGTACCACCTCGACCGTGCATGCGCGTTGCTCGCCGAGCTCGACGGGTCGCCGCCGGCAGCCCTCGCCACCGAGGCGGCGGCGGCACTCGAGACAGCCGGGCGCCGCGCCTACGCCGCCGACTCGTTCGCGAAGGCACGACGTCTCGCCCGTCGCTCGCTCGAGCTTTCGCCCACTCCGCGACGGCTCTACCTCGCAGCCGACGCCGCCTGCCAGCTCGGCGACCTGGGGACGGTCTCGAGCGAGATGGAGCAGGTCCGGCTTCAAGCGGCCGCCGAAGGCGACGCCGAGCTCGAGGGGCGCGCGCTGACCGGCCTCGCGGTGGCTGCGCTCGGGCGGGACGGCGATCCGGTCGAGTCCGTTCGCCTCGCGCAGGCCGCCCTCGCAATCTTGCCCGCGGACGACGTCGAAGGACGCGCGACCGCGCTCCGCCGCCTCGCGTCCGCGGCCTGGTGGACAAACGACCTCCGCGGCGCCGAGAGCTTCACCCGAGAAGCGCTCGAGCTCGCCGATCGCGCGCAGCGATCCGATCTGCGGATCGACGCGCTCGGCCAGCTGCAATGGCTGCTCGAGCTGCAACTCGACCTCGACGCCGCCGACGAGATCTTCTGCGAGCGTCCTACCGGCGAAGGTGTGCTCGCCCGCGCGCGCGCCGCACACGCACTCGGCTCGCTCCGCCGCATGCAGGGACGTCTCTCCCGAGGCCGCGCAGGCGCTGGTGGAGGCGCGCTCGCTCTACCTCGACGTGGGTGCATCCGGAGATGCCGCGATGTGCGGGTTGATCCTCGGGTGGATGGCGCTGGTCGACGGGCTCGCCGAGCAGGCCGAACATGAGTTCCGCGACGCTGCACGGGTCTTCGCCGCCAACGAGGACCACGGCCGCCTCGCCGAGGCGCACCGGGCGCTCGCCGAAGCGCTCGTCGTCTCCGGCCGGATCGAAGAAGCCGACCGCTTCGCCACGACGGCCCGGTCGGAGGTCAGCGACCACGACCTGACGTCGCGGACGTCGACCACCTCGACGCTCGGGCTCGTTCGCGCGGCCCAGGGCTGCGACGAGGAGGCAGAGGGTCTCCTGCGCGAGTCCCTGGGCATGCTCGAGGGGACCGACTACCGGCTGCTCGAGGCCGAAGCGCGGGTCGCGCTCAGCCGCTTCCTCCGCACCCGCGGTCGCATCGACGAGGCAGCCGAGGTCGAGTCTCGGCTTCCGGAGCGGGTTCCGGGCTGGCTCGGCACGGCCGACGCATACGTGCCCGCGACCGTCTGACCGCGACACGACTTGTAATCGGGCCACCTGAGTCCCATTATCCGGGATTCGTTAGCGGTCGATTCCAAACCCCAGGAGGTCAGGTGGAACCGCAGGCGCAAGACGAACCGCAGACGCAAGACAAGGACCGGAGCATGCTGCACGCCCTGGGCTACGCCCAGGAGCTCTCGCGCAGGATGAGCGGCTTCTCGAACTTCGCGATCTCGTTCACGATCATCTCGATCCTGTCCGGCACGTTCACGCTTTACTACAGGGGCTCAACTACGGCGGGCTCGGTCGAGGAGGCGTACGGCTGGCCGATCGTCTCCGTGTTCGTGATCATCGTCGGGCTCGGCGATGGCGGAGATCGCGTCCAAGTACCCGACCGCGGGCGGCCTGTACTACTGGGTCGTCGAAGATGGGCGGCCCGGGCTGGGGCTGGTTCACGGGCTGGTTCAACCTGATCGGCCAGATCGCGATCACCGCCGGCATCGACTACGGCTCCGCGATCTTCGCCGACTCGCTGCTGCAGCTGCTCTGGCCGGCGGCACGTTCACGGGCACGGCGCACGAAGTGATCTACGTCTACGCGCGTGATCCTCGTCTGCTCGCGGCTGGTCAACGTCTTCAGCGTCCGCCTGGTCGCGTTGCTCAACGACGTCTCGGTCTGGTGGCACGTCGCCGGCGTGGTGATCATCGTCGGCTTCCTGATCTTCAAGCCCGACCATCACCAGTCGTTCCAGCACCGTCTTCACGAAGACGATCAACAACAGCGGCTTCTCGAATCGGTGGCTGTGGTACGTGCTGTTGCTCGGGCTGCTTGCAGGCCCAGTACACGTATCACGGGCTACGACGCCTCCGCGCACATGAGCGAGGAGACGGTCAACGCCTCCCGCACGGCCGCGCGTGGGCATCATCATGTCGATCGTCGTCTCGGCGATCTTCGGCTACATCCTCGCGCTCGGCGTCACGTTCGCGATCCAGAACCTCACTGACACGACCGGCGCCGGGACGTTCGCCGTGAAGGAGATCTTCCTCCAGTCGCTCGGAGACTACGACGGCGAAGGTGATGCTGTTCATCACCGTCGTGGCACAGCTCTTCTGCGGCATGTCGTCGATCACCTCGGCCTCGCGGATGATGCTACGCGTTCTCACGCGACCGGGCGACGCCGGGACATCGGCTGCTGGCGGCAGCTCAACCGTGAACGCGTTCCGTACCTTGCGGCCGCGGCAGTCGTGGTGCTCGCGTTCCTGTGCGCGTTCCCGGCCTACTTCGGCACGAACGGCGCCGTCGCGTATGCAGCCGTCACGTCGATCGCGACGATCGGCCTCTACATCGCGTACGCGATGCCGATCTACCTGCGACTTCGCCTCGGCGACAGCTGGGAGCCGGGTGAATGGAACCTCGGCAAGCACTACAAGTGGATCGGCGTCGATCGCGTGCCTCTGGGTCGTGTTCATCTCGATCCTCTTCATGGCACCGCTGCAGCCCGGCCGGGATCCCGTGGAACAGCGGGTTCACGTGGCTCGCGGTCAACTACGCCCCGATCGCCGTGCTGCGGGACGCTGCTGCTGGTCGGCATCTGGTGGCTGGTCTCGGCCAGGAAGTGGTTCAAGGGCCCGATCGTGCAGGGCACACCAGAGGAGCTCGCGCGCATCGAGGCGCAGTACGAACACCCGGGCGCGGCAGCGTCCTCCGCGTAGGATCGTCCTCGATACCGGATCGGAGGGAGCCGGCTCGGGCCGGCTCCCTCCACGAAGGAGGACAGGTTCGTGCTGACGCTCGAGGAGCTGCGCGCCGATTCGTCGATCGACACGGTGATCATGGCGTTCACCGACATGCAGGGCAGGCTGCTCGGCAAGCGGCTGCACCGCGACTTCTTCTTCGAGCAGGTCGACCACGGGCACGGCACCGAGGGGTGCAACTACCTGCTCGCGCTCGAGATGGAGATGGACCCGGTGCCCGGCTACGAGATCGCGTCGTGGGAGCGCGGCTACGGCGACTTCGAGCTCGCGCCCGACCTCTCGACGTTGCGCCGGATCCCGTGGCTCGAGGCGACCGCGCTCGTGCTGTGCGACGTGCAATGGGGCGACGGCTCACCGGTCAGGCCGTCGCCGCGCCAGGTGCTGCGGGCGCAGGTCGAACGGGCACGCGAGCACGGCTTCGAGGTGATGGTCGGCTCGGAGCTCGAGTTCTATCTGCTCAAGGAGACGTACGAACAGGCGCACGCGCAGCACTACCGCGACCTGACGCCGTCGGTGCCGTACATCCTCGACTACCACATCCTCGCCTCGACCTACGCGGAGCCTCTGCTCCGGCAGATCCGCAACGGGATGGTCGGCGCCGGCATGCGCGTCGAGACGTCGAAGGGCGAGGCGTGGCCGGGCCAGCACGAGATCAACTTCCGCTACGCCGACGCGCTGCGCACGGCCGACGACCACGTCGTCTACAAGAACGGCGCCAAGGAGATCGCACACCTGAACGGCTGCTCGGTCACGTTCATGGCGAAGCCGGACCACACCTGGATCGGCTCGTCGTGCCACATCCACTCGTCGTTCTGGCGCGGCGACGAGAGCGCGTTCGCGGGCGAGAGCGACGTCTTCAAGCAGTACCTCGCCGGGCAGATCGCGTGCGCCCGTGAGTTCGCGATCTTCTTCGCGCCGAACGTCAACTCGTACAAGCGGTTCGCGGCCGGCTCGTGGGCGCCGACGACGCTGGCGTGGGGTCGCGACAACCGCACGTGCGGATTCCGCGTCGTCGGGCACGGTGCCGGGCTCCGCGTCGAGACACGGATCCCGGGCGGCGACGTCAACCCGTACCTCGCCTTCGCCGCGCTGATCGCGTCGGGGCTGCACGGCATCGAGCACTCACTCGAGCTGGGACCCGCGCTCGAGGGGAACGCGTACAGCTCGGACGCGCAGCGGTTCCCGTCGACGCTCCGCGAGGCGATCGCGGCGCTGGAGGACGGATCGGTTGCGCGCGGCGCGTTCGGCGACGACGTCGTCGACCACTACCTGAACTACGGGCGCACGGAGCAGGCGCTGTTCGACCGCGTGGTCACGTGCTACGAGCGAGAGCGGTTCTTCGAACGTGGCTGAGCGCAGACCGGTCATCGGCATCACGACGTACCTGACGGAGGCCGCCTGGTCGTACTGGCGGCTGCCCGCGGCCCTGATTCCCGCCTCGTACGTCGCAGTCGGTCGAACGGGCGGGCGGCTCGCCTCTGCTCGTCCCGCCCGGCGCGGGCAATCGACGAGACGCTCGACGCGGTCGACGGGCTCGTGTTCTCGGGCGGCTCGGATCTCGATCCGGAGCTCTACGGCGCCGAGCCGCACGCCGAGACATCGGGCGTCGTGCGCGAACGCGACGAGTTCGAGCTCGAGCTGATGCGCGCCGCGCTCGCGCGCGACCTGCCGGTGCTCGCGATCTGCCGCGGGTCACAGGTGCTGAACGTCGCGCGCGGCGGCGACATCGAGCAGCATCTGCCCGATCGTCTCGATGACGAGGTCCATCGCCGAGGTGCCCGGCACGTTCGGCGACCACGGCGTCGAGGTGCTCCCGGACACCCAGCTGGCAGCGATCGTCGGTGACCGCACCGCGGTCAAGTCACATCACCACCAGGGCTTCGAGCGGCTCGGCGACGGCCTGCGCGAGTCTGCCCGCGCCGACGACGGCACGCTGGAGGGCGTCGAGGATCCGAGCCGCACGTTCACGGTCGGCGTCCTCTGGCATCCGGAGGAAGGCGAGGACAAGGCGCTCTTCGCAGGCGCTCGTCGCGGCCGCCGCCGCGCACCGCGACCGCGCTACCTGACGAGCGCGCCGAGCGTCGCGCCGAAGAGCGCGTGCGTCGTGACCTCGAGCCCGAACGTGCGCGGGTCGGTCACGAGCTTCGGCCAGTCGCCGCGGCGCCTCTCCGGATGGACACGATCGACGATGGCCATGGCGGGCCAGAGCAGCAGGTTCTCGAGCTCTGCGGCGATCACGCCCTGCTTGACGCCGCGGCCGCCGAGCCGTTCGAACGCCCAACCGAACGCTGCCCCGTTCCCGATATGGACGGCGAGTCCGACGACAGGCCAGAGGCGGCCTCGCGTCACCGACCGACCGAGCAGGCGGACGTCGGAGAACGGCGTTCCGAAGACGCCGCCGAGCGCGGGCTCGGCCGCGGCCCAGAGCGCAGCTGCAAGCGCGCCGGCGACCGCTCCTCTCACTGCTCGATCAGCGGGCGGGCTCCAGCCGGCGCCGCTCGAGCTGATTCGTCGACGGCACATGGACGTTATGCACGAGCCGGAGCCTCTCGAGCCCGCGGATCACCCACCACGAGGGATCGAACTGGAAGCGGTCGAGGCCGTGTCGAGCCGACGCCGGGAACGCGTGATGGTTGTTGTGCCACCCCTCGCCGAAGACGAGCAGCGCAACGACCCAGTTGTTCCGGGCCTCGTCCCGCGAGCGGTAGTCCTGCCTCCCGAACATGTGGCAGATCGAGTTGACCGAGAACGTCGCGTGCTGGTACAGGAAGATCCGAATCAGGCCGCCCCAGATCATCGCCTCGACACCTCGCTCCCAGCTGCCGCCGATCGCCCATCCGAGCATGAACGGCAGCCCGAGCGTGAGGAGGACCCACAGCAGGTAGAGGCGATCGATCCACACGAGCGAGCGGGTCGCCGTAGAGATCCTTCCCGTAGTCGAGCCCCTTCCTCCATGCCGAGATTGCTGAAGAGCCAGCCGACGTGGGCGTGCAGGAAGCCTTTGACCGCTCCCAGCGCACCGTCTCCATGACCGACGTGCGGCGAGTGCGGGTCGCCGGGCTGGTCGGACAGCGCGTGATGCTTGCGGTGGTCGGTCACCCACTGGATCAGCGGGCCCTGCATGGTCATGCAGCCGAGAATGGCGAGGGTCGCTTTGACGGGAGGCGTTCGCGTCGAAGCCCTTGTGCGTGAAGTACCGGTGGAAGCCGATCGTCGTCCCGAACGCACAAACGACGTAGAAGCCGACCATGATCGCGACGTCCGACCCAGTGGAAGGCGACGCCCCACAGCAGCCCCGCCGCGAGCACGATGCCGAGCGGCGGGACGATCACCGCGACGAGGGTCACCATCTGGCTGATCCGGGTCGTGCCGGGACGTACGGTGCCGACGATCGCGGTCACGCCGCCACCCACCCCTCGATGCGCTCCGCGACGAGTGCGGCCCAGCGGCGTGCGCCCGGGAGGGGGACGAGCACCAGACCGAGCGCGGATCGCGATGGCGTGGAGCGCGCCGGGAACCAGGCGATACGTGCCCTCGACCCCGAGCCGTCTGGCGCGGTCGAAGCCCTGGCGCGAGCTCGACGGGCTGACACCGGGGATGCCGGGCAGCGGGCGGTCGAGCGAGCCGTGCAGGACATCGAGGCGCTTCCCCTCGAGCGAGTCGAGCTCGAGGCGGTCGGGCAGCCAGGGCGCGAGGCCGAGAACGCCCTCGACACCCGGCGCATCGGCGCTGCGGACCGCGACTGCCCCGCCCATCGAGAAGCCGAGGAGAAGCGTTCGCGGAGCTCCCGCAGCTGCGACGGCGGCGCGCGTGTCCTCTTCGCAGAGGTCGAGCGCGTGCCAGGACTTGACGCGGTAGCGCACCTCCGAGAAGGCGATAGTCGGGAAAGCGGGGCGCAATGTGGCGCACGAGCCACTCGAGCGACGCGCTCCACGTACCGGGCACGCGCGCCGCCTGGCCGCCGTTCACGCAGACGACTATCGGTCGGGCTCCAGGGCCGGTCACGCGCATCTCGGCACCGGTCGTCAGTGTGATCGCTGGAATCGCCGCGCTCGCGTGGGCGGCCGCCGGGGTGGCGGCGGCATTCGCGTTGCTCACGGTTCGGGTCACGATCTGGCGCACGGCTGCCTCCCAGCTGAACTGGCATCGACTCGATATTCGCCGCAGGCGGCGCGGCAGGTTCGAAGTGCGGATGGTACGCGCGTGCCCTCTTTGGCCGATGGAGTGGCGGCCGTGTCCCGTTGCCAGGCAAGGGTGACAAGAGTGCAACGCTCTATCCCGGACGCGAGAGGCAAGACCGCCACGGGCTACGGTCGACACATGCCGCCTCGCCCGCCGATCGATCCACAGGGCTATTACCACGTCTCCACGCGCGGGAGCTTCGGACAGCCGATGTTCGAAGCGCCGGGAGACCACGAGCTCTATCTCCTCCTCTACGGTCGGACAGCAAGCAACTTCGGCTGGATCACGCTCGCCTGGACGCTCCTCTGGAACCACCACCACTTTCTGATCAAGCTGACCGACGGCGGACTGAGCGAGGGCATGCGAACGATCAACCACTCCTTTTCGCGGCGTACCAACGCGATGCGGGGCAGAACCGGGACGGGCCACCTCGTCAAACACGGCTTCTACGCCGGCCTCATCGAAACCGAGGCCCACCTGCTCGCGACCTGTCGCTACATCGAGCTCAACGCGGTCACCGCGAGGGAGAACGAGACGCTCGAGCACTGGCCGTGGTCCGGCTATCGCGCCGCGGTGGGTCTCGAACATCCACGTCCATTCCACCACGTCTCGAGCCTCCTGGAGCTCTTCGGGCCGACACCCAAGGCCGCCAGGCGCGCCTACCGCCGCTTCGTCGAGGACGGGCTCGACCCGCGGAGACGCGTCTCGTTGCCAGGCGACGGTGACAAGACCTGCGCGTGATTCAATCGCCCCGTGGCGGTCACCGTGGTCAACCCGGCAACCGAGGAGCCGATCGCCTCGCTGGACGAGGCCGGCGTCGACGAGGCCGACGCCGCGGTCGAGCGCGCTCGCGCGGCGTTCCCGGGCTGGCGCGCCGTCTCGCCGACCGACCGGGCACGCCTGCTCCGCCGCCTGGCGACACTCGTCGAAGAGAACCTCGAGCAGCTCGCGCACATCGAGTCAGCAAACGTCGGCAAGCCGATCTCCGGCGCCCGCGGCGAGGTCGGGATGGTGGCGCAAGTGTTCCACTTCTACGCCGGCGCGGTCGACAAGCACTACGGCGAGACGATCCCGGTCGCGGGCGGCGTCGACCTCACCTTCCGCGAGCCGCTCGGCGTCGTCGGGCTGATCGTCCCCTGGAACTTTCCGCTCAACATCGCCTCGTGGAAGCTCGGCCCAGCGCTCGCGTGCGGCAACACCGTCGTGCTCAAGCCGGCCGAGGTGACACCGATGTCCGCCCTGCGCCTCGCCGAACTGGCGCTCGAGGCCGGAATCCCCGAAGGCGTCCTGAACGTGCTCGTGGGCAAGGGCTCCGTCATCGGCCGACGCCTCGTCGAGCACGAAGACGTTGCGAAGATCGGCTTCACCGGCTCGACCGAGGTGGGCCGCGAGATCATGCGCGGCGCCGCCGGGACGATCAAACGCGTGACACTCGAACTGGGCGGCAAGTCGGCCAACGTGATCTTCGCCGACGCCGACCTCGAGCGGGCCGCCGGCGCCGCGCCCTACGCCGTGTTCGACAACGCCGGACAGGACTGCTGCGCCCGCTCGCGCATTCTCGTCGAACGCTCCGCCTACGACAGGTTCACCGAGCTCTTCGTCGAGGCGACTCGCGGAGTCACGGTCGGTGACCCCGCCGACGACACGACCGAGATGGGACCGCTGATCTCGGCCGCCCACCGTGAGACGGTCGCGAGCTTCGTCGACGGCGCTCCGCCGCTGTTCCGCGGCGACGTCCCGGACGGCAAAGGCTTCTGGTACCCGTGCACGATCGTCGAGGCCACGAATGACGACCGCATCGCGCGCGAGGAAGTCTTCGGCCCTGTCGCAGCGCTGATTCCGTTCGACGACGAAGCCGACGCGATTCGCATCGCCAACGACTCACCGTACGGCCTGTCGGGATCGATCTGGACCCGGGACGGCGCCCGCGCGCTTCGCGTGGCGCGCGCACTCGAGACCGGCGTGTTGAGCGTGAACTCGAACAGCTCGGTACGCGTACAGACACCGTTCGGCGGCTTCAAGCAGTCGGGGTTCGGCCGCGAGCTCGGCCTGCATGCGCTCGCGGGCTACTCCGAAGTGAAGAACGTCTTCTACTCGACGGAGGTTTGAATGGCAGGTCGCCTGCAAGGGAAGGTGTGCGTGATCACGGGCGCAGGAGGCGGCATGGGCCGCGACGCCGCGATCCTGTTCACCGAAGAGGGTGCGTCGGTCTGCGTCGCCGACGTCGACGGTGCTGCCGCCGACCAGACGGCCGCATTGTGCCCCGGCTCGTTCGCGCAGCAGGTCGACGTCGCGGACGAGCCGAGCGTGCTGGCGATGATGACTGCGACCGCAGAGCGTTACGGCGGCATCGACGTCCTCTACAACAACGCCGGAATCTCGCCGGGCGACGACGCATCCGTGCTCGAGACCGGCGTCGAGGCGTGGGATCGCGTTCAGGCCGTGAACACCAAAGGTGTCTTCCTCTGTTGCAAGCACGGCATCCCGCACCTACTCGAGCGCGGCGGAGGATCGGTGATCAACGTCGCAAGCTTCGTCGCCATCGTCGGCGCAGCGACCTCGCAGATTTCCTACACCGCCTCCAAGGGCGCCGTGCTGTCGATGACGCGCGAGCTCGCAGTTCAGTTCGCACGCGACGGCGTCCGCGTGAATGCCCTTTGCCCCGGTCCAGTCGAGACGCCGCTGCTGCTGGCGATCTTCGGCGACGACCCCGCTGCGCTCGAGCGCCGTCGGACGCACTGGCCGACGGGCCGCCTCGCCAGGCCGCGCGAGATCGTCAACGGCGCGCTCTTCCTCGCCAGCGACGAATCGTCTTACGTCACCGGCACGACGTTCCTCGTCGACGGCGGCCTGACTGCCGCGTACGTGACACCGGAGTAGAACGATGCGGATCTGTCTGATGGTCGAGGGCCAGGAGGGCGTCGACTGGGCCGCAGTGGCTTGCACTCGGCCGAGCCGTCGAGGACGCAGGCCTCGACGGTCTGTTCCGCTCCGACCACTACCGCTCGATCGTTCGCGGCGAGCCCGCCGGATCGCTCGACGCATGGGCCGTGCTGGCAGCGCTTGCCGCGAGCACCGAGCGGATCCGGCTCGGGACGATGGTCTCACCGGTCACGTTCCGGCCCGCGTCCGTGCTCGCGAAGAACGTCGTGACCGTCGACCACGTTTCGAACGGGCGCGTCGAGCTCGGAATCGGCGCCGGCTGGTACGAGGCAGAGCACGAGACGTACGGGTTTCCGTTCGGCACGACGCGCGAGCGGCTCGACGAGCTCGACCGCCAGCTGGCCGAGATCACCCGACAGTTCGACGAGGCCGACGACATCCGGCCGCAGCCGGTGCAGCGGCCGCGACCGCCGATCATCGTCGGCGGCCGAGCGAAGCCTCGCACGGTGCAGGCCGCGATCGGCTTCGCCGACGAGTACAACACCGTCTTCCCGACCGTCGACGAGGCACGCGAGCGGCGCCGCATCCTCGACGACGCCGCGCGGGCAGGCCGGCCGCGAGCCGCTTCGCTTCTCGATGATGATCGGCTGCGTCGTCGGACGCGACCGATCGGATGCGAACGAGCGCATCGCGGCGTGGCGCGCACTGACCGGCCAGGACGGCTCACCGGGGATCGCCGGCACGATCGACGAGGTCGCCGAGAAGCTGCTCGCAGTACGAGGCAGGTCGGCGTCGAGCGCGCAATGCTCCAGCATCTCGTCCACGAGGACGTCGAGATGGTCGCGGTGCTTGGCGAGCTCGCAGCCCGTCTAGGCTGAGCCCGCGTGCGGGTCTTCCTCGTTCGTCACGCCAGTGCGGCGCCGGGCACACCGGACGAGGAGCGTTCGCTGACCGCGGAGGGTCGTGCAGAAGCCGATCGCTCTCGCCGAGCAACTGGCGGCAGAGAATCTCGATGCAGTCGTCTCGAGCCCTCTCCGCCGCGCCGCGAGACCGCTGCAGCCGTCGCGACGGGCCGCGAAGGCTCGAGTCTACGGCGCATCAGGGACTCGCCCCGGGCGCCACGGTGGCGAGTCTGCGAGACGCCCTCGACGGGCACGGCGAAGACGGTCGTGGCGATCGGGCACCAGCCGGACTGCGGGAACATCTTCGAAGAGCTGACCGGCGAGCGGCGACCGTTCCCGAACGGCCGGGTTTGCGGAGCTCGAGCTGTGAGCGCCATCGTCGTCCGCGACCTGCGCAAGTCGTACGGTGCGACCGAGGCCGTCCGCGGCATCGATTTCACGATCGAGGCCGGCGAGGTGTTCGGGTTGCTCGGCCCGAACGGCGCCGGCAAGACGACGACCGTCGAGATCCTGGAGGGTTACCGCACAGCGCGACGGTGGAACGGTCGAAGTGCTCGGAGTCGACCCCGAGAGCGCCGGATCACGCTGGCGCGAGCAGGTCGGCGTCGTGCTGCAGTCCTCGTCGCTGTACCCGAACCTGACGGTCGCCGAGAGCCTGCAGCTGTTCGCCGGGTACTACGCGACCCCGCGGGATCGCCGACGAGGTGGTCGAGCTGATCGGGCTCGGCGACAAGCGCGACGCACGCGCGCGAACACTCTCGGGCGGACAGAAGCGCCGACTCGACCTCGGGCTCGCACTCGTCGGCGACCCGTCGAAGTGCTGTTTCTCGACGAGCCGACCACGGGCCTCGACCCCGGCGCGCGCCGCGCGGCCTGGGACACGGTGCGCGGTCTCCGCGAGCTCGGCAAGACGATCCTGCTCACCACGCACTATCTCGACGAGGCGGAGCAGCTCGCGGATCGCGTCGCAGTGCTGCGCCGCGGCGAGATCGTCGCGAAGGCACCCCGGCTGAGCTGACCGGCGGCGCAGTCGAGACGGAGATTCGCTTTCGCGCCGGCGAAGACGACGTCGTCGAGCGACACGAACGAGCCGACGACGACGACTCTACGAGCTCGCCGGCGAGGCGCTCGCCCGCGGCGAGGAACTGGAGGAGCTCGAGGTGCGCCGGCCTACGCTCGAGGACGTCTATCTCGAGCTGACCGACGAGTGAAGCTGCTCCTGCACGAGTTCCGCGCGGAGCAGCGGCTCTTCTGGCGAAACCGCGAAGCCGCGTTCTTCACGTTTCTGCTCCCGGTCATCTTCTTCCTCGTCTTCGGCTCGATCTACGGGAACTCGAGGATCACGAGGGAGCATCTGCGCGCTGCGCCGTTCCTGCAGGCCGGGATGATCGGCTACGGCGTCGCCTCGACCGCATTCGCCGGGCTGGCGATCTCGATGGTCGTCCGACGCGAGAGCGGCGTGCTCAAGCGCGTGCGCGGAACGCCGTTGCCGCCGGCGATCTATCTGCTCGCGATCCTCCTCTCGACGTTCGTCGTCTTCCTGATCGAGGCGACGACGATCGTGATCATCGGGCGGCTGTCTCTTCTCGGTGCCGCTGCCCGACCGCCCGCTGTCTCGCTGTTCGGCGCCCTCGTGATCGGGTCGCTCTCGTTCGCCGCACTCGGGCTCGGGCTCACAGGGTTCGTCCGCTCGGCCGAAGGCTCGTCGGCGGTCATCAACTTCGTCTACCTGCCGATGGCACTCATCTCGGGCACCTTCTTCACGCCGAAGGCGTACCAGCGATTCCTGCGCGCGATCGCAGACGTGCTGCCGCTGACGTACTTCACGAAGCTGCTCCGCAACGTGATGGTGCGCGACCATCATCTCTGGTCGGAGCTCGGCTCGCTCGCCGTGGTCGTCGCCTGGGGCGTCGTCGGCGCGATCGCCGCCGTGTACCGGTTCCGCTGGCAGCCGCGCGACGGCGGCTAGTCGGAGCCGGCGGCGAGCTCGCGGGAGCGCTCCATCGCCGCATTGATCGCGTTGAGGAACGCAGCCCGGACCCCGGCCTGCTCGAGCTCGCGGATCGCACGGGTCGTCGTCCCGCCGGGCGACGTCACTGCCTCGCGTAGCTCGACCGGGTGCATCTTCTCGTCGCGCAGCAGCTTCGCCGTGCCGAACATCGTCTGGACGACGAGCCGCGTCGAGACCTCGCGCGAGAGGCCGAGCAGGATCCCCGCCTCGATCATCGCCTCGGCGAGCAGCGCGTAGTACGCAGGCCCCGATCCGGAGACGGCGGTGACGGCGTCCATCGCGTCCTCCGGCAGCACGACGACGTCGCCGACCGCGCGCAGAACCTGCGAGGCCAGTTCGAGATGCTCGAGCGGAGGCCGACCGGCCGCCGCAGATGCCCGCGATCCCTTCGTGCACGGTCGACGGTGCGTTCGGCATCGCCCGGACGACCGGGATCTCGCCGTGCAGTCGCGCGCTCGATCGACGCGGTCGGGAATCGCGGCCGCGAGCGAGAGCACCGTCTGCGAGCCGTCGAGCGCCGGTGCGATCTCGTCGAGCAGCGCGTTCAGATCCTGCGGCTTGACAGCGATCACGACGACCGTGCCGCTCCGCGAACTGCGTCCGTGTTCGACGTGCCGACCTCGATGCCGTAGCGCTCGCGAAGCTCGCCGATCCGTCTCCTCGCGCCGCACCGTTCCGCGATGTCCGTCCACCCGGAGCTCGAGAGCCCGGCCAGCAACGCCTCGCCGATCTTGCCGACGCCGAGAATCGCGATCCGCATCGACTGAGCCTATGCGAGCGCGCGCTCGACCGCATCGAGCGTGCGCTCGGCCTGGCGTCGCGCAACTGCGTCGACCCCGCCTCCGATGATCCGGTCGATGGCCCCCGAGAGGTGAATCTCCGCGCGCCAGGTCATCGCCGTCCCCGAACCGTCGGCAGCGAGATCGAACGTCGACGCAACGTCGGCGCCGCCGCCGTGCGCGCGAAGTGATGCGTGCTCCGACGGACGCCGGTCGACCACCTCGAACCGAACCGTCAGCTTCGGCGCGAGCGGAACGGGCAGCTTCACGCGCGCCTCCCAGTGGTCGTCGTCGAGGACGCGATGATCGCGCACCGCCGGAATCGCGGACACGACCACCTCGGGGTCGGTGAGCGCCTCGAACACCCGCTCGGGCGAGGCGGCGAAGCTGCGCTCTCCGGTGACGACGGCCATCGGGGCGAGAGGGTAGCCGGTCGCGGGCGGTCTACTGCGGGAAGGTGAGCGGCTGGTTCACGCTCGTCACGGCGTACGACATGCTCATGTGCATGCTCTGGTGCGCGACATGCATCGTCATGTCGAGCAGCGCCGTCTCGACGAGGTGCGAGTCGCGCGGGATGAACAGCTGAACCTTGATGTCACCGAGCGAGGCACCGACGTTCGCGAGCAACCCCTTCGAGAGCCCCGGGAGGTTCGTCAGAAGCGCATCGCCGTCGAGCGTGCCGGTGACCTCGTCCTCGGTGCGGCCGTTCACGTCGAGCGTCGAGACCGAGACGTCCTTCACGTACGGGGTGATCGCGTTGAGGTCGAAGCCTGCAGCCGCTGACGGCTTCGTGCCCGCCGGCAGCGTCATGGTGTGGCTGACGCCGTTCAGCCGCATCTCCAGCGACCCGCCACGCTTGACCATCACGACGTCCTGCGGTGCGACGCCCGGTACAGCCGTCGTCATCGTCGCGAAGAAGTCGCCTGCCTGCGCACCCTTCAGGATCATCCCGCCCTGCGCGTCGACCTCGGCGCTCTGGCCCGCTGCGTCCATGTTCACCTTCATCGTGAAGCCTTCCGAGCTCACCGACTGGGCCGCGACACGCGACTGGGCGAGCAGATCCTGCGCCTTCTGGGCGTCCGCACCCGTGCACGCCGTCGCGACGAGCGGAAGCGGGATCAGCGCGAGCAGGACGAGGAGGAGCCGCACGGGCTGATGATCGGCGTCCCGGCCGGGAAGTGCGTCCCTCTAGCGGGTGAGCGTGATCTTCGAGAGACCGAGTGGATGGTCGACGTCGATGCCACGCAGCTGGGCGAGGCGAAGCGCGACCATCTGGCCCGGCACGACTGCAAGGAGCGGGCTGAGCCACTCGGGCACGCCGGGCTCGAGCGGGAGGCGAACCTCGCCGCGGCGCGAGCACACGCTCGTCGTCGGCGATCACGATCAGCCGTGCGCCGCGGGCGGAAACGTCGCGCATTGCCTCCTCGACGCTCCAGAGCGCCGGGCCCGACGGCGCGACCGCGATCACGGGCCAGCCGGGCGCGATCGCGGCGACCGGGCCGTGCATCAGGTCGGCCGCCGAGTACGCCTCGAACAGGAGCCCCGACAGCTCTCTGATCTTGAGCGCGATCTCGAACGATGTGCCGTAGTTGACGCCCCGTGCGATCACCGTCCCGCCGTCGACGGCGCCGAGCCGATCGATCTGATCGGCCGCGCCACGGGAGCGCTCGAGCTGGTGTGCGAGCTGGGCAGGAATGCGCTCGAGCTCGGCGAGCGCTTCCTCGTCACCGGTCGACAGTCGCGAACAGGAGAGCGATCGCACCGAGCGAGTTGACGTAGGTCTTCGTCGCTGCGACCGACTGCTCGACACCCGCCTCGAGCGAAGCACCGCGTCGACCGACGAGCCGAGGGGCGACGACGGAACGTTCGTGAGCGCGACGGTCGGCCGGCCCTGTGCGCGCGCCTCGTCGATCACCGCGTTCACGTCCGGCGACTCGCCCGACTGCGAGATGCCGACGACGAGGGCGCCGTCGAGCCGCGGTGGCTGGCCATAGAGCGTGTAGAGCGACGGTGTCGCGAACGAGACCGGAACCCGATGCGCGCGGCCGAGCAGGTACTGGGCGTAGCGGGCGGCGTTCGACGAGCTGCCGCGCGAGGCGATCAGGATGTACTTCACGTCGTCTCGAGTGAGCAGCGCGGCGATCTTCGTCGCTTCGTCGCGCTGCCGGTCGAAGAGACGCGCCAGCGCATCGGGCTGCTCGGCGAGCTCGCGCTCGAGATGTGAGCTCATGCCCGCACCGACGGTCGCAGGATGTCGGCCGCGGCGGCGAGCGACGCACGGCCGGCGCCGTACGTCGCGACGTAGCCACGAACATGCTCGGGCCGCCAGACCGGCAGACCGACCTCGATCACGACAGCGCCGGCATGGTCGACAGCGTCGCGCATCCAGGCGTGCCGATGCGCATCGCGCACGACGTAGGCGTCGGCATCCGGAATCGGCTCACCCTCGCGGACGACTCGGGCGCCCGCCAGGCTGTGCTCGTGCTCACCCGCGGCGATGTTCGCACGCGGACGGAGCTCGACGATCGAGGCGCCTACGCCGAGCGCGGCGTCTCCGGAGACGAGAACGGCGCGCCGCGCCGCGGCGTCCCCGACCGCGGCCTCGACCGTTGCGGGCTCGGCTTGCGCCCAGGCTGCGAGTGACCGGACGCGGGCCGCCGCCTCGACGAGCCGCCCTTCCTCGAGCTCGCCGGAGGCGACCGCCGAGACGAGCGCGCCCTCGATCCGCGCCACGTCGAACTCGTCGAGATCGTGGCCGACGCAGAGCAGATCGACGCCGGCGCGAAGCGCACGAATGGCGGCAGCCTCGACCCCGACCGTCGCGCTGACCGCGCGCATCTCGAGCGCATCCGCAACGACGACGCCGTCGAAGCCGAGCTCCTCGCGCAGCAGGCCTCCCACGACCCGCCGGTTCAGGGTCGCCGGCTCGTCTCCGAGCTCCGGCACGACGACGTGGGCCGTCATGATCGTCTTCACGCCCGCATCGATCGCCGCACGGAACGGCTCGAGCGCCGCCGCAAGATCGCCGGTCACGACGGGCAGCTCGAGATGCGAGTCGAGCTCGGTCGCGCCGTGTCCCGGGAAGTGCTTCGCGCACGCTGCGACCCGCGAGCGCTGCAGGCCGCGAACGAAGGCCGCCACGTGCGGCGCCACCTGCGGCCGCATCGTCGCCGAAGGCACGGACGCCGATCACCGGGTTCGCCGGGACGTTCACGTCGGCCACGGGCGCGAAGTTCCAGTTGACGCCGACGGCGGCGAGGTCGGCGGCGATCGCAGCGGCGACCTCCTCGGTGAGCGCCACGTCCGCGACGGCCCCGAGGCCTGCCGCCGAGGGGTACGAACTGCCCTCGCGCCACTCCAGGCGCGTCACGTCGCCGCCCTCCTCGTCGATCGCGAGCAGCACGTCCTCGCGCTCGGCGCGGAGCGCGCCCGCGAGCGCGGACAGATCGTCGCGGGTGGGCACGTTGTAGGCGAAGAACAGGACGCTCGCGCCGCCGCGCTCGAGGAAGCTGCGGATCCAGTCCGGAACGTCGACGCCCGGGAAGCTCGGCAGCAGGCAGGTCGCCGCGAGGCGTTCGAGCCTACGGCTCATCCGCGAACAGCCCCCGCCGTGAGCCCGAACGCGACCCGCTTCTGGACGGCCAGGAAGAAGAGGACGACCGGGATCGCGGTCAGCGTCGAGGCTGCCATCAACGCGCCCCAGTCGGTGTTCCGGCTCGTGCCGAGGAAGTAGGACAACCAGACGGTGACCGTCTGCTTCGACTGGTCGTTGAGCAGGACCCTCGCGAAGATGTACTCGTTCCAGGTCGTGATGAATGCGAACACCGACGTGGCGACGAGACCCGGCCCCATCAGCGGCAGCAGGATCTTCATGAAGACGCCCAGGCGTGTGGAACCGTCGACCATCGCCGCTTCCTCGAGGTCCTTCGGGATCCCGATCAGGAAGCCGCGCAGCGTCCAGACGCAGAACGGCAGCACAAAGGTCATGTACGTGACGATCAGACCGGAGAGCGCGTTCACCTGGTGGTAGCGCGCGAGCACGACGTAGAGCGGAATGATCAATCCGGCCTGCGGCAGCATCTGGATCCCGATCACGAGCACGATGAACACCTCGCGCAATGTGAAGCGGTAGCGGGCGAGCGCGATCGCCGCCAGGAACGCGATCACGATCGAGATCGCGACCGTCACGCTCACGACGATCAGGCTGTTCAGCACGTCCCGCCAGAAGTAGGGGCGGTGGATCGCGTCGCGTGAAGTGCTGCAGCGTCGGATGGAGCGGGAACCAGATCGGGTTCAGCGCGACGATCTGGTCGTTCGGACTTGAACGCCGTCGAGATCATCCAGAACACCGGGAAGACCATCACCGCGAAGACGGCGAGCCCGACCGCGTTCCAACCCGCCTGGCGGACGCGGCGGCGGTTGCGGCGGCGACCGCTCATTGCGCGGTTCCGATCCGCACCATCCTGCGCACGTAGACGACGCTCAGCACGGCGACGATCAGCAGCATCAGGATCGAGATCGCAGCGCCGCGACCGAAGTCGGCCTTGAGGTAGCCCTCCTCGAACAGGTAGATGCTCATCAGGTAGTTGCCCGTGGTGATCTTCGACTGACCGATCAGCAGGTACGGCTGCGTGAACACACCGAAGTCCCAGATGATCGACAGGCTCGTCAGGATCAGCAGAAGGGGCCGGATCACCGGGAAGCGTGATGTCGCGGAAGACCGCCATCGGACGGGCGCCGTCGACCTCGGCGGCCTCGACGAGGTCACGCGGCACCTGCGCCAGGCCGGCGAACAGTGTGATCGCCACGAACGGGAGTGCACCCCAGACGATCAACACGGTGACGAGGCTGAGCTGCGAGAACGGCGTCGCGTACCAGTCGTGCTGGTCGAAGTTGCCGATGTGGAGTTGCGTGAGCACGTAGTTGACGACGCCGTTCTGGAAGTTCGTCATCCAGTAGAAGACCTGCACGGCGACGACGACCGGCATCGACCACACGAGGACGAGCCCTGAGCTCAAGACGATCTTGACGACGGTGCTGACGCGCACAAGCAGCAGCGCGATCAGCAAGCCGAGCACCATCGTCAGCCCGACGTTTACGACGGTGAAGACGACCGTGCGCACCAGGGTGTGCCAGAACACCTGGTCGTGCAGGACGGAGCGGTAGTTGGCGAGGCCGACCGACGTCGCCGTGGTGCTGGATCAGCTCGAACAGGCCGTAGCGCTCGGTCGAGAGCTTCCCCAGCCAGTAGAGCGGATAGCCGAGGACGAGCGCGATGACGACGACGACCGGGACGATCAGCAGGTAGGGAACGGAACGCCGTGCCGGCCGCTCCCAGAAGTGCCGCCGCCGCCGAGACCGGTGGAGCGTGGTCTCGGCGGCGGCGGCGGTAGAGCTCGTGCCCGGCACCCGTGCTACGGCTGGTTCAGCACCGATGCGATGTTGGCGCTGGCCGACTCGGCCGCCTGCTTGACGGTCAGGTTGCCGGTGAGGATCTGCCCCAGCATGTTCTTGAGGATGTTGCCGTTCTCGACGTCGACCCAGTGCTTCGCGCGTCGGGACGAACCAGCTGCGGGCCGCAGCGCGCTCGTTGACGCTGTTGCCGAGCAGGCTGGTCGCGTTCGGGAATGTTGCCCTTCGCCCGGAGGGCCTTCTCCGAGCTGGTGCTCGTGAAGTCCTTGATCCAGTCGGCGGCGAGCGCCTTGTTCGAGCTCGTGACCGGCACGGCGAGGTCGGAGCCGCCGAGGAAGCCCGGCATCGTCTGGCCCTTGACGTGGCCCGGCATCACGAACTGGCCCGGTCGAGGCGGTGTACTTCTTGCCGACGCAGCAGGTGTACCAGCTCGGGCCGACCATCGACGCCGCCAGCCCCTGTGCGTAGACGTCGTAGGGGTTCGGCTTCGTGGCGTCGTTCGTCTTCGACGCCCGCGAGGTCGCGAGGTAGAAGTTCTTGTACGCCGTCGAGCCCGGCGATCGACTTCGGCGAGCCGAGGACGCCCTTCCACTGGCCGCTCACCTGGGTCGCGATCCCGCCGCCGTAGTCGAAGACGAACGCCATCGCGACGTACCAGTCCTCACCGGCGATGTAGACCGGAGAGAAGCCCTTCTGCGGGTTCTTCGCGAACAGCTTCTGCCGCATCGGCCACGTACTCGGCGGTCGTCGCCGGCAGCTTGGTGATGCCGGCCTGCTTGAACAGGTCCTTGCGGTAGGTGACGACGCGGGAGCCCGCGTAGTACGGGACACCGTACGTCTTGCCGCCGTACTTGCCCGACCCCGCGAGACCCGGGAGCCAGTTCGAGGAGTTGTCGAACTGCGTCTTGTCGAGCGGAGCGAAGGCACCGGCCGCCATGTACTTCGTCATCTCGGTGTTGCCCATCTCGATCACGTCCGGTCCGCCGCCGCCCGCGAGGGTCGCGTCGAACTTCTGCAGGTGGTCGGTCCAGCTCTGATACTGGACGTTCACGGTCGTGCCGGGGTGGGCGGCCTGGAACTGCTGGTTGGCGGCCGCGACCACGTCCGGCCAGCCGCTCTGGGCGTCGGTCTGAAGCCATACGGTGATGCTGTTCGCCGCCGTCTTGTTCGTCGCGCCCGAGGTCGCGCGGCGAGCGCCGCGGCCAGGACTGCGATCAGACCGAGAGCGACGATGCTGCGTCTCTTCATCTGGATACCTCCAGAGTCAGGCGGCCCTGTCGCTCTCCTCGCACTGTCTTGCCGGGGTTGCGAGGGATCTCGGCGCCGCGCGGTTGGTATAGACCAGTTGTCACTGCGCCGGATCGTGTCACAAATGTGTCCAAGATGTCAATACCAGTTAATGATTGGTCCGGTCGGGGCTTCCGCTCAGGGAAGCGTGACCTGCGCGAGCTCGAGCGGCTGCGCCGGACGGCCGCCCAGCCCGAGCTCGGTGACGAGCCGATAGCGATCGCCGCGGTACGTCGAGGTCGTGAACTCGACGACGTCGCCGGTGATCGTCCGCGTGACGCGCTCGAAGAGCAGCGCCGGGGAGTGGAGCGGAACGCCGAGCGCCGACGACTCCTCGTCGTTCGTCACGGTCGGCTCGACGGTCTGCGTGCCGGCGACGATCTCGACCTGGTAGCGCGAGGCGAGGAGGTCGTAGAACGAGCTCAGTTCGAGGTCGTCTCCGGTCAGCCCCGGGACGAGCGAGGCTCGAACGTTCAGCAGCTCGATCGCCATCGGCTCGCCGTCGGCGAGCCGGAGCCGCTTGATCGACAGCACCGGCTCGGCGGGCGACACATGGAGCATCCGACCGAGACGAGCGCCTGCCGGCACGGCGCGCAGATCCAGCGTCCGGCTGGCCGGGCACGAGCCCGCGTCGGCGCATGTCGTCGCTGAACGAGCTGACATCGATGCCCTTCGCGACCTTCGGCTCGGCCACGAACGTGCCGGCGCCGCGCCGACGTACGAGGTAGCCCTCGCGGACGAGCTCGTCGAGCGCGGCCCGAACCGTCAAGCGCGAGACGCCGAGATCGATTCCCAGCTGCCGCTCCGACGGGATCGCGTCGCCGACACCGAGCGGCTCGATCAGCTCGAGCACGCGCTCCCTCGTCTCCCGCTGTTTCGTCAACGGGCCGTCTGAAGCTCGGCGGCGGCGGCCGCGAGGCGCTCGCCGCTCTCGGGATCGAAGAAATGGCAGCGGGACGGGTCGAGCGCGAGTGAGAGCCGCCGGCCGGGATGGGCCTGCGACCGGGGATCGACCCTTGCGGCAAAGAGCGCCCGGTCGACGGTCAGGAGGCTGCTGTCCGCGGCCGCTTCGAGGATCTCGGCCGTGATCGGCGGGGCGTCGACGTGGAAGAACACGTGCGCGTCCGACCCGAGGTCCTCCACCACTTCGACCCCTACCTCGATCGTCGGCTGCCCCGGGCAGAAGGCGGCGTCCTCGAAGCTCTCGGGCCGGATCCCGAGCACAACCCGGTCGCCCGAGGTCGCCGGGCGGAGCCCCGGGGGCAGGGCCACGCGGAACTGACCGAACGTCACCTCGTCGCCGTCGATCGTCGCGTCGACGAGATTCATCGCCGGCGACCCGATGAACGCCGCCACGAAGAGGCTGCGCGGCCGGGCATACAGCTCGTGCGGGCTATCGATCTGGAGGATCCGCCCGTCTCGCATCACGGCCACGCGCTGACCCAGCGTCATCGCCTCGGTCTGGTCGTGCGTCACGTAGACGGTCGTGACGGCCAGCCGCTGGTGAAGTTGTGCCAGGGAGGCACGCATGCCGACACGGAGCTTTGCATCGAGGTTGGACAGCGGCTCGTCGAGAAGGAACGCCTGCGGCTCACGCGCGATTGCGCGACCCATGGCGACGCGCTGGCGCTGGCCACCGGAGAGCTGGGCCGGGCGCCGTTCGAGGAGATCCGTCAGACCGAGCAGCTCGGCGACGTCCGCCACCCGGCGAGCGATCTCGCGGCTTCGGCGTGCGCCGGGCCTTCAGCCCGTAGCCGAGATTCTGGCGCACCGTCATGTGGGGGTAGAGCGCGTAGGTCTGGAAGACCATTGCGATGTCGCGGCTGCGAGGGGCGAGGTCGGTGACGTCGCGGTCGCCGATCCAGATCGCACCGTCGGTGACCTCTTCGAGGCCGGCGATCATGCGCAGGAGCGTCGACTTGCCGCAGCCGGAGGGCCCGACGAGGACGAGGAACTCGGAGTCCGCGATCTCGAGCGTCACCGCGTCGACCGCGTGCACGGCGCCGAACGACTTGGTCACCTGCTCGAGCCTGATCCCGGCCATGTGGTTCGATGGTATAGACCAAAGCAGGTGCAGACAACCCCGAAACACACCAAATTCGCCGAAACTGGTATTGACCAAACCACCGGACCACTCCTACACTGTCCAGATGCGCGGCAGGCGGAGAGAACCGTGAGGCTCGGAGTCGAGGCGCTGTCTGGTCGACGGCGTGCTCGTGCCGGGGGATGTCGAGGTCGAAGACGGACGCCTGACTGCGACCGGCCTGGCCTCGCCGAACGGCCGCGGGATCGCCGTGCCGGGATTCGTCGACCTGCAGGTGAACGGGTTCGGCGGCGTCGACTTCCTCGATGCGGACGCCGAGGGCTACCGGCGCGCCGGGGCGGCGCTGCTCGAGACCGGTGTCACCGCGTATCTGCCGACGTTGATCACGAGTCCCGAGGAGCAGGTGATCGCAGCAATGCGCGAAGTGCCGCGTGAGCGCGAGCGGCCGCGCATCCTCGGCATGCACCTCGAAGGGCCGTTCCTCTCGCCGAGCCGGCTCGGGACGCACATCGCGGAGGCGCGTCGCCGACCCCGACGTGGCGCTGCTCGACCGGCTGCTCGACGCCGGGGCCGGTGCGGTCTGATGACGCTCGCACCCGAACTGCCCGGCGCGGGCAAGGTGATCGACCGTCTCCTCGCGCGCGGTGTTGCGGTGTCGCTCGGCCACAGCGACGCGACCGCGGAACAGGCGAACGCGGCGTTCAACCGCGGCGTGCACAGCGTCACCCACCTCTTCAACGCGATGCGGCCGTTCCGGCACCGCGATCCGGGCATCGTCGGCGCGCGCTGCACGTGACGACGTGATCGGTCCGGATGCATCCTCGAGACACCGCGAGCATCCATCTCGCAGCCCGAGACCGCCTCGGTCGATCTGGCGGGCGGCACGCGAGCGGGTCGCGGCGCTCGTCACCGACGCGAT
>CAVQRE010000023.1:0-38996 GCA_963715115.1 uncultured Thermoleophilia bacterium
AGGGTCAGCCGGGAGCCGCCCCTCGGGGTGGCTTCCGGCCGTACGATCCGATCGCGTGCGCGCGGCGATCATCTCCGGCGGTCGGCTCGGGATCGAGGAGCGCCCCGATCCGCAGCCGGGCGACGGCGAGCTCCTCGTGCACGTCCGCGCGGCGGGGATCAACGGCGCCGACCTCGCCCAGCGGGCGGGCCGCTATCCGGCGCCGCCCGGGGCTCCGCCGGACATCCCGGGGCTCGAGTGCGCCGGCGAGGTGGTTGCGGTTGGGCGAGGCGTCCGCGACTTCGTCGAAGCCGATCGCGTGATGGCGTTGCTCGGCGGCGGCGGCCACGCCGATCTGGTCACCGTGCACGAGCGTCATGCGCTCAGCGCTCCGGCGGCGTTGTCGGACGCGGAGGCCGGTGCGTTCATGGAGGTCTTCGCAACCGCGCACGACGCACTGTTCGCCCAGGCGGGACTGACGGCGGGTGAGCGCCTGCTCGTCACCGGCGCGGCCGGCGGCGTCGGCACCGCGGGCGTGCAGCTCGGGATCGCCGCCGGCGCGCGGGTCACCGCGCTTGCGCGCCACGGCGCGGAACGTCTCGAGGCGCTCGGTGCCGACACGACCGTCGCGGGCGAGTACGACGTGATCCTCGAGCTCGTCGGCGGCGACTTCGTCGCGGACGACCTGGGGCGGCTCGCAGTGGGCGGGAGGATCGTCGTGATCGGGATGGGCGGCGGCTCGCGCGTCACGCTCGAGCTCGGCCTGCTGATGCGCAGCCGCGGTCGCATCTCGAGCTCCACCCTGCGCGCACGGCGGCTCGAGGAGAAGGCGCTCCTCGTCCAGCGCGTCGGGCGCCAGGTCGTGCCGCTCGTGGAGGGCGGACGCATCACGGTGCCGGTCGAGCGGACGTTTCCGCTCGGCGAGGCTCAGCAGGCGTACGACGCCTTCGCCGCGGGTGGCAAGTTCGGCAAGCTCGTCCTTTCGATGTAAAGGGGCGCTAGCATCGCCGAGGGCACCCAACGGAATCGAGGGAGAGCGAGATGGAAGTCGACGTTGCCGTCCTGGGCGGAGGCCCCGGCGGATACACCGCCGCGATCCGCGCCGCACAGCTCGGCGCGACGGTCGCGTGCATCGAGAAGGAGCCCGAGCTCGGCGGCACGTGTCTTCGCGTCGGCTGCATCCCGACCAAGGCGTGGGTGCAAACCGCGCAGTTCCTGCACCAGGCGAACGAGGTATTCGGGAAGCTCGGCGTCCGTGTCGATCAGCCGCGGCTCGACTTCGCCGCCTCGAACGAGTGGAAGGCAGCCGTCAGCAGGCAGATGACGCAGGGCGTCGCGGGCCTCTTCAAGACGAACGGCGTCGAGTGGGTGAAAG
This sequence comes from uncultured Thermoleophilia bacterium, assembly GCA_963715115.1. Lineage (GTDB taxonomy): Bacteria > Actinomycetota > Thermoleophilia > Gaiellales > Gaiellaceae > PALSA-600. The sequence continues at coordinate 1,355 of CAVQRE010000023.1, forward strand.
GCACCGGGAGCTTCACCGACGCGAATACGATCGCGGTCGCGGGCGGGGAGGACGTGCGTTTCAAGTCTGCGGTGGTCGCAACCGGCTCGTTCCCGCTTCGTCCGCCGATTCCGGGGCTCGAGTCGGATCTCTGCGTCGACTCGACGGGCCTGCTGGCGCAGACCGAGGTTCCGCGCCGGCTCGTCATCCTTGGAGGCGGCATCATCGGCTGCGAGTTCGCCTCGATCTTCAATCGCTTCGGTTCCGAGGTGACGATCATCGAGATGCTCGACTCGCTGATTCCGCAGGAGGACGCAGACGCGGCGAAGGAGCTCGCGAAGGCATTCGGGAAGCGGGGGGTCGCACTCCAGCTGGGCAAGCAGTGCTCGTACGTCGAGCAGCGCGGCAACGCGCTCAACGTGGCGTTCGGTGACGGCGAGTCGGTCGAATGCGACTTGATGCTCGTCTCCGTCGGGCGCGGGCCGCTCGTCGAGGGCATCGGGCTCGAGTCGGCCGGGGTTGCGTTCGATCCGCGCAAGGGCATCGGGGCGGACGACCATCGCCGGACGTCTGTCGGCCACATTTATGCGGTCGGAGACTGCGCCGGGTACTGGCAGCTCGCACACACCGCGTTCCGCGAGGGCGAGGTCGCCGCTGAGAACGCGTGCGGTCACGACGCGGTCGTGAACAATCGTGCGGTCCCGCGCCCGATCTACACGGATCCCGAGATCGCGGGCGTCGGCCTCACCGAGGCGGAGGCGCGCGAGCAGTACGGCGACGACATCGCCGTCGGGACCTCCCCTGGGTCGCGAACGCACGTGCCGTGATGCAGGCCGAGACGGTCGGGTGGGTCAAATCGATCCACGAGAGCCGCTACGGCGAGCTGCTCGGCATCGTCATGGTCGGCCCGCACGTGACCGATCTGATCGAGGCGGGCGTGGTCGCGATCGACGCGGAATCGACGGTCGAGACGGTCGCCGACGGCATGGCCGCGCACCCGACGCTCTCCGAGGCGGTCAAGGAGGCCGGGCTGGTCGCGCTCGGCCGCGCGATCCATCTCCCGAACCGCAAGCGCGCAACCGTCTAAGGTTCAGTCATGCGTGCCCCTAGGCATCGGAAAGAGGTCTTCAACCGCCGCAACGCGGTGATGGGCTACATCGCGTGGCAAGGGTGGAAGGAGGTCGTCAAGATGAAGGCCCGCAGCACAGTGCCGTCGGTCGACCCCGAGACGAAGAAGCCGAACAAGAGCGCCCTCGCGCTCGCGGTCCTCGGCGCGCTGACGCTGGCGACGGTGAAGCTGAAGCGTTCGGGCGCCGACGAGCCCGACACGCTCGACGGCTGACCGACTCTCACCTACGCTCCGGCAGTGAGACGCGCGATCGCACTGGCGGGTGCGTCGCACCGTGCCGAGGCCCGGCCGGTCGCGTGCCACTCGACCACTCAGGTGCTCGCGAGTTCGCTCCAGACGTCCGCCGCGCGAGTGACGACGGCGACGCAGTCCGGGCCGGACTGCGCGTGCGCATCGTGGTTGACGTCTCCGCCCATCAGCTGACGCTCTATCGAGCCGGGCGCGTCGTTCTTCGCTCACCGGCCGCGATCGGCAAGCCGTCGACGCCGACGACGCTCGGCACGTTCTTCGTCACCCAGCGCTTCGTCGTCGATCCGCCGACCGGTGCATACGGTCCGCGTGCGCTCGGCATCTCCGCCTTCTCGAACGTGCTGCGGGCGTGGCGCGACGGCGGGCCGATCGGCATCCACGGCACGGATGAGACCTTCTCGATCGGCAAACCGGTGTCGCACGGTTGCGTGCGCCTGCCGAACGACCTGATCATCAAGCTCTTCGCGGTCACGCCCCTGCACGCCGGTCGTCATAGAACCCTGACCTTGACGCCGATCGTGCGACGCGGCACGATCGTCCGACCGCGATCCTCCCGCGGCAGACTGCGCGTGCTTTCCCACAGCGGTTATCCACAGCTAATCCCTTGGTCCGACGCCGTTTGAGCGTGCGGCGGGGATGCCCTGTGGACGGCGAGTGCGCTTCGAGGTCGACGCTGGTAGCGTCGCGGCATGGCGGGTCGGCTCGACTCTGAGCAGATCGAGCTGCTCCGCACCTGGGGTGCGGGGCTCGCGACCGACGAGCGCGACGAGGTCCGCGCGGCCGGCAAGGCGATCACGATGCTCGTTGACGAGATCGACCGGCTGAACATCGACCTCTGGAACCTGCGTGCGGGCGAGGAGCCCGAGGGCGAACCGCCGGTCGAGCCCGCGATGGGATCGGCGCTCCGCGACCGGCTGCGCCGGCGAACTTCCCGGCCCGGGCAGATCTAGCCCGATCTAGCCCCGGTGCCAGGCACCGTGGTTCGAGTGCGACAAAAGTGGAACATTCCTTCCACAGTTCGCGCTGCCGACTGCCGTCGTGCGCGATGATTCCCCTGCAGATCGACCGGGACGGTCGACAACGGGGGCGTAGCCGGCGCTCGGCCGCTGCGCGGCCTCGTCGCCTTCACAGGTGCCAGGCACCGAGCCCGGGGGCCTAGAACACCTGCCGCTCGGCTCGCCGCGCCGCCTCGTACTCGACGCGCGCCCGCTGCACCGCCGGCAGCTCCGAGACCTCGGCGACCGGAACATCCCACCAGCTCTCGTAGCCGGGCACGCCCTCGTAGCGGTCGACCTCGACGACGATCACCGTCGTCTTCGTTGCCCGCTTCGCCTGCTCGAGCGCCTCGCGTAGGGCGTCGACCGATTCGACGCGCACCGTCTCGACACCGAGCGACGCCGCGTTCGCCGCCAGGTCGAGCGGAAGCAGCACGGGCGGTGCCGTGTCGCCGTCGAGCACGGGCGCACCGTCTCTGGCGAAGCGGTGCTGCGTGCCGAACCCGTCGAGCCCGACCGATCGCGACAGAGCGCCGATCGAGTTGAAGCCGTGGCTGTCGACGAGCACGACGGTCAGCTTCACCCCCTCCTGTACTGCGGTCACGAGCTCGCTCGAGAGCATCAGATACGACCCGTCGCCGACGAGGACGTACACCTCGCGCTCCGGCGCCGCCAGCTTCACGCCGAGCCCGCCCGCGATCTCGTAGCCCATGCACGAGTAGCCGTACTCGACGTGGTAGCCCTTCGGATCGCGCGTCCGCCAGAGCTTGTGCAGGTCGCCGGGCATCGAACCGGCCGCGCACACGACGACGTCCGCAGGCCGGGATGCATCGTTGACCGCGCCGAGCACCTCGCTTTGTGCCGGCAGCGGTTCGTGGCCGAGCGAGTAGAGCCGCGCGACCTCTTCGTCCCACTCACGGTTCAGGCGCGCCGCCTGTGCCCGATAGTCGTCGCTCACCGACCAACCGCCGAGTGCCTCGCCGAGTTGCTCGAGTGCCGTCCGTGCGTCGGCGACGACGCGCACGCCGCTCTGCTTCGCCGCATCGAAATCGGCGACGTTGATGTTGATGAACCGAACATCGGGATTACGGAACGCGGTCTTCGAGGCCGTCGTGAAGTCGCTGTACCGCGTCCCGATCCCGATCACGACGTCGGCCTCCGCTGCGACACGGTTCGCCGCGAACGTGCCGGTCGCTCCGATCGCGCCGAGGCACGACGGGTGATCGAACGGCAGCGAGCCCTTCCCGGCCTGTGTCTCGCCGACCGGGATCCCCGTCGCGTCGCAGAACGCCCGCAGCGCATCGCGAGCCTCCGAGTAGATGACGCCGCCGCCCGCGACGACGAGCGGCCGCTTCGCGCCGCGGATCACCTCGACCGCGCGCGCGAGCGACTCGCTGTCGGCCGGCGCACGGGCGATGTGCCACGTTCGCTCCGCCAGGAACTCCGCGGGGCAGTCGAACGCCTCAGCCTGCACGTCCTGCGGGAATGCGAGCGTCACCGCACCCGTCTCGGCCGGGCTCGTCAGCACGCGCATCGCCTGCATCGCCGCCCCGATCACCTGCTCCGGCCGCGAGATGCGGTCGAAGTACCGCGACACGGGCCGGAAGCAGTCGTTCACCGAGACATCGCCCGCCGTCGGGCTCTCCAGCTGCTGGAGCACCGGGTCGGGCGCGTGCGTGCTGAACACATCACCGGGAAGGAGCAGGACCGGCAGGCGATTGACGGTCGCCAGCGCGGCGCCGGTGACCATGTTCGTCGCTCCTGGCCCGATCGACGACGTGCAGGCGAACGCCCCGAGGCGGTTCCGCATCCGCGCGTAGCCGACAGCCGCGTGGACCATGCCCTGCTCGTTCCGCGCGGGGTGATAGCGCAGCAGCTCAGCATGCGACAGCAGCGCCTCGCCGAGGCCTGCCACGTTGCCGTGGCCGAAGATCCCGAAGCAGCCGCCGAAGAACCGCCTGCGGACGCCGTCGCGCTCGACGTACTGCGCCGCGAGGAAGCGGATGAGCGCCTGCGCCGTCGTCATTCTCACAATGCCCATGCCGCGACTCTACGATCTGCGAACTCCGTGGCGAAGCTGGTAGCGCACACCCATGACGCTGAGGCGGACGGCTGCGTCCTCCGCGTGACACCGGAATCCGCCGGCTGGACGTACGTCGGGTTCGCCGTCTACCGCGACGGCAAGGTCACGGAGCGGTTCGACGACCGCGAGACGTGCGTGGTCGTGCTCTCAGGCCGCGCCAACCTGCAGGCAGGCGGCCGCGAGTGGCGCGACGCCGGCGGCCGCGCATCCGTGCTCGACGGTCCGCCCACCGCGCTCTACGTCCCGCCCGGCCTCGAGTGGACGGCGGAAGGAGCCGACTTCGCCGTCTGCACCGCACCCGCATCGACCGGCGCGGAACTGCGCCTGCTCGGGCCGGCCGACGCGCGCTTCGAGGAGCGCGGGACGGACGCCGAGGCCCGCTTCATCTTCCACATCCTGATGGAGGACCAGCCCGCCGAATCGCTGCTCGTGACGGAGGTCCGCACACCTGCGGCGCACTGGTCGAGCTACCCGCCGCACAAGCACGACGTCGACGATCCGCCGCGCGAGACGCTGCTCGAGGAGACCTACTACCACCGCCTCCATCCGGCGGACGGATTCGCGTTCCAGCGCGTCTACACGGACGACGGCACGCTCGACGAGTCGATCGCTGTCCGGGACGGCGACGTCGTGCTCGTCCCGCGCGGCTACCACCCGTTCTCCGCCGGCGCGCGGCACGACAGCTACTACCTGAATGTGATGGCCGGCCCGGTCCGCGAGTGGCGCGTGACGACCGACCCGGCGTTCAGTCCGTAACGGGCGTCGACACGGAGGCGAGCAGCGCGTCGACCTCGGCTGCCGTCGGCATGTCGTCCGCGCAGCCGAGACGCGACGCGACCAGAGCCCCGGCCGCGTTCGCAAAGCGGAGCGTGCGCTCGAGCTCCCACCCCGAGAGGAGCCCGTGACAGAGGGCGCCGCCGAACGCGTCGCCTGCGCCGAGCCCGTTCACGACGGTGACCGGCACCGGCGGGAGGGTCACCTGTTCGTCGTGCGTCGCTGCCAGAACGCCCTCCGGCCCGAGCTTGACGATCGCGAGTGAGACGCCGAGGTCGAGCAGCGCGCTCGCGGTGTCGGTCGGCGGGCGGTCGCCCACGATCGGCGCGGCTTCGGCGCGCCCGCCGACGGCCACCGTGGCGAACTTGACGGCCTGGCGGCCCCACCTGCCCGCCTCGCGCTCGGATTCCCAGAACCCCGGCCGGTAGTCGAGGTCGTGGACGGTGATCGAACGCCGCCCGCGGGCTTCGAGGGCGGCCAGCGTCGTCGCGCGGCTCGGCTCTGCCGAGAGGCCGGTGCCGGTGGTCCAGAAAAGGGGCACCTCCGCGATCTCCACCAGATCGAGGTCGCCCGGCTCGATCGTCATGTCCGGAGCCATCGGCTCGCGGTAGAAGAGCAGCGGGAAGTTGTCTGGCGGGAAGATCTCGCAGAAGACGACCGGTGTCCGCAGCGTGGGATGGGTGCCGACGCGGCCAGAATCGACGCCGAACTCCTCCAGAGCGTCGCGAACATAGGGGCCGAACGGGTCGTCGCCGACCTTTGTGATCACCGCCGACCGGCGCCCGTAGCGCGCTGCGGCGACAGCCACGTTCGTCGCGCTGCCGCCGAGCATCTTGCGAAACGTCTGAACCTCGGCCAGACGCACGCCGATCTGCTCCGGATACAGGTCGACCCCGACCCGTCCCATCGTCAGGATCTCGACGCTGCTCATCCCGCTGACCCTAACGGCGGGCCTTGACAGGAGTGGGCACCTAGCGGAATGTTCTGGGATGGCAACCGTCGCGAAGATCCTGGAGGAGAAGGGTGGAGGCGTGATCAGGATCGGCGGCGATGCGACCGTGCTCGAGGCCGTGCAGGCGATGGTCGAGGCCAACGTGGGCGCGCTTCTCGTCACGGGCAGCGACGTGAACGACGTCGAGGGGATCTTCACCGAGCGTGACTACCTGCGGCGCGTGGCCGTGCAGGGGCTCGGCGAGCGCGACACGCCGGTGCGCGCCGTGATGACGACGCCAGTCGTGGTGATCACCCCGGAAACGGAGGTCGAGGAGGCGATGGCGCTGATGACCGACCGCCGCATCCGCCACGTCCCCGTCGTGAGCGAGGACACGCTCGTCGGGATGATCTCGATCGGCGATCTTGTCCGGCTGCAGTCCGAGCAGCAGAGCTTCCAGATCCGCTACTTGACCGAGTACATCTCTGCCGGCTGATGCCGGTAGCCGGCTCTGGCGGAGATCTCCGCTGCCGTCTTCAGGAGCGCGGGCGTGAGGCGCGCGACGAGCTCCTGCATCGAGACCATCGAGCTGTGAACTGCCAGATTGACGGCGGCCGCGACCGCTCCGTCGAGGCCACGTACCGGTGCCGCGATCGAGCGCAGGCCGTACGCGAGCTCTTCGTTGTTGATCGCGAAGCCCTCGCGGCGCACCCGCTCCAGCTCGGCCTGCAGCGACCGGCGGGTCGTCAGGGTGTTCGGGCCGCGTCGCTGCAGCGTCGACTCGTCGATCAGCCCGTCGCGCTCCGCGGGCTCGAGATTCGCAAGCAGCACCTTGCCCATCGAGGTGCAGTAGGCCGGCATGCGGGATCCGACGTGCAGGTTGAGGTCGATCTCGCGCTGCCCGGCCCGGGAGCTTCGGCAGCGCTCGACGTAGACGATGTCGACCCCGTCGAGCACGGCCATGTTGACGGTGAAACCCGAGTCGTCGCTCAGTTGCTGCAGATGCGGCGCCGCGAGCTCGCGCAACTCCATCGAGTTGATCGCCGAGAAGCCGAGGTCGAGCACGCGGGGCCCGAGCCGGTATTTTCGAGTCGCCGGATCCTGCTGCAGGTAGCCGAGTGCGGCCAGCGTGGCGACGTAGCGGTGCGTCGTCGATCGCCCGAGGCCGATCTCGCGAGCGAGCTCGGAGATCCCGAGCAACGGCCGGCCGGACTTGAACGCGGAGAGGATCGCCAGCCCACGTTCGAGCGACTGGGAGTAGGACCCGCCCGCCACCATGTTCCGTCTATTAGAACAGCATCTTGACAATCGGACAAGGGCGGACGTAGTAATCGTGCGGGTGATGCCGGCGTGAACGGGGTCCCGGGCCGCGGAGCGGGCTACACGGCCGACGAGATGATGGCGGTCGAGGCCGCGCGGCGGCTGAGCGACGGCATGGTTTGCTTCGTCGGGATCGGCCTGCCGAGTGTGGCGGCGAACCTGGCGCGCCGGACGCACGCTCCGGGCTGCGTGCTCGTCTACGAGAGCGGCACGATCGGCGCGAAGCCGGAGCGGCTTCCGCTCTCGATCGGCGACGGCGAGCTGGCGGAGACCGCGGTCTCGGTCGTGTCGGTACCGGAGATGTTCGCCTACTGGCTCCAGGGCGGGCGGATCGACGTCGGCTTCCTCGGCGCGGCGCAGATCGACCGGCACGGCAACCTCAACTCGACCGTGATCGGCGACTACGACCATCCGGACGTTCGCCTCCCCGGCGGCGGCGGAGCTCCCGAGATCGCGACCGGGGTGAAGGACGTCTTCGTGCTCCTGCGCCAGACGCGGCGCGCCTTTGTCGAACGCCTCGACTTCACGACGAGCCTCGGTGACCGCGTTCGCGTCGTCGTCACCGATCTCGGTGTGCTCGAGCCGCGAGACGGCGAGCTCACGCTCACGTCGGTTCACCCTTCCGTCTCGGTCGACGACGTCCGTGCGGTCACCGGCTGGGACCTGCGCGTCGCGGACGACCTCCAGGTGACCGAGGCGCCGTCGCTGATCGAGCTCGCTGCATTGCGCGCGCTCGAGGCGGCGTGATTCTGTACCCCACGTGAGGCCTTTCGAGACGATCTTCGTCCCGGCGGACGCCGTGGACGCAGTCTCGGACCGCGCCTGGCTCGAAGGGTTGCTCGACGCCGAGCGCGCTCTCGTCAGCGCAGCGTCGCTGGCCGGGCTCGTTCCCTCCGAGGGGGCGGCGATGGTCGCAGCAGCCTGCCACGCCGACCTCTACGACGAGCGCGAGCTCGCCGAGCAGGGACGCGCGACCGGCAATCCGGTCGAGCCGCTCGTTCGCGCGATCCGCGCCCAGGTCGGCGAGGAGTACGCCGGCTACGTGCATCGCGGCGCGACGAGCCAGGACATCCTCGACACCGCGGCGATGCTCGTGTCGCGGCGGGTAGCCGGTGTGATCGACGGCGACCTCGGCGGTGTCGCCGACCTGTGCGCCGCGCTGGCCGATTCGCACCGCGGAACCGTGATGGCGGCGCGCACGCTGCTGCAGCAGGCGGTCCCGACGACCTTCGGGCTGAAGGCGGCGGGCTGGCTGGTCGGTGTGGTCGAGGCACGCCGCCGACTTGAGACGGCCGCACGCTCGTTGCCCGCCCAGCTCGGCGGCGCAGGCGGGACACTGGCGGCGTTCGGCGAGCGTGGGGTAGACGTCGCCCGAGGATTCGCATCCGAGCTCGAGCTTCGGGAACCGACGGTTCCCTGGCATACCGTGCGGACGCCGGTGATCGACCTCGCCGGCGCGCTCGTCGGAATCGCCGCTGCGCTCGGGAAGATCGCGACCGACGTCGTTCTGCTCGCACAGACCGAGGTCGCGGAGGTGGCCGAGGCGGCGGCCGGAGGATCGTCGACGATGCCGCACAAGCGCAACCCGATCGCGGCAGTGCTGGCGGATGCCTGCGCCCGCCACGTCCGCGCGAATGCCGTGCTGCTCTTCGAGTCCGGCGTGCAGGAACACGAGCGCGCGGTCGGTGCCTGGCACGCCGAATGGGCTGCGCTCTCGGGCGCGCTCGCCGCAACTGCCGGGGCCGCGGCCGCCATCCGCCGCTCGCTCGACGGCCTGCAGGTCGACGCGACGCGGATGCGTGCCAACATCTCTCCGGACGTCCTCTCCGAGGCGCGCCGCCTCGGTATCGACGCGGAGACGCCCGACGACTACCTCGGCTCGGCCGATGCCCTGATCGACCGCGCCCTCGCGCTGTATCGCTCGTGAGTGTCGTCATCCTCTGCGGCTCGCTCGGAGCGCCTGCGGCGATGTGGGATCCGCAGCTGCACGCGCTCGAAGGGCGCACGGTGGTGCGCGTCGACCACCCCGGGCACGGTGGAGCGCCGCTTGCCGGCGTCAGCGACGTGGGCGATCTGGCCGGGCGCGTGCTCGTGGCCGCCGGCGGTGAGCCGTTTTCGTTCGTCGGCCTCTCGCTCGGCGGCGCCGTCGGGATGCGGCTGGCGCTCGAGACGCCCGCGCAGATCGAGCGGCTCGTGCTCGCCTGCACGTTGCCGCGGTTCGGCGAGCCGGCGCAATGGCTCGAGCGTGCGGCCACCGTACGCACCTACGGGCTCGGGGCGATCGTCGACGCCGTGCTCGAACGGTGGTTCACACCGACCTTCGAGGACGTCGACGTCTATCGCGAGCTCTTCCTGAACACGGATCCGGAGGGATATGCGCGCTGTTGCGAGGCGCTGTCGCACTTCGACGTCCGTGACGCGCTCTCGGCCGTCGACGTTCCGACGCTGGTGATTGCGGGGGCCGACGATCCGGCGACGCCGCCGGCCGAGGTCGAGACGGTTGCCTCGAGCATCCCTAATGCGCGCTTCGAAGTGATCGCCGACGCGGCCCATCTCGCGAACGTCGAGCGCCCCGACGACTTCAACCGACTGCTGGAGGAGTTCCTGTGAGCTACGAGGACGGTATGCGGGTCCGTCGCGACGTGCTCGGTGACGAGCATGTCGATCGGGCGATCGAGCGGACGACCGAGTTCACCGCCGACTTCCAGGATCTGATCACGCGTTACGCGTGGGGCGAGATCTGGGCCCGTCCGGGCCTCGATCGCCGCACACGAAGCTGCATCACGCTCACTGCGCTAGTCGCGCTCGGGCATTTCGACGAGCTTGCGATGCACGTTCGTGCTGCGCTCCGCAACGGTCTGCCGGCGGACGAGATCAAGGAGGTCCTCCTGCAGGCGGCGATCTACTGCGGTGTGCCGGCCGCGAACCACGCCTTCGCCGTCGCGCAGCAGGTGCTCGCCGAGGAGGGTGCCTCCTGACCCGCTCGCGCACTCAGGTCGCGATCGTCGGCGCGGGACCGGCGGGGTTGACGCTGGCCCAGCTCCTCCATCGAGTGGGGATCGAATCGGTCGTGCTCGAGAACCGCAGCCGCGACTACGTCGAGCACCGGATCCGCGCCGGCGTGCTCGAGCAGGGAACCGTCGAGACGCTGGTCGGCGCTGGGGTGGGCGAGCGCCTGCTGCGCGAAGGGATCGTGCACCGAGGCATCCACCTACAGTTCGCGGGCGAGCGCCATCACCTGGCGGTCGACGAGTTGACCGGTGGCGGCACGATCGTCGTCTACGGGCAGACGGAGGTCGTCAAGGATCTGATCGCGGCGCGGCTCGACGCCGGGCTGCCGCTTCTGTTCGAGGTCTCCGGTGTCGCTGTCCACGAATTCGAGGGCGACACGCCGTACGTCACCTACGACCACGACGGCGAGACGCACCGGCTCGACTGCGACGTGATCGCCGGCTGCGATGGGTTCCACGGCGTCTGCCGGCCCGCGATCGAGCCCGTGTTGACCGAGTTCACGCGCGAGTATCCGTACGGCTGGCTCGGCATCCTCGCCGAAGCGACGCCGTCGAGCGAGGAGATCGTCTACGCGCACCACGATCGCGGGTTCGCGCTGCTCAGCCTGCGTTCGCCGACGCTCAGTCGTCTCTACATCCAGTGCCGCCCCGACGAGGATCTCGACGAGTGGCCCGACGAGCGGATCTGGGAGGAGTTGCGCCTGCGCACCGCGCTCGAGGGCTGGACGCTGAACGAAGGTCCGGTGCTCGAGAAGGTGGTGACCGGGATGCGGAGCTTCGTCGTCGAGCCGATGCAGCACGGGCGGCTGTACCTCGCCGGCGATGCTGCCCACATCGTGCCGCCGACCGGGGCAAAAGGGCTCAACCTCGCGATCTCCGACGTCACCGTGCTCGCCCGCGCACTCGAGCGCTGGTACGCGAACGGTGACGAATCGGTGCTCGCGTCCTACTCGGAGCGCTGCGTCCGCAGAGTGTGGCGTGCCGAGCACTTCTCGTGGTGGATGACCTCGATGCTCCATCGGGTCGGCGACGATCCGTTCGACCTCCAGCTGCAGCTGTCGCAGCTGCGCTACGTCGTGACGTCGCAGGCGGCGGCGCGCTCGCTGGCTGAGAACTACGTCGGGCTCGCGCCCGCATAGAGCAAGGGAGCCGAACGGACCGGAGGGTTCGGGAGTGGGCCCGTTCGCCCCGCGAGTGGGCCCACTCCGTCGGTGTTGGTTGGCTCAGTGGCCGGGGGGTGGGCCTGGGGGGCCGAGGATTTCGAAGCCGTTTCGCTTGGCGATCGGGGCGAGCCGCGCGATGTCCGGGTGGCCCTCGCTCGGCGGCGGTAGGACGCGTTCGGGGGCGGGTTCGCCGACTTCGCGCTGGAATCCTTCGAACTGCATCGGTGCGAAGCCGACCAGCGCCCTGGCGCCGCCTGCCTCGGCGTAGAAGGTGTGCGGCACGCCTTTGGGACCGAAGCGCGAACGAGCCGGCCTTCAGGGAGAGGCGGGTGTCGGCGACCCAGACGGTGAGCTCGCCCTCGAGGACGTAGAACCATTCGTCTTCTTCGGGATGGACGTGCCAGGGTGAGCCGACGCCCTCGGGCACGACGATCTCGGCCAGGCCGTAGGCGCCGCCGGTGTCGTCGCGGCTGATCTTGATCGTCTGCAGCATCCCGAGCAGCCAGAACGCCTCGCCCTCGTTCTCGTGCAGCGCGTACCCGAGCTGTGCGCGCTCCGGTGCGATGGTGGCCATTGTGGACTCCCTTCCTCGCTGTTGATATGATCTGCGACTGTCTATGAGAGAACAGTTGCATCAGAGGACTATCTCACGAGGAATCAGATCCTTGTCAAGCCCCTCGCCGGAACGGCTGCACGCCTGGCGCCTCTACTTCGAGAGCGCGCTCGCACTCGTCGACGTGCTCGACACCGAGCTCGAGCAGGCCGTGGGGATCCCACTGCGCTGGTACGACGCCCTCGTCCAGCTCGAAGAGTCGCCCGAGGGCATCCCGATGACCGAGCTCGCCGAACGGATCCTCTACAGCAAGAGCGGCTTCACCCGTGTCATCGACCGAATGGAACAGGAAGGACTCGTCCGCCGTGTCCGCCCCGAACACGACCGACGTACGATCCTCATCCTCGTCACCGACCAAGGCATCGAAACGATGGAACACGCCCGCCGCCACCACCGAGACGGGATCCAACGACACTTCTCCCAACACCTCACCAACACCGACATCAAAGCCCTCACCCGCGCCCTCGAAAAAATCAGCACCCACGCACGCCCACTCCGCCCCGGCCGCATCCGTGGCTAGATCATCGAGTTAGGAGTTCTAAGTGGCTGTGCCGCCGAGCGTCGGCGGCGCGCTCGGCGGTGAGCCGAACCCGTTCCCGCCGCCGAAGCCACCGCTACGGCCGCCAAAGCGGCCGAAGCCGCCCGTCACCATCTGTGTGACACGCGCCTTCAGGTTCGCCTCGACCTGATCGGCCATCGCCTGGGTGATGCGGCCCGACTTCACGGCCGCGTCGAGGTCGCTCTTCTGCGCCGCGACCATCGCGGCGATCAGTCCGCTCGCCGACTTCCCGTTCGTCGAGTTCGCGATCTGGGCGAGCGTCTTGCCCGAGCGAATGTCGGTGAAGAGCTGCGCTGCCGAGATGCCGAGGTAGCTGGACGCCGCGGTGAAGCTCCCGCCGGGCCCGCCGAAGCCGCGTCCGCCGAATCGACCGTCCTCGAGCCCGCGGCCGTAGCCGTTGCCGGACGGCGGCGCGCCGAACTGCCCGCGAGCCGGGGCGACGAACCCGCTGCCGCGCGCAGCCGCGCTCGTCGAGTGAGAGCTCGAATGCATCTTCGAGGCCGCGTACGCCGTGCCTACGCCGGCCAGCGCGACCACGGCGACCGCGATCGCCCCGAGCTTCCGGTTCCGCGAGTTCTGCATGTCGGCCAACGTCGACTCAGTCTCTCTCCGGTACCTGTGGAGACGGTAAGAACCACATAAGAACCGCGCCCAGCACAGGATCTGCTTGGCGCATGGCTCACGTCGGCCAGCCGAACGTGGGTCTTCTTGAGAGCCGTCCGTTAAGTTGCGGGAATGCGGCCTCCTTTCCGTGCTGACCACGTCGGTAGCCTCCTGCGGCCGCCGAAGCTGCTCGAGGCCCGTGCCGCCTTCGCGCGCGGCGCGATCGACGGTGACGCGCTGCGCGCGGTCGAGGACGACGCGATTCGCGAGGCGATCCGCAGGCAGGTCGATGTCGGACTGCCGTCGGCCACCGACGGCGAGTTCAGGCGCGCGTCGTGGCACATGGACTTCATCTACGCGCTCGACGGGAGTGTCGAAGCTGGAAGGGCGCCTCGCCGTTCACTTCCACCGGGCCGACGGTGACATCGATTTCACGCCCTCCGCGATGAAGGTCGACGGGCGGCTCGGCCTGTCGGAGACGATCTTCGGCGACGCTTTCCGATTCGTGCAGGAGTGCGCCAACGGAGCGGTGCCGAAGCTGACGATCCCGTCGCCCAGCATGTTCCACTACCGCGGCGGCAGGGCCGCGATCGATCCCGACGTATATCCGGAGCTCGGCGCCTTCTGGGCCGACCTGACCGCCGCCTACGCCGAGGAGGTCCGTCGCCTCTCCGAGCTCGGCTGCACCTACCTCCAACTCGACGACACGAGCCTCGCCTACATGAACGACCCCACGCAGCGCGCGCACGTCGCCGAGATCGGCGGCGACCCGGTGCACCAGCACGAGGAGTACATCCGCCACATCAACGAAGCGATCGCCGGCCGGCCCGAGGGGATGACGGTGACGACGCACATGTGCCGCGGCAACTTCCGCTCCGCGTGGGTGGCGGAGGGCGACTACGAGTTCGTCGCCGAGGCGCTGCTGAACCAACTCGACGTCGACGGCTTCTTCATGGAGTGGGACGACGAGCGCTCCGGCGGCTTCGAGCCACTGCGGTTCCTGCCGAAGGGTGACAAGCGGGTCGTGCTCGGTCTCGTGACGACGAAGAGCGGCGTGCTCGAGTCGAAGGACGATCTCAAGCGCCGCATCGAGGTGGCGACAAAATACGCGCCGCTCGAACAGCTCTGCCTGTCGCCGCAGTGCGGGTTCTCCTCCACCGTCGACGGAAACGAGCTGACCGAGGACGAGCAGTGGGCGAAGCTGCGCCTCGTCGTCGAGGTCGCCGACGAGGTCTGGGGAAGCACGTGACCGTCTGCTCGAGCTGCGGCGTCGAGAACCGCGCGGACGCGAAGTTCTGCGGCGGGTGTGGTGCCGCGTTGGCGGCGGTCTGCCCGGCGTGCAACACGCCGAACGAGGCGGGACGGAAGTTCTGTTACGAGTGCGGCGCGCCGCTCGGGGCTTCGAGCCGGCTACGGCGCCGGTTCCGGCGGAGCCGCGCGAGCCGCCGGCGGCCGAGCGCCGCCTGGTCTCCGTGCTGTTCGCAGATCTGGTCGGGTTCACGACGCTGTCCGAGTCGCGTGACGCCGAAGAGGTGCGCGAACTGCTGTCGCGGTACTTCGACACGTGCCGGCGGTTGATCGGGCTCTACGGAGGCACGGTCGAGAAGTTCATCGGCGACGCGGTGATGGCCGTCTGGGGGACGCCGACGGCCACGGAGGACGACGCGGAGCGCGCGGTGCGGGCGGCGCTCGACCTGGTCGCGGCCGTCTCGGCGCTCGGGCAGGAGGTCGGCGCGGAGAACCTGCGTGCCCGGGCGGGTGTGCTCACCGGCGAGGCCGCCGTCACGCTTGCCGCCCAGGGCGAGGGGATGGTCGCGGGCGATCTCGTGAACACGGCTTCGCGGGTGCAGTCGGCGGCCGAGCCGGGGACGGTGTTCGTCGGCGAGGCGACGCGCCGTGCCACCGAGCAGACGATCGTCTACGAGGACGCCGGCTCGTTCGAGCTGAAGGGCAAGGAGGGACTGACGCCGCTCTGGCGGGCGCAGCGCGTCGTCTCCGGGCTGCGCGGCTCGCTCAAGTCGCACGGTCTCGAGGCGCCGTTCGTCGGCCGCGATCGCGAGCTGCGGCAGATCAAGGATCTCTTCCACGCCTGCGCCGAGGAGAAGAAGGCGCATCTGGTGTCCGTCACCGGCATCGCCGGCATCGGCAAGTCGCGCCTGGGCTGGGAGTTCTACAAGTACTTCGACGGCATCGCGGAGACGGTCTACTGGCATCGTGGTCGCTGTCTCTCGTACGGCGAGGGCGTCACCTACTGGGCGCTAGCGGACATGGTGCGAATGCGCTGCCGGATCTCCGAGGAAGAAGAGCCTTCGTCAGCGCTGAAGAAGCTGCGCGCGACCCTCGAGGAGCAGATCCTCGACGTGGACGAGCGCAGCTTCCTCGAGCCGCGGCTCGCTCATCTGCTCGGGCTCGGCGAGCACCAGGCTCGCGACCAGCAGGACCTGTTCGCCGCCTGGCGGCTCTTCTTCGAACGGCTGGCCGAGGGGTACCCGACGGTTCTCCTGTTCGAGGACATGCAATGGGCCGACGCGAGCCTGCTCGACTTCGTCGAGTACCTGCTCGACTGGTCGCGCAGCTCGCCGATCTTCGTGATCACGCTCGCCCGGCCCGAGTTGCTCGAACGCAGGCCGACGTGGGGCGCGGGT
Organism: uncultured Thermoleophilia bacterium; assembly: GCA_963715115.1. Taxonomy (GTDB): domain Bacteria; phylum Actinomycetota; class Thermoleophilia; order Gaiellales; family Gaiellaceae; genus PALSA-600. Next base: position 17,409 of record CAVQRE010000023.1, read on the forward strand.
CAGCGGAGCTTCACGTCTCTGTACCTCGAGCCGCTCGCGCAGCCGGCGATGGAAGAGCTCCTGACCGGCCTCGTGCCCGGGATTCCGCCAGACGTCCGCGACCGGATCCTTGCGCGCGCCGAGGGCATTCCGCTGTACGCGGTCGAGACGGTGCGCATGCTGCTCGACCGCGGCCTGCTCGTCGAGGACGGCTCGGCCTACATGCTCACCGGGCCGGTCGAGGCGCTGGAGGTCCCCGAGACGCTGCACGCGCTGATCGCGGCGCGGCTCGACGGGCTTTCGCCGGAGGAGCGGCGGTTGCTGCAGGACGCGGCCGTGCTCGGCAAGACGTTCACACGAGGTGCGCTGAACTCGCTGGCAGGTCCCGAGGTCGAGACCGAGCCGCTGCTCGCGTCGCTCGTGCGCAAGGAGGTGCTCGGCGTCCAGGCCGACCCGCGCTCGCCCGAGCACGGCCAGTACGGCTTCCTGCAGGACCTCGTTCGCCACGTCGCCTACGAGACGCTCTCCAGACGGGACCGTCGCGCCAGGCATCTCGCCGCCGCAGCGCACCTGCGCGCCGCCTTCGCCGAGGACGAGGACGAGGTGGTCGAGGTGATCGCCTCGCACTACCTCGCCGCCTACGAGGCCGCTCCGGACGCGGACGACGCGGCGGAGATCAGGGCAAATGCGCAGGCGATGCTCGCGCGGGCGGGCGAGCATGCGGCCTCGCTCGCCGCGGCGGCCGAGGCGAGGCGCTACTACGAGCAGGCGGCAGAGCTGACCGACACCGCGTCCGAGCGGGCTGCGCTGCTGGCGAGCGCCGGGGAGATGGCCCGGCGTGCCGCCGACCAGGACGCTGCGACGCGCCTGTACGAGCAGTCGATCGAGCTGTACGAGCAACAGGGCGACCTGCACGCAGCGGCTCGCGTCCACCTCGAACTCGCGTTCGTCGAAGCCGGTGCAGGCAAGCGCGAGGAGGCGATCGCGCGCTCGGAGCGCGCACTGGCCGTGCTGGTCGACGACGAGCCGGACGAGGCCCTCGCGCTCGTCGCAGCTAGCCTCGCCCTCGCCTACTGGTTCAGCGGCGATCTCGAACAGGCGGCTGCGCGGGCCGAGCTGGCGCTCGACATCGCGGAGCCCCACGCATATCCGGAACCGCTCGCACGGGCTCTGCGAGCCAAGGCGGGCATCGCCAGCAGCCGCGGACACAACGAGGAGGCGGAGGCGCTCCTCACGCGCTCGCTGGAGGTCGCCCTCGAGCACAACGTGATGAGGGAGGCCGGAGCCTGCTACTTCTGGCTCTCCGACCGCTGCTTCCAGCGGGACGCGTATGCCGAGGCACTCGGGCTCCTCGACGAGGCGCTTGCGCTCGCGCGGAAGGTCGGCAGCCGCCCGCACGAATGGGCACTGCTGGCCGAGCGAACCTATCCGCTGCTCATGCTCGGCCGCTGGGACGAGGCGTACGCGGCTGCTGCAGAGTTCACGCAGGAACAGATCGATTCCGGCGGGACGATGCTGAGCCTGCTCCAGTCGGCGGTCGAGATCCACATCCAGCGTGGTGAGCTCGACGGCGCCCGTCAGTTCCTCCAGATGTTCTCGCGCATCGAGCATTCCACCGATCTCCAGGAACGCTCCTCCTATCTCGGCGCTCAGGCCGCCTTGCGCCGCGCCGAGGGAAAGGCCAGGGAGGCGCTAGTCGACGCCGAGGCGACCGTCGAGACGGCCAGCAACTTCGGCATCGCCGCACAGGCGAGCAAGCAGGGAGTCGTCGAGGCGCTCGAGGCGGCATTTGCGCTCGGCGAGTCGGCGAAGGTCGAGGCGCTGCTCGTCTCGATCGATGCCGTCCCATCCGGCACGCGGCCGCCCTATCTCGAGGCCCAGGCGCGGCGCTTCCGCGCCCGCCTCGCGCGGGACGGTGGCGGATACGAGGCCGCCGCCCGGTTGTTCCGCGAGCTCGGACTGCCCTTCTACCTCGCGATCGCGCTGCTCGAGCACGGCGAATCGCTCGTCGGCCAGGGGCAAGCAGGTGAGGCCGAGCCGCTGCTCTCCGAGGCGACCGAGATCTTCGAACGGCTTGCTGCGACGCCCTGGCTCGACCGGGCGCGACGGCTCGCGTTGAGCGAGGCAGTAACCGCTTAGCCGCGCAGCTGCTCGAGGATCTCGACGTCAACCGACACGCCTCCGTCGGCGACGCGGCGGATCGCGCGCGTGAACTCCTCGACGTCGGCGACACGGTCCTTGAGCAGGTAGCCGACGCCGGTCGCGTCGCGGGCGAGCAGCTCGACCGCCTTCTCGAGCTCGACGTACTGCGAGAGCAGCAACACGCCCGTGTGCGGGTGGCGGCTGCGGATCTCGCGTGCCGCGCGCAGCCCTTCGTCCGTCTTCGTCGGCGGCATCCGGATGTCGACGATCGCGACGTCCGGGAGCGTCTCGTCGACGAGCAGGAGCAGGTCCTCGGCGGTGCCCGACTGACCGACGATCTCGAAGCCCTCCTCCTCGAGCAGGCGCGCGATCCCCTCGCGCAGGAGCACGGAGTCGTCGGCGAGCGCCACGCGGACGACGTTCGCCGGGTCGGTCGACTCGTCGCCGAGCGACGGGAAGTCGGCGTGGAGGCCCGGCGCGAGCACGCGCACCAACCGTGTCGGGTGCGGCACGCCCTTGAGCCGGTGCTCGCCGAGGTCGACCGTCTCGAGCCCACACTCGTCGACCGTTGCCGCCGAGGCGAGGATCTCGCCGCCGCGTGCGGCCGCGCTCACGCGCGCCGCGTGATGTACGGCCATGCCGACATAGCCGTCGCCGACGACCTGCGCCCGGCCGCGGTGCAGGCCCATCCGCACCCGCACCACTGCGCCCTCCGGCCACGGCTCGTCGATCAGCGCCAGCTGGGCGGCGACCGCGGCAGCGGCGGCGGTCGTGCCGTCGTCGAACACGGCGAAGAACTCGTCGCCGCGGCAGTCGACGACGCGCCCGCCGTTGTCCCGGACAGCCGTCCCGATCAGCTTCCGGTGCCGCTGCAGGACGGCTGCGTAGGCGGTGCCGAGCCGCTGCAGGAGGACGGTAGAGCCTTCGATATCGGTGAACAGGAAGGTGACGTCAGAGGCGTGTTCGGGCATCGCGGCGGAGGCTACCCCCGGGGTGACGACCGCTGCGGGCACCGGTACCGTTTGCTGCATGTCCGCGCCGCCGCAGACGCAGACCGCCAAGCCGCTTTCGCCCGAGGAGTACGTCGACGTGCTCGCGCGGACCGGCCTCGGGCTGGTCTGCAAGCTCGACCGCTCGGGCCGGATCCTCACGTTCGACGAAGCCTGCGAGCGCGTGACGGGCTTCACCGCGGCCGAGGTGATCGGCCGCGATGCCCGCGACGTCGTGATTCCCCCGGACGAGCGGGCGGCGTTCGGCGTCTTCCTCGAGAGCTTCGCCGACGTCGCCAGCTCGAGCCCGCAGGTCGGGCACTGGCTGACGAAGGACGGCGAGCGGCGACAGATCGCTTGGTCGAACCGGCCGATCGTCGATACGGATGGCACTGTGACCGGACTGCTCACCGTCGGCCTCGACCTGACCGAGCGCGACCGCTCCGCCGCCCAGGTGCAGGCGCTCCACAGCGAGCTGGAGAGCCGGCTCGCGGAGGTCGAAGTGCTCGCCGCCGAGCAGGCGGCGCTCCGCCGCGTCGCAACGCTCGTCGCCGGCGAGGCCGACGCCGCCCTCATCTTCGACGCCGTCGCGGTCGAGACGGGGAAGCTCGCGATCTCGCGCACCGCGGCGGTCGTGCGCTACGGCGACCCGGCGGGCGCGACCGTCGTCGGACGCTGGAGCTGCGCATCCGAGGAGGAGCTCTTCCCGGTGGGGTCCGTGATCCCTGTCGGCGACGACACAGCGTTCGGGATCGTTCATCGCACCGGTGCGGCCGCGCGTGTGGATGCCTACGGCGAGGGCGTCGTCGCAACACGCATGCGGGAGGCGGGCTACGTGTCCGCAGCCGCTGCGCCCGTGATGGTGTCCGGACGACCGTGGGGCGCGGTGATCGTGTCGTCGGGCGCAAACGAGACGCTCGCCGACGACGTCGAGCGCAGACTCGCGCCGTTCGCGGCGCTGCTCGCGCTGGCCGTCGCGAGCGCCGATGCGCGCGAGCAGGTGATCGCGTCGCGCGCGCGGCTGGTCGCCGCGTCCGACGAGGTGCGCCGCCGGCTCGAGCGCGACCTGCACGACGGGGCGCAGCAGCGGCTCGTCACGCTCGTTCTCAATATCGGCGTCGCGCGGCGGAAAGTCGCCGACGACGCGGTCGGCGAGCTGCTCGCCGCGGCCGAACGCGACGCGCGCGAGGCGATCACGGAGCTCCGCCTGCTCGCCACGGGCCTGCATCCGCCGGTCCTCACCGAGAGCGGGCTGGCTCCGGCCCTCGCGGCGCTCGCGCGCCGCACGCCGCTCGAGGTGGAGGTCGTGGTCGCGCCGGACGAGCGCTTCGACCCGACCGTCGAGGTTGCCGCCTATTTCGTGGTCACCGAGGCCCTCACGAATGTCGTCAAGCACGCCGAGGCGACGCTGGTGCGGGTCAGTGCCCGGCGTGAAGGAGCGGCACTCGTCGTGAAGGTCGAGGACGACGGCCGGGGCGGCGCGAATCCGCAGGGCGGCTCGGGACTCGTGGGTCTGACCGACCGCGTCGAGGCGCTGCGCGGAACGCTCAGCATCTCGAGCTCCTGGACTGCCGGCACGCTTCTGCGCGCCGAGTTCCCCCTACTTCAGCGTGTCGAGGTAGGCGACCAGCGCCTGTAGCTTCGCCGGTGGGATGACCCCGCCCCAGTGCGGCATGCTCACGATCGGCGCTCGCCCGATCACGCTGCCGTCGTGGATCACGGCGAGAATCTTCGCCTCGGTGTTGAACTCGCTGCGGAAGACCGGACCGGAGAGCGGTGGGATCGACTTGTCGGGCGACTCGGGGTTCGGGACGCCGCCGAGACCGTTCGGCCCGTGGCAGTTGATGCACCCGTAGTTCACGTAGAGCGTCGCTCCCTGGACGGCTGCTCCCTGGCCCTGCGGCACCGGCAACGGATCCGCGGTCGCCACCGCCGGCAGGCCGGCGTGGATGTACGAGACGAGGTCGGTCACCTGCCGGTCGGAGATCACAGCTCCCCAGACGGGCATGTAGGGCTTGGTCGGGTTTGCCGACTCGCCGAGCCCGTGGTTGATGATCGAGCGCAGCCTGGCTGCGGTGAGCGACCCGGCGCCGGTGAGCGCGGGGACGTCCGGCGAGACACCGCCACGGCCCTGCATGCCGTGGCACTGGACGCAGCCGAACTGGACGAAGAGATGCGCCCCGGAAGCGACCGCCGGTGCGACCGTCGCTGTGGAAACGGTTGAAACGGCCGTCGTCTCCCCGTTCCGAGCGTGCTTGGAGTCACGCCCGAGGAAGAAGCCGAAGAAGCCGGCTGCGAAGACGAGGCCGAGCACCAGCAGGATCACGACGCCGGTGACGACGTCTTCCGGGACGTCTCTCTTCGCCATCGTCGCGACGCTAATGCTACGCCCTGCGGCTGACATCCGGGGTTTACCGCAACCGGGTCTCTGGAAGGAACGGGGGCGGGAGAGGTCGAAGGGGTCAACCTCGGAGCCCGGGAGGTGGGTCGAATGGCGTGGCAGCTGCTGAAGGAGAACTCGCCGCGCGGCGAATTCGCGCGGCGGCGCGTTGCCGTGCTCGCCGCCGCATCGCTGTTCTTCGGCGGGCTGCTGATTGCGCTCGGGCTCGGCGTGCTCCTGCTGTTCCTGATCGGAGCCGGGGCGATCGCCGGCATCGTCGCGTTCTTCCTCCGCCGCGGGCGTCTGCGCCGCGTGCGGCGGCCCGACCTGTCGGGCGTCCGCCGGCAGGCGCGCCAGGGAGCCACGCGCGTGCGCACCGCCGGCTCGCGGGTCGCCCGCGACGTGCAACCCGCCGTCTCGGGATTCGTCGAGCGTGCCGCGACACGCGCGCGGTCGACCGACTGGGGCGGCTGGCCCTACGCGGGCGGTGCGCCCGTGTCGGCCGATCCGGAAGAGGAGCACCGTCGTGCGCTTCAGCTGAACGCGCACGGCGCGCAGCTTCGGAGCGAGGGCCGGCCCGACCAGGCGGCCGAGGAGCACCGGCGCGCCCTTGCGATCTTCCGCAAGCTGGGCGACCGAGGCGGCGAGGCTCCGACGCTGAACAGTCTCGCGCTCGCGCTCGAAGCGGCCGGTGACACCGAAGCTGCGGTCGAGCGATTCGAGCAGGCGCTCACGATCCTGCGGGACGAGGGCGACGAGCGGCACGAGGGCCGCGTGATCGCGAACCTGGGGTTCACGATGCTTCGCCACGGCGAGGACGACCGCGCGCGCGATCTCCTCGAGACGGCGCTCCAGAAGCTCGATCCCGAGTCGCGCACCGCCCAGCAGGTCGTCGAGCAGCTGCGTCGCGCGAGCTGAAAAGCTCACGCGGTGCACGTCGATCTCAACGCCGACGTCGGCGAAGGGCTCGCGACCGACGATGAGCTGCTCCGTGTTGTGACGAGCGCGAACGTCGCGTGCGGCTTCCACGCAGGGGACGACGCAACGATGCGCCGCCTGTGCGAGGCGGCCGCCCGACAGGGCGTGAGAGTCGGAGCGCACGTGGGCTACCGCGACCGCGAGGGATTCGGGCGCCGCGAGCTCGATGTCGAGCCTTCCGTGATCGAGGCCGAGACCCTGGAGCAGATCGAACGGCTGCAGGCGCACGGGCAGGTCGCCTACGTCAAGCCGCACGGTGCGCTGTACCACCGGGCGAGCGTCGATGCCGAGTGCGCTTCGGCGATCGTCGCCGGAGTGCTGGCCGCGGACGGCCCGCGCGCGGTGCTCGCGTTCCCGAGCTCGCTGCTGTTCGCGTTCGCGGCAGAGGCAGGGCTCGCGGCAGTCGCCGAGGGCTTTGCCGATCGCGCCTACGACCCGAACGGGCAGCTCGTCTCGCGCAGCGAGACGGGGGCGCTGCTCGACGCGGACGCCGCCGTGCACCAGGCTGTGATGCTGGCGGGCGAGGTCGGCTCGATCTGCGTGCACGGCGATTCCCCGGGCGCGGTGGTCCTTGCGGAGCGCGTCGCCGACGGGCTGCGGGCCGCCGGGTTCGAGCTGGGTGCGTTCGCATGAGCGTCACCGCCCGTCCCGCCGGCGATCGCGCGCTGCTGCTCGAGCTGGCGGACAGCGCCGAGGCGGTGCGTGTCGCGAAACGCGCCCGGTCTGCGCTCCGCGGGCTTGTCGACGCCGTGCCCGGTCACTGCACGGTGCTCTTGACGTTCGAGTCGGCTCCCCTCACCGCCGAGGTGCTCGCCCTCGCCGGGGCGGCGCTGCGGGACGAGCACGCCGGCCCCGAGCCGGCGGAGATCGAGCTCGCCGTCACCTACGACGGCCCTGACCTGGCCTGGGTGGCGCAGCTCCTGTCGCTGTCGCCGGAAGAAGTGGTCGCGCGGCACTGCGCCGGGTCCTACACGGCCGGGTTCCTCGGCTTCGCACCGGGCTTCGCGTACCTGGTCGGCGGCGACGAGCGGCTCGAGGTGCCACGGCGAGCCGAGCCGCGGACGCGGGTGCCGGGCGGCACGGTGGCGATCGCCGGCGTCTACAGCGGCGTCTATCCGCGGGAGTCTCCCGGCGGCTGGCAGCTGCTCGGCCGCACCGAGGCGCTGCTGTTCGATCCGTCCCGCGAGCCGCCGGCGCTGCTCGCCGCGGGCGACCGTGTGCGGTTCGTGGCGCGATGATCGAGGTGCTCGAGAGCGGCCCGCTGACCACGGTGCAGGACCGCGGGCGACCGGGGCTCGCACATCTCGGCGTGCCGACTTCGGGCGCAGCCGATTCGCGGGCGTACGAGCTCGGCAACCGCCTCGTCGGCAACCGGCCGGGCGCCGCGTCGCTCGAGGCGACGCTCGCCGGACCGGTTCTTCGTTTCGGTGCCGCTGCGGTGGTGGCGCTGACCGGAGCGGAGCATTGGCCGCCGTTCGAGGTCGGCGCCGGCGACGTGCTCGACATCGAGCCGTACAAGCGCGGCGTGCGGCTCTACGTGTCCGTGCGCGGCGGGATCGATGTCGCACCGATGCTCGGTAGTCGCTCGACCGATCTGATGAGTGGTCTCGGCCCGGCAATCGTGCGGTCGGGCGACCTGCTCCGGGTCGGCGACGAGGTGGAGGGGCGACCCGAGGAGCTGCCGGCCGAGCCGCTGCCCGATGAGCCCGTGCTCCGCGTTCTCCCGGGCCCGCGCGCCGACTGGTTCGCACCGGACGCGGTGGATGCGCTGACGTCGGAGCCGTGGCGGATGAACCTGTCGTCGAACCGCGTCGGCATCCGGCTCGAGGGAACGCCGCTTGCGTGGGGGCGCGACGAGGAGCTTCGCTCGGAGGGGCTCGTGACCGGTGCGCTCCAGGTGCCGCCGAACGGGCAGCCGATCCTGCTCGGGCCCGACCATCCGACGACGGGCGGCTATCCGGTGATCGCCGTTGTCCGAAGCGACGACCTCTGGCTGGCGGGCCAGCTGCGCCCGGGCGAAGTGGTGCGGTTCGCTACGGGAACTGCGACGACCCCGGGTTGAGGTCGTACTTCCCGCCGTTTCGGCACCCCGCCGGGACGTCGTAACGCGGGTCGGCCGCGTCGATCGAGTTGTCCGAGAGGGCCTGGCGCATGAGGCCGTAGGCGACGCTCCGCGACAGGCCGAGATCGACACCCACCTGGACGCCCGACTGGTACGCGTAGCAGTTCGCGAGGCCTTCGTTCTCGACGCCGCGGAGATGCCACGACTCGTGCGCGAGTACGACGATCGCGTGGCCGGTCGTCCGCCCAGGATGACTCGCGTGACCGTCGATCACGCGCGAGAGCTGGTAGCAGATGCCCGGCGTCAGCCACGCACGCGTGCCGCCGACCTCGGCGAGCCCGTCGGACTCCTGCACGGCGCCGACGTGGTGGCCGGAGGTGTCGCAGACGACGGTGACGGGATGGCCCGCAATCTTGCGCGCCTCGTTCGTGATCGTGTGCTCGACACGCGTCTGCGTCGTCGAGTCGAGCGCGCTCCAGCCGCGCCGGATGCTCACGCCCCACACGATCAGCGCCACGGCGCCGAGCACGAGCACCGGCCCGAGCAGGCGCGCGAGACCGTGTCGCCGCCGGCGCGGGACGGGCGGCGACGTCCAGAACTCGGGGTCGTCCTCCTCGGGCGGCTCGCCCTCCCAGCCGAACTCGCGCAGGTCGTCGCGGTGCGGCCCGCGGCCGCGCTCCGCGGGCTCGTCCGTCGAGACGAGGCCGGTGACGAAGAACTGCAGCTCCAGCCCGAACGCCAGCACGAACGGCAGCCACAGCGGCACGGCGTAGCGCCAGGCCGGGGGCGAGAAGAGCCAGGCGACGAGCAGCGCCACCAGCAGCAGACGCGCCCGCAGCATCCGACGAGCGTACTCGGCATACTGCGGTACGGGACGTGACGACGCGGACCGACGACGCGAAGGCGACGATCCTGGAAGCGGCGGTGCGCCGCGCCAGGGCGCTGGCCGGTACCGAAGCCGACGACGTCGAGCGCTGGGTGCGCACCTACTACGCGCACGTCGCGCCCGAAGACCTCGCCGACCGCACCGACGCCGACCTCGCCGGCGCCGCCCTCGCGCACTGGGGTCTCGCGCAGCAACGCCGGCCGGGCGAGCTCAAGCTCCGCGTCTACAACCCGAACGTCGAGGAGCACGGCTGGGAGTCGCCGCACACCGTCGCCGAGTTCGTGAACGACGACATGCCGTTCCTCGTCGACTCGATCTCGATGGAGATCACGCGCCACGGCAGCGGCATCCATCTGATGATCCGTCCGATCGTGCGCGTGCGGCGCGACGACGACGGGGACCTCGTGGAGATCGTCGACGAGGACGGCATCCGGGAGTCGACGATCCACGTCGAGATCGACAAGCAGACCGACCCGCAGGCGCTCGCCGAGCTCCACGACGACCTCGTCCGGGTGCTCGCCGACGTCCAGGCCGCGGTTGCGGACTGGCCGGCGATGCTGCGGGAGGTCCGCGAGATCGCCGACGACTTCGCCCGACATCCGCCGCCCGTCGACCCGGAAGAGCTCTCCGAGACGATCGACCTGCTCGAGTGGATGCGCGAGAACTTCACCTTCCTCGGCTACCGCGAGTACGAGATCGCCGAGGAGGACGGCGAGGAGGTGCTCCGCGCGGTGCCGGGGTCGGGGCTCGGGATCCTGCGCCAGAAGGGTGAGGCGCCGATCTCGGCCAGCTTTGCGCGGCTGCCGCCGGACGTGCGGCGCATGGCCCGCCACAAGCACCTGCTCAACCTGACGAAGGCGAACTCGCGGGCGACCGTCCATCGCCCGGCGTACCTCGACTACATCGGCGTGAAACGCTTCGACGCGGACGGCGAGGTCGTCGCCGAGCGGCGGTTCCTCGGGCTCTACACGCACACCGCATACAGCGCGACGCCGTGGGAGATCCCCGTGATCCGCCGCAAGGCGCGCCATGTGCTCGAGCGCTCCGGGCTCCCGCACGGCGGCCACGACTACAAGGCGCTCGTCGACATCATCGAGACGTATCCGCGCGACGAGCTGCTGCAGATGTCCGAGGACGACCTCTTCCGGATCGCGATGGGCGTCTTCCAGCTCGGCGAGCGCCGCCGCGTCCGCTTGTTCGTGCGCCGCGACAACTTCGGCCGCTTCCTCTCGTGTCTCGTCTACATCCCGCGCGACCGGTTCAACACGCGCAACCGCGAGCGGATCGAGCAGATCCTCGACGAGGAGCTCCACGGCGAGACGCTCGACTACGGCACGCGCGTCACCGAGTCCGTGCTGGCGCGCCTGCACTACGTGATTCATGTCGACTCGGGAGATCCACCCGTCTACGACGTTCTGGCGATCGAGGCGAAGCTCGCCGACGCGACGCGCGAGTGGACGGACGATCTGCGCGAGGCCCTGGTCGAGCAGCTCGGCGAGGAGAAGGCGAGCGTGCTCGCGCACGGCTACGCGGACGCGTTCCCGCTCGCCTATCAGGAGGACTTTCCGGCAGCGCAGGCGGTGCACGACATCGAGCGCATCGAGCGGCTCGACCCGGCCGGCGACCTGAGCCTGAGCCTCTATCTGCCGCACGCTTCACCGGACGACGACCTTGCGTTCAAGCTGCTTCGCTCGGGCCAGCCGCTCCTGCTCTCGGACGTGCTCCCGCTGCTCGAGAACATGGGCGTCACGGTCACGAACGAGCGGCCGTACGAGATCCACCGGCGTGACTACCCACCGGTGTGGATCTACGACTTCGGCCTACGGCGCGACGAGGGCGAGAATCTCGAGCCGGACGAGGTGCGTGGTGCGTTCCAGGACGCGTTCGCGCGCGCCTGGCGCGGCGAGATCGAAAACGACGGCTTCAACAAGCTCGTGCTCTCGGCCGGCCTCGCGGCCCGCGAGATCGTGGTGCTTCGCGCGGTCGCGAAGTACCTGCGGCAGACCGGAATGCCGTTCAGCCACGCGTACATGGAGGAGACGCTCGCCGGCCATCCCGAGATCGCCGCGAAGCTCGTCGAGCTGTTCCGGCTGCGCCTCGATCCCGCCGTCGAGGAGCGCGACGCGAGCACGCTCGATCGCACGATCGTCAAGTCGATCGACGCGGTGGCGAGTCTCGACGAGGACCGGATCCTGCGCAGCTTCCTCGAAGGTGATCCGTGCCGTCCTGCGCACGAACTGGTTCCAGACCGACGCGGCGGGCAACCCCAAGCCGTACGTGTCGCTCAAGCTCGACTCGAAGCTCGTCCCCGAGCTGCCGGAGCCGCGGCCGCTCGTCGAGGTGTTCGTCTACTCGTCGCGCGTCGAGGCGATTCACCTGCGCGGCGGCCGCGTCGCGCGCGGCGGCATCAGGTGGTCGGACCGGCGCGAGGACTTCCGCACCGAGGTGCTCGGGCTGATGAAGGCACAGACGGTGAAGAACGCCGTGATCGTTCCCGTGGGGGCGAAGGGCGGCTTCGTCGTGCAGCAGCTGCCGGCCGACCGCGAGCAGCAGCAGGCGGAGGTCGTTGCCTGCTACCGCACGTTCATGCGTGGCCTGCTCGACATCACCGACACGATCGTCGCGGGCGAGGTCGTCCCGCCGCCGGACGTCGTTCGCCACGACGGCGACGACCCGTACCTCGTCGTCGCCGCGGACAAGGGCACGGCGAAGTTCTCGGACATCGCCAACGGGCTGGCGGAGGAGTACGGCTTCTGGCTCGGTGATGCGTTTGCGTCGGGCGGCTCGGCGGGCTACGACCACAAGGAGATGGGCATCACCGCGCGCGGCGCGTGGGAGTCGGTGAAGCGGCATTTCCGCGATCTCGGCATCGACGCCGACACGGCCGAGATCACGGTCGTCGGCGTCGGCGACATGTCCGGCGACGTGTTCGGCAACGGCATGCTTCGCTCGCGGCATCTGAAGGTGATCGGCGCCTTCGACCACCGGCACGTCTTCATCGATCCCGATCCGGACCCGTCTGCGAGCTTCGCCGAACGCCTGCGGCTCTTCCGCCTGCCGCGTTCGTCGTGGGCCGACTACAACACGGGCCTGATCTCGCGCGGCGGCGGCGTCTATCCGCGCACCGCGAAGTCGATCGAGCTCTCGCCGCAGGCGCGCACGGCGCTCGGCGTCGAGACCGAAAGCGTGACGCCGAACGAACTGATCCGAGCGGTCTTGCGGGCGCCGGTCGACCTCTTCTGGAACGGCGGCATCGGCACCTACGTGAAGGCGAAGGACGAGCGGAATGCGGAGGTCGGCGACAAGGCGAACGATGCAGTGCGCGTCGACGCCGGTGACCTGCGCTGCAAGGTGGTCGGCGAAGGCGGCAACCTCGGCTTCACACAGCGCGCCCGTGTCGCCTACGCGCTCGGCGGCGGCCGCATCTTCATGGACGCGATCGACAACTCGGCGGGCGTCGACACCTCCGACCACGAGGTCAACCTGAAGATCCTGCTCGGCGCAGTCGTCTGCGTCCGGCGCGCTGACGACGGAGGAGCGGAACCAGCTTCTGGTCGAGGTGACGGACGAGGTCGCCGACCAGGTGTTGCGCGACAACTACGACCAGGCGCAGGCGATCTCGACGTCGGTCGCGCAGGTGGGGTCGATGGTCGAGGTGCACGAGCGCTACATCCGCTACCTCGAGCAGAACGGCGTCAGCCGTGAGCTCGAGGCGCTGCCGACCGACGAGGTGCTCGAGGAGCGCCAGGGAGAGGGCGGCGGGCTGACGACGCCCGAGCTCGCGATGCTGCTCTCGTACACGAAGCTCGGGCTCGCGCACGACCTGCTCGCCTCGTCCCTGCCCGACGAGCCGGTGTTCGCCGGCGAGCTCGACCGGTACTTCCCGTCGAAGGTACGCGAGCGCTTCGGCGAGCAGCTGCGCGGGCATTCGCTGCGGCGGGAGATCGTCGTCGCGCAGGTGTCGAACGAGCTCGTGAACAGGTGTGGCACGACGTTCGTGTTTCGGATGCGGGACGAGACCGGTGCGACGGCCGACGATGTCGCGCGCGCATTCACCGCGGCGCGTGAGCTGTACTCGTTCCGCTCGCTCTGGGCGGAGATCGAGGCGCTCGACGGCTTCGTTCCGGCCGGGACGCAGATCGCGATGTTCCTACGCGGGCGGATCCTGCTCGAGCGCACGGCGCGCTGGCTGCTCCGCAACCTGCCGCGGCCGCTCGACGTCGAGGCGGCGATCGAGCGTTTCGCCCCGGGGTTGGCGGCGTTGACCGAGCTCCTGCCGGGGATGCTCGGCGAGGCGGAGGCGAGCACGGCGCGTGCCCTGGCCGACGACCTCGCACACGCGGGAGTGCCGAGGCTGCTCGCTTCGCGTGTCGCGCATCTGGTCGCGCTCGTCCCGTCGCCGGATCTCGTGCGGATCGCCGAGTTGACCGGGTTGAACGTCGCCGCGGTCGCGCAGGCGTACTGCGCCCTCGGTGCGCGGCTCGAGCTGTGGTGGCTGCGCGAGCGGATCGTTGCGCTGCCGCGCGACTCGCGCTGGGCTGCGATGGCGCGTGCCGCGCTGCGCGACGACGTCTATGTCGAGCAGGCGGCGCTGACCTCCGAGGTGATGAGCGCGCACTCGGACGGCGTCGCACCGCTGACCAGAGTCGAGGAATGGATCGAGCTGAACCGGGTCGGCGTCGACCGCTGCCTGCGCGTCCTCGCCGACATCCGCACCGGTGGCGCGGTCGACCTCGCGCGGCTGTCGGTCGCTGTGCGCGAGATCCGGAACTTGATCCAGGCCAGCGGATAGCAGGCGCCTTCGGCACACAATAGTCACAGTTGGGTGGCCGAAACCGCCGATGACAAGGCGCGCCGGCTGGGATTTCATGGGCGGATGTCTTCCTTTCCGCGTGAGCTTCCCCTCGACGATGACTTCTGCTTTCCGCCCACGGCGTGGGACCTGGCGATGGCGATCGGGCTCCAAGCCGAGGAGGACGATCGCACGGCGCTCGGTGCACTGACGGACGCGATGCTCGTCTGGGCAGAAGGCCCGGAGGTCGAGCGACTCACAGACGATGCGGTCGAGCGGATCTGGACTGTCGATCTCGCAACCGGGATTCGCGACGGTCTTCTGCGCGTCGCCGCGCACGAGGAGGAAGACTGGCGGGCGGCCGGGAGGCAAGCGCTGGCGGAGTTCGACCGGTCCCCGCAGAAGTCAGAGGTTGCTCGTGCGGTTGTCCAGCAGCTCGCCATGCAGCTTTCGCAGAACGGCCACCCACCACTCTTCTGTGCCTGCTGCATCGACGAAGCGGTTGCTGCAGCTCCGCGCGCGGCTCGTCGCTCGCTGGCTCTCCAGATGGCGACCGTCGCGCGGCCAGACGCTGACATTTCAGATGCTGAGCTACGTCTGACGGTTGCCGAAGCGGTGTCGCGGCCGGCCGTCGAGAGGCTCGGCACGGCCGAGCGGAGAGCCGCCGTCCGAGCACGGCTGGGACGGATCGGTCGCCTCGGCGGTCGGTCGATCCCTGCGCTCGCCGCGGAGCTGCAGGCGATCGAGCGCGAACCTCTACCGAACCGACCCGAGGAGGACGATGTGTGGCGCGCGGTCTGCGAGGAGCTTCTCGTAGATGCCGCCGAGCCGGAATACAACTGACCAGCCACGCTTGCGACGAGTGTTGATCGTATGACAAACGTGATACAATCGAGTGGCGTGCCAGAGAAGGCGATCTCGGTGAGGCTCGATGACGAGTCCCAGCGCGCGCTCCGCAGGTTGATGGAGCGCGGCGTCTCGCAGTCCGAGGCGATTCGCCGCGCCCTGATCGACACGGCGAATTCGGCCTGGCTCGAGCAGGCGCGCGCGGACGCCGAGCGGATCGCGAACGACCCGAGCGATCGCGCCGAGATCGCAGCTGTGCGAGCGTTCATGGACGAGCTTGCTCCACCGGGGTGACACGGTCGCCCTCCGCCCGCCGCGTGGGGCCTCGGGGCGTGAGCAGCGTGGCCGGCGCTACGCCGTGGTCGTCCAGGCCGACGAAGTCGCTTGGTTGACGACGCTCGTCGTCGTACCGACCTCGACGAGCGCGCAGCCGGCGATCTTCCGTCCCGAGGCGGCCATTCGTGGGCGGAAGACGAAACTGCTGACCGACCAGGTCTCGACGGTCGATAGAAGCCGTGTTGGTCGTTCGGTCGGTCGTCTCTCTCCCGCCGAGCAACAGGAGCTCGACGAGTCGCTGCAGCGGATGCTCGGGCTCTTCTGAGCCGGTCCGGTCGCGGCTCAGGTGAACACGATCTCGCCGCCCGCGGCCTTCGCGTAGAACTCCCCGACGCTGATGATGTCTTCGACCTGCGGGACGAAGTCGTCCATCGTCAGCCCGAACATGTCGACCGTCGCCTTACAGGCGTACAGGTGCACGCCCGAGTCGGCGACGAGCTCGATGAACTCGGGAATCGGCGGGATGTCGATCTTCTCCATCTGGCGCGTCATCATCGAGGTCGCGAGCGCCGAGAAGCCGGGAATCGCGCCGATCCACGTCGGCAGGTGCATGCCGGGGTTGCCCACCGTCGCGACCTTGATCTTCGCGTAGCGGTCTCTGCGGATCGCGTCGAGGCCGAAAAAGGTGAAGAACAGTTCGGCGTCGATCCCTTCCATGCGTGCGCCGTTGGCCATGATCAGGCCGGGGTAGATGCCCTCGAGCGAGCCCTTCGAGATCACGATCGCGACCTTCTCGATCGTCCTGGGCTCGCCTGGAGCGGTGAGTGGATGCTCGAGCAGCTCGGTCATCGCGGGGCTCCTTCCTAGATGCAGCCGGTGGGCTTGGGGATGCCGCCGATCTTGGCGGCGAGCTTGGCCGGCCCTTTCGGGAAGAGCTGGTACAGCTCCTTGACCGGCACGCCGGACTCCTTGCCGAGTGAGCGGATTGACGGTGCGGTGCCCGTCTGCAGGTACCGGTCGCGCATGAAGCGCACGACGAGCCAGTGGCGGTCGCTCAGATCGTCGATTCCGTTGTCGATGGCGATCGCACGTGCGAGCTGCTCGTTCCACTGCGCGGGGTCGGTGAGGAAGCCTTCTGCGTCGACGTCGACGGGCGTATCGGCGATCAGTGTCATTGTCATCTCGCGCTCCTCTCAGGCGTGGTGGACGAGATCGAGTTCCTTGCCCGCTGTGGGCATCCTCGGGCCGAGCCCGGGGAGCTCGCGCCCGGGGAGCAGGGCGTGCCAGTAGATCCACTGGAAGGCGACCTTGCCGAGGTGGTTGAGGTGCGACTCGCGCAGGAGCGGCAGCCCGATCGGGGTCGGGAAGTGGCCGGGCAGCGGCTCGGTGTCGTAGTTGAAGTCGATTAGCAGCGCTTCGTGAAAGCCCGTCTCGATGAAGCAGTTGGCGTGGCCGTCGTAACCGTTCACGAGCTCGCGGTCGGTGAGGAAGCGCACGACGTTCCGGACGAGCACGTCGGCTTCGAAGTGTGTGACCGACCCCGCCTTCGACGTCGGCAGGTCGGTGACGTCGCCGAGCGCGAACACGTTCGGCTTGACCGATGCCTGCAGCGTCTGCTTGTCGGTGGGGATGAATCCCAGGGCGTCGCCGAGTCCAGGTGACCGCTCGACGAAGGCACCGCCGCCGTGCAGCGGGACGGTGACGAGTAGGTCGAACGGGAGCTTGCGGCCGTCGTAGGAAGTGAGCGTGCCGCCGATGCCGTCGACCTCGCCGGCGTTGAACTCGGTGACGAGCTCGATCTCCTTCTCGGCCAACAGCGAGCTGAGGTGCTCGGACGCGATCGGCTTCGTGAAGCACCCGTCGAGTGGTGTCGCGAACACGAGCTCGGTGCGGTTGCGGATCCCGCGCTCGCGAAGCTGCCAGTCGGCGAGGAACGCGAACTCGAGCGGCGCGACCGGGCACTTGATCGGCATGTCGATCAGGTTCACGACCAGGCGCCCGCCGTCGAATTCCTCGAGCGCGAAGCGGAGCGCCTCGGCGCCCTCCGGCGTGTAGAAGGTGAACACGTTCTCGTTCCAGCCTGGGCCGGCGAGACCCGGGGTCTCCTCCATCTGGAGGTCGACGCCGGTGGCGACGACAAGCACGTCGTATGACAGGACGCCGCCGTCCGCGAGGAGGACCTCGTCGCGCTCGGGCCAGACGGAGACGACTTCGTCCTCGTGGAAGACGATGCCGCTCCGTAGTTGCCGGCGGCGCGGCCGGACGATTTCGTTGGTGTCGGCGAGCCCGAACGGGACGAAGAGCAGGCCCGGCTGGTAGACGTGACGGTTGTCCTGGTCGACGACGTGGATCTCCGCCTCGTCGAGGCCGAGTCGGCGGCTCAGCCTGTTGGCCGTCATCGTGCCGCCGGTCCCGCCGCCGAGAATGACGATCTGCTTCCTGCTCATGGTGCGCCTCCCGTGAATGAGACGGGTCGGTCGGACTCGATGGTTTCGGAGAACTCCATGCCTGCGTCGATCGAGCGCCGCAGCGGGCACGACCGCGCGACCTTGTCCAGACGCGCGAGTTGATCGGCGCTCAGGTCGCCGGTCAGGTGGATTGCGATCTCGAAGCGGCGCGGCGTCGAGTGGTGGTCGTAATCGACGTCGACGGTGACGTCGCCCAGCTCCCAGTTCTTCGTTCGGGCGTACATCGCGAGCGTGGTCGAGATGCAGGCCGCGAGTGCGGCAGGGAGGAGCTCGTGCGGTGCCGGGCCGCTGTCCTCGCCGCCGAGGTGTGGCGGCTCGTCGGTGAAGAGCCGGTGCCGGCCGCCGTCGATCACCACCTCCTGCCGGAGCGTCCCGGGGATCAAGCGTGCGCTGGCTGTCAGGGACATGGGTCTGACTACAGCGTGCGACTGCGGCGCCGCGGCATCATCGGGGCGCCCGCGGACGCCGGTAGGGGGAACTACGCAGCCAGCAGGCGCCAGAGCTCCGTCCAGGCGGCGACGCCCTGCTCGAGGCGCTCGATCCGGAAGAACTCGTCCGGCGCGTGCAGGTTCTCGTCGGCGGTCGAGAACGAGAACAGCAGCGTCTTCACGTCGAGGGCGCGCTCGAACATGACCGCTGCCGGCAGCGTGCCGCCGATGCGGACGAGCAGCGGCTCCCGGTCGGTGTACACAGTGTTCAGCGCACTGAGTGCAGCGACGACGGCCCGATGATCGGCGGGGATCGTGTATGCAGGCACCGCAGCCGCGTGCTCGACGACCGTCGTCGCCACGCCCGGCGGAGACACGTCTCTGACGTGCGCGGCGATCCGGGCGAAGATGCGGGCGGGATCCTGGCGGGGGACGAGCCGGCAGGTGACGTGGGCTCGCGCCTCGCGCGGGATCACGGTGAAGGCGCCGCCGCCGCGAAGCTCGTTCACCTCGAGCGTGGGGCGGGACCACAGCCGCTCGAGCGTCGAGCGACCGGGCTCGCCGTGCAGTGTGGGAGCCCCGACCTCGAGCCGGTAGGTCTCCTCGTCGAACGAGACGCGTGCGAGCGCCGCCTGGTCGGCCGGCGCGAGCTCGTCGACGTCGTCGTAGAACCCAGGCACGGCGACAGCGCCGTCGGCGTCGTGCAGGCTCGCGACGATCCGGGCGAGCGCGTGGTTCGGGTTCTGGACGGCACCACCGTGCCGGCCCGAGTGCAGGTCGCTCGCCGCGCCGGTGACGACGAGGTCGAGCGCTAGCAGCCCCTTCGCCGCGATCGCGACCGACGGCTCGGTGTTCCGCCACATCGCGCCGTCGGCCGATACGACGAGGTCGGCCGCGAGCGCGTCACGGTGCTCGTCGAGGAAAGCCGGCAGGCTCGGGCTGCCGACCTCCTCCTCACCCTCGATCAGGTAGCGGACGTTCAGGCCGAGCTCGCCGCGCTCGTGGAACCCGCGCAGGGTCTCCAGCGCCACGACCACCGGCCCTTTGTCGTCGGACGCCCCGCGGCCGTAGAGCCGCCCGTCGCGCACGTCCGGCGCGAACGGTGGGGTCGTCCACGACGACTCGTCCCCCGGCGGCTGCACGTCGTAATGGCCGTAGACGAGGATCGTCGGCGCATCCGGCGAGACGATCCGTTCGGCGAGGACGACCGGATGGCCGGCCGTCTCGACGATGCGGGCATCGGCGAACGCGAGCTTCCCTGCGACCCACTCGGCGGCCTCGCGCATCGCCGGACGGCGGTCGGGATCCATGCTGATGCTCGGGATCGCGACGAACGCCGCCAGGTCGGCGACGAGGTCAGAAGATCGAGTGGCCGCCATCGATCGAGAGCACCTGCCCCGTCACCCACGAGGACTTCTCGGCGACGAAGAAGAGCACCCCGTTCGCAATGTCCTCGGGCGTCCCCAGCCGTCGTGTCGCGATCGACTCGACGAGCCGGCGCTGGCCCTCCTCGCCGTAGCTCTCGTACTGGGCGATCGAGGTCGGGTTGGAGAGCACGAAGCCGGGTGCGATCGAGTTGACGGTGATGCCGTACCGGCCAAGCTCGTGCGCCGTCTGCCGCGTGAAGCCGATCTGCCCCGCCTTCGCACTAGCGTACGCCTGGATGCCCGTCAGGCTGACGCTGCGTCCGGCGCCCGACGAGATGTTGACGATCCGTCCGTAGCCGCGCTCCTTCATCCCGGGTGTCACCGCGCGGGTGCAGACGAACGTGCTCGTCAGGTTCGCGTCGACCACGGCCCGCCAGTCGTCGTCGCTCACGTCCTCGAGCGGCCGTCCGACCTGGCCGACGACGCCGCCCGCGTTGTTGACGAGGATGTCGACGCGCCCGATCTCCGCGACAAGGTCGGCGACCTGCGCGGCGTCGCTCACGTCGACGGTGTCGCGGTCGACGCCGTGCACGGTCGCGCCGTTTGCAGCGAGTGCGGCGGCGATGCCGCTGCCGATCCCGTGCGCGGTGCCGGTGACGATCGCGACGCGGCCTGAGAGATCAGTCATCGAAGCCGTGCTCGAGCAGATTGCGCACCTCGGCGACGCCGGCCTCCCAGACGCGCAGCACGTCGGCGTCCGGGCGCTCGTAGACGCCGCCGAGCGAGCCGTCGCCGAGTAGCTCGCGCACGGCTGCCGGATCGAGCTCGCGCATGTGCGTGATGTCCGCCATCGGCTTCTTCCCATCGGGGAGCTCGACGCCGGCCAGCCGCGTCCACGGGAAGTTCTCGAACCAGGAAGCGTGCGAGGCGTCGCCGTCGATCTCGTCGACGACGGCGCGCACGCGCGTACCCGCCCACCAGTTGTGCCAGAGCGTGCGGCAGTCGGCGTGCGCCGCATCCCAGGCGTCGACGGCGTCACGCCCGGGGTCGTTGCCGCCGTGGCCGTTCACGAACAGGAAGCGGCGGAAGCCCTGGTCGGCGAGCGAGTCGAGCAGGTCGGTGAGCAGTGCGCCATACGTCTCGACGCGCAGCGTCGGGCTGCCGGGATACGCGGCGAAGTACGGCGTCAGCCCGTAGGGGAGGGATGGCATGACGAGCACGCCGAGTGGCTCGGCCGCCTCGTCCGACACGCGCTGCGAGAGGATCCGGTCGACGCCGAGTGACAGGTAGGCGTGCTGCTCGACTGACCCGAGCGGAACGACGATCCGGTCGTCGCGCTCCAGGTACTGCTCCACCTGCATCCAGTTGCAGTCCTCGATCCTCATCGCGTGACCTCCTCGAACGTTTTGGCGACCGACAGCAGGAAGGCGTCGTTGCCGACGGCTGCGGCGAGCTGGAGGCCGGCCGGCAGCGTTCCCTCGGCGATCCCGCAGGGCATCGAAATCGCGGGCGTGCCCGCCAGGTTGTACGGCGCGGTGTAGCGCCCCTCGAGGTCGCCTTCGGGCGTCCCGACCGGCGGGTCCTCGGGCGGCGCGACGTAGGCGGCGGTCGGCCCGACGAGCACCTCGACGTCGGCGAGGATGTCGGCGAAGGCGGCGGCGACGCGTTCCTTGTCGTCGAGTGCCCGTTCGTAGTCGGCGTCAGTGACCTGCGCGCCGAGCTCGAGCAGGGCACGGGTTCCCGGGCCGTAGCCGTCGCGGTCGTGCTCGTACAGGGTGCGGTGCACCTCCCAGGCTTCGCGCAGGATGATCGCGCCGAGCGTCTCGTCGACCAGGTCGAGCTCGGGCACGTCGACGTCGACGACCTCGAAGCCGGCATTCGCCAGCGCGTCGATCGCCTCGCGCACACGCGCCGCCACCCCCGGCGTGAGGTCAGGGTCGTCGACCTGGCGGCGCAGCACCCCGATCGTCGCGCCGGTGACGTCGCGCAACTCGA
>CAVQRE010000024.1:0-49041 GCA_963715115.1 uncultured Thermoleophilia bacterium
GACCGCCAACACGTACACGCATGTGCTCGTCGACGAGGCCGAGCTCGACTACGAAAGGATGCTTCGATGAGTGACTACGAACAGTTCCGACGCGAGTTACTGGTCGGGGCGGACCGGGCTGCACGCGTCGGACCCGTTAGCCGCCGCCGCGGCTGATACCCGAGGGCAGCGGCTAACGGACGTTGACAGGGGTGGACGAATCGCCGAGAGTCCCGACGATCCACGAACAGCCTCCCGCTCAGGAATTTCCCGGATGCTGCCGCTGGGGAACGAAGGGAGAACAGATGGCTGGCAAGTTACTGCGACGGTTCGCAACGGCGGGCGTGATCATGGCAGCCGCCTTTTCAGTCACGACAGGGGTTGCGAGCGCCAACAAGCCGGTGGGCGGCTGCCCAAACAGTACGTGGTCAATACTGCCAACGAATTCTTCGGATAGCTCCTCAGACCACAACGGGAACGGGATGGTCTGCGTCAAGCTCATCCCGGCTTTCCCAGGCAACAACATCGTCGACGACAACTCGCATTCCAACTAGGGGCGGGCCCCAGAGGCCGCACACTCCAGAGGGCGGTCGATGCACGGCCGCCCTCCGGGATCTCGAGTCGCGAGCTGAGACGCTTGAGGCTGTTCCGCGGTCGACCCGCGGTCGACCGGCGACGAGGACACGCTCCGCATTGTCGAGCAGTTGCGACACGGCCTTGATGAGGTCGTCCAGGAACTCGCTGATAGCCGCCGAAGCGACTGACTCTGACCGGGTGCAGCACGGATGGTGCCTACCCGGGTGCCTACCCGGGCTCAGAAATCCATATGTTTTGCAGGCGGCTTTGAGTCCAACCCGGGGAGCTCACTAACCCCTACTCGGTGGCGGTCCCCTGCCGGAGATCGCTGTTATGAGACTGTCGATGCTGTGACGAGCGCGACGAGTTGAGTCGAGCGCAGCGTGCCGCCGGCGCGTTCGATGATTCGCTCGTCTTCGGCTTGCAGCGCCACTCGAACTGGGGCGTGAGACGGTGGTAGATCGCGGTCGTCTCGAACATCGCCCAGAGCTCCTCAGCTGTCTGCCGTTTGATTCGGGGGACAGCCGTGAATGTCGTTGGTCCGAACAGCTCTCTCGCTCAGGCACTGCGAGGCCGGGATGGGCGAGCCAGGCCCAGACCTCCGACACGTTCGCGCGTCGCGCGTCGGCTCCGGCACGGATCGTCGCCACGTCGCGCAGCGCGGGTCGCTCGGCAGCGAGTTCGGGAGCCAGTCGCGCGAACACGTCATCGAGTTCGTCGAGAACATCGCATCCAACCTCGTCGCGCACGCTGATCGGTTGGAGGAGAGCAACCGTTCCGCCCGCCCGGAGCAGCGCTGCCGCTCTCGCCCACCCGAGTCTCGGGTCGACCCAGTGGAATGCTGCCGCCGCGAAGACCGCATCGAACGGCTCGCCCGGAAGCGGTACGTCTTCGAACCGGCCGAGGTGGAAGCAGACGAGGTCCGAGGCGTCCACCCTCCGTCGCGCGAACTCGATCATGGTCGGTCCCGGTTCCACTGCGTCGACACGAGGTCCAGGGCCACGAGCTCCTCCGTCAGCTTTCCCGGTTCCGGACCCGATCTCGACGACACGAGCACCAGGGCTGAGACCCGCCAGCTCGACCGCGGCACTGACGATCTCTCGCGGATAGCCAGACCGACGCGCGTCGTATGCCTCGGCGACCGCATCGAACACGCCGCCATGCCGCCATGGCTCGGCCATGACCGCACTCTACGTCCGCGTCGGCGACCAGATGTCTGTCGCGACCTCGTGCGCTCAGGGCCCGTCGGCCTCGCTCAACCGTCGGACGTCCAGCACCGGACATACCGACGGCGATGCCGTCCGATCACGCACGTATCTTCGCGCCCGCGACATGTCCCGGGGGTGGCGCGAGCGGCATGGAGAGGGGCCCCTTCCGCGCCGCCCCTACATGTCCAGAGTCGTCAGCGATCGCCGAAAAGCAGCAGCGTAGGCTGCGGCGAATCCTGCGAGCGCAAGCGTGATCGCGATCTTCAGCATGAGACCTCCATCCACGCACTGTTCGTGACGTCTCTCGTCACCGCGCTACACGAACGGCTGGTCGGGGCGGGTTGAACGAGTCGGCGGCGGCGCGCTTTGCGCCGCAGCCGCCGCCCACCGTCGCGGATCGCCGTGCATGCCCTCGTTCCCCCCTGCCGGCGGCTTCGCGACCGTCGCAGCTTGTGTCGGCAGAGATCGTGCGGCCCCGGACGTTCGGCTAGCTGATGCCGGGCGAAGGCGCTGTTCCGGCAATGCGAACGAACGCCCGCACGCACGCGGGGTCGAACTGGCTGCCCGATGACCGAAGCACCTCGTGGACGGCATCGTCCTGCGAACGCGCCCGGCGGTAGGGGCGGTCCTCGAGCATCGCCTGGAACGCGTCGGCGACCGCGACGATCCGTGCTTCGAGCGGTATCTCGGAGGCGCAGATCCCCTCCGGATACCCCGAGCCGTCCCAGCGTTCATGGTGGAACCGGACGACGGCGCGGATTCTTTCCGGCACCACGTCGGGCAGCGCTGCAGCGCCGGCGGCGGCGTGAGTCTGCACGTGCGAGCGCTCCCCGTCGTCGAGCGGGCCGGGCTTGCGGAGGATCTGCTGGTCGAGGAGCAACTTGCCGATGTCGTGGAGGAGCGCTCCGGCGGCAATCGTGAAGCGGCGGCTGAGCTCAACGCCCAACTGGTCGGCGATCCTGACAGCGAGTGCCGCCACGGCGTACGCGTGCTCGTCGTCGGCTGCATCCGAGCCGCCCCACGATCTCACCGCGCCGAGAGCGGTGGTGAGAACGTCCGCACGCTGCGTGGTCTGCTCGAGCATGCCTGGCACGGTATCCCCCATTCGGGGGACGTCCGTCCACTCCTCTAGGCTCGACGATGCTGGTTTGCAGACCGGGCGGGGAGCCCGAACGGTGCGGCACACTCGGGAGTGGTCAGCAATGATGGGAGAATCGCCGCTCGGGCGCATCCGAGCCTGGGTTTCGTCGCCGGTCAGCGCGGTTGGCTTTGCGTTGGCTATTGCTGCGATCGCGATGGTCGCAGCCTGGGCGCTTTCCGCAGCGGCGCAGGGGATCTCGGCGCGGTCGACTGATAGCCGGCTCCGCACCGGCACGACGACGGCACGCGCCCTGCTTGCCCAACGCATCGACGAGGCTGCCGGCCGCGCTGCGGATGTGGCCGGGTCCCCCGCGGTCGTCCACGCGATTCTCGACCACGACGTCATGACCCTCGAGGCGGTCGCGAAGCGACGGCACGTCTTCTTCGCGCTCGGGAGCAGCGTCGTCGGGACAGAGCCGCCGGCGGGCTCGCCGAGTCGCGAGGTCGTCGTCTACTCCGGCTCGCGCCCGCTTGGTCGCATCGTCGCCTCGGTCGTGCTCGATTCGGCGTTCGTCGACCAGGCGGCGGCCGAAGCGAAGCTGCACCGCGGCGATGTGCTCAACGTCCAGGCGGGGAGCCGGGTCACCCCGCGAACGGGATCGACGGGGAAGATCACGCACGGCTCACGGACGGTCACCCATCAACTCCTCGACACGAGGCCCGTGACCAACGTGATCGGCGCGGCGAAAGCGTGGGGAGGTCTCTCGTTCCTGCCGTTGCTCGCGGTCGGGCTCCTCTCTTTCATGCTCGCGCTCGTCTTCGCCCAGCGTCGCCCGCGCCGTGTGGTTGCGCCCGGTCGCGCCGTGCGCGACGCCGTGTCACTGGTCGGTGAGACGCTTGCCGCGACGCACAACCCGGGCGCGTTGCTGGCCGTCATGCTCGAGTCGGCGATCGAGGCGACCCATGCGGCGGGTGGTGCGCTGTTCCGCGGCGACAAGCGCATCGACGAGCGCGGCGGCACCCTGAGCGGCGAGCAGATGCGCATCGGCTTCCGCGATGCCTTCGACGATTCGACCCTGACGATGGTCCTGGCCGCCGGGGACGGGTCCTTCAGCAAAGACGCGCGTGAGGCGGCGGAGTGGATCACGGCACAGGCGGCCATCGCGCTCGAGAACGCGCACCTGCACGAGCTCGTACAAGAGCAAGCGGTCACCGACGAGCTGACGTCGCTCGCGAACCGACGCCAGTTCCTCGACGCGCTCGCCCACGAGCTGACCCGGTCGGGCCGCACCGGTGAGACCACCTCGCTCGTGCTCTGCGACCTCGACGACTTCAAGACCGTGAACGATCGCTTCGGTCATCCGGCGGGGGACGAGGTTCTGCGTGTGGTCGGGCGGGTGCTGCGCGAGAGCGTCCGCGAGCTCGACGTCCCTGCCCGCCTGGGCGGCGAGGAGTTCGCAGTCGTTCTCCCCAATACGATGCTCGACGGGGCGGTGCGCCTGGCCGAGCGCATTCGGGTTGCGATCGCAGCGGCGGCGATTCTCGTCGGCGGGAACCGCATTCCGGTTACCGTGAGCCTCGGAGTGGCCGCGCATGCCGAGAACGAGACGCTCGAGGATCTGATGCATCAGGCGGACCGCTGTCTGTACGCGGCGAAGGAGGCCGGCAAGAACGTCGTCGTGAGTGGTCCGGAAGGGCCAAGCGGCGATCTCGGGTGGCGTCCGGAGCCGCTGCGAAGATCCCCGACCTGATGCGCCGGATCAACACTTTTGCAGCCGTCGCCGCGTCGGTCGGCGTCGCCGGGATCGCCCGTGCGTTGATCGGCCCGAGCGGGCACGAGGCGGCGCCTCCGACCGTGCCGCCGACGTCCGCTCCATCGTCGCCCCCGTCGCGCGTCATCGCGGTGACCGTGGCGCCCGCCAACCCGCTGCAGCGCGCGGCGAGGCGCGCCGCGAGCCGTGCGGCCCGGCATCACACGCTCCCGCCGCCTACGGCCGCGGCCTCAGCCGCCCCCGTCTACATCGCCTATCACCCGCCGGCCTCGACCTCCGCGCAGGTGCACGTCGTGACCCAGCCGTCGCGCGCGGTTGAGCCGGGCGGCGGTGGGCACGCCGGGAAGCCGGGGAAGCCGGCGACCCCAACCACGACTCCGACCCCGACGCCGACGCCCACGCCGACGCCGACGCCTACCCCGACACCGACGCCAAGCCCCACGCCCACACCCACGCCGAGCCCCACACCGACACCGACACCGACACCGACACCCACACCGACACCGACACCGACACCGACACCGACCCACGCCGACTCCGACGCCGACACCGACACCCACGCCGACGCCCGCCGCCCACCGCCGACCGCCGCCGCCCACCACGACGCCGCCGACGGAGACGCCCGCTGTCGGTGGCGACGACAATCCGGGGCGCACCGTGGCGACGTCTCGTCCGCCGCTCGTCCTGACGCGCGACATCGGGCCGCCGCGTCCCGAGGGCTCGACCCTGCCGCCGATCTCGACCCCGGCTGGACCGCCGTCTCCGCCTCCCGGCTGTCCTGGTTGACGCTCTAGCCCGCGACCGTCACCGGCACCAACTGGACGTGCTGCGGCGTTCCATCTGCCGCGCTCGGTGCGAACGCGGCCACCGTTGCGAGGCCGCCGGACGGGGCACCGAGCGTGGTAGAGAATGTGCCGCGTGACGGTGCGCCCGTCGAAGCCGTAACCGTTCGCCGCTCGAGGACCGTGCCGCCTCGGCGGAGCTCGATGACCAGCGTCGCCTCGAAGACGCTCGCCGTTCCCGAGACGGTGAAGGTTGCCGGCACGCGTTGCCCGTCTGCCGGAGATTCGACGAGGATCGGCGGGAGGTAGGCGGCGACGTCGGCGCGGCGGAGCGCCCGGCGCCCCGCCACGTCGACCCGACGTACCGTGGGCAGACGGGTCAGGGTGTAGACGACCTCGGCAACCCGGTCGGAGGCGAGCTTGGCGATCGCCACTCGGGCGGTTCCGCCGGCGACGTTCACGGGTACGTCGAGACCGAGCGCGCCGAGTGCCGCCGCGGGGGTCGAACGTGCCGTCGGCACCTCGGCGCGCTCAGCGTGTAGGAGCCCACCGTGCAGGCGGAACACGGTGATCGTGGTGGTCCGCTCGGCCGGCCCTTTGCCGCCGCACCCCGCTGCGGCGATCACCGCCGCGAGGGCGAGTGCCACGCCGAGCCTCGGCATCGCAATCATTCTCGCACGGCCCGGCACCGATATCCTATGAGGCATGAGCGTCGTCGGTGTCGTCTTGATTGCAGCCGCCGTCGTCCTCCTCGCGGCCGCAGAGTGGCCCCGGCTCGCTCGCCGCTTCGGTGTCGACGGCCGCAGGCGCCGCGAGCGTGCGCGGAGGAAGTCACAGCTTCGCATCGTCCACAACGAGACGGACGCAGACGAGTTCGCGCGGGATGTCGAGCGGGATCTGGCTGCCCTCCCGACGATCGACCCGCGCGACGCGAAGAATCGCTAGGCGCGTGCGACTACGGTCGCGCGCAGCGTGGCCGTGTTGGGCGTCACCGAAGTCCCCTGCCCGTTCGGCAGGACGTCCTCCATGTTCTTCGTCTCCTGGTAGTCGGACACGCGGACGACGATCTTGTGTCGCCCGGGCATGACGTGGATGTGGAACGTGCCCGCGCTCCACGTGGCATTGGTGGCGCTCCCGTCGACGAACGCGGTGATCGAAGAGGGATCGACGCCCGAGCCGGAATCGGTCGCGGTGATGGCGACGTCGTCTCCCTGCATTGGCAACAGGCGCAGCTTCGGCGGCGTCGTGTCGTTGAGCCACCAGCGAATCGTGAACGGTCCGGGTCGCGCCTTGGCGGTCGTCTCGAGGACGATGTCGTAGGCGCCCGGCGCCGGTAGCACCGCCCCGGCGACCAGTCGCGGCTCTCCGGCGCTCCGCCGGTACGGATTGATGTCGATCGGAAGCCCGGGGTAGCCGGTGAGGCGGTTTTCGTTGCCGGCCATGGTCACCAGCGGTGTCACGTGCCCGCGCACGACCACGGCGCCGAAGTTGGCGGGAGCTCCCTTGACGGTGAGGCGGTACACGCGCTCGGGACCGGGATATGTCGACCCGCCGGTCGGGTAGCGGTAGCTCGAGACGCGAGAAGGCGCTCCGACGGTGGTCCCGTGGACGACGCCCGGGCTGATGAGGGCGATCGCGGGCTCGCTCGACAGCTTGGGACTCGCGACGTCGAGCCAGAACGGGATGCGCCGGACGTCGGAGCCGCGCGTCAGCACGACGAAGCCCGTGACGTCTCCTACGGTCGAGCCCGCGGTGGCCGTCACCGTCAGGACGCCGGGAGCGGCGACCTGCGGTTGGGCCGCGACCGACGCGTCGCCCTGCTGCACGACAATGCTCACCGACCAAGGCGCCGGCCCGCCGCCGGCATCCGTGATCGAGACAGTGCGCGTCGCGGTCGCATTCGGTCGAAGCTCCTCGAACGACAGCCCCGTCGGCGACGCGAAGATCAGCGGGGTATCCGCACGGGGAACGTCGATGATTCCGCCGCCCTCGCGCGTCGTCGGCACCTCGGTGCCGTTCGAGCTCCGAGAACCGGGTCCGCGGTCTGCACGAGTGCGGACTTGATCTCGGCAACGGTCCAGTTCGGGTGCCGCTCGAGCAGCAACGCGACTGCGCCCGCGACGTGCGGCGTCGCCATGCTCGTTCCGCTCAGCAACCCCCAGGTGACGCTGGAGGTCGGCAGCGACGAGACCACGTCGACGCCGGGTGCGGTTACGTCGGGCTTCATCTGGAGCGAAACCGGAGTCGGGCCGGCCGACGAGAAGTACGCGATCTGGTCCGTCGAGCTCGCCGCAGCCACCGTGATCGCATCCGGAGTGTTACCGGGAGACGACACCGAGCCGTAACCGAAGTCCGTGAAGTCGTTGCCCGCGGCGACGACCGGGACGACACCGGCCGCGGCGGCGCCGTCGAGTGCCTGGACGACGATGTCGCGAGACGGATCGACCTCCGGCTCACCGATCGAGAGGTTGATGACGTTCATCCCGTCCGACACCGCCGACTCGATCGCCGCGGCGATCTCTGCCGCGTTGCCGTCGAGGCCGCCGCCCGGCAGGGGAGTCGTCAACGCCTTGTAGTTGCCGAGATACGCGTTCGGAGCGACACCGGAGATCGTGTTGCCCAGTGCCTTCTCGCCGTAGTCGCCGGCCGCGATACCCGCCACGTGGGTCGCGTGGAACGAGTTCACCGGGTCGAAGGGGTCGTTGGCGTACTTCCAGGCCGGGAGCGCCGGCGCGAACGTCCGCTGGACGATCACCTTCGGCGTCGTGTACTGCGTCTGTCCCTTCGGGAAGCCGGGCGGGTACTGGAACCCGTTCGGATTGAAGTACGGATGCGACGCCTGGAGGCCGTCGTCGATGACCGCGATCTTCATGCCGTTGCCGGCTGTGGCGAAGTTCGGCCCCCAGAGCTTGTCGGCGCCGATCTGCTGAGGCCCGGCGACGCTTGCGGCCGTATCGCGGAGGGCGTGGAAGCGCACGTTCGGCCACACGCGGGCGACCCCGGGGATCTTCGTGAGCAGGGCCGCCTGGGAGCGGGGGAGGTAGACAGCGATCCCGTCGGCGACGAGGTGGTAGCGCCAGCGGATCTGTGCGTCCGGGAGCGTGGTCGTGATGCGCGTGGCGAGCTCGGTCTGAGCCGAGTCGACCTGGCGCATGTAGATGTGGTGCGAAGCGGACTGCAGCGAACGTCCGAACGCCGACAGCGACGGCGCGCGCAACGAGACGACGACCTCGGTCATCGGGCCCTGGCCGCGCGCACCCAGGCTGTCTCCCGACAGCACGACTGCGGCTACGGCCGCGGTGGCAAAGAGGAATGTAAGCCGCGTCAGAGTGCGGATGAGAGGACTTGAACCTCCACGCCCTTACGGGCACACGGACCTGAACCGTGCGCGTCTACCAATTCCGCCACATCCGCGAGGCGGCCGTCAGTGTAGCCCGGTGGTAGCGCCCCTCCGCCCAGCGAGTCGTGGCATCGACCTCGGGCGGTACTACCCCATGATCGCGGGCTCGGAGCCGAGCTGCTTCGCCCACCATTCGGCGTCGCGCTCGCGGAACGTGTCCTTGAGCTCGTCGACGTACGTGGCGAGGTCCTCCTCGTGCCGGGCGATCCACTCCTCGCGGGCTGCGAGCTCGCGGGCGAGGTTCTCCTGGCGCTCCTGGCGGAGCTCGAGCTCGGACTGGAGCCGGGCGACGCGGGCACGGAGCTCCTCTTCGAGCTTGTCGTTCGTGGAGGCGCTCGCGGACAGCTCCGCTTCATACTCGGCCAGCTTTGCCTCGCGGGCCTCGAGCGCCGCCTGACGCTCGTACGCCGACTTCTCGAGCACCGAGACGTCCTGCTTGTGTGCGTCGAGCGCGGCCTGCAGTTCGAGCAGCTCGGTCTCGCGAGCCGTCAGCTCGACCTCGCGGTCGTCGAGCTCGCCTTCGCGGGCGGCGGCAGTCTCGGCCACCGCTGCCTCGAAGAGTGCCTGGGCCTCGTTCAGTTCTGCGCGGCTGCGCGTCTCGAGCTCGTCGAGCTCGTGCTCGCGCTCCTCGAGCGCGGCGAGCCGGGCCTCGAGCTCGCGCTGCCGTTCGGCTGACGCTTCGGCGGCGGCGACGGCGGCAGCCTCGGCGGCCGCGGTCTCGAGCTTCGCCTGCGCCTCGGCCAGCTCGGCCTCGGTGCGCGCCTTCACGAGCTCCAGCTCGCTCTCGCGTGCGGAGATCGCGGTCTCGCGTGCCGTCAGTTCCTGGCGGCGGGCCGTGAACCGGCGGTCGAGCTTCTCGAGGGCCTCGGCGACCTCGGCCTCCCGGCGCTCGAGCTCTTCCTGGCGCTTGTCCAGGGTCGCGAGCACCTCTGCCGTCTGATTGGCGAGTTGCTCGTTGCGCTCCGACTCGGCCTCGGCACGGATCTCCTCGAGCCGCAGCTCGGCGAGATCGCGCTCGGCCTGAGCGACCGCTTCGGCGCGCTCGCGCTCACGGACGGCGGCCATGCGCGCCTCGAGATCCTCGCTCAGGAGCTCGGGCGGCGCCTCGCTCTCGGCTGCGCGGACGCGCAAACCGACGTCGTTGACGTAGACCACCGTGCGCGGCGGATCGTCCGTCGAAACCGGATCGTCGACATGCGTGCGCTCGAGCTCGGCCAGGCTCTCCTCGATCACGCGGTCGTGCTCTGAGCGATTGGATGCGGTTCCGTCCGTCAGCATGGCGAGTCTCCTCGTCGATGGGACGGCGCGCCGCAAGCGCCGGTTGTGCCTTCTAGGTTCGACCGGATCCGGCGTCTCGGCTACCCCTTGTCCGAGGGATCTTCGACGAGACGGCGTACCTGGGGGGATGCGGCGGGCGAGCATCATCAGACGTCGGACGGGCGGGTGGTGCTGCGAGCGGTGCGTCATCGCCGATCGCTGGTGGCTGCGGCTCCGCGGCCTGCTCGGCCGGTCGGAGCTTGACCCAGGAGAGGGGTTGCTCCTGAGGCCGGCAGGGTCGATCCACATGATGTTCATGAGGTTCTCGATCGACGCTGTCTTCTGCGACCGGGAGCTCGTCGTCGTCGACGTGGTGCGCGGCCTGAAGCCGTGGCGGGCAGCCGGACGGCGAGGCGCGAAGATCGTGATCGAGCTCGCCGATGGGGCGGCTGCCGAAGTCGGGGCGGGCGACCACCTGTCCCTCGCTACGATCGAACCGTGAGCACGCAACCACTCCGCGAACTGCTCGAGCACGCGTTTCCGGACGCGACCGAGTTGCAGGTGACCGACCGCACCGGGGGCGGTGACCACTTCCAGGTCGTGGTTGCGTCGCCGTCGCTGGAGGGCCTCTCGCTCGTCGACCAGCACAGACGGGTCTACGACGCGCTCGCCGGGCCGCTCGCCGATGGACGCATCCATGAACTACGCATCTCGACGAAGGGGGCGACGTGAGTTACACCGATCGGATCAAGGGCGTCATCGACGAGTCCGATGTCGCGATCTTCATGAAGGGAACTCCGTCGTTCGTCATGTGCGGCAATTCCGATCGCGCATTGCAGGCGTTGCGCCGCGCCGGGGCGCCCGTGACCGCGGTCGACATCCTGCCCGACCCGCAGATCAGGCAGGAGCTGACCGCGATCTCCGGCTGGCCGACGATTCCACAGGTGTTCGTCCGTGGCGAGCTCGTCGGGGGCGCCGATATCGTCGAAGAGCTCGAGGCGAGCGGTGAGCTCGAGCGCACCCTGCGGGAGAAGCTCGGTGACGGGTACGCCGACCACCGCGCCGAGGAAACCGTTGCACTCTGATTACTCGGCGAGCACGGCGAGCACGTCGTCGGCGTGCGTCGCAGGTTTTACCTGGTGCAGGGCCTTCTTGACCGTCCCGTCCTCGGCGATCACGAACGTCGAGCGCTCGACCCCCATGTACGTGCGCCCCGCGTATGACTTTTCCTTCCACACGTCGTAGTCGTCGGCGACGTGGTGTCCTTCGTCGGCGAGCAACGTGAACGGCAGCCCGAACTTCTTCTTGAACTTCACGTGTGAGCTCTCGCCGTCGGGCGAGATGCCGAGCACGACCGCGCCGGCGCGCTCGAACTCGCCGTAGACGTCGCGGATGCCGCACGCCTGTGTCGTGCAGCCCGGCGTGTCGTCCTTAGGGTAAAAATACAGTATGACGGTTCGGCCGCGGAAGATCCGAGAGGCGCACGGTGTCGCCGCTGTCGCTCGTGAGCTCGAAATCCGGTGCGGGCTTGCCTTCCTCGACCACGGCTGCCTCCCTTCGTCGTGCGGTGGGCGTCGTGCGCGTCTCGCGCGCTCGGCGACGATCCCGTCTCGCCGATCGAGCAAGCCGAGCGTATCGAGCAGGCATGCGCTCGCGACGAGCTCGAGCTCGTCGACGACGCTCGAGGAGACGAACGTCTCCGGCGGTGCGCCGCTCGAACGTCGGCACGGTCTGCGCCAGGCGGTCGAGCTCGTCGAGGCGAAGCAGGCCGACGTGGTCGTCGTCGCCTACTTCGACCGGCTCGTCCGCTCGCTCGCCGTGCAAGCGCGAGGTCGTCGAGCGCGTCGAGAAGGCAGGCGGGGCGATTCTGGCCGTCGACTCGGCGAGGTGCGTACCGACACGGCGCTCGCGTTGGCTCTCGAGCACGATGCTCGGCATGGTCGCCGAATACCATCGCCGCGTGACCGCTGAGCGCACGCAGGACGCGAAGCGGCGCGCCGTCGAGCGCGGCGTGCCCCCGTTCCCGAACGTCCCGCCAGGCTACAGCGTGGCAAGGATGGCCGGCTCGAGGTCGAAGCGGCGCGAGGCGAAGGTCGTCCGCGAGGCGTTCGGGCTGCGCGCCGAGGGCGCGACGAGTCATGGAGGTGCGCGAGTACCTGCGCCAGCACGGGATCGCGCGCTCGTTTCACGGCGTGCAGGCGTTGCTCCGCTCGCGGATCGTGCTCGGCGAGCTCGGTTCGGGGAACTCGTGAACACGGACTCGCACGCCAGGCGATCGTGGAGGCTGCGATCTGGGCGAGGGTGCAGAAGATGCGCCGCCCGCGCGGCCGCCGAGCGAAGTCGGAGCGCCTGCTCGCCCGGCTCGGCGTCCTCCGTTGCGGCACGTGCGGCGCCCGCATGGTCGTCGGCACGACGGGCGCCGGGTATGCGTTGTACCGGTGTTCGCCCGTGTCGCGATTGTCCGCGCCGCGTGACGTCAGCGCCGAGCTCGCCGAGCGGATCGTCGTCGACGCCGTGCGCGAGGCGCTGGAGGGCGTCATTGGCAGCGCGAGCGTCGCCGACGGGATCGCCGAGGCCGAGCACGAGCTCGCGCACGCCGAGCCGAGCTCGACGCGGCCGTGCGCGCGTTCTCCGGGCTCGAGGACGTCGACGCCGCGCGCGAACGGCTGCTCGAGCTACGCGCCGAGCGCGAGCGCGCACACGACCGCGTGCTCGAGCTACAGGCCGCGGCCGCGCCCGCGATCACGGTGTCGGCGGGGGGCGACTGGGACGAGCTCACGCTCGACGAGCGCCGAGCTCTGATCCGCGCCGTCGTCGAGCGCGCGGTCGTCGCGCCCGGACGGGGCGCCGACCGGGTGACCGTCGAGCTCCAGGGCGAGGTAGCCGGCGAAGCGGCACGGTCGAGGACAGCCAAGAAGCGACGGAAACCGTCTTAGCGGGTGAGCCGGTGTTAATGTAGGCCGAAGCGGATGTCGCGTGGTAGCGCCGAGATTGCGTGTGCGGTGTGCGGCGCTTGCTGCCGCCGCGGAAACGGCTGGTCGGCCCCGAGATCGCGGAACGCTCGGCGGTGAACGAGCGCGACAGCGTCGTCGGCGAGCGGCGAAGCTCCTGACGTGACGCGCGGCGCCAGGACGAGCTCGCTGACGGACTGCGCGCCGGAGGTGCGCGGGTTCGGAACGAGCGCTACCTGCGGGGGTACGGGTGCGGCTGCGGGAGCTTGCGGTGAAGAGTTGCGCGGCCCCGTGCAAGCCTCACCGCAGAGGCACAGAGGAAGAGGTCGGGCTTGGAGGTCATTCCGGGGACAGTTTCGCAGGCGGATGAACCGGAAGGAGACCGGCATAACCCAGGGCGATTCGCTGGCCGCACACGGGACACACACCTGTCCACGCATCGCCTGCTGGCTGCTGAACCGTCGACTCGACAGGTTCGGCACGGCTACCGAGGCATGAGTCGAATCCCGCGAAGGACATCGAAGCGAGAGCGTGCGCCAAATGTGTGAGTGAATGCATCCGTGAAGCCACGTAGCCCTGCCGAGCCCAACGGCCATGCGCGTGAGTCGGGGAATGTCGAGACCGGTGTAAAGCCGAAGGCGTACTGCGGCAGTTATCCGAGGTGAAAGCCCCGTATCGGATTTACGTTGCGAACATGCCTTCGAACGGCGACACGCCAAAGCAGGTTGGGCGCAACTATGCCGTGCTGTGGAGCGGCAGCGAGGGTAGTGGATCCGGACGGCTGGAGGTGCTAGCGGATCGCTTGGAGCTATCGAGCGGAACGATGCGCGTTGCCGTGCCGTTCGGCGACGTGGCGGATGCGCATATCGCTCGAGGCCGCACCGATCGTCTGCGGGGCCTTCCGGTGTTGTCGCTGCACAGCGGGGGCGGGGAAGGGCTGCGGATCGCGAGCCTCGAGGGCACCGGTGCGCTGCACGAGATCGCTCGCTACGTGGAGGAAGCGGCGTCCGCAGTCCGAGCGAGCGGGACGTAGGCGGCGACCGTCGTTCCAGCGCCGGGCGCGGACTCGATCTTGAGCGTGCCCCCAATGAGCGCGATCCGTTCGCGCATGCCGGTAAGCCCGAGTGCGTCTTGGCGCACGTCGACGGGCTCGAAGCCGCCACCGTCGTCCTCCACGACCGCGCGGATGCCGCCTTGATGCTGGGTCAGCACGATGCTCACGCGTTGGGCGTCGGCGTGCTTCACGACGTTGGTCAGAGCCTCCTGAATCAGGCGGTAGAGAATCGTCTCGATCTCCGGGGGCAGTCGGCCCTCGGGCAGGTTCGCCTGCAGCACCGTGCGGATGCCCGTGCGCTCCTCGAATGTCTCGGCCAGCCGCTCGACGGCGGATACCACACCGTAGTCGTCGAGCGCTGAGGGGCGCAGCTCGACGGCGAGCCGGCGCACATCCTGTAGTGCCTGCACGATCAGCTCGCGGAGATCAGCCTCGGCTCGATCAGCGTCTATCTCGCTCGCCGCGGCGCGGATCGATTTCAGACCGAGCAGGATCGAGGTCAGGGCCTGTCCGGTTTCGTCGTGGAGCTCGCGGGCCAGCCGCCCGCGTTCGAGCTCTTGGGCTTCGACGACGCGGCGGACGGTGTTGCGCGCCACGCGTTCGGAGAGATCCACTGCGACGGCGGCCCGTGCTGCGAAGATCTCGGTCAGCCGCAGGTCGGCGTCGGTGAAGCGCGCGTCAGCACCGAGCTTGTCGTTGGCCGTGATGATCCCGATCGGACGGCCACGGGCGATTAGTGGGACGTAGACGCCCTGTGCGTATCCCGAGCCGTCGCGCGTCGTCCTGATCGACTTCGGGGTCGGTGACGATCGAATCGACGCGCGCGCTTTGCTGTCGTTGCAGCACCTTTCCGCTCTTGGTTCGCTCGAGCGGGGCGCGGTGTCCGAGCAGTCCGGCGGTTACGTCGCTCTCCCCGTTGACGGCCGCCACGCGCATCTCGTCCCTCTCCAAAAGCTCGATGAGCACCATCCGCGCGCCGAGCAGGTCACGGAGACGAGTGCAAATCAGTTCAAGCATCACGTCGAGCTCGGACTCCTCGACGAGCGAACGCACGACCTCGTGCAGTGACTCGAGCTGGCGCGACCACGTCGTCGCCGCCTCGTACAGTCGGGCATTCTCAATCGCAACGGCCGCCTGCGCTGCGAGCAGCGTGACCAGCTCCTCGTCCTCCGAGCTGAACTCTTCCCCTCCCTCCTTCTCCGTCAGGTAGAGGTTGCCGAAGGCCACGCCCCGGAGCAGGATCGGCACACCGAGGAACGAGCGCATCGGAGGGTGGTACGGGAGGAAAGCCCACCGCATGGGGATCCTCGTTCTGGTCGCGGAGCCGGAGCGGCTGAGCGTCCCGAATCAGGACCCCCAGGATCCCACGTCCACGTGGCAACTTGCCAATCGCAGCGTGTGACTCGGCATCGATGCCGTGGGAGATGAACCGCTCAAGCTCCGTCCCATGGACGTCGATCACGCCGAGAGCCGCATACCGTGCTTCCGTCAAGGTCGCCGCAGCCTCGGTCACGTGTTGGAGGACGCTATCGAGTGAGAGCTCCGACGTGAGCGCGATCCCCGCGTCGAGAAGCGAGCGAAGACGGCCCTGCGCCGTGTCAGCGGCCTCCACACAGCGAGCCTAGCGACCACGAGGAGGCTCTGTGGGAAACCCGTAATGGACCGACGAGAGCGCCTAGTCGCCTAGCGCCCTCGGCCACCACTGGCCCGCGACCCGGCGATCATCAACCCGCCGAACCCTGCTCCTGGTTGCTGACGGCGAGCGCCGTGGATGTCACCACCGACGACGTCCGCCGTAGCAGAGCCGGCGACGAGGGAGAATCATCAGGAACTCTGCCTGACGTATTGCGCTACGACTGGAGGCGTAATGATCACCGTGCTGGTAAATCACCGGGTCGCCGACTACGACGACTGGAAGGCGGCCTACGATCGAATCGACGCCGGACCACTAGCAAGCGATGTACGCAGTCACCGAATCTGGCGCGGTCTCGATGACCCGAACCTCGTGATCGTCGCGGAGACATTCGAGTCGCGCGAGATCGCTGAGGCGGTATTCGCGCATCCTGAACTCGTCGAGGAGATCATCAAGGCTGGCGTCGACATCGCCTCAATGGAGCTTCACTACCTAGAAGAGGTCGCCTTCGCCGCGAAGTAGTCCTGTCGCGGCGTCTTGCACTGCGGGCGGGCGGTAGAACGCGTATCCGTGTCGTTCCACGATGTGTTTACGACAGGAAGAGTGTGTGTGATGGACACGATCGTCGTGGGAGTTGACGGGTCGGAGCATGCGCGCGCCGCACTCAGGTTGCGGCTGACGAGGCCGCGTTGCGCGGAGCTCGGCTACGGATCGTGGCGGCTTGGGATATCGCGCCTGCGGTGTATTCGGGTGGGTTTGCTCCGGGGTTCGATCAGGAGACCGTTGATGCGGTCCGCGACACGGCCGAGACAGTGGTGCAGGAGGCGCTCGCCGAAGCGAAGCGGCTGAAGCCGGCGGTCGAGGCGGAAGGCCGGACGCGCGAAGGTCAGGCGGCCGAGGTGCTGTTGGAGGAGGCGAGCCACGCGCTGCTTCTCGTAGTCGGCAATCGCGGCCGCGGAGGGTTCGCCAGTTTGCTGCTTGGCTCGGTGAGTCAGCAGCTTGTACATCACTCGCCGTGCCCGGTTCTCGTGGTCCGCGAAGCCGAACATCACTGAACGAGCGGCGATCCGAGTGAGCCGGTCGACGATTGAGGCCGTCTCCTGCCATTAACTCGAGAATCGGGTTCGAATGGACCCGATCGGTAGCCCGGAAGGACGGAGCGAGCGAGGCTTCGGCGCCTTGTCTGTAGATGCGCCCGCTCTTGGGGATGCGGTGCTGGAGTCGCAGCGGCTCGACCTCGCGGGAGCTGCGGCGTTGCCACCTGCGGGGGTGCTTGCGGCACTCGGCTCCTCGGAGCGTGGTCTTGCGAGCGTCGAGGCGAGCCGGCGTCTGGAGGTGTACGGGCCGAACGTCTTGCGGTCACGGGGTGTCAACGCCCTGTCGGTGCTCGTGCGCCAGGTGCGTAGTTATCTCCTCGGTTTGCTGCTCGTCGCCGCGGTCGTCTCGGCTGTTGTGGGTGACGTGACCGAGGCGTTGATCATCGGCGGGATCATGGCGATGAGCGTCGGTCTGAGCTTCATGAACGAGTACCGCTCTGAGCGGGCGGTCGAGGCGCTGCATTCTCAGATCCAACATCTGGCTTTCGTTGAGCGCGATGGCAAGGCGGTGGAGGTCGATGTCACGACACTTGTTCCGGGCGACGTCGTGCATTTGCGCGTCGGCGACGTTGTGCCGGCCGACATGAGGGTGCTGGTGGCGCACGAGCTCGAGTGTGATGAGTCCGTGCTGACGGGCGAGTCTCGGGCGTCGGTCAAAGCGCCTGAAGCGCAGCTTCCCGGCGAGTCACCGCTCGATCTTCCGTCCTGCGCGTTCATGGGAACGTTGGTTCGCGGCGGCGACGGTCGCGGCCTCGTTGTTTGTACGGGTGCGAAGACCGCGTTCGGCGCGATCGCGCTGCGTCTGGGCGAGCGTCAGGGACAGACTGCGTTTCAGCAGGGGCTGCAAGCGTTCTCGCGTCTGCTGGCGACGGTCACCGCGGTGCTGGCGGGCTCGATCTTCGTGATCAACGTCGCGCTCGGCCGCTCGGTTCTCCAGTCGGCGCTGTTCGCGCTCGCGATCGCGGTCGGGCTGACGCCGCAGCTGTTGCCGGCGATCGTGACCGTCAGCCTGGCCACCGGTGCCCGGCGGCTGGCCCGCCGACGGGTGATCGTGAAACGCCTCGTGTGTATCGAGGACCTTGGCAACGTCCAAGTGCTCTTCACCGACAAGACGGGCACCCTGACCGAAGGCCGAATCGCTTTCAAGCAGGCGCTGGACTGTTTTGGCGTGCCCGACGACCGAGTCCACGACCTCGGGCTCGCGTGCAGTGACGAAACCGGCAACGAACTCGATCGTGCGCTCTGGGCCGACGCCGCAAGCTCTGCGGAGGATCGCAGTGGTCGGACGATCCTCGACGGACTTCCTTTCGACCATGAGCGCCAGCTCGCCTCGGTGCTTGTCGATACGCCGACCGAGCGGCTGCTGATCGCAAAGGGAGCTCCTGAAGCCATTCTCGCGCGGTGCGCCGCGGCACCCGCGATGTCGCAGGCAACCCTCGACAGTCTCTTCTCCTCCGGCGCGCGGGTCGTCGCCGTTGCGAGTCGGGCCGTCACGCTCGAGCGTCTCAGCCGCGACGACGAGCACGACCTCTCGCTCGACGGCTTCCTTTGTTTCTCCGACCCGGCCAAGCCCGACGTCCAGCAGTCACTCGCCCGTCTCGACCGTCTCGGCATCACCGTCAAGATCGTCACGGGCGACAACGGTCAGGTCGCAGCCCACCTCTGCCGCGAGGTCGGCCTCGACCCAGGAACCGTCCTCACGGGAACCGAGCTCGCGACGATGGACGACGCCGCCCTGCTTGCCCGCCTACCGGAGACCACCGTCTTCGCCCGAGTCACGCCGGAGCAAAAGTCGCGCATCATCCTCGCCCAGCGCAGCCTCGGCGTCGACGTGGGCTTCCTCGGCGACGGGGTCAACGACGCGATCGCCCTGCACGACGCCG
Organism: uncultured Thermoleophilia bacterium; assembly: GCA_963715115.1. Lineage (GTDB taxonomy): Bacteria > Actinomycetota > Thermoleophilia > Gaiellales > Gaiellaceae > PALSA-600. The sequence goes on from CAVQRE010000024.1 coordinate 18,673, forward strand.
ACGTCGGCATCTCCGTCGACTCCGCCGCCGACGTCGCAAAGGACGCCGCCGACGTCGTTCTACTCGACAAGGACCTCGGGATCATCGCCGACGGCGTTGTCGAAGGTCGGCGCATCTTCGCGAACACGATCAAGTACGTCCTGATGGGGACATCGTCGAACTTCGGCAACATGTTCTCGGCTGCCGGCGCCTCGTTGTTCTTGTCGTTCCTACCGATGCTGCCGACACAGATCCTGCTCAACAACCTCCTTTACGACGTCAGCGAGATGACGATTCCGACGGACAACGTCGACGAAGAGCTGCTCGAGCGCCCCTCTCAGTGGGACATCCGTCTGATCCGTCGGTTCATGGCCTTCTTCGGCCCGATCTCGAGCGTCTACGACTTCATCACCTTCGCCGTCATGCTCCGTGTCTTCCATGCGGGCCCGGTGCTCTTCCGCTCGGGCTGGTTCGTCGAGTCCCTCGTCACGCAGACGCTCGTGATCTTCGTGATCCGCACCCGCCGAGTGCCGTTCTTCAAGAGCCGCCCCAGTCGCCCCCTGCTCTTCGCGACGCTCGGCTGCGCCGGAGTCGGCGTCGCGATCCCATACATTGCACCGCTAGCACACCTGTTCGGCTTCCGCGCCCTACCGCTCTCCTTCCTCGCCGTCCTCGCCGCGATGACCATGACCTACCTCGCTCTCGCCCAAGTCGGTGTCGCGCTCTTCTTCAAGCCGCAAGGAGGTCGCGCGCTCGCCCGGGCGATCGGCCGCCGCGAACGCCGCATCATGCGTACAGCTTCACGGTGGAATCGGTGGAGGGTCCACACGCCACGATCGTCAGCGAGCGGAGTGGGCGGCGGCTGAGGTCCCGCCGCCCTGGTTCGTGCCCATTAACCGTGACGTTTGCTCGGCTCCTGGGGAACCTTTCGCGGGTTCGATTCTCGCCGCCTCCACTCCCTCCAATTGGCGACGCGGCAGCGATGGATCCATCCTTCGAGCCGTCCCGCTCGAACCCGCCCTCGCGCCGTGTAACTGTCGAGGGCGAAGTTCGGCATAGTCTCGGATCGAGGTGTCGAGCTGGTTCCGGGTGACGCGTTGGGACTGGCCGCCGGGGATCAGCGTCGCTTCCAGGTATCGGCGCGGCTGGCTCCGACACGACTTCGTTGCGGGCCTCACGCTGACGGCGCTGCTTGTCCCCCAGGGGATGGCGTACGCACAGCTGGCAGGGCTGCCGCCCATCAACGGGCTGTACGCGACGCTGCTGCCGCTCCTGGCGTATGCGGTCTTCGGGCCCTCCCGGATTCTCGTGCTGGGGCCCGATTCGGCAATTGCGCCGCTTGTGGCGGCTGCGATCGTCCCGCTCGCCGGGCCGAGCATGTCGGAGCGGGTGATCCTTGCCGGGGCACTCGCGGTGATGGCCGGGGGGCTTGCGATTGCCGGCGGCATCGCGCGTCTCGGATTCATCGCCGATCTGATCTCGAAGCCGGTTCGGATCGGGTACCTTGCCGGCGTTGCGGTAACAGTCGTCGTCGGCCAGTTGCCGGGCCTGTTGGGCTTCTCGGTCGACGCGCAGGGCTTCGCCGCAGAGCTGAAGGGGCTCGTATTCGGGCTGGATGAAACGGACCTCACCGCGACGGTGATCGGTCTCGCGACGGTGGCGGTCATCCTGGCGACGCAGCGATTCGCACCTAGGGCCCCCGGTGTGCTCGTCGCCGTTGTCGGCGCCACGGTCGCGGTGGTGGTCTTGGGCCTGACGGACACGGTAGCTACGGTCGGCCACGTCCCTCCCGGACTCCCGAGCTTCGTCGTACCGAGGCCTCCTGCCGGGGATTTCGTGGAGCTGATCGCGGCGGCCGCGGGCATCACGCTGGTGACGCTCGTAGACACGGCTGCGCTCTCACGGAGCTATGCGGCGCGCTTTGGGGACACCGTCAACCAAAGCCGTGAGCTCCTCGCGCTCGGCGTCGCTAATGCTGCGAGCGGCTTCTTCCAGGGCTTCCCAATCTCCAGTAGCGGCTCCCGGACACCGGTTGCCGAGGCCGCCGGAGCCCGCACGCAAGCGACCGGGCTCGTTGCGGCCGGCGCGCTCGCACTCGTGCTCGCGTTCGCTACGGGACTCGTCCAGGATATTCCGACCGCGGCGCTCGCGGCGGTCGTCATCATCGCCGTCTTGCGCCTGGTCGACGTCAGCGAGCTGCAGCGGCTCGCACGGGTCAATCGCCCGGACTTCACGCTCGCACTCGCGTGCATCGTGGGCGTGGCGATCTTCGGGGTGCTGTACGGAATCGCGATCGCGGTCGGCCTCTCGATCGCCAGCTTCTTCTGGAAGGCATGGCACCCGTACGAAGCGACCCTCGGCCGCGTCGACCGGGTGAAGGGCTACCACGACCTCGCCCGCCACCCCGAGGCGCGGCAGGTGCCGGGACTCGTGCTGCTGCGCTTCGACGCGCCGCTGTTCTTCGCTAACGCAGGCATCTTTCGCGAGCAAGCACTGGGTGCTGTCAGCCGCGCCGACCCGCGAGCGCGGTGGCTCGTCGTCGCGGCCGAGCCGATCACCGACGTCGACTCGACCGCGGCCGAAATGCTCGTCGACCTCGACCAGGAGCTCGAGCGTGGCGGCGTCGAGCTCGCCTTCGCGGAGATGAAGGGGCCGGTCAAGGACAAGCTCCACCTCTACGGGCTGCTCGACCGGATCGGCCGGCAACGCTTCTACCCGACGATCGGGGTCGCAGTGCGCGCCTACGTCGAGGAATGCGGCATCGACTGGACCGACTGGGAGGACACCCATGACCCCGACGAGCCATAAGCCCTTCTGCTGGTGACGGGAATCTTGCGCGGGTTCGATTCCCGCCGCCTCCATAAGACGTCCTGAGCGTGGATTTCGGCTGGACGCGCTGGCGTGCCGAGGGCCTCGTCGTCGAGGGAAGGTTCCGGGCTCGAGCGCACCCGGCGATCGCGATCGAGCGGGACGCCTCGCAACTGGCGCGGCTGATCCTGCGCCAGTTACGGCTGTCCGAGGTTGCCGGCGAGCTACACAAGGCGCCCGATCGCAGCTCGTGGCCGCGAGGACCGTGCACTAATGCCGCGGCCGCGCGTCGTCGACGACCCCGACCGCAGCCCCGAACCTCCGCGCCGTTCGCCGATGCGCCGATGGCTCGAGGACGATGACGAGCTCGCGCTCGACGACGAGCTCAACGAACCGGACGAGCTCGAGGACGACTAGCGCGGTGTCGGTCTTGAGTGCAAAGTCCGGAGCCGGCTTGCCTTCTTCGATCGTCGAACCTCTCGAGTAGGGTTGGGTGCTCGCCGATGCTAACGGCCCACCACCTGAATGCATTCCTGGTGATCGGTGTGTGCGTCGCGGCGTCGGCCGCTGCGTTTTTCGCCCGACGGCGTGGGCGGGCGGGATCCGGTGTCGCCCAACTGCTCGCGCTCGCGCAGACCCTGATCGTCGCTCAGGTGGCGCTGGGCCTGCTCCTTCTCTCAGACCACAAGAGGGCGGCCGACCACCTTCACTACGCCTACGGGACGTTTGCGCTGCTCGCCGTGCTGTCGCCATGGCTCTACGCACCCTCCGACCCGCGGGCGCGACTGCTCTGGTTCGCGGTTGCGACCCTCGTGGCGGCGGCGCTCGGCGTTCGCGCCTACATGACGGCGACATGACGCCGTTCATCCGCAATTTGCTGATCCTGGCGGGCGTCGCGGTCGCCGTGCTCGTGCTCAACCTCGAGGTGGCGCTGCTCACGGTCGGTGTTCTACTCCGCATCGCGTTCGTTCTGGCGATCGCGCTGTTCGTCTACGTGTTCTGGCGCGACTTCGGGCGTCGCGAGATGTCGACATGGCCCGCCCGCGCCCAGTGGGTCGTGTACGGGGCCGCGGCACTCTTCGTCGTCGATCTCGGCTGGCTGTTTCTCGGACGACTGTCGGGGCCTGATGCCCTTGCGTTCATCCTGGTCGCTGCCGCCTGTGTCTTCGCGGGCTGGCGCACCTGGCGCGACCAGCGAACCTACCTTTAGACAGCGTCGGCCAGCGAACCGGAGCCGACGCCGTCGAGGCGGTCGAGCGTCTCGCGGATCGGCAGGTGGCGGCCGACGAAGATCGGCGTGTCGCGCTCGGTGTACGCCGAAGCCTCGGAATCGCGGAGCCGCAGCATCAGATGCATGAAGTCGGCCGGCTCGTTGCACTCGAACGCGGTCATGAACTCCTGGTCGTCGATTCCGAACGAGTACGACGTGTGGTTGTGAATCCCGGGGAATTCCTCGCGGCCGATCCTGATGTGCTCGTCCATCGCTCTTCGGCGCTGCTCCTCCGGCAGCGAGTACCAGGCACGGACCTTCACGAACGGATAGACGACCAGATACGGCAGCTCTTTCGGCACGAGCCGGCGCGCCTTGCGCGCCGACGTGTACTCGGATGCCTTCGTCGTCGCGAGATACGAGTACGGTGTCTCGAGCCAGCCGGCGAGCTGGGTCGCGTTCAGGGCCGCCCCGAGCTCCCCGAGGTCCTCGTAGCGGGGCGTGATCTTCCAGAGGAAGAAATCGACATCGGGGCGGACGCCGGTCGTCGTGTAGACCCGCAGGTGGTCGAATCGCTCGGCGTGCTCCTCGATGACATCAGCGAACGCCTCTTTGGCGGCCGCACGCTCCTCGACCGGGAGTCGTCGGAACGCCGGGTCGAGCCGGTAGAAGGTGTAGGCGACGTACTGCCCGTCCATTGCACCTAACGCTAGCGTGGACGTGGTGGCGGCGGAGGACCTCGAGAACAAGCTGAAGCGTGTCCCGCCCGGCTCGGGCGTCTACCTGTTCCGGGACGCGCGCGGGCAGGTGCTGTACGTCGGCAAGGCGAAATCGCTCCGCCCGCGGGTGCGGTCGTACTTTCAGCCGGGATCGAGCGACACCCGCCCAGGGATCCGGCAGATGGCCGAGCGGACGGCCGAGATCGAGACGATCGTCACGCAGACCGAGGTCGAGGCGCTGCACCTCGAGCAGAACCTGATCAAGCGGCACCGGCCGCCGTACAACGTGCGCCTTCGGGACGACAAGTCGTTCCCGTATATCGCCGTCACCGTCGACGACGACTATCCGCGCGTGATGTTCACCCGCGAACGCCACCGGCGCGGAGTCGTCTACTTCGGGCCGTACGCGAACGCCAAGAAGGTGCGGGAGACCCTCGACGTCCTCAACCGGGTGTTCCGCTACCGACCGTGTGAAGGCCCTCAACCGGGCCGCCGCAGCGGGATCCCGTGCCTCGACTACCACATCGAACGGTGCTTCGCGCCCTGCGTCGGCTACATCTCGAAGGAGGACTACCGCGCGCTTGTCGACCAGGTGATCGAGTTCCTCTCGGGCGACGACCGCCCGATCCGGCTGAGCCTCGAACGGCAGATGCACGAGGCGGCGGCCGAAGAGCGATTCGAGGATGCGGCCCGCTACCGCAACCGGCTCGCCGCGATCGAGCGTCTGAGCGAGCGGCAGGCGGTCGAGCGCCGCTCGATCGGGACGATCGACGTGATCGGCATCGCCGTGTCGCCGGAGCGTGCTGCGGTGCAGGTGTTCCCGCTTCGAGACGGCCGTATGGTCGACAGGTACTCGTTCCACCTCGAGAACGCCGGTGGCGCAGAGCTCGGGGAGGTGCTCGAAGGGTTCTGCCTCGAGTACTACGGGACCGCGCCGTCGATCCCGCCGCAGATCCTGGTACCGCGTGGAAGTGGTGACGCGTCGGCGCTGGCCGCGTTCCTCTCCGAGCGGCGCGGCTCGCACGTCGAGGTGCGCGCACCCGAGCGCGGGGAGAAACGCAGGTTGCAAGAGCTTGCCCAGCAGAATGCGCGGCTCGCGCTCGATTCCGAGGCGTTCGTCGCCGAGACGAAGCGCGCCCGTCGCGTCGAGGCGCTCGAGGAGCTTCGTGAGGCCCTGAATCTCGAGTCACTGCCGATTCGGATCGAGTGCTTCGACATCTCGAACATCCAGGGCCAGGAGATCGTCGGCTCGATGGTCGTCTTCGAGGACGGCGTCGCGAAGAAGGCCCACTACCGCAAGTTCCAGGTCCGCGGGCAGGAGAGTCAGGACGACTTCGCCGCGATGCACGAGGTGATCCTCCGCCGTTTCTCGCGCCTCTCGGCCGATCCCGCGTCGGCGGAGTGGAACGAGTCGTTTGCGCAGCCGCCGAATCTCGTCGTCATCGACGGCGGCAAAGGGCAGCTGGCCGCTGCCCTGGAGGCAATGGCGGCGCTGGACCTGCCGCGCGTCGCGGTGATCGCGCTCGCGAAGCGGATCGAGGAGGTGTTCGTGCCCGGTCGGTCCGAGCCGATCCTGCTGCCCGGTCACTCACCGGGGCTGCAGCTCTTACAGCGGATTCGCGACGAGGCCCACCGCTTCGCGATCACGTTCCATCGTCAGCGGCGCGACGCTGCGGCGCGCGAGTCGATGTTCGATCAACTCGACGGTGTCGGCCCTGCGCGCCGGCGGGCGCTCCTGCGCCACTTCGGCTCCGCCGAGCGCATCCTCGATGCCACCGCCGAGGAGCTCGAGGGCGTGCCGGGCGTGCCGGCGAAAACGGCGCGCAGCATCTACGCGCAGCTGCACCGCGCCGGTCGTGCCTAGCTGGCGCCGAGGACGACAGACAGGACGTGCTCGATGTTCCCGTCGCGGAGGGCGTCTCCCAGGCAACGGTCGCCGGACAGGCCGGCACGGGCGCCGAGGAGTTGGGCCAGTCGCTCGTCCGTCACCCCGGCTGACCGGGCGGTCGCGAGGACGCGTGGGAGTGCGGGCAGCGGCTGTCCGTCGGTCCCGAACTGCCACGGCGGGTAGACGTACTCGCCGTCCCGCAGAAAGGCAAGCAGGTCGCCGCGACGCCGCAGCGTCTCGAGCCGGCCGGGATCGAGCCCGGTCCGGGTGCCCAGCCACGAGGCGGAGAGCGAGCTCGTCATGGGGCGAACCCTAAAGCCCGCTTACTACTCTTGCGGCCGGCAAGCACATTGCCGTCGCCTATGGCCGCACCGATCGGACGGGCACGGGCGCGCGCCTGGTCGTTCACGACTCCGTGAGAAACGGATACCGGTAGTCGCGCGGCGGCGCGAACGTCTCTTTCACCGTGCGCGGGCTGACCCACCGAATCAGGTTCCAGAGCGAGCCGGCCTTGTCGTTGGTGCCCGAGGCGCGAGAGCCGCCGAAAGGTTGCTGCCCGACGACCGCTCCGGTCGGTTTGTCGTTGACGTAGAAGTTGCCCGCCGCGTAACGCAGTTTCGAGGTTGCGTCCTCGATCGGGCCACGTTCCTCCGAGAACACCGCGCCGGTGAGGCCGTATGTGGTCCCCCGGTCGATCAGGTCGAGCGTGTCGTCCCAGCGGTGCTCGTCGTAGACGTACGCCGTCACGACCGGCCCGAACAACTCGTCGCGTAGGAGCCGAAAGTCCGGGTCGGTGGTCTCGACGACGGTCGGCTCGACGAAGTAGCCGTGCGAATCGTCGTAACCGCCGCCGACGACGATCTCGGTCCCGGCATGCCGTTTCGCCTCCTCGATCGCTTCGGCCTGCGTCGCGAACGCGGCGCTGTCGATCACCGCGCCCATGAAGTTCCCGAAGTCGGAGACATCCCCGACCTTGATCGTCGCAACCTCCTCCTGGAGGCGCTCGCGCAGCTTCGGCCACAGGTTGGACGGCGCGTAGACACGCGATGCGGCCGAGCACTTCTGGCCCTGGTACTCGAAGGAGCCGCGCACGATCGCCGCGGCCAGGGAGTCGACGTTTGCCGACGGGTGCGCGACGATGAAGTCCTTGCCGCCGGTCTCGCCGACGATGCGCGGATAGTTGCGGTACCGCTCCATCGAGGTGGCAACCGAGCGCCACATCCCGTTGAAGACCGGCGTCGATCCGGTGAAGTGGATGCCGGCCAGATGCGGGCTGGCGAGCGCCGCGTCCCCGATCGCCGCTCCGGGGCCGTAGACGAGGTTGATCACGCCGTCCGGGAGGCCGGCCTCCTGGAAGAGGCGCATGAGGTAGTACGCCGACAGCATCGCGGTGCCTGCCGGCTTCCAGACGACCGTGTTCCCCATGAGTGCGGGCGAGCTCGTGAGGTTCGCGGCGATTGCGGTGAAGTTGAACGGCGAGACCGCGAACACGAACCCTTCTAGCGGCCGGTACTCGAGTCTGTTCCAGATACCCGGCCCCGAGATCGGCTGTTCGGCGTAGATACGGCACATGAACTCGACGTTGAAGCGGAGAAAGTCGATCGACTCGCACGCGGCGTCGATCTCGGCCTGATGGGCCGTCTTCGACTGGCCGAGCATCGTGGCGGCGTTCAGCGTGTCGCGCCACGGGCCGGAGAGCAGCTCCGCCGCGCGCAGGAACACCGAGGCGCGGTCTTCCCAGGGCCAGCGGGACCAGTCCTCCCATGCCTTCGCGGCCGCGTCGATCGCTTGCCTGACGTGGTCGGCGCCACCCTGGTGGACGTCGGCGAGCACGTGCTCCTTGTCGTGCGGCATGACCGCCTGTTTGAGCTCGCCGGTGGTGACGTCCTTCCCGCCGATCACGAGCGGGATCTCGATCCGCTCGCTGCGCATCTGCTCGAGGCGCTGCTTCAGGCTCGCGCGGTCGGGGGCGCCGGAGAGATAGTCGTTGACCGGCTCGTTGCGCGGGGGAGGGGGCCGGAAGATCGCGTGGCTGCTCATGGAGCCTAGATTACGGCCGAGCCGCTAACGGCGGAGGAGGTACGTGGCGGCGATGACGACCCAGATCATGAAGCCGAGCAACGACGCGTAGACCTCGCTGCCGGCGAGCGTCCAGCCGGCGGCGCCTTCGACGATGCCGACGGCGAGCACTGCGACACCGCCCGCAATCCCCGCCCGACCGAAGCCGCGCCCGATCTTGCGGGCGCGCAGCGCGGCGAGTGCCGAGCCGATGATGACCGCGGCGGCGCAGCCGGCGGCCGGCGCTGCGTACTGCGGGGTCCCGACGAGCAGGGTCGCAGCCTGCAGGGCGATCAGCGCCGCTCCGCCCATAACCACGATGCCGACGAAGAACCCGTCGGGGTCGTAGCGAGTGAGCCGGGCGCGCAGGCTTGCGAGAAACCAGAGAAACGCGAAGGCTGCTCCCGTGAACAGCGCCGACTGGGCGTTGCGGTGTCCGTGCCCAAGCAGGAATGCGGGGAGAGCGAGCGCGACGTAGGCGTATCCGAACGCCGCGAACCGTTCCCGGGTCACGCGGCGACGCTACAACATCGACTTGTCCTAGCGCCGTGACGTCAGGTAGCCGCCAGTGCCCGGAGATGCCTCAAATGCAGGCTCTCCGGGCACGCCGGCGCGCACCTGGTGAAGGCCGATGACGGCTCGTGACGCGACGTTCGTTTGCAGTGCGTTTGCAGAACTCGCGGCCTCCTCGAGCGCGGCAACCAACTAGGCCAGTCCTGCCACGACATGCCGGATACCGTAGGCCGATCAGCCGGTCGTCACGCCTGGTCGGCGAACTGCTCGAGCCGCAACGGTTCTTGCAGGTACTGAGGGCGATAGGATCGGCGGGCCGTCCGGCCCCGGAACGGAGCCACGGTCACAGCACTGGGAAGCCCGAGAACGATCTTCGAACGAGCGATCGAGCGCGGCAATCTGGTGGTCGCCGAGGCGACCTTGCGGATCGAAATCCCGCGTCCGACTCTCGCAGACTTGCTCGAGCTGACGGCGTTGATCGCATTGAAGGCGCCGCATCGTCACGCCCGGGTTGCGGCGCGGTGGCTGCAGCGGTGGCTGGACGCGTTCGCCGACGCCACCATCGGCGACGTCGCCCCACGCCCAAGCGGAGGGGTGCCCTCGCGGGCACCCCTCCGCTTGCCGCGACGGTTAGCTGCCCTGCCCGACCAGGTCGGTCATTGCGGGCACGTTCTGCGTGTCGCATGTGTTGGCGAGACAGCCGAGATGCCAGCTGTCTTCGATCGTGCGCAGCATCGAGTAGTGGTTGTACGGCACGAATGAGGCCCGAGGCTGGTGAGGGCTGGTCGTGATCGTCAAGGTCAGTACATGGCCGCCGCCAGGGTTCGCGTTGCAGCAGCCGCGGGTGTCACCGAATCCGAAGTCGGTCGGCGAGCCCGTGAAGTCGCTCTCGTCCCAGGTCACGAAGATGACCGAGTTCGGCCCCCACGCACGCGACGAAGTGATCTCGCCGACCGTGTTCGCGAGGAAGGTGTCTCCGGCCTTGATCAGCAGCTGCTCGTTCGAGAAGTCGCACGGGTCGGTCGAGCCGCCGCCTCCGCGGCCGTGCATGTCGTTGCACTGATCGGGGCTGATCCACGAATAGTCGGGCACGTCGTTCGACGCAAGGTCGGTAGCGAACTGGCTGAAGTCGACGATCTTGGCGACTCGCGCCGGATTCGACTGGACGTCCTGGAAGCTGATGAACGGGTTGTGCTTGCGCTCGTACAGCTGGTTCCCGCACGAGGTCGCCAGCGCGTTGCCGGCACACAGTGCGTACGACTGCATGTACGCCTTCCACGACTTGCCGTGGCTCTCGAGCTGGTCGACGATGTTCGGCAGATCGACCGTGACGTTGCTGTCGTCGGGAACACCCTCCCTGGTACCGGCGGTGGACGCGATGTAGTTGGGCTGGCTCGGGTGCGTAACGCCGTAGTAGTTCCCGGCCACGCCATACGTCTGCACTGCCTGATTGATCCAGGGCGCGTTCGGGTTACCGAGGAGCGCTTCGATGCCGGTGTTCTCCATCATGATCACGAACACGTGCTTGAAGCTCGGCCCGTTCGACGACTGCGACGACGAGGCGGGTACCGCCCCCGCCCCGACCAGCAACACGGCAACCGCTGCTATCAAGCTCCCTCCAAGCAGACTCCAGCGACGCCTGGTCATCCTCATCCCTCCCTGGTTGCTTGTACGCAACCTACCCCCGTGCCGGTTGCTCATAACCCTTTCGCGCCATGCCCGAAGGAGCCACGGTCGCGGACGGCCTGCGGCGTAGGTTGATGCGGTCGGCCGGGCACAGCGACGAAGCAGTCAGTCGGATCCCCCCGGTGGTCGACCCTAGGATCTGGCACGGCTCTGCGACCACGCTTGAGGCCACGAGGAGCCCTGCGCGTTCGACGTACGACGCCGTCTCTGCTCGGTTAACTTGCGACGGATGAGGATCTCGCTCACCCCGAAGACGACAGAGTTCTTTTCGCTCTTCTCGCACGCGGGGGAAAACGCGCTCGAGGTGGCGCAACTCGTCGAACGACGATTCCGAGGGCATCCGAATTCCGGTGTCACGCAGGAGCAGGTGAAGTCGTCGGAGACGGTCGGGGACGCGATCACCCGCGAGCTGATCACGCTGCTCAACACCCAATACCTGACGCCGTTCGACCGCGATGACATCTACCAGTTGGCGACTGAGATCGACGACGTCGTTGACTACCTCGAGGAGGCTTCCGACCTGCTCGGGCTCTACGGGGTCGAGATGCCGGCCCGCCATGCAGTCGAGCAGTGCGAGATCATTGTCAAGGCGGTGGAGCAGCTCTCGATCGCCTGCTCGAACCTGAAGGGGATGAAGGGCGTTCAGCAAGCGCTCTTCGAGCTGAATTCGCTCGAGGATGCAGGTGACCGGACGCTCCGCGAGGCGCTCGCGTTCCTATTCCGCAGCGACGACGTCGATCCGCTGATCGTGATCCGCTGGAAGGACATCTACGAGGCGCTCGAGCGCGCCCTCGATGCCTGCGAGACCGCCGGTCACGTGATCGCGAACATTCTCGTCAAGAACGCTTAGGTACTGACGATGACCGTGACGCTAGTCGCCGTGGTCGCGGTCGCTCTGTTCTTCGACTTTACGAACGGCTTCCACGACACCGCGAACTCGATTGCGACGAGCGTGTCGACGCGAGCGATGTCACCGCGGAACGCTGTGGCGATGTCGGCGGTGCTCAACTTCGTCGGCGCCTTCATCTCGTTCAAGGTGGCCGCGACTGTCGCGAAAGGGATAGTCGATCCTGACGCGATCACGCTCAGCATCCTCCTCGCCGGCCTAGTGGGCGCGATCACCTGGAATCTGATCACGTGGTACCTCGGCTTGCCTTCGAGCTCGAGTCACGCGCTGATCGGGGGCATCATGGGGTCGGCGATTGTGGCCCAGGGTTGGAACGTCGTGCAGTGGTCGGGGCTCTGGCAGAAGGTGTTGAAGCCCTCTCTGATTGCGCCCTTCGCGGGATTGGCGGTCGCGTTCGGTCTGATGATGCTGATCGTCTGGCTCGTTGCGAGGCGGTCGCCGGCGCGGGTCAGTCGTGGGTTCCGCTTCGGGCAGCTGTTCTCAGGTGGGTTCGTTGCCCTCGCCCACGGCACGAATGACGCGCAGAAGACGATGGGCGTTATCGCGCTCGCGCTCGTTTCTTCAGGTCATCTGAGTGCCGACTTCACGCGGCCGCCGACGTGGGTGATCGTTAGCGCCGCACTGGCGATGTCGGCCGGCACGTACGCCGGCGGCTGGCGCATCATTCGCACGCTCGGCACCCGGATCGCGAAGATCGACGCGCCGCAAGGATTCGCCGCGCAGACTGCATGCGCGTCGATCCTCTGGACGACCGCCCACTTCGGCTACCCGGTCTCGACCACCCATGTCATCTCGGGCTCCGTCATGGGGTCGGGCGCTATACGCGGTCTGCACGCGGTGCGCTGGGGGGTGGCCGGGAACATTGTCGTCGCCTGGATTTTCACGATCCCGATGGCCGGGCTCGTGGGGGCTTTCATGGAGCTCGTGACCAACCTGCCGGGCGGCGACCTGATCGTCTTCTTGCTCGCCGTGCTCACCTCTCTTGGCATCTTCATGGCACGGCGCTGGGAGACCCGCCGGCTGCTACCGGCCGAGGCTCTCGAAAGCGCCCCGATCTGAGGAGAGTCTCGGTTTGAAGCCGTTTCCTCAATGGGATGCTTCGGCTCCGGGACGATCAGAGCTTGGAACAACTCGTGAGGACGGCCGCCACCGGCGCCGAGGTCACGCCAAGAGATCCCAGCCAGCTGCCACGGCGATCGCGGTTCGAGCGTCCAGCTCGCTGCCACCCTGTGGCGGTAGAAAGAGCCCGAACAGCAGCGGTGAGTCAGGGCTGCGCGATCACGAACACGACGGTGATGGCGGCGAGCGCGACGCCTCCGACGGTGAACAGTGCCACGATACGGAACTGCAGCGGGACGTGGCCGCCAGCTCGCAGTGCATCCTCTAACTCGCGCTGGCGTTGTGCGCCGACGATCAACAGCCCGACCGCGAGAGCTGCGTAGCAGCAGCCGAGCAGCATGTACGGCCAAGCGGTGACGCCGAGGAGGTGCGGGGCGAATCGACCGACAGCGAGTGCACCGGCGGTGGCGCCCAGCGCGGTGCGCCACCACGCCAGCCACGTGCGCTCCGCGGCCATCGACGTGCGGCGCGCCTGATCGAGATCGGACGGCGGCGTTGGTACTGCTGGCGACTCGTGGTGTACGGCGTCGGCGTGCTCTGAACCCCGCGGCGGCTGCAGCTGCGCCATAGCAACATCTAACACAGTTCGGCCGGGGGTTCGGCGCGGTGTCCTTCAAGACGAGAGACGGGACGGCGGATGCGGCAGCCGACCACGACCTTGTCTTCGCGGACGAACTCGGAGCCCGGTCCGCCCGCAGCACCTGGCCAAGGTGTTCGGCCGGAAGCGCAAGGCCGCCGGAGTCCCGACCGGGACTCTTCATGTGCTGAGGCACACGCACGCGACGCTCGGCCTCACCGACGGCGTCCCGCCGCACGTGATGGCCGCCAGGCTCGGAGACCGCCCCGAGACGATCCTCAGACCTACGCCCACTTGCTGCCGCAGAGCGACGGCGACGGCGCCCGCCAGCTCGCTGCACTGCTCCGTTAGCGTTTGTTTGCAGCAATCCGCCGTCGACCTCGTGTTCAAGCCGATTTACCCACAACATCGACAAATGCGGCCGACCCTCATCCAGTACGACGCGCCGGGCTGGGGCGTCGGCGAGGTGTGGTTCGCCGGCGACGTCGTCGTCCACTCGGAGCTCCCGCGGCCGCGGCGGCGGCAGACATCCGGGGTCAGACCAGGGCCAGACCCGGGTCTGACCCTGATCGTGCGGGTGCAGGGGTTTTTCGCGGGCGAGGCCGAAGACTTCGGCGACGTGCCCCTCGACCTTCCGGACGGGTTCCTCGGGGACTGCGCCAAGGCGCTCCGGGGCGTCCCGCGCGGCGAGGTCGTGACCTACGGGGAGCTCGCGGCGCTGGCCGGACGCCCACGCGCCGCGCGTGCCGCCGGCACCTTCTGCGCGCGCTGCGACCTGTCGCCGTTCGTGCCGACGCATCGCGTCGTCTCGGTCTCGGGCGTCGGGCCCTACGGCGACCTGGGGAGCGACTACAAGCGCCGGCTGCTCGAGCTCGAGGGGGTGAAGCTCTGACGCTGTCCGAAGACCTCCGCGAGGAGCTCGCCGCCATCGCACCGACCCGGCGCTGCTGCACGCTCGCCGAGCTGTCGGCGCTGTTTCACGCTTCTGGTGCCTGGCACCTTCGCGAGGGGAGCGTGACCGTCGAGCTCGACCTGTCGAACGCCGCGACCGCCCGCCGGGCGTTCGCGCTCCTCCGCGAACACGGAGTTCGCTCCGAGCTCAGGACGTACCGTCGCCGGGCGTTCGACGGCACGACCCGGTACCAGCTAGGCGTCGACGCGGGGGAGACGCTGCTCGAGGCCGGTGTCCTCTCGGTAAGCCAGGCGCCGCTCGAACGGCCGCCGAAGCGGGTCATCGGCCGCTCGTGTTGCCGCGCCGCGTATCTGCGCGGCGCGCTGCTCGGCGGGGGATCGCTCTCCGGGCCGCGCGATCCGCATCTCGAGCTCCGCACGGCCACCCGCGCAGGAGCGGAGTTCCTCGCCGCCGTCGCGGCAAAGGACGAGCTCGCGCTGGCGGTGGCCGAGCGGCGCAGCCACGCAATTGCGTACGCCAAGGGACACGAGGCGATCCGCGACCTGCTGGCGGCGGCGGGCGCCGGCGGGGTCGCTCTCCGGCTCGAGGAATACGCCGTCGTCGCAGCGACACGCGCACACGCAAATCGCCTCGCGAATGCCGACGAAGCGAATCTCGAGCGAACCGCCGCGGCTGCACACCGCCAGCTCGAGGCGATTCGCGCCCTCGGGCTCGACGCGCTGCCGCCGCAGCTCGCGGAGATCGCCGAGCTGCGGCTGCGCCACCCGACCGCATCGCTGCGAGAGCTCGCGGCCAAGGCTCGTCCGCCGCTGACGAAAGCTGCTGCACATCGCCGCCTCCACGCGATCGTGAGCCTCGTTGAAAGCTAGCCACTGGCGATTTGCAACTGCTCTAGCGCGAAGAGCCTGGACGACCCCATACTCACTACCGGCGGGTTCCGCGTTCGTTCGGCGGTGGATTTAGACCCCGTCCATCGTCTTCGTTCGGAGCGTGGCTGACACGGAGGGGGAGATCGTCCTCGGAGCTTCCCCTCCGAGCCCGCCGCAAGACCTCTGAACGCGTGATATACGATTCTCTCCCGTGAGCCGCACGTCGTTCGAGGAGCTGCAGAGGCGGCTGCAGGAGATCAGCGACCTCGGGAAGACGATGTCGCTGCTGGCGTGGGACCAGCAGGTGATGATGCCGCGCCACGGCGCCGCCCTGCGCGCCGAGCAGCTCGCGACGGTCGGCCGGATCGCCCACGAGAAGTTCACGTCGGCCGAGGTCGGGCATCTGCTCGACGAGCTACGGGACTACGGTGAGCAGCACGAGTACGACTCGTTCGAGGCGAGCCTGATCCGCGTCGTTTCGCGCGACTGGGACAAGGCACGCCGCGTGCCGGCCGACCTGCGCGCGGAGATGTCGCGCTCGGCTGCGCTCGCGAACCCGGTGTGGGTCGAGGCGCGGAAGAACAACGACTTTGCGAGCTTCCTGCCCGTCCTTCGAACCAATCTCGACCTGCGCAAGCGCTACATCGACTGCTTCGACGTGGGCGACGAGCCCTACGACATCGTTCTCGACGACTTCGAGCGAGACATGAAGACGGCGGAGGTGCGCCGCCTGTTCGACTACCTCAAGGCGCATCAGGCGCCGCTCGTGAAAGAGGTGGCCGCGCGCGCCGCTGCCGACGAGCCGGCGACGGGTGAGTTTCCGCTCGAAGCGCAGAAGCTGTTCGAGCTCGAGGTGGCGCGGGCATTCGGTTTCACCGAGGACGCCTGGCGACTCGACCCGACCGTCCATCCGTTCGCGTCGGGCACCGGCATCTCCGACATCCGCATCACGACCCGCTACTTCCCGGACAACCTGGACGGCCTGTTCGCGGTGATGCACGAGTTCGGCCACGGTCTCTACGAGCATCAGATCGACCCGGCGCTCGAACGCTCGCCGCTCGCGCGCGGCGTGTCGCTCGGCATGCACGAGTCGCAGAGCCGCATGTGGGAGAACCTCGTCGGGCGGTCGCTCCCGTTCTGGCGGCACTTCTTCCCGCGTCTCGCTCAGGTCTTCCCGGCGCCGCTCGCAGGACACGACGTCGATCGCTGGTACCGCGAGGTCAACGCCGTCCAGCCGTCGCTCATCCGCGTGGAGGCGGACGAGGCGACCTACAACCTCCACATCATCCTTCGCTTCGAGCTCGAGCAGGCGATGCTCGCCGACGAGTTCCCACTCGAACAGCTCCCGGAGGAGTGGAACCGCCGCATCTGGGACTACCTCGGGATCGAGGTGCCGAACGACACGCAAGGCGTGCTGCAGGACGTCCACTGGTCGGGGGGTTCGATCGGCTACTTCCCGACCTATGCGCTCGGCAACCTGATCTCGGCGCAGATCTGGGAAAAGGTCACCGCCGACCTGCCGGGGCTGTACGGCGAGTTCGAACAGGGCGAGTTCGGGTCGCTCCGCGACTGGCTGCGCGAGCACCTGCACCGGCACGGTCGCAAGTTCACGCCGGCCGAGACACTCGAGCGCGTCGCCGGCACAGCGAAGATCGATCCCGAGCCCTACGTGCGCTACCTGCGCGAGAAGCTGGCGGACATCTACGGAATCGCAGCCACGGCCGCGTAGCTAGAGTCGCCGACATGGCGAAGACACGCGTTGGCATCAACGGCTTCGGCCGCATCGGCCGCAATTTCTTCCGGGCCGCCCTCGCGCGGGGAGGCGACTTCGACGTCGTCGCGTTCAACGATCTCGGCGACGTCGAGACGATGGCGCATCTCCTTCGGCACGACTCCGTGCTCGGCCGTTTCGAGCACGATGTCGCAGTCAGGGACGGCTCGCTGGTCGTCGACGGAGCAGAGTTGCGCGGCTTCGCCGAGCGCGACCCGGGCGCCCTTCCGTGGGGTGACCTCGGCGTCGACGTGGTGATCGAGTCGACCGGGTTCTTCACGAAGCGCGACGCGGCGCAGAAGCACCTGGACGCCGGCGCCAAGAAAGTGATCATCTCCGCGCCGGCCACCGATCCCGACATCACGCTCGTGCTCGGGGTCAACGACGACGCCTACGACAAAGAACGGCACGCGATCATCTCCAATGCGTCGTGTACGACCAACTGCGTCGCGCCGATGGCCAAGGTGCTGCACGACGCCTTCGGGATCTCGCAGGGCTTCATGACCACGATCCATGCGTACACGAACGACCAGCAGGTCCTCGACCTGCCGCACAGCGATCTCCGCCGTGCCCGCGCAGCTGCGATCAACCTCATCCCGACGTCGACCGGCGCCGCGCGTGCGATCGGCCTCGTGCTTCCGGAGCTCGCGGGCAAGGTGGACGGCATCTCGGTGCGAGCGCCCGTTCCGACCGGCTCGATCACCGACTTCGTCGTGCAACTCGGCCGCGAGACGACGGTCGACGAGGTGAATGCGGCGTTCGCCGCCGCCGCCGCGAGCGGATCGCTTGCGCCGTACCTCGAGTATTCCGAGGAGCCACTGGTCTCGACCGACATCGTGCACTCGCCCGCGTCGTGCACCTTCGACAGCAAGCTGACGATGGTGAACGGATCGTCGGCGAAGGTCTTCGGCTGGTACGACAACGAGTGGGGCTACTCGTGCCGCCTCGTCGACCTCGTGCCCAGGGTGCTGTGACGCTCCCGCGCTCGGTCGCAGAGGCCGACGCGAGAGGGAAGATCGTGCTCGTTCGCTCCGATCTGAATGTTCCACTCGAGGACGGCCGGGTGGCCGACGACACCCGTATCCGCGCCTCGCTGCCGACGATCCGGTTGCTCTGCGACGCCGGTGTGACCGAGGTCCGTGTCTGCTCGCACCTGGGCCGGCCGAAGTCGCCCGAGGACCACGACCGCTACTCGATGGCACCTGTCCGCGCGGCGCTCGGCGAGGCCGTCGGTGACGAGCGAGTGACCCTGCTCGAGAACACTCGCTTCGACCCCGGGGAGACGGCCAACGATCCGCGGTATGCACGGGAGCTCGCCGACGGCTGCGACCTGTTCGTGAACGACGCGTTCGGCTCCGCCCACCGCGCGCACGCATCGACCGTCGGCGTCGCGGAGATCCTGCCGGCGTACGCCGGGCTCCTGTTGCTGGACGAGCTCCGCAACCTCGGTCGGCTGCTCGGGGACGTGGAGCGCCCGTTCGTGATCGTCGCGGGGGGCGCGAAGGTCGAGGACAAGCTGGCCGTCCTGGAGCAGCTCGGTGCCCGGGCCGACGAGGTGCTGATCGGCGGGAAGATGGCCGAACAGGTGCGGAGCGAGAATCCGTTCACGTTCGAGGTGGTGTTGCCGCACGACATCGTCGCGGCGGCAACCTTCGACGCCGACGCCGAGACGCAGGTCGTGCCGTACGACGAGCTTCCGCAGGGCTGGCTCGGCCTCGACATCGGCCCGGAGACACGCGACGACTTCGCCGAGCGAATCTCGACAGCGAAGACCGTATTCTGGAACGGCCCGATGGGAGTCTTCGAATGGCCGCGCTTCGCCGAGGGGACCGCGGGGGTTGCCCGTGCGGTCGCCGCGTGCGATGGTTTCACGGTCGTCGGGGGTGGTGACTCGGTGCGAGCGGTGCACGAGTCCGGTCAGGCCGATCGGATCTCGTGGATCTCGACGGGAGGCGGCGCCTCGCTCGAGTTCCTGGAAGGGCGAGTCCTGCCCGGCGTCGCGGCGATCCCGGAGGTCTGATCGATGCTGGTTGCCGGCAACTGGAAGATGTTCAAGGGCCCGGAGGAAACCCGGGACTTCTGTCGCGCTCTGCGCGACGTGGCGCTCCCCGCGGACATCGACGTCGTCGTCTGCCCGCCGTTCGTCTCGCTGGCGCAGGCGGTTCAGGTCCTGGCGGGACCGAGGTCGGCGTCTTCGCCCAGAACTGCCACTGGGCACCGGACGGTGCCTTCACCGGCGAGGTCTCGGCGTCGATGCTGCTCGAGCTCGGTGTGTACGGGACGATCGTCGGCCACTCCGAGCGCCGACAGCTCTTCGGAGATACCGACGAGACGGTCGCGCGCCGCGCCGAGGCGGCGCTCGCGGCCGGCCTGCACGTGATCGCGTGCGTCGGCGAAACGGAGACCGAGCGCGACGCGGGCGAAACCGAGGCGGTGCTCCGTCGGCAGCTGTCGGTGCTCTCCTACGACGACAACCTCGTGGTCGCGTATGAGCCCGTCTGGGCGATCGGGACGGGACGTACGGCGACGCCCGAGCTCGCACGAGAGGCACACGAAGTGGTCAAGTCCGTGCTCGATGTTCCGGTGCTCTACGGCGGCTCGGTGAAGCCGGGGAACGCGCAAGAGTTGCTCGCGCAACCCGCCGTCGACGGTGCGCTCGTCGGCGGGGCGTCGCTCGAGCTCGAGTCGTTCGAGGCGATTTGCCGGGCCGGTTCCCTCTCGTAGCGCTCGTCATCCTCGACGGCTTCGGCTGCGCGCCGCCGGGGCCGGGCAACGCGGTCGAGCTCGCCGCGACGCCTGTGTTCGACCGCCTCTGGGAGGCGTATCCGCACACACTGCTGCAGGCGTCCGGCGCGGCCGCGGGGCTGCCGGCGGGCCAGATGGGGAACTCCGAGGTCGGCCATCTGACGATCGGGTCGGGGCGCCGGCTGTACCAGGATCTCGTGCGCGTGAACAAATCGATCGAGGACGGCTCCTTCACCGAGCTGCCCGCGATCCGGGCGGCGTTCGAGCGCGGCCGGCGCGTGCACCTCCTCGGCCTCGTCTCGCACGGCGGCGTGCATTCGCACATCGACCACCTGCAGGCGCTGCTCGGTATCGCTCCCGAGAAGACGTGGATCCATGCCTTCACGGACGGGCGTGACGTGTCGCCGACCTCGGCGGTCGAGGATCTCGCGGAACTTCCCGTCGAGCGGGTCGCGACGGTGGTCGGCCGGTACTACGCGATGGACCGCGACCAGCGCTGGGAGCGGACGAGGCGGGCCTTCGACGCGATCACGGCCGGCGAGGGACATGAGGCCGCCGACCCGATTGCCGCGGTGCGCGCCAGCTACGACGCGGGTGTCACCGACGAGTTCATCGAACCGATCGTCGTCCCGGGGACGCCGAGGCTCGAACGCGGTGACGCGGCGATCTTCTTCAACTTCCGTCCCGATCGCGGGCGCCAGCTGACCCGATTGCTTCTGGACAACGGTTACGACGTGACGACCATGACGTGCTACGCCCGTGATCTCGACGCTCCCGCGGTCTTCGCCGAGCAGGATGTCCCCGAGACGCTCGCCGAGGTGCTCGCCGGCCACGGTCTCCGGCAACTGCACGTCGCCGAGACCGAGAAGTACGCGCACGTGACCTACTTCCTGAACGGCGGACGCGAGGAGGCCTGGCCCGGGGAGGACCGCGAGCTGGTGCCGAGCCCGCGTGATGTGGCGAGCTACGACCTGAAGCCCGAGATGTCGGCGGACGAAGTTGCCAAGAAGGTGGTCGACGGGCTGGGCCGAGGCTATGCCTTCTGCGTCGTCAACTTCGCCAACCCGGACATGGTCGGCCACACCGGCGTCATTCCGGCGGTCGTCGAGGCGGTCGAGACGAGTGATCGCTGCCTCGGCCTCGTCGTCGACCGGGTCGCCGAGCTCGGCGGCGTCTCGCTCGTCACCGCCGACCACGGCAACGCCGAGGAGCTCCTCGCGGCCGACGGCGTCAGCCCGCAGACGGCCCACACGACGAACCTGGTGCCGCTGGTCGTGACGGCGGCGGGAGCCTCGTTGCGCGACGGCGGCGAGCTGGCCGACCTCGCGCCGACGGTGCTCGGCTTCCTCGGCCTCGAAAAGCCTTCTGTTATGACGGGTTGCGATCTGGTAAATCGTTCGTAAGCCCCGGTTTGCGGGCCGAAAGCGGAGCTATACTCCCGCTCCGTTGGCGCTCCCCCAGCCAGATCCTGCAGTCCTGCGGAAGGCCCAGAAGGGCGACGAGCGTGCATTCGCGATCATCGTGCGCATGTACGAAACGCCGGTCTACAACTACGTCCTCCGGCTCACCAGCGACAAGATCTTCGCCGAGGATCTGACGCAAGAGGTCTTCCTTCGGGTGTTCCAGGGCCTCCCGCGCTTCTCGCTGCGCTGCAAGTTCACGACCTGGCTGTTCCAGGTGACGAAGAACAGGGTCCTCGACGAGCTTCGCGCCAAGGAGCGCCGGCCCATCTCCTCGGTCAATCTGGACGACATCGCACCGCTCGAGGCGGTCGACCAGCCGGTCGAGCGGGTCGAGACGATCGACGCGCTCTGGCGCGCGATCGAGGCCCTCCCGGTCGACCTCAAGATGGCGCTGCTGCTGCGCGATGTGGTGGGCCTCTCGTACAACGAGATCGCCGATTCGCTCGAAATCACGCTGGCGACCGTCAAATGGCGGATCTTCAAGGCGCGCGAGGACGTCCAGATCGCTCTCGTGCGGCAGGGCATCACCTTCGAGAGCCAGGCACCCGTTCGCGCAGTGCCGTCGTCCGCCTAGGACGTTCCCTAGTTCTAGAGACCGACCCGCAGCCGGGCTGCCAGCGTCTCGGGCAAGCCGGCCGCCCGCGCATCGGACTGGGCACCCTCGACGTCGTAGGTCGTCCGGTGGAACGAGCACGTCTCGGCCCCGAGGTCGAGCAGCAGCCATGCCGCCCGGGCGTCGCCGTCGCGCGGCTGGCCGACGGACCCGGGGTTGAAGAGCGACCGCCGTCCGGAGAGCGGGAGCTCGGTACCGGGCGGAGCCTGGCCACCGTCGAGCCGGCCGTCGTCGAGCCAGACTGCGAGCGCGACGTGGCTGTGGCCGACCAGGACGACCGGCGCGACCGTCGCCTGCAGGCTCGCGACGGCGATCTCGTCCGAGAGCACGTAGTCCCACACCGGATCGCGGGGGCTCCCGTGGTACAGCTCAGTCCCCTGGCGCTCGCCGCTCGGGCTCAACGAACGGAGCCAATCGGCGTGATCGTCGGCGAGGACGTTCTGCGTCCAGCGGGCGGCGACGGCTGCATCGCCGCTGAAGTCCGAGACGTCGAGTCCGCCGACCACCGCCAGGTCGTGGTTGCCGCAGAGGCACACGGAGCTGCGCTCGCGTACGAGGGCGCAGCATTCGTTGGGATGCGGCCCGTAGCCGACGACGTCTCCGAGGCACCACACCTCGTCCGCGCCTTCACGCAGGATGCCGGTGAGCACGGCCTCGAGGGCGTGCAGGTTCCCGTGAATGTCGGAGATGACGGCCGCGCGCACGATCAGACGCTCTCATAAGACCCTGACGGTCGTCGTCTGTGTGGCGCTCTGGGTTGTCGGGGCCTGGCTGCTGACCCGGACGACCGTCCCCTCGCTGCATCTCTCCGGCGTCGACGAGCACTCGGTCTTCTCGAAGGCTGCGCTGCGCCGGTCGGCGCGGTACTGGCGTGGTGTCGATCTGCTGTGGCTGACGGGGACGGTCGCGTCCATAGCCGCCCTCGTCGTCCTCGCCTGGCGTCTGCCACCGAGCATCCGCGGAATGGGCCTCGGGCGCATCGCGAGCGCGATCGTCGCGGGCGTCGTCATCCTCGTCACGCTCTGGTTCGTCAATCTCCCGTTCGGGCTCGCGTCGCTCTGGTGGGACCATCACTTCGGGCTTGGCCCCTTCGACGCGTTCGCGTGGCTCGATGCGCAATGGGCGGAGCTCTCGGTCGAGGTCGCGTCGGTCATGCTCGCGATCGTGCTGCTGGTCGGGTTCGCCGGGCGATGGCCGCGTGGCTGGTGGCTCGCCGCGGCGCCCACGATCGTCGCGATCGCTGCGATGTTCGCGTTCGCCGAAGGGTGGATCGCATCCGCCGGCACCCATCGGCTCGCTGATCCCCGCCTGCGCGCCGATGTAGCGCGGATCGAGCGGGCCGAAAGCGTGCAGGGGACGCCCGTACGCGTGGTGGACGTCACGTCGTGGACCGACCAGGCGAATGCGTTCACAACCGGCTTCGGGCCGTCGACCCACGTCGTTCTCTGGAACACGCTGCTCGACGGGCGCTTCTCGCGCGGTGAGATCGACGTGGTCATCGCGCACGAGCTCGGTCACGTTCGCAGCCGGCACGTCCTCAAGGCGATCGGCTGGTCCGCGCTCGTCGTGCTGCCGACGCTCTGGATCGTCGCGGTGGCGACACGCCGTCGTGGGGGGATCGCCGATCCGGCGAACCTGCCGTACGCGATTCTGGTCCTCGCGGTCGTCGGGCTCGTGAGCTTGCCGCTGCAGAACGCCGTCTCGCGGAGGTACGAGGCGGAAGCCGACTGGCGCGCGCTGAACGCAACCCGCGATCCGGCTTCGGCCGAGCGGCTCTTCAAGACCTTCGAGCAGACGAGCCTCGAGCAGCCCGATCCACCGCTCCTCGACTACCTCTGGCTCGAGAACCACCCGACACTGATGCAGCGCATCGTGATGGCGCGGCGCTGGCAAGAGCGCAGCTCGCGCAAGTAACAGACTGTTACTTGCGCTTAGAGCCTCTTAGTCCGTGGGCCGGTCGGTCTCCGGCAGGGCCTGGATGCCCTTGACCGTCGTGTACTTGGAGTACGCGTCTTGGAGCGCCGCGAGGAGCTCGCGTGCGAACTGCTGCGACATGTTGACGCGCGCGACGACGACGCCCGGCACGTCGCCCTCCTCGACCTCATGGTCGATCCTTGCGAAGGTGAGCGTGAACTCGTAGTCCGAGAAGGTGATGTTCGCGAAGTTCGCGTAGACGCCGGCGAGGTGCTGCGGATCCAGGTGGATGTTGAGCTGCCGCTCGGTGCCGTCGTCCATCTGGCTTGACGATACTAGAGGCGTGTCGGCCCCGGAGAGGAGCGTCGAGCGCCTGGCGGCGCGCCTCGACCAGATCGCAGGTGCTCCGGTGGAGCTCGAGCGGCCGAAGAACGCCGAGCACGGTGACTTCGCGACCAGCGTCGCCCTCCGGGCTGGCGGTGGAAGCGGGCTGCCGCCGCGCGAGCTCGCCGCGCAGCTCGCCGCGCGAATGGCGGAGCTCGACGTCGTCGTCGGTGCCGAAGTCGCCGGTCCGGGCTTCGTCAACCTGCGTCTTGCCGACTCGTTCTTCGTCGAGGCGCTGGGCGAGATCGACGAGAGCTACGGCGGGGGGTTCGCCGACCTGCCTGCCCGCGTCCAGGTCGAGATGGTCTCCGCCAACCCCACCGGCCCTGTCGTCGTGTCGGCGGGACGGAACGGTGCGCTTGGCGACTCGGTCGCGCGACTGCTCGAGTTCGGCGGGCATCAGGTCGACCGCGAGTACTACTACAACGACGCCGGCACGCAGATCGAACGCTTCCGTGCGTCCGTCGAGGCGCTTCGACGTGGCGAGCCGATTCCCGAGGACGGCTATCGGGGCGACTATGTCGCCGAGCTCGCAGTCGACGACAGCGATCCGGTCCCGCGCATGCTGCAATCGATCGAAGCGACGATGGAGCGCTTCCGGATTCGCTTCGACGGCTGGGCCCTGCAGAGCTCACTCGAACAGCGCCTGCCTGAGCTCCTCCCACGGCTCGACACCTACGAGAAGGAAGGAGCGCTGTGGGCGCGGTCGTCCGCCTACGGCGACGAGCAGGATTGGGTGCTCGTCCGCTCCTCGGACAAGGGTGGGACTCCTACCTATCGCGCCGCCGACGTCGCGTACCTGGTCGACAAGCTCGAACGCGGCTACGACCGGGCGATCTACGTCCTCGGTGCCGACCATCACGCGACCGCCCGCTGGTACGCGGCGATCGCGCGCATGCTGGGGTACGACCCTGAACGGATCGAGGTCCTGCTGTACCAGTTCGTCCACCTGACCGGAGGCGGTGTGACCGCGAAGGCGTCGAAGCGCGCGGGGAACGTCGTCTTCCTCGACGACCTCCTCGATGAGATCGGTGTCGACGCGGCGCGCTGGTACCTCGTCAACCGCGGCCCCGACCAGACGGTCGACATCGACATCGACCTGGCGGCCGAGAAGTCGAATAAGAACCCAGTGTTCTATGTGCAGTACGCGCACGCACGCATCGCCGCGATCCTGCGCAACGCGGCGGGTGCAGAGGAGGGTGGCGCCTCGCCCGGCCCGCTTGCGACCGAGGAGAAGGAGCTGATCAAGCGCCTGACCGACTTCCCGGCGACCGTGCGCGAGGCGGCCGAGCGCCGCGGGCCGCAGCTGCTGCCGGCCTATGCGATTCGCGTGGCCGACGACTACCACCGCTTCTACCACGAGTGCCGCGTCCTGGGCGATCCGGCGCAGGCGTTCCGCCTGCAGCTCTGCCGCGCCACACAGCGCGTCATCGCGCGCTGTCTCGACCTGGTCGGGGTCGCCGCGCCCGAGCGGATGTAGTCCAACGCCCCCAGCCCGGGTGTTTTCTAGGATCAGGGCCGATGGCAACCTCGGCCCCCGATCGGAACCTCGCGCTCGAGCTCGTGCGCGTCACCGAGGCGGCGGCGATGGGCGCCGGCCGCTGGATCGGGCGCGGCGACAAGATCGCCGCCGACCAGGCCGCGGTCGATGCCATGCGCACCATGCTCGACACGGTGACCATGGACGGTGTCGTCGTGATCGGCGAGGGGGAGAAGGACGAGGCGCCGATGCTCTACAACGGCGAGCACGTGGGGGAAGGGCGGGGCAGCGCGGTCGACGTGGCCGTCGATCCCCTCGAAGGAACTCGGCTCACAGCCTTCGGCCAGCCCAACGCGATCGCGGTCATCGCCGTCGCCGAGCGCGGCTCGATGTTCTTTCCGGGCGCGGCCGTGTACATGGAGAAGATTGCCGCGGGCGCGAACGCCGTCGATGCGGTCGACATCACCGCCACGCCGACCGAGAATGTCAATGCCGTCGCGCGGGCGAAGAACGTGAAGCCGACGGACATCCGCGTTGTCGTGCTCGAGCGCGAGCGCCACGAGAACCTGATCGGCGAGCTGCGACAGGCCGGCGCCCGTGTGAACCTCATTCGCGACGGGGACGTCGCTCCGGCGATCGCCGCCGCGCGGCCCGAGACGGGCGTCGATCTGCTGTACGGGATCGGCGGAACGCCGGAAGGTGTGATCTCGGCGGCCGCGCTCAAGTGCGTCGGCGGCGGGATCCAGGGACGCCTCTGGCCGCGGACGCCCGAGGAGCGCGAGGCGCTGCTCGCGGCGGGCTTCGACCTCGACCGGGTGCTCACGACAGATGATCTCGTCGCCGGCGAGGACGTCTTCGTCGCGGCGACCGGCGTCACGACGGGAGCGTTGCTGCGAGGCGTGCGCTACGTGCGCGACGGCGCCGTCACCGATTCGATCGTCATGCGTTCGCGGTCCGGAACGGTGCGCCGGATCGAGGCACGCCACAACCTCGAAAAACTCACGCACTTCACAGGAAGGGAGTTCAGATGACCAACCCCATCGGCATCGACAACCTCGGTTACGACGAGCAGCTCTACATCCTTGCTTTCGACCATCGCGGGTCGTTCGAGAAGATGGTCGGCGACCCGGCGAACGTGCCCGGCGCCAAGCAGCTGATCTGGGAGGGTTTTCAGCGCGCCGTCGACGACGGCGCGCCCAAGGACGCAGCCGGCATCCTCGTGGATGCGCAATACGGCTCCGAGGTAGCGCGCGCGGCGAAGGCGGGCGGCTTCAAACTCGCGATGCCGGTCGAGAAGACGGGACAGAACGAGTTCGACTTCGACTACGGCGAGCGTTTCGGCGACAAGATCGAGGAGTTCGACCCTGACTTCTCCAAAGTGCTCGTCCGTTACAACCCCGAAGGCGACGCCGAGCTCAACAAGCGCCAGATCGTGAAGCTGCGGCAGCTCTCCGAGTGGTTGCACGAACGGCGGCGCAAGTACCTGTTCGAGTTGCTCGTGCCGGCCGAGCCTGCGCAGCTCGAGCGCGTCGGAGGAAGCGAGGACCGCTACGACACCGAGCTACGACCTGAGCTGATGCTCGAGGCGATCCTTCAGCTCCAGAACGGCGGCGTGGAGCCGGACATCTGGAAGATCGAGGGTCTCGACGATCGCGAGGCATGCCGCGAGATCGCGCAGCTTGCGCGTCGCGAAGGACGCGACCACGTCTCGTGCGTCGTGCTCGGCCGCGGGGCATCCGATGCGAAGGTCGACGAGTGGCTGCGCGCCGGAGCGGGGCTCGCCGGGTACGTCGGCTTCGCGATCGGGCGGTCGATCTTCTCCGAATCGGTGAAGGCCTACGCGGCCGACCCGACGGGATTCGACCGCGACGCCGCGGTCGCGAAGATCGCGGACAACTACCGCCGCTTCATCGGCGTGTACGAAGGGGCGCCTGCTCCCGCGTGAGCTGGCGCCCCTCGTCGTTCACGGAACGATGTTGTGGTTGTGGTGGAAGACGTTGTCCGGGTCGTGCTTCCGCTTCACCGAGACGAGACGGTCGTAGTTCGGGCCGTACGCGCCGCGGATCGCGTCTTCTCCCTGGTCGTCGCCGAGGTAGTTGAGCCAGCGACGGTCGGTGAGATGCGCCGCGAGCGCTGCGTGTGTCTCGCGAGTCCACGCGATGTTCGCGTCGGTGTCGGCGGGGTCGAGCCAGACGGACGGGATGAGCAGGTTCCAACCGGGCTCGCGGTGTGGGACCGCCGTATCCTCGACACCGATGCGACAGACGGCACCGTGGAAGTGCTCGAAGACGATCCCGGTCATCGGTGACGGCACCGACTGGAAGCGGTCGACGATCACGTCGATCAGGCCGTCCGGGAGCCCGGCGGTGAAGCTCGAGAGCCAGTAATTGAGCGTGCCTGCCGGATAGCCGGCGTCCAGAACGGTGTTCATCACCGGGTACGGCATCGGACCGACCTCGACCATGAGCGGCGAGCCCCAGGACTTGAAGGGTGCGAGCTCGCGCTCCGCCTCCTCGGGCGTCCCGGTGTGGAAGACGATCATGCCCGCGATCTTCATGCCGGAGCCGTCGGGCGCATGGACGACCGCTGCGAAGACGGTGAGGTCGTCCGACGCCGAGGCTATGGCCTCGCGATAGAAGCGGAGCATCTCGGCCGCCGCGTCGATCGGATGCACGATCAACCCACCGACCACCATCTGCACCGGATGCAGCCGGTACTCGAACGACGCCGCGATACCGAAGTTGCCGCCGCCCCCACGCAGTGCCCAGAAGAGATCGGGGTCCGAGTCGGCAGTGACGTCGACGATCTCCCCATCCGCGGTCACGAGCTCGACTCCGAGCAGGTTGTCGGCGGCGAGGCCGTACTTCGCCATCAGCCAGCCGAGACCGCCGCCGAGCGTGAGGCCGGCGATGCCCGTCGTCGAGATTGCGCCCCCCGTGACGGCCAGGCCGTGCGCGGCTGTCTCTCGATTCAGTTCCTTCCAGATCACTCCGCCCTGCGCGCGCACTGTGCGGGCGGCCGGATCGACGCGGATGCCCTTCATCGGCGCCAGGTCGATCATCAGCGCGCCGTCGGCTACCGCACGTCCGGCGACATTGTGGCCGCCGCCGCGCACGCAGATCTCGAGGTCGTTCGTGCGCGCGAACCGGATCGCGTCGGCGATATCTGCCGCGTTCTGACAGCGGGCGATCAACGCGGGGCGCCGGTCGATCAGGCCGTTGTGAACGCGGCGTGCAACGTCGTATCCCTCTGACCCCGGTTCGAGAATGCTGCCGGAGAAGCCGGTCCGAAGCTCCTCAACCTGCTCGACGCTCGTCGCTTCCTTCGTTGCCATAGATCCTCCTCGTTTGGTCGCACGAGTCTAGGACAGGTCGATACGAACCACATCGTCTTCGAGAACGATCTGGTGTTCAGCGCGGGCGTCCCTCAGCTAGGGTCGAGGCAGCCTCTCGAGCGGGCTTGGTCGGGGGAGATTTCGACAGAAGCGGAAGGGAGAACGGATGGACGAGATTGGACCCGTTGACTACGCGGTACTCGCGTTCCCGGGCAACCAGTTCAAAGGCGAGATCGTTCCCGCACTCGAGGATCTCGTCCGGGACGGCACGATTCGCATCATCGATGCTGCTTTCGTGGGCAAGGACGAGACCGGGCAGATCCTCACGCTCGACATCACGGACCTCGACGCCGACATCCAGGCAGGTCTCGCCTCGATGAATGTGGAAGAGCAGGGGCTCCTCAGCGACGATGACCTCCTGGCCATCGGCGAGCAGCTCGAGCCGAACAACTCTGCCGCGCTCCTGGTCTGGGAGAACGTCTGGGCCAGACGGGTCGCGCAGGCGATCCGCGACGCGGGCGGCGTTCTGGTCGCATTGGAGCGTGTGCCGCACGAGGTCGTGCAGGCAGCGCGCGAAGCGATCCTCGAAGAGGCAAAGGCGTAACCACAGACAGGAGGCTCGAGATCATGAGAAGACGCAGAGGTCCCGGTCTCATCGGGACGGCGGTGGTAGTTGGCGGGGCAGCGCACATGGGTGCGAAGAGCGCCCAGCGGAGTCAGCAGGAGGCCGACCAGAACGCGCAGCTCGCAGAGTTGCAGGCCCAGCAGGCGGCCCCGCCGCCGGCCGCAGCGCCGGCCGCACCCGACTCCGCCGCAGAGATCCAGAAGTACGCGGCGTTGAAGGACCAGGGCCTGATCACCGAGGAGGAGTTCGCAGCGAAGAAGAAGCAGATCCTCGGCATCTAGTCTCCTCCCCGCAGCCATGCGGGTTTGCGGCCGGTTCTGCTAACGAGTGCTAACGAGCGCGGCGACCTGGGCGGCCGCTTCAGCGTCCGAGGTCGGCAGCAGGTGCGCGTAGACCTGCAGGATCGTCTCGGGCCGATCGCCGAGCCTGGCTGCGACGACGTGAACCGGGACACGTTCAGCAGCATCAGCGTGGCGTGCGTATGCCGTAGGACATGAAGCGTCCCGGGGAGCCCGGTCGCCGCTGCCAGCTTGGCGAACCTGGTCGTGAGCCACTGCGGCCTGACCGGGGCGCCGAGCGGGTCGGCGAACACGAGATCCCGGTCGACATACGCTGCGCCGGCGAAGTCACGGCCGAGAATGGATCAGCGCGTTCGCGTTCCCCGCGGTCGCGCTGGCAGGGCTAGCTGTCGCGATCGTTGTGATCCGAGAGACTCGATCAGCCCGACCGGGTCGCGGTTACTTGAAGCAACCGCAGGGGCGGCTGCGACTAAGCCGAGCGCTACTCCTCAGGCG
>CAVQRE010000025.1:0-144670 GCA_963715115.1 uncultured Thermoleophilia bacterium
TGGACGAGTACACCGGCGGTTGCTTTCTTCGGGGTGGTTGTACTTCCTCCCCGCGCGCCGAGCAGGATCTCGACCGCGAGCACACACATCGCCGCGTAGACGATGCCGCTCGCGAACGCAGCGATGCGGTCGAACGCATCGTCACGGCCCTCGGGTCCGTGTCCGATCGCAGCACGAACGAGCCGCCAAAGTGCGTAGCCGCCGAGCCCAATCGCCACCAGCAGAAGCAGGAGCTTGCCGAACGGTTGATGCGCAACCGTATGCAACGCACCCTGCTGGTTTGTCAGCTTGCCGCCGTGCCCGAGCGCGAGCTTGAGCGCGAGGATACCGATGATCCCGTAGATCAGTCCGCGCGCGACGAATCCGGCCCGCGAAAGCCCTTCGAATGCGCGTGACTGGACGAAGCTACTTCCGGCTGATCCGACGGAGTCGAGTGCTCCGGTTGACCGCGAATCGTGCGTCAATTGTGTTCCTCTCAGATCGGTGCCGAAGACGACGTTGGAGGTTGGCACAGGGCGCCCTCGTCTTCTCCGGACGTGTGGCCTAGGCACGTCGGCCCGTTATAGATCCTCGCCCGGGACGCAGACGGTGATGGCGCCGGCGCCGACGTTGACCTTGAACGCGTTCACCTTCGTACGATCCCCTCCGTCGAGTTCGTAGCGGATCTTCCGACTCAACTTGACCTTGACCGAGCGCCTCGACTTGGTCGACTGTGCGAAGGGAGACTTGTCCGCCGCGCCGACTGCCACGCGCGCGATCATGCGGCCCCATTCGAGCAGTCCGTCGGCCGTGACGACGCCCACCTCGAGGTGTCCGTCGTCGGGCCGTGCATCCTCGAACACCTCGATCCCGCCGAAGAGTTTGCCGACGTTGCCGAAGAGGATGCAGCTCGCTTTGCCCTTGTACCAGTCGACTCCGTCGACCTTGATTTTGGCTGCGAAGGGCTTGGAACGGAGATTTTCTGACCCTGTCCAGACGTAGGCAGCTCGGCCGAAGCGTTCCTTGAGGCCGCCGTCTCCCGCATCCCGGATCATCGCGGCATCGAAGCCGGCGCCAGCCATGACCGCGAAGTGCTCGCCGTTGAACCGGCCGACGTCGAGCCTGCGACGTTCGCCACGAAGTCCGATCCGGACGGCAACTTCGATGTCCTTGGGTATCCCAAGATTGCTGGCGAAGAGGTTCGCAGTGCCCGCCGGCAGGATCGCGAGACTGACGTCGGTGCCGGCCAACACATCGACACAGCGTTGAACCATCCCGTCGCCGCCCCAGGCGAAGACAAGCTCTGCGCCTTGCTTGAGTGCCCGCCGGACTTGCTTTGGCGCTTCGCGGCTCTTGGGCACCTCACACCAAAACGGCTTATCGATTCCTTCCGCTGCGAGCACACGACGAAGCGCAGGGAGCCCGCCTTCCAAGGTCTTCCCGGAGTGCGCGATGACTGCGACGTTCACTTGTGGTTGCCATCTCGCGACGCGGCAGCGGCAGCTGCCGTTCGACATGCGAAGAGGATGACTCCAATTGCCGCGAGTCCGACGACAATCCCGCCCCCGACGTCCAGCGGATGGTGCATCCCCCGGTACATGCGCGACACGGCCACGAACGCAACGATCGCCAACGCCAGCGCCCAGGCGAACGCGCGAAACGCGCTGTTCGTGAACCTCGAAGTGAGCAGAAGCGCGAGACCTCCATACACCGCGACCGACGCAGCAGTGTGCCCTGACGGATAGCTGGCGTTGACAGGCAACTGCTCCAGGCGAACAACTCGAGGACGATGCGAATGAATGACGAGCGTTGTGGCCCGGTAGGACGCCGACTCAACGCCAAGCACGAACACCAGGAACGCCGCGATCAGCCACTTGCGGAGCAACAGACAAACGATGGCCAGCGTGCCAACCACGATCGGGAGCACAACTCCGCCGGCGATGGTCGAACCGATAAATGAGGCATGCGTCCGCGAGGTCGTCCGGTGCGCTGCCAGCCAAACGTTCACGCGTTCGTCAGCGGCACCGATGCCCCAGGAGGGCTCAACGACTCGCGTCACGAGAGCACCGAGGACAATCGAGAGTCCTGCGACCGCTGCTAGGCCAGCGAGCATCGTGACCAGGAACACGATCACGGGATGCCATTCTCCGAACGCGTCGGCCAAGCGCTGCGCCGGGCCACCTCGGGGCGCCGTGAGGGTAGGTATCTCCAGACCGGTCGCCCTCGCGTGCCGGTCGGCTGTTAGTGGAAGTGGTTCTTCAAGTGTTTCCACCGGGTCGCCAAGGGTATGCCCAATTGGTGAACGTTGAATCTTTGCCCAACCTGCAAACAGCTCGCAGCGCCTGTTAGCCGTCGCCGCGCAGAGTCCAACGCATGCCGCTTCTCGTTCTACTGATCGTCGCCCTGACGGCCGGCCTCACGGTCGGATTCGCGATCTGGCGCTATCCGCAGATCCCGGCGGCGGCATCTCCGACGACCGCAGCCGCGCGCAGAGTCGGAGAGTCACTCGGGAGACACCGCCGACTTCGCGCTTTCGTCGAAACGCGACTCGACCCAGCAGCCGCGACGGGTCTGGCGATGACGGTCGCATTACTCCTCGCCGTCGGCGGCGGGTTACTGCTCGGAGCGTTGGCTTACCTGGTGCGAAACAACAGAGGTTTGCTGGCGATCGACAGAGGCGTCGCGAAATGGGGGAACCGCCATGCATCGCCAACGTCGATGCACGTCCTCAACGACATTACGCAGCTCGGAAGCATCTACACGATCATTGCCCTGTGCATCGTTCTGGCCGTCGCCGAGACGATCAGAGAACGGAGCATCTGGGTCATACCCTTCATCGCTCTCGTGATCGGCGGCGAGGAGCTCCTAACCACCACGGTCAAACAGCTCATCGACCGGGTGCGGCCAACTTTCAACCCCGCGGCGGCGACACTCGGCCCCTCGTTTCCGAGCGGCCATTCCGCGACGGCCGCTGCCTTCTACGCCGCCGCAGCTCTCCTCCTCGGAAGATGGCGCTCGCGTCCGGCGCGGGCGGTTCTCGCGGGACTCGCAGTCGGCATCGCCGTCGCGGTCGCCGCGAGCCGTGTGCTACTCGATGTTCACTGGCTGAGCGACGTGATCGCCGGACTCGCGCTCGGCTGGGCCTGGTTCGCGGTCTGTGCGATCGCGTTCGGCGGACGGATCCTCCGTTTCGGGGCGACCGCCGAAACCGCCGCTCGGGCCATGGATGCGGCGGCTGTCGAGATGAGCGTCGAGGACGCCCCGGCTCAGGTCGGACGCCGGAAGGTTCCGAGGTAAGCGGGCGCGCTCAGGTTCGAAGGGCTTGTGCCTGACGATCTCGACCAGCCGCATGCTCGCCTCGATCCCCGGGGTGGATGTGGTCAACCGTCGACAAGCAGGCTGCTGATCGGGCCGAGGACTCGACCTGATCGTTTTGAAAGGTGCGGGAGTAGGACGAGCCGATGGGTGAGTGGTCGGCCTTGGTTGCGGCGCTGGAGTTGCTCGGCGCTGATCGGCCTCCAGAGCTCGTCGATCGCCTTGGTCGCATCGTCTGGGATCCGGTCAATCGGAAGCTCCAGATGCTCCGACCAGAGGCGAAGGCGCGTCGCGGTCGCGAGCCCAGAGTCGTGAGTTACGAGATTCATCTCGGTGTCGTTGAAGAACGAATGCTCATTCAGGTTTGCAGAGCCGAGGGTGAGCCACGCATCGTCAACGATCCCGATCTTGGCGTGGACATAGATCGGATCGGTGTGGACACCGGAGCGCGCGTAGAGCGTGCAGGCGAGGATCCGTCCCGCGTCCGCGTCTGCTTCGATCAGTTCAGCGAGGACGCCGCGGGTGTCGTCGCCACCAGTGTTTGGCTTCGCGGGTAGCACTAACAGAAGGCGGAAGTCGGGGCTGGGGGGATTCGCGAGCTTTTCGCTGAGAACCGCGGCGATCTCGGGTGACCAGAGAAACTGGTTCTCGAGATAGATGAGCCGCCGGGCGGCGCCTAATGCGCGGAGGTAGGACTCGACGATGCGGAACTCACCGCGCGGGATCGACCTGTAGATGCCTTCGGGGACGGTACGCGTGACCTGGAGTTCGACCACCCCCGCGTCTTCGATCGGTGCGACGGCTGGGAGCATCTGTTCGGTGACTTCCTGCCAGCGCATGCGGAAATGCTCCGCGACGTCGCCAACAGCGGGGCCGGCAATCTTCGCGCACGCATCGTGCCAACCGACGTTTGCGCGGGCCGGGTGATTGTTCGTGTCGTAGCGGTCACCAGCCTCGGAGGTGAGGTCAATGCCGCCGACAAAGGCGACGCGATCATCGATGACCATCGTCTTTTCGTGGTGGCAGTGCAGCGGTCGTTCGTGCGAGTCGAGGGCGCACTGGATCTTCGTCAGCCGGGTCAGCTGCGCACGCATCTTTCGCACATCACCGCGCGAAGGGCGAAAGAGCGGCAATGGAGCACCGGCCCAGGCAAGCACTCGGACATCGAGGCGCTCTGCCAGCTCTGCGAGCAAGTTACGGAGAATGAGCGGTTCGGCGTCCCGTGTGAGGGCGAACTCGGGCGTGAAGTACCAGCCTGTCAGATGAACGTGCGACTGAGCTCGCTTCAGCTCATCGACCATCGCGGGCAACGCTTGCACCCCATCGATCAGCACCTCAACGGCGTTTCCCGATCGCATCGGAGGCTCGCCGTCCACCCACCCGCCGCCCGGTCGATCGAGTGCGTATTCCCAGCCGAGCCGGCGCAGGCGCCGTCGATGGTGACGAAGGATCTGCTGGGTAAGCTGCTCGCCGAGCCACCGCTCGGGTGTCATCGAATGCCACAAGTGCATGCGGGCCAATCCGCTCGATCCTATGTCAGCGTCTTAGTGAGACCTTGGTAAGCGTCCTCCGAAGCTTCGTCGGCAGCCTCCGCGCCGGCTACCTCTGGCTCGAGGAGAAGCCGCTCGTCGTCGTGCTCGTTGCAGCCGGCGCAACCGTCGCAGTGGTTCTGGTGCTCGCTTCGTACTCCGGCCTCCCGCATGTGTGGCGGCTCGCGCGATCGCGCCACAATTGGTGGTGGCTCGTGGGATGCCTCGCCGGAGAGCTCGTCGCATACGGCGGCTACGTTCTCACGCTCAGAGACATGGCACGGGTCGACGACGGAAACGAGGTCGATCTCGGAGCCTCGACGAAGACCGTCGTCGCGGGCTTCGGTGTTTTTGCCGCAACCCGTTCCTCAGGTGGGTTTGCAGTCGACTACTGGGCCTTTCGCGAGGCGGGCTCGTCCCGCCGCGACGCAGTGCGACGAGTCGTTGGGCTTGGGCTGCTCGAATACGTGGTGCTGTCGATGGCCGCGCTCGGCGCCTCCGCGCTCCTGTATTTCGGTCTCGACGGACATGCAAGCGAGGGCGTGACACTGCCCTCGCTCGTGATTGTCCCAGCGCTGGCTGTCGGCTATTGGCTTACGTCGCCGAAGCGTGCTGAGCGGCTCAGCCGGCGCCGGTCGGGGTTCGTCAGACGCCTCTTCGCGGACACGGTTGCCGGTGCGGTCACGGTTCGCCGACTGTTCATGAGTCCACGCGCCCACGGGCTTGGGGTGCTCGGCAATGTTCTCTACTGGTTCGGCGACATCTTTTGCTTGTGGGCCGCACTGCAGTTCGTCGGGGTGCAGATCTCGGCCTCTCTCCTCGTGCTCGCATACTCTGGGGCCTACGTCCTCACCCGGCGGGCGCTCCCTGCGGGAGGCGCGGGCGTCGTCGAACTCGCGCTCACCATCGCGCTTGTCGGGATGGGCGTTCGCTTCACGCCCGCTCTCGTCGGCGTAGTCGTCTACCGCCTTTTCAACTTCTGGCTCCCGATCATCCCCGCTCTCGCGATCATGCCTGCCATCCGTGACCTTCGCGAACGATTCCACAAGGCAGAGGAGATGGCCGCCTAGCGACGCGAAGACATCAGGCTAGGCGCCTTCTACGACTTCCTTTAGCCCAGTCAACATCTTTTCCCAGTTGCCCTTCGAATGTTCAGCCTCCTCCTCGCTCGCGTTGTTGTCTTGACTCAACGCGACGCGCGTCTTGTCGCCGCGCTTCTCGAGTTCGTACGTGAGCGTGTGGTAATTCGCGGGGGCGTCCTCACGGCCGCTCAACGGGCTGAAGTGCGTAACCTTCAGACGCCGTTCTGGCTCGATCTCGAGGATCTTGCCTCTGTCTTCGTACGTCTTCCCCTCGTACTCGCCCCTCCATACGATTGGACTTCCTTGTTCCCAATCGGTTACGACCTGAGAGCCGAACATGTACTTCTTGATCTGCTCAGGATCGGTCAGCGCGGTCCAAATCTTTCCGCGTGAGGCGCTGATCTCGATTGCTGCTGTGGCCACATGGTCAGCCATGGTGTCCTCCTTCGTCGGCCTACCCGCGGCGTACCCGTCTTTGCAACGAAGAAACGCCGCGCGGCCAGTGTTGAGCCAATTCGAGGCGCGGGTTTAGCGTGCGTCGACTGCCTACGTTGTTCTTCGGGAAAGCAGGAAGACGATGAGCAGCAGGATCAGCAGCAGGAACAGGAACTTCGAGATGAAGATTCCGCCGCCGAACGCGATGAGCAGAATCAAGATCGCGAGAACGATCAGCATGTCCGGGTCTGCCTTTCGTCGGTGTCCGGGGTCATCGGAAACTGGCTCGGGCATGTTGTCCCTTGCGAACGCAAACCAAACTCCTGAGACGACCAGTTAGGCGCCTCCGTCTAGCATTGGTCTACCGGGGAACGCGGCTCCCTCCAGTCCTTGCGTCAACCATTCGGAGAAACCGGTGTGAAGGAAGAGGACGAGAAGCAACGCCTTGACCGCGAACTGATCGAACTCTTGAACGAACTCCGGGTCGTCCTCCCAGGCGTTCAGGTGCTGTTCGCATTCTTGCTGATCCTCCCGTTCTCAAAGGGCTTTGCCCAAGTGTCAGAGAGCGAGCGCGTTGTGTACATCGCGGCTGTGTTCTGCACGACCCTGGCGACCGTCCTCTTGACCGCGCCTAGCAGCTATCACCGGCTGCGTTTCCGCGACCACGGTAAGGAGCAGCTGATTGAGACCTCGAACAGTTTCGCCATAGCAGGCATGGTCTTCCTTGCCTGTGCGATCTGTTGCGCGCTGTACGTGGTCAGCGCCTACGTGTTTGACGTTTGGGTCGGCGTCGCTGCGACAGTCTTCGCTGCCTCGGCGTTCGTCTGGTTCTGGTATGCGCTACCTCTGTCAGATCATTCGGCGAGCCGTGGGATAAACGACTAAGGCTAGGTCCGTGTCTGGGATTCGTGAGTGGCCGAACCGACTATCTTCGCTATCTAATCCCGTGAGATCAGCGCCAGATGTTGGTGTATCTCCGTTTGTCAGACGATGGGAGGCGGTTAATGCCTGGTAAGAGCGCACACGTCAAGAACGAGAAGCAGTACGAGGCGTTGAAGGAGAAGGGGATGTCGAAGGAGCGCGCTGCGAAGATCGCGAACTCGCCCGGCGCTTCGAGTCGTGGCGGCAAAGCGTCGCATTCGTCCTCGAAGAAGTCATCTGCTTCGCAAGGGGGAACGACGGCGCAAAAGAAAGCGGCCGGCCGCAAGGGCGGCAAAGCAACGGCCCGCAATCACTCTTCCGCCTGACCGTGTACGCCAGGAGATTAACTTCCAAGCGGACGAGTGCGATTAACGAAGGGCTTGGCTCCTGCCCCGCGCTGGCGAGTGCCGCCCAGTGCCGCGGGTGGCGTTGCCTGTTCGCCTGCTCGGTGTACCCCGATGATCGCGACACCAGGAAACCGTGCATGAGGCCCGTTGGGCGGAAGCGAGCACCGACAGCGCGACTGTGAAGCCAGGGAGGTTCTCCTGGCGGTCGTCGGGGTCAGGCCGGATTATCTCCTGCTGACCGGGCTTTCCAGGTCGCGGAGCTCGGCTTGCCTTCACATCGGCTGGCGGAGGCGAGATCACCAGCAGCGTCGCCCGTGACGGATGACGCGGCCCGCTCGCGCCGTTTCGTGCGCGGGGGTGCGGCCTCGGCGAGCGCCTGGTAGTGGTCGGTGGAAGGCGGGAGCAAACGCGACGGCCACAGCAGCGCGGGATTGGCCAGTCGACATGGTCCGGTGTTAGGGCGCCCGGCGCGGACCGGACGAGTCCGTAGCCACCATCCATACCCGCCGCTCGTCACGGCAGGCGTCATTTCTCGCCGCCCCTTCTTAACCCGTCCGCCAGCTAACAGCGCCGTAACGGGGGGTCTTTACACTCTCGCCCATGGCGGAGCCGGAGGAAACGACCGACGTCGCCGTGCTGTTCGCGCGGCTGAAGGAAGAGGTCCGCGCGGCCGGTCCGCGCGGCGCAGACGTTCCGCCGGCCCAGGTCCGGCTGAGCGTTCGCGACCAGGCCGAGCGGATGTGGCCGGTCTCCGCGGAACGGCCGATCGTGGGCAAGGGCGGCCCGGTCAAGGCGGTGCTGCGGCGCCTGATGCGCTGGTACGTCGAGCCCGCCTTTGCCGATCAGCGTGCCTTCAACGACGCTGTGCTGAAGCTGATCGACGACCTGGACGAGCGCATCGCCCGGCTCGAGCTCAAGCAGCAGCCGTGAGGGTCGCCGTCTGTGCGCCGCAGGTGCCGTTCGTCCACGGCGGGGCCGAGGTGATGGCGGACGATCTCGTCGGCGCACTGCGAGCGCGAGGTCACGAGGCCGAGCTCGTCACGATCCCGTTCAAGTGGTATCCGGGCACGCGCGTTCTCGACCAGGCGTTCCTCTGGCGCCTCGTCGATCTGACCGAGTCCGACGGCCGTGCGATCGACCGGCTGATCGCGACGAAGTTCCCCGCCTACTGCGTCCGCCATCCGAACAAGGTCGCATGGGTGCTGCACCAGTTTCGGCAGGCCTACGACTACGACCGAACCGAGCTCGGGCAGTTCTCGGACTCGCCCGAGGACCGTGCGACGCGTCGGGCTGTCGAACGGCTCGACGCCGTTTCGCTCGGGGAAGCGCGCCGCGTCTTTGCGACGTCGCAGAACGTCGCGGACCGGTTGCGGCGCTTCAACGACGTCGAGGCCGAGGTGTTGCCGCACCCGCCGCAGGCGCTGCCGTACCGCACCGCGGAGCCGGAGGGGTTCGTCCTGTCGGTCAATCGTCTCGATCGCGCGAAGCGCATCGACCTGTTGATCGAGGCCGCTCGCTCGGAGCCGTCGCTGCGCATTGTGATCGCGGGCGAGGGGCCCGACCGCGAGCGCCTCGAGCGGCTCGCGGGCGAGCTGAACGGCCAGATCGAGTTCACCGGCCGCGTCGACGACGACACGCTCGCCGACCTGTACGCACGCTGCCTCGCCGTCTATTACGCGCCCGTCGACGAGGACTTCGGCATGGTCCCGTACGAGGCGTTCCTGTCGGCGAAGCCCGTCGTGACGACCGTCGATTCCGGAGGGCCGCTCGAGGTCGTGCGGGACCGGCAGACCGGAGTCGTCGTTTCGCCAGAGCCCGCATCCCTGGCGGAGGCGTGCACCTATCTGAGCGGCCACGTCGAGGAAGCGAAGGCGCTCGGTCGCGCCGGACGGGCCGTTGCCGAGCGTGTGACGTGGGATGCGTGCGTCGACGCGCTCCTGCGGTGAGCATCCTTGCGCGTCGCCTACTACTCACCGCTGCCGTCTTCCCGCTCGGGCGTCGCCGACTACTCCGCACTGCTTCTCCCGGCGCTGCGTGACCGCGTCGAGGTGGTCGTGGCCGAGCCGGGAAAGCGGCGGCCGACCGCCGATGTTTCGCTGTACCACGTCGGCAACGATCCGGACGCGCACGGGTGGATCGTCGACGCGCTTCGTGCGTCGCCGGGGGTGGTCGTGCTCCACGAGTACGTTCTCCATCACCTCGTCGCCGGCATCACGATCGGCCGTGGCGACCCGCGTGGCTATCTCGATGCGATGGAGCGCGAGCTCGGTGTCGCCGGGCGCCTGCTCGCTCTCGGCGTGCTCGACAACCTGCTGCCGCTGCTGTGGGAGACCCAGCCCGAGCGCTTTCCGCTGGCGGGAGGCATCCTCGACAGTGCGCACGGGCTGATCGTCCACTCGGAGTTCGTGGCGGAGCGCGCACGCAT
This sequence comes from uncultured Thermoleophilia bacterium, assembly GCA_963715115.1. GTDB lineage: Bacteria > Actinomycetota > Thermoleophilia > Gaiellales > Gaiellaceae > PALSA-600. Next base: position 10,034 of record CAVQRE010000025.1, read on the forward strand.
CGCCGGCTACGAGGGCCGGCTCTGGCGAATCCCGCACCCCGCCTGGCCGACACCTGCCGTCGAGGCCGTGGACGCCGTCGGCGATCCACTGATCGGCTGCTTCGGCTTCCTCAACATGAACAAGCGGATCCCGCAGCTGCTCGAGGCGTTCGCCTCTCTGCGGCGACAGCCGACCCGGAGCGAGACTGCTGCTCGCCGGCGCGTCGGGTGAGCGCTTCGACCTCGGACGTCGCCTCGAGCGCCTCGGCCTCGGCGACGGCGTCGAGCGGCTCGACTACGTCCCCGAGGAGCGCATGTGGTCGCTGATGGCGGCGTGCGATGTCCTCGTCAATCTTCGCTACCCGACGATGGGCGAGACGTCGGGCTCCGTCATGCGGGCGCTCTCGCTCGGAAAGGCGCTCGTCGTCTCGGACGTCGGTTGGTTCGCCGAGCTGCCGGACGACGTCGTTCTCAAGGTGCCCGTCGACGAGTTCGAGGTGCCGATGCTCGAGGCGGCAATGGTATTCGCGGTCGAGCACAAGGAGCGGCTCGGCGCCACGGCCCGCGCGTACGTCGAGCGACAGCACGCGCTCTCGCGCGTCGCCGACGCGTACGTCGAGGCGCTCGAGGTCGCTGCCGGCGGCGATGCCGTGGACGACGCCGTTCTGCTGCGGATCGCGGAGGCGGCCGCCGACGTCGGTCACACCGACCCGGTGGCGCTGGCGCGTGCCGCCGTCGACGCCGGGATCGTCGGGTGACCCAGGCGGTGGCAGGCGTGCGTGCCCGGGCCGTCGCCGTCCCGGTCTGGGCGTGGCTCGTCGCAATCGTCGGCTGCTCGATCGTCGCGCGCATCCTCCTGACGCGGCAGATCGTCGCCCCCTGGATCATGGTCGACGAGCTCGTCTATTCGGAGCTGGCGAAGTCGTTCGCCGCAACGGGCCACTTCGAGATTCGCGGCGTTCCCACTTCGGGATACGGGTTCGTCTATCCGATGCTGATTGCTCCCGCGTGGCGGCTCTTCGGCCCGGTGCCGCATGCCTACGCCGTCGCGAAGGGCATCAACGCGGTGATCGTCTCGCTCACTGCGATCCCTGCGTACCTGCTCGCCAGGAAGCTCGTCGGCAGCGGCCTCGCGCTCGTCGCGGCGGGCCTGAGCGTGCTCGTGCCGTCGTTGCTCTACGCCGGGACGCTGATGACCGAGAACGCGTTCTATCCGTTGTTCGTGCTCGTGTGCCTTCTGCTTGTCACTGCGCTGGAACGACCGACGATGATGCGGCAGATGGTGGTGCTGGCGCTTGTCGGCGTCGCCTATCTCACACGCGCGCAGGCGGTGGCGCTGGTCGCCGCGATCGTCGTCGCGCCGATCGTGCTCGGGCTGATCGAGCGAAACCTTCGCTCCCAGCTCCGATCGTTCGTGACGACGTATGCCGTGCTCGGGGGCGGGGCTCTGATCGTGGTCGTAGCGACGATCGCTCGTGGCCGGTCACCGTTGACCCTGCTCGGCGCCTACCGAGCCGCGACGGCTACCTCCTACTCCTTCTCGGAGGTTGCTCACTACGCCCTCTGGCACATCGCGGAGCTCGACCTCTATCTCGGCGTCATCCCGTTCGCCGCACTGCTCGTCCTGTGGCTGAGCCCGCGCCAGCTTCCGCAGGCAGGTCGTGCGTTCGTCGCCGTGTCGCTGCCGGTGACGGTACTGCTCGTGATCGAGGTCGCTGCGTTCGCGAGTCGACAGTCACAGCGCATCGAGGAGCGGAACATGTTCTACGTCGCGCCGTTCGCTCTCGCGGCGCTCGTCGCGGTCGGGACGAAGGTGCCGCGCGGCCGGTGGCGTTACATCGCCGCGGCGGCGGTCGCGGCGGTGCTTCCGGTCGCGGTCCCCTACGACCGTTTCATCACGACCAGCGCGGTCTCGGACACGTTCGCATTGCTTCCGTGGTGGTGGGTCAACGACCACTACCTCTCCCTCGGGCAGATCAAGTGGGGCGTCCTCGCCGCCTGTGTCGCGGCCGGCGTGCTCTTCCTCGCCGTGCCCCGCAGGCACCTCGCGATCCTCGCGGTGCCGGTCGCGGCGTACTTCGCAATCACGACCGCGGCCGTGCAGAACGGCCGCCACGGGATCCGCATCGCGTCCGTCGGGTCGCTGTGGGCCGGGATTCGAGTCGAGCATCGTGACTGGATCGACCGTCAGGTCGGCCGCACCGCGAACGTGTCGTTCCTCTGGGACGGGCGGCTCGAGGCGCATGCGGTCTGGATGAACGAGTTCTTCAACCGGAGCGTCCGAACCGTGTACGACCTCGGCGGTCCCGTGCCCGGTGGGCTGCCCGAGACCCACGTCCAGCCGCGCGCCGACGGCACGCTCGTCGACGACGCGGGCCACGTCGTCAGAGCCCGCTTCGCGCTCACGAGCGACGGCACCGACCTCGTCGGCAAGGTGATCGGGCGCGACCCGAGGATCGGGCTCAACCTGGTACGAGTCGACGGCCCTGTCGTCGTGATCAAGACCGATGTGCATGGGCTCTATCGGGATCCCGGTGACACGTGGTCGGGGAAGACGGTGACCTACGCGCGCTCGTCGTGCACCGGCGGCCGGCTGTCGGTGCTGCTCCAGAGCGACGCGAGCCTCTACCACTCGGCGCAGGTCGTCACCGCGGTCGTCGGCGGCAAGGTGGCCGGGGTCGCGCACGTTCAGCCCGCCGCGCTTGCGCGGCTGAACGTTCCGCTGCGGCCAGGCTCAGACCGCGTCTGTGCGGTGCGGTTCGAGGTCGCGAAGACGCTCGTTCCCGCCGACGTGATCCCGGGGAGCACCGACAAACGGCCGCTCGGCGTGCATTTCCTCCGGTTCGACTTCCGTCCGTGAGGATCGCGTTCGACGTCAGTCCGCTCTCGCACGAGCGGACGGGGATCGGCAACTACATCCTCGGCTCGCTCGCAGGGCTGACGGCGGCTGCAACGGATGCGGAGATCGTCGCCTTCGCGCCAACGAGCCCTGAAGGCCTCCGCCGCATCCCGCAGGCCGTCGACGGCCTGCCGGTCGAGCTCAAGTTGCGCTTCTTGCCGTTCGCCCACTTCTGGCGGCAGGCGTGGAGCCGCTCCGGCCGGCCGCCCGTCGAGCGCTTTCTCGGTCCGGTCGACGTCCTGCACTACACCGACTGGATGTATCCGCCGCAGCGGAGCGGCATCCGCTCGACGATGATCCACGACCTCGTCCCGCTCCATCATCGCGAGTGGGTGACCGCGAGGACGTACTCGATGCACGCAGCGAAGTACCGCGACGCGAGGAGCTGCGCCACGGTGTTCGTCAACTCGGAGTACACCGCGCGCGATGTGGTCGCGACCCTCGGCGTCGACCCGGCGCGCGTGCACGTCGCCCCGCCCGGCGTCGGCGCGTCGTTCACGCCGGACGGTGAGCGCGAGGACCTCGGCGGAGACTACGTGCTCACTGTTGCGACGCTCGAGCCACGCAAGAACCTCGAGGTGCTCGTGCGGTCGCACGCGCTGCTCGAAGGGCGATTTCGCCTCGCCGTCGTCGGCGGGCGCGGCTGGGGCGACCAGCCCGAGCTCGCTGCGCCCGGCATCGTGAAGCTGGGCCGCCTGTCGGACGAGGAGCTCGGGCGTCTCTATCGCGGCGCAGCGGTCGTCGCATATCCGTCGCGATTCGAGGGCTTCGGGATCCCGATCGTCGAAGCCATGGCGAGCGGCACGCCGGTCGTCGCCTCGTCCCATCCCTCGATGGACGAGGCCGCGGGCGATGTTGCGCTCCGCGCCGACCCGGATGACGCCGAGGCCTGGGCGGCCGCGGTCGTCGAGGCTGCCGCAAGGCGCGATGAGCTGGGACGGCGCGGCATCGAGCATGCGCGCCGTTTCACATGGGCTCGTGTCGGGGAGACGATGCTCCGCGCCTGGGAGGCTGCGCGTTGAGGGTCGGCATCGACGTTGCGCCGCTCGTGCTCGACACCGCGGGCACGGCCCGGTACGTCGACGGCCTGGTCGGCGGGCTCGCGCGGCGCGACGACGTCCAGTTGCATCGGCTCACGTGGGGCGGCGCCGGGCGGGCGACGGCCGCCGCCCGCGACGTGCTCTGGTACCCGCTCGTGTTGCCGCTCCAGGCCCGCCGCCTCGACGTCCTGCACTGCACGACCTTCCGCGCGCCGGTGCGCGCTTCGGTTCCGGTCGTCGTGACGGTGCACGATCTCGCCGTCGTTCGCCATCCCGAGCTGTTCACCGCCTGGACGCGCGGCTATGCGCGGACGCTGCTGCTGCCGGTGCTCCGCGCGGCGACACGGGTCCTCGCCGTTTCCGAGTTCACGAAGCGGGAGGTCGAGGAGCTGGCGGGCATCCCTTCGGAGCGCATCGGCGTCGCCTACAACGCCGCGTCGACCGAAGTGTTCCGGCCCGACGGTCCAGCCGCCGACGGCGACTACGTTCTTGCCGTCGGCACGCTCGAGCCTCGCAAGAACCTCGAGCGACTCGTCGACGCGACGCGGAGCCTCGGTCTCGAGCTGCGTGTCGCCGGATCGCGTGGGTGGGGATCCGTCGACGTCGACGCGCCGCACGTGCGCTGGCTCGGCCGGCCCGACGACGTCGAGCTGGCGACGCTGATGCGCGGGGCGCTGTGTCTCGCGTATCCCTCCCTCTACGAGGGGTTCGGGATCCCGGTGCTCGAGGCGATGCTCTGCGGCGCGCCCGTGGTCACGAGCGCGGCGAGTGCGATGGAAGAGATTGCGAACGGTGCCGCCGAGCTCGTCGATCCGCTCGTGCCCGCCTCGATCGCCGCCGGCATCGAGCGCGCGATCGGGCGCCGTGACGAGCTTCGTGCGGCCGGCTTCGAGCGCGCTTCGCGTTTCACCTGGGATGCGACCGCCGCTGCCGCGGCGGCTCTCTACGTGGAGGCGTTGCGCTGACCGCCGCGCGCACGGTGGTCGTCGATGCAGACGTGCTCGGCCGCCGCCGCACCGGAGACGAGACGTACGTCTCGAATCTGCTCGCCGAGCTCGGCCGGCTGGCGACGGACCTCAGACTGGTGGCGTTGACACGCCGGCCGGACCTCGTTCCCGGGGGCATCGAGCCCTACGAGCTGCCCGCACGCCTGCAGGAGCTCCGGATGGCGATCGCCGTCCCACGCGCCCTCCGTCGCCTGCGTCCGGCGCTGGTCCACTTCCAGTACGCCCTGCCGCCGGGTCTTCGCGCGCCGGCCGTGGTGACCGTGCACGACCTGTCGTTCGAGCGCGACCCGGGCGTGATGAGCCGGCTCGACCGGTTGACGTTCCGCGTGGTCGTGCCGCGCGCGGTGCGGCGCGCTGCGCGGGTGTTGACCGTGTCGGAGCGCACCAAGCGCGACCTCGTCCAGCTCTACGCCGTCGACGCCGCCAAGGTCGTCGTCACACCGAACGGCGTCGACCCGGTGTTCACCCCCGGCAGCGACGGTGGCTCGGGTGGATACGCGCTGTTCGTCGGCGCGATTCAGGCCCGGAAGGACCCGCTCGCCGCCGCCGTTGCCGCAGCGGACGCAGGGCTCCCGCTCGTCGTCGCCGGTCCCGAGCGCGACCGTGCCCTGGCACAACAGCTCCGCGCCCGAGGTGCGGATCTTCGCGGCTACGTCTCACAAGGCGAGCTCGTCGAGCTCTACCGCGGCGCGGCGGCACTCGTTCTTCCCTCACGCTACGAGGGCTTCGGCCTGCCCGTGCTCGAGGCGATGGCGAGTGGAACACCTGTTGTCGCGACCGCCGATGACGCGCTGCGCGAGGTCGCCGGCGACGCGGCCCTCTACGCGACGCCCGATCGTCTCGGCGAAGCGCTCAGGCGCGCCGTCGCCGACCGCGAACGGCTTGTCGCCGCCGGTCTCGAGCGGGCGCGCCGCTTCACCTGGGCCGAGACGGCACGTCGGACGCTCGCCGTCTACCGCGAGGTGCTCGGATGAAGGTGGCGGCGATCGTCGTCTCGCACGGCAACGCGCGCGAGCTCGATCGCCTGCTTCCTGCGCTCGTGCCTCAGGTCGACGAGCTGGTCGTCGTCGCGAATGCTCCCGGCAGTGTCGGGGAGCTTCCCCCATCGGCCGACCTGATCGCCAACGCGAGCCCGCTAGGGTTCGGCGCCAACGTCAACCGGGGCGTCGCGCGCACGTCGGCCGAGCTCGTCTGCTCGGTCAATCCGGACGCCGTTCCCCGCGAGGGCGCCGTCGCGGCGCTGCGGGCATTCGTCGCCGAGCATCCGCGGGCCGGGGTCGCCGGGCCGCGCATGCTCTATCCCGACGGGAGCGTTCAGCCCTCGCGCCGGCGCTTTCCCACCGTCGTCGGGACCGTCGTCCGGCGCACGCCGTTGCGCCTGCTCTTCGATCCGTACAAGCTGCAGCGCCGCCACTACAACCTCGGCGAGACGCCGACCGAGCCGGCACCGGCGGACTGGATGCTGGGTGGGTTCTTGATGCTGCGTCGCAGCATGCTCGATGAGCTCGGCGGCTTCGACGAGGGGTTCTATCTCTACGGCGAGGACATCGACCTCTGTTATCGCGCCGCCCTCGCAGGATGGGAGCGCTGGTACGTCCCCGCGGCGGTCGTGGATCACGAGCACCAGGCCGTGACCGACCGGCGGCTTCTGACGCGCCGCACGCTCTGGCACTGGCGCGGGATCCTGCGGTTCGTGCGCAAGCATCCGGAACGGCTGCGCGCGCTCTAGAACCGAGCTAGCGGCGTGCGTCCGGCTGGAAGCCGAAGCCGATCTGGACGCTCAGCTGCCGGGGGTCGTACTGCGAGGGCTGGAACGTGCGGTCGGCGGTTACGTCGACGCGGAACGGCGGTCGAACCGGGACACGGATCGCACGCGTGTCGCACGGAGTCGACCTGATCGTGGCATGTCGCAACGCCAACAGGCGGCCGGGTGCGGGCTGCGCGTCCTTGCTGAGCGCCAGGCGCGAGACACGAACGGTGATGTGCGCTGCCGGGACGTTCCCGCACGCGGCGGCGCGGCTCAGCACGATCACCGCCGTTCCCCGGCGCGCGTTCGGCGATCCGAAGCGGTTGTATTGCGCGGCGGTCGACATCCAGCCGTCGGGTGTGACGCCGGTCTCCGAGTCGGCGATCCGGATCGGCTGGGCCAGGCGATACAGGTGCAGTCCAGCCGCCGTCTCGATCACCTGCCCGACCATGTCGACTCCGGGCGTCGCGACGGCGTAGCGGACGGGGATTTGCGGAGCGACCTGGCCGTCGAGTTTCGTGATGTTCGGGGTCACGCCTGGGCCAGGCGGCGGAACGGTCGCGTCCACCGACCAGACGTCGCCGATCGACTGATTCCAGAACTCGATCGACCAGAAGTCGTTCGACCCCTGCAGCGACTTGCCGATGAACAGCGTGCGGGCTCGACCGGTTGCCTGGTCGATCCAGTCCGGCGGCGTTGGCAATGTGCTCCGGAAGGTCTTCGCGATCGAGTTCGAGGCGTCTGCCGCGGCGATCTCGCCCGTCAGGTTCCAGCCGAAGACCAGTGCGCCCACGATCGCGGCGAGGATCAGGCTTGCGGTCACGTACCGTGGTTTCTCGCTCCGTTTTCGGAGGAGGTGCGATACGACGCCGACTGCGGCCGTGAAGACGAGGATGCCGGAGAGCAGCCACTTCAGGTCGGTGTTCGTGAAGTACCACGTGCGATTGAGCCATTCGAGGATCGCGAGGCCGAACGCGTCGGAGTACAGGTGCTCGTAGGCGTGGTACGGCGTGGTGGCGATCAGGTAGGCGACGGCTGCGACGCTGACCAACCATGCCGAGATGCGGAATCGGCCTTGCTCGAACCAGCGCGCGGTCACCGTGAACACGATCGGGCTCAGGTAGATGAGGTTCCTCTCCTCGACGCGAATCGCGAACACGGTTGAGATGTACGACGCCTTCACCGCCGCATACAGGAGGAAGCAGGCGACCGTGCCGACGAAGAGGCCGAGCAGCACTGTTTCGTCGTACGTCCGGCAGCGGGCACCGAACGCCCAGGCGAGGCTGACCACGACCGGGAGGATCCCGATCCCGATCGCGTAGGCGCCGACCGCCCAGAGCCCGTAGGTCAGCATGCGGTGATGGAAGGCCGTTCCGACCTCCCACGAGATCGAGTGGTGCGAGACGAACGACCCCGACCAGACTGCGCCGAGCACGATCAGCGTCGCAGCCCCGATCCGCTCCCGTACCGTCCACGAGCCGATCACGCGGCGCCCTCGCGCCGAGCCGGCGAGGGCAAAGCCTGCTGCGATCGCCGCAGCCGGGATGAGCACTGCGAGCTGTGAGCGTACGAGCGGAGCGAGTAGCAGCGACCCGATCGCCGCGACGGCTGTGGCGCGACCCGGCCGGAGGAGCGCGCGCGCGACGAGCCAGACGACCGCCGCCGCCCAGAAGTAGGCGAGAGGCTCGGGGATCAGCATTCCGGCATATGCCACGGCAGGTGTCGCGGCCGCGGCGAAGGCGACGATCAACGCCGCCGGCCGGCCGGCGAACAGCCGCGCGAGGAAGTACGCGGGGAACAGTGTCGCGGCGACCACGCAGACGTTCAGGTACTTCGCCGCTGCGTAGGCCCTTCCGGTCGCGCCGAGCCACCAGGCGGGCGCGAGGAAGAACGTGTAGAGCGAGTGGAACGCCGCCGGATGGCTTCGCAGCTCCGGCCGGCCCGTGTGCGCCACTCCGCGTGACAACGCCGCCCACTGCAGCTCGTCGACGAAGTTCCACGGCGTCGGGTGCTTCGACACCTGCCAGCCGTAGAGCAGCAGGAGCAGCACGTAGCCGACGATGAGCGGGTACACGGCGGCGAGTCGGTCGAACCACGTGCGCTCGTGGCCCGCGAGCACGGCTGTCTCGACCGTCACCTGGAAGCGCGGAGGACGGCTGTCGGATCCAGGTCGGAGTCGCGGCGAACGAAGCGGCACGCCACATCGAGCCGGGCGCACGTGCGGACGATCTCGTCGAGCGCGTCGTGTGGTGCGTCCGGGATCGTGACGAGCACGGTGTCGGGATGCACGCGCTCGACGGCCGCGTTCAGGGAGCGAACGCCGCCGAGCACCTTCACGCCTCCGAGTCGCCGCCCGATCAGCTTCGCGTCGTCGTCGACGAACGCGACGACGCGCTCACCGGGGGTCTCGCGCAGCTCCCGCAGCAGGCTCCGCCCCGACTTGCCCGCACCGACGATGAGCACCTTGCGCGCCTCGCGGTGGCGTGCGAGCTCGACGCCGCGCACGAGCGCCCGCTCCGCAAATCGGGAAGCGATGATCGCCGCTGCGCAGATGAAGGCATCGATGACGAACACGTCGCGGGAGAAGTCGCCGGCGGGCTGCTGCGTCAGCACGAGCAGGCCGACCGCGAGCACAGATCCGATGCAGACCGCGATTGCCGCGCGCAGAGCGTCCCGTGATCCCGCGTACCGCCCGACGCCTGCGTAGAGGCCGAAGGGCACGAAGACCACATAGCGGCAAAAGAGCATCATCGGCAGCGCGATCAGGAAGTAATGACGTTGGTTGGTCGTCCCGATGCCGTCGAACCGGAGGAGGTACGCGGCGAGGAACGACGCCGCGATCAGCGCGCCGTCGATCACCACCTGGGCCATGCGCCGCGTGTAGACGAGCAACGGTCGGCGCCGCGCCAGGTCGCCACGGTCGACATCGGCGAGAAAGCTCCCGAACTGGACGATCAGGGCGAAAGTGATGAGCACGCCGATTGCGGCGACCCGTCCGTTCCCGAACGCCTCGTAGGCGAGACTCGTCGCACCGAGCGCCGCCGACACGGCGGCGAGCAGGACGACGGCCGACGTCTCGGACACTCCGAGCGCGACGAGCCGGTGCGAGCTGTGGTCTCGGCCGCCCTGCGTGACCGGCCGCCCGTCGAGCAGGCGCACGATCGTCACCAGCGTCGTGTCGAGGATCGGGACGGCGAGCACGATCACCGGCAGCAGGAGCGTCGCGAGCGTCGACGACGCAACCGTGTAGCTCGACGCGAGCCCGAGCGACGCGAGCAGGAACCCGATCAGCAGCGAGCCGCTGTCGCCCATCCAGGCAAGAGCGCGGCGGCCTGGGCGGAGGTTGAACGGGAGAAAGGCGAGCAGCGCGAACGAGAGCGCGATCGACATCACGAGGACGAGGCGCGAGGGCTGATACCAGATCGCCGCGGCGGCGAAGAAGAACGCCGCGATCATCGCCAGGCTGGCCGCGAGGCCGTCCATGTTGTCGAGCAGGTTGAACGCGTTCGTCATACCGACGATCCAGAACAGCCCGAGCGGGATCGCGATCCATTGCGAATGGATCAACTGCACCGTGGTGCCGGTCGAGAGCACGATCGCGGCGCCCGCAATCTGCGTCGCGAGCTTCCACTTCGCCGACAGCGACCACAGGTCGTCGACCAGGCCGGCGGCGAACAGCAGGGTCGCTCCGGCGAAGATCCCGAAGAGCTGCTCGGTGCCGGCGAGCGGTCCGACGGCGACGGCGAGCCAGATCCCGACCGTGATGCCCGCATAGATCGCAATCCCGCCGACGAGCGGCGTTGCGTGGGTGCGCCAACGTGAGGCCTCGGGCGCAGCCCGGAGGCGGACTGCCAGCCGGCTCCGCAGCAGCAGCGTGAGCGTGCAGGCGGTCACTGGGAATGCGGCGAGTGCCGCGAGGCTGCTCACGGAGCGGAAGGGTAGTAGGCCGTTGTTAGGAGGGTTTGTTGACCCCCTACACTAGAACGCGCCCCCGATGACGGTCTATGCCGACCTCTTTCGCTTTCGCGAGCTGTTCGCGAACCTCTTTCGCCGCGATTTCCAGGCCAAGTACAAGGGGTCGCTGCTCGGGATCCTCTGGTCGCTCCTGAACCCGTTGCTCCTCCTGTGCGTCTACCTCGTCGTTTTCGGCGTTCTCTTCAAGAACAAGTCGACCGTCCATTACCCGGTTTATCTGCTGAGCGGGCTCGCGTGCTGGCTCTTCTTCTCGGTCTCGCTCCAGTCTGCCGCGCGGTCGATGATCGACAGCGGTGAGCTGATCAAGAAGGTGCGGTTCCCACGGCAGCTCGTCGCGCTCTCGATGGTCGCGACCCAGGCGGTCACGTTCGGCGTGATGATCGCGATCCTGATCGTCCTGTCGCTCGTGTTCGTCCCGGCGGCCCGCCCGTACGTCTGGGCTTCGATTCCGTTGGGCGTCGTCTTCCTCGGTTTCGTCGCCGGGCTCGCGTTGCTGGTCGCCTGTCTCAACGTCCTGCTGCGCGACGTCGAGCACATTCTCACCGCGGCGCTCCTGCCGTGGTTCTTCCTCACACCGATTCTCTGGGGCGCCGGCAGCCTCCCGCAGCACGCACAGAACCACCATCTGCTGCTCGACGTCCTTCGTTGGGGCAATCCGGTCGCGCCGCCGATCTTCGCGATCCGCGACGCGATCTGGTCAGGCCATGCGCCGCAGCTCGCCGACGTCGTCTACCTGTGTGTCGCGACTGCGGTGGCGCTCACGCTCGGCGCGCTCGTCTTTCGCCGCGTCGACGATCGCATCGCGATCGAGCTGTAGCGGTCAGGGCCAGTCTCTAGACTGGCCCGGTGCTCGGTGCGCCAGCCTCGCCGGGCGCGGTCGGCTGGGGGTTGATCGCGCTTGGGCTCGTGTTGGCCGTGGCGACGCTCGTCCGGTTCCGCGGTGCGCTTCGCCGTCGCTTGCCTTCGGTCGCTGCGGCAATCGTCGCGATGATCGTCGTGGCGGCCGCGACGCCGTACGTCGTCTGGCGGATCGTCGAGGACCTTCGCTACACGACGACATTGCACGGATACGACAGGCAGGCGGCCGGCCCGGTGCAGGCTTTCCTTCCGGGCTATCTGCTCGACGGCGCCTCCCGCCTCATTCCGTCGACGGCGACCTATGCGACGGTCGTTTCGCCGAGCGTCCCATGGGCGCCCGCGAGGGCCGCGTTCGGATCGCTCGCGATGCAGTCGCTCTTCCCGCGCCGGTCGGTGGCGAACGTGCGTGACGCCGACTACGTCGTCGCGTGGGGGGTGCGTCCGCGGGCGGTCGCGCCCGTCGAGCGGGTCTGGACGTTGCGGAAGGCGTTCGGGCAGAGCCCCGTGATCTACGTCGCGAGGATCGAGCACTGACCACGAACCTCTTCGGCTTGCTCCTGCTGAACGGCTGCTTTCTGGCGGCCGGGGTCGGCGTCACCGGTGCCGCCGGTTGGTGGCGCGGCGGCCGCGCGCTGGTGGGCTCGCTCGGAATCTCGTTCCTCTGCGGCGTTGCGACCTTCGGCGTAGTTGCGCAGCTGCTCTACGTCCTCGGCGCTTCGCTCGCGCGCTGGCAGGTCGTGCTCGTCTGCGTGGTGGCCGCCTGCGGTGCGATCCGCGGCATCCGCCGCGGCCCGTCAGAGCCTCGGCGGGCGAGGACGCGACTCGATCTGCTCGCGATCCCGGTCACGCTCGTCCTCGCGCTGGTCGCCGTCGACCTCTGGTACCAGCCCCTCTGGGCGTACGACTCGTGGACGTTCTGGACGCCGAAGGCCCACGCACTGTATGCGCTGAACGGGCTCGATCCCGGCTGGTTCACGTCGGCGGCGTTGATCAGCAAGGACTATCCGATCCTGCTCCCGTCCGTGGAGGCGGCCGGCTTCCGCTTCACCGGCTACGAGACGGGCCTCCTCGACCTGCAGTCGTGGCTGCTCTTCGCCGCATTCGTGCGCGCGGTCTACGAGGTCGGCGTGACGCGCGCGCGCCCGGCCGTGCTTTGGGCTGTGCTGCTGATGCTGGCCCTCGCACCTTCTGCGCTCGATCAGCTGGCGGCCGCGGAGGCGGACATCCCGGTCGCCGTCTTCTTCGCAGCCGCCGGTCTGTGCTTGTGGGCGTGGCTCGTCGACGAACGGCCGGCAGCGCTCGTCCTCGCCACTGTGCTCGCCGCCGGGGCCGCTGCGACCAAGGTCGAGGGGTCGATGTTCGTGATCGCGCTCTTCGTCGCGGTCGCCGCCGTCGCGGCGCGGGCCTCATGGCGCCGCGCCGGAATGGCGATCCTCGCCGGTGCGGCGGCACTCGCGGTCGGCGCTCTTCCGTGGCGGATCTGGATCGCTCATCACGACGTGGTGAACCAGGCGTCGTTCGGGCGTGTGACGGGCACGTCGTTCCTCGCCCACCACGCAGCGCGCGTCCCGATCGCGGTCGGGTACCTCGGCATGAAGCTGGTCGATCCGCGGGCGTGGCTCCTGCTCCTCCCGCTCGCGGTGTTCGTCGCCGTCGACGCGTTTCGCCGCGGCCGGAGACCTGACGTCTCGTTCGTCGTCGGGGTCGCCTGCCTGGCGTTCGTAGGGCTGGTGCTCGCGTACTGGTCGACGCCGTTTCCGCTCCACTACCAACTCGCGACATCGGCGCGTCGGGTGATCACGGCGATTGCGCTGTTCGCGGCGGCGATGACGCCGTTGCTGTCGGCGGAAGCCGGACTAGCGGCGGACCTGCAGCACGATCCGGCCGTCGTACAGCCACGGCTCGTCGCGCGGCGCAGCGTAGGCCGGCAGCCCCGCGACGTCCGCGAGCCGTTCGAGCGCGACGCCGTCCAGCACCGACGGGCAGAGCAGCGGGGCCGAGAAGCCGGGTTGCCGGCCACGGCCCGGCACATAGGGCTCGAGCTCGTGTGGCCGCCGGTGGGCGGCGCCGCCCTCCCAGGCGATGGAGCCGGCCACGACGCCGTAGCCCTCGGCGTGCGCGGCGCGCACACGCTCCTCCCAGTCGGACGACGGCTCGACACCGGACGGGAGGTCGGCGTGGGGCTCCCCGACGCGCGGCTGCACCTCGACGTCGATCGTGAGTGGCGCGTCGCCGAGCTCCGAGAACCAGGCGCGGCCTTCGGAGACGAGGTCGAAGGCGAGCCGGTACGGGCCGGGAGGGATCGGCGCCCGCACCCGCGCGAGCACGGTGTCGCGCTCGCCCGGACGGAGCGGCGGCGGCGCGGTCCTGATCCCGTCCCAGACGATCGGGTTGCCCAGCAGATCGAGCCAGTGGTACGCGAGGAAGACGCGCTCGCCCCACGCGATGCTCCCCGTGTTCTCCAGCTCGACGGTTGCCTCGGCAACCGCGCCTGCACGTGGCGGCTCGAGCGCCGCTTCGCCCCAGTCGACCGAGAGCGGTCCCTTCGACACGGCCGGTTAGCCTACTCATCCGTGGCTCCGCTTCTGACGAGGGCAGCGCGCCGTGAGCAGGTCGAGCGGACGCCGGTGTGGTTCATGCGCCAGGCCGGCCGCTCGCTGCCCGAGTATCGCGCTCTACGCGAACGCCACAGCTTCTGGGAGGTTGCCGGGACGCCCGAGTTGTGCGCGGAGGTGACGCTCCAGCCGGTGCGGCGACACGGCGTCGACGCCGCCGTGATGTTCGCCGACATCATGACCCCGGTCATCGGGATGGGGATCGACGTCGATCTCGTCGAAGGCGTCGGGCCCGTGGTCGCATCGCCGGTGCGCTCGAGGGCCGACGTCGATCGTCTGCGTGTCCCGGAACCGGAGGAGGCATTCGCACCGGTCCTCGACGCGGTTCGGATCGTCCGAAAGGAGCTCGGTGCAGAGCAGGCCGTGGTTGCCTTCTGCGGCGGGCCGTTCACCGTAGCCGGATACCTCGTCGAGGGTCGCCCGTCGCGCGACTTCGCGACCCTCAAGGCGTTGATGTACACACACCCGGACGTCTGGCGCGCGCTGCTCGACAAGCTCGCCGACTGCTTCGCTGCGTACGTCGCCGCGCAGGTGCGAGCCGGTGCGGATGTCGTGCAGCTCTTCGACTCATGGGTCGGCTCGCTCTCGCCCGACGACTACGACGAGTTCGTCGCTCCCTGGTCGGCCCGGATCCTCGCCGCTGCGGGCGCACCGACCATCCACTTCGGCACGGGCACGGCGACGCTGCTCGAGGCGATGGCGCGCAGCCGGTGGAGACGTGATCGGCCTCGACTGGCGCATTCGCCTCGACGACGGCTGGGCACGAGTCGCCGACCGCGGCGTGCAGGGAAACCTCGACCCGGCCGTCCTGCTCGGGCCCTGGGAACAGACAGAGGCTCGGGCGCTCGATGTCCTCCGGCGAGCACGCGACCGGCCCGGGCACATCTTCAACCTCGGCCACGGGGTCCTGCCGGGCACCGATCCGGACGTGCTGACGCGCCTGGCGGCGCTCGTACGCGAGCACGTCCCTGAAGTCGCCCCGTGACTCCGGCGCCTTCGCCGCCTCGGCTACCGTCCGCGCCATGAGCGACTCCGCCGTGATCCTGATGGCGTACGGGTCGCCGGAGCGGCTGGCCGACGTGCCGGCGTACTACGCCGACATCCGCGGCGGCCGGCCGATCGCGCCCGATCAGCTCGACGATCTCGTGGCGCGCTACCGACGACTCGGCGATCGAAGACTCGAATCCGCTGAACGCGATCACCGAACGGACACGGGCTGCGCTCGAGCAGGAGCTCGGTCTGCCCGTGTTCACCGGGATGAAGCACTGGACGCCCCGGATCTCGGAGGCGGTCGAGTCGGCACGCGCGGCCGGAGCGCGCCGGCTGGTCGGGCTCGTGCTCGCCCCGCACTACAGCCGGCTCTCGATCGGCGGCTATCAACGCCTGTTCGACGAGGCCGTCGACGGTCGCGAGGAAGTTCTGTTCGTCGCCAGCTGGCACGACGATCCCGGGCTCGTCGCCGTTCTCGCCGACCGAATCCGCGGCTCGAGCGCCCACGTCGTCTTCACGGCGCACTCGCTCCCGGCACGCATCCTCGATGAAGGCGATCCGTACGCCGACCAGCTGCAGGAGACGTCGGTGCTCGTTGCCCGCGAAGCGGGCGTGAGCGAGTGGTCCTTCTCGTACCAGAGCGAGTCACCGACCGGCGAGCCGTGGCTCGGGCCGGACATCCTCGAGCATCTGGCGGTGCTGCACGACCGAGGTGTCGACGACGTCCTCGTCTGTCCCGTCGGGTTCGTCTCTGATCATCTCGAGATCCGGTTCGATCTCGACACCGAGGCGCAGGAACTTGCGGCCGCACTCGGCATGCGCGTTGCCCGCATCGAGATGCCGAACGACGATCCCGCATTCGTGCGTGCGCTCGGCGGCATCGTTCGCCGCACGCTTTCGGCGGTCGCCGCGTGAAGCCCGGTCGCATCGTCGTCGACCGCGTCTCGCGGACGTTCCGCGTCTATCCGAAGGCGCAACGGACGGTGAAGGATCTGTTCGTGTCGCGCGGCCGGAGTGGTGGACGTGACGTGCAGGCGCTGCGCGACGTGTCGTTGACCGTCGAGGCAGGCGAGGCCGTCGGGCTCGTCGGCCGTAACGGCTCCGGCAAGACCACGCTCCTGCGGCTGATCTCGGGGATCATCAAACCGACGGCCGGACGAATCGAGGCGGCCGGGCGGATCGCGTCGCTGCTCGAGCTCGGTGCAGGCTTCCATCCCGACTTCACGGGACGCGAGAACGTCTACTTGAACGGGTCGATTCACGGTCTCTCTCGCGCACGCGTTCGTGAGGCGATGGACGAGATCGTGTCCTTCGCCGAGCTCGAGCGCTTCATCGACCTGCCTGTCCGGACCTACTCGTCCGGGATGTACATGCGCCTCGGCTTCTCGGTCGCGGCGCACATCCAGGCGGACGTTCTCCTTCTCGACGAGGTGTTCGCGGTCGGTGACGAGCAGTTCCAGCGGAAGTGTTTCGGGAAGGTCGCGGAGTTCAAGAATCGGGGAGGGACGATCATCTTCGTCTCGCACGATGCGCAGGCGGTCGAGCGTCTCTGCGATCGCGCCGTTCTGCTGCGCGAGGGTGTGGTCGAGTTCGACGGCGACACGCGCGAGGCGATCGGCGCATACCGGCGGCAGCTCGCCGCCGATGCGAATCCGGACGAGCTCAGTGCCGGCCTGCGCGAATGGGGGAGCGGTGAGGTGCGGATCGTCTCGGCGGAGCTCCTGGACGAGGACGGCGACCCTCGGCTGCAGTTCGCAGCAGGGGAACCTGCAACCGTTCGGCTCGTCGTCTCGGCCGACGACAACGTCGCGCCGCCGACGGTTTCGCTCGAGCTCAGGGACGACGGCGGGTTGGTGCTCGGCGCCGCCTCGCAGCAGACCGGAGCGCTCGGCTGGAGCGGCGGCCCGGCTGAGTTCGAGCTGCGATTTCGTATGGCCGCGCTCCCGCTCGCGGACGGCAGGTTCCATCTCCGGGTCAGCCTGGTCGACGCTCAGGGCCACCGGCTGCTCCACACCCTCGAGGACGCCCTTCGGTTCTTCGTCTTCCCGTCGGGCGCGGAGACGGGGCTCGTGCTCCTCGACGGCGAGTGGACGCTGGAGGAAACGGCCGGTCGCGCGCCAAGTGTGCCGGCGTGAGCTCGCGCGCCTGTCCCGACTGGCCTGCGCTGATGGAAGTCGCGCCGGAGCTGACGTTCCGGCACTACACGCTCGGCGAGGTGCAGCTTCCGGCAGAGGCATTCGTGCAGGTCGAGGGCATACCGTTCGACGCGGTCGCCGTCTGCTGTGATCTCGACGCGCACGTATTCAATCCGGAGCACACCGATGCACGCATCGTCAGCGCCCTGCAGGGGACGCACTGGATCGACGTGCGTGAGATCGCCGGGCGCGGCCGGTAGCCGACTCGGGCGCTGGTCGTCCCCTCGGTAGTGTCCGAGGCGATGGCGAGCGTCGTCATTCCGTTTCGCGGCACCGATCCCAAACGTCGACTCGACGAGCTCGATCGCGTCATGCGGTCGACGCTCGCCGCGGCAATGCTGGCCGATGTCCTCGAGGCGGCGAGGGCCGTCGGGCCCGTGCTCGTCGTCGCGGCCAAGGCACCGACGCTCCCGGACGACGTCGGCCTCGTCGTCGATCCGCGGCGTGGCCTTGGCGCCGCCGTGCGGGCGGCGCTCGACGTCGCTGCCGACCGCTCGCTTCAGCCACCCTTCCTGGTCGTCAACGCAGATCTCCCCTGCGTCACGGCGCGCGACCTGCTCGCGCTTGCCGGCGCGGTTCCCGAGCGAGGGCTCGCTCTCGTGGCCGCGGCCGACGGCACGACCAACGCCCTCGGGCTCTGGGACGGCGGGCTGTTCGAGCCGGTCTACGGGCCGGGCAGCGCCGGACGCTTCGCGCAGGTCGCCGAGTCGAGACTGCTCGACGCGCCGAACCTGCGCGACGACGTGGACACGGTGGCCGACCTCGCGCGCGTTGCGCGTCGTGTCGGCGTGCACACGCGTCGTGTGCTGCCGGCGCTGCGCCTCGGAGCGGCCGCTTGAAGGTGACGGTTCTGTCGGGCGGCGTCGGCGGTGCGCGGTTTCTCCGCGGACTCGTAGGTGTTGTCAATCCGGTCAACGTTTCCATCATAGGCAACGTGGCGGACGACCTCGAGATCCTCGGGCTCCACGTGTCACCCGATCTCGACAGCATCCTCTACACGCTCGCCGGGCTTGCCGACGAGGACCGCGGCTGGGGCCGCTTTGGCGAGACCTGGCAGGCGCTCGACACCGTCTCCCGGTTCGGCGGCCCGTCGTGGTTCGCGCTCGGCGACCGTGACATCGGCCTGCACCTCGTGCGCACGGAGCTCCTTCGAAGCGGCCAGAGCCTGTCCGCGGTGACCGAGCACCTCGCGCACGCGGCCGGCCTCGAGGTCGCGCTGCTGCCGGCGACCGACGACCCGGTACGGACGTTCCTCGAGACGCCGGCCGGAACGTTCCCGTTCCAGACGTGGTTCGTCGCCCGCGGGCACCGGGATGAGGTCGATGCCGTCCACTACGCGGGAGCGCCGGAGGCGAAGGCGGCGCCGGGGGTCGTCGAGGCCCTGGCCGACGCAGACGTGATCGTGATCGCGCCCAGCAATCCATACGTGTCGATCGGGCCGATCCTCGCGGTGCACGGGATTCGGCGGGCGCTCGAGGAGCGAAGCGCACCGTGCGTCGCGGTCAGCCCGTTGATCGGCGGAAGTGCGGTCAAGGGACCGGCCGACCGAATGCTGGCGCGGCTCGCCGGCGGGACGACACCGGCACACGTCGCATCGTGCTACGAGGGTTTGATCGATGCGTTCGTCGTCGACGAGGTCGACGTCCAAGAGGCGTTCCTGCCGCCGCCTCGTTTCGTCACGGCCCAGACGCTGATGCGCGACCAGGATGCTGCGCAACGGCTGGCGAGTGCGGTACTCGACGCAGCCTCAGCGCCTGCATGAGGGTTGCCGTCCTCGGCGGCACGGGTAGCTTCGGCCGTGCGCTCGCAGTTCGTCTCGTCGAGAACGGCGAGCACGATGTCGTGATCGGCTCGCGCGACGCGGCTCGCGCCGCAACCGTCGCCGCAGAGCTCGGAGTCGCAGCGGGCGCAGCCAACGACGACGCTGTTCGAGGCGCCGACCTAGTCGTCCTCGCGGTGAAGGCGGACGGTGCGCTCGAGACGGCACGGGCAGTCGCAGGCCCGCTCGGCTCGACGCCGCTCCTGTCGGTTGCGAGTGCGATCGCGTTCCGCGCCGGTGTCGGTGCGCTCCCAGATCCCGACGCGCGAAGCCTCGCCGAACGGATCCAGGACGTCGTCGGCGCTCCCGTCGTGGCCGGGCTTCATTCGATCGCCGCTGCATCTCTCGGTGCGGCACGTCCGGATGAAGACGCGCTCGTCTGCGGTGACGATCCGGCTGCGAAGCAGCTCGTGCTCGACCTGGCGACGCAGCTCGTTGCGGGTCGCGCGCTCGACGCCGGCCCGCTCCAGAGCGCGCGTGCACTCGAGGGTCTGACCGCGGTGATCGTCAATCTCAACCGTCGCTACCGCGCGCACGCGGGAGTCCGGGTCACCGGCGTCGACGGCGCGTGATCCAGCTCCTGCCCGTCGTCGGTCTGCCGGAGATCCGCCAGGGGGACGATCTTGCTGCGCTCGTGGTCGAGCGCATCGATCTCGAGGACGGGGACGTCGCGGTGATCGCGCAGAAGGTCGTCTCGAAGCTCGAGGGCCGCGTGGTGCGAATCGACGAGCTCGAAGCTTCGGCGAAGGCGCGTGAGCTCGCAGGAGACGAGCGCGATCCACGTGAGGTGGAGGCGATCCTGCGCGAGGCGAGGCGGATCGTGCGGGAACGCGGGCCGCTCGTGATCGCCGAGACGCGGCACGGTTTCATCTGCGCGTCGGCCGGGGTCGACCACTCGAACGCACCGGAGCCGGGCACGTTGGTGCTCTTGCCCGTCGATCCGGATGCCAGCGCACGCAGGCTTCGGGACCGATTGATCGAGCTCGGCGGCGCAGAGGTCGGTGTGATCGTCACCGACTCGTTTGGCCGACCGTTCCGCCAGGGGACGACTGACGTCGCGATCGGCGTTGCCGGGGTACCGGCCCTTGTCGATCTGCGCGGCACGACGGATCGCGCCGGGTACGTGTTGCAGTCGAGCCGTATCGCGATCGCCGACGAGATCGCTGGTGCCGCCGATCTCGCACGCGGTAAGGCGGAAGGTGTGCCCGTCGTCGTCGTCCGCGGCCTGCGGCTCGAAGGTGACGGGAGTGGGCAGGAGATCGTGATCGAGCCCGAGCTCGATCTGTTTCGTTAACAGACTCCTGACCTCTGCCTTCCGCGGAGCGCACATGACACGCGCTACCCTCCCCGGCTGTTCGGCGGCCATCCTGCCTCTCGCGCCGTCGCCGTTCACCCTCGCCGACACGAACCGTCCCCGACAAGGAGCCACACCCGCGTGCATGTACGACTAACGCACAGACGCCGGCAGCCGACCGTGTTCCTCGCCGCCGCCGTCGCCGTCGCTGCATTGTCGATCTGCGGTCTCGGAGTTGCCCGAGCTGCGCGAGCCGTCCGCCCGAACGATCCGTCTCCGACGCTGGCAACGCTGCGTGGGCTGGTCGACCACTACCGCAGTGTCACGTGGACGTTCGAGAAGGCGGCTCACGTACCGCGTGATCCCAGCGCGTTCACGGAGCGCCGCGCCCGAGACCAGGCCTATCTGCGCTGGTCGATCGACCACTGGATACGCCGGGCGTACGTCGCGCGCCGGCAGGCGCTCCACTTCCTCCACGGCCGCTTCGCCGTCGCACTGCCGACGCCGCCGCGGCTGCGCGCTCCGCTCCCTGTAGCGCTTTCCTACAACCGGCGACTTGCGCTCAAGCTGCGAAGCATCTATCCGGGCCGTCCGTCCCGGGCGTTCGCGAGCGTTCGCGGTCCAAACAGCAAAGCGCTGCTCCGTCTGTGGCAGCAGCGAAGCGCGGCTGCCGCGCTTTCCGTCTCGCAGCACGCCGAGCGGCGCGCCGACGTTCCGGCCTGGTTGGCGCAGGCGTTCACCTGCATTCACCACTACGAGGCTGGCTGGAATGCCAACACGGGGAACGGCTACTACGGCGGCCTGCAGATGGACATGTCCTTCCAGACCCTCTACGGCTCGGCGTATCTGGATCGTTACGGGACTGCCGACCGGTGGCCGGTGTGGGCACAACTCGAAACCGCGGCAGCGGCCTACCGCTCCGGCAGGGGCTTCTGGCCCTGGCCGAACACGGCTCGCGCCTGCGGGCTCATCTAGCGCGTAACCCGTAAAGGGCCTCAAGAGACGCGGTCGGGACGCCGATGTAGGCGGGGATGATCCGGCAAGCTGCGGCGGCCGGGACGCCCCTGACACGGGTGGTGGAATCGAACGGTGCCGGCCGCCCCGAGGCGCTCGTCGAGTCGTACCGCCGGCTGGCAGAGGTGTTCCACGAGGTGCTCTCCGAGCAGGCACTCGACGCGCTGCTCGAACGCATCGCAGCGACGCTCGGCGATCTGATGCCGTACGAGGCGCTTCACATCTACGAGGCCGACGAGCCTCGGCGCCAGCTGGTGCCGATCCTGGCGAGGTCGGCCGAGTACGAAGAGGAGATCATGCGCGACCGGCCCGCGTACGGAGTCGGGCTCACCGGCTGGGCGGCCGAGCACCGGACGCCGGTCTGGACGAACCAGGCGCATCTCGATCCGCGCACGCATGTCATCCCGGGCACTCCCAACGACCCCGAGGCGATCATTGTCGTGCCGCTCGTAGCGCGTGGGACGCTCAAGGGCGCCCTCAACATCTACCGGATCGGTGAGGATGCGGCCTTTGTCGAGCACGAGTTCGAGCTCGCGAAATGGTTCGGAGACGCCGCTGCGCTCGCGCTCGACAACGCCCAGACGAGAGCGCGACTGGAGCATCTTGCGCAGACGGACTCGCTCACCGGTCTCTACAACCACCGCTACTTCCACGAACGTCTTCGCTCCGAACTGACGCGCGCCTCACGTTCGCACGAGTCCGTTGCCGTGCTGATGTTCGACCTCGACGACTTCAAGCGCGTGAACGATGTCTACGGGCACGGTGCGGGCGATCAGCTCTTGGCGCGTGTCGGGCGTATCGCGCGCGACACGGTTCGCGGGTCGGATGTCGTCTGCCGGATCGGTGGAGAGGAGTTCGGCGTCATCATGCCGTCCTGCGATGCGCGTGCTGCGCTCGCCCTCGCGGGCAGGCTCGCCGACAACTTCACCGCAGAGGACTTCGAGCCGACCGGTGCGATGACGGTGTCGATCGGAATCGCACTCGGCCCTCAGCACGCGATGAACCCGCGCGAGCTCGCCGCGTGCGCCGAGGCGGGAATGATGACTGCGAAGACGCGCGGCAAGAACCAGTTCGTCCTCTACGACGAGGATGCGGCAACCGAGCGCCCGGAGTCGGCATCGACCTCGACCCGCGATCTGCGCTCGATCTCCCATCTGAAGATGCTGCAGTCGCTGGCCGGAAAGCTGAACCGGCTGAACGATGTTCGGCGGATCGGAGAGACGATCGCCGAGGAGCTCCGTCTGCTCATCGACTATCACAACTGCCGTGTCGTGCTGCGTGAAGGCGACGACCTCCGTCCAGTGGTGTTCCTCGGCGAGACGGCCGGCACGACGACCGAGGCCTACACGGTCAAGGTCGGCGAAGGTGTGACGGGCACAGCGGTCGAGCGCGGCGAGTCGCTGCTCGTGCCAAATGCGCTCGAGTGCGAGTTCGCAAAGCGCATCCCGGGCACCGACGAGCTCGAGGAGTCGCTGGCGGTCGTGCCGCTCCGCTACGGCGGGCGGGTAACCGGCGCGATCGTGATCTCGAAGCTCGGCACGAACCAGTTCGACGAAGACGATGTGCGGTTGCTCGAGGTGCTTGCGGGCCAGGCGTCCGTCGCGCTCGAAAATGCTCTTCTCTACGAACGGCAACGGCACGAGGCGGAGAACGCAAAAGCGCTGCTCGCGTTCGTCGACGCCGTCTCACGCGCGCAGTCGTTCGACGACATCTGCATGCTGACCGTTGCGACGGCCGCATCGCTCTTCCAGACCGAGCGCGTCTCGCTCTGGCTCGACGACACCTGTACGGCGAGCTTCGGCGAACCGGTCGCAGAGGGCGTCGAGGCGCTCCTCGTCGAGGGCGACGGCGTTCTGGGACGGCTCGTGCTCGAGCTCGAGGCCGACGGCGAAGAACAGCAGCGCCTGCTGGCAAGCTTCACCTCGCAGGCGTCGGTGGCCCTGCAGAAGGCGCGCCTGTACTGGAAGCAGCGTGAGGCGGCGGAGATTGCCAACACGCTGCTCGAGGCGAGCCGGGAGCTTGCCACCGCCGAATCGGCCGACGACACGCTCGCCCGGTGCGTCGACGTTACGCGGCGTGCTCTCGGAACGACTCGGGCCGCGCTCTGGGTTCAGGAGGATCGGGCGTCGAGCGACCTCACCTCCGTCGCGGCCTTCGGTGTCGACCGGTCATCGATGAAGTTCCCCGCCGCTCTCGCCCAGAAGTGGCTTGCCGGAACGGAGCCGTTCGTGCTCGAGCGCGAGATGGTCGTCGAGGTGAGCGGAGTGGATCTCGACAAGGCCGATCGCTTTGTCGTCGCTCCACTTCATCTCGATGGCGGCAGGGTCGGCGCGCTCACCGCCCTCGTTGGCGACCGGCGCGTGGGTGACCGCGAGCTTCGCCTCTTCGCCGGCCTCGCTCATCAGGCGAAGCTCGCGATCGAGAGCGCCGAGCACTACGCCGAGCTCGAGCGGACGTTCGTGTCGACGATCGCCGCGCTCGCCAACGCGCTCGAGGCCAACGACGAGTACAGCTCTTCACATGCGCGCTGGATCACCGACATGGCGTTGTTGGTCGGCCGTGCGCTCGACCTCGACGGCGAGGCGCTGAAGCGACTCGAGCTCGGGGCGCTCTTCCACGACATCGGGAAGATCGGTGTGCCGTCCGAGATCCTGCAGAAGGCAGGCCCGCTCACGGACGAGGAGTTCGAGGTCGTGAAGTCGCACCCGGAGCTGGGGGAGAAGATCCTCGCTCCGATCGATCGTCTCGCCGAGGTGCGCCCGATCGTCCGAGCATGCCACGAGCGCTGGGACGGGCTCGGCTACCCGGATGGACGAAAGGGCGCCGAGATTCCGCTCGAAGCGCGCATCGTGCTCGTCTGCGACGCGTTTCACGCCATGGTCACCGACCGCCCGTATCGGTCCCGTCTGCAGGGCGACGAGGCCGTTCAGCGGCTCGGCGAGGCCTCGGGTTCCCAGTTCGACCCGGTCGTCGTCGACGCGTTCCTTCGCCTGTACGAGGCCGGCGACGTCCTACCGTTCTAGGTGTCGTCCACTTCGCGGATCATCACTCCGGGCGATCCTCGAGGCGGCTGATCGTGCAGACCTCCTCGAACCCGACGTGCAGGAGGATCGGATACGAGGTCGTCGGCTGCGCCTGGGTGACGAGGGCCGGGGTGCCGCGGGCCACGGCGTAGTCCCAGCGGGCCCTGACGAGCGCTCGGTACACGCCACGGCCGCGCGCCCAGCGAGCCGTCGAGCCTCCGATCAGGAACACACCGCGTGGCGACGGGATCGCTCCGGCTGAGCCGGCGACCTTCCCTTCGAGCGTCGCCATGAACCAGACCGGGATGCCGATGCGCTGTGACTCCTCGAAGTACTCCGCGAAGTGCTCGCGTTCGATGTCCCGGCGCTCCTCGGGAACGTCGAAGACGTCGAAGCGAAGCTCGGAAGTCGCGACGAAGTCGTCGAACGACTCGATGGTGCGTGCCTCGACGTCCGTGTGAAACCCTGCCGGCTCGGTTGCCACGGCGAGTGCGTGGACCAGCGGCACGCGATCCTCCGGCTCGCGAACGCCGAGCTCTCTCAACTGCTCGACGATCCCAGCCGGCCGCGCGGAGGGCCCGATCCACCAGGACGGGCGCTTCGCCACGTCGGCGATCGCGCGAACGTCCGCAAGCAGCTGCTCGACCTCGCCCTCCTCGACCTTCGGTGCGCAGACGGAGACGAAGGTCGGCCCTTCGACGACGCAGACGCGTCCGTCGTCGTAACGGCTGATCAGACCGTCGTCGGCGATGTCGACGAACCGGTCGGGGCTCTCTGCGAACTCCCTCAGCTCGGCCGGCAGCGACATGCTGGTTCAGCGATCGTCATGCGACGAACTCGTCGGCGACCGAAAGTGCGTCGTCGAGCGCGTCGAGGCCCTCGGCAAGCTCGTCGCGTGTGATCGTCAGCGGCGGGCAGCACATGACGACGTTCCAGTGGGTCATCAGGTACAGCCCGCGGTCGAGCGCGCGCTTCGAGACGGCGCCGATCGGCTTCGCATCGGCGCCGGACGCGTTGAACGGCACGAGCGGCTCGCGCGTCGTCCGATCCTTCACGAGCTCGAGCCCGAAGAAACAGCCGAGCCCGCGTACCTCGCCGATCGACGGATGCTTGGCCGCCAGTCGATCGAGCTCTTCCCGGAAGATGTCGCCCGTCGCAGCCGCCTGCTCGACGATTCCCTCCTCCTGGAACGCCTCGATCGACGCGACGGCCGACGCGCAAGCGAGCGGATGCCCGCTGTACGTCAGCCCCCCTGCGAAGAGCTTGTCCCGAACCCACGCGGCGATCGGTTCACGCACGATCATCGCCCCCAGCGGGACGTACCCGGAGTTGATCCCCTTGGCGACCGTCATGATGTCGGGGACGACGTCCCAGTTGTCGACGGCGAACCACTTGCCGGTGCGGCCGAAGCCGGCCATCACCTCGTCGCAGATCAGCAAGATGCCGTGGCGGCTGCACGTCTCGCGAATCGACTGCAGGTAGCCGTCGGGCGGGACGATCACACCGTTCGTGCCGGTGACCGTCTCGAGGATCACGGCGGCGACCGTGTGCGCACCTTCGTACTGGAGGATCTCCTCGAGATGTGGCCCCCCGCTGCACACGGGGCACGGATCGGGATGGCCGGCAGGACAGCGGTAGGTGTACGGGTCGAACATGCGCACGACACCGGGCAGCCCCGGCTCGGCAGGCCAGCGGCGCGGGTCCCCTGTGAGCGTGATCGCACCTGCAGTCGCACCGTGATAGCTCCGATAGCGGGCGATGATCTTGTGGCGGCCGGTGTACCACCGTGCGAGCTTGATCGCGTTCTCGTTCGCCTCGGCGCCCCCATTGGTGAAAAAGCTCATCGAGAGGTCGCCCGGCGTCAACTCGGCAAGCAGGCGGCCGAGCTTCGAGCGGCTCTCGGTCGCCATCGGTGGGCCGATCGTCGCGAGCTTCTCCGCCTGATCCTTGATCGCCTGCACCACCTTCGGGTGCGAGTGCCCGATCGAGACGTTCACGAGCTGCGATGCGAAGTCGAGGTAGCGGTTGCCGTCGTAATCCCAGAAGTAGCGACCCTCTGCCCGTTCGACGGGGATGGGGTTGACCTGATCCTGGACGCTCCACGAATAGAGGACGAACCGCTTCGCGTCCTCGACGATCTGACGCCCCAGCTCGGTGCCTGTGTGGGTAGTCGCCACGAACCGTGATCCTACTGGGCGCGATACGCTCTTTGGACTACTCGAGGAGGACCCGATGACCGAGACGATCGACGCCCCGGCTGCTCTCAAGCCGATCAACCATTGGATCTCCGGCGCTGCGAGCGCAGGCGCTTCCGGGAGGAGCGGTCCGGTATTCAACCCTGCCACCGGCCGTCAGTCGGGCGTCGTCGACTTCGCGAGCGTCGAGGAGGTCGACCGGGCTGTTCAGTCGGCGAGACAGGCGTTTCCCGCCTGGCGCGCGCTCTCGCTCGCACGGCGGGCCGAGCTCTTCTTCGCGATTCGCGAGCTCGTGCACGAACGTCGCGAGGAGATCGCGAAGATCCTCACCGCGGAGCACGGAAAGGTGCTCTCCGACGCGATGGGCGAGGTGACGCGCGGGCTCGAGGTGATCGAGTTCTGCTGCGGCCTGCCGCACCTTCTCAAGGGCGGCATGACGGAGCAGGCATCGACCGGCGTCGACGTCTACTCGATACGACAACCGCTCGGCGTCGTCTCCGGGATCACCCCGTTCAACTTCCCCGCAATGGTCCCGATGTGGATGTGGGCGCCCGCACTCGCCTGCGGCAACACGTTCGTGCTGAAGCCGTCGGAGAAGGATCCCTCGGTGTCGATCTATACGGCCGCCCTGTTGAAAGAGGCCGGCGTCCCGGACGGTGTCTTCAACGTCGTGCACGGGGACAAGATTGCCGTCGATGCACTCCTCGAGCATCCCGACATCGCCGCGATCTCGTTCGTCGGCTCGACGCCCATTGCGCGGTACGTCTACGAGACCGCGACGAGCAGCGGCAAGCGCTGCCAGGCCCTCGGCGGCGCGAAGAACCACATGATCGTCCTGCCGGATGCCGACATCGACATGGCGGCGGACGCGGCCGTGTCGGCCGGTTACGGATCGGCCGGTGAGCGCTGCATGGCCGTCTCGATGATCGTCGCGGTCGGAGGTGTTGCCGATCCGCTCGTCGACGCGATCAAGCGGCGGATTCCCAACGTGAAGGTCGGCGACGGGATGGATTCGTCGAGCGAGATGGGCCCGCTCATCACCCGGGAGCATCGCGACAAGGTCGCGGGCTACATCGACGGCGGCGGTGGCACGGTTGTCGTGGACGGGCGCGAGAGCTGCCCCGAGGACGGCTTCTTCCTCGGCGCGACGTTGCTCGACGACCTGAAGCCCGGGATGAAGGCGTACGACGACGAGATCTTCGGCCCCGTGCTCGGCATCACGCGCGTCGACACGTACGACGAGGCGATCAAGCTCGTCAACGAGAACCCATATGGCAACGGCACGGCGATCTTCACGCGCGACGGCGGCGTGGCCCGCCAGTTCCAGGTCGACGTTCAGGCCGGGATGGTCGGCGTCAACGTCCCGATCCCGGTTCCCGTCGCCTACTACAGCTTCGGCGGCTGGAAGGCGTCGCTGTTCGGCGACAGGCACATCTACGGACCGGAAGGAATCGACTTCTACACTCGCACCAAGGTCGTCACCGAGCGCTGGCCGGACCCGGCGACGTCGAAGGTCGACCTTGGCTTCCCGCAGACCCGCTGACCGGTGAGGGTGCTCGTCGTCGGGGCGGGCGGAGTTGGCGCCGCCGCGGCTGCGGTCGCAGCGCGCCGTGAGTTCTTCGAGCGGTTCGTGCTGGCTGACATCGATGCGGCTCGTGCCGAACGTGCGGCAGCACCCCTCGGCGCTCGAGGGGGATCGGCGCAGCTCGATGCCTCCGACGCTTCGGCGATCGCCGAGCTCGCACGAAGCGAGCGGGCCGACGCGATCCTCAATGCATGCGATCCGCGCTTCAACCCGCCGATTTTCGAGGCGGCGTTCGACGCTGGTTGCACGTACCTCGACATGGCGATGACGCTGTCCCGTCCGCATCCGGAGCGGCCCTACTCGGAGGTCGGCGTCATGCTCGGCGACGAGCAGTTCGCGGTCGACCACCGCTGGGAGGACGCCGGTCTTCTGGCGCTGGTGGGGATCGGCGTCGAGCCGGGGTTGTCCGACGTGTTCGCCCGGTTCGCGGCCGACGAGCTCTTCTCGGAGATCGACGAGGTCGGCATCCGCGACGGCGCAAATCTCATCGTCTCCGGGTACGACTTCGCGCCCTCGTTCTCGATCTGGACGACGATCGAGGAGTGTCTCAACCCGCCGCTCGTCTGGGAGCGCGAACGAGGCTGGTACACGACTCCGCCCTTTTCCGAGCCCGAGGTCTTCGAGTTTCCCGAGGGCATCGGGCCGGTCGAATGCGTGAACGTCGAGCACGAGGAGGTCGTCCTCGTTCCGCGGTGGGTCGAGTGTCGCCGCGTCACCTTCAAGTACGGCCTCGGCGAGGAGTTCATCGACGTGCTGAAGACGTTGCACAAGCTCGGACTCGACTCGACCGAGCCGGTGACCGCGCGTGGGGTGCGAGTCGCGCCGCGGGACGTGGTCGCCGCGACGCTCCCCGATCCGGCGACACTCGGCGACCGGATGTCGGGCAAGACCTGTGCCGGGACCTATGTCACCGGAACCGGTAAGAACGGCTCGCCTCGCGCGACGTACCTGTACCACGTCGTCGACAACGAGCAGGCGATGCGCGACTACGGTCACCAAGCGGTTGTTCTGCAGACCGCGATCAACCCGGTCGTCGCGCTCGAGCTGCTTCAGTCCGGCACCTGGCACGGGACGGGCGTGCTCGGCCCGGAAGCGTTCCCGGCGTCGCCGTTCCTCGAGCTGCTCGCCGACTACGGCGCGCCGCACGGGATCGAGGACCGTTAGAGAGTGACGCCGCGGCGCGCCGTATCGGCGCGCCGCGGCGATGTTTCGGCTACGGCAGCGAGCCGTTGCTCGGACAGGGGTTGTTCGAGAGCGAGTTGTGGTAGTTCAGGACGTACGTCCCGGCAGGGAACCCCGGTAGGGAGGCCGCGTACTGTGGGTAGAGCGACCCGTACTCCGTCGTCGAAGTGCCGCCGAACGCGTTCGTCGTGCCCGGCATGAACCGGCCGCCCTCGCGCCACGCGCATGTTCCCCCGCTACCGGTTGTCGAGTAGAGCGGATAGAACAGCGCCCCCTTCGGGGGGTTGGTGCAGTTCGCGCCGGTCACGATGTCACAGCCCTGCACGAACTCGATCGCCGGCAGGTCGGTCTCGAACGCCGCCTGCTCGTAGTTGTGCCCGCTCGTCAGCGGGCTCGTGACCACGAACGACTGCGGGTGGAAGAATGCGTCCGAGATCGGGCTCAAGAACGTCCCGGGCCAGTTGAAGCCGTACGACGAGCCGTCGAAGTCGACGTCGGAGTCGAGGCATCCTTTGACTCGGATCAGCAACGAGTCGCTTCCGTTGAAGCAGAAGTCGTCGTCGCTGTCCCCGAAGCTGTCCGTCCGCTGGTGGCAGACGCCGTCCGTGTCGATGTTGCCGCCGCAGTACTCGAAGTGGCCGATCTCGTCCGAGAACGCGACGTTGTATGTGTGTGCCGCCCACGGCACGCTGGTCGTCGTGGTCGATGTCGAGTACATCGGGTGGTAGGCGTAGGGCTCTTCGCTGCACGTCGTGGCGCTCGGCCGGAAGAGCGGATGCGCGAACCCGTTCGCAATGCTGGCGGTCATCGACCCGGTCTGGCCGGTCGTCAGATCCTGGACCGTAGTGACGAGGCCCGCCATCGAGTCGTGCATCGAGACGGAGATCTTGTCGCCCGGGTTCATGTAGAGGACAGTCGGCCCGGGTTGGCCGGAAGCGACAAAGTCGAAGTTCAACGGATCGGGCGGCCCCTGCGGGATGCCGTTGAGCGTCAGGTATGCGAAGTTGACGTACTCCTCGCCGGCCCGCTCGAGGCAGTCGCCGTTGTTGTTCTGCGTCTGGGAATCGGACAGACCGTCGATCGTCAGCGCAGCGCACCACTGCCGTGCGGCACAGCTGAAGCCGTTGAACTGCTGGACGTAACCCGGCGGGTAGAACTGCAGTTCGGTGAACGCCGTGCCGGCATGGTTGCCGACGTAGTCAGGTGAGCTCGGATCGGTGCCCGTCTTGATGTTGCCGTCCGAGTCGGGCGTGCAGTTCGTGTTCTCGTTCGGGTAGCTCTGCGTGTCGCACATCGCCATGCCGAACCAGAAGGTCGGGTGCAGCTGGAAGTTCCAGGTTCCCCCGAGACCGCTGTTCGACGGGGCCAAAGGTGCCTCGCGGGGTATTTGCAGCTGCCACGTGTTCGTGTTCCCGGAGCCGGCCTGGTTCGAGTAGAACAGCAGCGAGGGCTCGTCATGTCCGACGTACTCGCCCTCGTAGTTCTTGTGGCTGCGGGTGTCGAGGCAGATGCCGGGGTGTGTCTCACAGAACGGCTGGGCCTCTCCCTCGGCCTTCGAGGCTCGACCGCCGAAGGCCGCGAAGACCACGATGGCCCCCACAAACACCAGCGCGATGCGGATCGATCGCATGCTCCCCCTCCAATCGTGGAAACTTGTCGCCCCGACGTCGCCGCCTCGCGCGGGCGCACGGATGTGAAGGTGCGAACCTACGCTTCCTGCAGCGCCTCGTCCACCGGAGTAAGGTCGCGCTGCCGAGAGTGGAGCGCGGCACGAGCGAGAGGAGTTGCGGCATGGACGCGAACAAGAAGACCTCGACCAGGATCATCGAGGAGATCTTCGGCGCCGGGAAGTACGAGCTCGCCGACGAGTTGGTGCGGTCGGATGCGATCGGCCACGATCCGGCGTTGCCCGAGCCCGTGAAGGGGCCGGAAGGCGTGAAGGAGGCGGCGCGCGGCTATCGCGCCGCGTTCCCGGACCTGAAGCTGACTGTCGACATCGCGATCGCCGAGGGCGATTTCGCCACGGTCCGCTGGACCGCGCGCGGCACCCACAAGGGCGATCTGTTCGGCATCGCGCCGACGGGCAAGCAGGCCACGGTGACGGGGATCACGATCGATCGCTATGCCGGCGGCAAGGTGGCCGAGTCCTGGACGAACTGGGACACGCTCGGCCTGCTTCAGCAGCTCGGCGCGGTGCCGAGCGCGATGCAGACGGTCTGAGATCGCGAATCGGGCGGGCCCCGAGGCGGGCCCGCCCTTCACCTCTGCGAGGAATCTGCCGATGAATTGCGTATCGGAGAGCGCAGATCGCGCTCAGTTCACTGATGTCCTTCGCGTTTCCCACACCCGATCACATGCCGTGCCCCTCGTGCGGCGCTTCGGTCGCAGTTACCGACGACTTCGGAGCACACGTCTGCGACGACGAGCGGCGGATGGACTACCGGCTCATCGAGTTGCGCGCCGAGATCGACCGTTTCCCGGACGAGCTCGCCAGCTGGATGCGCACGCCGCACGGACGCTTCGCGCAGTGGCTTGCCGAACGCGAGCGCTGAGGGTTACCGCATCCCGAGGCGCATGCCGAGGATCCGCGGCAATGCCGCGACCGCCCGAGCTGGAAGCGGTGCGCGGCGGCCCCCCTCGTCCGCCTCCTCGCAGGCCAGGATCGCCCGCCTGATCGCCGCGCCCCCGAGGTAGCGGATCGGCTCCGGCGGGACGCCGCTGCCGCGACCGCGCACGAGGGGCAGGCCGCTCCACTCGTCATCACGGTCGGTGGCGAGCGATGCGAGCGCCTGGCCCGCGAGATACGACGGGCCGACACCGTTCCCGGAGAACCCGGCCGCGAAGTGGACGGTGCCGTCGGACGTGGTGCCGACGAACGGGATGTGATCGGCCGAGACGTCGATCGGCCCGCCCCACGACCGTTCCACCCGCGCGGCCGCGAGCTGCGGCAGCAGCCGCCGCAGCCCGAGCTCGGCCCGTGCGGCGGTCGGCGCATCGTGCGTGAAGCGCCGGTCGATCCGGTTCCCGAAGCCGATCGGGCCTGAGCCCGAGCCCATCAGCACGCGACCGTCGTTGGTCGTGCGGAAGTAGTGCAGGAACATGCGCGCGTCGACGATCGCCTCGCCTCCCGTCCAGCCGATCTCGGCAAGGAGTTTCGGTATCGGCTCGGTCAGCACGACGTAGCTGCCGAAAACCGTGAGCCTGCCGCGGATCGGGCGCCAGTCGGTCATCGCGGCGTTGGTGGCGACGACGGTTCGGCCGGCCCGTACGCGCCCCCGTGGAGTCTGTAGGAGCCCGGCCCCGGCCGAGCGTGCCGGCGTTCCCTCATACAGCCGGATCCCGCGCTCGATTGCCCTTCGCCGCAGGCTGCGCACGAGCCGCGCCGGGTGCACAGTCCCGGTGTCGGGAAAGAGCACGCCGCGCTGAAAGCGGGGGGACCGGCAGCGTTCTGCGACCTCCTCGCGCGACAGTGCGACGGCCTGCTCGGGACGACCGACGGCGGCCGCAGCCGAAGCGGCGCGGTCGATCGCACGTTCCTGTGCGGTTGTCGTCGCCACCATCAACATCCCCGATTCGCGGAGCCAGACGTCGTCACCGAGCGCGCGCACGGCCGGCCGGATCGCTTCGCCGGCCGTTGCCAGCCGGACCGCGCTCTCCGTGCCGAACAGGTCGACGAGCTCGCCGAGAGCAGGCCAGTAGCCTTCGATGAAGCCGCCGTTGCGCCCGCTCGGCCCGGCGCCGCAGAACGCGGCTTCGAGCACGGCGATGTCGGCCGAGGGCTCGCGGTCGAGCACCGAGAGTGCCGTCCAGAGGCCGGTGTAGCCACCTCCGACGATCGCGACGTCGACGTCGAGGTCGCCGGTGAGCGGCTCGGTGTCGGCACGGCCGCCTTCCGCAGCGAATGCGTCCTCGAGCCACCACGGCAGCGTCTCGCCGGGCGCGATCGTCGGTTCCACGGGTTACCCCGCGGTCTGCGCCAGCGTCGTTGGCTTCAGTTCGTCGCCGAACTTCGCACGCTTCACGAACTGCCCGATCCCGGGCTTCGCGACGAGCGTGTCACCGTCGACGAGGACGTTGCCGCGGAGCAGGACGACATCCGGGGACCCCTGCACCTCGGTGCCCTCGAACAGGTTGTAGTCGACTTTCGAATGGTGTGTCTTCGCCGAGATCGTGACGGTCTTCTCTGGATCGAAGACGACGAGATCGGCGTCCGAGCCGACGGCGAGCGTTCCCTTCCGCGGGTACAGCCCGAAGAGCTTCGCCGGATTCGTCGCCAGCAGTTCGACCATCCGATTCAGCGAGATGCGCCCCTTGCGCACGCCGAAGTGGTGGATCATCTGCAAGCGGTTCTCGATTCCAGGGCCGCCGTTGGGGATCTTCGAGAAGTCGTCCCTGCCGAGCGTCTTTTGGCCGTCCCAGTTGAACGCGCAGTGGTCGGTCGAGATCGCCGAGAGCACATCGGTTCGGACGGCGTTCCAGAGCACGTTCTGGTTCGCTTTGTCGCGCGGCGGCGGCGTGTACACGAACTTCGCTCCTTCAAAGTTCGGGCGTTCGAGGTCGGTGTAATCGACGAAGAAGTACTGCGTGCACGTTTCTCCGTAGACGTCCCAGCCTTTCTCGCGGGCGAGCGCAATCGGCTCGACCGACTCCAGGCAGGAGACGTGGACGACGTAGAGCGGGGCTCCGGCCACGCGGGCGAGCTGAATCGCGCGGTTCGTCGCCTCGCCTTCGGTTTCCGGCGGGCGCGTGAGAGCGTGCCAATGCGGCTCGGTGTGCCCTTCGGCGAGCGCGCGCTTGACGAGTACGTCGATCGCGTCCCCGTTCTCCGCATGCACCATGACGAGGGCTCCGGTCTCGGCGGCAACCTCCATCGTCTTGAAGAGCGTCTCGTCGTCGACCATCAGTGCGCCCTTGTACGCCATGAAGAGCTTGTACGAGGTGATTCCCTGGTCTGGCAGCGACGCGAGCTCCTCGAGCGATCCACCCTCACGCAGGTCCGTGACGGCGATGTGGTAGCCCATATCGATCACCTGCTTGCCCTCCGCCTTCGACTTCCAGTCGGCGAGAGCGTCCGAGAAGGTCGAGCCGTGTGGCTGGATGCAGAAGTCGACGTGGCAGGTGGTGCCGCCGAAAGCGGCCGCAGTCTGACCTGACTCGACGTCGTCGATCGTCACCGTTCCTCCGAACGGCATGTCGAGGTGCGTGTGCGGGTCGATGCAGCCGGGCAGGAGGTATTTCCCGGTGGCGTCGATCACCGTGTCGGCCGCGTTGTCGAGCGACTCGCCGATCAGGGAGATCCGCGCGCTGTCGATGAAGACGTCGGCGACGTAGTCGTCCGCCGCCGTGATGACGCGGCCGTTCTTGATCAACACGGACATAGCGGATCTCCCTTCTCGGTTCGTTCCTACTTCCCGCCCGGTGTGACCGTGACGGTCTGCGGTTTCCAGTTCTTACCGTTCACGTCGACGCCCGCCGCCTTGAGTTGGGCGAGCGCGAGCCTGGCATACGTGTAGTTCGTCGCTGCGGACGGCAACTTCTTGATCACGCCGTACGTCTTCGCGATCGTCGCGGTCTGGAGGACCGACGCTGCCGGCACCAGTCCGATGCCGCTCGTGTTCGGCCAGATCAGCTTGTTGATCTCGTTCATTTGCCAGGTCTGGTGGCCCTTGCCGAGCAGCGATCCGTTCTTGAGAACGATGTTCACGCAGGCCGCCTGGTGGTCGCGGCAGTAGATCCAGCCCTGGTCCGACGCCTTGAGGAATGCCGTCGCCGTCTTCTGGTTTGTGGGGTCCTTGAGCCAGTCACCACGAACGAAGACGTTGTCCTCGAGCATGCCGGTCCCCACCTGCGGGCTCGCCATCTTGAAGATGTTGAGGTCGGACTGCTGGTAGAGCTTCCCCGTCGCCGGGTTCTTCGTCTCGAGGACCTGAGCCAGCTCGTTGTAGGTCATTGCGGCTGCGGCATCGACCTGGTTCTGGAGGAACAGATCCATCGAGAACGGCTGATTGACGATCGTCACGTCGCTCGACTTGGCCGGGTCGATCCCGTTCTTCGTCAGCGCCGCAAACAGTTCCGGCTGGTTGCCGCAGCACCACACGCCGACCTTCTTCCCCCGCATCTTCGCGATCGTGTTGATCCCGCCCGACTTCCAGGTGAGCTCCGTCATCCCCGACCGGGCGAACATCTGGGCGATCGAGACGAGCCCACTGCCCTTCTCGCGCGTGGCGAAGAGGTTCGGCAGCCAGTCGAGGCCGAAGTCGGCCTGCTTTCCGACCACGACCGTCTCGGGCGTGATGCTCGGGCCTCCGATCTTGATCTTCACGTCGAGACCGGCGTTCTTGTAGTAGCCCTGTGAGAGCGCCGCGTAGTAGCCCGCGAACTGCGCCTGTGTCACCCACTTGAGCTGGAGCGTGACCTTGGTCAGCTTCTGCTGCTTCGGTGCAGCGCTTGCGGTGGCGCCCCAGATCGCGAGCCCGGTACAGGCGAGGGCGAGCGCGCCTAACGCGAGGTGCTTACGGTTCATCGGTTCTCCTTTCGGGTGCCTGCGACCCGTCCGGCCGCCTCGCCGCATTCTCACGCTTTTCGTCACTCGGTGTACGCCGAACGCGCTGACGGATGCCAGCTCGTCGTTGCATGCTCGACCGCGGCGACGAGACCGTACAAGGCGATCCCGAACGCGCTGGCGAGCAGGATGCCGGCCCATGCACGCGGGAAGTTGAAGAGCTGCGAATCGTTGAGGATGCTTACGCCCAGAGCGTTGGTCGGGCCTCCAAAGTACTCGCCGACGATCGCGCCGATCATCGAGAGCACCGCCGCGATCTTCAGCCCGGTGAACATGAACGGCAGCGAGTTCGGGATACGAACACGTCGGAACGTCTCGATCTCACCACCTGCGTAGGAGCGCATGAGCTCGATCGACGACGGTGAAACCGAGATCAGGCCGCGCAGGGTGTTGATCATCGTCGGGAAGAAGCAGAGCACTGCGGCGATGACCATCTTCGAGATCGGATTGAGCAGTCCGAACCAGTTGTTCGTGATCGGGGCAAAGGCGATGATCGGGATCGCGTTGGCGGCGATCGCGAACGGCATCAGCGCGGCGCCGACCGCGCGGAACCGCGCGAGGAGGAGCGCGACGAGGATGCCGAGGCTGCCGCCGATCACGAATCCCCCGACCGCTTCCTTCAGCGTGTAGAAACCCGCTTGCCAGAGTGCGCCCTTGTTGTCCCAGAACGACTGCGCGATGTCGCTCGGCTTGGGCAACAGGAACGTCTGCACGTGGAAGACGGTGGTCAGGCCCTGCCAGAGCACGATCCCGATGGCGAAGACGGCCAGCGCGGGAAGCCAGTCCCGAAGCCGCCTGGTCAGAGTCGCTCCTCGGTCGCGCCTGCTCGCGGCACGTCGGCTCCGTGTCCGGCCGCGAGCGTCTCGCGCACCGCCGTGATCAGTTCGAAGAACCGGGCATCCTCTCGCGTCTCGGCTGTTCGGGGCTGCTTCAGGTCGACGTCGATGACGCCTGCGATCCGGCCGGGGCGCGCCGACATGACGACGACGCGCGTCGACAGGAAGACGGCCTCGGGGATCGAGTGCGTGACGAAGATGACGGTGCTTTCGGCCTTCTCCCAGATGCGGAGCAGCTCCATGTTCATACGTTCGCGCGTCATCTCGTCGAGAGCACCGAACGGCTCGTCCATCAGGAGCAAGGCCGGGTCGAACGACAGCGCTCTGGCGATCGAGACGCGCTGCTGCATCCCTCCGGACAGCTGCCACGGGCGGCTCGACTCGAAGCCGGTCAGTTCGACGAGATCCAGCATCTCCTCGACCCTGGCGCGGCGTCGAGCGCGGTCCCAGCCGAGCATCTCGAGCGGTAGCGACACGTTGCGGGCGACAGTTCGCCAGTCGTACAGCACGGCGTCCTGGAAGACGATGCCGTAGTCGTGGTCGACTCGCGCCTGATGCGCGCTCTTCCCGTTCACGATCACGGATCCGCTTGTGGGCTGGATCAGGTCGCCGATGATGCGTAGCAGCGTCGACTTGCCGCATCCGGATGGCCCGATCAGCGAGATGAACTCGCCTTGTCGGATGCCGAGCGCGATGTCCTGCAGCGCCGTGACTCCGGTTCGGAACGACTTCGAGACTCCTTCGATCTCGACGACGCTGTTGCCGGGTGCCTCGATCATGCGAAATGCTCCGGCGCTCTGCGCACCACGAGCCGCTCGGTGCCCGCGACCGCGAGGTAGAACATGATCCCGAGCGCCGCGCACACGACGTTGGTCGCCCAGAGGAACGTGGGTTCCAGTGAGTAGTACTGGTTGAAGTTCACGATTGCGCCCCCGAGGCCGTTCTGGATCGATGCGGGCGTTTCGCCGATGATCGCGCCGATCACGCTCGCGGTCGCGGAGATCTTGAGCGCAGTGAAGATGTACGGAACCGACGACGGGACTCGCAGTCGCCAGAGCACGTGCCATCGCGTTGCCGCGTACGAGTGCATCAGCTCGACGGCGCGTGGGTCGACGGAATGCAACCCGCGCAGTGTGTTGATCGCGACGGGAAAGAACGTGAGGTACGCGGCAAGAACGGCGACCGCCTTCCAGCCGGCGACTCCCTTCGAACCGAGGCCCACGACCACCATCGGCGCGATCGCGAGGATCGGCACCGTCTGGGAGGCGACGATGTACGGAAGGATCCCGCGCTCGAGGAACCGTGACTGCGACAGCAGAACCGCGAGCAGGAACCCCACCGCGCCGCCGAGCAGGAAGCCGGCGAGCGCCTCTTTGCCAGTGAACCAGGTGGCATCGAGCAGCGAGTGGATCAGAGGCGGCCCGCCCGTTGTCGTGGGTTGCCAGAAGGCCTCGACGACGTTGTGGAGGTGCGGCATCGTCGTGTCGTTCACGGTGAAGGGCCAGGTCCAGCCCGCCGTCTCCCAGACCCACTTGTAGCCCTCCCAGAGGGCCCACAGCGACGCGAGCACGAGGATCACCGTGGCGGCGCGGCGCGTGAACGACGTGGTGCGGTCGTCGAGCGTGGCAGTCCCCGCGGTCACGGCTGAGTGCTTACCACACCGGCAAGAGGGTTGTATTCTCGCCGCGTGCCGCTCGACCCATCACGGACTGTCGTCGAGCTCGACGAGCTTCGCGCGCTGACCGGCGATGCCGACGGCGCCCAACGAGTTGCGTGGACGTCGATCTGGGAGACGGCGCGCGAGTGGGTGCGCGGCAAGGTCCAGCACACTGGTGCAGTCGAGACGATCGACGCGGCCGGCAACCAATGGTTCACGCTGCCCGGACAGTCGGAGCGCGCGCTGCTGATCGGCGGGCACATGGACTCGGTGCCGAACGGCGGATGGCTCGACGGGTGCTTGAACGTCGTCGCCGGCGTCGAGGTCCTCCGTCGCATCGCCGAGGAGGGCACGCCGCCGATGACCGTCAGGCTCGTCAACTGGGCCGACGAGGAGGGCGCCCGGTTCGGGCGTTCGTTGTTCGGCTCGTCGGCGGCGGCCGGTTCGATGCGCGATCAGGACGAGCTGCGGAAGTTGGCCGACCGCGACGGCGTCGCACTGCCCGACGCGTTGCGTGAGCACGGCGTCGACCTCGACCGCGCGCTCGATGCGCGTGCCGAGCTCGCGAGCGCGGCTGCGTACCTCGAGCTCCATATCGAGCAAGGGCCTGTGCTCGAAGCTCTCGGGCTTCCGCTCGGCGTCGTGCTTGGAACGTTCGGTGTCGAGCGCTCACGCTTGACATGGCGTGGGCAGGCGGCGCACGCCGGCTCGACGCCGATGGACGCGCGCCGCGATGCTCTCGCGGGCGCGGCGAAGCTCGCGCTTGCGATTCGCGACATCGCGCGCGAGGTCGGGGAGGGTGCTGTCTGCACTTCGGGCGGCGTGGTCTGCCGTCCCGGCATCGTCACCTCGGTCGTCGAGACGGCGGAGCAGCTGCTCGACCAGCGCCATCTCGACGCGGCGAAGCTCGCGCGACTGGTGTCACTGGCACGCGAAGCTGCCGATCGGTTCGCGGTCGAAGAGAACGTGTCGGTCGAGTGGGAGCGCATCTGGAGCATCGAGCCGATCCTCTTCGATGCGCAGCTCATCGACCTTGCGGACCAGACGATTCGGGAGGTTGCGGGCGAATCGCACCGGCTCCCGTCGGGGCCGTTGCACGATGCGGCCGAGGTCTCCCGGGCCGGAGTTCCGACGGTGATGCTCTTCGTGCAGAGTCTCCGCGGTCTGTCGCACACGAAGCTCGAAGACACAAAACGCGAGCACCTCGAGCTCGCCGTCCGGGCACTCGACGGCCTTGCGTCGAAGACGCTGGCCGCGAAGTCGTAGCGCAAAGACAGCCGTAGTCTTCCGGTTCATACATCGAGGGTCTCTCGGACGACCGGGTTCCGCAGCACGCCGATGCCTTCGACCTCGACCGCGACGACGTCGCCGTCGGCAAGCGACACCTTCGGCTCGCGCGCCCATCCGACGCCCGGTGGCGTCCCGGTGAGGATCAGATCGCCCGGATTCGAGTGTGAAGACCGCGGAGATGTAGCTGATGAGAAACGGCACGCCGAAGATCAGGTCGCTCGTCGAGCCGTCCTGAAGCACCTCGCCGTTCAGCCGTTGCACGACACGCAGCCCCGAGCCGTCGCCCAGTTCAGACACCGGGGCGAGGCGGTCGCCGAGCGGGCAGAACGTGTCGAACCCCTTTGCTCGCGTCCACTGACTCTCGCCGTACTGGATGTTTCGGGCCGACAGGTCGTTCGCGCAGCGGTAGCCGCGCACATGCGACAACGCTTCGCTCTCTGCGATGCGGCGCCCGCCAACGGCGATCTCGACTGCGAGCTCCGCCTCCGCGTCCACGTGCGTCGCTTCCGTCGGCAAGACGATCGGATCGCCGGGGCCGATGAGTGTGTTCTCGAACTTCCCGAACAGGAGCGGTTCGGTGGGTGGGTCGTCTCCCAGTTCCGCGGCATGTTCCGCATAGTTCCGCCTGGCGCAGATGATTTTCACGGGCCAATCCTGACGCAGTAGGCTCAAGAGCGCGCGAGCTTCTCGACACCAGGAGGTCACGGAATGGCTCTGAGCTTCGGCGTCACCGTACTGCCCGACCCGCCATACACGCGCTGGCTCGAGCTGATCCAGCTCGCCGAGCGGCACGGCTTCGAATACGCGTGGACGTACGACTCGCATGTGCTGTGGCAGGAATCCGTGCCGCTCTTTGGTTATGCGGCGCACCAGACCTCGAGGATCAAGCTCGGCCACTTCGTCACGAATCCGGGCACCCGCGATCCGACGGTCCTTGCGAGCGCCTACGCGACGCTGCACGACTTGACGGACGGGCGCATGGTGATGGGGATCGGCCGCGGCGACTCCGCACGCCGCTACATCGGGCAGCAGCCCGTCAAGGTGGCCGAGTTCGAGCGTGCCTGCGCCATGATTCGCGACTTCATGAACGGTCGCGAGGTCCTCTGGAACGACAAGGAGTTGCAGCTCAAGTGGGTGCGGCCGGAGCTCCCGCAGATCCCGATGTGGGTCGCGGGCTACGGGCCGAAGGCACTCGGGGTCGCCGGTCGCGTTGCGGACGGCGTGATCATCCAACTCGCCGACCCCGAGATCATCCAGTGGATCATGTCGACCGCTCGTCGCGCGGCGGAAGAGGCGGGGCGCGATCCGGCGGCTCTCAAGTGCATTGTCGGTGCGCCGAGCCACGTGAGTGACGACCTCGCAGATGCACGCGAGCAGGTTCGCTGGTTTCCGGCCATGGTCTCGAACCACGTCAAGGATCTGATCGAGCGCTATGGATCGGATGGAAGCGCGGTGCCGAAGGCGCTGACCGATTACGTCCTCGCGCGAGAGTTCTACGACTACAACGAGCACTCACGTGTCGGGGCGAAGCACGGCGAGTTCGTGACCGATGAGATCTGCGACCGGTTCTGCGTGATCGGCAACGTCGAGCAGTGTGTCGCGAAGTTGCGCGAGCTAGAGGCAGTCGGGGTCGACCAGTTCAACATCTACCTCATGACTCACGGCCAGGAAGAGACCCTCCAGGCATACGGGGACGAAATCATCCCGGAGATCGACGCCGCCGCCCCGGCAAGCCGCTAGGCTCGCCAGCGAAATGAGCGCGAACGGAGCGGTTGTTCAAGCCACGGACCTCACCCGCCGCTACGGCGAGGGTGAGGCGGCCGTCGACGCCCTCCAGGGTGTCTCGCTCGCGGTCCAGCCGGGTGAGCTGGTGGCCGTGATGGGCCCGTCGGGCTCGGGGAAGTCGACCCTGATGCACCTACTCGCGGCGCTCGACAAGCCGACCGGCGGGTCAGTCTCGATCGCAGGCCAGGACGTCGGATCGCTGAACGACGGCGAAGTGACATTGCTCCGGCGAAACCACATCGGTTTCGTCTTCCAGTTCTTCAACCTCCTGCCGATGCTCGACGCGGAGGAGAACATCAAGCTGCCGCTGTCGATCGCCGGCGAGAAGCCCGACCCCGAGTTCTTCGAAGGCCTGCTGAAGCGCGTCGGTTTGGACGATCGTCGCTCGCATCGGCCGTCGGAGCTCTCCGGCGGCCAGCAGCAGCGCGTCGCGATCGCCCGCGCGCTCGTCACCAAGCCGACCGTCCTCTTCGCCGACGAGCCCACGGGCAACCTCGACTCGCACACCGGGCACGAGATCCTGGAGCTGTTGCGATCGTCGGCGAAGGAGCTCGACCAGACGATGGTGATGGTGACGCACGACGCGCACGCCGCCGAGATCGCCGACCGCGTGCTCTTCCTCGCCGACGGGCTGATCGTCGAGGAGCTGCCGCGCAGCGACGCGAACGAGATCCTCGCGGCGATGGCCCGCGCGAGCTCGTGACCCGCGTCGCGCTGGCCGGCCTGTTCGGGCGGAAGCTCCGGACGGCACTCACGGCGATCGCGATCGTCCTGGGCGTCGCGATGGTGAGCGGCACGTTCGTCCTCACCGACTCGATCAACCAGGCGTTCAACTCGATCTTCACCGACGTCCGCAAGGGGTCGGACATCGTGATCACCGGCAAGGCCGCTACGAGCACGAACAACGGATCGACGGCACCCACCGTTCCCGCATCG
This sequence comes from uncultured Thermoleophilia bacterium, assembly GCA_963715115.1. Lineage (GTDB taxonomy): Bacteria > Actinomycetota > Thermoleophilia > Gaiellales > Gaiellaceae > PALSA-600. The sequence goes on from CAVQRE010000025.1 coordinate 52,517, forward strand.
CTCCTGACCCAGGTGCGCGGCCTTTCCGACGTCGAGCTCGCCGAGGGCGGCGTCAACGGCCAAGCGCATCTGATCGGTGCGGACGGCAAGGCGATTGTCTTCGGCGGCGCACCGAACCTCGGCTTCTCGATCGCCGACGGCGCATCGCGCTTCAACCCGCTCACGCTCGTCGACGGCGCGTGGCCGCACGGCGGCCAGGTGGTGATCGACAGTTCGACTGCGAACAAGAAGCACTTCAAGGTCGGCGACGAGATCGGCGTCCAGGCGGAGGGGCCGGTCGTGAAGCTCCGCATCTCGGGCCTCGTCAAGTTCGGCACGGTCGCCACGATCGGAGGTGCGACCCTGGCGGGCTTCGATGTGCCGACCGCGCAGAAGCTCTTCGACAAGCCGGATCAATTCGACGAGATCGCGATCGCGACCAAGGCCGGTGTCTCGTCGAAGGACGCGCTCGCCCAGGTGCGGGCGATCCTGCCCCCGGATGCCCAGGCGCTCACGGGGCAGCAGCAGGCGAACAAGGACGCCAAGGACACGAACTCGTTCATCTCGTTCCTGCGCTCCTTCCTGCTGGCGTTCGGCGGCGTCGCGCTGTTCGTCGGCAGCTTCGTGATCGCGAACTCGTTGTCGATCACGATTGCGCAGCGGACCCGCGAGCTGGCGACGCTGCGCACGCTGGGCGCGAGCAGACGGCAAGTGCTGCGCTCGATCCTCGTCGAATCACTGATCGTCGGCACGCTCGCCTCGATCGTCGGGCTGTTCCTCGGGCTGGTGCTGGCGAAAGGTCTGTTCAAGCTCTTCGACGCGGTCGGCTTCACGCTGCCCAACTCAGGGCTCGTGTTCGCGACGAGGACGGTGATCGTCGCGCTCCTCGTCGGCATCCTCGTCACCGTCATCGCAAGCCTGCGCCCCGCCTTCCGGGCAACGCGCGTCGAGCCGATCGCGGCAGTCCGGGAGGGAGCAACGCTGCCGGAAAGCCGGTTCGCCCGGTTCCGCACGCTGGGGTCGCTGATCCTGACCGTGCTGGGCTTCGCTGCGCTGATCTACGGGCTGTTCGGCAAGGGCCTCGGAACGGCGGGGGTGCTGATCTGGATGGGCGTCGGCGCGCTGATGATCTTCGTCGGGATCTCGATGCTGTCGATGCGCGTCGTCGGTGTCGCCGCATCGGCGCTCGGGCCGCCGATTCGCTGGCTTCTCACCGGGGTGTGGATCCTGTTTCTCATCACACCGTTCGGCTGGCTGTACCTCGGGTACTTCCGTCTGAGGTATCACGCGTGGCCGACGTTCATCGATCGCTCGTCCGCGTCGGCGCTCGCCCGCGACAACGCACGTCGAAACCCGCAGCGAACGGCGTCGACGGCCGCCGCGCTCATGATCGGCCTCGCTCTCGTCACCTTCGTTGCCGTGCTCGCGTCGGGCATCACGTCGTCGTTCAGCGATGCGGTGCACAAGATCTGGCACAACGCCGACTACGCGGTCACCGCACAGAACAACTTCGACCCGATCCCGATCGCGGCGGCAAATGCGGCCGGCAAGGTCCCCGGGGTGGAAGCGGTCGGCAACGTGCGTACCGGCGACGCGAAGGCGTTCGGTCACAGCTTCTTCGCCACGGCGGTCAACCCGCCCGGCGCCACGATGTTCAAGCTGGACTGGAAGGTCGGATCGAATGCCACACTGGCGACGCTCGGCGACGACGGCGCGTTCACCGACACGGGCTACGCGAAGAAGCATCATCTCGTCGCCGGTTCACCGGTGCCGATGATCTTCTCGAACGGCTCGACGAAGACGTTCCACATCCGCGGCATCTTCAAGCCGCCGCCCGGAGGGTCGCCGTTCGGCAGCGTTACCATCTCGCAGGCGACCTGGGACAAGTTCAACGAGAACCCGCTGAACCTCTACTCGTTCATTCGCATGAACGGCGGCCAGACGGACGCGAACAACGCGAAGCTCGAGGCTGCGCTGAAGCCCTACCCGAACGCGAAGGTGCAGACGCGGCAGCAGTTCATCGACAACCAGATCAGCGGCCTGAGCTCCGTGCTCAACATCCTGTACGTGCTGCTCGCGTTGTCCGTCGTCGTCAGCCTGTTCGGCATCGTCAACACGCTCGTGCTGACCGTCTTCGAGCGCACGCGGGAGATCGGGATGCTGCGCGCGATCGGTATGACGCGAGTGCAGGTGCGAAAGATGATCCGGCACGAAAGCGTGATCACCGCTCTGATGGGCGGGGTGATCGGAATCGTGCTCGGGATCGTCCTCGGCGGCCTGCTCGTCTACCGCGTCGACTTCATCCAGTTCTCGTTGCCGTTCGTCTCCCTGATCGTGTTCGCGATCGCGGCGATCGTCGTCGGTGTCATCGCCGCGATCTTCCCGGCCCGGCGCGCCGCGCGCCTCAACGTCCTTGAGGCGCTGCAGTATGAGTGAGCTCGCTGCCTCTCTTCGCGTGTACGTCGCAGCGGACGAGAGAGAGGAGGCCGACCGCTGCGCGATGCTGCGGCTCGCCGACGAGCTCGAGCAGCCGCTCTCGCGCCGACAGGTCCGCGCGCATTTCACGGCGTCGGCGTTCGTGATCGACGAGGTCGGAGAGCGCGCCTGTCTCGTCCAGCACGCGACGCTCGGCCGCCTGCTCCAGCCTGGCGGACATGTCGAGTCGATCGACTCCTGTCTCGAGGACGCGGCGCTGCGGGAGGCGCGCGAGGAGACAGGGCTCGAGCTCGAGCTACATCCGGCGGCGCCTCGCCCGTTCGACCTCGACATCCACGCCATCCCGGCGACCGCCGACGAGCCGCCGCACTTCCATCTCGACGTCCGCTACCTCGTGATCGGGCGAGGGGAGCCCGTCGCAGGCGCCTCGTGGCACCCGGTCGCGGACGCGAGTGACGGCTCGGTTGCGCGCCTCGCGGCGAAGGCCGTCGCCTACCGTTAGAAGCCGGGTCGCGGCGCGCCCAGAACGAGTGGGCTCGCGGGGAGGCCGGCGACCGGTGTCACAGCGTTGAACCCGGCAGGCGCAACGTCGTTCGGGGCGTCCGGATGGAAGAGCGACGCGAGCAGCTGGATCTGGTCTCGTCCGTGCCCGAGCTCGAACTGGCCGCCGCCGTAGAGTGCGATTCCGGCGCGCTCACATCCGTCGTAGAAATCGAGGAGTCGTTTCACCGAGCCGAACCGCGACGGCTTGCAGTTCAGGCAGCGCGGCGGGAACGGGAGCGCTTCGACGTCGCTCCACTCGTGGATGGCGGCATCCCACGTGATCCGGTCGCGGTCGTCTGCAAGCACGGCCGTCGTCGCGGGCGTGAGCGCCGGGTCCTCGAGCCAGACGCCCGGAAATGCGGTCGCGACCCGCTCGTACAGCCGCGGCTCGGGCGGCGAGCCGAACTCGGCGCGATAGACACCCTTGAAGTCCAGCGTCTGCACCTTGCCGGTCGCGGCCACCCGCGACACCACATCGTCGGTCCAGTCCTTGTCCGGGTCCAGCTTGAACTGGAGCGCCGGATAGAGCGAGAGCCAGGGCTCGACGTTCGTGACACGGGTGGACACGACGAACCGCAGCGGGCGCTGCTCGCGCGCGAGCGCGTGCGCGAGGGAGAGCCCGGCCTGCTTGAGTGCGAGGTCGAGCGCCGCCGACTCGAGCGCCCACCGCCGGTACTCCGTCTGGCCCGACTGCAGCAGCGAGTACGAGTCGAGCGTGTGCTCGCCCACGAGCGGAAGCTCCGCGCTTCGCTCCTGGAAGCGCTGCTGGGCCGCCGGGTCGTAGTCGACCTCCTCGCCGCGCCCTTCGTGTCCTCCGCCGCGGAGCACGACCTCCGTGCGCCGAAGCGTGAATCCGCGCGCGACCTCGCGTTCGAGCGGCTCGAGCTCATAGCTCTCGACGGTCAGCGGCAGCTCCCGAACCCGGTCGTACGTGCTCATGACTGCCGCCGCTCGAGGTGGTTGCGTAGCGCGCCGAGCCGCTCGTCCCATTCGCGGCCGACGAGCGTCAGGCGGTAGCGCGTCTCGCGCCCCTGCCGCTCGGACGAGACAAGGCCCGCGCCGGCCAGGGTGGCAAGGTGCTTGGCAACCGCCTGCCGCGTGATCGGGAGCTCTCCGGTCAGCTCGGTCGCGGTTGCCGTCCCCTGCGCTGCGAGGTAGTCCATGACGTGTCGGCGGCTCGGATCGGCGAGTGCGCTGAACACCTGGCCCAGCGGGTCAGGCGCCGACATGCGCGAACGCCGAAGCCTGGAGGTCGAGCGCCGTCGACCAGGCAGGCGCCGTCTCGACGACGGTCAGGCGCGTCCCGTCGGCATCGTCCGCCAGGGTGAACTCGACCACGCCCTCGTCGTCCCAGGAGAAGGCGAGCCGCTCCTCGGGTGCGACCATGGTGACCGTTGCGTGACGCTCCTCGCCGTTCGACCAGCGGAAGCTTGCGGCGCCGCCCGGGCGGAGATCGACCTCGACCTCGTTCGCGAACCAGTCCTCGAGCCGCTCGGGCTCCGTCAATGCCTCCCAGAGCTCCTCGCGGGACACGGGGAACACGATTTCGCGACGAATCATCTGCAACCTCCAGGTTGCGTTAAAGTGGCAACGTTGCGGTTGCACATTAACAGGAGGTGGAGGCAGTGAACGTCGGCTCCGTGATTCCGATGGTGATCGACCAGACCGGCAGCTTCGAGCGCTCGGCAGACATCTACTCGCGGCTTCTCCGCGAACGCATCGTGTTCCTCGGCAGGGAGGTCGACGACCAGCTTGCAAACCTCGTCGCCGCGCAGCTCCTGTTCCTCGACGCTGATGATCCGGGCAAGGACATCTTCCTCTACGTGAACTCCCCGGGCGGCTCGGCGTACGCGGGGATGGCGATCTACGACGCGATGCAGTACGTCCGCTCCGACGTATCGACCGTGTGCCTGGGGATGGGAATGAGCGCGGCGGCGATGATCCTCTGCGGTGGCGCCGCCGGGAAGCGTTTCGCCCTGCCGAACGCGAAAATCATGATTCACCAGGGATCGGCCGGCTTTCGCGGCACTCCGGCGGACATCCAGATCGCGGCCCGCGAGGTGCTTTCGATGACGCGGCGAATGGCCGAGCTGATCGCTCTCCACTCGGGTCGGGAGATCGAGCAGGTGCTCGCCGACATCGACCGGGATCACTTCATGACCCCCGATGAGGCCGTCTCGTACGGGCTGGTCGACGGAATTATCGCGGGACGTGCTACTGAACAGGCGTAACGGAGCGGGTTCGGGGGTAGGTAAAGACCCTCTCCGTGACGAATGAGGGCGGGCACCGTACGACCTTCAACCCAGAAAAGACCCAGAAAGGGGAACGGATTTGCAGTCCCGGACGCTTCTCGCGGCTACCGCGGTCGCGGCGGCGACGGCCTCCCTCGTTGCGGGAAGCGGCGGCGCATCGACCGGCCCGGCGCAGGTTCGCGTCACCGACCTCCAGGTCAGTCGGCATATGGTCAGGCCTGTCGGCGGCGGAATTACCGGCACGGTCGAAGTGGTCCGCCAGCGCCTGTACAAGCCGGGCGTGACGAGCAGGCCGATCGGCCGCTCGGATCTCGTCTGCACGTACCTCGACAATCGAGAGCGGTCATGTATGGGGACGTATTTCTTTCCAAAGGGCTCGCTCATCGTTGCGGGTGCATTGGAGACTCGACTCCTGTACGAGATCGCAATCGTCGGCGGCACAGGCCTCTTCGACAATGCGCGCGGCACCCTGACGGTGACCTCGACGCATCTGAGCCCACGCCGGGAGATTCTGCTATTTCGACTGACCGGATGAACGGAACGAGCCCGGACGGACGGCCGCGGGCGCTGATTGTCGAAGACGAGGACACGCTCCGTGAGTTGATCGTCGTGACGCTCGGCGAGGCCTTTGTCTGCGTCGAGGCAACGGACGGCGACGCCGCGCTCGAGATCCTGCGCGAGTCGCCACCCGATCTGATGCTGCTCGACGTGGCGATGCCCGGCCGAAGCGGGATCGACGTGCTGCGGGAGATGCGTGCCGACCCCGTGTTGCAGAAGGTCCCGGTCTGCGTCGTATCGGCGTGGCAATCGCCCGGCGACGTCGCGAAGGCGCTCGAGGCCGGCGCCGACCGCTTTCTCGCCAAGCCGTTTCGTGTCGACGAGCTTGCATCGATCGCGAGGTCTCTGGTGGAGCGGCGCCGGTGAAACGACTGTCGCTGGTCGGGCGCGTCGCCCTGCTGGCCTCGGTCGTCGCGATCGTCGTCGGCGTGATCGTCGCCTCCGCTCTGGTCGCGATCCTCTCGCTGCGTCACTCCGAAGAGCGCGAGACGCGGGCGAAAGACGTGACCGTGGCGACGTTGCGCGTTCAGGAGCTCGCCGTCGAGATCCAGTCGTCCTTGCGGGGGTATGTGCTCTCGGAGAACCCGCACCTGAACCCCCGGTTCCTGACGTTGCTTCGCTCTCAGCGCGGCGAGCTGCCCGGCGCGCTGGCGTCGCTCGACAGGCTCGTCGCCGACGACTCGGTGCAACTGCGGCGAGCCCACGGCGCGGCCGAGGAGTTGCGCGGCTACCTGCAGGACTACGTCGACAACGTGATCCTGATCGCCAAGATCTCGCCGGCCGATGCGCGCGGTCCCGCCTCGGGCGACGAGGACAGACTGCGGACGCAGCAGATACACCAGACCCTTGGCCTCATCCTCGCGACCGAGAACGCTCGCTCGCAGCACCGTGCGGTCCGTACCCGCGCGGTCGCCCGGACGGCGGTCATCATCGGCATCGTCGGTCTCGCCGGGTCTGCGGTGCTCGTGCTGCTGTTCGGAGCCTGGGTTGCCAGCGGGGTCGCTCAGCCCTTGCGCCGGACGGCCGAGGCTGCGACCGACGTTGCGCGCGGCGACCTGTCGGTGCGCCTCGACGAGGGCGGTGCAGGTGAGGTCGGAGCCCTGGTCAGCGCGTTCAACTCGATGGCCCGATCGCTTGAAGTGAGCCGTCGTGAGCTGCTGCTCCAGAACGAGCGCCTGCGCGAGAGCGAGCAGCACAAGCGCGACCTGATCAGCATGGTCTCGCACGAGCTTCGCACGCCGCTGTCTGCGGTGCTCGGGTTCACGTCACTCCTCCTCGAGCGTGAGTTTCCGCCCGACGAACAGCAGCGCTACCTCGAGATCGTCGACACGCAGGCGCGCAGGCTTGCCACGCTCGCAGGCGACTTCCTCGACGTTCAGCTGCTCGAGGGCGGTGGGTTCGAGCTCGATCTCGCGCCCTTCGACCTGGTCGAGCTTGCCCGAGAACAGACCCGTCTCTTCTTCTCGCACTCCGAGTCGCACGGGCTGCTCCTCGACGTGCCGGACGAGCCATTGATCGTCAACGGCGACCGCGACCGGCTCGCGCAGGTCGTCGGCAACCTGCTCTCGAATGCGATCAAGTACTCACCCGAGGGAGGCGAGGTACGGGTGTTCGTCGGCGAGCGAGGCGGGCGCGCTGTCTTCTCGGTCACCGACTCGGGGCTCGGCATTCCGACGGAGGATCGCGAGCGCGTCTTCGACAAGTTCTTCCGCGGTGCGGCCAAGACGACGACGGTCGGCGGAACAGGGCTCGGACTGGCGGTCGCGCGGGAGATCGTGACGACTCACGGCGGAACGATCGACGTCGAGTCGACGCTCGGCGCCGGGTCGACGTTCACGTTCGAGCTGCCGCTCAGCCTGACGCCGGTCGTCAGCGCGTAACGGCGGCGCGCGCGAAGAAGAGCAAGTTCGCCGGCCGTTCACCGAGCCGGCGCATCAGGTACGGGTACCAGTCCGGCCCGAAGGGTGTCGCGACGAGCACCTTGAAGCCGCGACGAACAAGATCGAGCTGCAGTTGTGACCGGACGCCGTAGAGCATCTGGAACTCGAACCGATCGCGGGCGATCTCGTTCTCGGTGGTGAACTGGATCGCGCGATCGATCAACCGCTCGTCGTGGGTCGCGATCGCGGTGTGTGCAGCTTCCGTGAGCATGCGCTCCATCAGCCGGACATAGGCGTCGTCGACCTCGGCGCGGTGCGCGTACGCAACGTGGTGCGGTTCCAGGTAGGCGCCCTTGACGAGCCGCAGGTTCGGGCGGAGGGGAAGAAGCGCTGCGAGGTCGTCGGGGGTTCGGTAGAGGTAGGACTGGAGGACCGTTCCCACGCGTTCGAGGCCTTCCTCGCGCAACCGCCGGTAGATCCGGAGTGTCGCGTCGACATAGTCCGACTGTTCCATGTCGATCCTGATGAAACCGTCGCGTTCGGACGCGCGCTCGACGAGGGTGCGAAGATTCCGCAGGGCGAGCTCCTCGTCGACGTCGAGGCCGAGGTGGGTGAGCTTGAGCGCCACGTTCGCGCGAAGGTGCTCATCCGCGATCCGGTCGATGATCTCGCGGTAGGCGCGGACGACGGCTTCGGTTTCGCCGGGCTCGAGCACGCCTTCGCCGAGCAGCGTCGTGTTCGCATCCAGACCTTGCTCGTTGAGACGGCGAAGCACGTCGACGCATTCATCGAGGGTCTCGCCGGCCACGAAGCGAGACGCTCCGAACCGCATCCCGTGGCTGCGGACGACGCGGCGGATCGAGGTGCTGTCCGCCGCGACGAGGATGCCCTTGCGCAGTGCCGCGTCGAGCACGCCGGTCAACTGTGTGCGAGGAGCCATTCGTGGACGTCCGGAATGCGCCGTTCCATCAATGTGAGATGCCCGTCCGCGTCGTCGATCCAGACCTCCGCTCCGGGGACACGGGCGGCCAGCCACTCTCCGTGGGCGCGCGGCACGAAGCGGTCATCACCTCCCTGGAGGATCAGCACGGGCCGCGAGATGTCAGCCGGCTCGAACCCCCACGGCTCGACGAACGCGAGATCGTCGTCCACCCATCCGTCGACCGAGTCGCGCAGGCCGTTTCTGTGCGCCGCGTCCATCCAATTTGCGAGCGGGCCCGTGAGGACTTCGCGGTCTGCTTCGCCGAGCAGCGATTCGATCACGTCCCGCAATTCGTCCGGGCCGACCGCGAGCATTTCGGCTCGATCGCGTTCCAGCGACGGGCGCAGGGCCTCTTCTCCGGCGAGCACGCTGTCGAACTCGGCTGTGTTCGCCTCGCCCATGCCCGCGAGCCAGTCGAGCCCCTCCGTTCCCCACGGCGCCACCCCGGCGAGACTGGCCGAGGCGGTGAGGCGGTGGTCTGAGAGCGCCGCGCAGGCGAGCGCGTGTGGCCCGCCGCCCGAGATGCCCCACGTCGCGAATCGTTCGAGCTCGAGCGCGTCGGCAATTGTCGCGACGTCGTCGACTGCGGCCGAGACGTTGCGACCGCGCAGCCGCGTCGAGCCGCCGTAGCCCGGACGGTCGAAACCGATCAGCCTGACGCCGTGCGCCGTGGCGTGGTCGAGCCACCTGTCGTACAGGATCCCGGATGACGGCGAGCCGTGGTGAACGATGACCGGCAGGCCGTTCGGTCCCCGCCCTGGTGCAGGGTGAGGTGGCGGCCGTCTCCCGCGGAAACCGTCCGAATCGTCACGGCGCGAGCTTACGCCGCGGCGGGCCGGCGACGCCCGGACGTGTCGTCGAGAGCAGGCGGTCGCCAGCCGGCGTCGACCGGGTTGAGATTCGTTCCGGGTGGGACGATCTCGTCGACCGCGTCGAGGATGTCGGTGGTCAGGACGACGTCGACCGCGCCGAGCTGGCTCTCGAGCTGCTCCATCGTGCGCGGCCCGATGATCGGTGCGGTGACGGTCGGATGGCGCAGCACGAACGCCAGTGCGAGATGGACGAGCGAGATCCCGGCGTCGTCGGCGACCTTCGTCAGCCGCTCGGTCGCGTCGAGCTTCGCCTGGTTGCCGGGCAGCGAGAGGTCGTAACGCGCAGGGATTCGCGATGCGCGGTGACTGGTCGACTCCATGCCCCGGCGGTACGTGCCGCCCAGCCAGCCGCCGGCAAGGGGGCTCCAGGGGATCACCGCCAGGCCGTGACGGGCGCAGATGGGAAGCACCTCCGCTTCGATGCCGCGCACGAGGATGGAATACGGCGGCTGTTCGCTGACGAAGCGCCCGAGGCTGCGCCGCTCGGCGACCCATTGCGCCTCGACGATCTCCGCCGGTGGGTAGGTCGACGAGCCGAAGTAGCGGATCTTTCCCGCGCGTTGCAGGTCGGTGAGGGCCCCCAGCGTCTCGTCGTGGTCGGTCCAGGGATCCCACCGGTGTATCTGGTAGAGGTCGATCCAGTCGGTCTGCAGCCTCCGCAGGCTGTTCTCGACCTCTTCGACGATCCAGCGCCGCGAGTTGCCACTCCGGTTGGGATCGTGGTCGTCCATCGTGCCGTGCACCTTGGTGGCCAGCACGATCGCGTCGCGTCTGCCCTGAAGTGCTTTGCCGAGGATTTCCTCCGACTCGCCACGCGCGTAGACGTCTGCCGTGTCGACGAAGTTGATGCCGGCGTCGAGCGCGCGATGGATGATCCGGATCGACTCGTCGTGGTCGGTGTTCCCCCACGCACCGAACATCATCGTCCCGAGACAGAGCGGGCTGACCTGAACTCCCGTGCGACCGAGTGGACGAAGCTCCATCAAGAGACGTTAACAACGAAGCTATTCTCACTGGGTGGCTACCCGAGTGATCGCCGACGAGCACGAGCTGCGCGAGGTCATCGGCTCGCCGACACCGCTCGTCGCCGGTAAGGTCGCCGACCGTCTGAACGACCTCACCCGGCAGTTCATCGAGCGGTCGCCGTTCGTCTGCGTCGCGACGGCGTCTCCGGGAGGCGGTCTCGACGTCTCTCCGCGCGGCGATCCGGCGGGGTTCGTGCGCATCCTCGACGAGCGCACGCTTCTGCTCCCCGATCGGCCGGGAAACAGGATCGCCGACACGCTGACGAACCTGCTCGAGGATTCGCGCATCGCCTTGCTGTTTCTGATCCCCGGCGTCGGCGACTCGTTCCGCGTGAACGGCAGGGCCGTCGTCGTCGACGACCCCGAGCTGCTCGCGGACAGCGCGGTTGACGGAAAACCACCACTGCTTGGGATTCAGGTTGCGATCGAGGAGGCATACACCCAGTGCTCGAAGGCGCTGATCCGCTCGGATCTCTGGAATCCCGAGCGCCACATCGATCGCAGCGAGCTGCCGTCGGGCGGCGAGATCCTGCGTGCGACGAGCGATCCGACGCTCGACCCGGAGGAGTACGACACCGAGCGCGCCGCGCGCTACGCGCGCGGCGAAGGCCTCTACTAGGGAGCGAAGGCCTCTTAGGACGGTGCCTGGCGCCGAGGTGCCAGGCACCGTGGCGTGTTACGACATGTCGCCGTCGAGCCACGGGTCGCGGCCCGGGTCGGCACCGCCGCCTGCCACAGCGAGCCGCTCGAGGTAGTGATCCCAGCCGTGCGCGTGGGACTGCGCGGAGTCGGCAGTGGGCAGTCCGGAGTGGGTGAAGCGGAGAAGCGTCCCGTCGCTTCGCGCCTCGAGCTCGATCTCGATCGTGGTCGAGCCCGGCGTCACGACGCTGGTGCCGTCTTCCCAGCCCCACGTGAAGACGAGCCGATGCGGGGCGTCGACCTCGACGAACTCGCCGCGGGCAGTGTGGCCCGGGACCACGCCGACCCGGTAGATGCCGCCGGGCTGCGCGTCGAACTTCGCCTCCTCGCCCATCCACCGCGTCGCCTTGTCCGGGTCGACGAGGAACTCCCAAACCGTCTCGGGACTGGCGGCGATCGTCAGTTCCCGGACGACCGCCGTGCTCTCAGTGGTTGCGTCCATGCTTTGCCTCCTCGTTCTCTGCTTCGCGTTTCAGTGCCCCGAGCCGCAAGTCCCAGAACCCCTCGAGAAACACCTTGATCTCCGCCAGCCCTTCTGGCCGTGCGCGGTACAGGCGCCTCGTGCCATTCCGTCGCTCGCTCACCAGCCCGGCCTCCTTCAGGACGTTCAGGTGCTGCGAGATCGCCGGCCGCGTCACGTCGAAGTGGGCGGCGATCTCACCGGCGGACAGCTCGCCGTCGCGGACGAGCGTCAGGATCTGTCGCCGGTGCGGTTCGGCGATCGCTCGCAGCGTTGCCTCCACGCACAGGAGTGTAAGCGACAACTAACGTAAGCGCAAGCTTAACTTCTAGCGTCCGTCGGCCCGGCCCTGCGAGCGGCGACGCTCCTGCTTGCGTTCGCGCATCGCGCTTTCCGCAGCCGTGAAGAGCGCGCCGGCGGGCGTCGGCGTCGATCCGTTCGTCGACCCGTTCGCAAGTGCGGCTCCGACGGAGACGCCGAGATAGGAGCTCGCCAGCTCCGGCGGCACCTCCGCCCTGTCGAGCGCAGCCTCGAGCACGCTGCTGCGGCTGTCGAGGGACGCCTGGTCGACCTCGCCGAGCAGGCAGACGAACTCGTCGCCTCCCCGGCCATGCAATCGGCCTACGAGTTCGCCGGGGCGCAACAGCTCCCCGATCGCCTTGGCGACTGCGCGGATGAGCTCGTTCCCCGCCTCGTAGCCGAGACGGTCGTTCACCGCCTTGAGGCCGTCGAAGTCGATGCAGGCGAGCGCGAACGGCTGGCCGCTTCCGAGTCGCTCGTTGAGGGCGCGGAGGAGCAACGACCGCCCCGGCATGCCCGTCACCTCGTCGCGCTCGGCCCGCTTGCGCAGCGTCATCTGATGCAGTGCGAGGGCCGCGAACTTGCCGAACCGCTCGGCATCCGCGGCCTCCGAGCTCTCGAACGAGCCCCCACCGATCCGGTGGAGGCAGAGGACCCCGAGCAGTTCGTCACGCCGCTGCAATCCGACGCACACGGCGCCCGAGCCTTCCTGTTCGAGCTGCTCGCAGCGCTGAACGTGGTCCGGCTCGAGCGGAGCCTCGGCGCTGTTGATCATCTGGTCGCCGCTCTCGGCGATGAGCCGGACGAGCGCCCGCTCGACGGCGATCCCTGTTGCGCTCGGCCGGCCACCGCTGAATTGGTCGTGGTGCGGCAGGCCGTTCTCGTCGATCATCCAGAGGTAGGCAGCGTCGGCTCCGACGAGATCGACCGCTCGATCGCAGATCATCTTCACGAGTACGTCGTGCTCGAGCTCCGGGCCACGATCGATCAGCTCGTAGGCATGCGCGACCAGCGCGCCCGTACGCGAGCGATGGTGAGCCTCTATTTGTCGACCTCTGCCGCAGAAGTCCGCACAGTGAGTTGTCTCCCTTCGCTCGCATGATCCGCTGCGGCGCGCTGCTCGGCGTCACCCTTCCGAGTGACGCGCGAGAACGGGGAGAATGTGTTGTGGAGTCTTCGCTCGCGGCGCGGCGATGAGCACGCCCTCGGACAGTCCTCTCGTCCGTCGGTGGCGCGAGAGCAGGCGGAGTCAACAACCGTCGCGGGCGCGTGGGCTCCTGCTTCCGGCTGCCACGGTGACCGTCGCTCTGCTCTGCGTCGCGCTCTGGATCGCCCTACGTTCTTCCGGGGGCGAACCGCATTTCACGTCGTGCACCTACGGCGGGTACGTCTCCGGCAGGTGCGGGAGCATCGCCGTTCCCGAGGATCCACGCAGGCCCTGGGGGACCGAGGATCGCCCTCCATGTCGCGGTGCTGCCAGCGACGACGCGCCCGGCGGCCGGGGCGCTCTTCTACCTCGAGGGCGGGCCGGGTGGGGCAGCGACGCGGTCGGCGGTCGTCGTCAATCAGCTCTTCGCGTCGGTCGGGCGGTATCGCGACATCGTCATGGTCGACCAGCGCGGCACCGGCAGCTCGGCTCGCCTCGCCTGCCCGGACAAGCCGGTTCGCGCCGACGACCCGGTGGCCGTGACGGATTATCTCCGCCGCTGTTTCGCGCGCCTGCACGGTGACCCGCGACTCGATACGACCAGCGTCGCCGCGGACGACATCGAAGCCGTTCGGCGAGCGCTCGGCTACCGGCGGATCGATCTCTACGGCGGCTCCTACGGGGCGACGCTCGCGCAGGTCTTCCTCCGCCGCTATCCCGATTCGGTGCGCAGCGTCGTTCTCGACAGCGGATCGCTGCCGGACGTGCGGATCTACGACGTCTCCGCGCGCAACGCGGAGCGCGCGCTGGACGTGCAGCTCGCGCGGTGCGCGCTCGCACCTGACTGTCATCGCGACTACCCGCAGTCCCGTCACCAGCTTGCGGCCCTCCTGGCGCGCGAACCACACCGGGTCACGCTCCCGTCCGGGAAGGTTCTCCTCCGACCGGACGACATCGCCTGGACGGTCGCCTCTCTCTCGGAGACGGCGGACGGCGCCGCCGAGATCCCGTATGCAATCGATGCTGCTGCCCACGGTGACTACCTGCCTCTCGCCCGCGTGTATTCCGACGAGCTCGGCCCCGACCTCGATCCACACGCGCGGCTCGCCACCTTCTGGGTGATCCTCTGCTCAGAGCCCTGGGCTGCGTTCGATCCGGCTGCAACGGCGCGGGCCGGGGCCGGCGGCTACCTCGCCGCGGCAGCCTCGGCGCGGGCGCGGCTCTTCCGGCGTGTCTGCAGCGTCGTGCCGAGAGGTCGGGTTCCGGCCGACGCAGGCTCGGTCAAGAGCACCCGTGCGCCCGTCCTGCTGCTGGCCGGCGGCGCCGATCCGCTCGATCCGGTTGCGAACCTCCGTGGCTGGCGTCGAGCGTTCCCCGATGGACGGCTCGTGATCGTCCCGGGAACGGGTCACGGCGCGATCGCCTACCCGTGCGTGCAGAAGCTGGTCGCGCGGTTCGTCGCGGCGGCAAGCGCTCGCCGGCTCGACACGACCTGTGCCCGCCACGTGCCGCTGCCGGCGTTCGAAACAGGCTGAGAGGGGGCCGAGGCCCCCTCTCGCTCCCGTGGGCGCTAGCCGCAGCCGGTCGACGTGCCGCAGTCGCGGCACGTGTAGCAGGTGCCCGCACGCACCATCCGGCCCCCGCAGCGATTGCACTCGATCGCATCCTCGAAGGAGTTGAAGAGCGCGGTCTGGCCGGCGGCCGGGGTGTCGGCGATCGGCTCTGTGGCGCCGCCGTTCGCATAACGGGCCGCCATGTTCGCCCGTACCTCGGGCGACAAGATCCCCGCCTCCTCCTGCTGGTCGACGTCGAGGAACTTCTTGCCAAACCAGCGGAAGATGTAGTCGACGATCGACTTCGCGTTGCGGATGTCCGCGTCGTTGGTCGGCCCCGACGGCTCGAAGCGGAGGTGGGAGAGCTTCGAGACGTAGACCTCGGGTGGAACGCCGTACTGCAATCCCATCGACACGGCGATCATCAGCGAGTTCATCAGGCCGGCCATCGTGGTGCCGTCCTTGGCGATGTCGACGAAGATGTCGCCGGGCGTCCCGTCGTCGAACACACCCACGTGGATGTAGCCCTCGTGCTCGCCGACCCGGAACTTGCGACCGATTTCCGTGCGGTCCTCCGGCAGCCGGCGGCGCTTCGGCGCTGCGATGAGCCCGGGCGGCGACAGGGTCTGCTGAGCACCGTTCTCGGTCTTCCCGGAGAGAGGCTGTGCAACCTTGCAGTTGTCGCGGTAGATCGCGACCGCCTTGATGCCGAGCTTCCACGATTCGACGTAGAGCCGCGCGATGTCGTCGATCGTCGCCGACTCGGGCAGGTTCACGGTCTTCGAGATCGCCCCGGAGATGAACGGCTGGACTGCGCCCATCATCTTCACGTGGCCCCGGTAATGGATCGCCCGGTCGCCGACCGCGCAGTCGAACACCGGGTAGTGCTCGCTCTTCACGTACGGAGCCCCGACGACGGTGTTGCGCTCGTCGACGAACGCGACGATCTCGTCGACCTCGCTGGGGGCGTAACCGAGCTTGTCGAGCCCGGCCGAGACCGTCTTGTTGACGATCGTGATCTCGCCGCCGCCGACGAGCTTCTTCGACTTGACGAGCGAGAAGTCGGGCTCGACCCCGGTCGTGTCGCAATCCATCATGAAGCTGATCGTGCCCGTCGGTGCGAGCACCGTCGCCTGGGCGTTTCTGTAGCCGTGGATCTCGCCCAGATCGAGTGCTTCGTCCCACGCCTTCCGGGCGGCGCTGAGCAGGTCCGAGGGCACCGTCTCCGAGGCGGCGATGTTGCCAACTGCGGCGCGGTGCTTTGCGATCACGCCGATCATCGCACCGGCGTTCGGCCGGTACCCCGCAAACGGCCCCATCCGCGCGGCGATCTCCGCCGACTTGCGATACGCGCGGCCCGTCATCAGCGCGGTGATCGCCGCCGCATAGGCGCGTCCTTCGTCGGAGTCGTACGGGAGGCCGCGTGCCATCAGCAGCGCGCCGAGATTCGCGAATCCGAGCCCGAGCTGACGGTATGCCTTTGCGTTCCGCTCGATCTGCGTCGTCGGGTACGACGAGTTGCCGACCAGGATCTCCTGCGCGAGGAACATGACGTCGACCGCGCGCTCGAACGCCTCGACATCGAGCTCCCCGTCGTCGCGGCGGAACTTCATCAGGTTGAGCGACGCGAGGTTGCAGGCCGAGTCGTCGATCGACATGTACTCGGAGCACGGGTTCGATGCGTTGATGCGGCCCGTGTTCGGCAGCGTGTGCCACGCGTTGATCGTCGTGTCGTACTGCACGCCCGGGTCGGCACAACGCCATGCGGCCTCGGAGATGTCGTGCAGCAGCTTCCGGGCTTTCAGCGTCTCGACGACCGAGCCGTCGGTGCGCGCGGTGAGGTTCCAGTCCGTGTCGTCCTCAACCGCGTTCATGAAGGCGTCGGACACGCGCACCGAGTTGTTGGCGTTCTGGTACTGGATCGATGCCCAGTCGGGGCTGTCGAGCGACATGTCGTAGCCGGCTGCCTCGAGAACGCGCGCCTTCTCTTCCTCGTGCGCCTTGCACCAGATGAACTCGAGGACGTCGGGATGGTCGACGTCGAGGACGACCATCTTCGCGGCGCGCCGCGTCTTGCCGCCGGACTTGATCGTCCCGGCCGACGCGTCCGCGCCGCGCATGAACGACACCGGCCCGGAGGCGTAGCCGCCCTTCGACAGCTGTTCCTTCGACGAGCGGAGCTTCGACAGGTTGACACCCGAGCCCGAGCCGCCGCGGAAGATGACTCCCTCGCGCCTGATCCAGTCGAGGATCGAGTTCATCGAGTCCTCGATCGAGAGGATGAAGCACGCCGAGCACTGCGGCTTCTCCTCGAACCCGACGTTGAACCACACCGGCGAGTTGAACGCCGCCAGCTGGTTGACGAGGATCGCCTTCAGCTCGTCCTCGAACGTCTGCGCCTCGTCCTCGGTGGCGAAGTAGCCGTCCTCGCGTCCCCAGGCGCCGACCGTGCCGACGATGCGGCCGATCATCTGCTTCACCGAGCGCTCGCGCTCGGGGCTCGCCATGCGGCCGCGGAAGTACTTCTGCGCGACGATGTTCGTGGCGGTCTGAGACCAGAACTTCGGGAACTCGACGTTCTTCTGTTCGAACGCCGGCCCGTTCTTGCCGGGGATGAAGCCGTCGCGGACCTCCCACTCGATCTCGTCGAATGGATCGCGGCCCGCGATCGTGAAGTGGCGGCGGACGGCCAGATTGGCGTCCTCGTCGGCGACGCTGTTGGCCAGCGCGTCGGGGTCGATCTCAACCGTGTTTGCCTGCTCTAGAGACGCCATCTGCGGTTCCTTTCCGACCTTGAATTCTAGGTGCCGAAGCCGACTCACCGCCGGCGGCGAGGCGGTCGAGGGGCGGGCTTGCGAACCTTAGGGAAGGGACCTGTCGGACTCGTCTAGCGGCCCGGGCCGCGGCCCTGGTTGCGCTTCACGACCAGTCCGACTGCCCCCGCCGCGACGAGTACGAGCGCCAGGCCGCCCAGGACGAGCAGCGGCACGGGGACCGACGAGGGGCTCGAGGAGTTCAGTTGCTGTGCGACGCCGGAGAGCCCGGGCGGAGGCTTGCGGCCGGGCGACGAGCTCGTGCCGCCTCCGGCGTCGGTGCCGCTGGGCGAGGTGCTCGCGGCTTCGGTCGTGGTCGACGAGCTTCGTTCTCGGTGGTCGTCGTCGTCGGCTCGGTCGTCGTCTCCGCCGGCACGAGCGCGTTCGGGCCCGCCGGCTTCTTGCTCTTGCGCAGCTCCGCCCTGGCGCTTTGCAGCGCCCGCAGGATGTCGTCCCGCGCACTCGAGTAGACCGAGATGTCCTCCGGCAGGTGCTTCAGTGTCTGCTGGTAGCAGCTGACGGGATAGACGTTGTCGATCCGGCCGTCGTACCAGTCGTTGAGCAGCTTCTTCCAGCACGGGGTCGCCGCCGCGGCCGGCCCGACCTGAGCCGCGAGAACGACGGTTGCAAGCACAGTGGCGGCGGCGAGCGCCTTGAGAATGGAAGTCACTGGCGAGTCGGGGCCGGGTTGAAGCGGCGAGCCTATGCTGGCGCTGTAAGGCTTTCGTAAGCGGAACGGGCTGATGGTAGCTTCGCACACGATGCGGGCGATCAGGGATCTGCCCCTCGCCGCATCGCTGGCCCTGACCGGAGCGGCACTCTTCTTCGGAGGAGGTTCGCTCGACGGTTCGCTGCCGTGGCTCGGCGGCGGCGCCCTCCTCGCCGTGCTCGCGTCACTGCTCTTCTGGTCGGCGTGCCCGCCGGGCTGCGGACGCTGGTCCCGCTGGCGGCTCTGACCGCGTGGTTCGCGGTCTCGGCCGCCTGGTCGACGCTGCCCGACCGCTCGTGGGTGTACGCGAACCGAGCGTTCGTCTACACGCTGTTCGCCCTGCTCGGTCTCTGGCTCGCGCCGCGCACCCGGGCGCTCGCGCTCGGCCTCGCCGCGCTGCTCGGCCTGGTTGCGGTCTGGGCACTCGCCGGCAAGGTCGTCCCGCCGCTCTACGACTACGGGCCGCCGGGTCTCGCGCGACTCCGTGCACCGGTCGGGCTCTGGAACCAGCTCGCATTGCTCGGAGCGTTCGCGCTTCCGCTCGCTCTCTGGCGTCGCCGTCTCGAAGGCACGCTGCTCGCCTACGTCTGGCTCGTTGCGATTGCGCTGACCGGCTCGCGCGGCGGCGCCGCCGTCGCGGCGGTCGTCGTGGCCGTGTGGTTCGTCTTCGGCGAGGAGCGGATCGCGGCAGCGGCAGTGCTCGTCGCCGCGGCCGTGCCCGCGCTCGTCGTCGCCGGCATCGCGTTCACGCTGCCCGGAGTGACGAGTGACGGCCAGAGCCTGCACGTGCGCTGGCACGACGGGCTCGTCTTCGGGGTGCTGCTGGTCGCCGGGGGCGTCGCGGCCGGCCTGCTTGCGCGCATCACGCCGCCGCGCGACAGTCGCGCGCTTCGTCGCTGCGGCGCTGGCGCTCGGCGCGGCTCGCCGTCGCCGCATCCTGGTCGTCGGCGTGCTCAAGGCCGGCTCGACGTGGCGGTCGTTCACGAGCTCGGCGCAGGTGACGAACACGAGCGTCCGCTTCACGTCGGCGGCATCCAACTACCGCTGGGTGTGGTGGAGGCAGGCCTGGCGCGGCTTCGAGCACCACGTGCTCGCCGGGACGGGCGCAGGCTCCTTCCAGCCTGACGAACCTGCGTTACCGGACGAGCTACCTCGACGAGACGATCGAGCCGCACGACCTCCCGCTCCAGATGTTGTCCGAGACCGGGCTCGTCGGGCTTCGCGCTCTTCGTGGCCGCCGCGCTGACGTTGCTCGTGCGCGGACTCGGGCGGAAGGGGCCGGAGCTCGCGCTCGCGCTGATCCTTCCTGCATACCTCCTGCACGCGCTCGTCGACGTCGATTGGGACTTCGCGGCGGTGTCGGTGCCGGCGTTCCTGGCTGCGGGGGCGATCGCCGGCCGGGCGATGCCGGCGCGCCGTCTGTCGGGTTTCGCCGTGCTGGCCGTCGCCGGTGCCGCTCTGCTCGCCTTCGGCGCGCTGCTCCTGCCCTGGCTCGGCTCGCGGTGGGCGAACGACGCACTCGGGGCGCCGCCGGCGCGTGCGATCACCCTCGCCAAGCGTGCTCACGGGGTCGACCCGTTCCTCGTCGAGCCTTACTGGGCCCAGGCGTTCGCCGCCGATGCGCGCAACCAGACGCAACGGGCGTTTGGCTTCTACCTGGCGGCGACGCGGCGACAGCCGGCGAATCCGGAGACGTGGCTCCTCGCGGGGCGCTATGCGCTCCAGGTCGGTTGCGCGCGGGCTGCCTACCCGCTGCTCGAGCGCTTCACGGAGCTCGTCAACCAGCGCGCCCGGCCCGACGAGGGCGGCGACGACTACCGCCGCGCGCTCGCGCTCGTCAACTCCGGCAAGCCCCGCTGCTAGATGATTACCGGGCGCCGAGAATGACGACCAGCTGGCCGCCGTGCAGCGCGGCCGGGCTCATCCCGTCGAGCGGCCCAACGACCTTGACGTGCAGGTCGCGCGCGAGGCGCGCGCCTTCGGCCGCGTATCCGCGCTTGTACATCACGACGCTCGTTGCGTAGTTCTGCCGTTTCGCGTTCGTCGTGCCGCGAATGTGGTAGCCGAGCGAGCCGAGCGTCGACGCAGTGTTCCCGGCTGCACCCGAGCGGCCGTTGCCGTTCAGCACGACGACGCCGAGCTGCGAGCGCGAATGCTTGGGGAGCGAGAGCACGAACGTGTGATGCGGAACGACGACCTTGGTTTTCGCCGGCGCGAGGGCGGCGGCCTCCGCGTGGTGTCGGACGGCGCGCGCGATCGGCTTGGCGAGCAGGGCCACCGCGAGCACGAGCAAGACGATCAGCTCGACCGCTGCGACGAAGCTCGCGACGAGCGTCGCGGTGCGCCAGGGCCGAATGAGAGCATCGGGTGACAGCGGGGCGTCCAGGGCGCCTGTTTCGGCGCGTCTACGGTGCTTCCTGCCGCATCCACGCCCATGTGAGCCCCAACCCCTCGTCCAGCGAGACGCGTGGACGCCAGCCGAGCTCGCGGGCCGCGAGCGAGGAATCGAGGACCGACCGGTGGACGTCTCCGAGACGCGCAGGCGCGAGTGTCGGCGCGGCCGCGATGCCGGAGACCCGGGCACAGGCTGCGTGCAGCTCGGCGACGGACGTCTCGTCTCCCGTCCCGACGTTGTACGGCCCGCCGGCCCGACCGACTGCGGCGATGAGCGCGTCGATCACGTCGCCCACGTACACGAAGTCACGCACCTGGCTGCCGTCGCCGAAGATGACGGTCTCCTCGCCCGAGGCCATCCGCTCGAGGAAGATCGCGACGACGCCGCCCTCGAGCCCGGAGTCCTGGCGCGGACCGTAGACGTTCGCGAACCGCAGCGAAACGTGCGATGTGCCGTGGATGCGGTTCCAGCCTGCGAGGTACTCCTCGGCGCACTTCTTCGCGATCCCGTACGGGGAGAGCGGGAGGAACGGATAGTCCTCTGCGACCGGGCCGGGGCACTCGCCGTAACCTGCTCCACCGGACGAGGTGAACACGACCTGGGCGCCGGCGCGCTCCGCGGCCGCGAGGACGTTCACGGTGCCGACGACGTTCACGGCTGCGTCGTATTCCGGACGCCGCATCGACGTCTGGACATCGGCCTGGGCAGCGAGGTGGAAGATGACGTCGGCGTCGAGCGAGAACGGCACGGTGATGTCGTGCTCGAGCAGTTCGGCCTGTTCATTCACATACGTGCGCTTTCCGCTCGTGAAGTCGTCGACCACGGTGACGGCGTCACCGCGGTCCACCAGCGTGTCGACGAGGTTCGACCCGATGAAGCCCGCCCCACCCGTGACGATCGCGCGCATCGTCCGCATACATTAGGCAGCCGATGTTCATCACCTTCGAAGGGATCGACTGGTCGGGCAAGAGCACGCAGGCGAGGTTGCTCGCGGCGTGGCTCGAGGAGCAAGGGCGTGTGGTCCTGACGACGCGCGAGCCCGGCGGCACGCCCGTCGCCGAGGCCGTTCGCGAGCTCGTGCTCCACCGCGACGAAATGTCGCCCTGGGCCGAGGCGGCGCTCTACGCGGCCGCGCGTGCGGAGAATGCCGAGGTCGTGATCCGGCCGGCGCTCGAACGCGGCGAGGACGTCGTCTGCGACCGCTATCTGGATTCGTCGGTCGCCTATCAAGGAGCGGGACGCGGGCTCGGCGAACAGCGCGTGCGCGACCTGAGCCTGCTCGTCACGGGCGGCCTGCTTCCCGACAGGACCTTTCTCGTTGCGCTCGACCCGGAGCAGGCCCGGCGGCGCGCCGGGAAGCATCACGACCGGATCGAACGTGCCGGCGACGACTTCATGCGCCTCGTCGACGCCGCCTACCGGGTGCTGGCTGCCGCCGAGCCGGGCAGAATCATTGTCGTCGACGGCGACCGGCCGCCGGCCGAGATCGCGGAGGAGGTTCGTGGGCACGTTCGTTCGCTTCTCTGAGCACGCCGATGCCTCGCGGCTGCTCGATGCGGCGCTCCGTGAAGGGCCGGTCCACGGGTACCTGTTCCACGGCCCGCCGGGTGTCGGAAAACGCGAGGTCGCGCGCGCGTTTGCTCGGGCGCTCCTCACCACCGACCGCGAGCACCATCCCGACCTGTACGAGCTCGATGCCCTCGGGGAGATGATCCGGATCGACGCGATCCGCGAGCTGCGCCGCGACCTGCACATGCGACCGTTCGAAGCCGATCGACGTATCTATCTCATCCATCGCGCGCACCTGATGAACGAGGACGCGGCCGATGCGCTGCTGAAGGATCTCGAAGAGCCGCCCTCCTATGCCGTGCTCGTCCTGATCGCCGACGATCTCGGGTCGATCCCGGAGACGATCCGTTCGCGCTGCCAGCTCGTCCCGTTCAGGCGACTGTCGGAGCGCACGCTGCGTGAGATCGTCGAGGCGCGCGCGCCGCAGCTCACCGAGGACGAACGGGCGGCGGTCGCGCGCACTGCGGGTGGTCGCATCGACCGGGCCGACCGGCTGCTCGACGCCGCCTCGCGCGAGCGGCGCGAGTCGCTGATCGAGCAGGCGCGGCGTGTCTATCGCGATCCGGGCTTCGAGCCGGGCGATGCGGCGGCAGCACTGATCGTCAACGCGCAGGCGCGTGCCGGTGAGGCGCGCGCGGTTGAGGAGGCGCGAGTCGCGGAGCTCGAGCTGACAGCCCGGGAGGCGGAGCAGCAGGTGAAGCGCGCAGCACGGGGGGCCGAACGCGAGGAGCTGTTGGCACAGCTCGAGGAGCTCGCCGCCTGGTACCGGGACCTCGTCGCGGTCGCCGTCGGCGCCGAAGCGGCGGCCATTCACCTCGACAAGCTCGCGGAGTTGCGCGACGACGCCACGCGCGAGCGTCTCCTCGGAGCCGAGCGCGCCGTCGAGGAGGTTCGCGAGACGTGGCGGCAGCTCGAGGAGTTTCAGCTGCAGCCGCAGCTCGCGCTCGAGAGCCTGTTCGTGCGCATCACGCGCGAGCTCGCAGCCTAGAAACGGGACCGAGCGCGGCTACACTAGGCGCGCCCCGCCGACGTAGCTCAGCTGGTAGAGCACTTCACTCGTAATGAAGGGGTCCGCGGTTCGAATCCGCGCGTCGGCTTAGGATTCATGCGGGCTTGCGGCCCAGTGTTCGGCGGGGTTGCCTGGGCGGGGGAAGATGAGTGGGCCTCAGTGGGAAGGAGACGCGGACGTCCGTGTCGTTCCTAACGCCTCGCGATGACATCCGCCATCGCCTCGAGGCTTGTGAGGTTGTGGCCGGTCGCGAAGACGTCGACGTACGGCAGCGCCGCCGCCATGCCCCGCGCGAGCGGCTCGTACTCGGGGCTGGCCTTCAGCGGGTTGAGCCACACGACCCGGTGTGCGAGCCGCTGGAGCCGGCGCATCTGCTCCGCAACGAGCGCCGGGTCGCCGACCTCGAGCCCGTCCGAGCACACGACCACGACCGCACCCCGCGCGAGCCCGGCGTGACCGAAGCCCTCCAGGAAGGTTCGCAGCGACGAGCCGATGCGCGTGCCGCCGTCCCAGTCGGCGACGGTCGAGGCCGCCCGGCTGAGCGCCTCGTCCGGACGCCGGGTGTCGAGAGCGGACGTCAGCCGCGTCAGGCGCGTTCCGAATGCGAAGACCTCGAACCTGCGATCGGCGCGGAGCGCGGCGGAGGCGAAGACGAGCAGCATGCGCGAGTACGCGTTCATCGAGCCCGAGATGTCGAGCAGGAAGACAACGCGACGGGGTCGGCGGCGGCGTTCCCGCCACGCGAGATCGACCGGCTCGCCACCGGTGCGGAGGGCGCGCCGAAGCGTCCGCCTGAGGTCATGCTCGCCGTCCCGCGCAGACCGCCGCCTGCGTGTGCGCCGTGCAGGCGCCACGAGCCGGAGCCGCGCCACGAGTCGCTCGAGCTCCGCGAGCTCGGCGGGCGAGCAGTCGGCGAAGCTCTTCTGCCGCAAGACCTCGCTCGAGCTCGCCGGCGCAGGCTCCAGCCGGGACTCGGATTCGCGGAGTCGGACGATCGATCCCACTCCACCCGTGCGTCGCCGGGGCGCGCCGGGGCCTGGCGCGGGCCGGTCCCGCTCACCGGCGAAGAATGCTCGAAACACGCGGTCGTAGACGTCGAGCTGATCGCGGCGCGAGACGAGCGTCGCGCGTCCCGCCCAGTAGAGATCGGCGGGCACGCGGCCACTCGCCTCGCGAAACGTCGAGACGCGTCCCGTTTCGACCTGAACGCCAGCTGCCCGCAACGCTGTGGCGAACTCGACCGCCTGTTCGGAGTCGATCACTCCACGACCTCTGACAGCCGAGTCGATACGACGCGGAGGTCGTCGTGGTTCTTGACCGCGAGGCCGAGCGTCGCGGCGGCGCCGGCTTCCGTCACCTCGTCGTAGCCGAGTCTCACGAGCGCATCCGCCCAGTCGATTGCCTCGGCTGCGCCCGGCGGCTTGACAAGGTCGAGCCTGCGCAGCCGCGCGACGGACTCCGCGACCGATCGGCTGAGCCGCTCGCCTGCACCCGGCACGCGCATCTGGACGATCTCAGCCTCACGCTCGACACCGGGAAAGTCGATCCAGTGGTAGAGGCAACGCCGTTTGAGCGCGTCGTGGAGCTCGCGCGTCCGGTTCGACGTCGGACCAGACGGGTGCGCTACCGTCATCCGATCGAAGGGTTCCGAGCTCCGGGATCGTGACCGCGAAGTCCGAGAGCGCCTCGAGCAGGAAGGCTTCGAACTCGTCGTCCGCGCGATCGAGCTCGTCTACCAGCAGCACGGCGCGCGACCCGGCCCGGATCGCGGTCAGCAGCGGCCGCTCCTGCAGAAAGCGTGCGTCGTAGAGCTTGTCGATCGAATCGTCCGCAGCAAGCTCGCCCGACTGCAGGACACGCGCGTAGAGCAGCTGTCGCGCGTAGTCCCACTCGTAGAGTGCCTGCGCGGCGTCGATCCCCTCATAGCACTGGAGGCGGATCAGCTGCGCGTCGAGACCCGAGCCAGCGTGCGCGCGACCTCCGTCTTGCCGACACCGGGCTCACCCTCGAGCAGAAGCGGCCGAGCCATCGTCAGCGCGAGGTAGACCGCCACCGAGAGGCCGTGGTCCGCCAGGTACGACTCCGAGCGAAGCGCAGCCGTCACGCTCGCGGGATCTTCGAACCGGGTCACAGGGACAAGCGTAGTATCGGTGCCTCGCCCGCCGACGACGAAGGAGGCTCCCCTTTGAGACACGTGGCTCTCACTGTCAACGGTCAGCGAACGGAGCTCGACGTCGAGCCTCGCCAGCTCCTCGTCTACGCGCTCCCGTGAGCAGCTCGGACTGACGGGGACGAATGTCGGCTGCGACACGTCGACATGCGGCGCATGCACCGTGCTGCTCGACGGCGAATCGGTGAAGAGCTGCACCGTGCTCGCGGTGCAAGCGGACGGCCACGAGATCACCACGATCGAGGGTCTCGCGCACGACGGCAAGCTGCACCCGCTCCAGCAGGCGTTCAGGGAGCACCACGCGCTTCAGTGCGGCTACTGCACCCCGGGAATGATCATGGCCGCCGCGAGCCTGCTCGCGGACAACCCCGACCCGAGCGACGACGAGATCCGCAGCGGCCTCGAGGGCAACCTCTGCCGCTGCACCGGCTACCACAACATTGTCAATGCGGTCCGCGCTGCGGCCGCAGCGGGGTAAGAGGCGAGATGGCAACGATCGAGAAGCCCACACGGTTCGTCGGCTCGAGCCAGCTGCGCAAGGAGGATCCGGAGCTCGTCGACGGGAGCGCCACGTTCGTCGACGACATCACCCTGCCCGGGATGCTCTGGCTCGCCGTCGTGCGCAGCCCATTCGCGCACGCGCGCATCAAGTCGATCGACGTCTCGAAAGCGCTCGAGTTGGACGGCGTCGTCGCCGCGTTCACGGGAACCGACCTCGAGCTTTCGCCCCTACTGATGGCATGGCCGATCAACGACCAGGTCAAGAACCCGCCGCACTATCCGCTGACGAAGGACAAGGCGCGCTACGCCGGCGACGCGGTTGCGGTCGTCGTCGCCGAAAGTCGCGCGCTCGCGAAGGACGGTGCGCTCGCAGTCGACGTCGACTGGGAACCGCTTGCGGCCGTGACCGGGATCAAGGAGGCGCTTGCCGGCGACGCGCCTCTCGTGCACGAGGACCTGGGCACGAACGACGCCGGCTCGTGGAGCATCGAGGGTGACTCGCCGGTTCCACGCCGCGCCCCCACGGCACCCTTCTTCGACAATCCCGATCTCGTCAAGATCAAGGAGGAGTACTACCTCTCCCGTCTGATCCCGAACGCGATCGAGCCGCGCGGCGTGGTCGTCGACCCGAAGGTCGCGATGGGCGAGTACACGGTCTACTCCGCCACGCAGATTCCGCACATCCTGCGCACTGCGCTCGTGATCTCGAACGGGATCCCGGAGGCGAAGCTCCGCGTCGTCGCACCGGATGTCGGCGGGGGCTTCGGCTCGAAGCTCGAGGTCTATCCGGAGGATGCCATCTGCCTCGCCGTTGCGCAGAAGCTCGGCCGCCCGATCAAGTGGATCGAAGAACGGTCGGAGAACTACGTCGCGACGCTCCACGGTCGCGAGATGTTCCAGCAGATCGAGCTGGCCGCGACCCGCGACGGCGATCTCAAGGCGGTCCGAGTGAAGCTGACGGTATCGATGGGTGCCTATCTGCGCCTCGTCTCTCCCGGCATTCCGATGCTGGGCGCCTGGCTCTATCACGGGTGCTACGAGTGCGACGCGTACGACCTCGAGTACACGAACGTGTTCACGAATCAGACTTTCACGGACGCCTATCGGGGAGCCGGCCGGCCGGAGGCGACGTATGCGATCGAGCGGGCGATGGACGTGTTGGCGCGCGAGCTCGACATGGATCCCCTTGAGCTCCGGCGCAAGAACTTCATCACGACCGAGAGCTTCCCGAACTACACGATCGCGAGCGGTCTCGTGGTCGACTCTGCCGATTACCACGGCACGCTGAACAAGTGCCTCGATGTGCTCGACTACGACGCCGTGCGCGCCGATCAGCGCGCCCGGCGCGAGCGGGACGACCGCAAGCTGCTTGGCGTCGGGTTCTCGACGTGGATCGAGATGTGCGGTCTCGCGCCCTCTCGTGTCTTGTCGGCACTCAATTACGCCGCCGGCGGCTGGGACGCGGCGACCGTCGAGCTGATGCCGACCGGAACCGTGCGGGTGCTGACCGGCGTCTCGCCGCACGGGCAAGGGTCGGAGACGGTGTTCGCACAGATCGTCGCGGACCAGCTCGGCGTCGACTACGACGACGTCGACGTCTTGCACGGAGACACGGCGACGACGCCCTTCGGCATGGACACGTACGGCAGTCGCGGTGTCGCCGTCGGCAGCGTGGCCCTTCACGCTGCGACGGAAAAGGTGATCGCCAAGGCGCGCGCGCTGGCCGCACACGAGCTCGAATGCGCCGAGGAGGATCTCGAGTTCGCGGGCGGAGAGTTCACCGTCAAGGGCACGGACCGCTCGGCCGGGATCAAGGCGCTTGCGTTCAGCTCGTGGACTGCGCACAACCTGCCGGACGGAATGGAGCCAGGCCTAAGCGCGACGCACCTCTACGACCCGCCGAACTTCAGCTGGCCGAACGGCGCGCACTGTTGCATCGTCGAGGTCGATCGCGACACCGGCGCGGTCGAGATCATCCGCTACATCGCGGTCGACGACTGCGGCGTGCAGCTCAACCCGATGCTCGTTCAGGGTCAGGTGCACGGCGGCGTCGCACAAGGGATCGCCGAGGCGCTCTACGAAGAGGCGATTTACGACGAGGAAGGGAATCTTTCGACCGGAACGATGACGAACTACCTCGTCCCGGGGCCGCCGGAGCTACCGCCGGTCGAGATCCATGACACGGTGACCCCGAGCCCGACGAACCCGATGGGCGTGAAAGGCATCGGCGAGGCCGGCACGATCGCGGCGCCGCCCGCAGTGATCAACGCGATCATCGATGCGCTCTCGCATCTCGGGGTCCGCTCGGTCGACCGTCCGGCGACGCCGGAGCGCGTGTGGCGGGCCATCCAGGAGGCAAAGGAGGGTCGGTCGTGATCCCGGCAACGTTCGACTACGTGGTCGCTGATTCGGTCGAGCACGCGCTCGAGCTGCTCGGAACGAACGACGACGCGAAGCTGCTCGCCGGCGGGCACAGCCTGCTGCCGATGATGAAGCTCCGGTTCGCGAGGCCGGCGACGCTCGTCGACATCGGGAGGATCGACGGCCTCCACGAGATCTCCGACGAGGGCGATCACGTCGCCGTCGGCGCGCTCGTCCGCCACTGCGAGCTCGAGCGCAGTCCGCTCGTGCAGAAGGAAGTACCCCTGCTCTCGTACGCGGCCGGCCTCGTCGGCGACCGGCAGGTGCGCCACCGAGGCACGATCGGCGGCTCGCTGGCGCATGCAGATGCCGCAGGCGACCTGCCCGCGATCGCGCTTGCGCTCGACGCGCAGATCGTCGCCCGCGGGACCCAAGGCGAGCGCACGATCGCAGCGGGTGACTTCTTCCGGGGCCCGTACACCACCGCGCTCGCGCCGGACGAGCTGATCGTGCGAGTACACGTTCCGAAGACGGGCGACGCCGGCTGGTCGTACGTGAAGTTCCGACGGCGCGCCCTCGACTGGGCGACCGTCGGCGTCGCCGCACACGTCCGCGAGAACGGCTCGATCGACGCGCACATCTCGCTCGTCAACATGGGCCCGCGTCCGCTTCGCGCGACCGCGGTGGAGGACGCGCTGCACTCGGGGGGCCGCGACGCCGTCGCGGCGGCAGCCGAGCACGCCGACGAGGGCACGAGCCCTGTCTCCGATACGTGGGCGAGCGCGGACTTCCGGCGCCACCTCGCACGCGTACTCACGGAACGGGCGGTGACCGAGGCGCTCGAACGCGCAAGCTGACCGCAGACGAGCGCTCCGGCAGACGCCTCCGCGAATCGCTACGCCTCGAGCCACGAGCGCAGCTTGTCCCCGGCAACTCGGCGGCCGGTGCTTCGGAGACGGGCCTAGAGTTCTGCGAGGCGTGGCACGATCTTCGAGACCACGCGCTCGACGAGCTCGGCGGGCTCGGTGCCGAGGAGGCCGAGCTGCACGTGCTCGAAACCGAGCGTCGCGTACTGCGCCATCTCGGCGACGAACGTGTCGACATCGGTGTCGGGGCCGACGCGGCTGATCGTGGTGTTGCGGATCTCCGAGCGGTCGCGGCCGACCTCCTCGCAGTGGCGTGCGAGCACGTCGAGCTTGTGTTGCATCTCCTCCGGTGAGGTGGGGAAGAGGTTGTTCGCGTCCGCGTACTTCGCGACGAGCCGGAGCAGCTTCCGTTCGCCGCCGCCGCCGATCATGATCGGCGGATGCGGCTGCCGGATCGACGGCGGCACGTTCAGCGTCTCCGCGAGGCGATAGTGCTTTCCCTCGTACGGGCCGTCGTCGCCGCTCCACATCTGCAGGCAGATCTGGAGCGTCTCCTCGAGCCGCTCGAGCCGCTCCGCGATCGGATAGAACGGAACTCCCAGGGCGAGGTGCTCACGCTCGTACCACGCCGCGCCGAGGCCGAGCATCGCGCGTCCGCCGGAGAGGACGTCGAGCGTCGTCACGATCTTCGCGAGCAGGCCGGGGTAGCGGTAGCTGACGCCCGTGACGAGGAGGCCGAGCGTCATCGTCTCCGTGCGGCCGGCGACATAGCCGAGTGTCGTGTATCCCTCGAGCATCGGGTCCTCGGCGCGGGTGAACTGCTCCATCTGGAAGTAGTGGTCCATGCACGTGAACATCGTGCAGCCGGCGGCTTCCGCCGCTTCCGCCGTGTCGCGCACGTGCGCACGCAGCGCGCCCGGGCCGCCCGAGAGCGTCTGGTTGAAGAAGTGGACGCCGACCTCCACCACGCCCAGCCTACTGGTACCCACGCGAAGCCTGATGTCCGCGAAACGGGTGGAACACTCGAGCCGTGTCCGGATCGCCAATCGGCATCCGTCCGCAATCGACGGCGAGTGCTCGGTCGGGCCGACGACTCAGCAGCCGCCTTGAGATGGCCGAGCCGGGCCACGAGCGCAACGCAACACTGATGGTGCGCCGAACAGGCAGCCCAATAACGTCAATCGAGCGGTTCCAGCTCGATCACGGGGATCGTTCGGCAGGCTTTCGCCTGGAACGCGCCCGCTGAGGGCGCCTCTGCGACGATCGCGGCGAAGGCGGCGTCACGCTCCGAGGCGTCGAGGATCGTTGCCGTCGCGGCGAAGGTTTCGAGGCCGACCTCGACCGTCACGTTCCGATCTCGTTCAAGGTTGCCGAACCAGGAAGGATTCCGTGCGGCGCCGCCGTTCGAGGCGATGACGAGGTAGCGATTGCCGCGTCTGTGGTAGGCGAGCGGCGTCGTTCGCGGTTGGCCGCTCCGCGCATCGATCGTTGTGAGCAGGAGAAGACGCATGTCCGCGAGCTCACCGCCCACGACGCCGCCGTTCCCGCGGAACTCGTCGATCACGGACTCGTTGAAGCCGTTCGGATCGGACCGCCCGTCGCTCATCCGACTCGGGGCAACCGATAGGTGAGCGCCACGCGCCCGCCCACGGCCGGTTCGGCCGAAACGAGCTCCAGCCGTTGTGGGCTGCCGAGCACTCCGGTGATCCCCTGACCCGCTCCGACGAGGATGGGGTAGACGATCAGGCGGAGCTCGTCGAGCAAGCCGGCGCCGAGGAGGCTCGTGATCAACGTCGGCCCGCCGACGACATAGACCGTGCCAGGGCCGTCGTACTTGAAGGCGCCGATCTCATCGATGGAACGGACGATTCGTGCGCTCGGCCAGGTGACGTCCGCGAGCGTGGTCGAGAGCACCAGGTGCTCGGTCTGCGCCGCAACCTCTGCGTAGGCGAGCTCGCGCGGATACGGCTCGCGACCGAGCATCTCCGCCGCAAGCTGCCGGGTCCTCGAGCATCGCTGCCCAGAACTGCTCGTATCCCGAGAACATCCCGGCGCCGAGCACGAACCCGTCCACGGGCGGCAACAGCTCGAGCCCGTCTGCCCACGAGTCGACCCAGTCCGACCGGCCGTCTGCGTCGAGGATCCTGCCGTCAAGGGTCATCTGCAGGACCGCGATCAAGTCTCTTGAGGTTGAAGTTGTCAACGCTGCCTCCTGTCCGGTGTGTGCAACCAATAGTTGCACATAAGGAGCGGTCTGTGCAACCCAAGGTTGCACATGGTGGTAGCGTTCTCCCATGGTTCCTGATGCGATCGAGCGGGAGATCGTCATCGACGCGCCGCCGAGCGTCGTCTGGTCGATCGTGACGGAGGCGCAGCACCTCGCTGGATGGTTCAGCGACGAAGCCGAGATCGACCTACGTTCCGGCGGCCGGATGCTCCTCACCTGGCGTGGGCGGGGCACGTACGAGGGACGCGTCGAGACCGTCGACCCACCGCGGCTCTTCGCTTTCCGCTGGCAGACACGCGAGGGCGAGTTCAGCGAGACGAACTCGACCCTCGTCGTCATGACACTCGAGGCAGAGGACCAGGGAACCCGGCTCCGCGTCCTCGAGAGCGGCTTCGCCACGCTGCCGTGGCCTGACGACGAGCGCGCCCGCTATGCGGAGGAAAACTCGAAGGGCTGGCTCACCGAACTCGACGAACTTCGCGACCATGCCGTCCAGGTGGTCGCCGCAAACCACGATCGATGACCACGAGCTCCGACGAGGGCGACCGCCTTTGGGCCGCGCTCGGCGACCCGATGCGGATACGGCTGCTCGACCTCTTGCTCGAACGCGGTGAGGCCACAGCGAGCACGCTCGCCGGCGAGCTACCCATCACGAGGCAGGGCGTCTCCAAACACCTCACCGTCCTCGAGCGCGACGGGCTCGTCACGGCCCATCGGAGCGGCCGCGAAGTCCGCTATGCCGTTCGCGAGGAACGCCTCGATCAGGCCGGCGCCGCCCTAGCACGAATCGCAGCGCGGTGGGACGCGCGCCTGACGGCGATCAAGCGGATGGCAGAGCAAGCAGCGAAGAGTGGCGTTGACCGTTAGGACGTCGTTGTCGCGCTCTTCGGTCGACTCTCGCTCCGTCACCCGGCAGCGTCGTCGTGGCCGGCCCTGTGTGTTGCTCGGGTCGCGCGCGAAAAGTTGCCGACCAGCAGCGCGACCACGGTCACGAGATAGAGCTGGCCGAGAAGGGCCTCGAAGATCGGCTGACGGTGTGTCCGAAGTTCCCGGCCGGTGTGTAGTCGCCGTAGCCCAGCGTGGCGAGCGTCACGTAGCTGAAGTACAGGCGCAGCGACGTCGTCCCGTCCGTTCCCTGCGCGAAGAACGGCCCGGAGCCGAGCGCGGCTGCCGCGCCGTAGACGAACGTGAACAGGATCCCGATCAGCACGTACACGCAGACGGCGCCGGTGATCGACTGCCGATTGACCTCTCGCTGGTCGAAGATGCCGATGCCGAGGTGAACACGATCGCAGCCACGAGCGCGACGTTCACGATCCAGATCACGCCGTCGAGCTGCGTCCCGTTGGTCGCCAGCGAGAGCGACGATGCGACGACGACGCCGATCACGCCGAGCGCCGACACGATCCTGTAGATCGCGCGAGAGGCCGGACGTCCACAGCGCGAGGGCAAGTGTCGCGCATTCGAGGAGCACGAACGTCGCCCGACGTCCAGTCGCCGTCGGGCGCCGACGCCGCGAAGACGAAGGTGATGATCACGAGGAGCAGCACCCATCCGTAGCCGTGGCTCGACTTGAGGCGCGCCACACGCGCGCCGGGGCGCCAGTGCGTCCTGTCCGGCCCAGCTCACTGCTCGGCGCGCACGGTCGTGCCGGCGAGGAAGTCGGCGAGTCCTCTCCGCCGCGCGTCGAAGAGGATCGGCAGGAAGCCGGTGAACAGGAGGACGATCGAGAGGACGAGACCGACGAACCGGACCGCCGAGCGCACGAACGACGGCGGATCTCCGCGCGCGTCGGTCACGCGGAGCCGCATCAGGCTCATGCCCGGCGTCTCGCCCGGCGACCGCCCAGAAGAAGACGAAGTACGCCGCGACGACGATGAACCAGCCGACGGCGACGAGCGTGTCGACCAGCCAGTTCGAGCCGAAGCCGCCCACGAGCGAGGCGATGAGTGCGATCACAGCGCCGAGGACGAGGACGGCGAGTTGCGCGAGCAGCGCGTCAGTCGTGAGCGCGACGGTGCGCGTTGCGATGCCGCCGTAGCGCACGTCCGGCATCCGGTGACGCGCGCCGGAGGAGCCGGTCGTCCAGCTCTCTCAATCGGGTGCGGATCTTCCCGATGAGCTCGCCGGCCATCGACGTCGTCTGGCGCGCGAGTGCCGCATGGACCTGCGGGCTTCCGAGCAGCCTCTCGACCACCTCGCCGGTCAGCTTGCTCTCGACGGCCGACACGGCGAGACGCTCGAGCGCCGGGTTGGCGAGCGCGCGTTCGAACTGCTCGTGCGTCCGCTCGTCCGCGAGGACTTCCGTCACCAGCGCGTCGAGGTCGATCTGCTTCATCACGTCCGCCACGATCCGCTCGACCACGTGGTGCTCGACGAGCTTCTGGGCGACCTGGTCCGGAAGCGGCCCGGCGAGCGTGCGGTCGACCGCGCTCTCGACGAGCGCGCGACCCTGTGCCGACGCGGCCTTGCCGTCTGCGCCGAGAACGCCGGTCGCGCGCTCGACCCGGCTCGCGCCGGCCAGTCGTCCCGCGACCCGCAGCGGCAGGATCGCCACCCGCCCGGCCTGCACGCCGAGCCGTGCCCCGAACACGACGATGCCGACGGCGACGTCCTCCGGCCGGCGCCCCGCCTGGGGGTCACGGCGCGTCGGCAGCGAGGAGGGCGAGCCTCCCGTCTTCTCCTCGTTGCCGGTCATGGGCGCATCCTGGCAGACTCGGACCGTGCCAGAGCTCGCCGCGATCAGCGCCGACCTCGAGGTCGCGCTCGAGCACGTGAGCATTCCGGCCTACGTGCTCGATCCGGCCGGGGTCATTCGCTGGATCAACCAGGCGGGACGCAGCATCGTCGGCGACGTTCGTGGGCGTCAGTTCACGTCGCTCGTCTCGTCCGAGGAGAACCGCCACGTCCGCGAGATGTTCGCGCGCAAGGTCGCGGGCCGGACGCTCGTGACCGACTTCGACTCGGTCGTCACCCCCTCGGACGGCGAGCGACTCGGCGTCCAGATCAGCTCCGTGCCGTTGATGAGCGGCGATCGCGTCGTCGGCGTCTTCGGGCAGGTCGCGCGCATCGACTGGGAGGCGCCGCCGATGCCCCAGCTCGACCTGACACCACGGCAGGCAGAGGTCCTTCGCCTGCTCGAGCAGGGGCGCTCGACCGACGAGATCGCCGCGCAGTTGCATCTGAGCCGCGACACCGTTCGCAACCACGTGCGCGGGCTGCTGCGGTCGCTCGGGGTGAAGTCGCGGCTCGAGGCCGTCGCACTCGCCCACGGCGACCTGGTGCACTGAGCCCGGTGCGCCGGCTGGATCGCCGCCGCGGCCGCGCTCGTCTGCCTCGTCGGAGCCGGTCGCGCCGGCGCCGGCACGCTCGACGCGCAGCGGGCACTGGCGGAGCGCTTTGCCCCGGTCCTCGAGCTGGTCGAGCAGAAGCAGGTGTGCGGGCCGGGAGAGCCGTACCGGCCGATCGACATCAACGTGATCCTCGGCAACGACACGGTGGCTCTGCGCGGACCGTGGAGCGGCGCCGACCTCGTCACGATCGGGCCGACGGCGGCAGAGCTCGGTCGCGGCCTCTTCGACTACCACCTCGACTTTCCCGGGAATCCGCTTCGCGCCGGCTGCAGTTACGAGCAGTGGGAGCGCCAGATCGCGGCGGGCACCGAGCCGACGGTGTACGCGCACGTCGCCACCGAGCCGGGCTATCCCGGTCGACTCGCGCTGCAGTACTGGCTCTTCTACGTCTTCAACGACTTCGGGAACCCGCACGAGGGCGACTGGGAGATGATCCAGCTCGACTTCGACGCCTCGAATGCGGCGCAGGCACTCACGCGGAAGCCGACGGCGAGTCGGGTACTCGCAGCACGAAGGCGCAGAACGCGCCGACTGGGGCGACGAGAAGCTGAACATCGTCGGCAGCACGCACCCCGTCGTCTACGTCGCCGACGGGTCCCACGCCAACTTCTTCGACTCGGCGCTCTTCGTCGGACGATCTGCAGAGGAGGGTGTCGGCTGCGACGACACGCGCGGGCCGCACACGACGTTGATACCGACGGTGCGCACGATCCCGAGCGCACCGGCGGCCGCGCGAGCTGCGTATCCGTGGATCGCGTTCCAGGGGCGCTGGGGCGAGCTGCAGCCGGTGTTCTTCAACGGCCCGACGGGACCGAACATGAAGACGCAATGGACCGAGCCGATCACGTGGTCGCTCGGGTGGCGGGATCGCAGCTACGCGATCCCTGCGGGCGGTGTGCTCGGCACGAACGCCACCGATTTCTTCTGCCGCGCCGTCACGCGTGGATCGAACGTCGTCCGCCGGTTCGTCCACCGGCCGTTGCTCGTCCTCGGCCTGATCGTCGCGATCGCGGTGCTCGCCGCCTGGTTGGCGACGAAGACCCGCTGGCGTCCGACTGCGCCACTTCACCTCGCTCGGCGACGCTCGTGGGGCCAGATGGTCACCGCGTCCTGGCGGATGTACGTCAAGCGGCCGCTCCTCTTCACGGGCATCGGGCTGCTCACGATCCCGATCTCGATCGTCCTCACGCTGCTGCAGTCCGCCATCATCAACGCCTCGAGCTTCGTCGGGCTTGCGCGAAGCGGCGAAGGCGGCGGCGATCGTGCGTGGCTGATCCTCGCGATCGGGACGTTCTTCAGCCTGTTCGGGCTCTGCCTCGTTCAGGGCGCGGCTGCGCGCGCGATGAGCGAGCTCGACGCCGGCCGGAGGATCGGGATCCTGCGTTCGTACAGGCTGGCGCTCGGCGGCGTCCGCTCGCTGTTTCGCGCGCTCGTGATCGCGGTGCCGGTGGTCACGCTGCTCACGCTGTCCGTCTACCTCATCCCGATCGCGATCGTGGTCGCCGTTCGCTGGGCACTGTTCGTGCCCTGTGTCGAGCTCGAGGCCGTCGGCGGTCTCAAGGCACTTCGGCGCAGCGCCGCGCTCGTGCGGATCCGCTGGCCGGCCGTGCTGTCGCTCGTCGTCGTCACCGCGTTTCTCGTGCTGCTCTCCGGCCCGGTGCTCGGCGGTCTCCTCTTGTTGACCACCGGGGCGTCGTTCGGCGCCATCAATGCGGTCTCGGGGGTCGTGTATGCGCTCGCGATGCCGTTCGTCGGCATCACGACGACGTACGTCTACTACGACACGCTGACACGCGAGCAGCTCGCGCCGCAGGAGAGATCCGGCGATGAGCTTCCGGCCGAGCTTACGGCGCCGCCGGGCCTGGCAGGGGCGTGAGTCGTGCCAAGATTGCCTGCAAACCCCCGGTTGTTGTAGGTTTCGAGCCGGTCGCGGCGAGCCGCCGGGCACCCCCAACGCATCTGAAGAAAGGACCAACGTGATTCTTGCCACCAGCTTTTTGACGTTCCTGTGGAGCCTCATCGTCATCTTCTTCATGGTCGTCTACTTCATCATGCTGTTCACGGTCATCATCGACGTGTTCCGGCGCCACGACACGTCGGGTGGCAAGAAGGCGCTCTGGCTGATCTTCATCTTCTTCTTCCCGTTCCTGGGTCTGATCGTCTACCTGATCGTGAACGGCGACGGCATCGCACAGCGGCACGCTGCGCAGAACCAGCAGGCGCAGCAGGACTTCGACTCGTATGTGCAAAACGTGGCCGGCGGCTCCGCCGAGCAGATTGCGAAGGCGAAGGACCTGCTGGACAGCGGTGCGATCACGCAGGCCGAGTTCGACCAGCTCAAGGCGAAGGCGCTCGCATAGCCTGACCGTTTCGCGCGGGGCCGCAGGAGCGAAGCCCGCTCCTGCGGCTGCCGGCCGCTGAGCGTTGCGGATAATCGGTCGCGCAAGCAACCGGTAGGAGGACAGCGATGGCACGGAGCAACGCCTGGAGCGGCTGGATCGGGTTCGCCGGCCTGCTCATGATCATCATCGGCGGCCTCAACTTCTTCGAGGGCCTGATCGCGGTCATCAGGGGCCAGTACTACGTCGTCTCCGGCGATCAGATCCTCCTCTTCGACTTCACGACCTGGGGCTGGATCCTGATGGTGTGGGGTGTCGTCGTCGGGTTGGCCGGCTTCGGGCTTCTCGCCGGCTCGAGTTGGTCCCGCTGGTTCACGATCATCGTCGCCGGCCTGAACATCTTCATCCAGCTCGGGTTCGTCGGCAGTTCGCAGTACCCGCTGTGGGCGCTCACGGTGCTCGCGCTGAACACGATCGTCTTCTTCGCGCTGACCGCTCGCTGGGGCGAGGCCAGGCGCGGCCTCGGCGGCGGCTGACCGGCGGGAGCGAGGCGAGATGAGCGCCGGAGCGACGCCGTTCGTCTCGACCGGCGCCCTGCCCTCGCCGGGAGACGTCCAGGCGCTCGTCCTCGAGGCGCACGACCGCTTCCGGTCCGACATGCGCGGAGCGACCTCGCAGGTCTACCCGGCGTTGGCTCGCGTCGCACCCGAGCTGTTCGGGATCTGCATCGTCGGGACGAGCGGTCGCGTCTTCGGCGTCGGCGACATCGAGGTGGAGTTCTCGATCATGAGCGTGGCCAAGCCGTTCGTGTTCGCGCTCGTCTGCGGCGCACTTGGTGCAGAAGAGACGCGGCGCCGGATCGGCGTGAACGCAACCGGTCTCCCGTTCAACTCGCTGACGGCGGTCGAGCTCAGCCCCGACGGCCGGACGAACCCGATGGTGAACCCGGGTGCGATCGCGACGACCAGCCTCGTCCCGGGTGCATCGGCGCAGGAGAAGTGGCACTTCATCCGCGACGGGCTCGAGCGCTTTGCCGGCCGCCCCCTGGCACTCGACGAAGAGATGTATGCCTCGGCGTCGGAGACGAATCACCGGAATCGCGGGATCGCACGGTTGCTCGAGGATCTCGGCCGGCTCGGCGCCGACCCCGACGAGGCCGTCGATCTCTACACGAGACAAAGCTCGCTCGGCGTCAACGCGAAGGATCTCGCGGTGATGGGATCAACGCTCGCCGACGGCGGCGTGAACCCGCTGACGGGCCTGCGCGCCGTGGACGCGGCCACCTGCAGGCACACACTTGCCGTGATGGCGAGCGCCGGCCTGTACGAGTCCTCGGGCGACTGGCTCTACGACGTCGGCCTCCCCGGCAAGAGCGGGGTCGGCGGCGGCATCGTCACCGTCTCGCCCGGGAAGGGCGGGCTCGGGACGTTCGCGCCCCTGCTCGACCAGGCCGGCAACAGCGTCAAGGGCCAACTGGTGGCCCGGTTCCTGGCCGATCGGCTCGGGCTGGATCTGTTCGTTTCGGCGCCGGAGGGCGAGTAACCTCTGCGCCACCGACGGCCCCTTCGAGGAGAAAGGCAGGTTCAACGATGACGTCGATCGGCATCGACGAGGACAGGCAGATCGTCGAGTCATTCCAGGCGGCCACACGGCTCTGGTGGATCTTCCTCGTGATCGGAACCGCCTGGCTCCTGTTCGCGATCATGGTGTTCCGCTTCGACTGGCGGAGCGTGTCGGCGATCTCGATCGTGTTCGGCGTCGTCGTCCTCGCGGCCGCGGTCGACGAGATCTTGATCGCCTTCGCGGGCGGTCAGAGCGGTTGGATGGTCGCCCTGCGACTCGTGGTCGCAGCTGCGTTGGTCGTGATCGGCGTCATCGCCTTCATCCACCCCGGCAACACCTTCGCGGCGCTGGCCGCAGTGATGAGCTTCTACTTCATCATCAAGGGAGCGTTCACCATGATCGTCGCCTTCGCGACGCGGAAGGAAGCCGAGCTCTGGTGGCTCACGCTCCTGATCGGTCTCGCCGAGCTGCTGCTCGGCTTCTGGGCGGCCGGAGACTTCGGACACCGACAGATCCTGCTGATCGTCTGGGTCGGGGCACTCGCGCTCGCGCGCGGGATCAGCTCGATCGTCTTCGCGTTCCGGGTGCGCGACCTGCGCGAAGCCGCCTGAGGGGGTTAGGCGGCTTCGGCAGGTGATGCGCCGTCGGGGAGGGAAGCGGTCTCGGCCGGGGTGTCGGCGGGCAGCGCGGCGGACCAGGTGATCTCACCCGCGCGAAGGATGTATGCCCGTGCGTCGAGCGAAAAGCGGATTGCGACCAGCTGGCGCTCTGCAACCCAGCGCTCGGCGGTGCGCATTAGTCCGGCGAGATCGTCGTCCTCGCGGAGCTCGGCGCCGACGATCCAGACGTCGTCCCAGCGCTCGGTCCAGGCGATGCAGCGTTCGTGGAGGATCCGGGCGAGTTCGTCGGCGTCGTCGGGTGACGGAAGCTCGAAGAGCACTGCGTCGGTCGCGAGTAGCGAGACGTCATTCATGTGCGACAGCGTCGCCGAGGAGGGGTCGCGCCGGTATGAGCCGTTTGCGTCAATTTTCGATCAGCGCGCACCTCGCTTGACGCGTCGCGGAGGCGCGTGCGAGTCTCCGCGAACTCGTTGACGATGCGGGTCTCTGCGAGCAGGCAGCCGATCCCAGGGAGACACGGATGACGGAGACCGAGAGCGGCTCGACCGCCGAGACAGTTCGTGCAGTCATGCCGCAGCTCCAGTCCGAGCTCGCGCGGCTCGTTGCGATCGCTTCCGTCTCTGCTCCGAACTACCCCGAGGACACACGCCCGGCGCTACTCGAGGCCTACGAGGAGGTCGCGACCCTCTTTCGCGACGCGGGCGTTCGGATTCTCGACCCGCTGGGAACGTCCTCAAGCCGCTGATGGCGTACTTCCCGCTGATCGTGATCTTCACGCAGCGCTACCGGAAGGGCGCCGGGATCGGCACTGTCGTATCGCTCATGCTCCCGTACGTTGTCATCCTGTCGATTGCCTGGACGCTGTTCTTCGTGGCGTGGTACCTCCTGGGGATCCCGCTCGGCCCCGGCTCGCCCGTCCAGCTGCATTGACGATCGGTGCCGCGGCGTAGCGGCGTGATGACGAGATGAGCGAGCACGGCGACGCGAGCGTGAACGGCAGCGGCCCTCGGCCGCCGGTGCTCGACGTCGGCGAGCTCGTCGCCGAGGTGGAGTCGGACACGGCCGGCGACGGCAAGAGCTTCGAGCGCAAGGTCCTCACGCGCGTCGTCTTGCTGTGCATCACCGCGATCTCGCTCTACCTGCTCGCGCCGAGCCTGCTCCAGGTCTTCTCGTCGTGGACGCAACTGAAGAGCCTCAACCCGTACTGGATCGTCCCGGCCGTGCTTTTCGAGGCGGCGAGCTTCGTGTCGCTCTGGGCGCTGCAACGCGTGGCGCTCCGCACGCGAAGCTGGTTCGCCGTCGCGACGTCTCAGCTCTCGGCGAACGCCGCCGGCAGCATCATCCCCGGCGGTGGCGCCGCGGCTGCGGCTGTGCAGTTCGGGATCCTCGTCAAGTCGGGGGTGCCGGGAGCGAACGTCGCCTCGGGCCTGACCGCGACTCTCGCTGCGACGACCGGAGCGCTGTTCGCGATCCCGGTCGTCGGTGCGGTGGCGGCGATCGGGGGCACTGCCGCGCCTCGAGGACTGCGCGATGTCGCCTATCTCGGTGCCGGCGCATTCGTCCTGCTGGCAGTCGTGGCACTCGTCGCCTTCGCCTGGGACGAGCCGCTTCGGCTCGTTGGGCGTGGGGTCCACACCTCCGCCGGCTGGGTCAAGCGGGGCGACCGATTCGAGGAGCTTCCCGATCGCCTGATCAAGCAGCGCGATCAGATTCGAGCCGCGTTCACCGAGCACCCGCTGATCGCCTTCTTCGCGACGATCGGAAAGTGGGCGTTCGATTACTTCGCGCTGATCTGCATCCTCGCTGCGCTCGACCTGCGGCCCGAGCCGGCACTCGTTCTGCTCGCCTACGGTGCCGCGCAGCTCCTGAGCATGATCCCGGCCACCCCGGGCGGGCTCGGGTTCGTCGAGGCAGGTCTCGTCGGCCTGCTTGCGCTTGCGGGTGTCAACGCCGGTGACGCTGCGGTTGCGACGCTCGGGTACCGGCTGGTGAGCTACTGGCTGCCGCTGCCGGCCGGGCTCGTCGCCTACGTGTTGGCGAAGCGCCACCGCTGGTCATAAGCGACGAGACGATCACCTTCCTCATCCTCGCTGCGGC
Organism: uncultured Thermoleophilia bacterium; assembly: GCA_963715115.1. Lineage (GTDB taxonomy): Bacteria > Actinomycetota > Thermoleophilia > Gaiellales > Gaiellaceae > PALSA-600. The sequence goes on from CAVQRE010000025.1 coordinate 93,795, forward strand.
GCGTCGTTCCTGACGCCGGTCGCGACGCCGGCGAACCTGATGGTGATGAGCCCGGCCGGCTATCGCTTCGGCGACTACTGGCGGCTCGGGCTTCCGCTGATGGCGCTCTTCGGCCTTGTCGCGGTCCTGCTCGTACCGGTCTTCTGGAGCTTCTGAGACGGCGCTATCGTGGCGCCGTGCTCGGTGCGAAGGCGAGGTCCCGGATCCCGGCGCCGTGGCGGAGGGTGCTCGACTGGGTGCTGACGATCGGGACTGCCGTTGCGATCGTCCTCGTGTTCGAGGCGGAGGTGGCGAAGCCGTACCGGATCCCCTCCGAGTCGATGGAGCCGACGCTGCACTGCGCGCGGCCGGCGGTCGGATGTGAGGCGCGATTCTCCGATCGTGTCATCGCCTGTGAGCTCTGCTTCCGGCTCGCCGACCCGGCGCGCGGACAGATCGTCGTGTTCGAGGCCCCCGCGGCCGCCGCGACGCACTGTGGGGCCGCCGGCACCTACGTCAAGCGGTTGATCGGGCTGCCGGGCGAAACGATCCACGAGGACGGCTCGAGCCATATCTGGATCGACGGCAAGGAGCTTCACGAGCCCTACGTGACGGCCGCGGCGCGAGCGCAGGACGTGTCGTACCGGAACCACACCTGGCACGTGCCCCCGAGGTCGTACTTCATGATGGGCGACAACAGGGGCAGCTCGTGCGACTCGCGCGTGTGGGGAGCGGTTCCGCGCGACAGCCTGATCGGGCCGGTCGTGATGGACTACTGGCCCCCGACGCGCGTCAACTTCTGGAGCCCGTAGAAACCCGCGCTTCGCAGACGCCCGTCCGGGCGTAGAATCTCTCGTCATGCTTCGCCGCAGGGGAACTGCGACGTTCGCGCTCCTCGTCCTCGTCGCCGAGGTGGTCGGGCGCAGCCTGACGGCGCGCCTCGATCGTGCCCTCCACGTCGCGCCGCTCGCGCCGACCAATGCGGACTACTACCCCTTCGTGCTCGTCGGGTTGAAGGCCGTGGCCGCGCTCGCGCTCGCCGCCTTGCTCGGGCGGCTGGTCCGGGCCCGCGCAGCCGCCGAGGCCGGCGAGCGCCTGCTCGAGACGATCGGGCACCGGCACCAGCGAAGCTCGCCTCGCCTTCGGCCGGGTCTCTCGCCGCAGGTCTGGCTGGCCTCGTTCGTCGCGACGTCGTTGCTCTACCTCGTGCACTCGGACGCCGACAGCGCCGCGGCAGGCCGCTGGGCGGTCTTCGCGCCGTGGCTCCACACCTACGCGCTGCCCGTGTTCGCCGGAGTATCCGTGCTGGTGGCGGTCGCATGGCGCTTCGCACGCTGGCTGCACGAGGTCGAGGACTACGCCTGCCGCACGCTTGCCCGCGCGCGCCGTCTCCTGACGGCTGCCCTCGCTCTTCCCATTCGCCGCGTGCGCGCGGCGGTCGACGCCGCTCCGCGGCGCCGCTTCGGCCTGGCGTTCGAGTGCCGGCCGCCTCCGCTCCCCGTCTGACCCGCGGGCACATTTCCACCGTTCGCGGGCGACTGGTGTCGTTCCCGACCTTTTGCGGAGGAGAAATGCAAGGTTCATACGTCCACCAACTACCGGCCTCGGATGTTCGGCGGCGCAGCCGCCGAGCACAGGTCGTGTCGTTCATCGGCCCGGTCACAGCAGCAGCCGGTGTGATCTGGGCGATCATCCAGCCGTATCGACTGACACTCCTGCACCCGCACAAGCAGGGTTTCTGGTGGCTCGCAGTGGAGCCGCCGCTGCTCGTAGTCCTCGCCGGCATCGTCTTCACGCTCGTCGTTGCGCGGCCGCTTCTCGCCGACCTGGAGGCGCACGATGGTCCCCAAGGCTGAGATGGTCCACTGGTTGTTCGCGACGGGGATCCTTCTCGTCGGGTTGTGTCTGCTCTGCGAGGCGATCGTCGGCACCGAGGTGTGGCGCATGCGACCGTGGCGCAAGTACCTCTGGCCAGGGCTCGCCTTCACGCTCGGGGTCATGCTCTGGCCCGTGATGGCCTTCTACACCAACTCGGCGATTCACATGTACGCGCACGGTTCGTGGGCGGAGGTGCTGATGCTCGCGGGGGGCGCGGAGCTCGGGCTCGTCCACGGCCGCTTGAAGTCGCCGCTCTGGCGGCTCACGTGGCCGCTCGCGTTCGCTGTCACCGGGATCGCGTTCATCGTGCACGAGCAGAACCCGTGGTTCTTCGCGCGTTCGGCGTTCCTCCACCATCTGCTCGGCTGGACGTTCCTGATCGCGGCGATCGTTCCGCTCGCGCTCGTATGGCGTCCGCGCTCGACGACAATCCAGTCGTTCTTCGCACTCTCGATCGTCGTCGTCGCAGTGATGCTGTTCTGCGACCGCGACGTCGCTCCCGTCTTCGGCCACCTGTCGCCGCTCGCCGGGGTCGAGCACCGATGAGACGGTTCGCGGTCGTCGCGCTGATCGCACTCGCGTTCCCCGCCGCTGCGTCGGCGCACGCGACGCTGCGCTCGACGACACCGCACTTCGCCAGAGAGTTGCAACGCGGCCCGACCGTGATCCGCCTGACGTTCGACCAGGAGGTGCGGATCCTGCCGGGCGCGATCAAGGTGCTCGATACCAAGGGTCGTGACCACGCCGGGCCGTCGCGTGTGCAGGGCACCATCGTCACCGCTCGGGTGCGGGCGCTTCCCGCCGGCCCGTACACCGTCCGCTGGCAGGCGATCTCGGCGGACTCGCACGTGGTCTCCGGGGTCTGGACGTTCGGAGTCCGTGTGAAGGCGCCGCCCGTGACCGAGGCGTTCGGGGCTCAGGGGCCGACGGACACCGAAGCGGTCGTCCGCTGGATCTGGTTCCTCGGGCTCGCGCTCACGATCGGGGCGCTCGGCTTCCGGCTGATCTGCCTGCGCCGGCTGCCGGTGCCTCGGGCGCTCGACCGGAAGATCGCGGTTGCCGCCGGCCTCGGCTGCGTCGTCAGCCTGCAGGCCGGGATCGCCGCCTTCTCGCTCCGCGCCGAGGACGCGCTGCAACTCCCGTTCGGACGGTTCCTCTACGGGGATCTCTCGCCGATGGCGCAGACGCGATTCGGCGAGGCGTTCGTCACGATGACGCTCGGCTTCGCGCTCGTCCTCGCGCTCGTGTACCTGTCGTGGCTGCTCGATCGGGTCGTTTTCCTCGTCCCTGCGTTCGCGCTCTCGCTCGTGTTCGTGGCCGGGCTCTCGGTCTCGGGACACGATGCGGTCGACCCCGGGTCGTCGTGGAAGACGGAGATCGCCGACTGGGTTCACCTGTCCGGCGCATCGCTCTGGATCGGCGGTCTGGCGACGATGGGAGTGCTCCTGTGGTTCGGGGCTCCCGAACTTCGCCGCCCGGCATTCGCGAACTTCTCGCAGCTCGCCACCGTCGTGATTGCGCTCGTGCTCGCTGCGGGGACGTATCTCGGGATCGTGCGGCTGCCGCACCTGCACGACCTGTGGTCGACCGGCTACGGCCGGGTCCTGCTCGTCAAGCTCTCGCTCGTGTGCCTGGCGCTGCTCTGGGGCGCGTTCCACAAGTTCGTGATCGGGCCGGCGCTCGACCGCGCCGATACAGGGTTCCTCTCGCGGATCGGTGGCAGCCTGATCGGCGAGAGCATCGTCGGCATGGTCGTCCTGCTTGTTGCGGCCGTCCTGGTCGACTCGAAGCCGCCACCGCGCCCTGTTCCCGGGCCGGTGAGCCAGGCGGCGTCGCTGCGGTGATCTGACTTGCCGATCGAGTGTGGCCGCATCTCGTCGGCGCGGTCACACTCGGGGGGCATGCAGATGGTGCTCGCAGTAGCGGTCGCCGCTCTCGTCGCCGCGTCGTCGACGCTGAGGGCCGATGTCGGCGAGGCGAACTTCGGCCTGGCGGTCGGTGGTGGGAGCGTCTGGGTCGGCGGGCTCGACGGTGGCGACGTCCTGCGTCTCGATCCCGCGACCGGCCGCGTTCTGCGGCGCGTGAGCGTCGGCGTGCGGGTCTTCAACCTCGCGTCGGCGCCGGGCGCGGTCTGGGCGGTGTCGAACATCACCTCCACAGTTGCCCGCATCGACGCGCGGACGGGCCGTGTGACTGCCACCGTGCGCGTCGGCGCCGCTCCGTACGACGTCGCCTGGGGCTTCGGCTCCGCATGGGTCTCGAACTCGGGCGACGGGACGGTCTCGCGCATCACCGGCACGCGCGTGGTGAAGCGGATCAAGGTCGGCATCGAGCCGAACGGCCTTGCCGCGATCGGCGATGCGCTCTGGGTGACCGACCACACCGCCGGCACGCTCGTGCGCATTGATCCGACCACGAACCGGGTCACCGGCTCCATCGCGCTCCCCGGCGCCGACTGGGTCACCGAGTCCGCAGGCTCGTTGTGGGTCTCCGAGGAGACCGACGTGGTCGCCCGCGTCGATCCGGACACGCTGAAGGTGCTTCGCCGCGTGCCGGTCGCGCGGAACCCGCTCGGCTCCGCCGTCGTGGGCGGACAGCTCTGGGTGCCGTGCATCGACGCGGGCGTGGTCGTCGTGATCGACCCGCGCTCCGCGAAGGTCGTTCGCACCTTTCCCGCTGGGCCCGGGCCGATTGTCGCGCTGCCGTTCGGGGCGCACGTCTGGATCTCGCACTCGACGGGCAACGCGGTGTGGCGCCTTTAGGCTGTCGCCATGGAGTTGCTGGACTATCGCGAACGCTTTCCGATCCTCGAGTCGACGACCTATCTGATCAACCACTCGCTGGGGGCGATGCCGGCCGAGGCAGCGCTCAGGCTGCAGCGGTTCGCGAACGAATGGGCCACGCGCGGTGCACGTGCCTGGGGAGAAGGCTGGTGGGCGACGCCCCTCACGATCGGCGACCTGCTGGGTCGCGTGATCGGTGCCGCGCCGGGGACGGTCGTCATGCATCAGAACGTCACGGTCGCGGAAGCGGTCGTTCTCTCCTGCTTCGACCTGAAGCCGCCGCGGAACCGCATCGTCTTCGAGGAGGGCCTCTTCCCATCGGTGCGCTACGTCCAGCAGGCCTGGGCGCGTTTCGGCGCCGATGTCGTCGTCTGCGAGGACGCAGACGCGGTGATCGATGCGATCGACGAGCGCACCTTGCTCGTTCCGGTCTCGCACGTGCTGTACAAGTCGGGCGAGATCCAGCCGGTCGAGCGGATCGTCGAGCGCGCGCGCGCAGCCGGCGCGTACGTCTGTCTCGACGCATACCAGTCGGCGGGCGCGGTCCCGCTCGACGTGACCGCGCTCGGGATCGAGTTCTGCGTCGGGGGGTCGGTGAAGTGGCTCTGCGGGGGGCCGGGCGCCGGCTGGCTCTACGTGCGTCCCGACCTCGCCGAGCGGCTCGAGCCGGCGTTCGCCGGATGGCAGGCGCACGCCGAACCGTTCGCGTTCGAGCCCGAGATGCGCTACGCCGACGGCGCCGCACGGTTCCTCACGGGAACGCCGAACGTGCCTGCGCTCTACGCTGCGAGCGCTGGCTACGAGATCCTCGCCGAGATCGGCGTCGACCGGATCCGGGCGAACTCGATGCGCCAGACGGCGTTGCTCGTCGACCTGGTCGACGCCGCCGGGTTCGAGCTGACTTCGCCGCGTGACCCCGAGGTCCGCGGCGGCTCGGTCGTCTTCTCGGTGCCCGACTTCCGGGCCGTGCACGCCGAGCTGGCGGCGCGCGACATCATCTGTGACTACCGGCCCGATGCGGGTATCCGCTTCGGCCCGCACTTCTTCACCACCGACGACGAGCTTCGCTTCGCCGTCTCGCAGGTGACGGAGATCATCGAGTCCGGCGCGCACCGTGCGCGTGCCGGCGTTGCCGCGGGGTACTAGCCTCTAACCCAGGTACGCGCGCAGCTTCTCGGCATACGCGGGTGCGGTCGGTGCGTCCTCGTGCCGTAGGTAGACGTATGCGGGGTCGCGCACCGCGGCCGCGGCCGCTTTGAGCTCGCGGTCGGAATACGGCGGCTCGCGCAGGCGGAGGTACCGGAAAGGCTCCGCATGCGGATCGCCGACACGCACCATCTGTCCGGCGGCGTCCGCCCACGACTCGTGCCGGAAGTCCCACGCGAGCTCGACCCCGGCGGGCACCGAGCCTTCGACGAACGAGACGAGCCCGTCGTCGCGAGCCGCCTCGACGACCACGCGAACCGGCCCGAGCCTGTCGCCGAGCGCGAGCACGCGCTCGAGGAACGGCGTCACGCGGTCGAGCCGCGTCAACGGCAGCTTGACCGCGAACCGGAACCCGTCCGGTACCGCGTCGGCCCAGCGCCGGAACTGATCCTCGCTCGGGAGGCGGTACCCGGTCGAGTTCAGCTCGACCGTGTCGAAGCGCTCGGCGTAGAAAGACAGGAAGTCGGCCGGCCTCATTCCCTCCGGATAGAAGCCGGCGCGCCAAGACGGATACGACCAGCCCGACGTTCCGACCCTGATCATCCTGCGCAGGGATAGCAGGGATGATGTCCGGGACGCGGACTAGGGTCCGCGAGCTTTGACCGTGACCGAGACGACTTCCGACTCAACGACGCGGCTCCTCGACCACGGGTTCGTGCGTCTGGACGGGGCGCTCGCCGACGATCTCTCGGTGGTGAACGGAGCCCGCGTGTCGTTCGCGCGGCGCAAGGACGAGATGGACGCCTCCGACGAAGGGCTGATCCGGTTCCTGATGCGCGACCGGCACGGCTCCCCGTTCGAGCACAACGCGTTCCGCTTCCACGTTCGGTGCCCGATCTTCGTCGCGCGCGAATGGTTTCGCCACCGTATTGGTTCGTTCAACGAATTTAGTCTTCGGTATGCGAAGGCGACCGACGACTTCTACGTGCCGGAGATTGAGGACGTGCGCACGCAGGTGGGCAAGCCCGGGGCCTACACGTTCGAGCCGGTCAGCGCAGAGCTCGCCGAGGCCACTCGCGAGGAGCTGCGGGCGGTCTACGACCATGCCTATGAGACCTACACGCGCCTGGTCGAGCAGGGAGTGGCGCGCGAGCTGGCCCGATCCGTCCTCCCGGTCGGCGCCTACACCCAGTTCTACTGGACGGTCAACGCCCGGGCCCTGATGAACTTCGTCTCGCTGCGGAACTCCGAGTTCGCGCAGCTCGAGATCCGGCGCTACGCCGAGGCGGTGGAGGCGTTCTTCGCGGAGCTGATGCCCGTGACGCACCAGGCGTTCGTCGAGAACGGGCGAATGGCTCCTTAGGGACGTCTTACCAAGGCTTAATGGCGGCGGCGTCGAAGCCTTACAGTCTTGTAACAAAGTGTCACTAAGTTCTGTCGGCCAGGGGGAATAGCTCCTGGAACTATGCCGTTTTCATCTTCGACAGAGGCGCGCACGAGCAAACCGCGCGCCCGTCTTCCTCGAAGACAAGAAGGAGCACGTTGACTGAACTCAGCATGACCACGGCTGTCGCCGAAGCCCTCGAGCAGCTTCTGAACCTCCGCGCCGAGCACGGATCGATCACCCCTGCCGAGGTGGCCGATGCGGTGCTGGCACACGATCTCGACGAGCAGGAGGCCGAGATCCTCGAGCACGAGCTCGAGGCGCACGGCGCCGCGCCCGAGATCGAGGAGGAGGAGCTTGCGCTCGACCTCTCGATCGGCGAGGCCCACTACACCACCGACTCGTTCCAGATGTTCCTCAACGAGGCCGGCCGCTATCCGCTGCTCACCGCCGCGGAGGAGGTCGAGCTCGCGAAGCGCATCGAGCGCGGCGACATGGCCGCGAAGGAGCGGATGATCAACTGCAACCTGCGCCTCGTGGTCTCGATCGCCAAGCGCTACCAGACGCAGGGCATCACCCTCGGCGACCTCGTCCAGGAGGGCGTGCTCGGCCTGATCCGTGCGACCGAGAAGTTCGACTGGCGCAAGGGATTCAAGTTCTCCACGTATGCGACCTGGTGGATTCGCCAGGCCGTCCAGCGCGGTGTCGCCAACAAGTCGCGCACGATCCGCATCCCGGTGCATGTCGTGGAGCGCGAGCAGAAGGTCGCCCGTGCCCGCCGCGAGCTGGTCGCGACGCTCGAGCGTGATCCGACGCCGGAGGAGATCTCGAAGCACTCGAAGCTGCCGATCACGCACGTTCACGAAGTGATGGCTGCGGCACGCGCTGTTGCGTCGACCGACATGCCCGTCGGTGACGACGGCGACGCGTCGTTCGGCGACCTGATCGCCGGCACCGGCCCCTCGACCGAGGAGGAGGCATCCGCCTCGCTCCGCGACCTGGCCGTGCGCCAGGCTGTCGCGAACCTGCCGGATCGCGAGCGTGCAGTCGTCGAGCTCCGCTTCGGCCTCGTCGGAGACGGCCCCGCGTCGCTCGAGGCGATCGGCAAGCAGCTCGGGTTGACGCGCGAGCGCGTCCGCCAGATCGAGACCGACGCGTTGCGCCGGCTCTCGCAGAACGAAGACCTCGCCGACGCGGCGTAAGCCGCGCCGGCGAGGCGCTTCAGCTACCCGAACCGACGCGTCGGGACGCGGAGGGTCTGGCCCGCACCGGGGCCGGCGAAGCCGAGTTTCGACACGTACAGGGCTCCGTCTGGCCCGATCGTCATGCCGCTCGGGAACGTGAGCCCGGTCGCGACCGTCGATGTTTGCCCGAAGATGTTGATCCGGACGATCGTGCCCGTCCCGAACTGGGACGGTCCCGGAAGGCCCGGGGCGGTCATCGACTCGAGCACGTACAGGTTCCTCCAGAGGTCGAAGTCGAGGTCGAGGATCGTCGTAAAGCCCTTCCTGACGACCGACAGGTTCCCGTTCGGGGTTACCCGCATGAGCATGAACGCACTCAGGTTCGCGACCTGCGTCGTCGTCCCATTCGCGTTCACACGGAGGATCGCATTGTCCACGGTCGCGTTCCCGTGGGAGCAGCCGGCGCCCGCCTCGAGCGCGTACAGCGTGTTGCCGATGAAGGCCACATCCGCCACACCGCTCTGGAAATTGCGCGGCGGTGCGCTCTGGTCCGACGGCAAGCCGCCGGCGACGAGCGACCGCGCTCCGGCGGGTGAGAAGCGGGGGATGTCGGACGTGTAGCCGCCCTTGTACGGGCCGATCGCCGGCTTCACCTGGGTGCACTGGCCCGACGTGGTCGACGTGGTGCCGCCGGTCCCGCCTTCGGCGACGTAGAGGTTGCCGTCGGGCCCCCACTCGAGCCCGCGCGGATTGTTGAGCCCGCTGGCGAAGACGGTGATGTTGCCGGTGCCGCCTGCCGCCGCCGGCGCCGCCAGAATCGCCGCCGTCAGTGCGGCGGCAATCGCAAGGACGATGGTCGAGCGTGCTGTCAGAAGCATCTCTCCCCCCTTTGTTTTGCCGTGCGAACTTCCAGGCGAGTCCCGTTTGGAGCACGGTTCAACTTGACCCTCGGCCCGATCCGCGGAGCCAGGCCTGCTCCGGTTTGTAGGCTCGGCGAATGCACGTCGGCACGCACTTCGAGCTTCAGCTGCTCGTGCTCCTGGTCGCCCTCGCCGTGATGCTGGTCGTCTCGACCGCGGTCAGGCTGCCGCTCCCGATCCTCTTCGTCGCCGGCGGCGTGCTGCTCAGCTTCGCGCCCGGCTTCCCGCAGATCACGTTGCCTCCGGAGCTCGTGCTCGTGGCGATCCTGCCGCCGCTGCTCTACTCGACGGCGTTCTTCACCGGTCTTCGCGACCTGCGCACGAACATCCGCCCGATCGGGTTCCTCGCGATCGGGCTCGTCGTGGTGACGATGAGCGGCGTCGCCGTGGTTGCCCACCAGGCGATTTCGGGCCTCGGCTGGGGTGCAGCCTTCACGCTCGGCGCGATCGTCTCGCCGACCGACGCGCTCGCGGCGACCGAGATCGCCCGCAACCTCGGTGTTCCCCGGCGCATCGTCTCGATCATCGAGGGCGAGAGCCTCGTCAACGACGGTACTGCGCTCGTGCTCTACCGGACGGCGGTCACGGCTGCCGTGGCCGGGACGTTCTCGCTGTTCGACGCGAGCTGGCATCTCGTCGTCAGCGTGATCGGGGGCATCGCCGTCGGGCTGGCCGTCGGCTGGGTCGTCCGTCAGGTGCGGCTCCGGGTGAGTGACACGCCGACCGAGGTGGCGCTCGCGCTCCTGTCGGGCTATCTCGCGTTCCTGCCGGCCGCCATGATCGGCGTCTCGGGCGTGCTGGCCGCGGTCACGATCGGCGTCTACATGGGGTGGTACACGCCGCAGCTCACGACCGTCGAGACGCGGCTTTCGGGGAACGCGTTCTGGGAGATCCTCGTCTTCCTCGTCAACGCGCTGCTGTTCGCGTTGATCGGGATCCAGCTGCACGGCATCCTCGACCGGCTGTCGGGCCGGTCGACCGAGTCGCTGATCGCAGACGCGGCACTCATCTCAGCGGTCGTGATCCTGACCCGGGTCGTCTGGGTGCCGATCATGACCTACGTCCCGCGCCTGCTCTTCCGGCGGATCAGGGAGCGAGATCCGTATCCCCCGTGGCAGTACCCCGTCGTGATCTCGTGGGCCGGCATCCGCGGCGCCGTGTCGCTTGCCGCGGCGCTCGCCCTCCCGATCAATGTCCCCGGCCGGGACCTGATCGTCTTCCTCACGTTCGCGGTCATCCTCGCCACGCTCGTGGGTCAGGGGCTCACTCTGCCGGCGCTGATCCGCGTTCTCCACCTTCCAACCGACGACGGCGCCGACCGAGAGGACGCCAAGGCGCGGATCAGGGCGGCCGAGGCGGCGCTGACACGGCTGGAGGAACTCGCCGCCGAGGACTGGGTGCGCGACGACACGGCGGAGCGCCTCCGCGGTTCGTACCGATTCCGGCAGACTCGCTTCCGGGCGAGACTGGACGGGCAGGACGACGACGGCATCGAGGAGCGCTCCCAGCAGTTTCAGCGGCTCCGCCGGGAGCTCCTGGATGCCGAGCGGGACGCCGTGCTCGGTCTGCGGAACGAAGGCATGATCACAGAGGAGGTCATGCAACGAGTGCAACGCGACCTCGACCTCGAAGACTCGCGACTCGACGTGTGATCTACGTGCGGAGGACGATCGGGCCGGGCGCCTGTTGGCCGGGCAGTTGCGTCGTGACGACCCACCCGTCGACGCCGCGCGCCGTCCAGGGAACGCTGAACGTCACGTTCGTCGTCTTGCCGTGCACGCGGAACTGCCCGCACGCCTCCGTGGGCCGGCCGCTGCGGGTCAACCACAGCTCGTAGTACGCGTTCCGGTTCTTCTGCTGCGGAAGTCCGCGCACCTGCATCTTCATCGGCCAGTTCCCGGCCGCATCGCGGTCGGAGATCTTGAGCAGCGCGGTTGCCGAGTCGCCGTGGAGCGGCACGAGGTGCGCGACGGCGAACGTCGAAGGCTTCGCCTTCGAGTGCCCGAACAGGTAGCCGGCGCCGAAGACCGCGAGCGCGAGCGCCGCTGCGAGGAGGACGAGTGCCGTGCGCCGCCGCGTCGGAGGCAGCGGGAACTCCGCGATGTCGGCGGTGGGCAGCTTGGTCGGTGGCTCGAGCAGCGCCGGGGGCAGATCGGCGGGAGGGCCGGCCTGGACCAGCAGCTCGTGCACCCGGCGCAGGCGAAGCTCTTCCTGCGGCGAGAGGTCGTCCGGGTCGACGAGATCGCGGAAGTCGGTCACATCCCCTCCAGATCGTCGCCGAGCACATCGGCCAGCCGGGCGAGTGCGGAGCGCGTGCGGGTCTTCACCGTGCCGATCGGGATCCCGAGGTACTCGGCCACCTCGCTCTGCGACAACCCGCTCCAGTAGGCGAGCGCGATCACTTCGTGCTCGCGCTTCGGCAGCTCCTCGAGTGCTCGGTGCACCCGCCAGGCCACCCAGCTCTGCTCGGCGCGCTCGGCGGGGCCGGCCTCGTCGGATGGTCTCTCGGGTATCTCCGCAGGCGTCTCGGACCGCGCGCGAGCGCGATCGACGATTGCGTTCCGTGCGACCGCGTACAGCCACGGGGCACCCGGGCCTCGCTCCGGCTTGTACGACCCCGCGGAGCGCCAGACCGAGGCGAACGTCTCCTGGACTGCATCCTCGGCACGTCCCCGGTCGCCGAGCCGGCGCAGGGCAAAGCCGAACACCGGCCGCGCGTAGCGGCGGTAGAGATCCTCGAACGCCGACCGGTCGCCGCCCGCGGCACGCTGGATCAGCTCACCGTCGCTGGTCATCAGCGGAATCGTACGGAGTCGGACCGCAGCCACCATCATCGATCGTTACGGCGCCGCGCCGCCGCCGGATTTCAGCGACGTCCCACCGTCCACTACGAGCGAGGTGCCCGTGACGAAAGCGGCGCCGGCGAGGTAGGCGACCGCATCGGCGACGTCTTCCGGGGTTCCGACGCGCCCAAGGAGCGTTTCGGCCTCTCGCCGCGCCTCCTGGCCGGGATCGATCGCCACCGCACCGGGTGCCACACCGCAGACGCGCACGTCCGGCGCGAAGGCTAGGGCCAGGGTGCGTGTCACCATCGCCTGAGCCGCCTTGGCGGCACAGTGCGGCGCAAACGAGGGCCAGGCGCGAAAGGCGGCGACGTCCTCGACGATCACGATCACGCCGCGCGACTCGCGGAGCGCATCGACGGCGGCCTGGGCGAGAAAGAAGGTTCCCTTCGCCGTCACGTCGACCGCAGCGTCCCAGTCGGCCTCGGTCACCTGCTCGATCGGCTTGGGCGAGAAGCCGTCGCCTGCCGCGTGCACGACGAGGTCGAGCCCTCCCAGCCTGGCGAGTGCCGCGTCGACGAGCGTCCGGGCTCCTGCCGCCGTCCGCAGGTCCCCGTCGCCGCGGCCCGCGGCGAAGATCGACCACCCGTCGGCCTCGAGCCGGGCGCTGATCGCCCCGCCGACGCGGCCGGTTCCCCCTGCGACGAGGGCCCGGCTGTTCGGTGTCTGTAAGGACATGCCAACCATGAGTAAAACACGCGCTCTGGCGCGTGCTTCCGGCTGCCTTCGGGGCGATGATCTGAAGGCGTGACGACTGATCCACCGACCCCGAAAGGCAGGCTCCTGCGATGCGCACGCTGATTCTCGCGTTCACCGCCGCCTCGGTCCTGGCGGTCGCAGGCCCGGCCGGTGCTGCAAGCACGACGATCTCGATCTACGGGTCGACGTTCAGCCCGAAGAACGTCACGGTGACTCAGGGCGACACCGTCACCTGGGTGAACCGTGACAACGCCACGCATCAGGTGCTTGCGACCGGGGGCCAGTTCGTCTCGGCGATCCTGAAGCCCGGCCAGAAGTACGCCTTCACGTTCAACGCCCCCGGCACCTACAGCTACGAGGACGAGCTGCATCCGAAGCTGACCGGGAAGATCACGGTCAAGGCCGCGCCGCCGACGCTGACGCTGGCGGTCTCGCAGCCGTCGGTCGTCTACGGGACGCGGGTGACACTGACGGGCACGATCTCCAGCCACGCCGCCGGCCAGCAGGTGACGATTTACTACCGGCCCTACCCGCAGCCGAACCTGATCCAACGGACGACGTTGCTGACCGCGGCGGGCGGTGCGTTCAGCTTCCTCGCCGAGCCTCAGGTCCTCACCACGTACCAGGTGTCGTGGAGCGGTGCCTTCGCGACGCCGGTGACCGTGCAGGTGCAGCCGCATCTCTCGCTCGGTCGCTCGGGTGCTTGGTTGATCCGCGTCTCCGGTGGGCGGTCGTTCGCCGGCCGCAGTGTGCAGCTGCAGCGCCTGAACGCGCTCACGGGCCAGTGGGTGACGCAACGGAAGGTCGAGCTCGGCGCACGGTCGTCAGCTCGAGTGACCCTCACGCTGCCGAAAGGCGTCAACAAGTTGCGCCTGACGATGTCGGTCAACCAGGCCGGAGCCGGTTACCTCGGCGCGATCGGGCCGACGATCACCTGGCGCCAGACGTAACGGCTACGCGGACGGCGCGACAGAACCGGTGCCGGGAACCGGTGCCAGCCGTCACGCGGCGGCGGCCGAAACGCCTGCGCAGGCGCGCGATCTGTGGTGCCAGGCACCGTTACGTAACTGCAACTGTTCATCCACAGCCGATAGCGGCGGCGGCTGCCAGGCGGCATCGTTAGCCGCGGCGCAGGCGGGATGCCACTGCCGGGAAGGGGGATGCCGCCTGGTCCCGGCCGGCCTGGGGGCCGCGCGACTCCTTCGGCGTGCGGTGCCAGGCACGGGGGTGCCTGGCACCGCACGTTCAGCTCGCCTCGTCGTACCGCCGGCCGACCTCGTCCCAGTTGACGACGTCCCACCAGGCCGCGAGGTAGTCGGGGCGGCGGTTCTGGTAGTTCAGGTAGTAGGCGTGCTCCCAGACGTCGATGCCGAGGAGCGGCGTGTCGCCGTTCATCAGCGGAGTGTCCTGGTTCGGGGTCGACGTCACCGACAGCGAGCCGCCGTTCACGATCAGCCACGTCCAGCCGGACTGCCGAAGCGCTTGACGCCGGCGTCGTTCACCTGGGCCTTCAGCGCGTCGAGGCTCTCGAAGGTCGACTCGATCGCACGTCGCGAGCGCACCGGACGGCTCGCCGCCACCGTCGGGCTTCATGATCTGCCAGAACAGCGAGTGGTTCGCGTGCCCGCCTCCGTTGTTGCGGACGGCCGTCGCGCTTGTCCTCCGGGAGCCGATCGAGGTTGCTCGACAACCTGCTCGATCGGGCTCGTCGAGCCCACTCGGTGCCCTCGAGCGCCGCGTTGAGGTTCGTCGACGTAAGCCTGGTGATGCTTGTCGTGGTGGATCCGCATCGTCTGCTCGTCGATCGTCGGCGCGAGCGCGTCGTAGTCGTACGGCAGGGGCGGCAACTCGTAGGGCATCGTCTTCTCCTTCGTTTCGGGTTCTCCGACAGGGAGGATATGCTCCGCGCCGCACCCCGCGAGCAGCGAGTGAAGGAGAAACATGGCGCTTGCCTACAACCACGACGAGATCACGCCCCGCGAGCTGAAGCCGGCGCTGCTCGAGCTGGACGGGATCTCGCGCGAAACGGTCGAGGCGCACTACAAGCTCTACCAGGGCTACGTGAACAAGCGGAACGAGATCCTCGCGCAAGCTCGACGACGTCGACCTCGTCGACCGCCAACCAGGTCTACTCGGACCTCCGCGTGCGCTGAAGGTCGACCTGACGTTCGCGATCGGTGGGATCAAGAACCACGAGGTCTACTTCGAGCATCTCGGTGGTCACGGCGGCGACCCGGCCGGCGTCTTCGGCGATCTCGTCGAAGCGCGACTTCGGCTCGATCGACGCCTGGCGTGCCGACCTCAAGGCGACCGGCCTCGCCGGCCGCGGCTGGGCGTGGACGGCGTACGACTTCGACGAGGGCCGGCTGTTCAACTACATCGGCGACGCGCAGAACACCTTCCCGGTGTGGAACGCCACGCCGCTCGTCGCGCTCGACGTCTACGAGCACGCCTACTTCATCGACTTCGGCACCGACCGCGGCGCGCTACATCGACGCGTTCTTCAACAACCTCGACTACGACGTCGTGAACGACTGGGTCCAGCGCTACGGCATCAGCCGTGACCGTAGACTACTACCGTTCGCGCGTGAGTTCGCGGCTCGTCGTCCGTCGGCTACCTGCTCGGCTCGTGCCCGTGGGGGTACTGGCTCGTTCGCGTTGTCAAGCACGAGGACATCCGCCGGTCGGGTCGCGGGAACATCGGCGCGACGAACGTCTGGCGCACCTACGGCCGCAGGCTCGGCGATCCCGGTCGTCTTGCTCGACACGCTCAAGGGGTTCATCCCCGCCCTGGCTCGGGATGCTGCTCGTGTCGCCCCATTACCTGGCGGGATCGTCGCCGGCGCTGCGGCGATGCTCGGCCACTGGCGGCCGCTCTTCCTCGGCTTCGCGACGCGGCGGCAAGATGGTCGCGACGTGCGGCGGCGTGTTCTTCGGGGTCGCCCTGTGGGTCGCGCTCGACCGCCGGTGTCGTCTGGCTCGCGGCGTTCTTCGTCGTTCGCTACGCGTCGCTCGCGTCGATCGTGGCCGGCGTCACGCTGCCCCTCGCCGCCGCTCGCGTACGGCTATCCGCTCTCGGTGATCGTCTTCGCGCTGGCTGCGTTCGGAGCGATCCTGTTCCTCCACCGCGGGAACCTCCGGCGACTGCGGACCGGGACCGAGAGCCGCTTCAGCTTCGGCCGGCCGCGCCATGCGTAAGGTCATCCTCGCGCTCACCGTGGTCGCAGCGCTCTGGGTTGCGCCCGGCGCGTTCGCCGCGTGGTGCGGCTCGGGCGAGGCGGCCACCGACAGCCCGGACGTCGTCACGGGACGCCAGGTGCATGCGATTGTCGCCCTCCCGGCCGACGCCCCCGACACGTTCGCAGCCAACGCGAACCTCCTCGCCGACGACGTCGACTTCGATGGTGTCGTGGTGGCAGGGCCAGGACTTCAGCCGGCGTCCCGAACTTCGATCAGGCGGACTTCCCCGGCTGCCGCTGTCTCGACATCTCGCTCGTGCGGCTTCCCGACCCGACCGCGCGGTCTCGGCACCGGGGCCAGCGCCGCCTTCCAGGTCGTCGAGCAGCAACTCTTCGACAGCGGGCTTCTCGAATCCGTACAAGAAGTACCTCGTGTACTACCCGGGCGCGCCCGCGGACGCCAACATCTGCGGGACCGGGCCGGGCGATCTCGGACCAGGGACCGTCGTTCGCCGTCGTCTGGCTGGCGGGCTGTCCCGACGTGCCAACCGACACGATCGCGACGCACGAGCTGTTGCACGCGCTCGGTGCCGTGCCGCCGGCGGGACCCACACTGTCCGGCAGACCCGGCGCACCCCTGCGACTCGCCGACTCGACGTCCTCTACCCGTACACGAGCGGCGAGCCGCTCTCGCAGAAGGTGCTCGACTTCAACCATGACGACTACTACGGTCATTCGCAGGCGTGGCCCGACATCCAGGACTCGTCGTGGCTCCACCGCCTCGACGAGCAGCCGATCCCGCTGGCGATCGCCTTCTCCGGCGGCGCCGGGACGGTGACGAGCGACGTGCCCGGCGTCGACTGCACGGCAGCCTGCTCGACGCAGTGGGACGCCGGGGCGGTCGTGACCCTCGACGCCGAGCCGGCGACGACCGATCGCTTCGTCAAGTGGACCGGTGCCTGCACCGGCCGCGGCATCTGCCAGCTGACCATCTCCCAGGCCGCGGCCGCGACGGCCGTGTACGGGCCGCTTCAGATCCCGCTGCACGTCTCGACCGTCGGCAAGGGAAAGGTGACCTGTTCGCCGCGGTGCGCACCGACGTTCACCGCCGGTGGCTTCCTCTCCCTGAAGGCGGTGCCGGCGAAGGGTTGGAAGTTCGCTGGGCTGGAGCGGCGGGTGCAAGGGCGTGCGCCCCACCTGCGCCCCGGTCACCGACTACGCGCTGAGCGTCACGGCGCGCTTCAAGAAGAAGCACTGAGCCAGTCGCGCAGCTCGGTGTGACGCTCGGCGACGGCGCCTCTCAGCTCCCCGCGTAGCTCGCCGACCGTGCCGGAGCGTTCCGCGACGACATCGTGCCGGTGGATCGTCTCCAGGTTGAGCTGCCGGGCCGAGACGAAGTCGTCGTCGCCGAGATCCGGATGCTGCTCGATCGTCGCAGCAAGCGCGTGCCGCACCGAGTCCTCGACGAACCGGGGCTGCAGGTGAGCATGCTCGACGACGAACAGCTCGTCGGGTCGCTTGAGAAGCTCGTAGACCGGTGAGCTCATCGAGCGCTCGACGATGTCCACCAGGTGCTCCGCATTGATGCGCGCGTCGGTCCCGACGAGCAGCGTGCCGTAGCCGCGCTGGTTGTGGGTCGCGAGCGGGACGAGCTCCAGGATCCGCTCGACGTCAGCCCCGACGAACCCGGCGTCGAGCAGCCGGTCGGCGGCGGCTCCTCGAACGAGCCCCTGCGCGCACGGGCAGGCCATGATGCCGGACGCCTCGACCCCGACGACGCGCCGCACACGTCCGGGCGACGCGCAGGCGATGCCGATCAGCGTCGCGATCTCCTGGGTCGCGAGGCCGGTGACCGGAGTGCGACGGGCCAGTGGGTACTGAGCCTCGATCCGAACCTCGGCGCGCAGCGCGTCCTGCCGGTCGACGATGTGGCGGGCGATGTGCTCGGCCAGTGTCTCCACGAGGAACGCCTCGCCGATCACGACCTCGTCGATCGCCTCCCCGAACAGCTCCGGGAACCGCGACATGTGGACGCCCTTCTGCGCAGGATCGAGGTCGACCGTGCAGGAGATCTCGGCAGCGAAGGTCTTCTCGTGCCCGTCGTGACGAATGCGGATCGCTTTCTGGACGCCGGTCACTCCTGCCCGCGTCAGTCCGAGCTGGATCTCCGGCGCGGATGCCTGCAGGTCGACCGTCAGCTCGTCGCGGAGGTTTCCCATCGGGTAGAACCGTAGCGCGATGGAGGACGCCGAACGCTTCCCGCGCATCGTGTCGCTCGCCTGTCACGATCTGCGAACACCGCTCGCGGTCGTGTACGGCTTCGCCCGGACGCTGACGCGGTCGGAGGGCCAGGACGAGCGGACGACCCGCTACCTGGGGATGATCGAGGCGGCTGCCGAGCAGATGACGGAGCTGCTCGACGAGCTCGGCGTTGCCGCGCGGGTCATGGGCGGACGGTTCGAGCCGACGCCCCGCGAGGTCGACAGCCTCGAGCTGTTGGCAACGGATAACCCGCGGATCGTCGTCGCCGGCACGGGTGTGACCGTAGAGACCGATGCCGAGGCGGCCGGCAAGGCGCTGCGCTCGCTCGCGCTGGCTGCGCTGCGCTTCGGCCCCGTCGAGCAGGTGAGCTTCACCGTCGATGGTCGTCTGATCGGGCTGTCGCCCGTCACGGCCGCCGCCTCGCCGATCATGACGGGCGAGGAGCTCCGAGATCTCGGTGCGCTCGTTGCGCGAATCGTCCTGGAGGCACTTGCCGTCTCGATCGTGCTCGACGGCGAGACGCTCCAGATTCGTTTCTAGACTCCGCCGGTCGCCGTCGGCGCGCCGCCGGTCTGCCGGAGCTCGGGCCCACCCTCGGCGGCCGGGCGCGGGCGGTTCTGGCGGCGGCGGTAGGCGAGGAAGAGGCTGATCAGTGCCGCGGCGATCGCGAGACCGATCGTGTAGTGGACCAGGCTGCGCACGGTGTCGGCGGCGTCCTTCTCCCACTCACCGCGGGCGAGTGAGCTCGAGGTCGTCGAGTCTGGCAGCAGGTCTTCACCGTAGGGGAACCGCAGCGTGTGGTGTAGCTCCCAGCGGTGCAGTCGCGGGAACAGTGCGAGCCCGACCACGATGGCCGCGCCGCAGGTGAGGTAGAGGCCGTGCGGAACGAACGACGCTAGCCATCCAGCGAGGACGAGGACGAGCGGCGGGACGAGGGCGAACAGCCAGATGCGCGCTTCGTTCGACGAGCTCGGCTCGTGGAAGATGCGGGCGATGTGGCCGTGCGGCCGTGACCACTCGACGACGCGCGGCTTCTCGAGCGCCAGGGACGACGCCATCAGGGAGGCGAAGAAGATCGGCAGCGCGAGGAAGCCGGCCAGCGCGAGCGGCGCCTTCGTCGGCGGCGCAAACCGCTTCACAGTCGACCCGCCTCGATGATGCGTGCCAGAAACTCGCGCGTGCGCGGCTCTTCCGGGCTGGAGAAGATCTGGTCCGGCGGGCCCTCCTCGAGAATCACGCCGGCGTCGAGGAAGCACACCTTGTCGGCGACCTCGCGCGCGAACGACATCTCGTGCGTGGCGATGATCATCGTCATCCCGACCTCTGCGAGCTCACGGACGAGGTTCAGGACCTCCGAGACGAGCTGCGGGTCGAGCGCGCTCGTGATCTCGTCGAGCAGCATCAGCTTCGGGCCCATCGCGAGCGCCCGGACGATCGCAACCCGCTGCTGCTGACCGCCCGAGAGGCGGTCCGGGAACTCGTCGGCCTTGTCCGCGAGGCCGATCCGCTGCAGCAGCTCGACGCGCTTCGCCACGGGCCTGCCGTGCACCGACCCGGCCCGTCTTGACCGGAGCGAGCATCACGTTCTCGATCACCGTCATGTGCGGGAAGAGGTTGTAGGCCTGGAAGACGATCCCGATCTTCCGGCGCAGAGCATTCACGTCGATCTTCCCGTTGGTGATCGTCTGCCCGTCGACCTCGATCGAGCCCTCGTCGACCACCTCGAGCAGGTTGAGGCAGCGGAGCAGCGTCGACTTGCCCGAGCCCGAGGCGCCGATCAGGCAGACGACCTCGTGCTCGCCGACGTCGAGATCGACGCCGGACAGCACGGTGTTGTCACCGAAGCGCTTCGTGACGCTTCGCGCTTCGACGAAGCTCACGTCGCTGCTGCGCGCTCGCGGCGCTCACGCTTCGCGATCAGGTGATCGGTGAAGCGTGCGAGCGGGATCGTGAGCAGGACGAAGAGCACCGCTGCGACGGTGTAGGAGGTGAAGTTGGCGTAGGTCTGGGAGTAGCCCTGCGCCTGGAGCGCCGCTTCGGCGACGCCGATCACCGACACGAGCGCCGTGTCCTTCTGGAGGCCGATGAAGTCGTTCAGCAACGGCGGAATCACGCGGCGGACCGCCTGTGGAACGACGACGTAGCGCATCGACTGCGCATACGAGAGACCGAGCGACCGTGCCGCCATTCGTTGTGAGGGGTGCACCGACTCGATCCCGGCGCGGTACACCTCCGTCACGTACGCGGTGTAGACAAGCGTGAGCGCGATCACGCCGTAGGCGAAGTTCGAGAGAGTGCTGAGCACCTTCAGGTTCAGCGCCGGCAATCCGAAGCCGACGACGAAGGCGACGAGGATCAGCGGCGTCCCGCGGAAGAAGTCCGTGTAGACGATCATCAGGGCGCGGAGCGGCTTCGCTCCGCGCCCTGGCAATCCGCGGATGATGGCGATCGCGAGCGCAAGAACGAGCACCAACGACTCGGAGACCACCATCAGCTTCAGATTCACCTTGAACCCCGCCCACACGTCCGGCAGCGACACACGGAAATCGTGCGGCGAGAAGAACGTGTGGACGACCTGGTTCAAGGTCTATGTGGCTACTTCAGGACCGGGACCTTCGAGAAGTCGACGTTGAACCACTTCTTCTGCAGCTTGGCGATCGTTCCGTTCGCCCACAGCTTCTTGATCTGGGCGTCGACGAGCGGGGTGAGCGCCGACCCTTTCTGCAGGACCGCGCCGTACTGCTCGTGCGTGATGATCTGACCGGCAAGGCTGCCGTACCGCGTCGGTCGAGCCTTCTTCTCCGACGCCACGATCGGCGTGTCGAGCACGATCGCGTCGCATCTGCCGATCTGCACTGCGACGAATGCCGCGGCGGTCGACTGGTAGATCAGGGGGGCCTTGTCCGGGTGCAGCTTCTGCTTGATGAAGTCGAGCCCGGTGGTGTCGGTCTGTGCGCAGGTCTGGAGCTTCTTCAGGTCGGCCAGCGAATGTGGCACAGCCGCCTTCTTGGAGACCAGCACGCCCTGGTTCGCGTCGAAGTACGACGAGGTGAAGTCGACCGTCTTCTTGCGCTGGGCGGTGATCGTCGCTTCCTGGAAGGAGACGTCGAACGACTTGTGTCCGGGCGCGAAGAGCTTCGCCCACGGCGTGTAGACGTATGTGGGGGTCAGGCCGAGGCCCTTCGCGATCGCCGCTGCCAGGTCGACCTCATAGCCCTTCGGATTGAGATAGCTCGAGCCGCGGAGTTTGCCGTTCGCGAAGTTGACGGCCGGGTCGCCGAACCCCACCACCAGCTTGCCGGGCGTCATCACGGGCGGGGACGCTGCCGGCCTGGCCCAGGCGACTGCGGCAAGCGCGACCGCAAGCCCCGCCACGGCGAGGAGAGCAAAGAGACGCTTCACAGATTTCCTCCTATTGCGTTAAGTGGAAGCAGGGGGGTCGGGCATTTTAGCCCGTCAGCCGATCCGCCACCCAGCTCTGGAAGGCCGCGATCAGCGGCTCCGCGTTCAGCAGCAGCCGACCGTGCTCGAGCATCCCGGCCGCCATGCCGCGCTGCACCGACTCGACGAGCGCGGTGTCCTCGCGGCCAACCTGGTCGTCGAACGCGAAGAAGTCCGTGAGCCAGCCCTCGTCGGCGTCGGGAGCGAAGAAGTAGTCGAGATAGCGCTCGGTGCGCCCCGGGGCAGTGGGCAGGATCGGCCCGATCGACAGGTTCGGGGGGCCGGGAAAGACGTTGATGCCCGTGTTCGGATAGAGCAGATGGAATTGACCGCGCTGACCGCCCGACCGCGCCTCGCAGTGCTGCGAGGAGAACGTCGCATGTGGTTCGAGAACGTACCGATCGGGATGCACGTCGACGGCGGCGCTGAACCCTGGATGCGCAGTCGGGCAGTGGTAGCACTCGAGGAAGTTCTCGGCGACGATCTTCCAGTTGGCGTTCGCGCCGAACTCGACCCGCGAGTGGAAGGTGACCGCGTCCAGGTCGAGATCGCGACCGAGGATCTCCGGCAGATCGCCGAGCCAGTCGGCGAGCGGTTCCGCGCTCGGGTCCGGGTTCACGAAGAGGAACGGGCCCCAGACGCCGACACTGGCCGGTAGGAGCGAGAGATCGTCCTTCTCGAACTCATCCGGCTCGCGATCCGACCGCGGTGCCGCCCGAAGAGCACCGTCGAGGCCGTAGGTCCACGCGTGGTAGTGACACTGGATCGTCTCGCGGCGCCCGCAGCCCTCGGTGAGGATGGCGCCACGGTGACGGCAGACGTTCAGGAAGGCACGCAGCTCGCCGTCCGACCCGCGCGTGACGAGCAGCGGGATGCCGCCGGCGTCCGTCGTCATGAAGGACCCGGGCTCGGCGACCTGGTCGGCTCGCCCGCCATATTGCCAACGGCGCGCGAAGATGCGCTCGCGCTCGCGGCGCAGCGTCTCCTCGCCGCTGTACCAGGCGAAGGGAAGCGTGTGTGCGGCTGAGGCGACCGACATCCGCCGCGGCTCAGTCTTCCCCGTCCCGGTCGTCAAGGTGAATGCGCTCGCCCGCGATGCTGCGCGCGCCGATCTTGCCGCTGTCGAGATACTCGACCACGGCAAGAGTTTAGGGGCCTAGCTTCTCCCAGACGGACACGTGCTTCGGGCTGTCGCTGGTGAAGGGCTCGCGGTTCCAGTTGCACCAGCGCTCGCGCAACGTCATCCCGGCGAGCTGCGCCATCAGGTCGAGCTCGGCGGGCCAGGCGTAGCGAAAGGGCACCGAGGAGAGCTCGAAGCGCCCGTCGACGAGCTCGAGGTGGTGGGAGGTGAGCCCCTGGTTGGCGACGTCGTATTCGTCGATGCCCCAGTGTGTCGGGCTCGCGTGGAAGACGCGCATCGTGTCTCCCGGCGGCAACCGCCGCAGCTCGGGGATCTCCAGTTCGACGACGAAGCAGCCGTCGGGCTCCAGGTGCGCTGCGACGTTCTGGAAGCACGCCACCTGCGCCGCCTGGGTCGTGAGATTGCCGATCGTGTTGAAGACCACGTACGCAACGGCAAAGGCTCCCTCGACGGTCGTTGTCGCAAAATCTCCGATCGTGACGCCGATGTCCTCGGTGCCAGGCTTCTCGCGGAGTCGGGCTGCCATCGCCTTCGACAGTTCGATCCCATGCACCGGGACACCCAGTCGCGCAAGTGGAAGGGCTATCCGGCCCGTTCCGATCCCGAGCTCGAGCGCGCGTCCGGCCCCGGCCAGCTCGGCAAGAAAGCCGACTGCCGGTTCGACGACCGCGGGAGCGAACATTTCCGCCACCGCTTCGTCGTACCGCGCGGCGACACGCTCGTCGAAGTAACCATCGTCGTGCACTCGGGCGAATGTATCGCCCGCCGCCTGACCGGCCGCCTGAGGAGCTTCTAGCCGGCGAGGTGCTTTGCGTCAGCCGCGCCGGCGGAATGGCACGCTCGGCAGCGGGCCTCGTACGAGTCGAGTGCGCCGACCTGGATCGTCGCCCCGCCGAACGGCGCGGGCTCCCCGTTGACGAGTCGCTGCGTCATCGTCGCCGGTCCCCCACAGCGGTGGCAGACCGCCTCGAGCTTGTCGACGAACTCGGCGACACAGAGGAGCGTCGGCATTGCGCCGAACGGCAGTCCGCGGAAGTCCTGGGCGAGACCTGCCGCGACCACCCTCACGCCGGCGGTGACGAGGGACTCGATCGCCTCGACGATCCCGTCGTCGAAGAACTGCACCTCGTCGATCCCGACAGCGTCATAGCCGCCGGCGAGACGGCCGACCTCGGCACCGTTGCGTGCGGTGACCGCGCGCATCTTCGCTCCAGCGTGCGAAACGACATGGCCGACGTCGTAGCGGGTGTCGAGCATGGGCTTCACGATCAATGCGCGCTGGCCGGCGATCTCGGCGCGGCGGAGACGCCGGATCAGCTCTTCGCTCTTGCCGCTGAACATGGGCCCGCACACGACCTCGAGCCAGCCACCGCCTTTGGGCTGCGTCCTGATCACGGCGCGAAACCTTATCGAGGGCGGAGGACGGCCGAGCTCACCGCAGCAGTCTCGAGAGGCGGCGGTCCTTGAGCACGCGGCCGCCGGTCTGGCAGCACGGGCAGTAGTAGATCGTGTGCTCCTCGAAGTCGACTCGGGCGATCGGCGTCCCGCATCGAGGGCAGGGCTGTCCAAGGGCGTTGTGGATCCTGTAGGTCTTCACGTCGTTTGCCCCCTCGAGGCGAAGCTCGAGCCCGCGGGCAAGCTCGCCGCGGATCGACGCTGCGAGTCGACCGACCTCATCGGGCGCGATCTGAGTCGACAACTGGTACGGCGAGAGCTCCGCCGCCCACAGGATCTCGTTCGCCCAGGCCCGGCCGATCCCGGCGATCAACCGCTGGTCGCGCAGCAGCGAGTGGAGCCGCCGCGAGTCCGACGCGAGGATCGCTGCGAGCCCCTCGGCGTCGATCTGGTCGGCCTCGGGGCCCAGGTGGGCGAGCTCGGTCGTTGCGGCGTCGGGTGAGAGCAGCCAGACGCCTGCGCGCTTCTTCGAGCCTGCCTCGGTCAGCTGGAGCTCGCCTCCATCCTCGAAGCGGAGGCGGAACATCGGCGTCTTCGCCCCCTTTGCGCCTGCCGCAACGTGCTTCAGCCGCCCGGCGCTCATCAAGTGCACCATCAGCACGAGCTCGCCGTCCGCGGTCGGGAGGAGGAAGCGCTTCGCCCGCCGCTCGACGCGGAGCATCCTGCCGTCGAGTCTGGACAGCGGCGGATCGATCGTCTTCAGCGTCGCGACGTGGGCGGGACCGGCGCGCTCGACCGGCGACGCCGCGACGAGCGGGTCGAGCTGACGGCGCCACGCCTCGACTTCGGGTAGCTCGGGCAGCGTAGGCTCCTCGCGGGCGAGTGACGGTGGATGCGATCAGGGTAGTCGTCAGGCGTGGCGCCGTGGTCGAGGCGGTGCACACCGTGCATGCCGCGACCACGTGGGGCGAGTTCTGCGGCGATCCCACGCTGGCGTTTCTGCTTCGTTCGTCGGTGAAGCCGCTACAGGCGATTCCGTTCGTCGAGGGACACCACGATCTCGCAGATGATGAGATCGCGATCGCGTGCGCCTCCCACCACGCCGAGCCGGCGCAGCTCGCGGCTGTGCGCAAGGTGCTCGCGCGCGCGGGAGCCACCGTAGACGACCTCGAGAACGGCACGCAAGAGGGCCGTCCCGACGGGCGGCTCGGGCACAACTGCTCTGGCAAGCACGCCGGCATGCTCGCCGCGTGCCGCGCGCACGGATGGCCGCTGCATCCATATCGCGATCGCGGCCACCCGCTCCAGCGGCGGATCTCGGACATGGTCGGCGACGTGGCGGCGATCGACGGTTGCGGGCTTCCGACGTTCGCCTCGACGCTCACCGACGCTGCTTCGCTCCTGACGCGGACGCCGTCGAGGATTCGCGACGCAATGCGCGCGCGACCGGAGCTGGTCGGCGCGACCACTGGCGCCCCCGACACCGACCTGATGCGCGAGTGCGATGGATGGATCGCCAAGGGCGGAGCAGAGGGGCTCTTCTGCGCCGCCCACGAGGACGGGCGTGGGCTCGCGCTCAAGACCGAAGACGGCTCGTATCGCGCGATCCGCTCGGCGCTCGGCGTGCTCCTCGGGCTCGATTCGTTCCGTGAGGTTCCGCTGACGAACAGTCTCGGCGAGACCGTAGGCTCCATCTCGGCATGAAAGTCTTCGTAGTTAGCGACATGGAGGGCGTGGCGGGAATCGTCAAGTGGCAGCAGGTGACGGGCGGCCACGAGATGTACGAGGAGGGGCGCCGGCTGTACACGGGCGAGATCAACGCTGCCGTCCGCGGAGCGAAGGCGGCCGGTGCGACCGAGATCGTCGTCATGGACTGCCACGGTGCCGGCGAGGGGTGGACGTTCAACTCGTTGAGCCCCGAGGAGCTCGATCCCGATTGCGAGTACGTCGTTCAGAACGAATGGACGGAGTACGTCGAGTACCTCGAGCAAGGCGTCGATGCTGCGCTGTTCGTGGGCATGCACGCGATGGCGGGGACGCGTGACGGCGTGCTCGCGCACACGGTGAGCGGCTCCTCCTGGTGGCGCCTCCGCTTCAACGGGGTCGAGGTGGGCGAAACCGGCATCAACGCTGCACTGTGCGGCACCTGGGGCTGCCCGGTGCTGCTCGTCACCGGTGACGAGGCGTCGTGCCGTGAAGGGCAGGCCCTGCTCGGCGATCACTTGACGACCGTGCCCGTGAAGAAGGGGCTCGGGCGGTTCAGCGCCCGCCAGCTTCCGGCCGCACGCGCGCGCGAGTCGATCGAGGCGGGCGCGAAGCGCGCGCTTGCCGATCTGCGCGCGGTCGCACCGTACGAGCCGGGGCGGCCCTGTGAGATCACAGTGGACTTCAACACCTCCGATCACGTCGAGAAGTACCGCTACCGGCCGGGCGTCGAGACCACCGAGTCGAGGCAGATCGTTTCGCGCGCCGACGACTGGTGGACGGCGTGGCGGCAGTTCTTCTTCTAGCCGCTCGAGTCGCCCTTTTCGTCGAACGCGAGTACGGTGAGAGGGCCGCCCGTGGTCCGTGCCTGGTCAGCTGCCGCGCTTGCCGCCCTCGTCTGTGTCGGTTCCGCCGGCGCGGGCTCTGCGCCGCTCCCCCCGCTTCCTGCGTCGTGGCCGAACACGCTGCAGCTCGGGCTGGCCGACTCGCCGGGCGATGCGGCTGCGCTTCGCAAGCCTGCTCCGTTCGGGTTCCGCTACCAGTACCTCGCAGGCGGCGTGAACACGGGGCAGGGCTGGTCGACGTGGAACCCGAACGGGACGTTCGCGTCGATGTACGTCGCCGACTCGTGGAGCCACGGCGAGATCCCGGTTCTGACGTACTACATGCTCCTGCAGTCGAAGCCGGGCGGCGGGGATGAGGCGCATGCCGACCTCGCCAATCTCCAGGATCCCGCGACGATGACGGCATACTGGAACGACGTTCGGCTGCTCTTCACGCGCGTGAAGGGGTCGAAACCGGTCGTCGTGCACGTCGAGCCGGACCTGTGGAGTTATCTCGAACAGGCGAATGCGGTTTCTCTCGCATCGGCATACGCGCAGGAGTGGATCAAGCTCCGCGACCAGCTCGCGCCGAACGTCATCCTCGCCTACCACATGAGCGGTTGGGGCACCAAGCACGACATCGCCTACGAGGATCCGCCTGATGCGATCGTCCGCGCGTACGCGGCGCAGTCCGCCGCGTTCTACCGCTCGCTCGACGCGCGATTCGACATCGCGTTCGAGGACTTCTCCGACCGCGACGCCGGCTTCTACGCGAAGGTCGAGAACAATCCGAACACCTGGTTCAAACCGGCCGACTTCCACCGGCACCTGCTCTACGCGCAGACGTTCGTGCGGCTCGCGGGCGTGCGCATGGTCGCCTGGCAGATCCCACTCGGGAACACCCTGATGCGCGCCGAGAACAACACGTGGCACCACTTCCA
The DNA here is from genome assembly GCA_963715115.1 of uncultured Thermoleophilia bacterium. Classification (GTDB taxonomy): domain Bacteria; phylum Actinomycetota; class Thermoleophilia; order Gaiellales; family Gaiellaceae; genus PALSA-600. The sequence goes on from CAVQRE010000025.1 coordinate 121,498, forward strand.
GGACAATCGGGTGCAGTGGCTCCTCGGTGACGGCTCGCGTGCGCGGCTGCGGCAGTACGTCGCCGCCGGGTTCGCGGGCTTCCTGTTCGGGGGTGGGGCAGACGGAACGACCTGCGCCTGCGACGCGGCCAAGGACGGCGTTACGAACCCGGCGCCGATCGACGGCAACGCGCGACCGTCTCTCTCCGCCGACGATGACGGCGGTTACTTCAAGGCGCAGGCGCAGAGCTACTACCGCGCGGGGGCCGTCCCGCTGCCCCGATGAGCGGTCTCGTCGTCGCGTGCCTCGGCGACTCGATCACCGAGGGCTCGCCGTACTGGGACTCGAGACGGCGCATCGGCAACCCGATGGGTCAATGGGAGCACTGGGCGGCGCTTCGACACCCCGACCTCGAGCTCCGCAACTTCGGCATCTGGGGCCAGCGGACCGACGAGATCGCATCGCGGTTCGACGAGGCCGTGCTGCGAGCCGATGCCCTCGTCGTTCAGGGCGGCATCAACGACATCGCGCAGGGTCGCACGGTCGACGGCGCGGCCGTCGTGCTCGAGGGGATGGTCGAGCGGGGCCTCGAGCTCGGCATTCCGGTTGCGGTGTGCGACGTGCTGCCGTGGAACAACGGCTGGCCCGACGCGGAGCATCCGATCCGCGAGTTGAATACGCGCATCCATGCGCTCGGCGTTCCGGTGCTGCCGTTCCACGACACGCTCGAGGATCCGGGACGAGCGGGACGGATGAAGGCGGAGTGGACGCATGCGGACGGCGACCACCCCTCGATCGCGGGCTATCGCCTCCTCGGCGAGCTGGCGTTCCGGTTCCCGTTCGTGGTCTGACCGCGGTCAGACCACGGTCGGACGAACGTCTGACACACGGAACCGTGACGGCTTCGCACCGAGACGGCAACGGGCGCGCACATTCTTGGCTACACGACCGGTTTGAGCGGTGAAGTCGCTTACCGCTTGCAAGTCGGTTTGCGCGGGTTGGCGGTTCGTTCTCGCGGACGACGACGCGGCGCGTGTTCGTGGCTACCGTGCCTTCGCCATGGCACTCCTTTCGCTCCGCGGGGCGGCCAAGAGCTTCGGCTCACGGTTGATCCTCGACGGCCTCGACTTCGACGTCGAGCCGAACGCGCGCATCGGCGTGATCGGGCCCAACGGCGGTGGGAAGTCGACGATGCTCCGCATCCTGGCAGGCCTCGAGACTCCCGACGCGGGCGAGCTGACCCGGCGGCGCGGCCTGGTCATCGCGTTCGTCCCGCAGCAGCCCGAGGGTGACGAGCGCGATGCGCTCGTAACGGCGCGCGCCGCCCGCTCCGACCTGCAGGACATCGAACGCGAGCTCGCCGGCGTGGAAACGCAGCTCGGCGACACGGGGAGCGACCTGGCACGTATGACACGCCTCCTCCGCCGGCAGGAAGAGCTCGTCGAGCGGTGGACAGCCGCCGGCGGTCCGGGCTTCGAGGGACGCGCGCGGGCGCTGCTCATCGACGTCGGGCTCGCCGACGACGACCTGGCGAAGCCGACCAGGCTGCTGTCCGGTGGCCAGCGGAAGCTCGTCGCGCTCGCTGTGGCGCTCATCCACGACCCGGACGTGCTGCTGCTCGACGAGCCTGAGGCGCACGTCGACGTCGACGCGCGTGAACGCCTCGAGGCATTGATCGGCGCTTTCGACGGTGCGGTCGTCACCGTCTCTCACGATCGCTATCTCCTCGACGAGACCGTGTCGCAGATCGCCGAGCTCTCCGGTGGCCGAATCCGAATGTGGCCCGGTAACTACTCCGCCTACATCGTGGCGCTCGAGCTCGAGCTGCAGCGCCAGCAACAGCTCTACGTCACGCAGCAGAAGGAGATCGCGCGGCTCGAGGAGGCGATCCGGCGCTTCGAGGACTGGGCGCGTCGCGTTCCCGACGAGCGCCATATCAAGCAGGCACGAAACAAGCAACGCCAGATCGACCGCATGGAGAAGGTCGATCGGCCCGTGCTCGAGCGGCGCAAGATCGCGCTCGAGCTGCGGCCGCACGCGCGCGGTGGCGAGCGCGTCGTCGAGCTGGTCGAGGCCGGAGTCGAGCTCGGCGGGACACCGATCCTCGCGGGTGTCGACCTGACCGTGTTGCGCGGGGAGCGGGTCGGGGTCGTCGGCGAGAACGGGGCAGGCAAATCGGTGCTCCTGCGCGTGCTCGCCGGTGATTTGTCTCCGACCGAAGGTGAGCGCAAGGCCGGTCCGTCGATCAGGTTCGGCCGGCTCGCCCAGGACCGCCGCCCCGACGACCCGAACGCGACGCCGCTCGAGCTCGTCCGCCGGAGCGCGCCGATCTCGGAGGGCGAGGCCGTCTCGCGGCTGATGAAGTTCCTCTTTTCGTACGAGCAGGTGCGACGCCCGCTGCGCACGCTGTCAGGAGGGGAATGGACGCGGTTGCAGCTGTTGCTGCTGATGCTCGAGGGGGCAAACTGCCTGCTGCTCGACGAGCCCACCAACCACCTCGACATCGAGTCGGTCGAGATGCTCGAATCGGCGCTCGAGTCGTTCGAAGGGACCGCGATGTTCGTCTCGCACGATCGCTACTTCCTCGACCGGATCGCGGACCGCATCGTCGAGGTGTCCGAGGGCGGCATTCGCTCGTTCGAAGGCGGTTGGTCGAACTGGCGGCGGAGAATCTCGCCGGCCTACGGCGAGGAGGTCAGCGCGAGGGTCTGATCGGCGTCGGCGAGCAGAAGCGCAGGTCGCGAACCAAACGCGCGCGCGATCGCCGTCAGCGCACGTTCGCCTTGCGACAGCCGCGCGACGCGTTGTGTTGCGCGGTCCGTGAGCCCGACCGACTCGAGTGCAGCAAGTGCGGCTGGCCGGTCTTCGGCGACCTGGTGTTCGATGAAGCTCTGCGGGAATCGCAGGAAGACGCGCGCCTATCGCCGCCGAAAGGCCGGCGCATCGGCTTCCTCGTCCTCGCGGTGCTCTGGGCGGCAGCGGCACTTAGAGGCTCTCACACAATGAGCCTTGTGTCGCCCGGCTGCGCTCGGCGGCACGCTGCCGTGTCCTCGGTCGCGCCCGTAGCCTCGGCTACGAGCGCTCCCTGCGTCCTTGCATCGCACTCGCCGAGCGCACCCGGATCGACGAAGCTCATTCTGTGAGAACCTCTTACGCGCCCAGGCTGATCGAGATCGTCGCGCCGGGACGCAGCCGGCGCAGCAACTGCACGAGCTCGGCTCGCGGCAGCGACACGCAGCCGTTCGTCGGATGGCCTCGGTCGTCATGCAGGAAGATCGCCGACCCACGGCCTGGAACCGCGGGCTGCGTGTTGTACTCGATGAGCGCGAACTCGCGATAGGCGACAGCCGATCGCCACAGCGGCTCGCTGCTGCCGTGAAACGGCGGCGGGATGCCGCAAGCAACGTGCTGGAACGTGTTGTACGCCGGTGAAGCCGGGTCCTCGTCCCACCAGTCGCCGCACCGGATCCGGTGGTACGGGAGGTGCAAGCCCGGGTCGGGGTCGAGGCCGTAGACGACAGGCCCGATCGCAAACGTGCCGATCGGTGTCGTCCCGTCGCCTTCGCGGTGATGCCTCGATAGGCCTGCGTATCCGACCCAGGCGCGCCACGGGCCGAGGACACGACGACCGCACTCGGCCAGCGTCACCTGCGCCGAGGTGGACGACGCGTCCGGCGCGATCACCTGGATCCGCGCCGGGCACGTCTGCAGAGCGAGCACGAGCGCGAGCGTGAGCACGTCCCGAGGGTACGTTTCCGCGCATGGCTGTGCTGCCGCCGTTCAGCGCCGCGGTTGCGCCGGTGACGGCGGCCGAGCTCGGCCGCTCCTGGCATCCAGGGTGCCCCGTCGGGCCTGCGAGCCTGCGTCGCGTGACGGTTTCGTACGTCGGCTTCGACGGTCGGGCCCACCGCGGGGAGCTCGTCGTCAACCGCGCCGTCACCTCCGACATCGCCGCGGTCTTCAGGCGCCTCTACGACATGCGCTTCCCGGTTCGCCGTATCCGCCCGGTGTCCGCGTACGGCGGGAGCGACGACCGCTCGATGGCGGCCGACAACACGTCGGCGTTCAACTGCCGTTATGCAGTCGCCACCGGGCCGAAGCGGTGGTCGGTCCACGCGTACGGCGAGGCGGTCGACGTGAACACGGTCGAGAACCCGTATCTCGAGGCTGGTCGCGTGCTGCCGCCCGCCGGCCGCGCGTACACGGACCGGGCGGACGTCCGCCCCGGCATGGCCGTCGCCGGCGGCGTCCTCGTGCGCGCGTTCGCCTCGGTGGGCTGGCTCTGGGGCGGCCGCTGGCGCGCGACGCCCGACTGGCAGCACTTCTCGAAGACGGGGAGCTAGACGACAAGCACCTCCGCGGGCTCGATGTCCTCGAGGCGGTCGACGCGCGCGAGAGCGGGGAAGGCGCGATGCCATCCGAGCGCGAGCGCCACGGTGACGAGGCCGCCTGCCACGACTGCGGGCACCGCGCCGAGCAGCGCGGCTGCGGCGCCCGACTCGAAGGCTCCGAGCTCGTTCGACGCACTGATGAACACGTTCTCGACGGCGTTCACTCGGCCTCGCAGCTCGCTCGGGGTGGCGAGCGCGGCGATCGTCGACCGGATGTTCATCGAGATCATGTCGACGAAGCCGCTCACAGCGAGCGCGATCAGTGACAGCCAGAACCACCGTGAGAGCCCGAACACGATCATGCTGGCGCCGAACACACCGACGACGATGAGCAGCGTTCGTCCGGCGTGGCGTCCGAGCGGCCTTCTTGCGAGTCGGATGCCCGCGATCAGCGCACCCGCCGCCGGCGCACTGCGCAGGATGCCGAGCCCGAACGGACCCGTGTGGAGGATCGACCGCGCGAACAGCGGCAGGAGAGCGACCGCGCCGCCGAACAGGACGGCGAACAGATCGAGGGTGATCGCGCCGAGCAGGATCGGCGTCGCCCGGATCAGCCGAATGCCGCCGAGCAGGCTCTCGAGGCGAGGCGGCGGATCGCCGGTCGCGGTCGAACGGCGGTCCGGGACGAGCAGCACCCACCCGAGCGAGGCGACCAGCATGGCCGCGGCGACCGTGTACACCGCCTCCGGCTGGATTGCGAAGAGCAGCCCGCCGGCGGCCGGGCCGGCGACGGTCGCCAGCTGGCCGGCGACCGAGCGGAGAGCGAGCGCCCCGGCGAGCAGGTCGGTCGGAACGATCTCCGGTGTCAAGGAGCGCCCGGCCGGAGCCCCGAACGCCTGGGTGACGCCGGTGAGCGCGGCGAGCGTGATGAAGGGCCACAGTTCGTGCGCGCCCTGGATCGTGACCAGGAGCAGGAGCCCGGCGACGACTGCCTCGGCCAGGATCGAGGCAGCGAAGAGCCGCACGCGAGGCAGGCGGTCGGCGACCTGGCCGGCCGGCAGGGCGAGCAGCGGCAACGGGATGAACTCGGCGAGCCCGATCAGGCCGAGGTCGAAGGCGCTGCGATGGATCGAGTAGACCTGCCAGCCGACCGCGACGGCGACCATCTGGGTCGCGAAGCCGGAGGCGAGGAAGCCGCTCCACAGCCGGCGAAAGTCGCGGTGGCGAAGCGCAGGCGGCAGCTGACGGCGGGCAGGGTCGAACAACGACACGAGGCCGCACTCTGCCCGTGTCGGCGGTTGTGGCGCCGCCGTGACGAGCTCTTAGGCTATCCACAGGTGCCTCCGAGCCGACTCCGAGCCGAGCTGGATTCCCTGCAGGTCTGACCTCGAACCCGAAGAAGGGAAGTGACATGTTCAGTTCTCCCAGGCGGCGCGCTGCGGCACTCGCCGCAGTTGTCGTGCTCGTCGGTGCGGGAGCCGCCGCCGTTGCGTACGGCCTGGGCGCGCACCGAGCGTCCACGACGATCCAGGCCGTCACGACCACCGTTGCATCTGCGCCTGCCTCGACGACGACGCGAACCGCCAACACCAGCGGGCCGCTGACGATCGCGCAGATCGCGAAGAACGTCTCGCCCGGCGTCGTCGAGGTCGATGTGACGACCTCGGGCTCGAGCGGCGGTACGCAGACAGTCCCCTTCGGCGGGGGCGGCAGTGGTGGGACCGCTGAGGCAGAGGGCACAGGATTCGTGATCGACACGGCCGGCCACATCGCCACGAACGAGCACGTCGTCCAGGGTGCGAGCTCGGTGACCGTCACGTTCGACGATCAGTCGACGTACAAGGCGACCGTTGTCGGTCGCGACGAGTCGACCGACCTCGCCGTGCTCAAGGTGAACGCGCCTGCGAGCGTCCTTCACCCGCTCGCGTTCGGCGACTCGAACACCGTGGGCGTCGGCGACGGCGTGATCGCGATCGGCGATCCCTACCAGCTCGACGACACTGTCACGAGCGGGATCGTCAGCGCGGTCGGACGCGAGATCACCTCGCCGAACAACATGCCGATCGAGAATGCGATCCAGACCGACGCCGCGATCAACCACGGCAACTCGGGCGGCCCGCTGCTCAATCTCGACGGCAAGGTGATCGGCGTCACCGCGCAGATCCAGAGCCAGGGTGGCGGCAACGAGGGCATCGGCTTCGCCATCCCGTCGAACACCGTCCAGAGCGTTACGTCGCAGCTGATCTCGACCGGCAGCGTCAAGCACGCCCTGCTGGGGGTCAAGGTCGTGACGGTCCCGGCGAGTCTCGCGGGCACGATCGGTGACGCCGCAGGCGTGGCCGTGACGACCGTCGAGTCCGGCACCGGCGCCTCTTCGGCCGGCCTGAAGGCCTCGACCGGCACGGTGACGATCGCCGGTGTCCAGTATCCGACCGGCGGCGACGTGATCACGAGCGTGGACGGGACGGACGTCGCCACCGCCCAGCAGCTCCGCGCGATCATCGACACCCATCAGCCCGGGGACGTGGTGAAACTCGTCGTCGTCCACGATGGACAATCGCGTACCGTGTCCGCGACCTTGGGAACGCGGCCCGCGAATTCGTGATTTGAGACCTCTCTGGGGCAGGATCCTCGTGTTGGCGACCGTGGCGACAGCTGCGGTCGCCGCACTTCCGGCCGGCGCTGCCGCCGCGCCGGGCGACGAGCAGAGCTCGAACTGGGCGGGCTGGGCGATCGCCGATTCGCAGACGATCGCCGGCTCTCCGATCAGCGGGTCGACGACGACGCTTTCGTTCACGAGCACGACGGCGACCTGGGTCCAGCCCAAGGTCAACTGCACGCCGAACCAGCCCACGTACTCGGCGTTCTGGGTGGGCCTCGGGGGGCTTGCGGCGGACTCGGGCGCGCTGGAGCAGGTCGGGACGCAGGCGAACTGCACGGCCGCCGGGAAGGCGGTCTACAGCGCCTGGTACGAGCTCGTGCCGTCGCCGTCGGTCAACGTGAAGCTCAAGATCCTCCCGGGCGACCTGATCTCGGCGTCGGTGAACGTCGAGCCGACGGGCATTCTCGTTCAGGTGAAGAACCGGACGCGGAAGACGAACTTCACGAAGCTGCTGCCCACACCCGCGACGACCGACTTCACGTCGGCCGAGTGGATCGCCGAAGCACCGTCGACCTGTGATCCCCAGCTGGTCCACTGCCGGGCGCTGCCGCTCGCCAACTTCGGCACCGTCCCCTTCACGCGCATCGCGGCGATCGCGAACAGCCATCCGGGCACTGTCACCGACTCCAGCTGGGCGTCGACCAGGATCGATCTCGTCCCCGACGCCACGAGCCATTTCGGCGGCTTCGGGACGTCCGGGACGGCGACGCCGACCGCGGTCGATCCGACCGGTCGCGCGTTCCAGATCTACTTCGGAACGTCGTAGTCCCTCCCCCGCCCGGGGGACGGGTGGCCACCTCCGGCTGCCGATGCCGTTCTCGTGCAGCCTGCTCGGGAGGAGACCACGCGCGCGCCGGTGCCAGCGGCGTACGACGACGTCGACCGCCGCTACCGGACGCTCGTCGAGCAGCTTCCGCTGGTGGTGTACATCGACGCGCTCGATGCTGCCAGTTCGAATGTGTTCACGAGCCGGCAGATCGAGCCGCTGCTCGGGTACTCGGTCGAGGACTGGGCGTCCGACGCGACGCTGTTCATTCGCACGTTGCATCCCGAAGACCGCGATCGCGTGCTCACCGCGCACGCGCGGACGCACGCGACACACGAGCCGCTCTCGGTCGAGTACCGGCTCCTCGCTCGCGACGGCCGAGTCGTGTGGGTGCGAGACGAGGGCGTCGTCGTCGTCGACGACGACGGGAGGCCGCTCTATCTGCAGGGATACCTCCTCGACGTCACCGCCGAACGAGAGGCTCAGGCGCAGCTTCGGCAGATGGCGCTCTACGATCCGCTGACCGGCCTCGCCAACCGTGCGTTCTTCCACGAGCAGCTCCAGCATGCGGCAGCGCTCCGCAAGAACGACGGCGAGCAGACGGCGCTCCTGTTCATCGACCTCAATCACTTCAAGGAGGTCAACGATCGCTTCGGGCACGATGTCGGCGACGCGGTACTTGCACGCCTCGGGCAGCGAATCCAGCAGACCGTTCGCGCGGGCGACGGGGCCGCCAGGCTCGGCGGCGACGAGTTCGCGATTGTCCTTTCCGCAGTGACCGAGCCTGCGGAGGCAGCCCGTGCCGCCGAGCGGTTGCTGCAACGCATCGTCGAGCCGATCGGTCTCGGACCGGCGTTCGTCTCGGTGACCGCGAGCATCGGCATCGCACTGGGCGACGAGCCGGAGCTCCTCCTCAAGGAGGCAGACGCCGCGATGTATCGCGCCAAGGGCCTGCGCGAAGCCGGTTTCGCATTTTTCGACCCGGTCCTCGACCGCTCTGCCGTCGAGCGCTCGCGGCGAGCGGCCGAGCTTCGGCGAGCTGTCGACAGCGGCGAGTTCACACTCGACTTCCAGCCGGTGGTCGACCTCGATGCGTGCGCGATCTCGGGCTACGAGGCGCTCCTGCGCTGGCAGCACCCCGAGCTGGGCCAGGTGGGCCCGCTCGACTTCATTCCGCTCGCCGAGGAGACGGGGCTGATCGTCCCGCTCGGCAAATGGGTGCTCGCCGAAGCCTGTCGGCGGGGAACGGTCCTGCACGCCGAGCTCGGGCGGACGGTACGGATGTCGGTCAACGTCTCGGCGCGGCAGCTGCAGCACCCGGACTTCGTGAGCCACGTCGAGCAGGCGCTCGAAACGTCTGCCTTCCCTCCCGCCTGTCTCACGCTCGAGCTCACGGAGAGCGTGCTCCTGTCGTCGGGCGACCGCGTCGAGCAGCAGTTGCGCGCGCTCAAGGAAATGGGGATCTCGCTCGCGCTGGACGACTTCGGCACGGGTTACGCATCGCTCGCGTACTTGCGGCGGCTGCCGGTGGACATCGTGAAGATCGACCGCAGCTTCACGGCTGCGATCGACGGGATCAACGACGACCTGGTGCTGCTCAAGGGAATCGTCGATCTCGGGAACGCGCTCGGGCTGACGCTCGTCGCCGAGGGGATCGAGACGGAGCATCAGCGGCGGATCGTCGGCGAGCTGGGCTGCCAGGGCGCCCAGGGCTTCTACTTCGGCCGCCCGGCGCCCGTGCCGGCCGTCACCACCTCGGTCGCCGTCTAGCGAGCTACGGCTGCTCGCCGGCGAGGATCCGGCCGAGCACGGCGGCATCGATGTTGCCACCCGAGACGATGCACACGATCTTCCGCGCGCCCGCGACTCGCCCCCCGACGGCCGCTGCGACGGCGAGTGCGCCGGCGCCTTCGGCGATCACGCGGACGCGCTCGGCCAGCAGGCGCACGGCCGCGGCCGTCTCGGCCGACGGCAGCGCAAAGGCGCCGTCGAGCAGTTCCGCGGCGTGCGCCCAGACGCCCGGGATCAGCGCTCGGCTGCCCGAGCCGTCCACGAAGGACGGGACGTAGTCGACCGCAGTCGGCTCGCCGGCCGCGAGCGTCGCCGTCACGGGCGCCCCGGTCTCCGGCTCGGCCGCGTAGAACCTGACGTCCGGACGGGCGGCCTTGACCGCACTCGCGATCCCGGTCACGAGCCCACCGCCCCCATAGGGGACGACGACCGCGTCGAAGTCGTCGCACTGCTCGAGCAACTCGAGGCCGATCGTCCCGTTCCCCGCCATCACGAACGGATTGTCGACCGGATGCACGAAGAGCCCGCCGACCCCTTCGTAGCGACCGTCGACCAGCACCTGCCACCACTCGTCGTACGGTACGCGGATGACGGTGCCGCCGAGCCGCTCGATCGCCGCAATCTTCGTCTGCGGGGCGTGCTCGGGCACGACGATGGTCGCGGGAACGCCGCGCAGACGGGCCGCGTACGCGACGCCCTGGGCCATGTTGCCGGCGCTCGCCGTCAGGACACCTGCGCGGAGCTCGTCATCCGACGCCTGCAGGATCGCATTGCCGGCGCCGCGGATCTTGAACGAGTTCACCGGCTGCAGCAGCTCGAGCTTGAGCAGGATCTCGACGTCGCCGTCCACCGGCAGCGGCACGAGCGGGGTGCGCAGCGCGACACCGCGGAGGACCTCGCGCGCCCGCAGGATGTCGCCTGCCGGGATCAGAGAGAGACCACCGCGCCGGCGTTCTCGGCTTCGGCGCGTGCGAGGACGTGCTCGGCGGCGGCAAGGTCCTCCACGGCGAGGCCGAGCGACTTGAAGACCGTCAGCTCCTCGGGGCTGCGGCGGCCCTCGGCAGCGCCGATCAAGACGTCTCCGATCTCTGCACGGATGTGCGACTCGTCGATCGCGCCCTCGCGCAGCGGGAACAGATAGTCGCCGGCCTCGTTGACGGTCGACTCGCGACGGTCGACGAAGAGGGCGCCCGCAGCCATCGTCGCCGTGTCGAGCTCGCGGGTCGACGGGATGCTCGATCCGACTGCGTTGATGTGCGCGCCGGGCTTGAGCCAGCCGTGCTCGAGCACGGGCACAGCGGACGAGGTCACCGTGCAGACGACATCTGCATCCCGGACGGCCTCCTCGGCGGTGGCGACGCTCTCGGCGCCGTCGAGCGACCGCCCGCTCGCGCTCCAGACGAGCACACGGTCGAAGCGACGGACGGCGTGCATCGCCTCCAGATGCGAACGCGCCTGCGTTCCGGTGCCGAGGATCGCAAGTGTCTTCGAGTCCTCGCGCGCGAGCAGCCGCGTTGCGAGCCCGGAAACGGCGGCGGTACGGATCGCCGTGATGCCGCCCGCGTTGATGATCGCCCTCGGCTCTCCGGTCGTGCCGTCGAACAGCGCCACGAACCCCTGATGCGAGTCGAGGCCGCGTGCACTGTTGCCGGGAACGATCGTCAGCGCCTTCAGCGACCAGAGCGCTGCCTCGCCGCGGCGGTGCGCCGGCATCAGCCCCATCAGGCTCGGCTCGTCCTGCGGCCGGACGACGAAGCGCAGCGGGTTGTGCAGCTCGTCGCGGGCGAGCCCGGCGAGGACGTCCGCCATCAGATCGATGCAGACGGGCATCGTCAGCAGCCGCCGGACACTCGCTTCGTCGAGAACTCTCACCGTCACCTGAAGAACCCCGCGATCCTGTCACGTTCACCGGCAGGGATCGTCAGTCCCGCCGCGGTCAGCACCGGCTGCAGGTGCTCGGGTCGCATCGGGCCGCAGACGGCGCCGGCGACACCGGGGCTCGAGAGCACCCAGGCGAAGGCGAGCGTCGAGGGGTCGACGCCGCGCGCGGCGGCTTCCGCCTCCAACCGTTCGAGCCCGTCGAACACCGCGTCCGCGACATAGTCCTCGTACGGCCCCGGACGCTGGGTCATCCGCGATCCGGCCGGAAACGCCTGACCGCGCCGGTACTTGCCGGTCAGCCAGCCGCCTGCGAGCGGCCCGAAGGGCACGTATGCGATCCCGTGCTCGGCGCAGAGCGGGATCACGGCATCCTCGTCGCCGCGGTCGAGCAGCGAATAGGAGTTCTGGACGACCGCCGGCGTCGCCACTGCGAGTGCCTCGCGCACGCTGTCGGCGTCGTAGTTCGAGAGGCCCCAGGCGCCGATCAGCCCCTCGGAGCGAAGTCCCTCGAACGTCTCGATCGTTTCCTCGAGCGGGACCGAGTCGTCGGGCTCGTGTGCGAGGTAGAGGTCGACTCGATCGACGCCGAGACGCTCCAGGCTGTTTCGGAGCTGACGCCGGATCCGGTCGGGCGCGAGACCCACGTCGCCGGGCGTTCCCGTGGTCGAGTGGAAGACCTTCGTCGTCAACTGCAGGTCTGCCGGCTGTCGCTCGCGCAGCCACCGTCCGATGAACTGCTCGCTCCGTCCGCCGCCGTAGGCGTCACCGGTGTCGAACCAGTGGATCCCGCCCGCCCAGGCCTCGTCCATGATCTGCAGCGCGGTCTCTTCCTCGATGCCCTGGCCGAAGAACTCGGGCGCCGATCCGACGCCGCCGAAGTTCCCGCAGCCGAGCGCAACCCCGGTGAAGGTCATTCGGGCGGGTTGAGGTAGGTCAGCTCGTTGCGTACGTCCCAGAGCTCCGGGAAGAACGACTTGTGGATCAGCTTGCCCATCACCTCGACCGGGGTGCCCTGCGTGCCGATCACATCGGCGCCGATCACGCGCTGGACGACCTTGAAGTGCCGGACACGCCAGACGATCACGCGCTCGTCCCACTCGATCAACTGCTCGGCGAGGTTGTAGAGCGTGTCGAACTCGCGTCCGCGCGTGTAGACCTCGACGAGCGACAGGCCGGCGCGTTCGCGCGCTGTGTCGAACGCCTGTCCGAGCGGTGGGGTCACGCGGCGGATCTCGCGGAAGCCGGGCGAGTCGAAGCCGCTGCCGTGGCCGAGCACCTTGCGAACCGTCGTGTACTCCCACGGCGACATGTGCTCGAGCATGTCGAGTGCGGCGGTGACGAGCTTCAGACAGTCGTTGGCGCGTCGAAGCAAGCGCAGTGCCGCCGGGAGGTCGTCCTCGTTCACGAGGCGCGTCGCCTCCTCCACCTCGTTCCAGGAGAGCTTGAGCCACAGCTCCGACGACTGATGCACCGTCTGGAAGAGCAGTTCGTCACGGTGGATCCATTGATCGGCCGTCTTCTGCAACGCGAGCAGGTCGTCCGTGCGCAGGTACCGCTCGTAGTCGGAGCCGCCGTCGCCCGGCAGGATCGGTTTGGAGAGACCGGGTGCCTCGGTCACGGCCGCCGCTCCGTGCCGTCGTAGATCTTCATCTCGAGCCCGGCGAGCGGGACACCGCCGCCGTCCGTGACGAGCCACGTGTCCTGCATGTAGAGGCAAGCCTGGCCGTCGACCGAGATCGCGTGCGGATGCATCGACAGCACCATCCCGCTCTCGAGCACCGTCCCGTCCGCCTCCCCGATCTTCGGGAACTCGATCATCGTCATCCCGATCGAGTGGCCGGTCACGTGGCCGAGGTGGAAGCCCCGATCGAGGAAGCCTTTGGCGACGGCGCGGTGTGCGTCACGGGCGGTCGCACCCGCAGTCAGGGCCGCCGGCGCGAGCGCGTAGTACTCCTCGTATGCCTCGAGCATCCGCTTCGTCTCGTCGCTCGGCTCGTCGGCGCAGATCGCGCGTGAGACCTCGACCCAGTGGCCGCCGGGCCCGGCGATCTCGAGCGACGGCAGCAGCATGTCGGTCGCCTCGACGGGGCGCGTGCCGGCGATCTTGAACTCGGGCAGCGCCGCACCCCGTGGCCCGTCGAGCACCATGTCCATCGTCCACCGCCCGCACCCCTGACCGACGAAGTACTCCTCGCAGGGGGCAAGGATCTCGCGCTCCGACTTTCCCGGCTCGAACGCGTCGAGGAAGACCCAGAAGCCTTCCGTGTTGATCCGTACGCTCTCACGCACCGAGTCGAGTTCGAGCTCGGACTTCACGGCGCGGGCGATGTCGAACGGAACGTCCCATCCGTGGAGCTCACAGGCGCCGGCCAGCGCACTGTGATCGCGGACCGTCATCACGTAGTCGAGCCCGTAGACGCCGACGCGCTTGCCGCGCACGCGGTCGGCGATCCAGTCGCCGGGCCGGTCGACGAACACCTGGTCGGCGATCCAGGTCGTTCCGTGCTCGCCGACGTAGCGCGCCTCGCTCGGGAACACGATCGCAGGCGTACCGTCGACCGGCAGCAAGACGTACGCGTAGCGGTGGACGATCACGAACCCGCTCAGGTAGGTGACCGCACCCTCGAAGCCGGTGTACTCGTTCCCGCAGACGACTATCGCGTCGAGCCCGTCGCGTGCGGCCGCCTCGCGGATGCGCGTGTAGCGACGGTCGATCTCCGCCTGCGGAAGGCCCGTGTACGACGTCCCCGTTACTGCTGCCACGACTGCTCCACTCCCTTCACGAGTGCCCAGATCGCCTCATTGAGCGGGGTCGCCACCCCGTGCTCGCGCCCGAACCGGACGATACCGCCGTTCAGGTAGTCGATCTCGGTCGCCCGGCGAGCCTCGACGTCCTGCAGCATCGAAGCCTTGTGGTTGTAACCGACCTCGGGCTTGGCGGCGTGGTCGACGAGGTCCTCCGGGTCCGAGTCGAGCTCGATTCCCTGGGCGGAGGCGACCGCCTTGCCTTCGGACACGAGCCCCGAGACGAGGGCGCGCAGATCGGGCCGCTCGCAAACGCGTCCATGCGTCAGTCCGGTCAGGGCTCCGACCGGATTCGTCGCGGCGTTGAAGATCACCTTCCGCCACTGCGGGCCGCGCGCGTCGGCGACGGCCTCGGTCGGCATACCGGCCCGCGTGCAGGCATCGGCGAGGCGCTCGACGTCGGCAAGTGGCGCCGGCGAGGGCTCAAACGGGCCGAGCGTGGTGTCGCCCTTGACGTCCCACTGCACATGCCCCGGCTCGAGGATCTTCCCGGCCGGGAACGTCGTGCCGCGGATCACCCGCTCGACGTGTCCTGCGATGACCTCCTCGTTCCCGATGCCGTTCTGGACCGTGGCCACCGATCCGGCCGCGAACGCCGCTGCGGTCGCGGCGATCGCAGCTTCCGTATGCATGGCCTTCGTGGCGACGATCCCGAAGTCGCACGGGCCGATCGCCGCAGCGTCGGTTGTCGCGCGCGGGCTGCCGAGCACCTCGCCGGCGCCGGACAGCCGCAGGCCGTTCGCATTGATCGCGTCGACGTGCGCAGAGGAGAGGTCGTACGCAACGACCTCGACGTCTTCGAGGAGCGAGAGGTTTGCTGCGAACAGCGAGCCGACCGCCCCGCAGCCGACGACACAGATCTTCATGGGGTGTACGAAGCCTCCTTTGCCTTGACGAGCCTGTAGATGGCCGCGTGCAGCGGCACCGCGACGCCGTGCGCCCGCGCCGCTCGAACGAGCGAGCCGTTGATCGACTCGACCTCGGTCGGCCGTCGTGCCTCGACATCTTCGAGCATCGAGGGGTAGTGGCGGTGGCCGCGCTGGGTGGCGAGCACGTTCATCTCCCAGGGATCCTCGTCCAGCTCGATGCCGGCAGCCGCCGCCGTCGCCTTTCCCTCGTCGACGAGGTCGCGAACGAGCAGCCCGAGGTCGCCTTCGCGCTCGACCTCCGCAAAATGGAAGTCGTGCGGCAGCTCGGTGAGCGCAGCGACTCCGTTCACGGTCGCGTTGAAGATCAGCTTCGACCACTGCGCCGGGCGCAGGTCGTCGAACCCCTCGGCTTTCAGTCCTGAAGACGCGATCAACGCCGCGACTGCGCGTGCGTCTTCTCCCGTCGTTCCGCGGAAGGGGCCGATCCAGGTCGCCGTGTCGAGCACGTACTCGACGTGAGTGTCGTCGTGGCGTGTGCCGCTCATGAACGTGACCGATGACAGCAGCGGCCACTCACCATGTGAGGCGACGATCTCCTCGGCGCCGAGGCCGTTCTGCACGGTCATCACCGTCGCGCCGTCGAAGCGGCCCTCGAGGCGACGCGCGAGAGACTCGAGATCCGTTCCCTTGCACGCGAGGATCACCAGGTCGGGCGGCGGAAGGGCGGACGGGTCGTCGGAGGCGGTCACGCGGGCGACGAAGTCGCTGCGGCCGGAGACGCGGAGACCGTCGCGCGCGAGTGCCTGCGCGTGATCGGCCCGGCGCGTCAGCACGGACACGTCGGTCACGCGGGCGAGGTGTCCCGCGAGCAGGCTGCCGATCGACCCTGCGCCGGCGACACAGACGTTTGTCATCTTCTCCACCGCAGCACGAGCTCTCGCCCGTTGGTGAGACCACCGGGGCGGAGAATGAGCACGAGCGCCATCAGCGCGCCTTCCGCGATCACGCGCGTCCCACTCGGGAGGTCGAGCGTGCCGCCCAGGATCTTCACGCCGTTCTCCGCCTCGGCGAGGAACGAGTCGAGTGCGCTGACGGCGAGCGCGCCGACGACAGCCCCCCAGAGACTCGTGGAGCCGCCGATCACGAGCATCGCGAGGGTGATGAACGTCAGGTCGAGATAGACGGCCTCGGTGTTCAGCGGCAGCAGGTGAACGTAGAGGCCACCGGCGAAGCCTGCGATCGCGCCGGACAACGCGAATGCGACAAGCCGCTGCCGGTACATCGACACGCCTGCCGCCGCGGCGGCGGCCGGATCTTCGCGGGTTGCGCGCAGCATCCGGCCGTATCGGCTGCGTGCATAGAGGAACGCGGCGACGATCGCCAGCAGCGCCCCGATCGCCGCCTGCCAGATCCCGGTCGTCTCGGGCACGGACGAGAACGTGTTCAAGCCGGGCCCGATCTTCTCGTAGTAGCGCAGCAGGTTGTGCGTGATCTCGAGCACCGCGAAGGTCGCGATGCCGGCGGCGAGACCCGACAGCCGCATCAACGGTAGCCCGACGACAACGGCCGCAATGCCACCCACGAGCGCCGCGAGCACGAGCGACGGGACGTTGCCGACAGTCGTACGTTCCAGGAACCCGAAGAGACCCGGCATGATCGCCGGCTTCTCGCCGCGCGGCACCGACAGCACTCCGGCCGTCCACACACCGAGTGCCACGAAGCTGATATGGCCGAACGAGACGACGCCTGAGTTGCCGATGAACACGTACAGCGCGACGACGATCGAGACGCTTACGAGTGCGGTGATGAAGTACACACCCGTCGCGCTCGAGACCACGCTGCCCAGCAGGGCGGTTGCAGCGATGAGCAGGCACGGGCCGGCCACGACGGAGGCTCTGGTCACAGCCGCGCCGCCGAAGCGCGTCTCACGAAGAGCCCGTCGGGCCGCACGAGGAGGACGAGGATCACGGCCGCGAAGACGAACGACGGCAGGTACTGGCTCTGCGCCGTCGGCAGGGCGCCGCCGAGCAGTCCGAAGGCGAAGCCGATCGAGAAGCCGCCTAGCGTCGCCGGGATCGGGCGGGTGAGGCCGCCGAGGACGACCCCGGCGAGCACCACGATCGTCTGGTCGAGGGCGAAGTCCGGCGTCACGGTCGGGTTCTGCACCGTCAGCATCACCGCCACGACTGCGGCGAGCGCCCCGGAGATGAGCACGGCGCCGCCGATCACACGGTTTGCGCGGACGCCCAGCAGACGCGCGGTCTCGAAGTCCTGCGACGCCGCGCGCATGTGCAGCCCGACCGATGTGCGCGTCAGGAGCAGCTGCAGCAATCCGAGGCAGACGACCGTGACGACGATCGCGACGATCGAGATCTTCCGGATGTCCACACCCGAGATCGTCCACGGCTGGTTCAGGAACGCGAGTGACAGTGCGGTCTTGCCGAGCGCTCCGAACCAGACCAGGGCGATGCTCTGCAGCAGGAACGCGACCGCGAACGTCGCGATGAGCATCACCTCGGGCCTCTGCGTCCGCAGTGGCCGGAAGACGAAGCGGTCGAGCAGCATCGACAGTACGAGCACGACGGCGAAGCAGAGCACGATCGAGAGCCACGTCGGCCAGCCCCACTGCGAGCCGAGGGCGAGCGCGAACGCGCCGGCCATCACGAGCTGGCCATACGCGAAGTTGACGAGCCGGAGCACGCCGAACACGAGCCCAATGCCGATCGCCATCAGCGCGTAGATGCCGCCGAGCGCCAGTGCGTCCGCGAGCGTCTGCCAGTCGACGGTGAGAAAGAACGCAGTCACGCCAGATACGCCTGCACGAGGCGGTCGGTGTCGGCTGCGTCTTCCGGGCCGAGCGTGAGCCGGTGCTCGCCGTTCGCGATCACGTACGAACGGTCGGCGAGCGCGATCGTCCGCTGCGCGCGCTGCTCGACGAGGAGCACGGCAACGTGGCCTTCTGCACGGATCGTGTCGAGTGTTTCGAACACGCTGTCGACGACGCGCGGGGCGAGGCCGAGCGACGGCTCGTCGAGCAGCAGCACGTCGGGCTCGGCGACGAGCGCGCGGGCGATCGCGAGCTGTTGCTGCTGTCCGCCCGAGAGCGCACCAGCGGGCCGGGAACGGAACTCGTGGACGACCGGGAAGAGGTCGTTCACCCGCTCGAGCGCGAGCTGCATGCCGGTTCGGCTCCGCCTGCCGGCGAGGCCGAGAGTGAGGTTCTCGGCGACCGTGAGCTCGGCGAAGATCCGCCGGCCCTCGGGCACGAGGGCGACGCCACTTCGTGCAACGTCTTCGGGGCGCAGGCCGACGAGCGATCGGTCGCCGAGCCGCACGTCGCCGCCGACGATCGGGGCGGCGCCCATGATCGCGTGCAGCGTCGACGACTTCCCGGCGCCGTTCGGGCCGATCAGGCCGACGATCTCGCCCGCGTGCACCTCGAGCGAGAGGCCGCGGACGGCGGACACGGCGCCGTACCGGACATCGAGCGAGTCGACGACCAGCGAGCTCACTCGACGTCCTCCTCGCGAACCGCGCTCTCGCCGAGGTAGGCGGCGGCGACGTCCAGGTTGGCGCGGATCTCGTCCGGCGCCCCTTCGGCCAGCGTCCGACCCTGGTCGAGGACGTGCACGCGGTCGCAGACGTCCATCACGAGCGCCATGTTGTGGTCGATCAGGAGGACGCCTGCCCCGTGCTCGTCGCGGATCGAGCGGACGACCGCCGCGAAGGCGGGCACCTCTGCCTCCGGCAGGCCCGCGGCAGGTTCGTCCATCAGCACGAACTGAGGCTCGGTGGCGAGTGCCCTGGCTACGCTCAGGCGGCGCTCGTCGCCGTGGGCAAGCGACATCGCGGGTGTCTCTGCTTCTTCGGTGAGGCCGAGCAGCTCGAGCAGCTCGTCGGTCCTCGCGGCCGCGCCGCGCGGCGAGGCCCCGATGCCGAGCGCCGACACCTCGATGTTCTCACGCACGCTCAGCGAGCCGAAGGAATGACTGTGCTGGAAGGTGCGGGCGAGCCCGTGGCGGCCGCGGCGGTGGGCGGGCCAGCGCGTCACATCGCGGCCCTCGAGCGAGACGCTGCCGCTGGTCGGCCGGTCGAAGCCGGAAAGCACGTTCACGAGCGTCGATTTGCCGGCGCCGTTCGGGCCGATCAGCCCGAGCACCTCGCTGCGGGCGAGCTCGAGCGTCACGTTCCGGAGCGCCTCGATGCCCTCGAAGGTTCGCGAGACGGAGGAGGCCCGGAGTGTTCCTCCGGGCCTCCCGTCCTTTGGTTCTGCGGTCGTCGACAAGTGCCTAGATCTTGGGCACGACCTTGGCGACGACGAGGCCGACGAGCTTCGGGACGTTGTTGTTGATCTCCATCACCCGGTACTGCCGGCCGAACACGGTGTGAAGCTGCGGCGAGAAGCTCACGAGTCCCGACAGGGTCGGCACCTTCTTGAACTTCACCATCTGCGCCGCGAGAGCGGCTCCGTTCGTTGAGCCGCCGGCCCGCCTGATCGCGGTGGCGACGCCGTCGATCGCCGCCGGACCGGTGACGAACCCGCCGGTCGCTGCATGCACCTGCTTGGCGAGCTTGTTGATCGCCGCGTTCGGGTCGTTGCCGAAGCTCGACGCGAATGTGACGAAGTAGTAGTTCGTCACCTGCGGGCTCTTCGGCAGCCAGTATGTGCCGTCACCGGCCCACGAGTTGAGGATCGGCGTGTTGTTGCCGAGCGTCCGCAGCCCGGTGACCATCGGCGCCAGTGCGCCGTACGCCCCGGCTGTCGACGTGACGATCACGTCGGCCTTGGCGTTGTTCAGACGGCTGACCGCGTTCTGGATGTTGTTTCCGCCGAACGTCGGGTCCTGATACGTCTCCTCGGCGGCGATCTTGCCGCCGAGCTGCAGCCACCGTGCCTTGAATGCCTGCACGACGTTCTTGAAGTAGACGATCACGGTGTCGGTGGCGAGCGAGGCGGTGCGCCATCCCCGTCCCCACGCGTACTGCGCCATCGCCGATCCCTCGTCCTGTGCCACGTTGCCGAAGCTGAACGCAAGCGCGCCCTTCGCGCCGAAGCGCTTCGGGCCCATCTGGTCGGTTCCGATGCACGGTGCGACTGCGAGGATGCCGCGGTTGATCGCCTCCTGGACGACCGGCGCCGCGAAGTCGACGTCACAGGTCGTGAAGATGATGTTCGCGCCCTGCCCGATCAGCTTGAGTGCGCACGCCTTCGCGATCGCAGGCTTGTTGCCCTGCGTATCGCAGGTCGTGATCTGCAGTTTGCGCCCGTTGATGCCGCCTCTCGAATTGAGCAGGTTGACACGCAGCTTCGCGGCTGCGAGCGCAGGTCCGTCGAACGGGGCCATCGCACCGTTGCCGTCGTACGCCCAGCCGATCACGATCGGCGAGGCGGCGGTGGTGCGTGCCGCGGCCGTCGCGGCGACCGCAACACCGACCGCCACGAGCGCGACCAGCATGAGTCCCAGGCGGGAACTCGGTCCTCTCATCCTCTACTCCTTCACTGTCAGCCGCCGCAGTTCGCGGTCGGACGGGGGACTGGGGGGACTGGGAGGCAAGGGGATGGTGCCAGCAGAATTGCGGGCCCGCCAGCACTCCTCGAACGCGGTGCGCAGCAGCGTGGCCGCCTCGGCCGGGTCGAGGCGCCAGAGCGAGTCCTCGTAGGACGCGCCCAGCGTTCCGTCGTCGGAGAAGATCTCGACGTCGTAGAGGCCGTCGAAACCTGCATCGTCGAGTGCCCGAAGGATGCGCGGCACGCCGGCGATGCCCGAGCCTGGAGCAGCCCGGTCGGCCCACCCACGGGTCGGCACGCGCATGTCGCAGACGTGAACGCCGGCGAATCGGTCCACGTGCTCGGCGATGTCGTCGAACACCGTCTCGGTGTTCCAGAGATGCCAGACGTCGAACTGAAGCTGGAGCGCAGGCGAATCGCCTGCCTCGTGGATCAGTTCGAGCGCCTCCGGGATCGACGAGACGATCGTCCACGGCGCGCCGCCGTCGCGCTGGTACGGCTCGAGTGCAACCCGGAGCCCGAGTGACTCGGCCTCCGCCGCGATTTCTCGCAATCCGTCGACGACGATCCTGCGTGCCTCGTCGGGGTCGCGGCCGGCACCCGTGCCGGTGAGACAGACGATGCCGGCCGGCTCGAACGGGGCGAGCCGGTGCAGTGACCCGAGGATGGAATCGAGTCGCTCGCGGGGATCGTCGGGGCCGCCGAGTAGCGGGAGCGGCAGGATCGACGGCACCGCGGGCACGGCCGACGCGCGGCCGAGCCCCGAGCCCTCGAGCCGCTCGAGCCCGTCGTCGTCGGGGCCGTCGCCGAGCTTCAGCTCCCAGATGCCGATGCCGTCGAGCCCTGCCGTGCGGTACGCGTCGACATCGTCCGCAAAGCTCGCGGCGAAGGTCGAAATCTGCGAGATCGAGACTCGGGGGCGCGGTGACGGCACTCGCCGGATCCTCGCACAGGGTTTGACATCTGATCAAGCGCGTGTGAGCCTCCGCCGACAGGTGCCCGCGACACGCGAAACCGACGGCCGCCGGCTGCGCCACCGGACGATGGCCGAATTTGCGCTCGAGCAGCTCCGGGAGGCGATCATCATCGGCGAGCTGCAGGCCGGAACGCCCCTCCGGCTCGACGAGCTCGCCCGCTCGCTCGGCATGAGCATCTCGCCGATCAGGGAGGCGGTGCGCCAGCTCGAGGCCCTCGGCCTCGCCAAGCACGTTCCCCACCAGGGCGCCAGAGTGGTCGCGTTCGACGTCGACGACCTGCGGGACCTCTTCGAGGTTCGGCTCGCTCTCGAATCGCTTGCCGTCCGCCGGGCAGCTGAGCGCATGTCGCCGGCCGAGGTCGACGTGGCGCGCGGGTATCTGCTGGAGCTCGACCAGGCGCGCGCCGCCCATGACGTCCTGGGGGCGATGCGCACGCACACCGACTTCCATTTCGCGCTCTACGACGCCTGCGGAGCGCCATGGCTGCTCCAGATGATCCGGCCCGCCTGGGACCGCACCGAGCGGTTCCGGCCCGCACTCTTCTCGGCTGCAGGCGAGCTCCAGGACCGCCACCGCGAGATCGACGGCCGCCTCCTCGACGCCGTCGCCGCTGGCGATGCCGAGCAGGCCGGCGCGACCCTCTTCGAGCATCTGGATCTCGCCGGACGGTTCTACGGGCCCGAGCTCGGCGACCGCGGCATCTTCGAGCGGTAAGTAGCCCTCTTGACGGGCGAGATGCCCGAAACGGGGGAGCGTGTCGCCGGCTCCACGGACGATGAAACGAGGAGTTGGGCGAACGTCGCACCTATCTGCGGTCGATCGAGGGCACTCGCGGCGTTGCTGCGCTCAGGCCGGCAGTCTCGGTCAGAACGAGTCGAGCCATGCTGGCCACTGCGGTCGCCGTCGCCGTCGCCGCGAACCTGAACAACCGGCTCGGTCCGCACGATCCCTATGGAAACGGCAGCGGGCTGATCTTCCCGCGGCTGATGGTGATCGCGTTCGCGCTGACGCTCGCCAGCGTGCTGATGCGGGATGGGCAGACGGTTCTCGGCCGTGCTCTCTCGTCTCGCGTGCTGGTCGCCGCCGGCACGGTGTCGTACGGCATCTATCTCTGGCACTTCCTGTTTATCGAGAGACTGAGCGCGACGCAACTTTGGTGGACCGAAGGGACGAACCTCGTCCTCGTCCTCGTGCTCACGCTCGCAGTCGCGACAGGCTCGTGGCTGGTCGTCGAGCGGCCCTTGCTTCGGATGAAGGATGACCTCGGTTCGCTGCGCCGCGCTCGACGCGAGGGCGTCCGGCGAGGCTCCAAGTCGACGCCGACCTACGCGTGACTCCGCTCGCGAGCGTCGCGTTCCTGGCAATCTGCCTCCTCTGACCAACAGCTGCCGGAGGTGACGAGGTGTCGGAAGAGCTCTACGAGACGATCGTCGTCGGATACGACGGGACGCAGCCGGCCGAGCACGCGCTCGCGCGCGCAGCTGCGCTTGCGAAGGCGTCCCGGGCCAAGCTCGTCGTCGTCGACGTCGCGGGCACGGCGCCGATCGAGGGCTCGGACGGCGCCTTCGGGATGGCGTCGTACTCGTACCCGTATTCGTCGGC
>CAVQRE010000026.1:0-121140 GCA_963715115.1 uncultured Thermoleophilia bacterium
GCCAGAGCCCCCCGCGAAGGAACTTACCTGTGCCTACTTTCCTTCCACATACCCGCGAATTGGCGCTTGAAATCCCGGGAGGCGCATACTTACCAAATCACCGCTCCGCCTCCTCGGCATTACCGGTGACAGAGAGTGTTGTGCTCCCGCCAATTCGAGGGAAGCATCATGCCCCAGCCCCAACGCCTGCTTTCCGTCATTCCTTTCGCTGCAATTGGGCGCCCCGCCTGTCCGAAGTGCAAGGCCCCGACGACGCCGTCAGCATCGAGCCAGCGGGCGCCCGGGGCGTCGACTTGCATACGTTTGAATGCGCTATCTGCAATCGCGTACTTGAGACCTTTGCCGCGTATGAGGACCCCATGAAGTCCAAGGGTCTTGATGCTGGCTTCAAGGCGATTTGCACCCACCGAACAAGGGCTCGCCTGGTGCTAACCGGCGGGCTTGATGGCAACCGAGGCAAATCACGCGGCCTTCGCTGCGGGGCCTCTCCATAATAAGGAGGTTGGTCGTGAGCGGTAATATTTTCAACAGCAATGGCGTCCACGTAGCCGTGGTGAACGACGGGGGCGTCTTCGACCTCGACGGCCGGAAACTCTACGATCTAAAAGGGATCAACATCTATCGACTGTCCGGTGAGCTGGTCGGACACCTGAACAACGGGTAAGGCACTGAGAAGCGGCTCGATCGCTCCACCGAGGAAGCCTTCCCCCGCGAGGGAGATCTCGCCGAATCCGACATTGGCCGAAGGTGCAGGGAAATGATCTCGACGGCATCCTCGCCAGCGACGAATACCGAAACGCAACACCTGGATTCCATCGAAATGCACAGAAGCTTCCTGACCAACCATCGAACCCGACTCGAGACGATGAGCGAAGCTGAGTCCACGCTGCTGGCCGTTCGCGAGGTCTACAGCGCCTATTACAGCGAGATGGGAGGCGTGGGTGCGGCGCCGGAACCCCAGTTCGCAAACCAACGACGGAGCGCAACGTCGTGCGGTTCAAGAGGCCGCTTAAAGCTCAGTCCGCTCCATCAGCTGCGCGCAATTCGACCGGGCCAATGATCTCAAAATCCCTCCGGGCCCTGCTGATTTTCGCGAGCATGGTGGCTCTGATTGTCGCATATAGATTTCTGACGCACTGACCTATCAACGTCCACGGATTGTGGGCTTTGGGGCGCCTTTTTGCTGCGACGTCGCGCCCTTGTGTGTACCGAAAACCCTATCCGGGCTGTCGCGGTCCGTTTTGCGGTTGCAGTACTTTCGGCGGTCTGTGCGTTTCATACCGTCGTACATGCGGGTTCGCCGGTACCGGGGCCATCGCTGACAGCAGCAGACTTGCCGCCGCGGCGATAATGAATTGCGCCTTCGTGATCGTCCTCCCTGTGAGACCGCTTCCTCCAAAGGACCGATACAGTTCCAGAATTAACCCAGATCCGCGATATCAAGCTTAACACGCAAGTTTCGTTGTGACCGACCTACGCTGCGATAAGATTGCCTGGCGTAGAGCACAGGCAATGTCACGTTGACCGAGCTTGGCCCTTCTCTCGGTTTGTCCCGTGAACAGGTACGGCTCTCGATTATGCGCGTTCCGAACATGCCTATTATCGCCATTGCTGTTGTGGTGTTGTTGTGGCCAGCCGTCGCCCATGCGTCGAAAGACTGCATGACCAGAGCGGAAGCCCGCGAGGCCTATCGCACCTCGTATTTGTATTGGCATGGCCAGGGTCGCTGCTGGGATGCCTCGCTGCGTGCGTCGGACCGTCACCAACAAAAAGTGGGAGCCGCACTGCGGCGCCGGGTCGAGGTGTCGCATAAAGAAGGCAAGCCGAAGCCGGAAGCCAGCCCGGTGCAGACGCCAGCTGAGCGAACGCAGACGGCAGCCGAACGAATGCTGACGCCAGATGATTTGCGCACATTCGCAAACAGCATGGCCGCAATAACGGCAGAGCCGATCGTGACGATCCTGGATCGCTGGCCCGATGAAGAACTGCCGCAACACCGAGCCGATCCGACGGCGGTTGAAAAGGCATCACTGATGAACACCAGAACTATCATCATGGTGGTCATCATGTTCATGGCGTTGTTGGCCGTGCTGATTGAGATGACAGTTCTCCGCCGCCGATCGGCATAGCGGCCCGAACCGGTCGACCAACGCTGCTAACCCCTGAAAATGGATGCTTGACGTCCGCTCTTCCCGATAGCCGACACGAGAGAACGCCGACCGCTGTCCGCTAAGTGCCGATTTTGTTCTCTAAGAAATGGTTCCGTGACGGCCAAATCCAACAGGTTCTTGGGGGTAGAAGTAATCGCAAGCCATAGCCTGGCGAAACCTGCTGCATCTATGTGTCCCCCAGCTGCCAAGGCTTTGATGCAAAATCAACGAGCGGACTGGTTCAAGGGCGAGCGATACAAGGAACCTGTCGCCCTTGCGGCATAAGCGAGATCGCGCCGCGTAACCGGCGTGGGAGGCGAACAGCACGTAATGCAGAGCCGGTCGATCCGGTCGGCCAAGCGGGGGGTTAGTTTCGGCGGACTAAACCGCACGACTGCGACGACCATAGAATTTCAAATTGTCATCGCAACTTAACTCGCACATTAAGCTTGACCCGCAGCATTGTATTCAAATGCGCAGAAGTAAAATGTCGGATGTGGACTCGGCCAAACAAAAAGCCGCCCGAAGGCAGCTCTTCAAATCAGACCTGATGATCGTAGATCAGGCGACGCCCTGCGGTTTGAAAAATTGATTAATGCAGGGGATCGTTTCTTTCTATCGACTTTGCGTGAGGTGATGCTGCATTTTTCTGCCGCAACTCCTCCTCTAACAGAACGGTTTCTATCAGTACTGCGCGCAATGCGAGTCGGATGTCGCCTCTAGTGAAGGCCAAAATCTGATCGACTGCCGCATCAAAATAATCGCTTTCCATATCGAACCTCATCCTTTCCAGGACGACGCCAAGCGGAACTGCTACTCAGCAACAGGTTGATCTTAGGAAAATAGTGCTAATCTCAGATGATTTGGTGTTCGCAACAGATCGTCACAGCGGCATTTTGGAGGATTTATATCTAAATCGCCCACCCGGCAAATACATATTTTTAAGTAGCCGGGCCGCGCCGGTCGGCTTAGAAAACGACACAAACCCCCGGCTAATAGATCGCGCCGCTGTCTCGCGTCGGCGGCTTGCACGGTTCCGCCGCTCCAGATGCCCCCATCACAGATGGCGGGACCGTGCTTTTTGGCTGTCCGTTGCGGTAAACGAAAAAGCCGCCCGAAGGCGGCTTACTTCGGCCGCTGTAGCTCGCCCTTGAGCCAGCCCGTCAGCTTGTCGGTTTTCAAGGAATCGAGCCGCTTACATTCGAAACACAGGTACGTGCGCTGTCCCTTGTCGCGAACAGGCAATGTGGCCCCACAAACAAGGCAAGCCGGTCGTGCAATCTGTCCCATGGTCGTAGTTTGCCGCCTGACCGGCGCTTCCGTCCATTCCAAAGAAAACGCTGCGGGGAGAATGTCCTTCCAGTCCTTCCTGATGAGGGTGTCGTGGGGCTGTCATAAATCTCGATTAGCTAAATCGCGCCGCCGTCTCGCATCGATGGTCTGCGCGGTCCTGCCGCCCCAGATGCCTCCATCACAGTTGGCGGGACCATGCTTTGGTGGCTGCAATTCCAGCCTGTTGCCTTATCCGTTTTCAACGGATCGGCGGCTCTTCCGTCCGCTGTTCGTATGTGTCTTGCAGGACGAATGTCTCTCGGGGTGAGCGTGCCGACCACTATCCGCGCTCTCGGCTTGCTTCACGAGTTGCCTGAGAACCTGTAGCTGATGATATCTTTGGGTAATGGCGCGGGTTGAAGGAACTGAAACTGATTTGTTCATGACCCGGTCGCTCCCGTAGGTGAGTCATTTATCATCGACGACTCCCAGAAGTGCTGCTGTTCGCAACTGGATTGGGTCGGTACCCGTCGCCGCCGTTTCATGGCAGCGTTCGCTTAACCCGCGATGAGATAGTTCGGATACCTTCAATCAGTGCAAAATGGCAATGCGCCCGGATGCGCGATGCCGTTACCCATGGGGTTAATCGACGATGCGGAGCCGACCGCTGCTGCTGGTATTCGAGGACGGTGTGGAGCCGACCGTGCTGCTGGTATTCGAGGACGTTTCGCTAGAGCTAGCAGCATTTGTTTGGTTCTTATCCGTTTCTTTCTTATCACGAATCGTACCGGTCAGGTCCAAGCACTGGTTGAAAACCGTGGCACTCGATCCAGAGTTTGTTCCGGTTCCTTGTGCATTTGCGATACCGTCGGTTGACGTGAGCGCAGCGCCAGTAATCATAGCCAAGCAGATTTTGTTCATGATTTGCTTTCCTCTAGTTGGCCGGTAAGAACGCAACGAATCCAAATGCGGACGTTCAAACCGCGTTCCATTAAGTCTCAAGGAGGGCGGCACCCATTCAAATCCAGCGTCTACGTTCCGAGTTCGTTAAAAATTGTTCAGACAGATGGCGATGACGTGGCGCAGCACGGAACTCTCGACATCGTGATTCTTGAGTCCATCAATCGACACAGGAACTTGGTTCATTGAGTCAATTCGAGCGAGCGCTAAGCAAACAAAAAGCCGCCCGAACTCGCGGTGCGCTATTTTCGGTGTCGGGATTGTCCTATCGTCTCGCGTTTCGTCGTAGGCTCCACAATTTCGGCGCGCGCTTTCTCTAGATTATCAACACGCGCCGCGAGCGCGCCTAGCTGTTCGGACAGCACCTTCCGCTTCTCTTCCTCGGCGGAGAGAAAATTCGCTATCGCCTGTTTTGTGCCTTCTTGGGGCGCTCCGGCTTTTGCTTCTAACGCAGTGACAGACGCATCCTTTTCGACACGGGACCAAGCGAATGCCCCCGCAGCGGCTAATAAGATGACAACCACGAACCACGGAAGTATTTGGCGGTATCTAATCGCCTGCTTCTGATCTACGACAGCCGTTTCTGCGGCACGAACCACATTCGCAGACTCTACGGCCACCTCGTTCTGAACTGCGGAAGCAAGCCCGGGGATCTGTTCGGCGACACTTGCAAACAGCTGCCGTTTTTCCGGGTCAGTAGTGAGATTACTTGCGACAAGACACTCGGCAGCCTCGCTCCGCAGCTTTTCCAAATGCGTTTGTATGTCTTTCATGGAATCCCCCTCTTCCGCAGGTAAAGCCGAACGCACGACTCGTGCCGAGGCTCCGGGTTCCGACATCGCCGAAGCAACCTTTATCGCAAGTCTGTTTTCGTCAACCATGTTCGGCACCTCCCTCCCAAGAGTTGCCTGCAGCGGCGGATTCGGTTGCAGCGAGGTTTCCAAAGTCGCCAACGGGGATTCAGAATTCGTCGAAAGGTCCAATCATGGGTTTGCCTTTCTTGACACCCCTCTTCACTGGAACAACGCCCCTCCTAAGCGAAACCACCAAGATGGGACCTCCTCAGTTCCTTACGCTTTTTATAAAAGCCGCAGAGTACCTCGATGTTTTTTCCGGTAGGCCATAAAGCCGAGGCCGAAGAAGCCCAGGGTCATCATTACCCAGGTCGCAGGCTCGGGAACTGAGTTGACCATTACCTGTTCGACGCCCCAACCCTCATCGCCTAGCCCCTGAAAGCCTGCGTGGTTAGCGTCGGCCAGGCTCATGTAGGTAAAGGTGAGCGTATTCGATCCGATATTCACAGGAAGGCCAGCAAAGCTGAAAGTCTCCTTGCCGCCATTAAAGCTAATGCCGGTGCCGTTATTGGTTGGGTTCGACAAGATCGCTGCAAACGGATTGGAATATACATTTGCTTGCGAGCCACTGTTGCTGCCGCCTCCAAGGTTGAACGTGCCTGAGAAAATTTGGTTATTGTTCAACTTCAGCGAAAAGTCGTCTTCGTAAAAGTTCTGCCCATCAAGGCTCAGGTAGCCGTCAAGGATAAAGGAAAGCCCCGCTGTGGCGGCCCCCGAATTGAAATTCAGTGAAAACGATTGATCAGTCGCCATTGCGGGGGTGGGTCCCGCAAGTATCACGCCCGCGTGGGCGGATGAGCCAAACAAAGTCGCAATAGCGGCGCCGGTTAGCGCCGAGCGATATGGGACCCTCATCACGTACTCCACAAGCACTAGGGCATTAAATCGTGATGCGGTGTGCAAAGTGACAAAAAGCTAATCGATTTGCAAATCACATTTTTTAATTCTCTCTATTGGATTATTTGATTTGGTTGGCCACCCAGCACGTTCATTTCTCAAATTGCGATATTGAAGAAAGAGAGCCGCCGCTCCAGCGTTCCATTTTCGGAGCCGAGTCAAAACGACCTTCGGCGACATTCATCATCGTGCTCTTGCATAGCTGATCCCGTCATCGCGCATGGGCGTGTCAACAAGGCCCATCGAAGCAGTCTCGAAACCCCAAGCATTCAACGACTTCTGCCGAGATGCGGCAATTCTCGGGGTCGATTTTACAAAACTGTCACAAACCCCGGTTAATAGATCGCGCCGCTGCAGTGGCCCTATTGGCTGGTCGGCCTGGTATGGCACGGATTGAGCGGGTGCCGAAAGTTTGATCTGACGAAGTTGCGTTTTCTTATCTGTGCAAATCGCCGTTGCGAGATCTTCGTGGTTCATGTCGATTTTGATCGGGGCGATCGTTTCGCGGATCGCCGGGGCGGCAATCCCGCACCGAGGGTCGGCAAAGCAACGACCGCTGTCGCGCCATCGCCTGCGTTGTTTTCGATACTGAGCGTTCCTCCATGCGTATTGATAATCGTTGAGCAAATCGACAGACCGAGACCAAGACCGTGCTGCTTCGTCGTAAAGAAGGGCTCGAAGAGCCGCGCTTTGTCTTCGACTGGAAGTCCGGATCCGAAATCAACAATGGCAACCTCTACTTTCTTATCATTGGCACGAGTCGTTATATTTATTACACGCTGCGACGGCGCCTTCGCACTCATTGCATCCATCGCGTTCATGGTCAGATTGAGCAGCACTTGCTGCAATTGCACGGGGTCGCCGAAAATCATCGGCAGGTTATTGGCGGGCACGAAGTCGATAGTCACCTTATGCTTTATAAATTCGCCGTGTAGAAGATGCATCGTCGATTGAACGAGTCGGTTCGCATCGATAACTTCCGGCTTGTTCTCGCCTTTCCTCAACAACTTGCGAACGCGGCCGATCACCTCGCCGGCCCGACTATCCTGCTCGATGATGTCGGCGACAATTTCCCGGATCTTGCCCAAGTCAATATTCTTTTGGCTAAGAAGATCCTGCGCCGTTTCTGCATTGGCAAGGATCGCAGTGAGTGGCTGAGTAAGCTCGTGGGCGATCGTTCCCGACAATTCGCAGAGAAGCATTTGCCGCATCAGCCGAGCGGTTTCCGCCTCGCTTGCCCGCAGCGCTGCCTCGGAACGGTTGCGTATAAGCGCTTGGACCATTACTTCTCCAATGACTTTTAGCCGCGCAATGAACTCGTCTGGCCATTCGCGCGCGGAGCGGACCGAGCTAAACCCGATCGCCGCAACGACGCGGCCGCCGACTGAAATGGGAATGTTAAGTAGGGAGCGTATACCGATGCGGCGAATGTATTCGGCTGCGGCAGCTGCCTCCCGGTGGGAAATCCTCGTGCGATCGAATGGTGATGGTCCGCCCCGCACGAAGCTCTTTGAGGAACCAATACTGGTGGGCGGGTGCTGGGCCGGGCAAAAGCGGCTCCACGCCTACCGAGCATACAATGTTTGTTCGCCCAGCGATAGCCTCTCCGAGCGTGCTGCGGTCAAAACCGAGAAACGTTAGGAGTTGCTTCAGCGTGTTTTCGATTTCCGCGACGACTTGCTCGCTGGCAACGTTCGCGAAACGGGCGGAAAGATCGAAAAGCAGACGTTCAAACGCCAGAAGTTCTTCGAGCGATGCATCAGCCGCAGCACCGCCAGTTGTCACTGCCCGTTTTACGTCAACGTGGTTCATCATGGCGACCAGCCATATTAATGATACCATAGTGCCGAGCAGTTGGCGTGGACAGATTTCACGTAATTCAATCTTCGTGTAGAAACACAATCTCGATCCTGACACTCTGAGAGCAAATATTGCTAGCGACCTTCACCGAGAGGCGCCAACTGAGAAAACCATTCCGCGCACGCTCGAGTGGCGATTTTTGCCACCCTGTCTCCGCATCCAAAAATTCCGTTCCCGACGGCCGGGCATTTAGCGTAAATCCGGCGGAACTTGCAGCCGGTAATTCCGAGGTTTGGACCATCGTCATTTGGGATGTGGAGCAGGTGCTGCAATTATTCCGGACTAAGTCCAAGCGCCTCAAACTGCCGGCTCCATTCAGTCGGCGGATCGCGGAGCCGCTCGACACCGATGCCGCGGGGCAGGCGACCTTCCACCGCTGCTTTGACAAGATTAGGGGCCAGGAAGGCGAGCGAGATCGTCATATTGACCTGCCTAACGCTGCATTTCTCGCGGGCGCAAAGCTCCGCGACCGTGGTCACGCGACCTGAGACAACATCATCCAGCCACCGTCGACCTCGCGCGATGGCGCTGACCAGCCGCGCCCGGCGCTCGAACTGTTCCGGGCGGACGTCGCTTCGAGATGCATTGTGGGGGAGCAAGATCTGGCGGGATTTTCGGGAGGGCGGCTTCTGCCAGGGAATTGAGAGCGACTGATCATCCGGGCAATCGGATGCCTCATCTGCGTTATCCGACTTGAGCCTAATGATTAGCCGGTCCCTGTGAACGACAACGCCCGCGACCAGCTGTGCGAGGTCGTCGCGATCCCCAAGCGCCCCGCACTCGTTGTTGACGAGTCTTGTTTAGTCGAAAGATGCTCCTTCAGGGATTTTACGACGGTGTCTTCGATGTCAGAGGCGGGAACGCGAGGACCGATCCCGCTGACGCGGTCTTCGCCTCTCCATGCAGGAAGGGCGTCGATATGTAATAGCGGTAACGGATGCCAGCTTTGGTGGCGTGGGTTGGAACCATGCGATGGCCGGCATCGTCGAACAGCAATCCTGTCAGTAGGTGGTCGGATTTGCTGCGAACGATAGTGCGGTGCGACCATTGAGCAAGGGATTTCTGCCGAACCGCATCAAACAGTGCGCGATCCATGATGGTAGGCTGCTCCCCCAGCAGGCAAAATTGCCATCGTCGAAGAAGAAGCAGAATTGGTCAGATCGATCTTCCGGCGATACGGCTCGACCAGGAGTTCAACTCGCTGGATGCCCAAATCGTATTTTTGTTTCACATCAATCATCGTCGCGGCCCCAATTGTTGCCTCGTCTTTAGAGGCCTTTTGTAAACGCAGGATGAACTCTACCAGCAGATTGCTATCGCCATATAGTAAAGATAAAAAGCAGCCCAGGAAGAAGAAAATACTTTCTTCGGTATCGTTTGATCTTTAATATCACCCATATTTCTTTTTTCCTCCATTTTTTTTTAACGGAGCTGTCCGAAGATATTTGATCACTTTTTCAATGTGTCACGTGAAAACCCAGCAAATCTCCGATATATGGTTCGTATGAGACATCATCGAGGTTCGTCACGAGCGCCTGCAGCGGATGCTCCGGGTCGTACGACGGCGGCGGGATCGTCTCGAGCAACGTGTCGAAGAGCGGCCCGAGGTTCGGCGCGAGACCATCGACGGTCGTGCCTGCCTGCCCGGCGCGCGCGTTCGCATAGACGATCGGGAACTCGATCTGCGACTCGTCGGCGCCGAGGTCGAGGAAGAGCTCGTAAACCTCGTCGACGACGGCTTCAGGCCGGGCATCCGACCGGTCGACCTTGTTGACGACCAGCACGACCGGAAGCCGGGCCTCGAGCGCCTTGCGAAGCACGAACCTCGTCTGCGGCAGCGGGCCTTCCGAGGCGTCGACCAGGAGCAGGACGCCGTCGACCATCGTCAGACCGCGCTCCACCTCCCCGCCGAAGTCGGCGTGCCCCGGGGTGTCGACGATGTTGATCTTCGTGTCGCCGAGCCGCACCGCCGTGTTCTTGGCGAGGATTGTGATCCCCTTTTCACGCTCGAGGTCGGTCGAGTCGAGGACACGCTCGCCGACATCCTGGTTCTCCCGGAAGGAGCCGGACTGCCAGAGCATCGCGTCGACGAGCGTCGTCTTGCCGTGGTCGACGTGAGCGACGATCGCCACGTTGCGCAGGTCATCGCGGCTGGCGGTGTCTGATTCGCGCGGCACGGCCCGGGAGGGTAGCCGCGGCTGCCCCGGTCACGCTTCGGCGGCTTTCTCCAGTTCGGTTCGATTTCGCCCTGTGCGGCGCCGAAGCCAGTTTTGCCGCCGCCCAGCGCCGCGGAGGACATAGGCGAATCCGACGGCGATGATCGCGCCGGTGAGCGGGCCGACGATGTAGACCCAGTAGCTCACCGAAGTCGCGGCCGACGAGGTCAGGCCCGAAGGTGCGCGCCGGGTTCATCGAGGCGCCGGAGATCGGGCTGCCCCAGAGGCCGGCAAGCGCGATGTAGGCGCCGACGCCGATCGCGCCGAAGATGCCGATGTTCTGCGCTCCCGAGGCGGTGCCGAGGATCACGCTGACCAGCCCCATCGTGAGCAGCGCCTCCATCAGGTAGCGCTTGCCAGCCCGAGAACCCGCTCGCCGGATAGTTGGAGCCGAACTTCGCCGAGACCTTGATCACCTCGTGCAGGAACAGCGCGGCCAGCGATGCGCCGATCAGCTGGACGACGATGTAGCCGGGCACCCGGCGCCAGGGGAAGTCGCCGCGCAGGGAGAAGGCGACGCTGACGGCAGGGTTCAGGTGCGCGCCGGAGATCTTGCCCATGAACATGATGATCCCCATCACCATCAGCCCGGGCGCGACCACGGCCGCGGTGCGGGTGATCGTGTTCGGGAACGCCTCGCCCATCATCCCGCCGCCCGCGGCGACGATCACGAGGAGGAACGTGCCGTAGAGCTCCGAGAAGAGCCGACCGCCACTCCTGGTTGGGATTCTGGAAGTTCGCCATCGGCTCGGTGATGTCCTTGTCGATCACAGCCAGGACCGTCGGACTGGGCGCTCGATGCCAGGTCGCTCACAGCTCAACTCCTTTGCGTTAGAGGAGGGCGCTCCACGCTCACAGGCCGGACTGAACCGTGATCCGTCCGGAGTCCGCGGCAGCTTTCAGCGCCTCGTAGTCCTTGTCGTTCTGGTCCGCGTACGCCTCGGCGAAGGCAGCAATTGCACGGTCGAAGGTGTTGCTCGAGCCGAGGTAGCTCGAGATCGCGACCGCATCGCCCGACCGCGCATGGGCGCGCGCGAGCGTCTCACCGCAGAGCTTTGCGTACAGGGCCATCGTGCGCGCTTCATCACATCGACGAGAGCCGAGCCCTTCGCGTCCCACAACTGCCGGACGTAGAAATCGCGCTTGATCCCGTCATACCCTTCCGTGCGGATCCAGCCGAGCATCGTGTCGCTCGCGGACTGCATGAGCCGCTGGCCCTCCACAACTCGCTGGCCGTGGTTGGCGAACTTGCTCGCGCCGACGAAGGGCTCGAGCACCGACGCCTGCGCCTCCTTGATCTGGAGAATGAGCGGATCCTCGTTGTCGCGGCCGACGAACAGTCCGATCCACGCACGCGTTCCGACGCTCCCGACACCAACCACCTTCCGCGCGAGATCGACGAAGCGGAACCGCTCGAGCAGGTGCCGGCGGTCGCCCTGCAGCGTGCGACGGTACGACCGGAGCACACCCCGGACGTTCTCGACGACCTGGTCAGCCGTGGCGGCGAACAGCTCCTGAACCGGCACGATCAGCGGCGGGTCGCTGACGAAGCGCGGCTCGCCGTCGACGATCTGCGTGAGCTTGCTGAAGGCTGAGAGACTGTCCTTGGAGCGTGCCTTCGCGACGTTCTTCTCGAAGCGCTTGACCACAGTCGGATTCAGTTCCGCCACCAGCTTTGCGAGCTCTTCGACGTCGACGCGCGAGTACCACAGGTCGAACGTCCGCATGCTCGCGAACGACGTGATCGCCTCGCGATACGCGCGACCAACGGTGCGGTTGATCGCGTCGCGCTGCGCGGGGTCGAAACCGCGGCTCCGTCCGGCGACGGCGAAGCTGGCAGCGAGACGCTTCACGTCCCATTCGAACGGGCCTGGAAGCGTTTCGTCGAAATCGTTCATGTCGAAGACGAGGTGCCGGTCGGGAGCGGCGTAACCTCCGAAGTTGGACAGGTGAGCATCGCCGCAGAGCTGGGCGTGCAGGCTCGTGCGCGGAGACTTCGAGAGATCGGAGGCCATGAGGTACGCGGCCCCCCGGTAGAACGTGAACGGGGAGACCAGCATCCGGCCGTACCGGATCGGGACGAGCTCGGGCACGCGGGACGCACCCTGCTCCTCGAGCAGTGCAACCGGGTCGGGACGGTCGGCTGACGCTTCCCACGCGCCGTGAACGCTGCGCGGAACATCGGCTCGCGCCGCCTTCCCCCGCGCAACCCGCTCCGCGACGGTGAGGTGCTGAACCGGCTCGGGCGGCTTGCTCGTAGCCGCCTGAGGCTGAGGCTTGGTCTCTGTCTCGGTCTTCGTCGAGCTCATCGCGTCGCCCTCCCTGGTCCTCAGCTCTGCCTGTTTTGCCCGCTCACGGCGGGATTCGTCACAAGACCGTAACGCCTGCTCGACGCGTTTGCAGGCAGAGGTGCCGATCCGGAGCCTCTACCGGGTCGTCGAGCGAAGCTCGGCAAGCCGTGTCCGCGCTCGCTCGGCCATGACCACGACACCCTTCCGGTCGTAGAGATCGACTGCCTGCTCGACGGCGTCGGCCGCCTCTTCGGTCCGCCCTCCGAGGACGAGCACGTCGGCGAGATAGAGGCGCGCATCGCCTTGCTCGTCGAGCATGTCGGTCCGGTCGACGCTCGCGAGAGCGTCGCGCATCATCGCCTCGGCCGGCTGCAGCTCGCCGCGTCGTGCAAGCACGAGCGCCTTCGCCTCTCGCCACGTGAGTTGTGTGACGGCATCGTCGGCGCTTCCGAGCTCTCGGCCACGGTCGGCCCACTCCTCCGCCTCGTCATGCCTCCCCAAGGCGATCAGCGACAGAGCCAGCTGGCACGACTGGGTCGAGAGCCACCCCTTCTCGCCCATCTGCTCGAGCAGCTCGCACCCCGCCCGTGCCTCGCGTTCCGCTGCTTCAAGGTCACCGGCGAGCATCTCGGTCGCCCAGCGCTGCTGGCCGCTGGCACCAATCCAGGCGAGCATGCCGAGTGCCTCGTAGCGCCCACGCAACTCTTCATGGATCGACCGCGCCTCGTCGAAGTTACCGAGCATCGCTTCCAGTGTCCCCCGGAACCCCATCGCCAACGGTTCCACGCGCATGAGCTCGCGATGGCTGTCGAACCAGGACAGCGCTTCGCTAACCGGGCACGGGCCGAACCGGCGAGCGACCACGCCGAACGCGAACGCGATCCGGCGAAGTGCCTGGTGCTCGGAACGCTCGGCGTAGTCGAAAGCTCGTGCGGCTGCGTCGGCAGCGGCATCCCAGTGGCAGCGCTGGTGATGCGCTCTTGCAATGGCCATCCACGCGTCGGCGAGCGCGACGAGATCTCCGGCCTGCTCGAACTCCACTAGTGCCTCCCTCGCCCGAGCCTCGAGCGAGGCCGCGTCTCCACGTGACAGGTTCAACTCGAACGCCAGTACCGCCAGCTGAGCACGCAGCTCGCCGACGCGGTCGTCACGCTCGACCGCCCTCCTCGCTGCGTCGCGGGCCGCAGACACCCCCTCGACAGGCCCGGCCGCCACGAACACCGCTTCGGCGTACGCAAGCTCCAGCTCTGTGGTGCTGTCCGTCGATGGGAGAAGGGCCAAGGCGCGTCCGAACAGGTTCACCTGTGCGGTTGCATCGCTGCGGGCGAGGGCACGACGCCCGGCAGCGGCCAGCCGCTCCGCCGCCCGCCGTGCGAGTGTGCGCTGACGCTCGTCGACCGGACCGAGTTCCTCGGCATACAAGTAGGCCTGCTCGAGGTGGTAGCCGAGAATCTCCTCGAGCTCGACGAGGTCACCGCCGTGCTCCCCGAGCCATTCGGCGAACCGTTCGTGCAGCTCCGCGCGCACCGACTTGGCGAGCCCTTCGTAGGCGGCGTCGCGAATGAGGAGGTGCCGGAAGCGGAATGCGTCCTCGCCGGGAAGTTGTGCGCGATCCGGGCGGACGAGCTCCTTGCGCACGAGCGACGACAACCGCTCGAGCACCTGTTGTTCCTCGGGCCCGAGTGCCTGCACAGCTCCGCGGTGAAACACGCGGCCCTCGACCGAGCCGAGCTCGAGCACGCCGCGCTCCGCCGACCCAAGTTGATCGAGACGCGCTGCAAGCAGCGCCTGGATCGATGGCGGGACGACGACCTCTGTCGCGGGCGACTCTTGCAGCAGTGCCACCATCTGCTCACAGAAGAAGGGATTGCCTTCGGCCGCCTCGCGGATTCGCAGGTGCAGGTCGGCGCTAAGACCGTGACCGGAGAGGAGTTCGTCGACCAGCCGGTCGGTTTCGTCCGCATCCAGCGGCTCGAGCAGCGCGGTCGTCGCGTTCAGCTTGCCCCCACCCCACGCCGGCCGCCGCTCGAGCAATTCGGGCCGCCCCATGCAGAGCGCGAGCAGAGGTGCGCCCCGCGAGAGATCGGCGATGTGCTCGACCAGATCGAGAAACGAGGGCTCCCCCCAGTGGATGTCGTCGAACACGCAGACGACGGGCTCGTCCGCTGCCGCCGCCTCGAGCAGCTTGCGCACTGCCCAGGCGATCTCGGGGCCCGAGGCCGTGACGTCGCCGCTTCCGAGCAGCGCGGAGAGCGGGCCGCGGACCGACTCGTCGTGAAGAAGCCCCGGCCGGTGGCTCTCGAGCTGTTTCACGACCTCGACTACCGGCCAGTACGTGATGCCCTCACCGTACGACAGGCACCGGCCTCGCACGACGATCGCACCTTCGAGGCGATCGAGGAACTCGAACGCGAGTCGCGACTTGCCGACGCCTGCGGCGCCGAGGATCGTGAACAGCTGGCAGGCGCGCTCGGAGACCGCGCGGCCCCACACCTCCTGCAGCAGGCGAAGCTCTCGGTTGCGGCCAACCATCGCGACATCGACCCGCCGCGCCGGTCCTTCGCCCGTGACGGAGACGAGCCTGTACGCAGGCACGCGACCGTCCTTCCCTTTCAGCGAGAGCGGTCCGACCGCTTCGACCGTGATCGCATCGCTCGCGAGACGCCGTGTCTCCTCGCCCAGGAGGATCTCCCCCGGATCGGCCGCCTGCTCGAGCCGTGCCGCGACGTTGACGGCATCGCCGGTCGCGAGACGCTCGTCGGTGCCGGTGACCACCTCGCCGGTGTTGACGCCGATCCGGATCCGAAGCGTCGCACCGTAGTCGCGCTGCAGCTCGACGTTCAGCTCGTCGAGCACCGTCTGCATCTCGGCGGCGGCACGCAAGGCCCGCAGTGCGTCGTCCTCGTGCAGGACCGGGACGCCGAAGACAGCCATCACGGCGTCGCCGATGAACTTCTCGACCGTCCCCTCGTGGCGCTCGATCGCGCCCCGCATCACCTCGAAATACCGGGCCATGACGCGTCGCAGCGATTCGGGGTCGAGCCGACCGCCGAGGGCCGTCGAGTCGGTCACGTCGCAGAAGAGGACCGTGACCACCTTCCGCTGCTCCGCCCGCGGCGATGACGGGACGACGGGCGCACCGCATTCCGGACAGAACTTGAACGGTTCCGCCGCCTCGTGTCCGCACGCCGCGCAAACGGTCACGCGGTCAGTCTAAGGACTCGGTCTCGAGCCGGTCAGCTCTCGGCGACTGCGTCGTCCGGCTTGCCGACAACGGCAATGCCACCGAAGAGCGACATGCCTTCGAGGATCAGCACCGGTGCATCCGGGTCGTTCTGCGCCGGCGTCCGCACGTCGACGCCTCCGACGAGAGCCTTCGCGGTCGACTCGATCCGCCAGGTCGTCGGCGTCTCGAGCGCGATCCCGCCGAACAGCGAGTAGACGGACAGCCGCGCACCGGGGGCGAGCTCGGTGTCGCGCAGGTCGACTGCGATGCCGCCGAACCACGCCAGCATCGAGCCTCCCTTGAAGACCTTGGCTCGACTCCTGAGCTCGATGCCGTCGAAGACGGCGACGAGCGCCACCTCGTCACTGTCCTCGTCCCCGCGCGAGGGCACGGCCCGTTTGACGAAGGCGGCCGCGACGGCCATGCCGACCAGAGCGCCGAGCTTGAAACTCAGAAGTGCTCGAACCGGGCGCATCAGGGTCGAGCCTAGCGCCGCTCGAAGCGCCTGACCAGGCCCCTAGCGAACCGGCCCGGTCGCGACGCCGCGGTCGGGATCGTACGGCGTTCGCGGCACGCCCCCCACAGGCCGAGGTGCCTGGCACGTGCCTGACGCGCCAGGCGGTCGAGCAGCGTCGCGTAGCGGCCACGGCGGCCGTCGTAGAAGTACGGTGCCGCAGCGCCGACGCGCACGAGGTAGACGTTGACGTTCAGTCCGTCCTGCGCGCGAATGACGTAGCGAAGCAGCCGGCCGTACTCGTCGACGACGATCGGTCGCCGGCTCGGCGGTTAGGCGTACCCGCGTGCCGGCCGGCAGCAAGCGCTTCGTGATCGCCGAGGCCTGCTTTCCGTAGCACTCCGGGGAGAAGTACACCTCCGGCGTGTCGATCTGAACGAGCCGGATCTTCGCGCCGTTCGTGAGGTCGACGGTGTCACCGTCCGCGACGTGGTCGATCCGGAAGATCGTGCTCGAGGAGGGCGTCGCTGACCGGCGCGCCGACGAGCGCGAGCAGCCCCGCACCCGCCGCGATGAGCACTGCCGCAGTCGCCCTCAACCATCTGACCCTAGACGGACATGGCCCGCAATGCCATGTCCCGGGCCGCGAGAGGACCGCCCGTGCATAGAGTTGGGCACCGCCAACCAAGAGACGCAGAAAAGGAGGAGGAGGCTCCCGACATGGCGGTTTCCGCACATACCGATCAAGAGCTGTCCGAGCTGATGGCGCTGATCAAGGGCGCCGACAGCGTCGAGCTGAAGGTGAGCGTGCCGTTGTCCAACCGCGGCAGAGCCGGGGAGGCGCTCGGGGTCGACCCGATCGACGGCCAGATCCGGCAGGTGTACTTCTTCGACACACCCGACCTGGCGCTGAACCGGAGCGGCCTCGTGGTTCGGGCACGGCGCGTGCAGGGGCGCGGAAACGACTCGGTCGTGAAGCTGCGGCCGGTGGTACCGGACAGCCTGCCGGCGGATATCCGCGTCTCGCCGAACTTCGGCGTCGAGGTCGATGCGATGCCGGGCGGGTATGTCTGCTCGGGCTCGATGAAGCGCGCGATGGGGACGATGGAGGTCAAGGACGCGGTGGCGGGGAGGCTGCCGCTCAGAAAGTTGTTCTCGAAGGAGCAGCGCGCGTTGTATGCGGCTCATGCGCCCGGAGGGCTGACGCTGGATGAGCTCTCGATCCTCGGCCCGGTGCTCGTGCTCAAGCTGAAATTCGCGGCGAAAGGTTATGGCCGCAAGCTCGTGGCCGAGCTGTGGCTCTATCCGGACAACTCGATGCTCCTCGAGTTGTCGACCAAGTGCGCGCCTGCCGAGGCGTTCCAGGTCGCCGCCGAGACGAGGGCCTTTCTGACCGAGCGAGGGGTCGACCTCTCGGGTGAGCAGGAGACGAAGACGAAGAAGGCGCTGGAATTCTTCTCCAAGCAGCTGCAGGCCGCAGGCAAGTAGGTTCGGTGACGGCGCCGATCGTCGGCCGTTGGGAATGGCGTACGTTCGGCGAGGACTTCGGCGCCGTCGTCGGTCGCTTCGCGGAGCTCTCGCCGGAGCGCGTCGAGGAGAGCGACGAGGTCTACCTGCTCTCACCGGTCGGCGATGCGACCGTCAAGATCCGGGCCGACCTGATGGACATCAAGCGACGCCAGCGGGTCAATACCGAGGGGCTCCAGCAGTGGGCGCCGGTCATGAAGGCGGCGTTCCCGCTGGCTCGGGCGGAGGTGGATAACGTGCTCACGACACTCGCAGTTCAGATTCCCTCGCTCGAGCGCACCGAGTACACGCTCGACCAGCTGATCGACGAGCTCGTGCGCACCAACCGCTCTCTGCGGGCGGTTGCCGTGCACAAGCAGCGGACTCACTACACCGTCGACGGCTGCATGGCCGAGGTGACCGAGGTGCGCGCCGACGGCCGGAAGACGCGAACGATCGCGATCGAAGCCGAGGATCCCACCGACGTGATCGCGGCCGTGCGCGACCTCGGGTTGGCATCGCTGCCGAACGTCTCCTATCCGCGCGGGCTCAAGGCGCTCCTCGGGCTCGAGGTGCAGCGGTGCGCGGTGATCGACGTCGGAACGAACTCGGTCAAGTTCCACATCGGCGAGCCGGGGCCGGACGGCGGCTGGCGAACGATCCTCGACCGTGCCGAGGTCACGCGCCTGGGCGAAGGCCTCCAGGAGACGGGCCGACTCGACGCCGAGGCAATGGAGCGAACGGCGACCGCGATCGATGGCATGGTCGAGGAGGCAAAGCGGAACGGCGCCACAGCGATCGCCGCAGCCGGCACGGCGGGCCTGCGGATCGCGGACAACAGCGCTGCGTTCGTCGCGGCGGTGAAGGCCCGCTGCGGCGTCACCGTCGAGGTCATCCCGGGTGAGCAGGAGGCTCGGCTCGGCTACCTGGCGGCGAGAGCTGGGCTCGATCTCGGACATGGTGCGTTGGTGGTGTTCGACACGGGCGGCGGCAGCTCCCAGTTCACCTTCGGCCACGGCGAACAGGTCGACGAACGGTTCAGCGTCGACGTCGGTGCAGTGCGCTACACGGACACCCACAAGCTCGACGGCGTCGTTTCCGGGGAACAGCTCCAGCGGGCGCTCGAAGCGATCGCCGCCGACCTCGCTCCGCTCGACGGTCGACCCACACCCGACATACTCGTGGGAATGGGCGGCACCGTCACCAACCTGACTGCAGTCATGCACGGGCTTGCAACCTACGATCCCGACGTCGTTCAGGGAACGGTGCTCGACCGCAGTGAGATCAACCGGCAGATCGAGCTCTACAGCTCCCGCAACGTCGAGGAGCGGCGCTCGATCGTCGGCCTTCAACCCAAACGCGCCGACGTGATCCTCGCCGGTGCCTGCATCGTCCGTACGGTGATGGAGAAGCTCGCCAAGGAACACCTCACGGTCAGCGACCGCGGCCTACGACATGGACTGCTGGAAGAACGGTTCGGGAGGTGAGATCGTGATGACCGAACAAGACTCAGCGGTCGGCGGCACCGACCTGGACGCGATCCCGGCATATGCGCGCGAAGCCGCTGACGTTGTCGCAGAGTTGCAATCGAATACGGAGACCGGCCTGACCGGCGCCGAAGCGGCGGCACTGCTCGGGCGCGTCGGGCCGAACGAGATCCGCAAGGAGAAGCCGCCGTCGATGTGGGCGGTGGCGGCACAGCAGCTCCGCGACCCGATGAACATCATGCTGATCGCAGTCGTCGCCGTGAGCTTCGCGATCGGCCAGGTCTCGACCGGCGCAATCGTCGGGCTGCTCATCCTCCTCAATGTCGTCCTCGGCACGCGCCAGGAGCTGAAGGCGCGAGCGAGCATCGATGCGCTCGCGAACCTGCAGGTGCCGCAGGCGAAGGTCGTGCGCGACGGAACGCTGGCACTCGTGCCGGCGGTCGACATCGTTCCCGGTGACATCGTCGAGGTCGAGGCTGGCGATCTCGTCCCAGCGGACGGCCGCATCGTGCGCTCGGCGACGTTGGAGACGCAGGAGGCGGCCTTGACCGGAGAGAGCGCCCCGATCCCAAAGGACGCGGGCGCACTTGCGGGGACCGAAGTGGCACTCGGCGACCGCTCGAACATGTTGTTCCAGAACACGGCGGTCACACGAGGCACGGCGGCGATCGTCGTGACCGCGACCGGCATGGAGACCGAGATGGGGAAGATCGCGACGATGCTGACCGCGGTCACCCGCACGCGGTCGCCGCTCCAGAAGGAGCTCGCCAAGCTGACCTACGTGCTCGGGATCATCGCCTGGGGCGCCGTCGCATTCATCGTGATCGTCGGTGTCGCCCGCGGCGAGAAGTTCAGCGACGTCCTGCTGCTGGGCACGGCGATGGCGATCTCCGCCATCCCGACGGGTATGCCCGCGTTCGTGTCCGGTCTTCTTTCCATGGGCGCGAAACAGCTCGCCGACGCGAAGGCCGTCGTCAAGAACCTGACCGACGTGGAGACCCTGGGTGCGACAAGCGCGATCAACACCGACAAGACCGGAACGCTGACGCTCAACCAGATGATGGTCTCGACCCTGTACACGGGCGACGCCTGGTTCACGGTCGAGGGAGAGGGCTACCGCAAGACCGGCGCGCTCACGGCGGTCGCGGGAGCCCCGGTGCCGGACTTCACCCGGCTCGCGCTCGGCCTCGTGCTCGACAGCGATGCGACCGTCGGCGACGACGGGAGCGTGGTCGGCGACCCGACAGAAGCGGCGCTGGTGGTGCTCGCGGCCAAGCTCGGGGTCGACGCAGAGGAGACCCGGCGCGCCTACCCGCGTATCGCCGAGGTGCCGTTCGACTCCGACTACAAGTTCATGGCCACCTACCACCGCTACTCGGTGGACGGCACAGACCGAATCGTCCAACTGGTCAAGGGCGGCCCCGACGTGGTGCTGGCACGCTGCACTCACTCCGGCGGCCCGATGAGCGGCTCGCAGGTGCCGATCGAGCAGGCTCGTCAGGGCATCGACGCCGCGAACGAGCGGATGGGCGAGAAGGGTCTACGTGTCCTCGCCTTCGCGGCACGCTTCGTCGAGGAGAGCGAGCTCGAGGCGATGAGCGCCGACCCGATGTCGCTTGTCCGTGACCTCGCGTTCGTCGGCATGGTCGGGATCATCGACCCGCTGCGGCCGTCGTCGAAGGCCGCTGTGCACACTGCGCTCAGCGCCGGAATCGACGTGCGCATGATCACCGGCGACCATGCCGTCACCGCACAGGCGATCGGCGAGATGCTCGAGCTCGGGCCGGGTGCGATCAGCGGAAGCGAGCTCCAGGCGATGACGGACGAGGAAGTCGCCCGCCGGCTCCCGGAGCTGCACGTCTTCGGCAGGGTCACGCCCCAGGACAAGCTCCGCCTCGCCCGGCTGATGCAGGAGCAGGGGCTGATCGTGGCGATGACCGGCGACGCCGTCAACGACGCCGCCGCTCTGAAGCAGGCCGACATCGGCGTGGCGATGGGGAGCGGCAGCGAGGTGACGAAGCAAGCCGGCAGGTTGATCCTCACCGACGACAACTTCGGCACGCTCGTCAACGCCGTCGAGATCGGCCGCCGCGTCTACGAGAAAGTCGTCTCCTACGTCCGGTACCAGATGACCCAGCTGCTGGCGCTCGTGTTCCTGTTCCTCGCTGCGTCCGCGTTCGACATCAACAAGGGCGTCGCGCTGACACCTCTGATGGTCCTGTACCTGCTGGTGTTCATGACCGCATCGGGCGTCGTCGTGATCGCGGTCGACCCTGGAGCACCCGACGTCATGCACCGGCCGCCCCGCGACCCGAAGGTGCCGATCACCAACCGCGCTGCGGTCACGCTCTGGGTCGTCTACGCACTGACGCTCTTCGTCGCCGCCCTGTTCCCGCTCGTCGCGGGACCTGACGACCCGAAGCCCGACGTGCCGACGGCATCGCTGACGATGACGTTCGTGATCATGGGCCTCGGCACCGTCTTCAACGCGCTGACCAACCGTCGCGACCCCGCGAGCGGGCTCTCCGCCCCACTCCTGAAGGCACTCGGCATCTCGCTGTTCCCCCTGGCGATGACTGTCCTCGCGACCGAACTGCCCGGCC
Organism: uncultured Thermoleophilia bacterium; assembly: GCA_963715115.1. GTDB lineage: Bacteria > Actinomycetota > Thermoleophilia > Gaiellales > Gaiellaceae > PALSA-600. Next base: position 21,777 of record CAVQRE010000026.1, read on the forward strand.
TCCAGAAGGGTCTCCTCACCACCTCGCTGACCGGCAAGGAGTGGCTGGCCTGCTTCGGCCTCGCTGCGCTCTTGCCCCTGGTCGTCGAGTCCGGCAAGTGGCTCCGGCGGCGGCGAGCTCCTGAGCCGACCATAGTCGACGCGCAGCGCGCGCTCGCACCAACGCGAGCCGTGACGGAGGGCACGCCATGAGCAAGAAAGGAACGGCCAAGCACGAGCAGGAAACCGCAGGGACCTCGGCCGCAAAGATGGGCCGTAAGGAGTACGAGCGGGAGATGCGCCGGCTGCACGGCGAGCTCGTCGCCCTGCAGGAGTGGGTCAAGGCGTCGGGCGCGAAGATCTGCATCGTCTTCGAGGGTCGCGACACGGCGGGCAAGGGCGGCACGATCAAACGGATCACCGAGCGCGTCAGCCCTCGCGTGTTCAAGGTCGTCGCCCTTCCGGCGCCGAGCGAACGCGAGCGGTCGCAGATGTACATCCAGCGTTACGTCCAGCACCTCCCTGCCGCCGGCGAGGTCGTCATCTTCGATCGCAGCTGGTACAACCGCGCAGGCGTCGAGCCCGTCATGGGCTTCTGCACCCCCGAGCAGACAGCGAGGTTCCTGGTGCAGGTTCCCGAGGTCGAGCGTGCGATGGTCGACTCCGGGATCATCCTGCTCAAGTACTGGCTGGAGGTCAGTCCCGAGGAACAGACCAGGCGCCTCGAGAGCCGCATCGACGATCCGCGCAAGGTCTGGAAGCTGTCCGACATGGATCTCAAGTCGTACAGCCGCTGGTACGACTACTCGCGCGCCCGAGACGCCATGTTCCTCGCCAGCGATACCGCCTGGGCTCCGTGGTACGTCGCGGAGACGAACGACAAGAAGCGCGGCCGGCTCAACATCATCACCCACCTCTTGGGCCAGGTCCCGTACAAGCCGCTCACGCTGCCGGACGTCAAGCTGCCGAAGCGGCAGGCGGCCGGCGGCTACCGCGAGTCCAACCTACCGGTGCGCCGCATCCCGACGCCGTTCTGAAACGCACGGAATTTGCGCGGGCGTGCGGTTCGGGCCGGGTTGACGGTTCGCCCGGCCAAGCGTCAGGGTGGCGCTCTGAAGCTGCGGACTCAGCGAGAGTCGTCTTCACCGGAGGCTCTCCCTTCAGAGGAAGCGGGCGCCAGTTGTCCCCTCACAACTGGCGCCCGCCCTTCCTGACTGCCGCAGATCCTGGTTGCAGATGTTACCAACCCCGTTCCGCCCACGCGAGGCGGCGGACCCCTAGGCTTCGACCATCTCCGGCTCCCGGGCGGGCACGTCGACCTGGAGGCCCGGATCGGCGGCACGAACGTGCGTCTGCGGGGCGCCGAGCTCGCCGCGGACGATGTTCGCTCCCTGCGCGAGCGCAGCAGCCTTGTACATCGCGATCGGCCGCGACACGCCCTGCCGGCCGAAGCCGCAGTCGGACGAGAGCACGAGCTTGTCCGCGTCGATGAACTCGAGCGCCGTGCGAATGTCCGTGGCGACGTCCTCGGGAGTCTCCACCTGCAGGCGCCGGTGGCTGATCATGCCGACCGCGACCTTCTTCGGCAGGTTGCCCTTGTACGGCTTGAACGCCGGCAACAGGCTGTGCCCGTTCTCCTTCGACTCGATCGTCCAGACATCGCCCTTGAGCCGGTTGAGGTAGATGTCGACCGACGGCTCGTAGGAGATGTTCGGGTCGAAGCAATGCTGCGCGCCGGGGTTGCCCCAGCACGTGTGGATCCAGAGCTCGACGTCGTCGAGCCCTTCCACGGTGTGGTTGAAGAGCTCGACGAGGAAGTCGAGCACTTCGGACGGGGCGCCGTACGCCGCGGAGCTGTGGATCGCCGGCTCCTCGATCTGGATCACCTTGCACCCGGCAGCCGCCAGCGTGCGCAGCTCCCCGTTGAGAATGGTGGCGATGTCCCACATGAGATCCTGCTTGTCCTGTGCGTACGCATCGGTCTTGACCGTGAGGACCGTTGCGGCCAGGTCCGCCGCGATCGTTCCGAACTTGACCGGCTTTTCGGTGCGTGCCTGCGCGACGCGCCAGATCTTCGCGAACTCGAGCGGGGCGCGAGGACCGATCTTGTCGATGACCGCGTGGTACTTCCAGCCGCCCACGATCTCGTTCAACCATGATCCGATCGGGTACGCCCAGCCGAACGTCGTCTCCGTGTCGTATTCGGAGATCCCCGCGAAGCGCTCGGAAGGGTACGAGAACCACGACCGCCCGGCGAGATCGCTGTCGAGGTGATAGTCGCCGTTGGTCAGGATGTCGAGGCCCGCGAACTGCTGATCGTTCAGGACGCAACCGACCGCGTCGACGAACTGCTCGCGGTAGGCGACGTCCGCCATCCCGGATGAGAAGGGGCGCTCCAGCAGGTTGCCTGTGAACCACGACGGCCTCGGCCACGAGCCGGTGACGGTGGTCGGCAGGAGCAGATCTTGCGTTGCAGTCAGCATGAAATCCGTCCTTTCCCCGCAGCGTGTCCGCTGAGAACGGCAAACATACCCTTACGACCACCACCTGCCTACACCACTGGACAAGCCTGGCCTTCGAACTCGTGCGACATCGTCCTCTTGACGTTCCCGACGTTCAATAGACCTACCTGGCCCTGGTCGACTGCGGCAAAGGCATGCGAGACGAACGGGTGGATGCGACCGGATTGGTCAATCCGAACCTGGTGGCTCGCCGTAGTAGCGGACAGCGCGTCTTCTCCTCCAACCCCACGGAGACGGCCACCCACCCGGTGGGACGTCTTCAGGAAACCGTCAAAAAGGAGGCAGGAAATGACCGAAGCGAGCCTGTATGAACGGCTCGGGGGCGCATTCGCCATCGCGGCAGTGGTCGACCACTTCAGCGACGCGGTCGTGCAAAACCCGATCGTCGGTCGGAAGTCCGAGAACGCGGCCCTTCGGGACTGGCACAACGACAGCCTGGCCAGACTTCCAGGTCTCAAATTCATGCGTACCCTCTGGGTCTGCAACGTGGCCGGTGGGCCCCAGCACTATGCGGCCACGAAGCCGGGCAACACTCCTCTCGGCCTGGAAGAAGCCCATCGCCAGCTGAAGATCTCTCCCGCCGAATTCGACGAAGTCGCGGCTGAACTAGCGCGAACACTCGACTTCTTCAAGGTGCCGGAGCGGGAGAAGGATGAAGTTCTCGGCGCATTTGCTGCGCACAAGGACGAAGTGACCGAGGGTTACGTTCGGGAACGTCACTTGACACCGACCTAGCAGTCATCGGGCGTTCGGCTCGGTTGGACTTAGCGTGAGTCCAGCGCCGGAGTTGGAGTCTCCGCGCGGACCGCTGTGAAAGCTGTTGCGCCTACCGGAGTGAGAGCTGATTGTTGGTGTCGACACTCAGGGCCGCCTCGAGGCGACGTGTGTCCTCAACCGGCGTGGTTTCCCAATCCACCAGCGACTTCATCTGCTGAACGCTCAACCTCGCATCGCCTCGGTTCCATGCTTCCAGCAACTCACGGAGTTGACGCTCGCGATAGTCATTCATTTCTCTGCCCCTTTGGTTACTGCCGGCTCCCCCTCGCGGCGTGACTAGTACAACGGTAGGCCGGGGGTCGCACGACGGCTACCCCAACCGAAGGTGAGTCGTCATCCCCACCGTTGGGTGACCCGCCAGTCCTGGTTAGCTGTTGCCGTGACATAGTCGCGTCGGGAGGTGGTCGCGCCTTCGACGGCTGTCGGGTGGCGGCGCCTCGATTTGCGAGAAGGGAGAAGACCCATGAGGTGGCTTTCGCGGCTTCGGCCCTCGCCGTCGATGGTGGTGGCAATCATCGCCTTGGCGGTTGCACTGGGAGGAACGGGTTACGCAGCCATTGTCCTGCCCGCCAATTCCGTTGGCACCAAGCAGATCAAGGATGGGTCCGTCGCGAACCGTGACCTGCACGCGCAGGCGGTCACCGGCGACAAGGTCGCCAACAACTCTCTTACGGGCGCTCAGATCAATTTGTCGGCACTCGGCACCGTGCCCAGCGCGGCACATGCCAGCAACGCGGATCACGCGACCAAGGCGGACCACGCCGGCAACTCCGACCAGCTCGCCGGGTCACCTGCGTCGAGCTACCTGGCCCAGTGCCCGAATGGACTGAAGCGGGCACCCAAGACAGACCTCTGTTTCGACTTCACCACGCGTACGCCCGCGACATGGACGGACGCTCTCAAGACGTGCGCGTTGGCGGGACTCCGGCTACCTGATCCCGGAGAGCTCGTGCAGGCCTTCAACGACGTCGATGCGTTCCAGGTCTTTGAGTGGACCGGTTCCCAATTCCAATACCTCAACCCCAATGGAACAGGAGTGGTGGCGGCCGCCACCCTGAGTCAAGACTCGTCTCGCAAGATCTCGGTCAACGCCGACCTCATCACCAGAGTCGCTCCGTACCGCTGTGTGACCACCGCCACCAACTGATCCGAAACGCGACGCGGGGTCCAGCGCGTTGACAAGGGCCTGGATGTGTGTTTGAGAGAGAGCGCCGCACCACGCCGGACCCCTACGTCTTCTCAGCCGCCGACCACGTGATGGAGTTCGTAGAAGCCTTCTCTGGTCGGCATGGTGAAGGCCCCCGGATTCGGGAAAGCATCTGGGCCTTGCTCGATCAACGGCTGCACGTGTTCGGCGATGAACCGCTCGGCCTGCTCGCGGGTCTGCCACACGTCGAGGATCCGGAACACGCCTGCCTCGTCGTCAAATCCGGCGGTGTGCGCGATCAGCCCGTCGAAGGGCCCGTCACCGATCTTCTCGGCCACAAAGTCGTAGTTCTTGGTCGAGCGATCCCCGATCGTGAACTCCTGAACGTAGGCGACTGCCATCTCGATTCCTCCTTTGTACGGTTTCGCCGATCCTACGCCCGCCGCCTGAGTGGAGCCCAATGCAAGAGGTCGAGGACGGCCGGCTTTGGCCGGCATTTCCAGAACGACTCCGGCGGCGTGGGGATTGACTCGTCGCTCGAACGGATGGTGGATTCCGCGCGCATAAGGGGCGATGACCCCGATCGACGACTGCCTCACGGTCTGCGCGAGCTGCCAAGGAAGATCGACGCGCCGCGCGCAACCGGGGTGATGACGCGCGAAAGGGCGGAACCCCGCACGTCGCTCCCATATGGCGGAAACCGGGGTCATGTTTCGGGGACTCAGGACGTGGGCAACGGGACGACAACGAGAGGAGAGCAGATGGCTGCAGCGAGGTTTGCCTTGAGTGCGGCAGTCTCCGCGGTCGTGCTCGGGCTGAGCGCGTCCGCCGGTGCCGCTGGCACAAGCAGTGGCTTAGGAACGGTCACCTCGGGAGTCGCGGGAGCAGACACCGCCGCCTGTCTCGCGCACGGCATCGGCGGCCTGAGCGTGGACTCGTTCGAGTACTACAGGTCGGGGTGCACGGGTCACGACGAGCCTGAGCTCGATCCCGTCTCCTCGGCGTCGCGCTCCGCGCAGAACATCACGTGGCACGTCCAACTGCCGGCAGATGGGACGTTCCCGGTATCGAGCGTCGGGCCGACGTTCTGGTTCGGCGGCACGGTCAAGGACAGCAACCCGCACAAGATCGGCCAGGAGGGGTTCCTCGAGCTCCAGTTCTATCCGGACTCGTTCACCAAGAACTGCTTCTCGAGCGGGGGCTTCTCAGTCGTGCATGCGCCCGACGTCTACACGGCGTGCTCGCCGGTCTGGACGATCGCGCGACAGGGACAGCAGATCGCCGAGCCGGCAGCGTTCAACGGCATGCTCACGGACGGCACAGGCAAGGCCCCGTTCGTCATGCACGCCCGCGACGTCGTCGACGTCCACATTTGGGCGCCGTCGTCGAGCTCGGCGTACCAGGAGCAGGTCACTGACGAGACGAGCGGGCAGACATCGAGCGTGCTTGTGCTCGTCAGCCCGAAGGACGGTCCGCTGACTCCGGAGTTCAGCACTCAGGAGATCGGCAACGCACTGAATTGGGGCGGCGTCTGGGACACGCCGATGTCCTTCGTTTGGGAGATCGGCCACTCGGATCTCTACGGCGACCATCCCGGCGCGTTCTGCGTTCCGGGCCAGACGTTCTGCGGCTCGTTCAACTTCGACAACTGGGCCGGCTTCCAGCCGATCCGGATCTTCGACGCCACGTTCGGTGACGGCTCACATCCGCAGCACTGGGCCGTGGTCTCCGATACCGGAGGGAAGGCCGAGGTGCTCGGCAACTCGTTCGTCGGTCCCACCGATTGCACAGCCTACGGCGGACCGTACTGCATCTACCCATGGTTCTCGTCGGACGGCAGTGCTCTCAACTACGGCGTCAACCACCCCAACACGGTCGACAACTTCGGTAAGGCAGACCAGTTCGCGCAGACGGCAACGTGTCCGGAGGACGGTGTGTTCTCGGGCCCGACTTACTGCGCCACGATCATCAAATAGCGATTAGGGCAAGAGGCGGACACCGGCCGGTGTCCGCCTCTTCCACTTCCGCTGTTGTGCGTGCGCTAGTCGCTGCCCAACCTCGCCTTCCGAGGCCGATCGAAATCTTGCGCGGGCTCGATTCTCGCCGCCTCCGTTAAGGTGCACGTTGCTGTCCGGCCCCGGAAACGGAGATACCGATGGCATTCCGCTACGAGCTTCGCTACACCGACGGCGATGATGCCGGAACCTTCGAGACCGTCGTGCCGGACTGGTGGGTCGGTGACGTGTTCCGGACCGGGGACGGTCGAAAGCTTCGGATCGTGTCGCAGATACCGATCGAGCTGAGCGAAGAGCACGTCGAGCAACCGTCCTATGCGATCTGGAGCGCCGAGCCGGTCTGACGCCTCTCCGCCGGGCGACGGCGTGCGCGAGCACCGAGCAGCACGAGCGCTCGCCGAGCTGCTCGAACCCGACGCGGAGTAGGTGTTGCAGTGTTGCTCGGGGGATACCCGACCGCCCTTCCCCGAGCAGCGCGCCAATGCTGACTGAATGCTGACTTTCGGCTCAGCGTGAGTGCGGGACGCACTCAGCGGGCAAAGAAAAACCCCGCTGAGCGGGGCTTTCGAGAGAGCGGATGATGGGACTCGAACCCACGACCTTCTGCATGGCAAGCAGACGCTCTAGCCAACTGAGCTACATCCGCCGGTCGGCGCCGAGTATAGCCGCGGCTACCCGGTTCCGATTCGGGCCGCGACCGCCGCGGAGAGGGCCTGCAGGCCCGACAGCGGCCGCACCATCACCGTGAAACGCGCGACGAGGCCGTCGGCGTCGTGCTCGAGGATGTCGATGCCCTGAAGGTCGCGATCGCCGATCGACGCCTCGAAGAAGAGGATGGTCGTGTCGCCGTCCCGCCATTCGTTCGTGTAGCGGAAGTTCTCGAACGTCTTCCCCACGACGGCGAGCAGCGCCGCTACGACGTCGCGGCCCTCGTACGGCTTGTAGACGGCGGGGCTCCGAAAGACGACGTCGGGCGAGAGCGTCGCGAACGCCGCCTCATTGTCGTCGGCCTCGAGCGCGGCGCGAAACGGGTGGACGTTCATGCCGCGTCCAGCGCCTCGTTGACAAGGCGGTCGGCAAGCTCGTTGTGCGCGCGGCGAACGTGCGTGTACGCCACCTCGCCCACCTCGCGGGCGCGACTCACCGCCGCCTGCTGCAACTTCTGCAGTGCGGCGTTCTTGACCCGATACTCGCCGCGCATCTGCTTCACCATCAGTTCGGAATCGGAGAGCACCTCGAGCCTGTCGACATGGAGCTCCGCAGCCTTCTCGAGCCCCGCGATCAGGCCGCGATACTCGGCGACGTTGTTCGTCGCGACTCCGATCGTCTCGCCGTGCTGCGCGAGCACCGCACCGTCGGCGTCCTCGATCACGTAGGCGTACGCGGCCGGGCCGGGATTCCCGCGCGCACCGCCGTCGGTGTACAGACGCGTCGTCACGCGACGAGCGCGTAGACGTCGAACGCCGGCTCCTCGTACGGATGCGCCCTACGCAGCGCCGCCAACACCTGCTCGTGCGCCTCGGCCGGGTAAACGGTCTCGAGCCGGAGCTCTGGAACCCGCTCCTCGCGTCCTGCAGCCCCGATCGTGGGGCTCGTGCCCGCGCCGCCGAGGAACGTGCCGGTGCCCTCGGCGTACCAGGAGCAGCGTTCGTAGTCGCCGATGCGCCCTGCACCCGCCGCGAAGAGCGCGTCGCGCACAGCATCGAGCGCCGTCGGCGGGACGAACACGACCAGCTTCCTTGTCACTCGACGTTGTCGATCTGGGCGCGCTGCAACTTGCCGCTGTAGTCGACGTACACCGATTTCCACTCGGTGAAGACGTCGAGCGCGGCCTGGCCCGCCTCGCGATGCCCGTTTCCGGTTTGCTTCATCCCGCCGAACGGCAGGTGAACCTCGGCCCCGGTCGTGCCCGCGTTGACGTACGTGATCCCCGTCTGGAGGTCGCGCATCGCACGGAACGCCTTGTTCACGTCGCGCGTGAAGATCGAGGACGAGAGGCCGAACTCGACGCTGTTCGCCGCACGAATCGCCTCGTCGAAGGAATCGACGGGAATCAGAGCCGTCGTCGGGCCGAAGATCTCCTCCTGCGCGATTCGCATCTCCGGATCGACTTCGGCGAACACGGTCGGGCGGTAGTAGAAGCCGTGGCCGTCGACGCGCTCGCCGCCGGTGAGCAGCTTCGCACCCTCGTCGACACCGATCGCGGTGTATGCGTGGATCTTCTCGACGGCGGCCTCGTTGATCACAGGGCCGATCTCCGTGTCGTCCTCCCATGGCGCGCCGATGCGCATCGCCTCTGCCCGCGCCACGAGCTTCTTCTGCAACTCGCCGTACACGCCGCGCTGGACGATCACCCGCGATGCCGCCGTGCACCGCTGGCCGGCGGTCCCGAACGCCGACCAGGTGATGCCGTCGACCGCGAGATCGAGGTCGGCGTCGTCGAGCACGATGATCGCGTTCTTGCCCCCGAGCTCGAGATGCACGTGCTTGAGACGGTCGGCCGCCGCCTTTGTGACCGCGACACCCGTCTCGCGCGAGCCGGTGAAGGTGATGATCGGCACGTCGGGGTGGCGCACCAGCGCATCTCCCGCCTCCTCACCGAAGCCGTGCACCACCTGGACCACGTTCTCCGGGAGACCTGCCTCGTGCAGCAGGTCGACGAAACGCTGGGCGAGCAAGGGCGTGTCCTCCGCCGGCTTGAGCACGACGGTGTTGCCGCAGACGAGCGCCGGTGTCAGCTTCCACGCCGGGATCGCGATCGGGAAGTTCCACGGCGTGATCGCGCCGACCACGCCGACGGGCATCCGCACGCTCATCTGGAACTTGTCGCGCAACTCCGACGGCGTCGTGTGACCGAAGAGGCGCCGCCCCTCGCCGCCCATGTAGTAGCTCATGTCGATCGCTTCCTGAACGTCCCCTCCGGCCTCGGCCTTGACCTTCCCCATCTCGCGGGTCATCAGGTCGGAGAGCTCGGGCTTCGCGCGCTCGAGGATCTGCGCAAAGCGGAACAGGATGTTTCCGCGCTCAGGTGCGGGAACAAGGCGCCACTCCTCCCATGCGCCGCGTGCGGCGGCGACCGCGCGGTCCACGTCGTCCGCCGTCGAGCGCGGGAACTCGTCGATCACCTCGCCGGTCGAGGGATTGAGCGATTCGAAAGTGGCGGTCGCGCCCGGCACGACCGCGATCCTAGCGAGAGGCTAGTCCTCGCCCAGATCGGTGTTCGGGAACGTCCCCGGCATCCGTGCCCGGCGCCGGTCACGAGTCTCGCGACGCTCCTTGAAGGAGCCGTCCTCCTGCCCCCCACGGCGGTCGGGCCCTCCGCGCCGGTCGAGAATCACCGTCACATTCGGGTTGTCCTTGTAGTACTCGACCATCTTGTCGAAGAGCTCGTTCTCGAGCTCCCGTGGGATCACGCAGTAGATCACGGGCTCAGTCTAGGACGAGGGACGGCAGGCGCAACGCTCGAGCGCCTACAAACGTGCGATGTTGGGGACGATTCGGCCGTCTTCGGCCAGGTGGGCGTTCCACTCGGTGAAGGACGCCTCGAGCCCCGACGGGTCGTGGCCCCTCCCCTCGAGCCGCACCGGGTTCTCGGAATCGGGCGTGACGCGGTACTGGTACCAGGAGATGTCCCACGCCACGGTCACGACGACTTCGGCGTTGACGCCGGAGAGGACGACCACCGAGACGGTCGGATCGCCGAGCGACTTGGCGATGCCGCCGACAGTGCGCCGGTACTGGGACGAGTTGAACAGGTCGGCGGCCTCCACCATCGCCAGCTCCTGTTCCGAGAGGCGCCGCAGGATCGGCTCCGACGCCACCGTCTGCTCGTCGGCGCGCGGCCGCGGCCGCATGAAGGCGGAGAGCCAGCTGCCGGCGTTCCGGCGGCGCCGATCGGGCGAAACCGTCGGCGATGTCGGCGCACCCTCTCGGATCCAGCCGTGCTCGAACGCCGTCTCCTGGCATAGCGGGCAGACGTCGACGTAGTCGGTACCCCCGTTCGGCGAGAAGCGAACGGCACGCTCGCCCATCAGCAGCGTACGCTCGCAGATCGCACACGACCGATCGACGGTGACACGTGTGACGCGCGTCATAGCCGTTCGAGAGTAGCGCGGTCGCCGCCCGTCAGGCCGGGACGGCCTCCTTTTCCTTCTTCGCTGCCTCGATCAGCTTCTGCGCGATGTGCGCCGGAACCTCCTCGTAGCGCAAGAACTGCATGCTGTAGTCGCCGCGTCCCCCGGTCATCGACGTGAGCGCCTGCGAGTACGAAAGCACCTCGGCCATCGGCACCTCGGCCTTGATCGTGGTCAGCCCCGCCTTGGGCTCCATCCCGTGCAGACGCCCGCGACGCGAGTTGAGGTCGCCGTTGATCGCGCCCACGGCCTCGTCGGGCACCGTGACCTCGAGCTCCATGATCGGCTCGAGCAGCGCCGGTTCCGCCTTCTCGTACGCGGTGCGGAACGCCATCGACCCGGCGATCTTGAATGCCATCTCCGACGAGTCGACCGAGTGGTACGAGCCGTCGATGAGCGAGACGCGAACACCCTGAACCGGCGCACCCGCCAGCTCGCCGTGCTGCATCGCCTCCTGGATCCCCTTGTTGACGGCAGGCCTGAACCCCTGCGGGATCACGCCGCCGACGATCTTGTCGAGGAACTCGTAGCCGACATGCCCGTCGATCGGCTCGAGCAGAACGTGGCAGTCGCCGAACTGGCCGCGGCCGCCCGTCTGCTTCTTGTAGCGCCCCTGGGCGCGCGCAGACCCCTTGATCGTCTCCACGTACGGGACGCGCGGCTGGTGCAGCTCCATCTCGACGCCGAAGCGGCGCTTTGCCCGCTCGACCGCCACCTCGACGTGGATCTGGCTCATCCCGGAAAGGAGCTCCTCACCGGTTTGCTCGTCGCGGCGGAGCCGCAGCGTCGGATCCTCCTCGGCCAGCCGCCGGATCGCCTGCGCGACCTTGTCCTCGTCGCCCTTCGTCTTCGCAGTGACCGCGAAGCTCATCACGGGCTCCGGGAAACCAATCGCCGGCGGCTCGAGATCGTGCTCGGCGTCGACGAGGACGTCTCCGGTCTGGACGTCCTTCAGCTTCGCAACCGCCCCGAGATCGCCGGGACCGAACCCGTCGGCCTTCTCGTGCTCCTTCCCCTGCAGCGTCATCAGGCTGCCGAGGCGCTCCTTCGAGTGATCGCGGTGATTGACCAGCGTCGTGTCGGCCCTCACCTCGCCGGCGTACACCCGGAATACCGAGATGCGGCCGGCGAAGGGGTCTGCAACCGTCTTGAACACGAACGCGGCCGTCGTGGCGTCGGTCTCGATCGGGGAGCCCTTCTTCGCCGGGCTCGGGACGCCCTCGACCAGCAGGTCGAGCAGCGCGTGTGACCCGAGGTTCTTCGTCGCCACCCCGCATGCAACCGGATAGATCTCGTCACGGGTGACCGCGTTCTTCAGCGCTGCCGCGATGTCCGCGGGTGGAATCTCCTCACCCCCGAGATAGCGCTCCATCAGCGCCTCGTCCGTCTCGACCACCGCGTCGAGCAGCTTCGTGCGGTACTCACCGACCGTGTCGGCGAGCTCGGCCGGGATCTCGACCGGGTCGCCCTCACGGGCGCCCGACGGATCGAGGTACGCGCAGTTGTGCAAGAGGTCGACGACGCCGCTCAGCTCGTGCTCGGTGCCGATCGGCAGCTGGATCGCAACACACCGGTCGGAGAGCTGTTCGCCGAGCGCAGCCAGGACGCGGTAAAAGTCGGCGCGCTCGCGATCGAGCATGTTCACGAAGATCAGCCGCGACAACTCGAGATCCTCGGCACGGTTCCACACGCGCGAGGTGTTCACCTCCACCCCCATCACACCCGAGACGACGACGAGCGCGCCTTCGACCACGCGGAGGGAGGCGACCGTGTCCGCCTGGAAGCCCGAGTCGCCCGGTGTGTCGATCAGGTTGATCTTGCGGCCCTGCCACTCGAGATGGCTGAGCGTCGCGGACAGCGACATCTGCCGCCGCTGCTCGTCCTCCTCCCAGTCGGAGACAGTCGTGCCCGCCTCGACCGATCCGAGCCGGTTCGTCCCCTCGGCCTGGAACAGCAAGGCCTCGACGAGCGAGGTCTTCCCCGTCCCGCGGTGACCGACGACGGCGACGTTGCGAATCTTCCCGGCTTCGATGGGCATCAAGTCCTCCTGACGGCGTATTCGGGTTGCCGAAATCCTATGCCGTGCCCGCAGGCGCTGCGACACGCGCGAGCCGCGGGGCGAGCGCGAGGCCCACCCCGGTCACCGCCGCGGCGCAGAGCCCGAGGAGCCACGGGTCGGCGCGGTCGGTGCCGACCAGGAGCAGATGAGCGGTCGTGCCCAGCCAGACGACGATCGTCAAGGTGTGAGCTCGCCGCCAGAGGTGATAGGGAATCTTGCCCCGCAGAGCGTTCGTGATCGCGATCGCGGCGAGCAGCTCGGCCGAGACGATGCCGACCGCCACGCCGAACGGCCGGTACGAGGACGCGAAGGGAACGAGCTCCTGCCGGAGCGAGAAGGGAACGATGCTGTCGAGCAGCAGCGCACCGCCGTGAATCACGATGAAGACGCCTGTGAGCTTGGCGATGAAGCGATGGACGTCCTCGACGGCGAAGCGCGGCCAGCCGAGTCTCGCACGCGTCGACATCAGCAGACCGAGCACGACCGAGGACGAGAGCAGCAGGTATGCCACGATCCCCGCCGACCGCGCCGCGTACCAGACGACCCCATTCATGCTGCGATCAGCTCTGGGACGAGCTGGCGCCAGTTTTCGTTGAGGTGCAGCTCGCCGAGCTCGTCGACGAAACGGCCGGGCAGGCCGCGGCGGTCGAGCCACGACGGGCCGGCGGCCCCGAGCAAGAGCGCCGCCTTGGCGGCGACGTCCGCGGCCAGGCAGCTCCCGGCGGCGACCGTCACGTGCAGCCACGGCACGCACGCAGGCGCCCCGGTCTCCGGGTCGATCAGGTGATGCTGCTCCTCTCCACCGCGCCGCCAGCGGCGCTCCGTGACGCTGCTCGTGGCGAGACCGCCCCCGTGCAAGGTGACGGCGCCACCGCCGGGCAGCCCGACGACGAGCGGCGCGGAGGTCGCCACGTCGCCGCCGGCCGCCACGAAGCCGCCGCCGAGCAGCGCGAGTGCGTCGTCAACGGTCGCTCCCTTGACGACACAGTTGAGATCGAGCTCGATCGGCACCGCACGCACGAGCAGCGGCCCGCGCAGCGAGAGTGCCTGCAGCGACGGCACCCGCACCGGCCGGACGGACGGCCCGTCGGCGGGGAGCCGACCGAAGTCGGCGTCGTACCCGGCCGCCACCATCGCTGCGCCCACTGTCGGCGTGACGATCCCGCCCGTGATCCTGGCCGCGTGGACGGCATGTCCCAGCATGTGCGAGAACTCGTCGCTCACGAGCGAGGCGCCGGCGGGCATTCGGTTGAGGCGCGAGAGCTCCGAGTCGGGACGGAAGCGGCTGAACCGCCGGTCGCGCTCGTCGAACAGCGCCCTCACGCCGCCGTCCCAAACGCCGTCCGGCAATTCAACCGTGCAACCCATGGAGCGAAATTGGGTCATGAGCCCGAGCTCTGAACCTGCGGCGCCGCCGAGCCGGAGTCGCCGAGCGACGCAGTGCCAAAGGCGAAGGAGTCGTCGGACTGGGTGTCCTCGGACGTCTGCGCGGCGTGATGCGTCGCCGGGTGGGCGTCACGCGCCGCCGCGCCGAAGACCGCAAAGCCCGCCACCGCGATCGCGCCGATGACGTATCTGGCGGCGCGAACACGGCGGCGGGCTTTGGCGATCCGAGAGGAGGGTTCCACGGGATCAAGCCTGACGGCCGATCCTTAGTGCTTCCTGTGAATCCGGTGTGCTGTGTCTAAGTGCGGGCTGTAGCGCCTGCCAGACGTGCCTTCAGCCGCAGCACGGCCTTCGTGTGCAGCTGGGAGACGCGGGACTCCGTCACGCCGAGGACCTCGCCGATTTCGCGGAGGGTCAACTCTTCGTAGTAGTAGAGCGTCACGACCAGCTTCTCGCGCTCCGGAAGACGTGCGATCGCGTCGGCGAGCGCCTCGCGAAGCTCGGTCTCGTCGAGCGCCTCGGCCGGACGCGGTCCGCTCGTGTCCTCGATCGTGTCGAGCAGGGAGACCTGGTCTCCCTCGCCGCTGCCCGACCAGAGCTCGTCGAGTGCGGCGATCGATGAGCGCGAGATGTCGGTGAGCGACTCTTCGAGCTCGTCCGTCGAGATCCCGATCTTCGCCGCGATCTCCTCGTCCGTCGGCGCCCTCCCGAGCCGAGACTCGAGCTCGGCGATCGCGCGCTCGATCTCACGCGCCCGCGAACGGACGGAGCGAGGCACCCAGTCGAGGGCGCGCAGCTCGTCGATGATCGCGCCCTTGATCCGGGCCATCGCGTACGTCTCGAACTTGATGTCGCGCTCCGGGTCGTAGCGCTCGATCGCGCTGATCAGCCCGAGCAGCCCGTAGGAGACGAGATCGCTCTCGTCGACGTGCGCCGGCAGACCGGAGCCGAGGCGGCCCGCCACGTATTTCACCAGGGGCGCGTACGTCAGGATCAGCCGGTCGCGAAGACCCTTGTCGTTGGTCCGCCTGAATTCGAGCCACAACGACTGGGTATCGGCGCCCGTTGCCACGAGGGGAGAATACGACCTACGAGCGCGTTCTCCTCAGTGCCTGCCAGGCGAAGGTTCCCATCCAGGCGGCCAGAGCGGCCGCAGCGACGGCAATCACCCAGCGTCCGGCGGTGGCGCTGCCGACTGCGATCCCGGCGAAGGCGACGGTGAGCACCGAGAACAGCACCGCCAGGGGCACGGCGCGGATGCTACTCGCAGGTCGGGGCTACACTTGCCGCGCGAACCGAGGGGCGTAGCTCAATTGGTAGAGCACCGGTCTCCAAAACCGGGGGTTGCAGGTTCAAGTCCTGTCGCCCCTGTCCCTCTATTAGAGCCAAAACCCTCCGATTACCGGGGGGTTTCGCTCTTTCTAGACACCTGCGCGACTACCGCCCTGGAGGGCTAAGAACGCCTGGTTCGGGTGCAGACTGGTGCGCAAATGGTGCGCCCCGATGCCCGTCCGAGGGTGGCGCGAAGCTTCGCCGCCGATCACCAGTCGACCCCGTGGCTGTCGGACTGTTCGCTGCGGTCGCGGCATCGGTCACCCTCGTCATCGCGAAAACGCACGCTGGCGGAGTCGAGTCGCGTGCGGCGGCAGGCAGGAGGCGGCGCACGAGCGAAAGGTCAGTCGCTTTCGGCGCGAAGCGGAACTCGTCGGAGTCATCCCGTCGGCATCGCCAGACAACTGGGCTCGTCGTGCATGTGGTCGCCCGACGAGGGCTACGGCTTGATCTGTTGCGGTGCGGCCTACTGTTTCCTGCGACTGGCGGCGGGGTTGACGAAGAAAGCGGATCAGGACCTTGGGCGGTCGCGACGGCAGGCGCGAGCCACAGCACTGGCGGGGACTCCGCAACCAGCCGCCTAGCCGTAGATCGTGGGCAGTTCCGTGACTTTTGTCAGAGCTTCTTCCAGCGTCGAGACCTGGTACAGCTCGAGCGTGTTCCACTGTCCGAGTCTCGATTGGAACGCAAACTCTCGCACTGAGTCCATGTCGTCGGCTTCGACGGCCGCGAACACCATGTGGTTGTTCATCGGCACGTAGGTCGCCAGGAGTTTTACGCCCAGCTTCTCAGCCAACTCAGGTATCTGGCCCGCGCCCTCCGCGGAAAGTTTCCGAACCGTCTCGTTCGCTGATGGGCAAAGGTCGGGCGGGTGCTGTCCGACGATCAGGTATTGCACGTAGACTTCTCCTTTCTGGAGAGGAAGCGCGAGTCTGGAGAGGAAGCGCGAGCCTACTCCCCTGGAACCGACTTGTCTCGCAGGGCGTTCACGATCTGATCGACGCCTGGCGTCGGTCCGTGTAGAACCCGTTTCGCGGGGAAGCTCGCCTGCCCCAGTGTTTGGGAGGACCGCCTGGGCCTCGAATCCGAGAATGAGACGGGTCGTGCGGCCCTAGTAAGTTGCGTCTGCAACACGTAGGTTCGAGACATATGCCGTCGCGCTGGCGCGGGCGGGCCGCGTCACCGTCGCCGGGGAAACAGGGGCTCAGGGTGTCTCTAGATCAGAAGAGGGCGCGTTGCTTCGGCGTGCTCTACCTCATCACGTTCATCACGTCGATCCCGGCGCTGCTGCTCTACGAGCCTGCGCTCCGTCATCCAGTCGCGTTCGTCGCAGGCTCGGGGAACGTCAACAAGATCTACCTCGGGGCGCTGTTGGAACTGCTGCTGATCATCGCGAACATCGGCACCGCGGTCGTGATCGTCCCGATCATGAGGCGGCAGTTCGAGGAGCTATCGATTGGTTACGTGACGGCGCGGCTGTTCGAGTCCACGTTCATCCTCGTCGGCATCGTTGCGATGCTCGGGATCGCCACGTTGCAGCAACAGGTTGCAGGTGCCTCTGAGGGGACGGTCGCCTACACGCTCGCGGCGATTAAGGACTGGACGTTCCTGCTGGGACCGGGCTGGGTCGTCGGCTGGGGAAACGGGTTGATTCTCGGTTACATGATGTACCGCACGCAGCTCGTGCCGCGGCCGTGGACGTGGCTCGGGCTCGTCGGCGGGCCTCTGATCATCATCTCCGGGACCGCTGTGCTGTTCGCCGGTGACCATCCGAGCAACACGCTGCACTCTGTGCAGGGCCTGGCGACGATTCCGGAGGCCGCCTGGGAGCTGTTCCTCGGCGTCTATTGCACCATCTGGGGCTTCAGGCGCGATGCCCCGATCCTGCAAGCCGGGGCTCGCGATCGCGCGACGATGCCGGCCGCAGGACATGCCTAGAGGCGATCCATTCGGGGGAGGCGACAGCTCCGTCGCCTCCCCGGCTCGTTTCACCGTTTGCCGGGCTGCAATCACCCTTGCGCCAGCGTTTGCAGGTGACGTCTGAACGGGACGGTTCAGCCGGACAGGATGGCGTCGTCGTCGACGCCGAGTTCGGCCGCAAGCGGTCGAACCGAGAGTGCCTTTCCGGTTCGTCCCAATGGGTCATCGGCGGCGAGGGCTGCGATCACACGGCCGGTGAACTCGGTCGACGACCACGCTTCGACGTTCGTCTCGTCGGTCGCGTCCGCGAGCATGCCTTCCGTCTTCGACGGCGGCGGCCACAATGAGACGACGGCGACGTTGTAGCTGCGCAGCTCGTCGGCCATTTCCGCAGTCATGTGGTCGAGCGCGGCCTTGCCGACGCCGTAGGGAACAATCCCGATCTTCCTCTTCGCCCCGGCCGACGAGATGTTCACGATCAGCCCGCTGCATTGCCGCGTCATCAAACGCGCCGCGTGTTGCGACGCGATGAAATGCGAACGGAGCCCGACCGCAATCAGATCGTCCCAGGCGTCGGGCTGCAAGTCCCAAAACGGTCTGTCGGAAAAGAGGAAGTCGAGATCGGGCATGCCCGTCGCGTTGTTGACAAGAAGATCAAGGCGCCCCTTCTCACGCTCGATGGTGCCGAAGACTCCGGTGATGTAGACGATCGCTCCCGCGTCAGCGAGAGCCAAGGCGATGCCGCGGCCGATCCCTCTGCTTGCCCCGGTGACAAGCGCCACGCCGCCGTCAAGAGTCCTCACCTCGGTCACCCCAGGAACCTACGAAGTCCGGACGTCCGGTGTCTACCGAGGCGAGCGACGTCTGGGCGCAGCGATCGTCGCCTGCCCCTGTGTTCAGGAAGCGGCTGTGCTCGGCGCCGCGGTCTCCCTACCGCGCGAGTAGCTCGGCGATCTCGGGCCGGTCGCGGATCGAGTCGAGGTCGGGATTCCGGCGGGCGAGGCCTCGCAGCCGCTCCGACCGCTGGAGCGCGTGCCTGAGATGCCGCGCCGCGTCGTCCGCGCGGCCGGCCAGCGCCTCGCAGCACGCGAGGTAGAAGAAGGCTCCGACTGCCTCGGGCTGCGCCTCGATCGCCCCGCGGGCCTGATCGGCCGCCTCGGAGAAGTCGCCGGCCTCGTACAGCCGTTGGAACGGCGCCCAGGCCTCGAAACCGAGGACCTCGTACACCTTGCCCGGCTTACCGCCCACGACGACGACCGTCGTACCGTCCTGCTCCGCGAACGCCGTTCGCTTTGCGCCGGGCTCGGCGAAGACGAGCGTCCCCGCCGGCGCGTCCACTCGCTCGCCGTCGAGCTCGAAGGTCGCGCGGCCCAGGAGCACGAGGTACAGCTCTTCCTGGTCGTCCTCCTCGGAGTGCTCATTGATGATCCGGTCGCCGGACTTGCGGCCGGTGAAGCTGTTGACGCCGAACGACGCGATCCCAAAATGGCGCCTCACCGGCCGGTACGGAACGCCGCCGTCGTCGATCTCGTCGATCGCGTCGAAGCGAGTGACGGAGTAAGCGGCCACCGCTACAGGCTAACGATCCGCGTACCCGACCCTGACGTGCGCCAGCGTTCACCAATGACGTCTCAGCGTCGTGGCGTCAGCGAGGGCAGTTGCCAGATTCCTTCCCACTGATCCCAGTGACCGGCAGAGGGCTTATGGCGAAACGTGCGCTGGATCCGCAGCGGTAGGATCGGCACGAGGCCGTCGGTAAGGCTGTCGATCTCCTCGCGCGCGAAGAAGTGGATGGCAAGGTCCCGTTTCGGTCCTTCGTCGTACCGGATCGTCAGCCCGGCCTCCGCGCTCTCCGTGAGCACCGCGTGTCGGTACTCGATCTCCGTGCCAACTGCGTTCACACGGACACAGAAGAGGCCGCCCGGCATCAGTAGCCGAAGCGCTGCTCTCACATGAGCTTGCGCCTCCGACTCCGTCCCGTGCTGGAAAACCTGAATCCCGATGACCATTCCGAAGGTCGAGGCCGGATCCAGCGCCGACAGATCACCGTGAATCAGCCGGGAGCTGCGCTCCGGCATACGTCGCGAGAGCTGTTCGATAGCTGCCCGCGAAACGTCGAGTCCGACGAGATCGAGACCAGCTTCGACGAGCGGCACGTAGTTGCGCCCATTTCCGCAACCGATGTAAATCCCGACCTCGGTCGGCGGAGGGTGTGAGCGAGTCGCGTCGATGATCTCCTGCACAAGGGAGACGGACTCTTCTCCCGCGTAGCGTCCTCCGCGGTACTCAGCGTCCCAACGCGACTCCACACCCGCGCCCATCCGCCGATGATCGCACTGAGGGCAGCGTTTCGGTCGGCTGCGCCAGTCTCCGGAATGATGCTCCTATGACTTGTCAAGTCATCAGCGGCTCTGTTTGTTGCAGTAGTCGGTAGAGGTGGCGGGCGAGGTAGCGCTTGAGTAGGCGTGTTGCGTCGCGGCGAGTCTTGCCTTCGGCGATGCGTCGTTCGATGTAGCCGCGGGTGGCAGCGTCGTGTTGGCGGCGATGCAGGACGATCGTGTGGAGTGCGCGGTTGAGCTGGCGGTCGCCGCCGCGGCTGAGCCGATGTCGCGTGGTCTTGCCGCTCGACGCCGGGACCGGTGCGACGCCGGCGAGCCTGGCGAAACAGGCCTCAGAGCGAAGGCGCCCGCGGTGTGACCAGGCAACGAGCAGCTGCGCCGCGACGATCGGGCCAACGCCGGGCTCGTCGAGCAGCCGGGGTCCGAGTGCGCGGACGTGGCCGAGCAGCTCACGCTCGAGTTCGGCCGCCTCGACTGTGGCCGCTTCGATTCGGCGGGCGAGGCTGCGCAGCACGAGCCGGGTCGCGACCTCGTCGCTGCTCATCGCGCTTGAGCGGCGAAGGCGGCTACAACGGTCGAGCAGCTTGCCAACCGGAAGCGTGCGCAGCTCCTCGCGCAGACCGTCCGGGGCGGTGACGATCACGCCGCGTAGCTGCCCGAGCGCTTCGCGGCGCACGTCGACGGCGCTGCGCCGCGCAACCAGCAACAGCCGAAGCGCCTCACGTCGCTCGCCACTGCGAGGAAGAATGAGCGTCTCGCTCGCAAGCGCCGCGCGAGCGGTACGCACTGCGTCCAGGGCGTCATCTTTGCCGCGCAGACGACGCTCGCTTTGCGGTACGCGGCTCGTCTCGAGCACCGTCTCGCCATCGCCGGCGAGATAGCGGGCAAGGCCGGCGCCGTAGCTGCCAGTGCCCTCGATCGCCCAGACGCGAGTACCACTTCCGGCCTCGAGCGCAAACCGAAGCGCCGAAGCGTAGCCACGCGCGTTCGCACGCACCGAGCGCTTCGCGACAACCGCACCCGACGGCGAAGCAACGACAGCAAGGACGTGCTCGTCCCGGTGCGTGTCGACGCCGACGACGTAGTCCAGCTCATCTGCAAGCATCCGACCGATCCTCCGACCTCGTTCGTAGGGTCCGATAGCGCCGGTCTGAGTGCGAGGAAACCGCAGCGGCAGGACTGTGATGAGTCACGCCCCACAGGCGGACAAGCTCCTGATCAAGCCAACAGCGGGCGCCAGACCGGCGCCGCCGTGCCACCCGGACAGATCATTCCCAAAGCACACAACGCGGCCAGTCACCCGACGAGTCACAAGCAACACGGAGACACCAACCTGGCGACGGCCCCAGACAGACCGACCCACCGAGTCTCACAGTCACCCGACCGAGCCCACTGCGCCCACCGATCGACTAGGCAGTCCGTGGGGGTCTGGCCTGGAGTGTGGAGAGTCGACGCCGGTGTTTAGTAGACCTTGACGATCTTGACCTTGCTGCAGACGAAGCCTGAGCCCTTGAGCTGACAGCTGGGGACGGCCTCGAGCTTGTGATTGGCCGAGCCGGAAATTCGATAGCTCCCATCACAGCTGCCTTTGCAGGAGGAGTCGATCTCGGCCTTTACACGGTAGAGCCCGCGATTGTCGAGGAGAACAGTAAGCGGCTTGCTCGGAGTGGCCACGGCTCCCGCAGGAGCGCCGCCGTTCTGGCTGATTAGAACCAAAACGGCAAGCTTCTTCTCGGCCGCCGGGGCCAGGTTCTTCTTGACGACCACGATCAGCCTGTGGGTGCCAACCGCCTTGGTCGTCTTGGCCGCTGCTGGCGAGACCGCCGTCGCGCTCAAGACGAGCGCGAGAACGACTGCTGCAATGAAGAGGCGACGGAACATGCTCCAAGGGTAGTGCGCTTGTCTAGCGGAGTTCCCCGCCGGGATCGATGTTCCAGGCGTCGGGATTGTTGGCCTGGGCCAGTGTTCACGAATGGCGCCTGACGAGGGCGTTCGGTCGACGCATGCGCGTCAGCGACTTGAGGCTGCGACGGTACGAACTCTCTGCAGGAGTGCATGGAGATCGTCTTCCGAGGTTCGTGCGTTCATGATCGTTACTCGAAGGTAGACGCCAGCCGGAAGCGTTGTCTTGACGATGTAGAAGCCGCCGTCGCGGACGATTTCGTCTCGAATCCGCAGTTGCAGGCCGTCGAGGTCGTCGCGGGCTTCGGCGGGGATGTGCCGGAAGCAGACGATGTTTGCTTGCGGGTCGCTCGCGCACTCGAAGTCGGGTGCGGCCTGGACTACGCCGGCGAAGGCGCGTGCCAGGTCGAACGTCTGCTCTACGTAGGCGCGAAAGGTGTCGATTCCGTGTTGGGCGAGGCTGGCGTAGAGCTCGAGGGCCATCATCCGCTTCGTGCACTCAAGCGTACGAAGTCCGCTATCCCACCACGGGTATTCATCGTCGACTTGCCGGAAGCCGACATAGCTCTGCTCTTGGTGGAAGGCACGCGATGAGGAGCCGGCGCGCCGGAAGAGCACGGCGGTGACGAGCGCTGGCATCTGGAGCATTTTGTGTGCATCAACGACGACGGAATCGGCTCGCTCGATCCCTGCCACGAGTCGCCGATACCGGGGCGAGAGTGCAACGGCGGCGCCGTGGGCGCCGTCGACGTGGAACCAGAGATCGTGTTCGGCGGCGTAGTCGGCGATCGCCTCGAGCGGATCGAACGCGCCCGTTGCCGTCGAGCACGCGCTGCCGACGATCGCGAACACCCGACATCCCGCATCTTCGGCTCGAAGTCGCGCCTCCTCCAGCCGGAACGGGTCGAGACGAAACCGAGAATCGGTCGGTACGGGGACGACGCCTGCCGCGCCGAGTCCGAGGATCCGTGCTGCCCGATCAACCGAGTAGTGCGCTTGCTCGGACGCCAGAACAGAGAGCGCGGGGAGATCGGTAAGCCCATTTTGCCAGACGTCGAAGCCTTCAATCGACTGTCGTGCGGCTGCGAGCGCGGTGAGATTGCCGGCGGAGCCACCCGAGGTGAGCATTCCCTCCACTGGCGAGTCGAAGCCGAGCACGACGCCCAGCCAATCGATCACCCGCTTCTCGATCGCGTTGGCGGCCGGGCCCATCTCGTACTCAGCCATGCCGTTGTTCAGCAGCGCAGAGACAAGCTCCGCGAGTGCCGCGACCGGCAACGGCGGACTGACCTGATGTCCGATGTAGCGCGCGTGGTGGAGATGATGCGAGTCGTCGAGCAGACGCGGGATCAACTCGACCAGCGATTCGCGCGGATCGTTTCCGAACCCGTCCGCCGGCCAGCGAGCAAGCAACTCCGCAGGCGCCTTGTAATCAAGCACCTTGCCATCGGTCCGCACGGTCGCAGCAAGATAGTCCGCGAGTAAATCGACGACCGCACGGCCGTCACGACGAAACGCCTCAGCCGAGTAGGGATCGACGTCCAACACGCCCCTCCAGCGACCCCTCGCTCAGCTCTATTCTCGAACGCAGAGGCTCATAAAGTCAACACACCCGTCTGCGCGACACTGCACATTCATGAGCGTGAGAGGAAACAGCGCGCCGCCCCCGGACGGCCCACTGCCGGCGGTCATGAGCGTGCTCGTCACCAGTTCGGTCACGCAGTCCGGCCCGACCGTGACCGGCACGGTGCTGGGAGTGGCGGGTGCGCGGTCGGCGAAAGCGGCTTCGTAGAGCCATTCCGACCGGGACTCCAAAACCGCGGGTTGCAGGTTCAAGTCCTGTCGCCCGTACGGCGGTCGGCAAGCCGAAACCCCGCCACACGGGGTTTCGCATTTCTCTAAGCCGCCGGGTCGGAGGTGAGCACTTCGAGCCAGACCACGTGCCGGCCCTGGACGTGCTTTCGGTTGTCGATGTTGATCCACCGTTCCCGCTGGATCGTCTCCAGGATGGTCTGGATGTCGTGAGGTGGGAGGAGCTCGAGTGTCTGGGTCTCGCCGTTCGTGAGGTGCAGCGTCACGCTGGTCATGACCCGACGGTTCAGAGGGCGCCGCCGGCAGCCGGTGGCGCCGGCGCCGAGGGCTCGTCAGCGGTGACGCTGCCGCGGGCGAGGTAGTCCTCGACGAGAAGCATGTTGTCCGTGCCGGCACGGTCGACCACTGCGAGAAGTGAGCTCATGCTCGCAACCTCCTCGCGCTGTTCGTCCAGGAACCAGCCGAGGAACCGTTCGCCGACCGGGTCGCCGTCCTCGCGCGCGATCTGCACCAGGCGCGCGATCTGCTCGGTCACCGCCTTCTCCTGAGCGAGCGCCAGCAGGACCGGCTCGCGGTCGTCACCGAACGCGACCTTCGGCGCCGACACGGCGGGCGTCACGACGGCCTCGCCGGAGTCGAGGAGGTACTGCACGATCATCATCGCGTGGTTCCGCTCCTCGACGGCCTGCCGGTAGAAATGAGCAGCGAGCGCCGGCAGCGTCTCCGCGTCGTAGTGCACGGCGATCGCCACGTACTGCTGCGACGCGGCAAACTCGCTCGCGATCTGGGCGTTCAGCGCGTCGGCAAAACGGCTCATACACAGGCCCCGGTCATGTAAGGCCGACCCTACAGGGAAGGGCGGGGCCGCACCCGCTTGCGGCGCCGGGCACGGCCCCTGGTGCGCGGCCGGGGGGAGGGCAGTGGCCGCGCTCCGATCCGTTCGTGACCCGATGCCGGTAATCCTCCGCAGTTGCAAACAATCAACGCTCGGGAGCGCAGTGTGCATCGCCGCCGAGGAGCTCGTCGAATGCCTCAGTGGCGGCCGCATTCTGTGCTGCGTCGTACTGCCCGAGCTTCTGTCCGACCCACTGGACGATCGGCGTCACCCCAGGCCCCATCACCGACACGCGATAGGTCGCCCCGAGGCCGTTGCCGTTCGGCCTCGTGCTCGGATAGCCGGCGGGCGGCGCCTGCGGGACGAACGTGTAACAGAAACCGCCGTTACCGGGATGCGTGGAAATTGCCGTGTCGTGCTTCCATCCGGACCCGTAGTCGGAGTTGTACGTGTCGATATAGATGTTGCGTGCAAAGGTGTCGGAGACCGTCGCCGACGCCGACCGCGTGCCGTACACCGGCTGGCTGTTGTAGGTCAATCGGCCGAAGAAGCCCTGCTGCGATCCGCCGTACGTCCAGTGCTCGTAGATCTCGAGCACCGGCAAGGCACCGCTCCAGTGCGAGAGGTGCAGCTCGACCGCCTTCTGCTCCGCCGTCCAGGGCGCGAACCCACGCATCGGCAGGTTGCGCTGCCAACTCTGCAGGGCCCAGAAGCTGCCGTCCGGCGCATCGCAACCGGCGACGAAGAACGGCAACGTCGGTCCCGTGTAGGGCGTGCAGACGTCCTTGAGCGTCTTCCAGAAGTTCGAGTCGTGATGGCTCTTCCAGCCGCCCGAATAGTCGAACTGGAAGGCGACCTGGACGGAGGAAGGGCTCGAAGGATGCGCGAGCCCGTTGATCGCGCCCCAGGCGAGCACGTGCCGCGTGGCGCCTGCCGCTGTCGTATATGTGACAACCGCCGTGCCGTGCGCGTCGACCGCGATCGTCGGGTTGACGACGTTGCGGTCACCGAGCAGCTGGCTCGCGCGCGCGCTGCCGCCCGCCGATGCAATCAGCGCGACGGTGATGAGAATTGCCGCAGACAGTCTCACGTTCGTCGTTCCTCTCCGGGATTGCCCTCGGAGCAGGAATCGGCGCGAACGACGGCTCGGCGAGCCTCATTCGAGTGATTGGAGGGTCTGTCAGTCCGGCTCGGTGGCGAGCCGCGCCACCGAGAGCACGGCGACAAGCGCGATCACGACGTCGTTTCCGAGACACCACTGGCAGATCGCCCCGATCGGGCCGAGCTGTGCCCACAGCAGGTAGCCGCTGAACGCAGCCCCGCCGAGGGCGAGCACTGCACCCGCGGTCGCGGCGACCACTCCGCGGCGAAGCGTCGTCGCCGCGATCGCGCAGTAGGCGAGGAGCCCGAGCAACGCAACCGGGACTCCGCCGATCTTCGCGTAGCTCGACCGCTGCACCTTCTCGCAGCCTCCGGTCGTGCAGATCGGGGCAACGTCGGCGTAATGGACGTAAGTCAGGTACGCAGCGATCGCCGCACCGACAATCGCCAGACCGAGGATCGCCGCTCGGAGCCGGGTCACTGCAAGGCTGCTTGCAGCTCAGCGGTGAACGGGCCCGGCTGGAGGCTCGTCACGTTGAGCTGCTGCGGAAGCGAGGGAGGCTGCTCGAGCACGAATGTCGGCGTGCCCCGAACCTGATAGGTCTCGGCCTCGCTGTTCGCCTGCGCGAGCTCGGCGGTGACCGCCTTCGACGGCGACGCCGCGAGAATCGCCGCCCCGTCCGCTCCCGCCGTCTTGGCGGCGCTCCGGATCACCTCGTCCGTGATCCAGCCGCTGTTCTCCGCGCCTTGCATCTCGTACAGCGCGTCCGAGAAGGGCCAGAGCTTGTTCTGCTGTCCGGCCGCGAACACGGCCCGTACCCCTTTGACCGAGTTCGGCCCGATGATCGCGATGCCGCGGTACGTCAGCTTCAGCTTCCCTGTCCGGACGAACTCGTCGACGACACTCGGAAGCGTGTCGAGATTCCATTGCTGGCAGTAGGGGCACTGAGGATCCTCGAAGACAAGCATGGTTGCCGGCGCACCTGCCTTCCCCACCGTGTCGCCCTGCTGTGGGATGCCGGCGAACAGCGCGATCGGGCCTGTCGGCCCGGATACGTCGGTCGAGATGCTCGTCGTCGTCTTCGCCGAGGACCCGCTCGATGCGACCAGAATGAGGACTGCAGCGAGGATTGCCGCGCCGCCGACGGCGGCTGCGATCAGGAGCACTCTGCGTGACTTCATCGTCCTCAGGATGCCGCATGCGCGAGACAGGCGGGTCCGTAGTCAGCCGCACCGATTAGGGTGAATCCGATGGCGCTCCTGCAGAGCAGGGTCGAGCGGACGGACGAGTTCGCACGCCGGCACGCCCGCCTCGACGCACTGGTTGCAGAGCTCCGCGAACGCACGGCGTCGGTCGCCAAGGGCGGAGACGAGCGGGCGCGGGAGCGTCACCGAGCCCGCGGCAAACTGCTCGCCCGCGAGCGGATCGACCGACTCGTCGACCCGGGATCGGCGTTCCTCGAACTGAACGCGCTGGCCGCACTCGACGTCTACGAGAACCAGGCGCCGAGCGCAGGCATCATCACCGGCATCGGAGTCGTCGAGGGCCGCGAGTGCGTGATCGTGGCGAACGACGCGACGGTCAAAGGCGGAACGTACTTTCCGCTCACGGTCAAGAAGCATCTCCGCGCGCAGGAAGTCGCAGAGCAGAATCGACTGCCGTGCCTCTACCTCGTCGACTCGGGCGGGGCGTTCCTGCCACTCCAGGCAGAGGTGTTCCCCGACCGCGATCACTTCGGACGGATCTTCTTCAACCAGGCACGGATGTCGGCGCAGGGAATCCCCCAGATCGCCGTCGTGATGGGGTCCTGCACCGCCGGTGGTGCCTACGTGCCGGCGATGAGCGACGAGACGGTGATCGTCCAGGGCACGGGCACGATCTTCATCGGCGGCCCGCCGCTCGTGAAGGCTGCGACCGGCCAGGACGTCACCGCCGAGGAGCTCGGCGGCGCGGATGTCCACACGCGGCGCTCGGGGGTCGCGGACCACTTCGCCACCGGTGACGAGCACGCGTTGGCGATCGCGCGACGAATCGTCGCGAACGCGCACACGCGCGAGCCCGAGGCGCCATGGGCCGTCCTGCCCGCCGAGCCGCCGGCGGTCGACCCGGCGGATCTCTACGGCATCGTCCCGGACGACCACCGGACGCAACTCGACGCACGCGAGCTGATCGCGCGCATCGTCGACGGGTCGCGCCTCGACGAGTTCAAGGCGCTCTACGGGGAGACGCTCGTCTGCGGCTGGGCGCGTATCGAGGGATACCCCGTCGGGATCCTGGCGAACAACGGCGTCCTGTTCGCGGAGAGCGCACAGAAAGGTGCGCACTTCATCGAGCTCGCGTGCGCGCGTCGAGTGCCGCTCGTCTTCCTGCAAAACATCACCGGCTTCATGGTCGGCAAGGAGTACGAGGCCGGTGGAATCGCCCGTGACGGCGCCAAGCTGGTCATGGCGGTCGCGTGCGCAGAAGTGCCGAAGTTCACCGTCGTCGTCGGCGGCTCGTTCGGCGCCGGCAACTACGGCATGTGCGGTCGCGCCTACTCCCCACGCCAGCTCTGGATGTGGCCCAACGCGCGGATCTCCGTGATGGGCGGCGATCAGGCAGCCACCGTCCTGACGATGGTCGGGGACGCCGACGGTGACGAGATCCGGGCGAAGTACGAGGCGGAGGGCAACCCCTACTACTCGACCGCGCGGCTGTGGGACGACGGGATCATCGACCCGCTCGACACGAGACGCGTGGTGGCGCTCGGCATCTCGGCGGCGCTGAACGCACCGATCGCCGAGACGCGCTTCGGCATCTTCCGCATGTAGCGGTTAGGGTCCGCGGGAGGTGGGATATTCGATCGTCGATGTTGCGGCGCTCGAGGGCACGGGCCCCGGCGGAGCCGTGCGCTTCGTCCGGCGAGAGCTCGGTTGCAAGGCATTCGGGATCAACTGGTTCGAGCTCCCGCCCGACAGCGAGGGCCGCGAGCACGACGAGAGCGAGTCCGGGCAAGAAGAAGTGAACGTGATCGTCCACGGCTCCGGTGCGTACATCGTCGACGGTGAGCGCGTCCCGGTTCGTGCGGGCGTGTTCCTGCGCTTCGATCCCGAGGTCACGCGGCAGCTCGTGGCGGGGCCTGAAGGCGTGACGATGATCGCGGTCGGCGCACGACCCGGCGGCTACGAGGCCCGAGGCCCGTTCTAGCCGCCGGTCCGATGATCGTCCGCCTCGTGCTCTGGAACCTCGGCGACTCGCTCACGAACGTCGGCGAGCTACGCCGCTACCTGCGCGACGAGTCCGTCGACCGATTCGAGCAGGTGCCCGGGTTGCTCTTCAAGGCCTGGGTCTCTGACGAGACAACCGAGCGCTGGGGCGCGGTCTACGTCTGGGAGTCCTACGAGGCGTCCGAGCAGGAACTGCCGTCGCGCGCACGCGAGCTGATCGGCAAGGAGCCGGAGATCGTCGAGGTCTTCGACCTCGAGGCCACCGTGTCGACGGCGGCCGAGCTCGCTCGCCTCGGGCTCGCGTTCGACGAGCGCCTCGGATGACCGGGCTGCGAGTCGAACGCGACGGTCCGCTCCTGCGGATCGCGATGGCTCGCCCGGAGCGGCGGAACGCGTTCGATGCTGCGCTGATCGCCGAGCTGACGCACGCGTTCGCGGAGGTCGGCGACGCGCGTGCGATCGTGTTGAGCGGCGACGGCGCTTCGTTCTCGGCCGGCGCAGACGTCGAGTGGATGCGGTCGTCGGTCGATCTCCCCTACGAGGAGAACGTTGCCGATGCGATGCGCCTGCGCGCGATGCTGGACGCGATCGACGGCTGTCCGGCCCCGGTGGTGGCGCGCGTTCAGGGTCACGCGCTCGGCGGTGGTTGCGGCCTCGTCGCCTGTTGCGACATCGCGGTCGCAGAGCCGGCCGCGCAGTTCGGGTTCAGCGAGGTGAAGCTCGGCATCATTCCCGCCGTCATCTCACCCTTCGCGCTGGCAAAGATCGGGCCATCGGCGGCGCGGCGGTGGTTCGTCTCAGGCGAGCGGTTCTCCGCCGAGGTGGCATTGCGCATCGGCCTGGTCCACGAGGTCGCGGCCGGTCTCGATCGAGCCGTCGACGGCATCGTGGATGAGCTGATGGCAGCCGGGCCGGAAGCCGCGCGCAGCGCGAAGGAGCTCGCGCGTGCCCCACTCCCGGCCGACGAGACCGCGCGTCGGATTGCCGCGCACCGGACGAGCCCGGAGGGCCAGGAAGGCTTGCGCGCCTTCCTCGAGCGGCGACCGCCTGCGTGGTTGGAGGACTAGCTGGCGTCTACGAGTTCGCGCAGGTCGCATACGCGAACAACTTCCACGCGTCGGGGTAGAAGCCGGTCGTCTCGGCGGTCACCGAGTACGCGCCGGGCAGCTGTCCGGTGCTCGCATCGAAGTCGATCGGCGTGATCCCGCTGACCGCAGGCGCCGCGTCCGGGTTCGCGGACGACGCGAGTTGGATGTTGAACGCCCACGACACCGCGCGCTTCCCCGCGGGGCACGTCGCGGTCGCGGTCTTGGGCGAGGTCGCGTCATAGCCACTCTCGCCCGAGACGAACTGAAGGCCGAGACTGGACGTCGGCCCGGCCGGGCCGGTCGGCCCCACCGGTCCTGCCGCGCCGCGAGGGCCAACGGGCAGCTGGCCGTGCTTGAACGCAGCGGCCGTCAGCGATCCGGCGCGAACCTTGGCCTCCGTGACGGCGCCGTTCCTGAGCTGGGCCGTACCCACCGAGTTCGACGGCAGGACGAGCTTGCGGGCCGCGGAGCCGATCCCTGTCTGACCGAGCACGAAGCAGACCGCGCCGACCGCGCAGACGACGATGATCGCGCGCGGCCGAGACATTGGGCGCGAACCTAGCATCCGCTCAGGCGTGCAAGCCGACGGGCGCCGAGATCGTCGCAACGTAGGAGCTGCCGCCGCGAACCGAGACGCGATAGCTGCCCGGCCTGAGCGTGCGGTCGAACATCCCGTCCGCACGCGCAACCGGACGCCATTCGCTGTTCGTGAGCCGCTCGACCTGCAGCGGCAGCCTCGGTGCGACCGAGACGTGCAGGCTGGTACCGACGGCGCGCAGCAACACGCGCGGTTGAACGCTGAACGACACTGTGTCACCGGCGACGCCGTTGTATGCGAGGCGCAGCTCCACGGAGCGCGTCGCGTGGAGCGAGAGGGCGAACCTTCCGTTCGGCGCCGCATGAACGCGAGCAACCGTCTCCCAGCCGGCGGGCGTCAGCTCCTGGAGGCGAGCCTTGCCGAGACCTCGGACCCAGCCGGTGATGGGCAGACGCGAGCCGAACTCGGCCGGGGCCGGTGCGGCGTCGAGCGTCAGCGCGCTCAGCTCGAAGTCGTTCGAGCCCAGATCGAACTTCCTGATCGCGACCGCGGCTGGGAACGTCCGCCAGCCGTCGATGCCGAGCACGCGCACGGACTTGGCGCGCTCCGACGCGTTGAGAACGACGCGCGCGTCGCGCACGTCTCGAACACCGAGCACCGACCCCAAGTCCGCCGCACTCAGCACACGGGTCGGCCATTGGTGGTGCGGCGAGATGTAGTCGTACGGATCCGGGACCGAGACGAGGTACGGCTCGGCCGGCATACCGGGCCACGCATCCTGCACCGCCGATGTCCGGCCGCCGGAGCTCGAGAAGTAGTACGCGGTGATGATCCGGCCGTCGTACGCGAGCACCTGGCCGGCCGTGGCGCCAATCGCAAGGTTCGTCTCGGGCCGCTCGGCGCGTACGCCCCCGTACATCTGCGAACGCGAATCCGGATAGAGATCGAAGTCCTGGCCCGGGTGCAGCGTCGCCAGCGTGTACGAGCGTGCGGCGACGGCCTGTGCCTCGTACGTCGCGACATGCCAACCGGTCGGCGCCTCCCACGGGACAACGCCGCGCAGGTAGCGATCGAGCGCCAGCACGTTCACGGCCATCAGGCCGTCGGCTCGACGCTTGACGACGACGTCTCCGCGATACGGCACGAGGTTCACCTGCAGCGGCTGTGCACCGGGCTCGAAGCGAAGCGGCGGTTGCAGATGCGGATGCAGCTGCATGAACCGACGCCCGACGACCAGGGCGCGCGCCGGGAGATGAACCTTGCTTCCGCGAGCGTCGACCACGAGGAACGGCGACGTCGAGCCGACGCGAACCGACTTCTGTCCTCGAACGAGCAAGACACGCACCGCGCGCGGACGTACGACCGTGAGCTTCGTCTGCGGGTAGTAGTGAGCCAGGATGCGCGGATACGCGTACCCGTGCCGTGCGTAGCCTTCAGCGCCCCACTGGCTCAGCCCCACGCCGTGGCCCCAGCCTCGGCCGTCGAGGAGGAAGACGGTGCCCGCGCTCGCAATCGACGGCAGCGCAGCGAGCACGAGTAGCGCTGCGGCACAGATCCTCAGTGCGAACGCGGCAGGGGGGCGGCCCGCCGGCAGGTGCATGTACCGATCGTAGACTCGAATCCGTGCGCAGGCTACTCCTCCTTTCGAGTGCAATCGTGTTCTTCGACACGCTGTTCTTCGCGGCGCTCACTCCGCTGCTTCCTCACTACGCGAGCACGCTCGGCTTCGGCAAGACGGGCGCAGGCGTCCTGGCCGCCGCATTTCCGGCGGGCGCTCTCTTCGGCGCGGTGCCGAGCGGCATGGTCGCCGCACGCGTGGGACCGAAGCCAACGGTCATCGTCGGTCTGACCGTCGTCGCGGCCTGCACGGTGCTCTTCGGGATCGCGGAACAGGCTTGGCAACTCGACGTTGCACGTTTCCTGCAGGGCTTCGCCAGCGCGTTCTCGTGGACCGGCGGCATGGCGTGGCTCGTCAGCGCCGCCCCGCCGGGACGGCGCGGCACGCTGATCGGAACGGCCTTCGGGACTGCGGTCGCCGGCGCGCTCTTCGGTCCGGTTCTCGGCGGTATCGCATACGTCGCGGGAATCGGATGGACGTTCACGGTCGTCGGCGTGTTGTCGCTCGGTCTCGTCGGCTGGGCGGCTGCGACGCCCGGTGAGCGGCCGAGCGAGGCGCAAGGGCCCGGGGCGCTCGTTGCGGCGATCGCAGACCGTCGAATGCTTGCCGGCTGCTGGCTCGTCGTGTTGCCGTCGCTGCTCTTCGGAACGCTGTCGGTACTCGCTCCGCTGCGCCTGTCCGCGCTGGGATTCGGCGCCGTTGCGATCGGCGCGACATTCCTCTGCTCGGCTGCGCTCGAGGCGGTGAACAACGTCGCGCTCGGCCGGATCTCGGATCGCTTCGGACCCCTCCGCCCCATCCTCGGTGGGCTTGCGGCCTCGGCGATCGTGGCGGCCCTCCTCCCCTGGCCCGACCATCAGCTTGTGCTCGCTGCGCTCGTCGTCCTCGGCGGCCTGTCGTTCGGCGCGCTCTTCACCCCCGCGATGACGATGCTGACAAACCGATCGGAACAGCGTGGTCTCGGCTATGGCTACACGTTCGCGCTGATCAACCTCGCGTGGGCGCCGGGGCAGACGCTCGGCGCCGCGGGCGGTGGGGCAATCGCACACGTCACGTCGGACGCCGTCCCCTATCTGCTGCTGGTCGCACTGTGTCTCGCCACCCTGATCGCGCTTCGGCGGTCGATACCTTCACGTACGTGAGAACTGTGCTCGTCGCCAACCGGGGTGAGATCGCGCTTCGCGTCTTTCGCACTGCGAAGGCGCGCGGGCTCGAGACGGTGGCGGTCGTCGCAACCGACGACCGCCTGTCGCTCCACGCTCGTTCGGCCGATCGCGTCGTCGAGATCACTTCGTACCTCGACGCCGACGAGCACCTCCGCGCAGCTGCAGAGACGGACGCCGACGCCATTCATCCCGGCTACGGGTTCCTCGCCGAGAACGCCGGCTTCGCGGCCGCAGTCGATGCGGCAGGGCTGCGCTGGATCGGCCCGCCGGCTGCGGCGCTCCGTGCAGGGGGTGACAAGGTGGCGGCGAAACGCATCGCGCACGAGTCCGGGGTGCCCGTTGTTCCCGAGACCGACGTCCCACCGTTGATCGTCAAGGCGGCCGCCGGCGGCGGTGGCCGTGGCATGCGCATCGTCCGTGACCCCGCGGAGCTCGAGGAGTCGGTTGCCGCTGCCAAACGGGAGGCGAATGCGGCATTCGGCGACGATCGCGTCTATCTCGAGCGCTACCTCGAACGCCCCCGCCACATCGAGATCCAGCTGCTCGCCGATGCGCACGGCAACGTCGTCTCCCTTGGAGAGCGCGAGTGCTCGGTACAGCGACGCCACCAGAAGGTGCTCGAGGAAGCGCCGTCGACCGCCGTCGACGCCGATCTCCGCTCCAGGCTGAGCGACGCCGCCATCCGCTTCGCCCGTGCAGTCGGCTACGTCGGCGCCGGGACCGCCGAGTTCGTGGTCGACGGCGGCGACTTCTACTTCCTCGAGCTGAACGGCCGGATTCAGGTCGAGCATCCGGTGACGGAGACCGTGACCGGGATCGACCTCGTCGACTGGCAGTTCCGCATCGCCGAGGGCGAACGACTCGACGTACGGCCGGAGCTTCACGGCCACGCGGTCGAGGTGCGCCTCTACGCCGAAGATCCGCGCTCGTTCCTGCCGCAGGCAGGGTCGCTAGACACGCTGACGCTTCCGACCTCGATTCGCGTCGACGCCGGCGTCGCCGCCGGCGACGTGATCTCGACGAGCTACGACCCGATGGTCGCGAAGCTGATCGCGGGCGGCGCGACGCGCGGGGAAGCGCTCGACCGGCTCGCCGCCGCGCTTGCCGAGGTGGAGGTTGGCGGTGTGGTGACGAACCTGCCGTTCCTGCGCTGGCTCGTCGCGCACCCGGCGCTGCGCGCCGGCGAGACGACGACTGCGTTCCTGGTCGAGTATCCGCCGCTCTCACCGGCACCCGCGTCGATCGCCGACGCGGTGTGGCGGCGGCCGTTCCGGCTCAACCTGCCCTCGCCACCGCTCGGGCCCCCGCCCGATCTCGAGGCGAGCGCCGCGCGCTCCGCGCACCCGCCGAGCGGAAGCTCGACCGTCACCGCTCCGATGCCCGGTACGGTCATTCGCGTCCTCGCGACCAAGCGTGCAGCGGTGACGGCGGGCGATCCGCTCGTGATTCTCGAGGCGATGAAGATGGAGACGCCGCTGTCGTCGCCGTACGACGCCGTCGTCGAGGCCGTGCACGTGCGTGAAGGAGACCACGTCGCCGCCGGCACTGCGCTCGTCGAGCTCTCGATTCGCTAGAACAGCTTCTGCAGCTTGAGCGCTGCGCCCATGTCGCCTTTGATCTTGAGCTTCCCGGTCATGTAGGCGGTGGTCGGGTTCTGCTGCCCGGCGACGATGTCCGCGAAGACCTCGCTCGACGTGGTGATCGTCACGTCGGCGTCTCCGTTGCCCGCACCATCGGTGACGGTCAACCCGCCGTCGCGAACGTCGACGAGCCACTGCCCCTCACCCTCGATGTCGAAGAAGTACGAGTTGCTGACGCCCGCAAGCTTGTCCGCATCTGCGCGCCCGGGCAGGCTGTCGAAGAATTCCCTGGCTGCCATCCGTTGCTCCTAGCGTCGAAAGCTTGACGCGTGGAAGCTACCGAATGCGTCTCACGCGACGCCGCGCTCGGGCAGGTACCGCTCGATCAGGAGGAGCGAGAGCTTGTTCTGCGCCGCCGCGAGCCGGCGTCGGTTCTCCTCGAGCGCGGCGCTTTCCGCGCCCGCCTCGCGAAGCGCCTGACGGTCGGCGACGATGCGGCCGATCTCCTCGCCGAGACTTTCGACCGTGTCGGGAAACGAGTCGTCCTCACGTTGCGAAGGCATCGCGAC
Organism: uncultured Thermoleophilia bacterium; assembly: GCA_963715115.1. Lineage (GTDB taxonomy): Bacteria > Actinomycetota > Thermoleophilia > Gaiellales > Gaiellaceae > PALSA-600. The sequence goes on from CAVQRE010000026.1 coordinate 56,801, forward strand.
CAACCGCTTCGACACGTGCGACCGGCTTCCTCGGTACTCGGTAGCATCGCGACCCGATGCGGGTGGAGCTCAGACCGGCCGGCGCCGGCGACCAGGCCGTCCACCTCGAGCGAGATCTCGCCGCCGGCGAGGTTCGCCATCGCGAAGTTGGGCTCGCCGCCGGGGTCGCCGGTCCGCTCGACGGCGAGGCGCTCCGGACGGCCGCCGCGGCCGCCGCGCGCGCGCTGCGGGCCGAGGGCGGGACGGTCGCGTGGCGGGTCGACCTCGACCTCTCGGTCGCGCCGGCCGAGCAGGTGCGTGCGTTCGTCGAAGGCACCGCGTTCGGCGCGTACGATCCCGGCCTCGAGAAGCACGGCTACACGGGTCGGGCCGAGGTCGGGCTCGCCCTGGACGCACCGCCCGAGCTGCACGACCTTGCGATCCGTCAGGCGACGGTGTCCCGCCGGATCGAGGCCGCGCGCAACCTGGTGAACCGCCCGGCCAACGACTTGACTCCGACTGCCCTCGCCGTCCACGCAGCCGAGACCTCGCTCGAACACGTCACCGTCGAGCGACACGGGCGTGACTGGATCACGGCACAGGGAATGGGCTCGTTCGCTGCAGTCGCGGCAGGAAGCGTCGAGGAGCCGCAGCTGATCGTCGTGCGGTACGAGCCGCCGGAGGCAGACGCGGACGTCGTCCTCGGACTCGTGGGCAAGGCCGTCACGTTCGACTCCGGCGGGGTCTCTTTGAAACCGCCGCTTCGCATGCAGGACATGAAGGGCGACATGGCCGGCGGCGCAGCCGTCCTGGAAGGGATCGCGGCAATCGCCGAGCTCGGTCTCCCGCTGCGCGCGATCGCAGTCGTCGCAGCGACGGAAAACATGCAGTCGGGCACGTCGTTCCGGCCCGGGGACGTGCTCCGCGCGGCGAACGGCAAGACCATCGAGGTGATCAACACCGATGCCGAAGGACGGCTGATCCTCGCCGATGCCTTGCACCACGCGCGCTCGAGCGGCGCAACCCATGTGGTCGACTTCGCAACGCTCACCGGCGCGATGTCGCTCGCACTCGGAGATTTGATCGCCGGTTGGTTTTGCAACGATGAGCAGCTCGCGGCGCAGATCGAGGCGGCGATGGTCTCGAGCGGCGACCTCGGCTGTCGCCTCCCGCTGCACCGGCGCTATCGCCGGTACATCGACTCCACGTTCGCGGACATGAAGAACGCCTCCGAGCTGCGCGAAGGGGCACCGGTGCTGGCGGCGATGTTCCTTCAGGAGTTCGCCGGTGAGGGCCCGTGGGCCCACGTCGACATGGCAGGCCCCGGCTACTTGCAGCGCAGGCGTCCCGACTACATGCTCGACGAGGGCGGCACGGGATACGGCGTGCGGCTGATCGTCGAGCTCGCCCAGAGCCTCGCTTCCCCGTGAACTTCGACCTCGAGCCCGAGCACGAGCTCGTCCGCGAGACGGTTCGCCGGTTCGCACTCGAGCGGATCGCACCGGTCGCCGAGGAGCTCGACCGCGAGAAGCGGTTCCCGTACGAGATCGTCAGCGAGCTTGCCGAGCTCGGGCTGATGGGGATGACGATCCCCGAGGAATACGGAGGCGCCGGGACCGACACGCTGTCGTACGCGATCTGCATCGAGGAGCTGACGCGCGTCGATTCGTCCGTTGCGATCACGGTAGCCGCACACCACTCGCTCGGAACACTCCCGATCTACCTCTTCGGCAACGAGGAGCAGAAGCGGCGCTGGCTCCCCGACCTCGCGGCCGGCAGGAAGCTGGCGGCATTCGGGCTGACGGAAGCGGGCGCCGGCTCGGATGCAGCCGCGACACGGACGACCGCACGGCTCGAGGGCGCCGAGTGGGTGATCGACGGCTCGAAGATCTTCATCACGAATGCCGGAACCGACATCACCTCCTGCGTCACGATCACCGCCCTCACGGGCGACGGCGAGATCTCGAACCTGATCGTCCCGAACGGGACGGCCGGCTACTCGATCTCTGCTCCGATGCAGAAGCTCGGCTGGCGCGCTTCGGACACGCGCGAGCTCGGCTTCCAGGCCGTGCGGGTGCCCGAGGAGAATCTGCTCGGCCCCCGAGGGGAGGGCTTCAGGCAGTTCCTCCAGATCCTCGATGGCGGACGTATCTCGGTGGCCGCGATGGGCGTGGGCCTCGCGCAGGGATGCTTCGACCTGGCTGTTCGCGTATGCGCAGGAGCGAGAGCAGTTCGGGAAGCCGATCGCGAGCTTCCAGTCGGTCTCCGAGAAGCTCGTCGACATGGCGACCGAGATCGAGGCGGCGCGACTGCTCGTCTACAAGGCCGCGTGGGAGAAGGATCAGGGTCGCGCGTTCGCTCGAACGGCGGCGATGGCGAAGCTCTACTCTGGGGAGCTGTCCCACCGCGTGGTCTCAGACGCCCTCCAGATCCACGGCGGATACGGGTTCATGGACGAATACCCGATCTCGCGGCTCTATCGCGATCAGAAGATCCTCGAGATCGGAGAGGGGACGAACGAGGTGCAGCGGATGGTGATCGCGAAGCACCTGGGTCTCTGAGATCGCCCGCCTACGAGACTGTTACGCTCAGGAACCGTGCTCCTCTTCCGCCAATTCGTGGACGAGGACCTGGGCTGTGCCTCGTATCTGATCGGCGACCGGGCTGCGGGCAGGGCCTTTCTCGTCGACCCCTCCTTGCCGATCGAGCAGTACATCGAGGCGGCCGCCTCGGAACGCGTCGAGCTCGAGTGCGTGCTCGAGACGCACACGCACGCCGACCACGTCTCGGGCCATGGGCGCCTCGCCCTGGAGCACGCATTGCCGGTGGCGATCCATCCACTCGCCGAGCCCGAGTACCCGTTCCAGCCGCTGGCGGACGGCGAGGAGCTCGCGATCGGCGAGACGCGCGTTCGAGTGATCCACACGCCGGGCCACCGCCCCGAGCACTGCTCCTTCCTCGTCGACGAGCAGATCGCGCTCACCGGAGACTCGCTGTTCGTCGGTGACGCCGCTCGTCCCGATCTCGCGGTGGCCGCGCGCGACGGAGCGCGAGACCTGTTCGGGTCCCTCGAGCGACTTGCCGACCTCGGCGACGCCGTCCAGGTGTACCCGGGCCACGTCGCCGGCTCGTTGTGCGGCGGCAACATGAGCCCGGACCGCTGCTCGACGATCGCGCGCGAGCGATCCACCAACCCGGCGCTCCGGATCAGGGACGTGCAGGAATTCGTGCTCGAGTCTGCATCCATCTCGACCCCACGCCCGCCGACGACCGAGCGGGTCGTCGCGATCAACCGTGGCCCGTGGCTGGCCGAGCCCGACGCGCCACTTCAGATCGAGGATCCCGCGGGAGCAACCGTGCTCGACGTGCGGCCGTTCCAGGCATACGCAGCCGGGCATCTGCCCGGGTCGATCAACGTCCCCGAAGCCGCGGCGTCGTTCGGGACGCGGGCAGGGTTCGTGCTCACGGCCGGCGAGCGCATCGTCCTGCATGCGGGCTCCCGGGCCGAGGCGCTCTCGGCCGCGCGCAAGCTGTGGGCCGTCGGCATCCTCGAGCTCGACGGCTACCTGCTCGAGGCGCAGGCGCCCGAGACGCTGGCCGTGGTCGATGTGACCGAGCTCAAACGGCTGCTCGCAACCGCGGACGTACAGCTCGTCGACGTCCGCGAGTCGTCCGAACGCGACGACGGCTACATCCCGGGCTCGAGGAACATCCCCTATCGGCTGCTGCGAAAGCTCGGCCCGGGCGCGCTCGAGCGGTCGAAGCCGGTGGTCACCGTGTGCGAGTCGGGGGCACGAGCGACGATCGCCGCCTCGCTCCTGCAGCGCGACGGCTTCGACGTGCGCGCGGTCGCGGAGGGTGGCGTCACGACGTTCGAAGGCGACGTGGTCTCGTTCAGGCGCTGCGGGGCATAGCGCTCTCACGGAGCTCGGCGATCTCGCCCAGGAAGCGGGTTGCGCCCACCTTGCGGTAGAACGCCTCGGCTTCGTCGAGCCACGGCCCCGGCTCCCGTTGCGCGCGTCGGAGCCGCGCGTACGCGGCCTCGGTGTGGACGCCGGTCGCATCGAGACTGTTGATCGCGTCGGCGAGCCGCCCCTCGACGATCGCCTCGTTCGCAGCGCGCCAGATCGAGTCGGACGCCCTACCCCCGAGCAGTTCCCGTTCAAGGTCGACTGCAAGCCAGGCGACCTCCGTCGACCCCTCGACGACGAACCTGATCGCAGCGGGGTCAAGCGCCTGAAACTCGTCAGCCAGCGCCTCGGCCTCCGCACGATGCCCGAGCAGCATTGCGAAGCGCGCCGCGTAGACCACCGCCGGCCCGACCTGTTGGGGATCGCCGTCGGACCGATCGCGGACCCGGGCAATGGCGCGTGCGAGATCCGCGCGTGCGGCTGCCTCCTGGCCGCGCGCCAGTTCGATCAAAGCGCGGGGGATGAGCACCTGGCTGTCGAGGTAATGCGGGTTGATCGACCGCCGGAAGAACGACTCGCCGCGCCTGAGCGACTCGTCCCACTTACCCTCCTGGTAGTTGTCCCAGGCCGCAACGGAGTCGAACCACCGCAGCGTGGAGAGCATGCCGTAGCGCTCGAGTACCTCGGATTCCATCTGGTCACGGACCTTGGCCGCCGCGGCGAGGCCTTCGCTACGCCTGATCAGAAACGCCTTGTTGTTGAGCGCGCGAAACATCGGTACCGGAGCGTTGATCGCCCGAGCGCGCTCGAACGCGCTATCGATGACCCCGATGGCGCCAGGTGCGTCGACGTTGCCGCGTGCGGTGCCGACCGTGACAAGGGCCCCGACGGCCACTTCCTCGAGCCCCGCCGCCTCGGCGAGCTCGATCGCCCGCTCGCCGACCTCGACCGCCGATTCGTTGTGCCCGGCGAGCATGAAGACTCGCGCACGTTCGGCGAGAGCACGGGCGGAACTCGACTCAGAACCGCTCCTCTCGGCGAGCTCGACAGCGCGTTCTCCGTGGCTCGCAGCGGCATCGCCGTCACCGACGTACCACGCGATCAGCGCGAGCGCCGTCTCTGCATCGGCCGCGCCGGCGAGATCGCCGGCCGTCTCGCAGGCCTCGACAGCGAACCGCGCCAGTTCGGCTGCGTCCGGGTCGAGCGACGGTGACGCGGTCGCGACGGCGGCGACGAGCAGGCTCCGGCGTTCGTCGTCATCGGGACGCAGCGCGAGCGCGCGACGGTAGAGAGCCGTCGCGTCGTCGTACGCCCCCAGCCAGCGCGCGCGCGCGCCTGCCGCCTGCAACGCGGCGCGGGCCGGCCCCTCGAGGGCCGACGTGTCGGCGCCCGCTGCCTCTGCAAGGCTCAGTGCCTCCGTGTAGTGATGAGCGACCAGGTCGGGGCGGGATGCCGAACGGGCGATCCACTCCGCGGCGAGCCGATGCTTCTCCCCCCGCGTGGCGCGCGGGAGTTGGGAATACGCCACGTCTCGCACGAGTGCATGGCGGAACGCGAACTCCGGATCCTCCGCCATGGACGATGAACGCTCGCGGCGGATGAACTCCTTGCGTACAAGCCGCTGCAACAGCTCGTCGTCGGCCTGGGCGCCGAGCGCGGCGACGCCGCCGCGCCAGAAGACCTTGCCGAGTACCGAGGCGTCCTGCAGCAGCTGCTTCTCCGGGGCGTCGAGCAGATCAAGCCGTGCGGCGATGATTCCTTGCACCGAGTCCGGCAGCTCGGCGCCCGCGGCCGCATTCAGCATCCGCGCGTACTCCTCCGCGTAGAGAGGATTCCCGCCGGTCTGCTGGAGCAACCGAGAACGAACGTCGGCGTCAAGCGCCGGAGCTCCCAACAGGTCGCCGAGCAGGTCCGCCGTGTCGTCGTCCGAAAGCGGCGACAGCGCGATCGTGTGCGAGTTGAGACGTCCTCCGCCCCACGTGGGACGCCGTTCGAACAACTCCGGACGCGTCGTACAGAGAACGAGGAGAGGGACGTCGTCCGTCCAGTCGACGAGATGCTCGACGAAGTCGAGCGTGCCGTCGTCTGCCCAATGCAGATCCTCGAGCACCAGGATCAGCGGGCTGCGATCCGCGATCGCCTCGATCAGACGCTGCCAGGCGGCGAACGACTCCTCCCGACCGCCCGAGCTCCCGGCCTCCAGTCCGACGAGTGGACGCAGCCGGCCGGCGAGCCACGACCGGTCGCCGGGATCCTCGAACAGCTCCAGAACGGTCGCGGTCACCTTGGCCTCGACGTCGGCGGGCGTGTCCGATTCGAGCACGCCGACGTGAGCCCGCAACGCCTCTGCCACAGCGCCGAACGGCCCGCCGCCGTAGGCGAGCGCGCGTCCCTGCCGCCACGCGAAGACTTCTTGCTCGGCATCCGTGTGGCGAAAGAGCTCCCAGACGAGCCGGCTCTTCCCCATACCGGGCGCGCCGACGAGCGTCACGAGCTGGGTCGCGCGCTCGTGTCTGGCGCGCTCGAAGGCGTCGCGGAGCAGCCGCAGCTCGACGTCGCGCCCGACGAGCTTTGCACCGCCGTGCTGGCTGACGTCCACACCGTGCCGCGCCCGGGGACCGAGCGCCAACCACACCGGCACCGGCTCGGCCTTCCCTTTCGCGACGACCGGCTGCGCCTCCTCGTAGGCGATCGCGCGCTCGGTGGAACGGTGCGTCGCCCGGCCGACGAGCACGCCGTTGACGGGTGCAGCGGACTGGATTCGCGATGCCGTATTGACGACGTCGCCGGCGACGAGGGCCTCGCCTTCCGCCGCTTTCGCGTCGAGCGCGACCAGCGCCTCACCCGTGTTCACGGCGACGCGGACCTCGAGGCCGTCCTCGACCATCGCGTCGCGCACGGCCAGCGCGGCACGAACCGCGCGCTCCGGATCGTCCTCGTGAGCAGTCGGCGCGCCGAACACCGCCATCACCGCGTCACCGATGAACTTCTCGACGGTGCCACCGTGGCGCTCGAGCTCGTCGCGGGCGCGAGTGTGATACGGGGCGAGCTTCGCCCGGACGTCCTCTGGATCGGACGACTCCGATCGGCCCGTGTGCCCGACGAGGTCGACGAACACCACGCTCACCACCTTCCGTTCCTCGCGCGCGGGGCCTGTGGCAGCGAGGGCCGAGCCGCAGCCGGAGCAGAAGCGCGCGTCGTCGGCGCTCTCCCGTCCGCAGCTCGGACAGACCACCATCACATGAGGGTAAACCTTGTTACGCCAGGCGGTCGAGCACGTAGCCGCGGCCCTCGAGCGCGCTGCAGAGGCGACTGCAGTGCTCCTCGTTGCGGGTGATCACCGTCAGCTCGACGCCTGTCTGCGCGATGTGGACGTCGGTCCCTTCGCGGTGGTGCTCGACCGAGAGCAGATTGCCGCGCTCGGCGGCGACGAGCTGGAGCAGCTCGACGAGCGCACCCGGGCGGTCGTCGATCAGCGTCCGCACGATCAGGTAGCGCCCCGCCAGGGCAAGACCGTGCCGCATCACGGAGATCAACAGCGTCGGGTCGATGTTGCCGCCGGAGAGCAGTGCACACACGCCGCCTTCACCGCCGGCCTTCCCCGACAGGAGCGCAGCGACCGTTGCCGCACCCGCACCCTCGACAACGAGCTTGGCGCGCTCGAGGAGCAGCGTGATCGCGTCGGCGATCTGGTCGTCGGTGACGTCGACACGATCATCGAGCAGATCGTCGAGCAGTCGGAGCAGAAGCGCGCTCGGGTACTTGACGGCGATCCCGTCGGCGATCGTCGGGCCGTGCCGCCCCACCTCGACGCCGACGATCCGGGCGTCGGGACGCTTCGCGCGTAGTGCAATCGCGATGCCGGAAGCCAGCCCACCGCCGCCGATCGGCACGAGGAAGGTGCTCACGTCGGGAAGTTGTTCGGCCAGCTCGAGCCCGATCGTCCCCTGACCCGCGATCACCGCGTCGTCCTCGAACGCGTGCACGAACGTCGCGCCCGTCTCGCGAGCGTGCTCGTACGCCTCCGCCAGCGCCTCGTCGAAGCCCGCTCCGGCGAGGACGGTCTCGGCGCCGTACGACCTCGTCGCGTCGATCTTCGCCATCGGTGCGTCGAGCGGCATGTACACCGTCGCCTTGACGCCGAGCTCACGCGCGGCACGGGCCACCGCCTGCCCGTGGTTCCCGGCGCTGGCGGCGACCACACCTGCTGCACGCTCGGCGTCGTCGAGCGTGGCGAGCTTGTTCGACGCCCCGCGGATCTTGAACGAGCCGGTGCGCTGGAGGTTCTCGGCCTTCAGCCACACCTGTCGGCCGGTGCGGGCCGTCAGGGCATCGGAGCCGTACACCGGCGTTGCGCGGATGCGGTCGACGATGCGTGCGCGGGCGGCCTCGATCTCGGCCGGCGTCGGTGCCATGAGCACCTCAGTCAATCTCGAACACCTGCTCGAGGATCTCACGGACGGCCGTCAGCGGGTCGAGCCGTCGCTCCTGCACCTCGTCCAGTAGACGCCGCAGTGCCGGATCGTCCCGCACCGCTTCCTCGAGGTGCCGGCGCGCCCTGATCGACGCGACCTGAAAGACCTCGCGCGCGAGGTTCCGCCGGCGGCGACGTTCGAGCTCGCCCTCGGACTCGAGCCGGGCGCGGTGCTCGGCGATCTTCGCCCACAGCGTGTCGACACCCTCCCCGGTGACCGCCTCGGTCAGCACGACCGGCGGCCGCAGCGAGCCGGGCGGTCCAAGCGACAACACCTGCCGCACCTCGCTCAGCATCGTCTTGGCGAGTGGGTGGTTCATCTTGTTGATCGCGATCACGTCGGGAATTTCCATGATCCCTGCCTTCAGCGCCTGGATCGAGTCGCCGGAGCCCGGCATCAGCGCGAGGACGACGGTGTCGGCAATCGAGAGCACACCGACCTCGCTCTGCCCTGCACCGACGGTCTCGAGGAACACGATGTCCTTGCCGGCGGCGTCGAGCACGAGCAGCGCCTGCAAGGTCGTCTCGGCCAGGCCGCCCAGGTGCCCGCGGGTCCCCATCGAGCGGATGAAGACCTCGGGGTCGAGGAAGTGGTCGGTCAGCCGGATCCGGTCACCGAGCAACGCGCCTTGCGTGAACGGGCTCGACGGGTCGACGGAGATCACGCCGACGCTGTCGCCGGCTTCGCGTACGAGCCGCACCAGCGCAGAGACCAGGCTCGACTTGCCGACGCCCGGCGGGCCGGTGAGCCCGATCGAATAAGCATGCCCCGTGGACGGGTAGAGATCGGCGACGACCGAATACGCAAGCGGATCGCCGTTCTCGACGAGTGTGATCGCGCGCGCGAGCGCACGGCGATCACCGGCGCGAACCGCCTCGGCGAGCTCCTCGCGGGTCCAGTCCTGACGCGCGGTCACGACCGCGCAGTCTCCTCTCGCGGAAGCAGCAGCGCGGAGGCAACGGCAGCGCTGACGAGCGCACCGGCTGCGACGGCGTAGACGACTCTCGCACCCACCGCGTTCGTCAGCGGGCCGACCGCGACGAACACCGCGAGCAGCATTCCGTAGTTGATCGCGATGATCGACGTGAGCGCACGGCCACGCAGGCGGTCGGGAGCACCACGCTGAACGAGTGTGATGTTGAGCACGACGGCCACTCCATTACCGAGCCCGTAGACGAAGAGCGCGACAGCGCCGACCCAGAGATTCGGCGCGACGGCAGCCCCCAGCGTGCCGGCCGCGAACACCAGCAAAGCCCGTGGGTACGCAGATCGCATGCCGACGAGTTGGGCCGCCGATCGTGCCCACAGCCCACCGACGACCAGGCCGACACCGGACGCGCCGACCATCAGGCCGAAGCCGAAGTTGCCGGTGTCGTATTCGGTGCGCGCGAGGAAGATCTCCGCAACGTTGATGCCACCGATTCCGATCTGCGCGATCGTCCAGGCGATGAGGACGGTCGTCAACTCACGCGACCGGAGCACAGCGTCGAATCCCTCACGGACGTCCTTCCAGTGGCCGCGGCCGATCGAACGCTCGCTCTGCAGGAGACGCGACGGGATTCCCGCCACGAACACAGCAGAGATCCCGAACGTGACGGCGTTCACCCAGTAGGCGAGGCTGGTGCCCGACAGCGCGACGATCGCGCCGCCGGCCAGCGAACCGACGACGGTCGTCCCCCAGTCGACGAACTGCAGGAGAGCGTTCGCGACCGGGAGATCGTCGTCGCTGACGAGGTTAGGCACGCCGGCGAGCACGGCCGGGCGGAAGAACGCGTTGCCGACTCCCGCGACGAGCGCCAGCGCGACGATTGCCTCTGTGCTGTGGACGAACGGCAGCGCCGCGAACACCGCCAGGCGACCGACGTCCGAACCGATCATCAGCGCCTTGCGCGACAGACGATCGACGAGCGGGCCGAAGAGGAGCCCGACGGCAATGGCCGGAACGATGTTCGCGACCAACAGAGCGCCCACCCACCAGCCCGAATGCGTGCGGTCGAATACCTCGACCTGCAACGCGAGCAGCGCCAGCCAGGTCCCTATTCCGGAGGCGAGGTTGGCGACGAACAGCCGCCGGAACTCCACGCCGTGCAGCACCGCGAGGCGCTGATGGCGCGTCGACGCCGCGTGCGCGGCGGAGGTCACGCGGGCGCGAGCACGCGGTCGAGCGCCGTGGCCAGCGCGTCGATCTCGTCCGGGGTGCCGACGGTGATGCGCACCGCAGTCGGCGCACCGAAGCCGGCCAGAGGCCGCACGACAATCCCTTCTCGCAGCAGTTGGTCGTAAAGCACTGTCGCCTCGCCGCCCGTCTCGACGAAGAGGAAGTTCCCGACGGACGGGAGCGGGTCGAGGCCGCGCGCACGCAGAACCGACTCGAGCCGCACGAGACCGTCCGCATTCGCCGCGCGACGGCTCGCAAGCTCGTCGACTGCATCGATGCTCTCGAGCGCCGCGGCCTGCGCCGGGGAGACGATGTCGAACGGACGCCGCACCTTCGCCAGAGCACCGCAGACGGCCGCAGGCGCGACCGCGTAGCCGATCCGAAGACCGGCGAGCCCGTAGATCTTCGAGAACGTCCGCAGCACGGCCACGTGAGCGCCGCGCCGAAGGTACCGCTCGACCGCGTCGGGATAGTCGGGACGGTCGATGTACTCGAAGTACGCCTGGTCGACGACCGTCAGCACGTGCCCGGGCACCCGCTCGAAGAAGTCGTCGAGCTCGTCGGTCGTGCTCATCGTGCCTGTGGGGTTGTTCGGATTACAGATGTAGACGAGCTTGGTCCTCGGCGTGACGGCGTCGAGCAGCCCGTGCCAGGTCGTAGCGCTGGTCGACGAGCGGGACGGTGCGTACCTCCGCGCCCTGCTTGCGCGCGTAGATGACGTAGCTCGGGAACGACGGCCACCCGCAGACGACCTCGTCACCGGGGTCGAGCACCGCCTGGCTCAGCATGTCGATACAGCCGTCGGCGCCGGCCCCGACGCAGATCTCGCGAACGTCGACCCCGTGCCTGTCCGCGAGTGCGTGGTGCAACCTGAAGGACCCGCCGTCGGGGTATCGGTTCAGTTCCTGCGCGGCGCGGCTCATCGCCTGCAAAGCCGCTGGAAACGGCCCGAACGGGCCCTCGTTGGAGGCCAGCTTGACCACCCGGGCGAGGCCGAGCTCCCGCTGCACCTCCTCGACAGGCGTGCCCGGCTCGTACGGGCGCAACTGGTCGACGGCGTGCCGGAAGAACGGATCGGCGAGGGACCCGGGCTCGCTGGTCATGGGGGCGGGAGCCCCTACCCGGTGCGAACCTCGTAGGCTTGCGGTCGTGTCCGAGCTCGGGCTCTTCCCGCTCCCGATCGTCCTCGTCCCGACGGAGCGGATCCCTTTGCACATCTTCGAGCCGCGCTATCTCGAGCTGATCGCCGAGTGCGTCGAGACCGACAGGGAGTTCGGGCTGGTGCTCGGGACCGGCGACGGCGCCGTGCACGAGATCGGCACCCGTGCGGCAGTGGTCGAGGTGCTCGAGGTGCTCGACGACGGACGGATGAACATCGTCGTCGAGGGCCGGGACCGGTTTCGGCTCATCGAATTGACCGGCGGCCGCTCGTTCAGGACCGCGGTGGTCGAACCGGTCGCCGACGAGCCAGAGCTGCCGGACGCTGCAACGACCGTCGAGCGCGCTCGATCTCTTTCGCCGGCTGGCCGAGGTTGCCGAGAGCGACGTCGACGTGCCGGCCGCCGACTCGGAACAGCTCGACTTCGAGCTCGCCGCACGCGTCGACTTCGGCACCGACGCGAAGCAGGAGCTGCTCGCATCGACATCGCCGCGCACGCGAATGACGCGTCTGGTCGAGCTGCTCGAGCTGTCGATCGAGGCGATCAAACGCGAGCGCCGGCTCCGTGAGCTCGCCGGCCGCAACGGCAAGGTCTCGACTTCTTAAGGTCGGACCTCAGACGACGATCCCGCCGCCGCCGCGCCGGGCGTCGCCGGCAGCGGCGACCGCACCGTCCGGCAGCATCTCGACCGCGTTCGTGCCGCCGAAGAAGAGGTTGCGGCGACGCCAGCGGATGAGGTCGTACCCCATTTGCTCGACGCGATCGAGCTCTGCCGCGTCGAACCCGCCCTCGCAGTGGAGATGGGGCTCGTCGACGTGGAGGCGCGGGCGGTCGATCGCCTCGGCCACTCCGAGCGAGTGGGCGAGCACGTTGACGATCACCTGCATGATCGCCCCACGAAGCCGAATCGAGCCCGCACTCCCGACGACAAGCCGGGGCCCGCGGGCGCCGACCACGATCGTCGGCGCCATCATGCTCGTGAGCCGCCGACCCGCCAGTGCCGGGCCGGCGGCGACGAGGTCGTACTCACCGAGCATGTTGTTCAGATGGACGGCAGTGCCCGGAACGATCACGCCCGAGCCGGATCCGGTGGATGCCGATAGCGACGCCGCATTGCCGGCGGCATCGACGACGGACACGTGCGTCGTGCCCGACACCGGGCCCACCTCGCCGGTGCCGGCGGCCCCTGCGCGAATGCGCTCGACCGCGCCGTCGAGTGAGCCGGAAGCGAGCAGGTGTCCCGCCAGGCCGCCGCGGCGGAGGCCGCGCTCGAAGCCGTTCGATCGCACCCGCGACTGCTCGCGCATCACGCCTGCCAACTCGACGATCGCAGAGGCACTCCCCGCGGCAGCGTCGGGCAGCCGTTCGAGCAGCGCCAGGCCGTATGCGATCAGGAGGCCTCCGGACGAGGGGGGCGGGTTCGAGATCACCTCGTGACCCCGGAAGCGCACGCCGACAGGGCGCCGCCAGATGACGCGGTAGGCGGCAAGGTCGGCGGCTGTGAGCGTTCCCCCGTGCGCCCCGACCGTTGCGACGATCTGCCGCGCCAGGTCGCCGCGATACAGACAGCGTGAGCCTTCGGCTGCGATCTGCTCAAGCGTCTGCGCGAGGTCGGGAAGGCGGAGGACGTCGCCGGGCAGCAGGCGCGAACCGTCCGGCCTGCTGTACAGCCGGCGGCCCTCGGCCGTGTGGCGCAGGATCAGGTCGAGGATCGCGTGCAGGTGCGCCTGGGCACGGTTCAGCTCGACGCCGCGCCTGGCCAGCTCGAGTGCAGGCGCGACCACCTCCGGCCACGGGAGCCGACCGTAGGCCCGATGCACCGCCTCCAGTCCGGCGCCGGCGCCCGGCACCGCCGAGGACGCGCCGCCGATCCGAAAGCACCTGCGTCGTCTCGGCGCCTCCGCCGAAACCGATGTCGACGGCCTCCATCTCCGCCGTGGCGCCGCCCGGGCGTCCCAGACCCGGCTCCGCGACGAAGAAGTCGGCCACCCGCGCCGGTCTCCGGCCCGCCGGCCGGACGAGGGCGAACCCGCCCGCCCCGGGGCCGGTCAGTGGGCTCTCGGTCACCCAGGCCGCGAACGCCGCGGCGACGCATGCATCGACGGCGTTGCCGCCCTCGGCCAGCGCTCGTGCGCCCGCCGCGGCGGTCAGCGGGTGACCCGCGGCCACCGCTCCGTTCATACCTGGTTCATCTTCCCCGGGATTACGTTGCGGAAGCGCCCACCCATCAACGCTGAATCTTCACGTTTTCGCAACGTTCTCGATGCGAGGTCCCGCGTACAACGTGCCGAAACCTCGATTGATGAAGCCAACTCGCCCACAGCTGCTGCTCTGCGCCGGGGCGATCCTCGTGATCGCTCTCGCCGTCACGTTCCCTGGCCCGGCTCGCGGTCACGTGTCGGCCGCCGTGGGAACACTGCGGCACGCCGACCCGCGCTGGCTCGGCCTGGCGGCTGCTTGCTTCGCAGCCGCGTTCGGTTTCACGGTCGGCGCCTGGACGTCGGCCTTCCGGGCCGCCGGCGGCCGGATCTGCCCGCGCCAGGCGGCATCGCGCCTCGGTATCGGCTCACTCGTCAACTGCTTCGCTCCTGCCAGGCTCGGTGACGCGGTCAAGGTGGCGCTCTGCTCCCGAGCGATCGACGCGCCCGGCAGGCTCTGGAGAGCGGGCGGCGTCTACGCCGCGATCAGCGCGGCCCGCTGCCTCGCACTCGCGGCGCTCGTGGTCGTGGCCGCGGCGACGGGTGCGCTCCCGTGGTGGCCGGTGCTGGTGCTCTGCGGAGCGGTCGGCGCGCTGGCGGCTGCAGGAGCGTTGTCAGGGCGGCTGCACCATCGGCGCATCGCAGAGCTTGTCGAAGGCCTGGCTGCGCTCGAGCGCTCGCCGCGTGCAATCGCCGCGCTGCTCATCTGGACGTTCGCCATGGCCGGGGCCCGCGTCTGCGGGACGATCGCGGTGGCAGCCGGGCTCGGTCTCTCGCACCCGGTCCTCGCGGCACTCGTGATCCTTCCCGCGCTCGACGTCGCATCCGCCTTCCCGATCACACCGGGTGCGATCGGCGTCGGCAGCGGGGCCGTGGCCGTTGCCCTCGCGGGTCGCGGGATTGGGATGCCGGACGCGCTCGGGACCGGGATCGCGATGCAGGCGATCGAGTCACTGGTGTCGATTACGGCGGGCTCCCTGGGCGTCCTCTACCTCGCCCAGTCACGACCCGCCTACCGTCGCTGGACGCTTCGCGTCGCGACGGCGGGAACGTCGATCGCCTTCGCCGCGCTGCTCAGCGCGCACGTCTTCGACCTCACGTAGCCGATGAGTCGAGGCCGCATCGGCGGTCTACGGTGTGACGTCATCCACGAGGAGGTCGGAAGCGTGACGGACGAACACACGAAGGGAGCGTGGCCGGGAGCGATCGCGGCGATCACGCTCTTCGTCGAGGACCTGGAGGAGGCGAGGCGCTTCTACGGCGAGACCTTCGAGCTTCCGGTGGTCTTCGAGGACGACAACTCGGCAGTCTTCAAGTTCGGCGAGACGGTCGTCAACCTCCTGAAGGCGACCGAGGCGCCCTCGCTCGTTGCACCGGCGAGAGTCGCGCCAGCCGGCGCCGGCGTGCGCTTCCAGTTCACGCTCGGGGTCGATGACGTGGACGCGATGTGCGACGAGTTGAAGGCGCGCGGCGTGAAATTGCTGAACGGCCCGATGGATCGCCCGTGGGGGATCCGGACGGCCAGCTTCCGCGATCCCGGCGGCCACATCTGGGAGATCGCGACGTAGTCGCCGGCTACCCGTCGCGCAGGAACGACGGCGGCTCGAGGATCTCGCCGCTCGTTCCCGACGCCGCAGTCACGAACGTGCCGCGACGCGACGCTCGCGCACCGCCGAAGCCCGTCGCGACGACGGTCACCCACATCTGCCCGGTCAGCCGGTCGTCGATCGTGGCGCCGAAGATGATGTTCGTGTCGTCGGTTGCGGCCTCTCGGACAGCCTCGGCGGCCTCGTTCACCTCGTAGAGCGTCAGATCGTCACCACCCGCGATCGAGAGCAGGACTCCGCGAGCGCCGTTGATCTCGTCCTCGATCAGCGGGCTCCGCAAAGCGCGTTCCGCGGCCTCTTTCGCGCGTCCGTCTCCGGTTGCGTAGCCGATGCCCATCAGCGCCGTGCCCGAGTCCTTCATCACGGTGCGCACGTCGGCGAAGTCGAGATTGATCAGCCCCGGGTTGGTGATCAGGTCGCAGATGCCCTGGACACCGTGACGGAGCACGTCATCGGCGATGCGGAACGCCTCGAGCATCGACGTCGACCGGTCGAGCACTTCCAGCAGGCGGTCGTTCGGAATCACGATCAGCGTGTCGCATGCCTCGCGCAGCGCACGTACACCGTCGTCGGCCTGCTTCTTCCGCCTCGATCCCTCGAACTTGAACGGCATCGTGACGATGCCGACCGTAAGCGCACCGAGCTCCCGCGCGATGCGCGCGACAATCGGTGCGCCGCCTGAGCCCGTGCCGCCGCCCTCGCCCGCCGTCACGAAGACCATGTCGGAGCCGCGCAGCGCACGCTTGATCGAGTCGTAGCCGTCCTCGGCGGCATGGCGGCCGATCTCCGGATCCGCACCGGAGCCGAGCCCTTCCGTGAGCTCGCTGCCGATGTGGATCTTGGTCGGCGCATCACACATCTGGAGCTGCTGGATGTCGGTGTTCACGGCGACGAAGTCGACCTGCGTGATACCCGCGTCGATCATCCGGTCCACGGCGTTGAGGCCGGCGCCGCCAACACCGACAACGCGGATCACCGCGAGATACGAGTTCGCGTCGCGCGCGCGCTCGAGCCGCGCAGGCGGGTCGGGAAGTGGATCGAGCCAGCGTGCCGGCATGCGCTCGACCACCGGCTCGGGAGCCTCCTCGGGTGGAACGGCGCGCGCCGCTACCCGGAGCGGCGTTGGTTCGGGGTCGGTCCCTTCCGGTTCGGGGTCGGTCGGCAGCTGCTGCTGGTCCGGTTGCTCCTCCTTGCCACCGCGCTTCGCGGCCTCGGTCGCCCGGAAGAGGTCGGCGAGCGGCCCCTCACGCATACTGGCGCGATTTCTGGCCATCCAGCACCTCCTTCGCGAGGTCACGGTACATGGCTGCGGCCTCGCCGTTCGGCTCGTAGGCAAGCACGGATGATCCTTTGACCGGCGCCTCGGCGAAACGGATCGTCTTGCGGATCCGCGTCGAGTAGACGAGGTCGCCGAAGTTTTCGCGCAGGATCTCGTCGGCCTCGCGCGAGTGCGTGAGCCGCCGGTCGTACATCGTCGGAACGATGCCGATGATCCGCACCTCGGGATTCAAGTTCTCGCGCACCATCGCCAGGGTGTTTTCGAGCTGCACGAGCCCGCGCAGCGACAGGTATTCGGTCTGGACGGGCACGATCACGCCGTCGGCGGCGACGAATGCGTTGATCGTCAGCAGACCGAGCGACGGCGGCGTGTCGATCAACACGTAGTCGTATCGATCCTTGATCGGCGCCAGCGACTTCTCGAGAGCGCGCTCGCGCCCGATCATGCTCGACAGCGCCATGTCGGCGCCCGCGAGATCGATCGACGACACCGCGATGTCCACCTCGCGCTTTTCGATCACCTGGTCGATCGGGAGGCGATGAACGAGCACGTCGAAGAGCGAATGCTGGATCGTGTCGGGGTTCAGGCCCTGCGACATCGTCAAGTTGCCCTGTGGGTCGAGGTCGACCAGGAGCACCCGGTGACCCTGCTCGGCGAACGCGACGCCGAGGTTGAGCGTCGTCGTCGTCTTCGCGACCCCACCCTTCTGGTTCGCGAGCGCGATCACGCGGGTGGCGGCGGGCGCGCCCGTACTCGCAGGGCGGACGTTCGGACGCGGGAGCAGGCGGGCGAGACCCATCTGCTCATCCGTTCGGGCCGCCCGGGGACATTCCTCCCGCCCGCCGCCGAAGTTCGAGAGCGGCTCCGAGGGCACGCCGATCGCCCTCCTCGCGCGCCCAGGCCTCGGCCTCTACGACGAGCGCACGGAGCTCAGCAAGGATCTCCTCCGGACGCGCGCCAGCACCGTCGAGCCGGTCGAGACGGTCGAGCCTGGCGAGCACGCGGGCGGCGGCGTCCACGTCTCCGACCGTAGCCGGGAAGCTGTGACGTCTCCGAGCCGCCTCTGCGCCGGATTCACGCGACGCGCAACGTCGACGCTGGACGCGGTCGAAGCCCGAGCAGCGTCTCGTCGAGCGCCGCGACGAGCTCCTCGCGATTGCCGTGCAGCAGGGTTTCGACGAGCGTCCGGCGAACCGCGTCTCGCGCATCTCGCCGGAGCCGGTCCGCGTGGAGCGACGCAACGAGCTCGCTCCGCTCGCGGGTCTTGTCGGCGAGCAAGACGGCCGTTCGCATCGCCGACGCCCACGGGCCGCCGTGGTCGCCGAGCAGGCAGTCGAGGCTCTCGCGCACCTGGGCCGAGCGAAACGGCTCCTCGGCGAAGAGCGAGAGCTCGAAGCGGTCGAGCGCCTCGCCCAACCGCCGGTCCGAGTCGGCGAGCGTCAGCCGCTCGCGCAGCTCGGCTGCGAGTCGTGCGCGTACCTGATCGAGCCGGATCGCATCGCCCGGCGGCTGCGTGGCTGCGATCGGCAGGATCGGCGAGATGCGCAGCGGACGGTAGTCGAGACGCTCGAACACGACAGGCCCTGCGGCAATCGCACCGCCCGTCGCGAGACGAAGGGCGGTAACGGCGTCGGCGAGCTCGGCTGCGGCGTCCGGCGCATCCTCGTCTGCCTGCAGCTCACGGCCGAGCGTGAGCACGAGCAGGCGGTCGACGTCACGGCCGAACTCCGGTGGCAGGAGGCCCTGTGCCTCGGGCCACAGCTGCGCAAGCTCGCCGGCAACCGTCGGGCGTAGCAGCATCCCGGCGCCGAGATCGGCATCGGATCCCGCCGACACGCCCACGATCGGAGCCAGCGCGAGATACGTGCGCGCCGTCCCGAACAGCGAAAGCTCGAAGTCCGCATATGCCGCGTCGAACGCATCGTCGTTCCAGTCGAACCCGCCGCACCGCTCGGCCGTCCAGGTCAGCATCGGCAGCAGGATCGAACGGAACAGCGAGTCGTCGGACGTCTGAGCCAGCCCGGCGTGGGCGCGCGCGAAGATCGCCGCGGCAGGCTCCCGGTTCAGGTCGTCGATCGCGTTCCGCGCGTCGGGGAGCCGGCGGAGCGTCGGTGCCTGCTCGTCGACGAAGCCGCGCACGAGCGGCCGGTACTCGTAGAGCGACGGCCCGTTCGGCGATGCGTGCTCCTCGAAGGCGAACGGAATCTGCGCACCGCGCTCCGCCGCGAAGGCGGCGAGGCAGAACGCGCGCAGGGATTCATAGAGGTGCGGAGCTCGCAGCGCCACGCGCGCTTACTACGCGCCGGGGCCCCGCTCTCCTACCCGGTGCCAGGCACCGAGGTGCCTGGCACCCCTCAGGGGCGCAGGACGGCGCGCCGCGGGCCGGCGAGAAACCCCGCCTCGACGAGTAGCGGCAGCACATCGCTCTCGCCGACCGGCTCGCCGTCGAATCGCTCCACGGCCAGCCGCTTCACGCCCCCGGCCCGAACGTGGGCGACAAGCGAAGTGAGCGCCGGCCGGAGCCAGGCATCGTCGGGCTCCCGCAGTGGCACGAGTGAGCGGCCACCGCGCTCGACGTACAGCAGCGGCTCACCGGCAGCGAGCACGACCAGGCCGCCTGCCACACGCGCGGCGCGGGCGCCGGCCCGGCGCGGCCACGGCAGCGCCGCGCCGTACGGCTGTGCCGGGTCGGCGGCCGCAAGCACGACCGCTGCGCCGTCCCCGCGTTCGCGAACCTCGCGAAGCCGTTCGACCGCGCCGCCAAGTGCAAACTGTGCGCCCCCCAGTCCTTCGACGAAGTAGCCGCGACGACACAGCCCGAGCGTCTCGAGCGCGCGGAGCTCCGCGTAGACCGCACCGTAGCCCCCCGGAATGCCCTCGGCCCGAACGCCGTCGCGAGTGACGATGCCCTGCCGCTCGAGCAGCAGCTCGGCGAGCGCACGCCGGTCG
Source organism: uncultured Thermoleophilia bacterium (assembly GCA_963715115.1). Taxonomy (GTDB): domain Bacteria; phylum Actinomycetota; class Thermoleophilia; order Gaiellales; family Gaiellaceae; genus PALSA-600. The sequence continues at coordinate 76,517 of CAVQRE010000026.1, forward strand.
GGGGGCGTCGCGAAGAGGCGCTCCGTCGACGACCAGCGGCCCTGTGTCGCCGACGTGACGCCGGCCCGGCGGCGGGAGAATCGGCGCGGCCGCCGCTCGGCGCTCGGCAGGCCGTTTCGCCTCGCCGCGCGCAATGGGGCCCAGGCGTCGTTCGTCGCCTCGCCCGCCCAGACCAGATCCCACAGCGCCGGCAGCGCCTCGTTCTCGTCGAGACCGCTCTCGGCGATCAGCTCGTCCCAGTGCAGCGCGTGGTGAAGGACACCGCGCAGAGCATCGTGTGCGCGCCCCGCGTGCGACGGGCTCCCGGGCACGCGGCCGAGCGCGGGCGCGTCCTCGCGGAAGTACAGGGCAACGCGGTCCGGGCCTGCGCCGAGCCAGACCACTTCGCCGCTCGCGCAGAGCGCGTCCAGGTGCTCGGGGCGATAGCCGGGCACGCGGCGGGGCAGGAGCTGCGACTCCCAGAGCCCGACCGGCAGCGGCAGCGCCTGGAGCGGCACGAGTGCCTCGCGCAGGGTCGCCCGCCTGCCGACGCCGTGCCACGTGGGCAAGAAGCGCGCGAGCGCCGCCTGCTCGACGGGCTCGACCTCGCGGCGCAGCGCTGCGATCGAGGCACGGCGGAGCCGCCGCAGAACGTCGGGATCGCACCACTCGCGCTCGGTCCCCCCTGGACGCAACTCGCCGCGAACGAGCAGGTCATCGTGCTCGAGCCTCTGCAGCTCCTGCGAGACGTCGCGGCCGAAGCGCTCGTTCGCCTGCGCGGTCGTGAACGGGCCGCGGCCCTTCGCGAACCGGAGCACGAGCTGTCGCAGAGAGTCAGGCCCGCCCTCGAGGAACACGTCGGGGAGCCCCGACGGCGGCATCGCACCAAGCGCGTCGCGATAGCGGCCGGCATCCTCGACTGCGATCAGCCGCTCCTCGCCGGCGATCCGAACGACAACCGCGCGGCGTTCGTCGACAAGCGGCGCGGCGAGGCCGGGGTCGTATTCGCCAGGACGAACGTCGCCGCGCACGCGCAGCTGGTCGTGCAGCCCATCCGCCGTCGTGGGCGAGCCGCGGAGCTGTCGCTCGACCTCCTCGACCGCATCGGCGTCGAGCAGGTCGCGGAGCTCCTCCTGGCCGAGCAGCTCCCGCAGCAGGTCGCGGTCGAGGCTGAGGGCCTGCGCCCGACGCTCGGCCGGCGGCGTGTCGTCCTCGTACATGTAGGTGGCGATGTAGTCGAAGAGCAACGACGCCGAGTACGGCGACGCCGACTGGGTCTCGACTTCGACGAGGTCGATCTCCCGGGTCTCGAGTGCCGAGAGCAGCCCGCGTAGGGCAGGCAGGTCGAACACGTCCTGCAGGCACTCGCGGAAGGTCTCGAGCACAACGGGGAACGATCCGTAGCGCCGCGCCACCTGCAGCAGCGACTGCGCTTTCAAGCGCTGCTGCCACAGCGGCGTTCGCACCCCGGGTCGGCGGCGCGGGATCAACAGCGCACGAGCGGCATTCTCGCGGAAGCGTGCTCCGAAGAGCGCCGTGTCGCCGAGCTCTGCGACGACGAGATCCTCGACCTCACCCGGCGCGACGACGAGCTCGTCGACCGGTGGCGGCGTCTCCGTCTCCGGGAAATGCAGGGCGATGCCGTCGTCCGACCAGATCGACTGCGCCTCCAGGCCGTGGGACTCGCGCAACTTCGCGGCGATCGCCATCGCCCACGGGGCGTGCACCCGGCCGCCGAACGGCGTGAGGATGCACACGCGCCAGTCGCCGATCTCGTCGCGGAACCGCTCGATCACGATCGTGCGGTCCGACGGGACCGCACCTGTCGCGTCCTGCTGTTCGCGGAGAAACGTCAGGAGGTTGCGCGCCGCACGCTCGTCGAGGTGGTATTCGGAACGAAGTCGGGCCGCCGCCGTTTGCTCGGACAACGCCGAGAGCTCGCGCGAGGCGGCGCCGATCTTCTGGCCGAGCTCGAAGGGTCGCCCGACACCCTCGCCCTTCCAGAACGGGACCGCACCGGGCACGCCGGGCGCGGGCGAGACGAGGACGCGGTCGCGCGTGATCTCCTCGATCCGCCAGGTCGATGCGCCGAGGAGGAACGTCTGCCCCGCACGAGCCTCGTACACCATCTCCTCGTCGAGCTCGCCGACGCGTCCGCCGCCGTCCACGAGGAAGACGCCGAACAGGCCGCGGTCGGGGATCGTCCCTGCGTTCGTGACGGCTAGCCGACGGGCACCGTCGCGCGCTCTGATCGTGCCGCCGGTCCGATCCCACACGATGCGGGGACGCAGCTCGGCGAACTCGTCCGAGGGGTACCGGCCGGCGAGCATGTCCAGGACGTTCTCGAGCTGGGGCCGCGACAGCTCGCGGAACGGATACGCACGCGTGACGAGCGCATGGAGCTCGTCGACGGAGATCTCGGCGTCGACGGCGATCGCGACGATCTGCTGCGCGAGCACGTCGAGCGGATTCAGGGGGATGCGCGTCTCCTCGATCTCACCGTTGCGCATCGCACGTGCCACGACCGCGCTCTCGAGCAAGTCGGCGCGGAACTTCGGGAAGATGCGTCCTTTCGACACCTGACCGAGCTCGTGCCCGGCACGACCGATTCGCTGCAGGCCGCGCGCGACGGACTTCGGCGATTCCACCTGGATCACCAGGTCGACGGCTCCCATGTCGATGCCGAGCTCGAGGCTCGAGGTGGCGACGAGGCACGGAATGCGACCGGCCTTGAGGTCCTCTTCGACGAGCACGCGCTGTTCGCGGGCAAGCGATCCGTGGTGCGCGCGTGCAAGCTCGCGCTCGGCCAGTTCGTTGAGCCGCAGCGCGAGCCGCTCCGCAAGCCGGCGGTTGTTGACGAACACGATCGTCGAACGGTGCTGCTCGACGAGGCGCAGGATCTCCGGGTAGATCGACGGCCAGATCGATTTGGCCCCACGCTCCGTGCCGGCGTCCATCTCCTGGCCGTCAGCCGGCGCGGGGAACGAGAGCGCAGCGGTCGAGCCGAGCTCACGCAGGTCCTCGACAGGGATCACGACTTCGAGGTCGAGCTCCTTTCGGGTCCCGGCATCGACGAGCTCGATCGGACGGCCGCCCGCAACGAAGCGGCCGATCTCCTCGAGCGGCCGCTGCGTGGCCGACAGGCCGATTCGCTGCATCGGGCGGTCGAGCAACGCCTCCAGGCGCTCGACACTGAGCGCGAGGTGCGAGCCACGCTTCGTGCCGGCGACCGCATGGACCTCGTCGAGGATGAGCGTCTCGACGCCGCGCAGGGTCTCGCGTGCCTGCGAGGTGAGCATCAGATACAGCGACTCCGGCGTCGTGATCAGGATGTCCGGCGGCTCGCTGACGAGCTCCCGCCGCTCCTTCGCCGGTGTGTCACCGGTGCGCACCGCGACCCGAACGTGCGACTCGAGCCCGGCCAGGGGACCGCGGAGGTTGCGCTCGATGTCGTAGTTCAGCGCCTTCAGCGGCGAGACGTACAGCACGCGCAAACCCTGTCCGGGGGTCGGAGCGAGACGGTCGATTGCGTACAGGAAGGCGGTGAGCGTCTTGCCGGAGCCCGTCGGCGCCTGGATCAGCACATGCGATCCTGACCCGATCGCGGGCCAGCCGAGCTGCTGGGCGGGCGTCGGCGCCGCGAACGTGCGCTCGAACCACGCCCGCGTCACCGGCGAAAAGACGCTGAGCGGATCCACTAGTGATGTGACCGGGGACGTCGCCCGGTTCCTGGGTTGCGGGCACCAAGCGATGCAAGGATGCAGGGAGCGGCCACGGCGGACCTATGGGCGCGACCGAGGACACAGCAGCGCGCCGCGTGCCCGCGGCCCAGGAGCCCGGCGGACGTTGCCGGTTGCATCACTCATCCACCCTACTGACTCCCAGCACCTTCACAGGGAGCGCGGCTACCTTCACCTCATGACGCTCGACGAACGCTTTACGCGACGCGGATCGCTCGCACGCCTCGGGACACTGCTCTTGCAGCGGCCGGCGGCGGGATCGTGGCGGACCGCGCTGAAGGTGACGGTCCCGCGGCTGTGTCGTCCGGCCTCGTCACGTGTGTGCTCACGCCCGAGCTCACGGAAGGGCCGTACTACATCGCCGAGGAGAAGGTGCGCCGCAACATCACCGACGGGCACCCCGGGACACCACTCGCGCTGCGGCTGTCAGTCGTGGATGCGTCGACGTGCGCGCCGATCAAGGGCGCGGCCGTCGACATCTGGCATGCGGACGCAGCCGGCGTCTATTCCGGATTCGGGTCCGGTGCTGCGAGCCGGACGTTCATGCGCGGGATCCAGCCGACGAACAGCCAGGGGCTGGCGAGCTTCATCACCGTCTATCCGGGCTGGTACACGGGGCGTGCCGTCCACATCCACGTGAAGGTGCATGTCGGCGGCAACGTCGTGCACACCGGACAGCTCTTCTTTTCCGACGCGATCACCGACACCGCGTACAAACGCGCGCCCTACTCGTCGCGGCCGAACCGCGACACGCGCAACGCACAGGACTCGATCTTCGTCAACGGCGGCAAGCGTTCACTGCTGGCGCTCAAGCGGAGCGAGTCGGGCTGGGTCGGGTCGATCACGATGGGCGTGCATCGCGGCTGATCGTCGCACGCAATCGCTCGACGTCAGCCCGTAGCTGCTCCTCCCGCCGATCCTCGACGCCGCGTAGGATCGTCGTATGCCCGACGCGCTCTGGTTCACGGACGACGAGCGGGCGTGCAGGCTGCTCGCCGACGATCCGTTCGCGCTGCTCGTCGGCTTCGCGATCGACCAGCAGGTTTCGGTGCAGAAGGCGTTCGCCGGCCCGTACGTGCTGAAGCAGCGTGCGGGGACCCTCGCGCCGAAGAAGCTCGCCGCACTCGATCTGGCACCGCTGTTTGCAGAGCGGCCGGCGATCCACCGCTTCCCGAGCGCCATGGCGGAACGGGTACGTGACCTTGCCGCGGTCGTCACCGAGGACTACGGCGGCGATGCGGCGCGGATCTGGGACGGTGCGAAGGACGGCGCCGACCTGAAAAAGCGGATCGGCGCACTACCCGGCTTCGGACCGATGAAGATCACCGCGCTCGGCTCCGTGCTCGCCAAGCGGTTCGACGTCGAGGTCGCCCGCGATCTCGTCCCGAATCATCCGACGCTCGGCGATGTCGATTCGCCGGAGGCGCTCGAGCGCTACCAGGCGGCCAAGCGGGCGTACAAGGCCGAGCTTCGAGCGCATGCTGGAAACACCTGAGTAGCTCTGGGAGCGCGCACACGGCGCGTTGCACGAGGGTGCCAGGCACCCTGGTGCCTGGTACCGAGTTGCTAGCGCGGTGCGGCGCCGTCGACGTTCCAGTGGCGCGCAACGGAGAGGAGCCAGCTGCCGTCGTCACGCGGCGTGAACGAGAAGTAGGCTGATCGCGCGCCTGCCGAGCTCGTGATCGCCGTAGAGGATCTCGACGCCGATCCGCTGGCGCGCCTCGATCGCCGTGCGCGCCTCCGCGAACGCCGGATCGGATGGATCGCGGAAGGCGCCCTGCCAGAACCCGACCTCGCCGGGCGCGATGTAGAGGTCGCGCGTCAGCCGGTGGAACTCCTCGAGCGGCGCGTGATCCGATCGCTACCGCTGCGGCCGCTCCGGATGCAATGTACCAGCCGTGCAGCACCGCGATGCCGCTGCCGACGTTGCGCAACGCCGCTGCGAGGTAGATCGCATCGTCGGTGACCTCGGCCACCGCCACTGCTCCCGGGCACCTTGAACCAGCGGTCGTCGGAGAAGCCGACCTTCTGCAGCGGATCGTCGGGCCGCGACGGCATCAGCACGGGCCGCAGCCCGGCGAGCAGCGAGCGCTCGGCGGCTCGGGCGGCGCGGTTCGCCGAGCTGACGGACGCGAACGTCGCGAACGCGAGGACCAGCGTCGCCCCGGCCGTCGCGAGCGACGACACGGTGACCCAGTCAGTCGCCAGCATCGGCCTGCAACCGCTTCAGCGCCGGGCCTAGCGGCTGTCCACCCGTGCAGCACCGGCTCGAAGAGGTCGCCGTGGCGCCGCGACGCGGTCGAGCGCGACCGCCATCGTGAAGTCGCGCGGCCGCACCTCCTCGGTCAGCTCCTCCCAGCGCAGCGGCGTCGACACCGGCGCGCCGGGCTTCGGGCCGCACGGAGTAGACCGACGCGATCGTCTTGCCCCAGCCGTTCTGGCGGTGGTCGACGCAGCACGCCCTGACCGCTTCTTCTTCAGCCACTCGGTCGTCACCTCGCCCGGATGGTCTGCCTCGAGCCGCCGCGACGAGCAGCTCGGCGAACTCGTAGGTCTCCTCGAACGTCGATCGGCGCGTGATCGGCACGAGCACGTGGATGCCGTCGGCGCCGCTCGTCTTCACGTACGACCGGAGCTCGAGCGCGTCGAGCGCTCGCGGATGCACGTAGTGCGCGACGCGAATCGCAGAGCGCGAACGCGTCCGGCTCGTCCGGCGGGTCGAGGTCGAAGAGCACGAAGTCGGGCCGGTCGGGCTTGTCGACGCGCGAGTACCACGCGTTCATGTCGATGCAGTGCATCTGCACCATCCAGAGCAGCGCCTCGCGCGAGTCGACGAGCGGGAAGTCGACGAGCCGGGACTCGCCCTTGCCGCCGCGCGGCCACGTCCGGAACTGCCGCGTCGGGATCCAGGCCGGGATGCCTTTCGGCGCCTGCTTCTGGAAGAACGCGTCGCCGGGGAGTCCCTCGCGCCAGCGCTTCATCGTGAACGGCCGGTCGCGCAGGTGCGGCACGATCACGCCGGCGACGCGGTCGTAGTAGTCGAAGAGGTCGCCCTTCGTGATCCCGTCGTCCGGGAAGAGGACGCGGTCGCGCGCTCGAGAGCTTGACCTCGTGGGTCATGTTCAACCGATGCCGGCGAGGAGCGAGGAGCGGTTCTCCTTGAGCATCTCGCGCGCGATCACGATGCGCTGGATCTGGTTCGTGCCCTCGTAGATCTGGGTGATCTTCGCGTCGCGCATCATCCGCTCGACGGGATACTCGGAGATGTAGCCGTAGCCGCCGAGCATCTGCACGGCGTCCGTCGTCACCTCCATCGCGACGTCGCGTGCAGTAGAGCTTCGCCATCGCCGACAGCTTCGTCAGCTCCGGCCCCGTCGTCGCCCTCGTCGATCATGCGGCCGACCTTGTAGAGCAGGCCGCGCGCCGCCTCACAGCTTCGTCTCCATGTCGGCCAGCATCCCCGCGATCAGCTGGTGCTCGGCGATCGGCTTGCCCATCGTCTCGCGCGAACGCGCGTAGTCGACCGCGTAGTCGGTCGCGCCCTGGGCGAGCCCGAGCCCCTGCGCAGCGATCCCGGGCCGCGACCGGTCGAGGATCCGCATCGCGATCCGGAAGCCCTCGCCCTCGCCGCCGAGCAGGTTCGCGGCCGGCACACGGCAGCCGTCGAAGAAGATCTCCCCGGTCGTCGAGCCCTTGATCCCCATCTTCGGCTCGATCCGCCCCACCGACAGCCCCGCCGTGTCCGCCTCGACCACGAACGCCGAGATCCCCGAATGGCCCTCCTCCTCCTGGCCGGTCTTCGCGAACACGACGTACAGCGACGCGACCCCCGCGTTCGTGATGAACCGCTTCCCTCCCTCCAGCACGAAGTCGTCGCCGTCGCGGCGCGCCGTCGTCCGCATCGCGGCGCTATCCGACCCCGAGCCCGGCTCCGTCAACGCATACGCCGCCAACCACTCCCCACTCGCGAGCCGCGGCAGGAAGCGCCGCTTCTGCTCGTCGCTGCCCGCCAGCTTGATCCCGAGCGAGCCCAGCTCCTGCACGGCCACGATCAGCCCGCTCGTGGCGCACACCTTCGACAGCTCCTCGATCACCACCAACGTCAAAAGCGCGCTCGCCCCGATCCCGCCGTACTGCTCGTCGAACAGCACACCGAACACGTCGTTCTCGCGGAACAGCTCGACCACATCCCACGGAAACGCCGCGCTCCTGTCGATCTCCGCCGCCCTCGGCGCTATCCGCTCACGCGCCAACGCGCGCACCAGCTCGCGGATCTCACGCTGCTCACCGGTCAGCGGATCGAGCGCACTCAAGGAGCTCTAGTGTAAAGCCGCCCCTGCCGATAACCGGGCCATGGTCGTCCCCGCCCGCATGCTCGTACTCGCGCTCACGGCGACGCTGCTCGCGTCCGCCGGCGTGCTGCTGCTCCTGGTCGCTGCGCGCTAGTCCGTACGTATTACATTCGTCGAGTGCGTCTCGAGAACGGCCTCGTTCGGACACTCGACCCGCAGATCCCGACCGGGCGGGCACTCTCGATCGCCGGTGATGTCGTCGCCGGCGGGGTCGGCGTGCACGAGACCGCCCTGCCCTCACCCGATGTTGTCGACCTGTGTGGCTACACGGTCGTCCCCGGCCTCACCGACTCGCACGTCCACTTCCCGACGTGGTCGGTGGCGCAGGCGGAGGTGAAGCTGGACGGGTGCACGTCGCTGGACGACGCACTCGCCCGACTTCGTGCCGCACCGCCGCCACTCACCGGGCCGCTGGCTGCGGGGCTTCGGCTGGCGAAGTGGCGACTGGCAACCGGCGCGCGAGCCGACACGCCATGACCTCGACCCGATCACCCGCGACACACCGGCCGCCCTGATCGCAAAGGACTATCACTCGCTCTGGCTCAACTCGGCTGCGCTCGCCCGCGCGAACGGCGACCTGGAGGTGCCCGGCGGCGTGGTCGAGCGGGACGAAGCCGGCGAGCCCACCGGCGTTCTGCGCGAGGAGGCGGCCTGGCGCTTCAAGGACCGCTACCTGACGCTCGACGACGGCGAGTACGTCGAGGCGATGCGACTCGGCGTGAGGCTGGCCGCAAGCCGCGGGGTGACCGCCGTCCACGACAAGGACGGCTGGCTCGGCGCACTCGGCCTCTGGCGGCGCCTCGAAGAATTCGGGGCACTCACACTGCGCGTCTGGCAGTCGATCCCGGCCGACAAGGTCGAGCACGCCCACGAGCTCGGCCTGCGCTCGGGGTTCGGCAACCCCCTCCTCACCCTCGGCTACCTCAAGGTGTTCATGGACGGGACGCTCGGCTCGCGTACCGCATGGCTGCTCGACGGGAGCGGCGTGCGGATCACCAGCGGTGACGAGCTGGCCGAGATCGTGCGCCGCGGAGCGGCAAACGGATTCCCCGTGGCGGTGCATGCGATCGGCGACCGGGCAAATCGCGAGGCGCTCGACGCATTCGAGCAGACGCGGAGCGAGTGGGAGCCGCTCGGGCTACGCCAGCGCATCGAGCACGCCCAGCTGCTCGCACCCGAAGATGTCGCCCGCTTCGCAGAGATCGGCGTCGCGGCGTCGGTGCAATTCTCGCACGCACCTTCGGATCGCGACCTCGCGGATCGCAGCTGGGCCGGCAAAACGCAAGGTGCCTACGCGTTCCGCTCCCTCCTCGACTCGGGCGCCGTGCTCGCAAACGGCTCGGACGCGCCGATCGAGGAGCTGGACCCTCTCGCGGGCATTCGCGCGGGTGTCCTCCGGACGATCGACGAGCGACCCGCCTGGCATCCGGAGCAGGCGCTCACCGTGGACGAGGCGTTCCACGCGACCTGCGTCGCGCCGGCGTGGCTGTCGCACGACGAGCGGCGACGCGGACGGCTCGTCCCCGGGATGCTCGCCGATCTCGTGGTACTCGACCGCGACCCCTGGGACGACCTCGACGCACGGGTCGTCGCGACCATGGTCGGCGGCCGCTGGGTGCACAATCCACCACCCTGGTGACGTTCAGGCGAGGTTTTGCCTCCCGCTTACGTGGCGAGAACGGCGAGCTTGCGCGACGAGACGAAGGTTGCACACGTCAGCCCGTTTCGACCCAGCAGGAGGAACCCACGATGAAACACCGCCTGATCCTCTCCCTCGCGCTCGCCTCGCTCGTCTGCGCTGCCGTCGCCGCCACTGCGACCGGTGGGCCCAAGGGACAGCTCTACCAGTTCAGAGGCGACCTCGTGAACGCGAGCTCGACGCAACGTCCAGGTGCAAGTCGACGGCGGAAACCACGCTGCGCTGAAAGCCTTGATCGGACAGTCGCAGAACCAGACGTTCGCGATCGGCTCGTCGACCGAGATCCTGGTCTGGTCGCACGGCACACCCCACGTCGGCTCCGTCGCGGACCTGAAGTCGGGCGACGACGTGCAGGTCAACGTGCGCGCGCCGCACGGGTCGTCGCTTCAGACGATCGAGGGCACGGCAGCCGGCACAGTCGGTGATTTCGGCGCCGTCACGAATCCGGCGTCGCGCCCGCTGTACCTCTACGTCGGCACGGTGACCGGACCCCAGTCCGGCGGGCATATCGCCCTCCATGTGTCGAGCGGCAACTGGCGCGGCCTGCAGTCGATGCTCGGCCAGCCCCTCGATCAGTCCTTCTCCTACGATGACGGTACGATCTTCCTGCTCTGGCAGGGCAAGGTGCCGACCGTGATCGACGCTTCGCACCTCCAGGCAGGCGACCGCATCACGATCCGCGTCCGTGCGCCGCGCGCGTCCACGCTCGCGCAGGTCGAGGCCACGCCGGCGAAGCATGTCGGCGACCACGAGCCCGGCGATCCGGCGACGCAGAACTAGCTTCCTCCTCTGAGCGACCACCGGTGCGGCCGTCCACTGGACGGCCGCACCGGCACGGTCCGGCCCTCGACGATCGCGCGTGGAACCTCGTCGGTCAGCCATTCCGCGAGGCGCGGGTCGCCGATTGCACGGGCGGCGGCGGAGAGCCCGATCGCGCGAACGGTCGGCGCGTGTGCGTCGCTGGCGATCATGTGCACGAGCCCGGCGTCCAGCAGCCGGCGCACGCACCGCTCCGGGTCGCGCCCGAGCCTCCCGTCGACGGACGCCGCCGTCACCTGGATGAGAGCGCCCGCCTCGACCAATCCGGCAAGGAGGTCGGGCCGCTGCTGGACGTCGAAGTTTCGCTCGGGATGCGCGAGCACCGGCGTGACCCCGACGGCCTCGAGCCGCTCGAAGCGCATCCCGATGTCGAGCGGCCAGCCGTGGTACGGAGTCTCGACGAGCAGGTAGCCCGCATTGCCCGCGAGCGCGAAACGCAACAGCTCGTCGAGCGGACGATCGAGCTCGGACAGATCGAGCTCGCCACCCGGAACGAGCGTGATCACGCCCGCGGCCGCCTCGCGAACGGTCGCCAAGGCGGACTCCATCCGCTCTGGAGTGGTCGGATGGTCGTGCCGCACATGCGGCGTCGCCGCCAGCACGTCGATGCCGTCGGCGGCCGCCGCGCGGCACATCTCGAGCGCCTCGTCGAGATCAACGGCCCCGTCGTCGATCCCGGGCAAGACGTGGCTGTGGAGATCGATCAAAGGGACGCGAACGCGAGGAAGAGCTCTCGCGCCGCGGTGATGCCGCGGGGGACGTACTCGACCAGCAGCCGCTCGTTCGGCGAGTGAATCTGCGAATCGGGAAGGCCGAAGCCGGTGACGATCACCGGGATGCCCTTGTCGACGAGCGCCGGCACGATCGGCAAGGTGCCGCCAGAGCGGACCAACACCGGCCGCCGGCCGAGTGCCCGCTCGAAGGCGTCGAGCCCGAGCTGGATCGCCTTCGACTCGGGAGCCACGAGCCCGGGCTCGGCCGACGACAGATGCTCGACGAAGACATCGGCGCCGGCGGGGGCTGCGGCACGAAGGAGGCGTTCGACCTCGGGTGCGATGACGTCGGCTCGCTGACCCGGCGCGAGCCTGATCGAGACGTTCGCGGCCGCCTCCACCGGGAGGACGGTCTTCTGCAGGTGCGGTGAGCCGCTGACGATCCCGTTCACGTCGACCGACGGTTCGGCGAACGTCCGCCGGTAGAAGTCCTCGGCAGCGCGGGCGTCCTTCGGCCTCGCGCCCGCCTCCTCCAACTCGTCCGCGCCCGGCGGCAGCTCGGCCCAGCTCTCGAGCTCCGCTTCCGTCGGAGCGGCGATTCCCTGCCGAAGCGGCTCCGCGAGGGTGCCGTCGCGCGCGATCAGGCCGTCGAGCGCCTGGATCAGCGCGTGCGCCGCGTTCAGCGCCGCACCGCCGTACACGCCCGAGTGAAGGTCGCGCTCTCCGGTTCGTACGATGACATGGAAGTACGCGATGCCGCGGGTCGCGACGTTGAACGCCGGGACATCGCGGCGGATCATCCCGCTGTCGAAGATCACGGCGGCGTCGGCCCCGCGCTCGTCGGCCTCGATGAATTCGACAATCGAATGGCCACCGCTCTCCTCTTCCCCGTCGCAACAGAAGCGCACGTCGACGGGGAGCTGTCCGGCCAGCGCAAGCTCGCGCGCAGCCGAGAGGAGCAGGTAGAGCAGGCCCTTGTCGTCGACCGTTCCGCGCCCGTAGAGATACTCGCCGCGTACCTCGGGCTCGAACGGCGGCGAGTCCCAGAGCTCGAGTGGGTCCGGGGGCTGAACGTCGAAATGCCCGTAGCAGAGGACGGTCGGCACATCGCCGCCGTTCGACGCCTTCAGCTCGCCGATCGCAAGCGGCTGGCCCTTCCAGTCAACGAGCTCGGACGTCCCACCCGCATCCGTCAGGAAGTCGCAGACCCATCGACCTGCCGTCGCAACATCGCCCGCGTGCAGCGCGTCGGCGCTGATCGATGGGATGCGGAGAAACTCCGCCAGCTCGTCGAACCAGGGCTCCGGCACGCACCGAGCCTACCCGCCTCCGACGCGCTCGAGCGCGTGGTCGAGCCCGAGCCGGCGTCCGGCCTCCCAGGCAGGGCCGAGCTCGTCGTCGCCGATCGTCTGCGCCAGGAACGCGACAGCCGCGTCGTGCAGCCCGGCATCCACTGCTTCGGATGTGATCCCGAGCTGTTCGCGCCCGGCCTCGGCAGCACCGAGCAGGCGCGCAGCTTCCCCGGGAGCCGATCGAACGAGCGCCACGGCGTAGAGCTCGAGCGCCCAGACGCCATCCTCCAGGTCTCCGAGCCGTCGTGAGATCTCCAGGCTCCGCCCGAGGAGCGGCAGAGCATCGTTGGGCGTGTCACCGTGCAATGCCACGGCGGCCAGCGCCGTCAGCGAGCGTGTGATCCCGTACTCCCAGCCGTCGGCCGTGAATCGCGCCAGCGAGCCTTCGAGCTCGGCTCGCGCGGCAGCGAGGTCGCCCGCCGTCAGCGACGCCCAACCGAGATTGAACCGCGCCATCCCGGCCACCCGCTCGAGGCCGACCGCCTCCGCGACCGCGGCGGAGGCTTCGAAGGCATGCCGTGCCTGCTCCCCCTCGCCGCGCGCCAGGAGCGATCGACCGAGCGTGGCGAGCGCGGGCGCCTCGAGCGCAGGCTCGCCGAGGGCGCGGCTCAGATCGACGCACGCGACCGACCAGCGCTCGCCTGCCGGCCAGTCCCCCTGAAGGGTCGTGACCAGCGCGATTCCGCGAAGGGCGACTGCGCGGACGACGGTAGGGGCCGTCGAGGCCGCAAGCGCAGCCTCGAGCAATCTGCGCCCCTCCGTGAGATGGCCGCGCATCGTCCACAGCGACGTGAGCGACCCCGCCACCGCGAGGCCCAGCTCGCTGCGGCCGCCGACGGCCAGGCTCCGGTCGATCGCAGCCCTGAGATTCGGAAGCTCTGCCTCGATGCTCGTGAGGCGCTCCGGCATCGAGCCGTCCCCGTCGAGCAGCTCGTTGAGGCCCTCGGTGAGCGAATGGAAATACTCGGCGTGACGACGGACGAGCTCGTCCGTGCGGCCGCTTCGTTCGAGCTGCTCGAGCGCGAACGTCCTGATCGTCTCGAGCATCCAGAAGCGCTCGCCGCTCAGCCTGAGGAGGCTCTTCTCGGCGAGCTCCTGGAGGACGTCGACCTCGGCGTCCGCGACGCGCTCAGCGGCCTGCAGCGACCACCCTCCTTCGAAGACGGCGAGGTCGGCGAAGAGCCGTCGCTCGGGAGGCGACAGGAGCTCGTGGCTCCATTCGATCGCAGCCCGAAGCGTCCGCTGGCGTGGCCCCGCGTCGCGACCGCCGACGAACAGATCCAACCGCTCGGACACCCGAGCGAGGATCTGGGCCGGAGACAGAGCACGAGCGCGCGCAGCAGCGAGCTCGAGTGCGAGCGGCAGATTGTCGAGTGCGACACACAGGTCGCGGACGTGGTCATCGGCCTGGCATCGCGCACGTGCGCAGAAGAGCTCGACGGCGTCGTGATCTGCGAGCGGCTGAACTGCCAATTCGACTTCTCCGGCGATGCGAAGCACCTCACGGCTCGTGATGAGCAGACGGAGACCGCCGCAGGCCTCCAGAAGCCGGCCGAGCTCGGGAGCCGCTTCGACCACCTGCTCGAAGTTGTCGAGCAGCAAGAGCAGCTCGCGCTCCCCGACGTGCGAGACGAGATCCCCTTTCGCGCCGAGGACGCGGGCGACCGTGTCGGTCACGAGAGACGCATCGTGGATGTTCGCGAGCCCGACCCAGAACACGCCCGCGCGGAAGTTCGGCACCAGCTCGGCGGCGGCCTCGATCGCGATCCGCGTCTTTCCCGACCCACCCGGCCCGCTGAGCGTGACCAGCCGCGCGTCACCGCGCAGGAGCCCGACGACCTCGTTCACCTCTCGCGCGCGGCCGAAGAATGTGCTCGCCGGATGCGGCAGATTGGTGTTGGAGATCGTCTTCAGCGGGGGGAACTTCTTGTCGCCGAGCTGGTAGATCCAGACCGGTGTGTCGAAGTCCTTGACTCGGTGCTCGCCGAGGTCGCGCACGACGATGGAGCGGGCGATGCAGACACGCGTCGCGTGCGACAGGACGACCTGGCCGCCGTGCGCGCCGGCCGCGATCCGGGCACCGAGGTGGACGTCGAGGCCGACGTAGCCCTCAGGGGTCAGCTCCGCCGTGCCGGTGTGCAGGCCCATCCGAACGCGTAGCGCGCCTTCCGCGAGTGCTCGTTGTGCGTCGGCCGCGGCGGCGACACCGGCCGACGGCGAAGGGAACGCGAAGAAGAGTGCGTCGCCCTGCGTGTCGACCTCCACGCCTCCATTTGCCTCGGCGGCCGCACGGATCAAGCGGCGATGCTCCGCGAGCGCGGTGCCGTACGCGGGACCGAGCTCTCGCAGTAGTCGCGTCGAGCCTTCGACATCTGTGAAGAGGAACGTGACCGTACCGGTGGGAAGCGCGGCCACCACCCGACCCTACCGCCGTTGCGCGAAGTTCATCCCATCAAGGTCAAGCGCCCGTCGAGGCCGAAGCCGGGCTCCGCCCGGCGGGAGGCCAGGCGCCGCGTCGCCGTGCCGCGCCCCCGGGAAGGGAGGGTCTTGGGAGGGAAACCGGGCGGTTTCCCTCCCAACAAAGCTAGGCGACTTCGCGGAGCTTTTCGCTGTCGGCGAGCGCGCGGAGCTTCTTCAGGCTCTGGTTCTCGATCTGCCTGATCCGCTCCCGCGTGACGCGGAACGCACGGCCGACCTCATCGAGGGTGCACGGCGACTCACCGTTCAGGCCGTAGCGCAGCTCGAGCACGCGGCGCTCGCGCTGCGAGAGCGCGGAGAGACATTTCTGGAGCGCGGCAATCCGGAAGGCCGTGTCGGCGGCCTCGTCCGGCAGTGGCGCACTGTCGTCCTCGATGAAGTGACCGAACTCCGATTCCTCTTCGTCGCCGACCGGTTTCTCGAGCGAGACCGGCACCTGAGAGGTGCGGCGGATCGCGTCGACCTCCTCGACCGACATGCCGAGCTCCGCGGCGATCTCCGCGTTCAGCGGCTCCCGCCCGCGCTCGGCCCGGAGCTTCCGCTCGGTGCGGACGATCTTGTTGAGCTTCTCGACGACGTGGACGGGCATCCTGATCGTGCGCGCCTTGTCGGCGAGCGCGCGGGCGACCGCCTGGCGGATCCACCACGTCGCGTAGGTCGAGAACTTGTAGCCCTTGCGCCAGTCGAACTTCTCGGCGGCGCGGACGAGCCCGATCGTGCCTTCCTGGATCAGGTCGAGAAACGGCAGGCCTTGGTTGCGGTAGCGCTTCGCGATCGACACGACCAGGCGCAGGTTCGCCTCGATCATCTCCTGCTTCGCGCGATGATCGCCGCGCTCGATGCGCTTCGCGAGCTCGACCTCCTGCGCGGCGGTGAGCAGATCGACGCGACCGACGTCCTTCAGGAACAGCTGCAGCGAATCGGTCGTGAACTCGAACTCGAGCTCGGGGGGCTCGTCGAGCTCCTCGACCTCCTCGACCTCGTCCAGAGCCGCGAAGACCTCGACCTCGGCCGGGCCTTCCTCGAGTTGCGGCTCTTCCTCGATCTCCGCCGACTGGCGGACCCTCGTTCCCATCGTTCCCCCTCGCCGGATGCGGAACTGTCGCATCGGGGCCGGACGGACGCCAGGGCCGCCCGGCTCATCTTTGCGTTCGGTCGGTCCTGTCGGTCACAAGACGCTCGACGAAGGCGTTCGCTTCCCGTCCGAGCTCCGTGTGCGGTCCAAGCCGCTTCGCTTCACGGAACTCGACCACGGCCTGAGCACGCTGACCCGTCCACGCGAGCAGTAGGCCGAGGTGGTATCGGACCGAGATGCTCTTCGGGAATCGCTTGACCAGCGGGCCGAGGCGCGAGAACGAGGCGGCCAGGTTGGACTCGTCGAACCGCCCGACCGCGGCCGCAACCTGCGCCTGATCGTCGGTCGGATGCAGGCGCGCAGCTCGCGCATACAGCCGCTCGGCGGAATGCTGGTGGCCGGCCGTCTGCTCGGCGATCCCCTGCCGGAGGAGCGCATCGACCCGTCCCTCCGGCTCGAAGATCGGGTAGCCCTGGGAGAAGTACTGCGGGTGGAGAATCGAGTCTGCGCGGATCTCGTAGAAGGTGTCGTTGCCGGCCTTCTTGGCCGCCTCGAACGCCTGCACGGCCTCCGCCAGGTAGCCCGCGCAATAGAGCGCGAGCCCGTAGTTGAACTGCACCGCGGCATCTCCAGGGACGAGCTGCGCCAGCGGCTCCATGGCGATCGCTGTCTTCCGCGACGAGGAGGCAGAGAACGCCTGCTGGATCGCACCCTCGTGTGCGGAGGTGACGCCGTCCACGAAGTACGGCTTTCGCGGGCTGCACGATCGCGCCGAAGGTTGCGCGGGGTCCTGTCGCGTGGCGGCGACGACCCCGACGACGACCACCGCCGTGGCGACCGCGGCGGCTCCGGCGACGACACGCACCCGGACGGCAGGCGACACGGCGCCCAACGTAGCGGGAATGAACCGTGGTACCGCTACCGTTTCAATAGGCATGACCACCTATCGGGAGCTGTTGCAGCGCACGAAGTCGGAGATCTCCGAGGTCGATGCACGGGCGGCCGAGGCGCTCGACGGCGCCGCCTGGATCGACATCCGTGAGGCCGACGAATGGCAGGAGGGCCACCTTCCCGGTGCGATCCACGTGCCGCGCGGGTTCCTCGAGTCGAGGATCGAAGGTGTCGTCACCGACAAGAACTCGCCGATCGTCCTCTACTGCGCCGCCGCGAACCGCTCGGCCTTCGCGGCGAAGACGCTGCAGGACCTCGGCTACACGAACGCCCACTCGCTGGCCGGCGGCTTCACGGACTGGAAGCGAAACGGGGGCGAGATCGTGATGCCGCGGACGCTCTCTCCCGACCGCCGGACACGGTACTCGCGTCACATCCTGATCCCGGAGATCGGAGAGGAAGGCCAGCTGAAGCTCCTCGACAGCCGGATCCTCCTGATCGGAGCCGGCGGTCTCGGCTCACCGGCGTCGCTCTACCTCGCGGCGGCCGGAATCGGCCGTCTCGGCATCGTCGACGCCGACATCGTCGACGAGACGAACCTGCAGCGGCAGGTCGCTCACTCGCTGGAGACGCTCGGCACGCCGAAGGTCGATTCGGCAAAGCGCGCGATCGAGGCGCTGAACCCGGACGTCGACGTCGTCACCTACAGGGAGCGGCTCACGTCGGAGAACGTCGAGCGCATCCTCGGCGACGGCTGGGACCTGATCGTCGACGGCGCCGACAACTTCCCGACGCGGTATCTCGTGAACGACGCGTCGGTGTGGCACGACATCCCGGTGGTGCACGGCTCGATCTACCGGTTCGAGGGCCAGGTCACCGTCTTCTCGCCGCACAACGGCCCGTGCTACCGCTGTCTCTTCCCCGAGCCCCCGCCTGCCGAGCTCGCACCGTCGTGCGCCGAGGGCGGCGTCCTGGGCGTGCTGCCGGGCATCATCGGTTCACTGCAGACCAACGAGGCGATCAAGCTCGCGGCCGGCATCGGGGAGCCGCTGATCGGGCGGCTGCTCCTCTTCGACGCGCTGGCGACCGAGTTCAGCGAGGTGCGGATCGAGCGCAACCCGGACTGCCCCGTCTGCGGCGACCACCCGAGCATCACCGAGTACATCGACTACGTCGAGTTCTGCGCGCGATGACAAGCGACGTAGGCTCGACGGAGTCGCCCGGAGCGGAGGTGCCGGCTTGGCCGGCGCCGGAGCGCAAATGACCACTGTCCGTGTTCCGCCGGTCCTCCGCACGGAGGCCGGCGGCGTCCGTGAGGTCGAGGCCGACGGGTCGACCGTGCGCGAGGTGATGGAGGATCTCGCCCGCCGGTTGCCGGCGCTCGGCACGCGCGTCTACTCCGACGGCGAGCTGCAGCCGTTCGTCAACGTCTACGTCGACGGCGAGGACGTGCGCACCCGCCAGGGGCTCGAAACCCCGGTCACGAACGGATCGACGGTCATCCTTCTCCCGGCGATGGCCGGTGGTCGCTAGCTCGCTGCTCGACCTGATCGGCGACACGCCGCTTGTCGAGCTGCGGCACATCGCGCCGGCCGGCCGCACGATCTACGCGAAGCTCGAAGGGCAGAACCCCACGGGCTCGATCAAGGACCGCGTCGCACTGGCGATGGTCGAGGCCGCACAGCTCGAGCCCGGTCAGGAGCTGCTCGAGCCGACGAGCGGCAACACCGGCATCTCGCTCGCACTCGTCGCCAAGCTCAAGGGATACCGGCTCACGTGCGTGATGCCGGCGAATGCGACGCCCGAGCGACGAGCACTCCTCGAGCTGTACGGCGCGACGATCGTCGAGTCGCCGGGCGACGAGGGGTCGAACGGTGCCGTTCGACTGGCCCAGGAGATCGCCGGACGGGACGACCGGTTCGTCATGCTCTTCCAGTATGCGAACGAGGCGAACCCGCGGGCGCACTACGAGGGCACCGGCGCCGAGATCACGCGCGACCTGCCGCGTGTCGACGCCGTCGTCGCGGGCCTCGGCACGGGCGGCACGCTGATGGGAGCCGGCGCTCGGATCCGCGACGCGTTCCCGGAGGCCCAGGTCGTTGCCGCCGAGCCGTTGCCCGGCGATCCGGTGATGGGGCTGCGCTCACTGGAGGACGGGTACGTCCCGCCGATCCTCGACGTGAGCGCCCTCGACCGGAAGCTCCTCGTCTCGAACGCGGAGGCGGCGGCGGCCGCACGCGCGCTGCTCGACCGCGAAGGGCTGTTCGCCGGGGTCTCGTCGGGGGCGGTCGTCCATGTCGCACGTCGCATCGCCGACGAGCTGCCGGAAGGCGCCGTCGTGGTGGCGATCCTGGCGGACGGCGGCTGGAAGTACCTGTCCGCGGAGTTCTGGCGGGGCGAAGAGATCGACGAGGCGGTCCTCTGGTGGTGATCAGCGAAGCCGTGCGCGCCGAGCTGCGTGCGCACGCGGCAGACGACGCGCCGAACGAATGCTGCGGGGTGATCGTCTTCTCGGACGGGGTTGCCGCTCGCTACGTACGCGGGCGGAACGCCCTCGCTTCCCCCTACCGCTACGAGCTCGAGATCGACCCGGCGGTGTGGTTCCTCGAGGACGACGGCTACGAGCTCGCGGTCTTCCACTCGCATCCGGCGACGAAGCCCGAGCCGTCACGGACGGACCGAGAGCTTTCGGGGCTCTGGGCCGGACGGCCGTTTCTGATCTATTCGCTCGCCTTCGACGAGCTGCGCGCCTGGCGCATCTCGCGCGACCGCGTCGAGGAGATCGACCTGACCGGCGCCTAGACGCGCGCGCCGGCCAGGTGCTCTCTCGAAGTTCTGGCTAAGCGACCTTGAACGACCCGTGCATGATCGATGCGTGCGGGTCACAGACGAACTTGTAGGTGCCTTTCTTCAGCGTCAGCGTCCACGTGCTCGACCCCGTCCCACCGACCGAGGTCATCTTGTTGACGCCGGGACCGGTCAGATGGAAGTTGTGGATGTTCGACTTGTCGCTGATCTTGAACGCGTAGCTTCCCGCTTTGAGCGACTTCACGGCCGTACCGCCTTGCGTGAGCGTGATGGTGAAGCCGGGACCAACCGTTCCCGTCAGCGGCGGTGATTTCGCGAACGCCGCAGGCGCAGCGATTGCCGCGCACAACGCGGCGAGCAACACAATCCTCAAAGTATCTCCTCGGTTCGTTGGCGTTGACCCTGCCGAGGCACAGGGTACGCTCGCCGACGTGGATCTCGCGTCGATTGTCTCGCCTGAGTCGCTCCTCGAGCCGCAGGGCCGTTTTCTCACCGATCTGATGGGCCGCGGCGTCGTCGGCCACGCCGACGCGGTCGTGCTGCCGTCGACCGTCGACGAGGTCGCGGCCGTGATGCGCTGGTGCTACGACCACGACATGCCGCTGACCGCCCGTGGCGGCGGGACCGGGCTCGCGGGCGGCGCGGTCCCCGTCGAGGGTGGCGTCGTGATGGCGTTCGAGCGCCTCAACCGGGTGAGGCAGTTCGACCCGCTGCTCTGGCGGATGCACGTCGAGGCGGGCGTCACGACCGGCGACGTGCAGCGGCTCGCCCGCGAGAGCGGCCTTCGCTTCCCGCCCGACCCGGGGGCCGCGGAGATCTCGCAGATCGGGGGCAACATCGCCTGCAACGCGGGCGGACCGCACGCCTTCAAGTACGGCGTCACCGGGCACTGGGTGACCGGCATCGAGGCGGTCGTCCCGCCCGGCGAGGTCGTCACGATCGGTGGGCCGCTGCGCAAGGACGTCGCCGCGTACGACCTGAAGTCGCTGCTCGTCGGGTCGGAGGGGACGCTCGGGCTCGTCACGGCCGCGTGGCTCCGGCTGGTTCCGGCGCCCGAGCTCGAGCTGCCGGTCGTCGGCCTGTACCGCGACGCCGACAGCGGGATCGGCGCGATCGAGCGCGTGCTCGCTTCGGGCGTCGTGCCGGCGGCGATCGAGTACCTCGACGGGGTGATGCTCCGCATCGCCGGCGACACGTATCCGTTCGGGCTGCCGGACGGCGCCGCGTTCATGGTGATCACCGAGGCCGACGGGGCGGCTGCCGAGGCCCGCCGCGTCGCCGGTGAGCTGCGCGAGGCACTCGCCGAGGACGCCGTCGCCGTGCACACGCCCGAGGCTGCGGACGAGGTGGCCTCCCTCTGGCGCTGGCGCGGCGGCGTCGCGTTCGCGATCCTCGCGCAGCGCGGCGGAGCGTTCAGCGAGGACATCGCCGTGCCGCTCGACCGGCTTCGCGACGTCGCCCGCGAAACCGAGCGGATCGGTGCTCGACACGACGTGCCGGCGCTCTCCTTCGGGCATGCGGGAGACGGGAACATCCATTCCACGTTCCTCTTCTCACCCGACGAGCCGGGCGAGCAGGAGCGCGCCGACGCCGCCTGCCACGACCTCTTCGACCTCGCCCACTCGCCTCGGCGGCACCGTGTCCGGCGAGCACGGCATCGGCTGGCTCAAGCGCGGCCAACTTCCCCGTCAGCTCGGCCCGACCGCCTACGACCTGCACACGCGGCTGAAGCACGCCTTCGACCCGAAGGGCCTGCTCAACCCCGGCAAGAAGGTCTGATGCTTCCGGCTATGACCACATTCCTCGTCGGCCGAGTCGTGTTCGACGGTGGCCCCACCGCCTGAGCCGGGCGATGCAAGCGCTCCTCACGCAGCCCGGCGTGCCCCACTCGGCCCGCGTCACCGACATCCCCGCGGTCACGGCCGGACCGGACGAGGTGCTGCTCCGTGTGCTCGAGGTCGGCGTGTGCGGCACCGACCGTGAGATCGTCCACGGCCTCTTCGGCGTCGCGCCGGCGGGCGAGCGAGGGCTCGTACTCGGACACGAGGCGCTCGCCGTTGTCGAACACGACGCGCACGGCTTCACGCATGGCGACCTCGTCACGGCGACCGTGCGGCGTTCTTGCTCGCACTGCCTCGCCTGCGCGGAGGGAGCGCCGGACTCGTGCCTGACCGGCGACTACAGCGAACGCGGGATCACGCGGCTCGACGGGTTCGCCCGCGAACTCGTCGCCGAGGACCCGCAGCAGCTCGTCGCGGTCCCGGACTCGCTCGGACGATGGGGGGTGCTCGCCGAGCCGACGTCGATCTGTGCGCGGGCTCTTCGGCACGTGCGCGCGATCGGCGACCGCCAGCCCTGGCGGCTGCAGCGCGCGCTCGTCCTCGGAGCCGGGTCGATCGGCACGCTGTCGACCTTCTTGCTTCGCCTCGCCGGCGTGGAGGTCTGGGTCGCGTCACTGGAGCCGGCAGGCGACCCGCGAGCCGACGCGATCGAAGCGAGCGGCGCGCACTACGTCTCGACCGTCGCAACGTCGCTCGACGTGCTGCGCGCGGAGACCGGCGGCTTCGATCTCGTCATCGAGGCGGCAGGGGACGCGCAGCTCCAGGCCGACAGCTTCGGTCTGCTCCGGCGCAGCGGCATCTTGTGCTTGCTCGGCATCGACGGGCGCGACCAGCGGGTGACCCTCGACGGCCGCGTGCTCGCCGTCGACACCATCCTCGAGAACCGCGTCGTGTTCGGCAGCGTCAACGCGCATCGTTCCGACTGGCTCGACGGCGTGTCGGCCCTCGATCGAGTGCGTTCCCGGTGGCCCGACGCGCTCGACGCCTTGATCGCTCGACGCGTCCCGCTGGATCGCTTCGAGGAGGCACTCGACTACCGCGGCGGTAAGGCGACGCTGGTTCTTCAGGCCCGGTACGAGACGTGCTCGCGCGAGCCGGTCTCGCCGGAGCGGACGATCGCGTCGCAGACCTCGGCGGCGCGGTAGCCGTCCTCGAACGTCGCGCCGTACGGCGCAACGTCGCCGTCGTCGCGATCGCCTCGAGCAGGTGGTGCAGCTCGTGCACGAACGTGTCGCCCCAGCCGATGATGTGTCCGGGCGGCCACCAGTGCTCCCAGAACGGATGGTCCGTCTCGGAGACGAGCACCGTCTTGAAGCCGCGCGCGCGGTCGCCGTCGGCGCGGAACACCTGGAGCTCGTTCAGGCGCTCCATGTCGAACGCGAGCGAGCCCTTCGAGCCGTTGATCTCCCACTGGAACGCGTTGCGGCGCCCGAGCGCGAGCCGGGTCGCCTCGATCGTGCCGACCGCGCCGTTCTCGAACTCGACCGCAGCCTCGAGCGCGTCGTCGACCTTGCGGCCCGGCAGGAACGTCTTCACGAAGCCGGAGACCGACGCGATCTCGCCGGCGAGGAAGCGCGCGAGGTCGATCGACGTGCGTGCCGAGGTCGCCGAGCGCGCCCGAGCCGGCCTCGTCCGGATCGAAGCGCCACGTGTCGAGCGTCGGGTCGTCGCCCCAGTCCTGGAGGTAGCGCCCGCGGAAGTGGCGGATCTCGCCGAGCTCGCCCGCCTCGATCATCTCGCGCGCGAGCCGCACGGCCGGCACGAAGCGGTAGTTGAACGCGCAGAGGTGCTTGACGCCCGTCGCGGCGACGCGCTGCCAGATCTCGTAGCTCTCGTCGGCGTCGCGACCGAGCGGCTTCTCGCAGATCACGTGCTTGCCCGCCTCGGCGGCGGCGATCGTCGGCTCGGCGTGCAGCGAGTTCGGCCCGCCGTTGTCGAACAGGCCGATGCTGCTCGTCGGCGACGAGGTCGCGCCAGTCGGTGGTCGCGTACTCGTAGCCGAAGCGCTCGCGCTGCCTCGTTCACCGCCGCCTCGTTTCCGCCCGGCGATGCCGACGAGCCGCGGCACGAGCGGCGGCGGCCACGTCATGTAGGCGATCTTCTTGAACGCGTTCGAGTGGGCCTTGCCCATGAACGCGTAGCCGAGCATCCCGACGCCGATCTCGGCCATTCCGCGATAGTACGGTCCATCTCAACGAGCGAAGGAGTGCGGTGTGGCGGACGCCGTCAAGTGGGGCATCATCTCGACCGCAGACATCAACCGGAAGCTGATTCCGGGCGCGCACGCGTCGCCGAAGGTCGATCTCGTCGCCGTCGCGAGCCGCGACCAGGCACGCGCCGACGAGTACGCACGCGAGTGGGAGATCGAGCGCGCCTACGGCTCGTACGAGGCGCTGCTCGCCGATCCGGAGATCGAGGCCGTCTACATCTCGCTGCCGAACACGCTGCACTGCGACTGGTCGATCAGGGCGCTCGAGGCCGGCAAGCACGTGCTGTGCGAGAAGCCGCTGTCGCGCCACGCCGCGACGAGGTCGCGGCGACCTTCGACGCGGCCGACCGCGCGGACCGGCTCCTGCTGCGAGGCGTTCATGTACCGCCACAACCCGCAGACGAAGCGCCTCGAAGCAGCTCGTCGACGAGGGCGCGATCGGCGAGCTGCGGCTCGTTCGCTCGACGTTCAGCTACTCGCTCTACGACGAGGACAACATCCGCCTGCGCACCGAGCTCGAGGGCGGCGCGCTGATGGACGTCGGCTGCTACTGCGTCAGCGGCTCGCGGCTGCTCGGCGGCGAGCCCGAGTCGGTCTACGGCGCAGGCGTGGTTCGGGCCGACGGGCACCGACTGGGTGCTCGACGGGCACGCTGCGCTTTCCCGGCGACGTGCTCGCGCTCTTCGACTGCGGCACGGCGCTGGCCGACCGCGACGAGCTCGAGGCGATCGGCAGCGAGGGCTCGCTCTTCCTCGACGATCCCGTGGCACTGCCACGACGCCGGTGATCGAGCTGCGCCGCGACGGCGGGATCGAGCGGATCGAGCTCGAGCCGCAGGACTCGTACCGGCTCGAGCTCGAGAACCTGAGCGACGCGATCCGCGGCGAGGCGAGCTGCTGCTCGGTCGCGAGGACGCCGTCGGCCAGGCCCGCACGCATCGAGGCGCTGCACGAGTCGGCGACGAGCGGCGAGCCGGTCTCCGCTGTGACAGACGGCGAGGCACGCGAGCGGGCGGCGGCGATGCTCGAGCAGGCGGGAATCGTGCTGACGCCCGCCGAGCGCGCGGAGATCGAGGTCGCCGACTTCGGGCTCGGCCGGCTCGAGGAGATCGGCCTGCAGCTCGTCGTCTACGTGAACACCGAGCGTGTCTGCGCGAAGGAGCTCGTGCTCTTCCCGCACCAGATCTGCCCCGAGCACCGCCATCCGCCGGTCGGCGGCGAGCCCGGGCAAGGAGGAGACGTTCCGCTGCCGGCCAGGGCACGGTGCACGCTCCACGTCGAGGGCGCGGACGAGATCGTGCTTCGCCCGGGCGAGCAGTACACGATCCTGCCCGACACGCTGCACTGGTTCCAGGCCGGGCCGGAGGGTGCGATCGTCTCCGAGTTCTCGACGCAGAGCCGCGACGAGCTCGACGTCTTCAGCGATCCGCAGATCGTTCGATAGCGGCGAGCGCGAGCCGCTCGTCGACCTCGCCCGGCAGGCCGCTCACGCCGACGGCCCCGACGCGGCGGTCGCCCGTCGAACACGGCGACGCCGCCGAGGAAGAACGTGAAGAACGGGTCGAAGCTCGCCCGCTCGACAGGATCGTCGGCCGCCTTGTCTGCGAGCTCACGGGTCGATCGCGCGTCGCGAGCGGGCGGCCGTGTACGCCTTCCGCTGAGCGTTCAGGCGCGTGTCGGGCGCCGCGCCGTCCATCGTCGCCGCCGCGACGAGCTCGCCGTGGGCGTCGGCGACGAACACCGAGACGGGGCCGGGCGCCTCGGAGACGATCGCATCGACGATCGCGCGGGCGCGTTCGAGAAGCATTCCGAGACTCAGTAACAGATCGCCGTCACCCGGCTACCCTGATGGCCTGATGGGCGCCCAGCCGCACCGGCCCCCGGCGGGCCCGCCGACGCTGTCGATCCGCGGACGCGCCGTACCCGGTGCTGCTGCCGAAGCTGAGCGACCCGCGGCTCCATCTCGCCGCGATGATCATCTCGCTGCAGGTGATCGGGCAGGTCGGGTTCCACTTCCGCCTCTCGATCGCGCAGATCCTCGTCTCGCTCCTCACCTGCGCCGTGCTCGAGGTTGCGATCGCCATGCGGCAGCAACACGTGCTGCTGTGGCCCGCGAGCGCGATGCTGACCGGGAACGGCGTCGCGTTCGTCCTGCGCGTGCCCGGCACGCAGCACGGCGACTGGTGGTCGATGCGCGGCTGGTGGATCTTCGCCGGCACCGCGGCTTTCTCGCTGCTCTCGAAGCACCTCATCAAGTTGCGGGGCAACCACATCTTCAACCCGTCGAACATCGGCCTCGTCGTCTGCTTCCTGGTGCTCCCGGTGACGAAGGCCGAGCCGCTCGACTTCTGGTGGGGCCCGATGTCGCTCTGGCTCGTGCTGGCGCTCGCGGTCATCCTCGCCGGCGGCTTCACGATCCTCTCGCGGCTCGCATTGCTCCGGGTCGCCCTGTCCTTCTGGCTGACCTTCGCCGTCGGGATCGCGATCCTCGCGGCTGCCGGCCATCCGATGACCGCCCGCTGGCATCTCGGGCCGATCAGCGGCCTCTCGTTCTGGTGGCTCCTCGTCACCTCACCCGAGGTCCTCGTCTTCCTCTTCTTCATGATCACCGACCCGAAGACGGCACCACGTGGCCCGCGGGCGCGCGTCGTCTACGCGGTGTCGATCGGCATCGTCGCGACGCTGCTGATCGCACCGATGCGCACGGAGTACGGGTCGAAGGTCGCCTTGCTGAGCGCGCTCGTGGTCGTTTGCATCGGGCAGGCGGTGCTCGCGGTGCTCCCGCGCCCCCTTCCACGCCTCTCTCGCCGCACCGTCGTTCTTGCCGGCGCGGCCGGGCTCGCGGCCTACGCGGCTGTACTCGTCATCGTAAGCCCGTCACCGATCGCAACGGCCGCGCTCCCTGCGATCACCAGCGACGCTCCGATGCCGCAGATCACGATCCGACACTCGACCGGGGTCTCGACACAGCTCGACGCACAGACGGCGAACGCGATCGCGCGCGACCTCGTCGCCGACCTCGACCTACAGGCGCGGGCGCTCCGCCAGCACGACCTGGGCCTTGCCTCGCAAGCGGCGGAAAGCGCGATGCTCGCCAGCCTCCGCCGCCAGATCGCGGGGGCGTCGACGCAGCCGGTCGAGGTTCCGCTGTATCGCATCGACCGCCTGAGCCTCGAGTTGCAGCCGGGGAAGGACCAGGGCCCGCCGACGGTGGTGGCGCGGGCGGAGGGATTGGTCCAGCGGATCGCCTATCGCGGCCTCCCGGCGACGGCGGTGCGCCAGGGCGGGCAGACCGCGTTCTCCGACACCTTCCAGCTCCAGCAGACCGGCGGCAGGTTCCTGCTCGTCGGCTCGTCGGAGGCGAACGCGGCCACGACGCCGGCGACGACACGCCCGGAACTGCAGGCGAGCGCCGGCGGCCTTCGCCTGCGCAACGTCGCTCCGCAGGTCGGCCTCGACTTCCGCCAGGACTCGTTCCGCTACGGGATGTCGAACGACTACACGGCGATGATGGGCGGCGGAGTCTGCTGGCTCGACTACAACAACGACGGCTGGGTCGACCTGTTCGCGGTCAACTCCTACTCGGACGCCGACACCGACCGCTGGAGCGCACACGGCGGCCTGCCGCGGACGGCGCTCTTCGAGAACGACCATGGGACGTTCTTCAACGTCAGCAGCAAGGCTCACGCCGACCTCCCGGTGAAGGGGGACGGCTGCGTGGCAGCCGACCTCAACGGTGACGGCTGGCCCGACCTGATCGTCACGACCACGACCGGCATCGATCTGCTCTGGAACAACGGCAACGGCACGTTCACCGAGGGCGCTCAGGCCGCCGGCATGAACGCGAGCGGCTGGTACACCGGTGCGGCGGTCGCGGACGTGAACGGCGACGGGCGCCCGGATGTGTTCATCGCCGGTTACACCGACCCGAACACGCCCGTCCCGAACTCGGTCGGCGGCTTCCCGACGAATCTCGCGGGAGTCCGCGACCTCCTCTACCTCAACGAGGGGAACGACGCGAGCGGCCACGCCAGGTTCCGCGAGGTCGGCGTGCAGGCAGGCCTCGAGTCCGCCGCCCGAAGCCACGGGCTCGGCGCCCAGTTCCTCGACTACAACGGCGACGGTCGCCCCGACCTCTACGTGGCGAACGACGAGGATCCGAACCAGCTGTACGAGAACGTGCCGTGGCCGGGCGGCGCGAACGCCGACCCGGCAGGTCTCGGCTTCCGTTTCGAGGAGCGTGGCGCAGCCGAGGGAGTCGCCGACCCGTACGCGGGGATGGGCGTCGCGTCCGCCGACGATGCAGACGGCGGCCTGAGCCTCTTCGTCACCAACTCGCGGCACGAGCCGTCGGCCGCGTACCGCCAACTCCAGACCGGCGGCTCGCCGGCCTTCGAGAACGCCAGGCCATCGTTCGACCAGGCACTCGGCAGCGAGTTCGCCGGCTGGGGGGCGTCCTGGATCGACCTCGCGAACACGGGGACGCCCGATCTCGTCCTGACGGCGGGCGCGATCCCGGTGACCAACCTGAAGCGTGACGCCGAGCCCGTGCGCGTGCTCACCCGGGCGCCCAAGCGCGGCCGCCTGGAACGCTTCGGCAACGCCCACCAGATTCTCGGGGCGAAAGGCCTGCTGCTGAACGGGCGCGGTCTCGCCGCGGCCGACGTCGACAACGACGGCCGGATGGAGATCGCGATCAACACGATCGGCGGCAAGCTCGTGCTGTTGCAGCCGACGGGCCGCAGCGGCCACTGGCTCGACGTGCGGTTGACGAAGTTCTCGCCCGGAGCCGTCGTGACCGTCGTCCTGCCGAACGGGCGGCGCCTCGAGCAGACGGTGGAGGCGGGGAGCAGCTACCTGTCCTCCGAGGATCCTCGGGTTCACTTCGGGCTCGGTTCGGCGGCGTCGGTCAAGGCGTTGACGGTGCGCTACCCCTGGGGCGGCGAGTCGCGGCTCGACGACGTCCAAGCCGACCAGATCGTGCCGGTCGTCCCGCCGGCGCCCATCCCGGCGTCGAGCCCCGCGGCGGAGACCGATCGGGTCGCCGCCTGCTCGCCGGCGAGCCTCCACGGCCATTCGATCGCAACGGCCTGGGACGAGACCGCGATCGCCGCGCTTCGCGGCGGCGACGCCGCCCTGCCGGTCCAGGCGCGCGACCTCTTCCACCTGTCGGCAGCGATGTGGGATGCCTGGGCCGCCTATGACCCGAAAGCACGCGGCTATTTCGTGACCGAGAAGCAGCACGCCTCGGATGTCCAGACGGCCCGGGACGCCGCGATCAGCTACGCCGCCTACCGGCTCCTCGTCTGGCGAGCCTCGCTCGACGCGAATCTGAGCCGAACGTTCCCACTGCTGGCGCAAAGACTTCGCTCGCTCTGCTACTCGCCCAACTTCACGAGCACCGCCGGCGAGTCGCCGGCCGCGCTCGGCAACCGGATCGCCGCCGCCGCGATCGCGGCCGGCCGGAACGACGGCTCGCTCGAGGCCCAGCACTACCTCGACACGAGCTACGTCCCTCAGAATGCGCCACTCGTCCTGAGCCAGCCGGGCTCGACCGTGCACGACCCGACGTTCTGGCAGCCGCTCGCGCTTTCACAGATCGCGGAGCGGGGCGGTGCTCCCATCCCCGCGAAGATTCAGGGCTTCGTCGGGTCGCAGTGGGGACACGTACGCGGATTCGGACTGCCGTCGTCCGGGTCGGGCCTGCCGATCCACACCGGACCTCCCCCACCGCCAACTCGACCGGCGCCGCGTACAAGCAAGCGGCCGTCGACGTGATCCGCGCGACCGCCGAGCGGAGTCGCCCGCTAACCGTGCCGACGTCGCCCGTCGCATGGAACGCCCTCGCAGCCGCGATCCCCGCGGCGTCGAACAGCGCCCGCCTGCTGCAGCGTGACGTCCGGCTCTACTTCACGCTCAACGGAGCGCTGTCCGACGCGGCGATAACGGCGTTCGGGGCAAAGCGAACCTACTCCTCGCCGCGCCCGATCTCGATGATCCGGTACCTCGCATTCCAGGGCCAGTCGAGCGATCACAAGGCGGCCTCCTACAACGCGAACGGGCTCCCGCTCGTGCCCGGACTGATCGAGGTGATCACGCAGGCCTCGAGCGCACAGGGCCAGCGTCACGCCGCGCTCCGGGCCGACGTCGGCCAGGTCGCCGTACTGTCAGGCGGCCGCTGGGTGCTCGGCGCGGGCTGGGCGCCTCCCGCCCCCACACCCGCCTCGCCGGGCTGGGTGTCCGAATCGAGCACCTTCGCCACCGCGGCCGGCGACGTGCTGAACGCGCTCACCGGCCGCTCGTTTGCACGGCAGGCCGCGTTGGCGGGGCAGTCGAGCATCGAGAACGGGATCGACGTCCCCGCCGACGTGACCGCGGGTCGCGCACTCGGAAGCAAGGTGGCGAAGCTCGCACTCGCGCGAGCCCGGCACTACGCCGACGGCGTCGCGGGCTGACAGCGACAACCAGGACGATCAAACGTGTGATCGGCGTCCCCGGCGATACGGCTGCCGGCCGGAGAGGCCTGGTGCTCGTGAACGGCCGGCCAGCCGACCACATTCCAACTGATTCGTTCCCCGCTGTCCACCTCGGGCCAAACGAGTACTTCGTGCTGGGCGACGCCGATCAACCGCGTAGGCGTGCCCCGCTACAACAAGACTTCGACGCCGCCCGGCCCCCTCTGCGGAGGCTGATGACGACGGCGCGGAAAGCGTAGGCTCGTCCGATCATTGACCCGGCGAGGTGAATTGGCTTGACGCCGTGAGTCGAGCAGGGACCGATTCAAGACCGATGAGGAGGGAAGACCCGTGATTGCGAGGATCGCGACGTTCGAAGGAGGCGACGCGGAAGAGATGCGTCGCCGTAACAACGAGATGCTGGTCGACCGTGCGACCGAGCTCCCGGCCGGGATCCTCCGCGTGATGGTCCTGATGAAGGACGAAAGCAGATGGTCGGTGATCTCGTTCTTCGACAGCGAAGAGGCAGCCGCCGCGGCCGAGGCGCGGTTCGAACAAATGGGCGACGAGTTCCCGGAAAGCATCCGCGGCAAGCGCGTCAGCCTCGAAAGCTTCGAAGTCGCCTTCGACGTAGAAATGGTCAGATAGGGCAGCACACCACCGTCTCGCGCCGGTCGCGTCGGCAGAAGCCCTCGTGTGACGTTCCCGGACGCTCGCGCAGGCAAGGCTCACGCCGCACGAAGGAGGAGTTCGACTCAAACCCATCCGCGCGGTCCCGTGAATCCTGGGGGCGGATCGCTGCGTTTTGGCAGTCGATCCGCCCCGGGTCGGTGTGCGAGGCTTGTCCTCAGTCGCGATCAGATCTTCTTGCCAGCGGGCGTGAGCGCGTACCAGCCCGCACCGAAGTCGTGCAGGCCTTCACCGTTCGTCTGGCCGCGCGTGGTGTCCCCGGAGAAGCGATAGACCGGATGTCCCGCGTAAGTCACCTGGCGGCTCCCGTCGGGGCGCCTGATGGTCCCGAGCAGTGGCCGCTGAACTCCCTTGATCACGACCGCACCGCTTCCGGTGAGCAAGGGCGGCCAGTAGACCGCGCAGATGCCCGAGCACGCGCTGCGGATGGTCGTGTCCTTCTCGAACAGATACAGGGTGCGGCCGCTCCCATCGGCGACGACCCGGCCCAAGCCGGTACGAGCGGTCGTCACCGTCGCCGAGCGGGCCGCCGGCGTCGCTCCGGCAATCGCAACGCTGACCAGGAGGAAGACGACCGCGACGGTGGTGGTGACGGTAAGGCCAAGTGCGTTCTTCATTTCCGATCTCCTCGTTCCTTGACTATTTGTGTTCTCAAGTACTGGCTATCGGACGCATCTGGATTTGCCGTCGAGGGTGACCCTTACTCCACTCTTACATCCCGGCGCCGAGTCGCGGTCGTGACGATGTACGTCCTCGTTGAGGACTCGGCGTCAGCGCTCTCGGGCAGGCATGATCCTGCAATGGATCCGGCGGCGAGGTAGCGGTTTGGCGCGGCGAGCAGCCGCGCGTTTCCGGCGCAGTGCCGAGACCCGTACCCCGGAAGCTCGGGTACTGCGCCCACTGCTACGACCGGAGGTACCACGAATGAATCGTCAGAACCTCTTCTCCGACGCATGGGACGGAGAGAACGAAGAAGCCGCGACTCGCCATCGAATCTTCTGGCGGCCGGACAACGCCAGGATGGGAGCAACACTGTACGAACTCGCCTCAGACACGCCTGAGACGCCGATGCATATGCACTTCGGAGCCGAAGAGATGTTCTTCGTCCTCAGCGGTCGACCCGTTCTCCGGAACCAACACGACGGAGAGGAGTTGGCTCCGGGCGACTTCGTCTTCTGCCCCGAGGGCCGTGCCGGGCTCCACACGTTCAGCAACCACACCGAAGAACCCGCTCGGATCCTCGCGATCAGCGCCGGGAGTTTCCCGGACGTCGTCGCCTACCCCGAACACGGATATGCATGGGTGGCGACCCGCGATCCCGATCCCGAGCTACTTGCGAGAGGGGGCGACCCCGGCATAATCGCTCGCTTCGAGATCCCGATCGAGTAATCGCTCGGTATCGACCATCGTTCAGAGCAGAAGAGGCCGCGGGAGCGGCCTCTTCGCTTACCGGCCCTCAGGGTGCATTCGCCGACCGCGCAAGGATTGCGTTGAACCGCTCGAGGCTGGCGGCCGGCCACAACGCCTTCATGTCGTAATAGACCTCGAACGCCGGCGCCGACTCCGGGATCCTGATCCAGCCCACCTTCGACTTCGTAAAGATATGAACGTCAGGTGCAACCCCCGACGGCCGATCGAGCGTCCCCGCGCGTACATACCGCACCTCGGGTCGTCCGTACTCGCTGAACACCGCCACCTGGCAGCTCGGACAGCGGAAGATCCGCTGCGTGCTGCCGTCGTCGCGCGGCACTTCCACCGGCCTCGGAGCGCCGGCGAGCAGCTCCACCCGGTCGGCCTCGATCATCAGGTTGATCACGAAGGCACTTCCAGTCTGCCGTTGGCAGTTCAGGCAGTGACAGCAATGAATGAAGAGGGGATCAGACCCGAGCCGGTAGCGAACCGAGCCGCAGGCGCAACCACCCTCACGAAGCCCGCTCATGATCTCTTCCCCCGACCGACCCCGTCGGTGCATCTAGTCCGAGCCGGCGCCGTCGACTAGGACGACGCTCTCTTGTTCGTTCGGATCGGTCCGGGCGATGACGGCACGTACGGTCGTTGCGGTCGGGTTGTACGGTTGATGAGGCGCGGCGGCTGGGATGTAAACGAAGTCGCCCGCCTCCATTTGCATCACAAGTTCGAGGTTCGGGCCGTGCCGCATTGCCGCCGCTCCTTCGAGCACCAGGATCGCCGTCTCGTGCGCCTCGTGATAGTGGGGCTCGGCACTGACGCCGGGAGGAATCTCGAGCAGATGCATGCAGATCGCCTGCGCGCCTGTGGTCTCGGCCGAGACACCGGCGACGTAGTCGAGCCCCTGCTTGCCGTGGAACGCCGCCCCGCCACGTATCAGCCGACACTCCGCCACGACCCAATCCTACGCGGGGAAGCGAGGAGTGACCCGAGTCCGGCCACTCACGCAGCGGGCTTCAGTTAGACGGCACGTGCATTTTTGCCAAAGACTTGCGAGGCAAGGGTCTGGCTGCTACCTTGCGGCGCATGGCAATGGGCTCGCAACGACGAACGGAACTGCTCCGCGGCGTGCTCGACCTTTGCCTGCTGGCAGTGATGGACGAGGGACCCGCCTACGGCTACGAGATGACCAGGCGGCTGCGTGACCGCGGCCTTGCGATCGTCGGCGAGGGCTCCATCTACCCGTTGCTGGGACGCCTGGAGCGTGATGGTCTGGTCGAGACCTACCGGGCCGCAAGTAACGGGGGGCCGCCGCGGAAGTACTACCGCCCCTCGAGCGCCGGCCGGCTGGCACTTGCGCTGGGCGTGTCCGAATGGCGAGCTGCGCGCGATGCAATCGATGCGGTGCTCGCTCCCGTCAAGATCGAGGTGGTTTCATGAGTGATTTCGTCGAGCAGTGCCGCAGAGAGTGGAGGCGCCTCGGTGTAGCCGATCCGCTCGCCGAGGAGATGGCGGCAGACCTGGCCTCCGACCTCGAGGAAGCCGAGGCCGAAGGCATCTCCGCCGAGGAGCTCCTCGGAGACAGCTCCTCTGATCCGCGTTCGTTCGCTGCCTCGTGGGCGGCCGAGCGAGGGATCATCCCGGCACCGCCAAGCCGAGGGAACGCCCGCCGCAGACCGCTCGTCCTCGTGGCGTTCACCGCTCTTGCAGCGTTCACGGTAATCGTTTCGGCGCTGCTGCTCGCGACCGGGGAGCCGAAGCTGTCACTCGCCACGACCAGAACGACCCCGACAGGCTCGAGCCGATCAGTCGTCCATAGCGTGAGCGCAGCCGCCCCAGTCGTGTGGATACTGCTGCTGCTCGCGATCGTCGCGCTCGGCTTCGCTGCATGGCTGTGGTCGAGGTGGGGCCGCTCGCAACCACCCGCTGCCCCGGCCTAGCCGTTCGGGCGCGCTCGCCCGGCCCCAGGCTAGTCGCGCATCTGCTTACGCCCGCTCACCATCGAGCAGTGGAACGACCCGCTCGCGGAATGCGTCCAGCTGCGCACGCTCGTCGGCAAAGGGCCAGAGGAAGATGCGTTGCGCGCCTGCACGGGCGTACGCCAGCAGCTTCTGTGCACATTCCTCCGCTGGACCGATCGGCAGCATCGCGCGAAGTTGCTCCGCCGGACGATTGAGCAT
Source organism: uncultured Thermoleophilia bacterium (assembly GCA_963715115.1). Taxonomy (GTDB): domain Bacteria; phylum Actinomycetota; class Thermoleophilia; order Gaiellales; family Gaiellaceae; genus PALSA-600. The sequence goes on from CAVQRE010000026.1 coordinate 111,204, forward strand.
CGGCGCCAGGATGTCCGCGAGCACGGTGTCGGCGCGCGTCCGATCCTCGGTGACGTAGCACCACATCGTCGCGATGCCGTTCTCGAACCTCGCAACATCGCGCCCGCGGGCAGCCAGTTCTGCCTGGACGTCCAACCAGCCCTGAGCGAACAGCTCGGGGGTCGTGTTGTAGCCAGAGGCGAGCCAGCCATCGGCAAGGCGGGCCACGCGTCTCAGCCCCGGCGCCGATCCCCAACTCCCGATCCAGATCGGTGGACCCGGGCGCTGCATCGGTGTCGGAGCCAGAGTGACGCCGGCGGTGGAGTAGAAGGCACCCTCAAACGCGATGTCCTCGGCCCCCCAGTACGCGCGCAGGGCCGGCACAGCCTCTTCGAGGCGCTTCCAGCGCTCTTCGAATCGCAAGCCAACCAGCTCGTAGTCGCGAGGCGACGAACCGGGGCCGAGCCCGACCACCAGACGGCCGCCCGACAACAGGTCGATCGCCGCGAGGATCTTCGCGGTTGCTGCCGGTCCACGGAGCACCGGTACGGAGACGGTCGTGGCGAGCGTCATCGTTCCGCTCTGCGCGAGCACGGCGGCGAGTGCCGTCGGCCCATCGAGCCACGGTCGGGAGAACACGAGATGGTCGTTCACGCAGAGGTGCGTGTAACCAAGATCACGTGCAGCATCGGTGAACGCGTGTAGCTCATCGAGCGAGCGTTGCTCGCCTGCGAACGAAATCAGCGGAAGGTGTACGCCGAACTCCACTTCAGCCCATCTTCGAGCAGGCGACCGCAAAGACCAAACCGATGCGTCGTTGCCTGCCGACCATCGTTCTTCCTCGCTTGGCCAACGACAGCGTACTGCACCGACGTTGTAGCCACCGACGCCAGCGCGTATCGTCGGACGACTTCAGGCTCGTGGTTCCAATGCCCGACTCGCTCGCGCTCGACAACCCAATCGCCACCGTGCTCGTGTTCGGGCCGCTCGTCGGATCGGTCGTGCTGGAGCACCGCCAGTTCCGGGGCGATGCTCGGCGGCGCGTAGCGGACCGAACGTATTGGCTGTTGCAGGCGTGGCAGATCGCGGGCCTGGCGTTGGGAGTGCTCTTCGCCAAGAAGCTTCCCGGTGCCGCGCTCCCCGGGGCCGAGTGGCTTTGGCCCGTGGTCGGGTGCGCTGTCGGGCTCGCGGGCGCCGCTCTCCGCTGGTGGGCGATCCGCACCCTCGGGGAGCATTTCACCCGCAATCTTCAGATCGATGCCAGCCACGAACTCGTCGTCGACGGCCCGTATCGGCGCCTGCGCCATCCCTCGTACACGGGCGCAATCCTCCTGTTCACAGGGGTCGGCATCGGCCTCGGGAACTCGTTGAGCCTCGTGGCGTGTGCACTGCTGCCCACGGTGGGCTACAGCCAGCGGATCCCACGTGAGGAGGCGCTCCTTCGGAGCAAACTTGGCGAGCCCTACGCCGAATATGCGAAGCACACGCGCCGCCTCGTTCCGGGCATCTGGTAACGACAGGCTCGTTCCAGGTCGGGATCTGATCAGCAGGCCCAGGGCGGCGGACGGCCCTTGCGGCTTCCGGCTGCACGGCTGGCGGCGCGATCGAGATCCGCCCGTTGAAGGAGTAGCGAGCAGTGCACGTGGCTCGAGAAAGATCGAGACCTTGGCTCGTGCCGCTATTCTCCGGGCATGACGTTGCTGCGGCCTCGCGTGGACGAGCTTCTGCCGGTTCCGGCGGTCGCCCCGCGGCCGCCGTTCGTGCACGTCCCGGCGTAGGCGCTCCCGCCGCTTCGGCCCGGAGCGCCGCAACCGACTCCGTCACCGCCGGTAGACGTCTACGAAGGAGAGCGCGATGTTCGCAGCACGCCCTGCTCGCGGGAGCGTCCCGATGAGCACGCACGCCATTGCCCACCCAGTCGAGCGACTTCCCCGCCTGGTACGGCGAGGTCGTGCGCCGCGCCGAGCTCGCCGAGAACTCGTCCGTCCGCGGCGCGATGGTGATCAAGCCGTACGGCTACGCGATCTGGGAGGCGATCCAGCGCGAGCTCGACGACCGGATCAAGGCGACCGGCCACGAGAACCTCTACTTCCCGCTGCTCGTGCCCGCCGTCGGTGCTCGCGCAGGAGGGCGAGCTCGTCGAAGGGTTCGCACCCGAGGTCGCCGTCGTGACCGAGGCGGGCGGGAAGCAGCTCGAGGAGCCGCTGGCGGTGCGTCCCACCTCGGAGGCGCTGATCTGGTCGACGTACGCCCGCTGGGTGCAGTCCTACCGTGACCTGCCGCTGCTCTACAACCAGTGGGCGAACGTCGTCCGCTGGGAGCTGCGGCCGCGCCTGTTCCTGCGCACGAGCGAGTTCCTCTGGCAGGAGGGACACACGGCGCACGAGACCGAGGAGGAGGCGGTCGCGGAGACGCTGACGATCCTCCACGACGTCTACGCCGACACGATCGAGAACGTCCTCGCCATCCCCGTCCTGCGCGGCCGCAAGAGCGAGAGCGAGCGCTTTCCCGGCGCCGTCGAGACCTACACGCTCGAGGCGCTGATGCGCGACGGAAAGGCGCTCCAGGCGGCCACGTCGCACTACCTCGGCCAGGGCTTCGCGCGCACGTTCGATGTCCGCTACACCGGCCGTGACGGCGGCGAGCAGTATCCGTACGCCACCTCGTGGGGAGCGACGCACGCGGCTCGTCGGCGCGCGTGGTGATGGCGCACGGCGACGACCGCGGGCTGCGGCTGCCGCCGCGCGTCGCACCGCAGCAGGTCGTGATCGTCCCGATCTACCGCGACGACGAGCGCGCCGATGTGCTCCAGGCGGCCGCGCCGATCGCCGACGAGCTACGAGCGGCGGGTGTTCGCGTCCGGGTCGACGACCGGGCCGAGCACCGGCCCGGGCTTCAAGTTCAACGAGTGGGAGCTGAAGGGCGTGCCGCTGCGCATCGACCTCGGCGGCCGCGATCTCGCGGCGGCGGCGGTCACCGTCGCGCGCCGCGACACCGGCGAGAAGCAGCAGATCCCGCTCGGTCGGGTCGGCGCCGCGATCGACGAGCTGCTGAGCGACATGCAGGCGTCGCTCTTCCGAGACCGCCCGCGACGAACAGGAGCGGCGGACGCTCCGCGACCCAGGCAGCTACGACGAGATGATCGAGTACCTCCGCGAGGCGCGCGGGTTCGTCGCGGCACCGTGGTGCGGCAGCGCCGAGTGCGAGGCGCGCGTCAAGGACGAGAGCTCAGCGACGATCCGGTGCCTGCCGCTCGACGAGCAGCCGGACCCGCTCGAGCGCGTGTGTCTGCTGCGGCCGGCAGGCGGCGCACTCGGCGGTCTGGGCGCAGGCGTACTAGCGCGTGTCCCTCGAGCTGACGGCCGCCGAGGCGCGGGCAAGCTCGGCTCTTCCGTCATCTCGACGTAGAACGCGTCACGCTTGCACGGGGCGGCATCGTTGGCGCCACTCCTCGGAGACCCCGGGAGTCAACCGCGAAGGCTTCCCGCTTGGGCGGCAGGAGCAAAGGAGGTAGCGAAGATGATCGAGGGTCGCACGGAGGGTTGGTTCGTTGGCAATGTGCGCGAAATGCGGTGGCAGGAGAATGAGCTGGGCGCTACCTGCGAGTTCGACAAGCACCGCGAGCGGTTCGACGAGTTCGGCGTCAACCTGACGGTCTTGCGACCGAGTCAACCGATGACGATGTACCACCGCGAGCGTTATCAGGAGGGTTTCCTCGTCATGCGTGGCGAGTGCCTGCTGATCGTCGAGGGTCAGGAAGTGCCTCTGCACCAGTGGGACTACTTCCATTGCCCGGCAGACGTCGCGCACGCGATCGTTGGCGCGGGCGACGGATTGTCGATCGTTCTCGCCATCGGCAGCCGGATCGGCCCGGACGTGATTCTTTACCCTCGCGACGAAACGGCGCTGAAGCACCGGGCTGGGGTCGAACAGACGACGCCACACCCGAACGAGGCCTATGCCAGCTTTACGAGACCGGCCCCGGACATCCCGTTTCGAAGCGAGTTCCTCGTGGGTTAGCCGTTGGGAATCGAGCGGCCACGAAAAGGCGCACCGGCTCGTACTCGCCCGGCCAGTTCGCGTAGGCCCTCGTGTGAGCCGCGGTGCTTGATTGTCCCTGGCGATGCCTGAATGATCGCCGTTGCTCGGAGGCGAATCCTCGGGAGCAGAGCAGACGTCGTCAGAGGAACGAGATGGATCTGACCGGGACATGGCACCACGGACTGGTCGCCGATTGGTGGGCCGAGTTCAACACGGCCGGGCCGGAGCTCGACTACTTCGGCCCCTACGTCGAGACAGGTCAGCCGGCTCTCGATGCCGGGTGCGGGTCGGGAAGGCTACTGCTGCCCTGGCTCCGCGCCGGGTACGACGTCGACGGATGTGACGTCTCGGCGGACATGGTCGACCGCTGCCGCGATCTCGCTCACCGTGAAGGGCTGACCCCGAACCTGTGGGTACAGCCGCTTCACGAGCTGGCGCCGCCTCGCCGGTACACAACGATCGTCGTCTGCGGCGTGTTCGGGCTCGGCAGCACTCGCATCGAGGACAAGCAGGCGTTGCACCGCCTGCACGAGTGCCTCGAGCCGGGCGGGACGCTCCTCCTCGACAACCAGGTGCCCTACGCGCTGAGCAGACGTTGGCCGTCGTGGACGAAAGACGGTCGGGCCGACCTCCCCGAACCGTGGCCCCCGCCTGGCGAACGCTCTCGTGCCTCGGACGGAAGCGAACGCGAACTCCGCGTCCGCGCGCTCTCTCTCGATCCGCTCGATCAGACGATCGTGATGGAGATCCGCGCCGACAAGTGGGTTGACGACAGCAACGTTGCAAGCGAGGTACACAGGCTTTCGATGCGCATGTACTTCCATGCCGAGCTTCTGCTTCTGCTCGAGAGCGCGGGCTTCGTTATCACCGCCGTCGAGGGCGACCACCGGCGAGAACCGGCGACAGCCGATAGCGAGTTCGTCGTCTACACCGCCGGCCGCAACTAACGCGCTAGCGATCCTCGACGAGCTCGTAGAGTTTGCCGTCCGGCGCTCGGAAGTGCGCGTACCGCTGCCGGTCGTTCTCGGCCGGATCATCGACCTCGACGCCGGCCGCCCGGAGCTCGGTGATCGCAGAATCGAGGTCGTCCACTCGAAAACCGATCGAGCGATCTGTGTCGCCCATGCCACGCGGGTCGGCAACCGCGAAATGCGAGCCGTCGGGCAGCGCGAACATGTCCGCTTCAACGCCGCCGATCTGCACGCGGGGCAGATCGAGGATGTCTTGGACGAACCGAGCCATCTCGGCCCGTTGCCCCGTGGCGGTTCCAGCGAAGACCAGGCCGAGCACGCGCACGGGTTGAGCCTATTACTCGCTTACGCTCTCGATCGCTCCGCTCGCGACTGCGTCTTTCAGCTGCGCCGCGAGTCCGCGGCCCGCCTCTCATCCGCAGTCAGACGTTGCCCGCCGACCGCGGAGCGGTGATCGACCATCCCCGCGCGGCCAGCCCTAGCGCCCGGAGCGAACCTGCAGGCGGCGGGCGAACGTGTCGAGCGTCACGGCCAGCAGGAGGATGACGCCGGTGACCATGTAGATGATCCCAGTCGCGTACCCGGCGGTATTGAGCCCGTTCGAGACCGTCGCGAGCAGCAGTGCACCGAGGAAGGCGGCCCGCACCTCGCCGCGGCCGCCGAACAGGCTCACGCCGCCGATCACAGCCGCCGAGATCGCGTCGAGCAGGAGCGTGCCGCCGCCGAAGTTGAGGTCGACCGAGTTCACGTTGGCGGCGAGGATGATGCCGCCCACTGCCGCCATGCTGCTCGAGATCATGAACACGAGAATGCGAATCCGCGGCACGTTGATGCCGGCGCGGCGAGCAGCCTCGGCATTGCCGCCGACGGCATAGACATGGCGGCCGAACGTCGTGCGCTTCGCCAGGAACGTCAGCAGGACGAGGGCGATGACGACCAGGACGCCGGCGAGCGGCAGCCCATGCGGGATCTGCGCGTGGTTGCAGATGGCGACCGTCCCGAAGGCGGCGACGGCGACACCGACCAGCTTGGCGATGACGAGCCCCGGATGGCCGATCGCAACCCCGGCCCGCCGCTTGCCGAGCACGCCCCCGAGCACCGTCAAGGCATAGATGCCAGTGATGATGAAGGCGATGATCCAGCCGCCGACCGTCGAGAAGTAGTAGCTCGCCGTGTAGTTGATCCAGCGGTCCTGGATGATGATCGAGCCCGGCTGTTCGAGCTTCTGCAGGATCACGCCCTGCCAGATCAGGAAGCCCGCGAGCGTCACGACGAACGACGGGACGCCGACGAACGCGACGATCGAGCCCTGAGCGAGGCCGATGACCGCACAGATCGCGACCGCGGCGGCCATGGCGAGCAGCCCGTTGATCTGATGGCCGCTGCCGGGAAGCTGGAGCTCCGCCACCGTCAGGGCGCCGATCCCGGCCACGTAGCTGATCGAAAGGTCGATCTCGCCGAGCAGGAGGACGAAGACGACGCCGTAGGCGAGCATCGCCGTCCCGGCCATCTGGACGATGATGTTGGAGAAGTTGGGCGCCGTGAAGAAGTTCGTCGCCTTGAAGCCGAAGAAGACGACGATGAAGATCATCCCGACGACGATCGGGAGGACGCCGAGGTTCCCGGTCTTGATGTTGTCGATCGCGCGCTGGAGGACGCTCGACGTGCTCGGCGGCGTCGTCGGGCGCCGGAGCCGCGTCCTGGCCGACGATCTCCACGTCGGTTGTCACTGCGCCGCCCCGGCGGTTGCGGGGATTCCGGAGACCTTCGTCGGCACGCCGGCGGTGATCGCCGCGACAACTTCCTGCTGGGTCGTCGTTGCCCGTTCGAAGATGCCGACGTTCCGGCCGAGGCGGAGGACCGTGATCCGGGTCGCCGTCTCGAAGATGTCGTGCAGGTTGTGCGAGATGATCACGACGGCGAGCCCCTGCTCGGCAAGCCGTCGGACGAGCGCGAGCACCTGCTCCGTCTGCGCGACGCCGAGTGCCGCCGTCGGCTCGTCGAGGATCACGAGCTTCGAGTTCCACATCACGGCTCGAGCGACGGCGACCGACTGCCGCTGACCGCCCGAGAGCGTGGCGACCGGCTGGCGGGTCGATTTGATCGTCGTCACCGCCAGCGACTTCATCGTCTCGGCCGTCTTCTGTTCCATGATCGGCTCCTTGAGCCGCTGGAGCGCGTCGTGCGCCTCGCGGCCGAGATACATGTTCTGGACGACGTCGAGGTTGTCGCACAGCGCGAGATCCTGGTAGACGACCTCGATCCCGAGCCGGGCGGAGTCCCTCGGCCCGTGGATATGCACCTCCTTGCCCTCGAACAGGATCTCGCCCGACTGTCGGGCGAGTGCGTGCCCGGCGATGCACTTGATCAGCGTCGACTTCCCGGCTCCGTTGTCGCCGACGAGCGCCATCACCTCGCCGCTCGAGACCTCGAAGTCGACGTCGCTCAGTGCCTGCACCGAGCCGAACGACTTCGTGATGTTGCGGAGCTGGAGGAGGGGCGGCGTCTCGGTCACGGTGGGGCGTTTCCGACTCTAAACGAGTGGAGGCGCCCGAGTCGGGCGCCTCCACTCGTCAACCTGTCGTTCCTACTTGCAGTACTTCGCGTAGTCCCCGATGCACACGTCGCTCTTCTTCAGGAACTTGTCCGTGAAGAGCCGCTGGTAGTTGGCCTTGGTGATCCAGATCACCGGGAGCGCGTTCGTCGGCTCCTTCTTCGAGCCGTTCGCCCTGGTCCCGTTCGATTCGGGCTTCTGGCCCTTGAGCAGGGCGACTGCTGCGTTAGCCACGGCCTTCGCCTCGGCGGGCACGTACTTGTACACGGTGCCCGTCTGCCAGCCGGAGATGATGTTCTGGACGCCCTGCGGGGTCGCATCCTGCCCGCTCAGCGCGATCGGCCCGATGCTGCGGGCCTTCTCGGACGCAACCACTGCACCGGCGATGTTGTCGTTCGCTGCGATCGCAGCGTCGATCTTGTTGTTCGTCTTGACCAGCATCTGATCGAAGATCGGGCCGGCGTTGGTGGCGAGCCACCCGGGAACGAACTGCTGCGGGCCCTTCGTCAGGGTGCCGTTGGCAAAGAGCGGGTTGAGAACGGCGTCGTTGCCGCTCTTGAACCAGAACGCGTTCTGGTCGGTCTGTCCGCCCCAGAGCTCGGCGACGACGGGCTTCTGGGAGTACTTGCCGCTCGCCTCGAGCCCCTTGATGATGCCGTTGGCCTGCGCCTTGCCGACGGCCGTGCCGTCGAACGTGACGTAAACCGACGCGGTACCGCCGGTCACCTGGCGGTCGTAGTCGATCGCCTTCCCACCCTTCGAGGTGAACAGCTTCTCGATCGCCGCGGCCGAGCCGTTGTCGAGCGCGGTCTCGATGACCACCTTGGCGCCCGCTGCCAGGCACGACTGGGCCTGTGCCTTCTGCTTCTGCGGGTCGTTCAGCGCGTTGGTGATCTGGTACGTGACGCCGGCGGTCTTCAGTGCCTGGGCGATCAGCGGAGCGTCGAACTGCACCCAGCGGACGGACGACTTGGTGTCCGGCAGCAGGACGCAAACCTGCACGCTCCTTCTTGCTCGACTTCGAGCTCGCCAGAGCAGTCGTCGCAACCAGCGCCGAGACGCCGATCGCGGCAATGAGCAGCAGGACCAGAGGTCTGCTAAGTGCTTTCTTCAAGATGGTCTCCTCTATTCGCGGACGAGAGGGGGGTCAGGGTTGAATCAAGTTCGCCGAAAATCCTAGCTGAGTCAAGACCAATGCTTCATGAATTGCAGTGGACGGCTAGGCTCGCTGCATGAAGACATCCCTCGGCATCTGGGCGTTCGGGGCGATGGCGACACGGTTCAACCCCGGCGGGTACAAGCCGGAGCTGGCCGGAGCGACGACGGTGAGCAAGGTCCGCACGGCCGTCGAAGGCCTCGGCGACCTGATCGACGACTACGAGTTCCACTATCCGCAGGAGCTCTCGGCGGAGAATCTGGAGCGCCGTCCGGGAGGCCCTGGACGGGCACGGGATCTACTGCGTGGCGAGCGGCCTGCACCTCGACCCGCGCTTCGGCAAGGGCGCCCTGTCGTCGCCCGACGACGCGACCCGGGCCGAGGCCCTGCGGCTGACGCGGGAGGCGATCGACCTCGCCGCCGAGGTCGGGGCGCAGATGATCATCTGGCCCGGGATCGAGGGCTACAACTACCCGTTCCAGACGCCCTACCGCGAGTCGTGGGCCCGCTTCGTCGACGGGATCGGCGAGGCGGCGCAGCATGCCGCGCGAGCGCGGCGTCACGGTCTTCCTCGAGCACAAGAACTCGGAGCCGGCGATGAAGATCCTGATGCGGAACATCGGGATGACGCTGCACGTGATCCACAAGCTGCGCGCCCAGGGCATCGACAACGTCAAGGTCAACATGGACTGGCAGCACCTGATCATGAACGGCGAGAACCTCGCCGAGTACGCCGCCCTGCTGGCGGCGGAAGGGCTGCTCGGCCACCAGCACGCGAACTCCGGCTGGGGAACGTTCGACGACGACAACATGGTCGGGGCGACCGCCTTCATGGAGACGCTGGAGCTCGCGGTCGAGCTGCGGCGCGCCGGCTACGGGCAAAACGGACGAGCGGCTCGGATTCGATCTCTACCCGTACACGGAGGACGCCGTCGGCGCCGTCTCGAGGTCGGTGCTGCAGTGGCGGTTCATCGACGGCGTCGCGGCGCGGATCGACGAGGTCGAGCTCCAGAAGGCGCAGCACGAGAAGAACGCCGTCCGCGCCTACGAGCTCGTCTACGCAGCGCTCGGCGCTTGACGAAGCCCTCATCGGCCTTGACGTCGGCACGAGCGGCGTCAAGGCCGTCGCGGTCTCGCACGAGGGGGAGGTGCTGGCGACGCCGAGGAAGGCTACGACCTGTCGACGCCCGAGCCGGGATTCGCCGAGCAGGATCCCGAGGACTGGTGGAACGCGGC
>CAVQRE010000027.1:0-32396 GCA_963715115.1 uncultured Thermoleophilia bacterium
GGACTCACCCTGCGGGATCATCAGCGGCACGGCCTGCCGCTGCGTGTTCGCTCCATCAGCGCGCGGTTCGCGTCGTTGTGCTCGAGGAACGGGATCATCGCGGTCGCGACCGACACGATCTGGGCGGGCGCGACGTCCATGAAGTCGACGTCCTTCGCGTTCGCGATCACAGCCTCGCCCTCGGCCGACCGGCACAGCACCTGGTCGTGGAGGAACTTGCCGGTCTTCTCGTCGACGCGCTCCGACGCCTGCGCGATCGTGAACATCGCCTCCTCGGCGGCGTCGAGGTACACGATCTCGTCCGACACCTTGCCGTTCGCGACCTTGCGGTACGGCGTCTGGATGAAGCCGAACTCGGACACGGTCGCCATCGACGCGAGCGAGCCGATCAGGCCGATGTTCGGGCCTTCCGGCGTCTCGATCGGGCACATGCGGCCGTAGTGCGTCGGGTGCACGTCGCGCACCTCGATCGGCGCGCTCTCGCTAGTCAGCCCACCTGCTCCGAGCGCCCACAGTCGCCGGCGGTGGGTGAGGCCGTCGAGCGAGTTCGTCTGCTGCATGAACTGCGACAGCTGCGACGAGCCGAAGAACTCCTTCAACGCAGCAACTACTGGACGAATGTTGATGATCGTCTGCGGCGTGATCGTGTCCACGTCTTCTGTGGTCATCCGCTCGCGCACGACTCGCTCCATGCGGTAGAGACCGACGCGGAACGCCTCCTGGATCAACTCGCCCGTGGTGCGCAGACGGCGGTTGCCGAAGTGCTCGTACTCGTCGAGCTCGGTGCGGATCGGGTCGCGCGAGAGCACGATCGCATCGGCCGCGAAGTCCTTCGACTCCTCCGGCACGCCGATCGCGTGCGGCAGCGCGACGAGCTTCTGCACGAGCGCGAGGATGTCCTGGGTCGTCAAGACCCGGGTCGACTCTGGCACGTCGACTCCGAGGCGCTGGTTCAGCTTGTAGCGGCCGACCTTGGTCAGGTCGTAGCGCTTGGGGTCGAAGAAGAGCGACCGCAGCAGGTTGCGACTGTTGTCGAGCGTCGGCGGCTCGCCGGGCCGCTGCTTCTTGAAGACCTCGATCAACGCCTCTTCCTCACGGGTCGTCGGGTCCTTTTCAAGGGTATTGCGGATGAAGTGCGAATCGTCGAAGAGCGCGAGAATCGCCTCGTTCGTGGATGTGTCGAGCTGGAAGCCCGTGGTCGGGTCCTCGGCCGGCAGCGCCCGCAGGAGCGTTGTGATCGGGAGCTTGCGCTTCCGGTCGATGCGGGCGTAGACCACGCCCTTCTTGTCGATCTCGAGCTCGAGCCAGGAGCCGCGGCTCGGCATCAGGTTCGCGGTGAAGACCTGCTTCGTGGCGTCCTTCGGCTCCATCAGGTAGGCGCCGGGGGAACGGACGAGCTGCGTCACGATCACGCGCTCGGTGCCGTTGATGATGAACGTTCCCCACTCGGTCATCATCGGGAAGTCGCCCATGAACACCGTCTGCTCGCGGATCTCGCCCGTCTCCTTGTTGACGAAACGGACCGTCATCGAGAGCGGGGCCTGATAGGTCAGGTCCTTCTCGCGGCATTCCTGGATTGAGAACTGAGGCTCCCCGAACCGGTACTCGCCGAACTCGACGGCGAGGGTGCCGGTGTAGTCCTCGATCGGGGAGATGTCGTCGATCGTCTCCCGGAGGCCTTCGGAGAGGAACCAGTCGAAGGACTCCCGCTGGATGTCGATCAGGTTGGGGAGGTCGAGGACGTGCTTGAGACGTGAGAACGACTTGCGCGCGCGAGGCGCTGTGACCGTCTTGGCCAAGTAGAACAGCCTCCCTTAGTGGCTATGAAGTGAGGAGCGGTGCAGCAGAAGCGGCGAAGGCGTGCAGGGATGCGATGTCCGGACGTTCGGCGCGAACCCACCACGATAGCGGTAGCAGCCCTCGAGCCGCAAGGCATGCGGCGAGGGCCACGTCGGGCCGACCGGGAAAGGTAGCACAGCAAGCCCGCTTCGCGCCTTGAAAAACGTGCCTGGCACCAGGGTGCCTGGCACCAGCCTTCTAGACTCGCGCGTGCCTGCGTGCACCGCCTGCGGCCACGAAAACCGGGCCGGAGCCCGCTTCTGCGACGCCTGCGGCGCCGCCCTCCGGACGACCCGGCGAGCCGCCTGGCGAGCAGCGCAAGACCGTGACCGTGCTCTTCAGCGACGTGACCGGCTCGACCGCCCTCGGCGAGCGGCTCGACCCGGAGTCGCTCCGCGCCGTGATGGCGCGCTACTTCGAGCTCGCCCGGACCGTCGTCGAGCGTCACGGCGGCACGGTCGAGAAGTTCATCGGCGACGCCGTGATGGCCGTCTTCGGCGTGCCGGTGCTGCACGAGGACGACGCGCTGCGGGCCGTGCGGGCCGCGGTCGAGCTGCGGGCCGGCCTTGCGCGGGCTGAACGACGAGCCTCGAGCGCGACTACGGGACGACGCTCGAGCTCCGGATCGGCGTCAACACCGGCGAGGTCGTGACCGGCACGGAGCGAGCGGCTCGCGACCGGCGACGCGGTGAACGTCGCCGCCCGGCTGGAGCAGGCGGCGCCGCCCGGGCGAGATCCTGCTCGGCCAGGAGACCGAGGTCCTCGTCCGCGGCGCCGCGACGGTCGAGCCGCTCGAGCCGCTCGCGCTGAAGGGCAAGGCAGGCGCGGTTGCAGCGCGTTCCGCTCGAAGCGTCTCGGTCGAGCGACCAGCCCGCCGCGGCGCGCTCGGGCCGGCGATGGTCGGCCGGACGCGCGAGCTCGAGCGGCTGCACGCGGCGATGGCGCAGGCGGTCACCGACGGCTCGTGCCAGCTCTTCACGGTGCTCGGCGCGGCGGGCGTCGGCAAGTCGCGGCTTGCTCACGAGTTCCTCGACGGCGCTGGACGCGGTGCACGGTCGTCCGCGGCACCTGCCTCTCCTACGGCGAGGGGATCACCTACTGGCCCGTCGTCGAGATCCTCAAGCAGCTGCTCGGGCCGCGACGCCGACCGGCGGCTCGACGAGCTCGGCCTCGATCGCGCGCGCGTCGCGCGCGCTGCAGGCGCGTGCTCGGCGAGGGCCGATCGCAGACGTCCGGCGAGGAGATCGCGTGGGCGGTGCGGCGGCTGCTCGAGGCTGCCGCCGAGCGGAGCGCCGCTCGTGGTCGTGCTCGACGACATCCACTGGGGCGAGGACGCGTTCCTCGACCTCGTCGACCACGTCGCCGACCTGAGCCGCGACGCGCCGATCCTGCTGCTCTGCATGGCGCGGCCCGAGCTGCTCGACCGCCGCCCGAACTGGGGCGGCGGCAAGCTGAACGCGACGACGGTGCTGCTCGAGCCGCTCGCCGCGGACGACGCCGAGGCGCTCGTCGCGACGCTTCTCGACCGGCGCACACGTCGACGACGAGCTGCGGGCGGCGCATCCTCGAGGCGGCCGAGGGCAACCCGCTCTTCGTCCAGGAGATGGCCGGCCTCGTCCGCGACTCGCCGGACGCCGCGGTGACCGTGCCGCCGACGATCCAGGCGCTGCTCGCCGCCCGCCTCGACCAGCTCGACCCGACCGAGCGCAGCGTGCTCGAACGCGGCTCGGTCGAGGGCCGCGTGTTCCATCGCGGCGCTGTGCAGGCGCTCTCGCCGTCCGAGGCCGAACTGCTCGGGCCGTCTGACCGCGCTCGTGCGGCGCGAGCTCGTCCGGCCCGACCGGCCGCAGCTCCCCGGTGAGGACGCGTATCGCTTCCGCCACCTGCTGATCCGCGACGCCGCGTACGACGCGCTGCCGAAGGCGACGCGCGCCGAGCTGCACGAGCGCTTCGCGACGTGGATCGGCGAGCACGGCGTCGGCCTGGTCGAGCTCGACGAGGTCGTCGGCTACCACCTCGAGCAGGCCTACCGGTACCGCGCCGAGCTCGGGCCGACCGGCGAGCAAGGGCGCGCGCTGGCGCGCGCGCGGCCGAGCGCCTCTCGGCGGCCGGGCGGCGGGCAGCCGCACCGCGGCGATCTGCCGGCGGCGGTCAGCCTGCTCGGCCGCGCCGACGAGCTGTTCGCCCCCGACGATCCTCACCGCTTGGCCGTCCTGCCGGCCTTCGGCCGCGCGTTCCAGGACAGCGGGGATTGGGAGCGCTCCCGGCGCAGTCCTGTCGGAGGCGATGTCGAACGGGCGGGCACCGCAGGCGATCGCCGCGTCCAGGCCGACGCAAGGTCGCGCTCGCGCAGCTCGAGATGTTCACGGACGCGCTTCCGAGCTCACGACGAGGCCCGCACGCTGCTCGCGGAGCCGCTGCGCGTTTTCGAGGAGCTCGGCGACGAAGCCGGCCTTGCGCGGGCGCTGGGCCTCGCCGGGCAGCTTCGCTTCTGGGCCGGGCAACTCGGCAGACGCGATCGGCGATCTCGAACAAGCAGCCGCCCATGCTCGCGCCGCCGGCGACCGCCGCAGGAGAGTCAGAGCCTCGGGTACGTCGTGATCGCGTCCGTCCACGGATCGACACCGGTCGCCGTGGCGCTCGAGCTGTGCCAGCGGACGCGCGGGAGCGTCGACGGCGACCGCCGGCTCGAGGTGGCAGCTCTCCGCGGCGAGGCGAACCTCGAGGCGATGGCGGGACGGATCGACGACGCCCGCGCAGTCGATCGGCGGCCGCCGCGTCGCTGGCGAGGGAGCTCGGCCTCACGGTGATGGCCGCCGGCGATCGAGTCGGAGGCCGGCCGGGTGGAGCTGTTCGCCGGGCGATCCCGATCGCCGCCGAGCGTCTCGCGCGGCCCGGGCTCGATGCGCTCGAGCGGATCGGGAACCACGGTCACTGGGTGACGGCCGGCGATCACCTTCGCCGATGCGCTCTTCGCAGCAGGGACGTCTGGACGAGGCCGAGGCGGTCGTCGACAGGCCGAATGCGTGGGCGATGAAGGACGACAGCGACCCGCAGGTCGGCTGGCGCCGCATCAAGGCGAAGATCCTCGCGATACGCGGGGAGCTCGAGGCGGCGGAGCGGCCTCGGCGCGCGAGGCAGTCGAGATCGGCGGCGCGGACCGACTACCTCGAGAACCACGCGTTCGCGTGCGCCGATCTCGGTTTCGTGCTCGAGCTCGCGGGACGGCCGGACGAGGCGCGGTCCAGCTCGAGCATGCGCTCGCGCTGGCCGAGCGGAAGGGGATCGTCCCGCTGGCCGAGCGCATCCGGGCGCAGCTCGCCGCGGGTAACCCGGTGCCTGGCACGTGCGTGCCAGGCACCGAATCCACCGACCGCTACTTGAGCTCGACGCTGGCGCCGGCCTCTTCGAGCTGGGCCTTGATCTGGTCGGCCTCTTCCTGGTTCACGCCCTCCTTGACGGGCTGCGGAGCGGAGTCGACCAGGTCCTTGGCCTCCTTGAGGCCAAGCCCGGTGACGGCACGGACGACCTTGATCACCTGGATCTTCTGGCCGCCCGCGGCGGTGAGGACGACGTCGAAGGCCGTCTTCTCCTCCACGGCGGCGGCGCCGTCGCCGGCCGCGACGCCCGCCGCGACAGCGACCGGAGCGGCGGCAGTGACGCCCCACTCGTCCTCGATCCTCTTCTTGAGCTCGACCAGCTCGAGCACCGTCATGCTCCCGAGCTGCTCCAGCACGGTGTCGACTGCTGCCATCGTTCATGCCTCCTGATCTTCAGTGGGTTGTGATTCCTGGGATTCGGGCTCGTCCGCCGGCTCGGCCGGTTCGTCGACCGAAGCCTCGACCACGGCCTCGACTTCGGGCTCGGGCTCGGCTTCGACCGGTTCCGCGACCACCTCGCCGCCGCCCTCGGCTTGCAGCTGCTCGACGCGAGCATCGATCAGCCCGACGAGGTTCTGCAGCGGCGCGTTGACGAGCGCGAGCAGGCTAGTGAGCGGCGCGATCACCGCGGCGAGCACCTGACCGCGCAACACATCGAGCGAGGGGAGCTTCGCGAGCTCCTCGACGTCTGCGGACGAGATCGTGCGGCCCTGCATGATGCCGCCGCGGATCTCGAGCACCTTCGTGTCGCGGGCCGAATCCGCAAGCGCCTTCGCAACCGCCGCGGGATCGCCGTCCGACTCGACGAACGCGATCGCCGACGGCCCATCGAGCAGCGCGAGCAGCTGATCCGCCCCGGCAGCTTCTGCAGCGCGCCGGGTGAGCGTGTTCTTGACCACCGAGAACCGCGCCCCGTGCTCGAGCAACCTGCCGCGCAGGGCATCGATCTGGGGCATCGTCAGGCCCCGGTAGTCGGCCACGATCAGCGTGTCGACGCCGCGGAGCTTCTCCGTCAGCTCGGCGACGACACGTTCCTTGTCATCTCTATGCATCTCCCTCCTTCACTGAAACGGCCCACCTGACGGCGGGCCGATGTCGCTGGAGGGATCCAGTGAGCTCGTACCGCCTCGGCTGGGCTTCCGCCGCTCATCGCGGCTGCCAGCTGTCTTTGGCGCGGGCGTGTTGACGAGACTCAGGCCGTCGCGGCTACCTCGCCGGCCGGCTGGGCGTCGAGCTCCTCCGCGATCCCGCGTGTGACGGAGGGATCGACGTGGATGCCGGGGCCCATGGTTGACGTGACCGTGATCTTCTTGATGTACCGGCCCTTGGCGGCGGCCGGCTTGGCGCGAACGATCTCCTCGATCAGCGCCGCGTAGTTCTCGACGAGCTGGCGCTCACCGAAGCTTCTCTTCCCGATCGGAATGTGCACGTTCGCGCCGCGGTCGGTGCGGTACTCGAGCTTGCCCGCCTTGGCGTCCTTGACCGCCTTCGCGACATCGAACGTGACGGTGCCCGTCTTCGGGTTCGGCATCAGCCCACGCGGCCCGAGGACGCGGCCGAGCCGGCCGACGACGCTCATCTGGTCGGGCGTCGCAATCGCGACGTCGAAATCGGTGAAGCCCTCCTCGACGCGCTTGGCGAGATCGGCGGCGCCGACGACGTCCGCCCCTGAATCCTCTGCCTCGCGTGCCTTCTCGCCCTCGGCGAAGACGACGACGCGCGCCTCACGACCGGTGCCGTGCGGCAGCATCATCGTGCCGCGGAGCTGCTCGTCGGCATGACGGACGTTGAGACCGAGGTTCATATGCACCTCGACGGTCTCGTCGAACTTGGCGGCGGGTGCGCCCTGCAGCAGGCGGATCGCCTCGACCGGCGAGTAGAGATTCTCGCGATCGATCGCCCCGCGGGCCACGCTGTACCGCTTCCCGTGTGCCGACATCAGGCTTCGACCTCCACGCCCATTGAACGGGCGGTGCCGGCGATCACGAGCATCGCCTGTTCGACGTCGCGCGCGTTCAGGTCGGGCATCTTCGTCTCGGCGATCGAGCGCAGCTGCGCGCGGGTCAGCTTTCCGACCTTCGCGCGATTCGGCTCCGCCGACCCCTTCTCGAGCCGCAGCGCCTCCTTGATCAGGACGGCGGCCGGCGGCGTCTTGGTGATGAAGTCGAAGCTGCGGTCCTCGTAGACCGTGATCTCGACCGGGATGATGCGCCCGTTCTCCTGCGCGGTCTGCGCGTTGAACGCCTTGCAGAACTCCATGATGTTGACGCCGTGCTGACCGAGCGCCGGCCCGACCGGCGGAGCCGGGTTCGCCTGCCCGCCCGGGATCTGCAGCTTGATCAGCGTGAGGACCTTCTTCGCCATCGGTTTCCTCTAGTCCAGTTTCTTGACCTGGTCGAACGACAGCTCAGCGGGAACCTCGCGCTCGAAGATGCTGACGAGGACCTTCAGCTTCTGCTGGTCCGGATTGACGTCGACAATCTCGCCGTCGAAGTCGGTGAGCGGGCCGCTCGTGACCTTGACCGACTCGCCGAGCGAGAACTCGACCTGAGCGCGGGGACGATCGCCGCCCGCCGAAGCCCCGGTCTTGAGGATCCTGTCGACCTCGGGTTGCGAGAGCGGTACGGGCTTCGAGCCGGCGCCGACGAAGCCTGTTACGCCGGGCGTGTTCTTCACGACCGTCCAGGCATCGTCGTTCAGATCCATGTTCACGAGCACGTAGCCGGGGAGCACGCGCTTCTCGGCCTGCACCTTCTGGCCGTCTTTCGTCTCGATCACCTGCTCGGTCGGAACAACGACGCGGCGAAAGCGCGGGCGCTGCCCCATCGACTCGATCCGGTGCTCGAGATTGGCCTTGACCTTGTTCTCGTGCCCGGAATAGGTGTTGACGACGTACCAGCGAAACATGCTTGCTCCTATTGCCCCAGCAGTACCTTGGACACGACGTGCTTCCAGACCGTGTCGTTGACATAGAGGAAGAGTCCGACCACGAAGCAGGCGACGAGCACGACCACGGTGCCCTGGATCACCTGGTTCTGGCCCGGCCATTCGACCTTCTTCAGCTCGGCGTACGACTCGCTGATGAAATTCGAGCGGCGTTTCTCCTCGGGCTGGGCAGCACGCTGGGGCTGCGGCCGCGCGTTCGCGTTGCGCTGGTCGCGCTCGGCGCGCCTCGCGGCAGCACGGCGATCTGATTCCAACTCGGACATCTAGCGCGTCTCACGGTGCGCGGTGTGGGCCCCGCACCAGCGGCAGTACTTCCGGAACTCCACGCGGTCCGGCGTGTTGCGCTTCGACTTCATGGTCTGGTAGTTACGCCGCTTGCAGTCGGTGCAGGCGAGCGTGATCGCAACTCTGACTCCGGTCTTGGCCATTTCTCTCTAAGAGGTTGTTTGATGCCCAGGCATGCTGACGCACTGCCGTCGGGCCGCGGAAGTGTAGCGGGACCCGCCGGAAACCGGCCCCTGTCTGTCCCTCTAGCATCGCCCGTGTGCCAACCATCCGGCCCCTGATCGAGGCGGACGCGCCCGCCCTGCTCGAGCTCCGCGTCGCGAACAGGGCCTTCCTCGCACCGTTCGACCCCGAGCGGCCCGAGTCGTTCTTCACCCTGGCCACCCAGACCGAGGTGGCGCGGAACCCGGATGGCCTGCGGTTCGCGATCCTCGATGCGGGGGCGCTCGCCGGCACGATCGCGCTGTCGAACGTGTCGTTTGGGCCATTCCGGAGCGCCAACGTCGGCTATTGGGTCAGTGCGGACCGAAACGGGCGAGGGCTCGCGACCCGGGCCGTGGCCGAGCTCGTCCAGCGCGCCTTCGGCGAGATCGGCCTCCACCGGCTCGAGGCTGGGACACTCGTCGACAACATCGGGTCTCAACGGGTGCTGGAGAAGAACGGGTTCGAGCGGATCGGTCTTGCACGCAACTACCTGCACATCAACGGAGCCTGGCGCGACCACCTGCTCTTTCAGCGCGTCGACGAGTCGGGCTGATCGCCAGGACCGAACGCCGAGAGCACGAAGGTCGCGCGCTCACCCGCAGCGAGATCGAACTCGGCCGCCACGCCGTGCGCCGTTGCGACCAGCGGGACGCGCGTCCGTAGCTCAAGCGTGACCGTCGGCGATCTGAACGTCGCACCGTCTCTCGTGATCGCCGTCGAGTGCCGTTCGCTGCCCCGCGCGAAGCGAGGCTCGCAGCGGAGCTGGAAGCGGATCCGTCCTTCGAGGCACGCGACGCGCCTGATCAGACGATCGTCGGCGACGACGGAGTCACGTACGTCACCGGTGCCCGATGCCGCCCAGTAGCGCGTGACCAGCAGGTGATCGGCGTGAGACAGCCGCCCCAGCGAGGAGGCATCGACCGGCCCGATCCGATACGAGTCGTCGTCGATGCCGTCGAAGATCTGATGCATGCCTCGACGGTACGGCGGCCGTCGTGCGATCGAATCAGGCGGATGCCTGGTCCGATGCCTAGGCCGGCTGGGCGTCGAAAGGGAGGCGCGCGAGCTCGACACGCGAGCTGACGCCGAGCTTCTGGAACACCTTGCGCAGGTGGTATTCGACCGTCTTCGGGCTGAGGAAGAGCTGCGCCGCGACGTCGCGGTTGCTCGCTCCCGCCCCGACCAGACGCGCGATCCGGAGTTCTTGTGGCGTAAGGGTGTCGAGCGTCGAGGGATCGCGCTTGCGCGCCGTCATTCCGGTCGCCTCGAGCTCCCCTCGGGCGCGATCGGCCCAGAGCCGGGCACCGAGTCCTTCGAACGTTGCGAGCGCATTCCGCAGCTGAACCCGGGCATCCGTTCGGCGCTGGACACGGCGCAGGAGCTCGCCGAACGCGAGCTCGGTGCGTGCGCGTTCGAAGGCCGGCGTGTGCTGCGTCTGGTGTGCGAGCGCCTCGGTGTAGAGGTTCTCCGCAGCGGCCGGGTCCTGCGCGAGCTGGGCACGGCAGCGTGCGACCAGGCCCAGGAAGTACGGGTTCCGCGCCTGCTCGGCGTAGGCGGCGAGCCGTTCGACATCCTCGGCCGTCGAGCCGGGATCTCCCGTGAGGAGCGCCGCCTCCACGAGCGTGGGTGTGGCAGCGAGACGAATCAGCTCGTGCGGAATCTGCTCGAGCTGCTCACGGGCCTCAGCGCCGTTCCCGAGTGAGAGCGCGAGCTCGGCGAGGGCGAGCCTGAGGTCGGTGACCGCGACGACGACGCCGTGCGCGAGCGCGCGCTTCAACGTCTCCCCCGCCAGCTCGCGACACTCGTCCGCCTCGCCCCGAAACGCGAGCAAGCGCGCGAGGATCGCCGAGAAGGCCAGGCCGAGGTTCTCCTGCCCGAGCTGGCGCACGAGCTCGGCTCCTTCCCGGACACATTCCTCCGCGACAGGGATGTCCCAGAGCGTCACGCTGAGCCGGCCGAGTGCCATCAGGGCGGTCGGCAGAACGCTGAACGATCCCACCGCACGTGCGGTCGCGGCGGCGCGCACGTAGTGGTCGGTCGCACTCGGCACGTCGCCCAGATACACGCTCGCCATTCCGACCCAGACGATGAACCGCAGGTCGTCGATCTCCTTGCCGATCCGCACTGCCTCCTCGAGCAGCGGCTTCGCCTCGTCTCTCGAGCCTGCGGCGCTCGCCGCCATGCCGCCGAGAAACGCCCGCAGGAACCTGTCCTCACGTGTGTCGTTCGCCGGTAGCGTCTGCACGAGCGCGTGGGTCTCTGCGAACGCGCGCTCAGGCCATCCGGCGATGAATGCGGATGCGATGGCGCCGCCTGCGAGCGCAAGTGCGAGCGCTGCGTCCGACGGGGCTGTCGCCCGTGCGGCTTCGGACAAGAGTGTGTACGCGCGTTCAGGCGAACCGCGCTGCAACTCGAGCATCCCTCTGACATGTGCAAGGGCCGCCTGGTCGGTCGCCGCCGCTGCACGAGGAAGCGCCTCGGCTGCGAGCGCGGAGGCCTGCTCGGGGCGCCCCGCGTCCAACGCGGCCTGCGCGGCACGCGCCAGGCGCCGAACCCGGCTCTCCGGCTCCTCGGAGAGCTCGGCCGCCCGCGCAAAGGCGTCCGCGACCGAGCCGAACGCTCCTCGCCGCAGTTCGCCGTCGGCGGCGGCCTCCAGCTCGGCCGCAACTCGTTCGTCCACTCCATCGGTTGCTGTTGCGAGATGCGAAGCCCGCCCGAGCGGATCGTCCGAAGCGGCGGCGAGCAGGCGGTGTGCCTCGGAGTGCTCCGCGCGCGTCGTCGCGCTCTGGATGGCGGACCGCACCAGGGGATGCCGAAACAACACTGTCGCCGTATCCCCGACCAGCCCTCCCTTCACGGCGGGGTCTCTCGCCGAGAGTGGAACCCCGGCCAGCTCGGAGAGCTCGTCCCACGCCCTCGGCTCGTCGCCGTCGGTCGAGGCGGCGACGAGCAGCAGCCGTCGAGCGTCGGGTGCGAGCTGCGCCACACGGGCTCGAAAGGCAGCTTCGACGCCTCCCGAGCCGGCCCCCACCTCTCCGTCGAGCGGCAGCTCAAGTAATGCGAGGGGGTTTCCAGCCGCCTCGCGGAGCAGACGGTCGACCGACTGCGCAGACAGCGACGGCCGGGCCGCTACCACCTGTCTCGCAGCCTCTTCGGTGAGGCTGCCGAGAGTCAGCTGCGGCAGGTCCGGCACCTCGAACCAGTCGCTCGGATCGTCCCGGACCGCGAACAGCATCAGGATCCCCTCGGCGTCGAGCCGCCGCGCGGCGAACAGAAGCGCCTGGGCGGACGGTGCGTCCACCCACTGCAGGTCGTCGACGACGCACACGAGCGGCTCGCCCTCTCCTGCCTCCGCGAGCAGATTGAGCGTCGCGAGACCGAGAAGCAGGCGGTCCTCGACCTGCTCGGCGCTGAGGCCGAACGCGCTGCGCATGGCGGACGCCTGTGGCGGAGGGAGCCCGTCGACGAGCCCGGCCAGTGGCCGGAGGAGCTGCTGGAGGGCCGCAAACGGAAGATCGTGCTCGGATTCGACCCCCGTGCAGCGGAGGACCCGACCGCCCGCCTCGGCCGCCGCGGCGAGCAGGGCCGACTTTCCGATGCCGGCTTCTCCGCGCACGACCAGGACGGCGCTCCGCCCCTCACGGACGTCGGCGAACAGGCTCTCGACGAAGCGCTGCTCGGGCTCACGGCCGATCAGCATCGGACGATCGTACGCCGGACCAGGGATCGGCCTAGGGATCTGACCGATGTGAGGAAAACGGACCGGACCTAGCCTCGGGAGTACCGGATGACCACCAACTCCCCGAAAGGATCGGCCATGTCCCTCACCGCTTCATCGATCGATCCTCGTGCCTACGCGAGGCGCTGGAAGACCCTGATGGTGCTGTCGCTCAGCCTGGTGATCATCGGGCTCGACAACACCGTGCTGAACGTCGCACTGCCGACGCTACAGCGCCATTTCGACACGTCGGGGTCGACGCTGCAGTGGATCGTCGACGCCTACACACTCGCCTTCGCAGGTCTGCTCCTGCTGATGGGCACGCTGGGCGACCACTTCGGTCGCAAGCGCGCGCTGCAGTGCGGGCTGGCCCTGTTCGGGGCCGGCAGCATCCTGGCTGCGTTCGCCCAGAGCTCGGAAGAGCTGATCGGCCTCCGTGCGCTCATGGGGATCGGCGGCGCGATGATCATGCCCGCAACCCTCTCGACGGTGAGCAACATCTTTCCGCGCGAAGAGCGTGGGAAGGCGATCGCCGTCTGGTCTGCCACCGCAGCGGTCGGAATCGGGCTCGGGCCGTTCGTCGGCGGCCTGCTGCTCGACTACTTCTCCTGGAGCTCGGTGTTCTGGCTCAACGTCCCGATCGCCGTGATCGCCTTCGTCGCCGGCATGGTGCTCGTGCCCGAGACGCGCGACCCCAAGCCGGGTCGGCTCGACCCGCTCGGCTCGCTGCTGTCGGTCGGCGCGCTGGTCGCGCTGGTCTATCCGATCATCGAGGCTCCGAACAAAGGCTGGACGAGCCCAATCATCCTCGGCTCGTTCGCCGCAGCGGCCGTGCTGGGCGCGGTCTTCGCCTGGTGGGAGATTCGCAACCCGGAGCCGATGCTCCAGCTCTCCTTCTTCCGCAACCCGGGGTTCAGCATCGCGTCGCTCGGCATCGCTCTGGCGTACTTCGGTCTGATGGGGGCGATCTTCGCCTTCACGCAGTACCTGCAGTTCGCACGCGGCTTCAGCGCACTCGAGGCGGGGGCGATCATGCTGCCGCTCGTGATCGGTCTGGTCGCCGGCGGTGGGAACTCGCACGTGCTCGTGACAAAGCTCGGCACTCGCCGCGTGATCGCCGCGGGTCTGATCGGCCTCGCGGTCGTCCTCGCAACGGCCCTGCTCTGGACGCCGAGCACGCCCGTGTGGGTGCTCTGCGTGACGCTCACCGGCATGGCGTTCTTCATGAGCAACGTAATGGCCCCGGGAACCGAGTCGGTGATGGGCTCGATCCCCGAGTCGAAAGCCGGCGTCGGCTCCGCCATGAACGACGTCAATCGGCAGGTCGGCGGCGCGCTCGGCGTCGCGATCATCGGGTCGATCATGAACTCGGTCTACGGCGGCCGCATGACACAGACAGTCGCGAACCTGCCGGCGCCGGCGCGGCATGCGGCCCGTGATTCGATCGGCTCGGCGCACGCCGTCGCAGCGCATCTGCCGGCGCTCGCAGCGAAGCATCTCGATGCCGCCGCCGCAAGCGCCTTCACCCATGCGCTGGGGATCGGCTTCCTCTCGGCGGCAATCGCCGCGACGCTGGCCGCTCCGCTCGTGCTCCGGTTCGTCGCCGGGCGCAAGCCGGTGCGCGCGACCTCGAGCCACGTGACGGCCGAAGCGGTTCCCGCCCAGGCATAACTGCCGAACACCTGGGGAGTCCACCGGAGGGCCGCGCGTGCGGCCCTCCGGCACGCGTCAGCTCTGAGCGAGCCGCCGGCGCAGCCGCACCGCGAGGTAGACGACGATCGCCACGTTGACGGCGGTTCCGACCGCTTTGAGCATGCTGGGACTACGAACGAGCTCGTAAAGCTCGACCGGGATCAGGAGCGACGTTGCGATCACGGTCAGCCACTCAGCCCACAGCTTCTCCAGCCAGAGCCCCCCGCCCTCGACCGTCTCGAGCACGCCGTAGAAGATCGCGGCGACGCCGGTGAGCAGTACCGTCGAGGCGTGGAGGCTGTGCAGCCTGACGATGATCCGGTGGAAGAACGGCCGGCGCGGATCGAGCTCGACCGCCCGCGCCAGCCGGTCGGCGAGCCGACCGAAGTCGCTGTGTGAGTGGGTGACGAGATAGATGCCCGCGATCACGAGAACGACGCCGCGGATCAGCCGCTCCGCCGCGATCAGGCGGATGACCACACGGCTTCCCTGTCGGTCTTTGGTCTGCGCCATCGCCGTCGGTGACACGCGTCGCCGGAGAAGTCAGTAGCGGCGGGTGGGCTCGACCACCGACCTTCGGGATCTGACTCAGTCGACGCGCAGCGTCGACGGTAAACGTTCGGGAATAGCGGCGGGTGGGCTCGAACCACCGACCTTCGGGACAAGAGCTCAGTCGACGCGCAGCGTCGAGAGCAAACGACCAGGGATAGCGGCGGGTGGGCTCGAACCACCGACCTTCGGGACAAGAGCTCAGTCGACGCGCAGCGTCGAGAGCAAACGACCGGGGATAGCGGCGGGTGGGCTCGAACCACCGACCTTCGGGCAAGAGCTCAGTCGACGCGCAGCGTCGAGAGCAAACGACCGGGGATAGCGGCGGGTGGGCTCGAACCACCGACCTTCGGGACAAGAGCTCAGTCGACGCGCAGCGTCGAGAGCAAACGACCGGGGATAGCGGCGGGTGGGCTCGAACCACCGACCTTCGGGTTATGAGTCCGACGCTCTAACCAGCTGAGCTACGCCGCCACGCGCGACGCCATTTTACCAACGTCCTCCGCGCCTCTTAGCCTGGGCACATGGACGCCGAGCGGTGCTGGCGGTGCGCCGCCGAGATGGAGTGGCGCCACGGAACCTGGCAGTGCACGCGCTGCCGGTTCAAGCTCGGCTGCTGCGAAGGAGAGCCGCAGACGTCGTGCGATGCGGCGGCTCCGGCCCCCGACCCAACGCAGCGCGCTGCATGACCGGCGACCCGCTCGCGCTCTTCCACGAGTGGGTCGAAGGCCCCGAGGTCGCGCTGGCGACGGCGACGGCGGACGGACGGCCGTCGGTTCGAATGGTGCTGCTGAAGAGCGCGGACGAACGGGGCTTCACGTTCTTCAGCAACTACGCGTCGCGCAAGGGCCGCGAGCTCGAGGCGAACCCGCAGGCCGCGCTCCTCTTCCACCGACCGGGGATCCAGGTGCGCGTCGAAGGGCCGGTCGCGCGCGTCGCGGCGCAGGAGTCGGACGCGTACTGGGAGACGCGGCCCGCTGCATCGCGCCGGAGCGCTGCCGCCTCGCGCCAGTCGGAGCCAATCGCTTCCCGCGAGGCGCTCGAGGCCGAGGTCGCCGCACAGCCCGCCTGAACCGCCGCGTCCCGAATCCTGGGGCGGATACCGCCTGATCCCCGACGCGTACGAGTTCTGGCGGCACCGTGACGACCGGTTGCACGAACGTCACTCGTTCAGGCGACGCGGCGGCGAATGGGAGGTGCTACTTCTCCAACCGTGAAGGTTTTCGCCGCCGCCGGAGCCGCACTGGCCCTCGCCGCCGCCGCGCTTGCGGGGAGCGCGCCGAAGACACCGACACTCGGCGGCTGCCCGGTCTTCCCTCCGGCGAGCGTCTGGAACCAGCGCGTCGACTCGCTGCCGGTCGCGCCTGACTCGGCGGCGCTGGTCGCGTCGATCGGCCTCGGCTCGGGGGTGCACGCCGACTTCGGCTCCGGCCTCTGGGACGGATCGCGCATCGGCATCCCGTACGTCGTCGTCCACGGCAAGACCACGCCGAAGTCGCACGTCACGTTCGACTACGCCGACGAGAGCGACAAAGGCCCGTATCCGATCCCTACGAACGTGCCGATCGAGGGGCAGCCTGCAGTGACCGACGGCGACCGGCACGCGATCATCCTCGACCGCGACTCCTGCAAGCTCTACGAGCTCTACGCGCTGCATCGACAGGGCAACGGCTGGGCGGCCGGCTCGGGCGCGATCTGGAACCTCCGCTCGAACGCGATGCGGCCGGCCGGCTGGACGTCGGCCGACGCCGCCGGCCTGGCGATGCTGCCCGGCCTCGCGCGCTGGGACGGCGACGCCTCGACGGGGGCGATCGACCATGCGCTGCGGTTCACCGCCGAGCGCACGCGGAACACGTTCATCTATCCGGCGCGACACGAGGCCTCGAGCGACAGCGATCCGTCGCTGCCGCCGATGGGCCTGCGCGTCCGCTTGAAGGCCAGCGTCGACATCAGCCATCTGCCACCGCAGGCGCGCATCGTCGCGACGGCGATGAAGCGCTACGGGATGATCCTGGCCGACAACGGCTCGAGTTGGTACGTGAGCGGCGCACCGAGCCCACACTGGTCGAACGACCAGCTGCACGCACTGGGTCAGCTGACGGGCGCCGACTTCGAGGTGGTCGACACCTCGACACTGCGCCCGTAGGCGGAGGGCCGCAGCGACACGACGAACGTCGCTCCCTGCCCGAGGCCGCTTTCGACGCGCACGTCACCGCCCATCGCCACGACGAGCTGCCGCACGATCGCCAGGCCGAGCCCGCTGCCGACCGGCCGATCCTTGCCGATCTTGTCGTAGAGGTAGAACCGCTCGAACACGCGAGGCAGGTCCTCGGCGGCGATTCCGGGTCCGGTGTCGACCACGAGGAGCGCGCCGTACTCGGCCCGGACGGTCACCGTGCTCCCCGCCGGGGACTCCCGCAAGGCGTTCTCGACGAGGTTCGAGGCGACCTGGAGCAGGCGATCGTGGTCGGCCTCGACCCATGACTCATCGCCTTCTGCGACCAACCCGACCCCGAACTGCGATGCGGAGGCCTCGTGACGGAGCGCGGCCTCCCGCGCGATCTCGGCCAGGTCGACAGGCTCGTTGCGGACCTCGAACTCGCTGCGGTTCATGCGCGCGAGGTCGAGGAGATCGCGAACGAGCCGTTCGAGACGACGCGCCTCGACCGTGATCGTCCGGGCGGCCTCGTCCGGCTCGAACGCACCGTCGGCCAGCCCCTCCGCGTAGCCGCGAATCGCTGTCAGCGGGGTCTTCAGCTCATGGCTTACCGAGAGAAGGAAGTTGCGTTCGGCCTCGCGCGAGGCGGCGAGCTGTTCCGTCATCGCGTTGAACGCGTCGGCGAGCGAGGCGAGCTCCTCGGTCCCCTCACGGGGCAGCGGCTCGTGGCGCTCGTCGGCCGCCAACGCGCGAGTCGCGTCACCGATGCGACGGATCGGCCGGACGATCGAGCGCGCGACGATGTACGAGAGGATCGCCGCTAGGCCGACGCCGGCAAGCGCGGCCAAGAGGAGGTCGCCGAGGAGCGGCCGCCATGCCGCCGAGCTCGGCGCCCGCAGCAGGAGCATCCCGCGGTGGGGCAGCGTGCGATACGAGTAGAGCTCGGCACTACCCAGATACGTGGTGCGACCGTCCGAGTCTCGATTGACGTTCGGCACGTAGGCCGCAAGATGAGCCCGCGTGTCGACGATCACTCGCGCCTTCGCCGACACCTGGTTCTGGTTCGCGTAGCTGACGTTCCGCCGCCGTTGCGCGGCGAGATCGTCGGCGCGCGCCGCGAGACCCGCGGCCTGGGCCTTGTCCACCTGGCGCCGTGTGAGCGTCGCTCCGACTCCGATTGTCAACGCGAGCGTGAGCGCGAGGGCCACGAGCGTGGCCCCGAACAAACGCCCTCGTAGCGTCCTCACGGCGCGACGGCCTTGTAGCCCGCCCCGCGCAGAGTTCGGATGAGGTCGGGTCGTCCGAGCTTTCGCCGCAGCTGCGCTACGTGCACGTCGACGGTGCGCGTCCCGCCCGGATACTCGACGCCCCAGACGCGGTCGAGCAGGAGGTCGCGGGAGACGACGATCCCCGTGTTCGCCATGAAGAACGCGAGCAGATCGAACTCCTTCGCGGTCAGCTCCACCGGCGTTCCCGCGACGCTGACGTCGCGAGACTCGCGGTCGAGCACGACGTCAGCCAGCGTCATCGATTCGTGGCGCTCCTGCGGCTCCGACCGCCGGAGCACCGCCTTCATGCGTGCCACGAGCTCCCGCGGGGAGAACGGCTTGGTGACGTAGTCGTCCGCACCAACCTCGAGGCCGACGATCCGATCGGGCTCCTCGTCGCGGGCGGTCAGCATCAGGATCGGCACCTGCGAGCGTGCCCGAATGTCACGGCACACGTCGAAGCCGTCCCGGCCCGGCAATCCGATGTCGAGCAGGACGAGCCTCACCGGGTGGCGGTCGAGCTCGATCATCGCCTCGTCGCCCGAGCGCACCCAGATGACGCGGTAGCCGTCGCGTGTCAGGTAGCCGCGAACGAGCTCGCCAACCGAAGGCTCGTCCTCGACCAGGAGAACAGTCCCGGCCATGAGATCACCAGAAAGCGTACGTCAGCCTCGCGACGTCACCCGGATGCGCGCCGCAGGCCCGCCGTCGATGCGCATTGTCATGGCCTGCTCCTTCCGACGCAGATCCAGGATCGTCGCCGGCTGCCCGAGGATCACGACGAGCGTCTGCGGCGTCAGCGGGATGACGGGCTGAGTGCCATCGGGCTCGCGGAGCGTCAGCTGCGTCGCGGAGACCTGGATGATGCGGCCGCGGTCGAGCGTGATCGTGTGCGGCTGCCGACGGATGGTCAGGTTGATGTCGACGTGCGACCACTGACCGGGCACCTTCGGAAAGTTCGGCACACCCGGCTGTGCCGCACGCAGCCGGGGCGCCGCGGCTGCTGCGCCCGCGAGCGAGAGAATTAACGCAACCACCGCGAGCAGCCTCATGCCGAAACTATCGGGCGGCCCGGTCAGTTGTGGGTTGGCCCTGTGTAAGCGCGACGTAAAACAATGCGCCGCCGGCCTTTTGGGGCCGGCGGCGCGAAACTCTCGTCCAGATCGGCGCGTTGCGGTCGGTGGGTCAGTTGGCACCTCGTCCCGACGCCACCCGTCAATGTGCCTTCGACCTGCGCCTTCGTCTTCAATTCGTTCGGGGAAGAAGCTTCGCCGAACAGAAGCTCCCTCCTGCCGAATCATGACGCGGGGGTCGGCCGGCAGGCAAGTACAGGGTTCGTCGCTATTCGTCCTGCACGAGCCCGCTCAGACGTTCGGCGAGGTCCGCCTTCGTCTGGTCGAGGCGGGCTACATCCTCGGCGAGGCTTGCAGCGACCGACTTGATCCGGGCGCGGTCCTGATCGGCCTTGGCGGCCGCGGCGGCGAGCTGCTCTTTCTGCTCACGCAGCTCCTGGCGCGTCTGGTCGAACTGCTGAGCGATCCCCTGCACCTGCGTCTGGAGCGCGATCAGCGTCTCCGCCGCCTGGGCGAGCTGCTGCGCGAGCTGCCTGACGTTGGCCGCGTCGAACAGCTCGGTCGGAATCTGTGCAACGGCAGCGGCGGTTGGCTGCGGAGCGGCCCCGGCAGCTTCGGCGGCGGCAGGAGGAGGCTCGGCCGGAGCGGGTGCGACCTCCTGCTCGGGTGCAGGAGCTTCGACCGGCTGCTGCGTCTCGGCCGGCGCGGGAACCGGTTCGGCGGGATCGGTCGTGGTGGAAAGCTTCTGCTCGGGTGGATGAACCACCTCGGCTCCGTCGTTCTCGCTGAGGATGCGGCTCTTGAGCAGCGCGTCGAGTGACTCGGGCGCCACGAGCACGAACTTCACATCGGCGCCGACCTGCTCGCGGATCGCGGCGAGCCGCTTCTCACTCGGATCGGCGACGGCGACGACCGGCCGGCCCGCCTCGATTCCGAGCGGCACGGCGCGCATCTCCCGCGCGTGCGTCGGCTCGAGGAGCGTGTGCGCCCGGGCGTCGATCGTCAGCTGGTGCCTGGCACGGAACTCCAGCTGGCGCTCCTCGGCGAGCGCCTGCGCCTCCGCGTCTTCGGCGGATTCGGGGATGCCAGGTGGGACGGCGGGAGTAGTCGAGGCCATACGGCTTGGTTGCTGCTTTCGGAGTTGCATCGTCCGTGCCTAATACCCCCTGACCCCCTGTTCGAGTGATTGAGCCGCCCGGGGCTAGGGATCAGGCAACTCGCGGTAGCAGAATCGTGTACGCCTATTGACCTTCGCGCTACTCGGGAACGACCGTGAGCCCGAGCTCCTCGACGAAGACGGAGACCAGCTCGAGATCCCAGTGGGAGCCCGCGCCGCGCCCCAACTCGTCGAGCGCGAGCTCGACCGGCAGCGCCGCACGCCAAGGCTGCTCGTGCGTCATCGCATCGAACGAGTCGGCGATCGCGAACACGCGTGCCGCGAGCGGGATCTCTTCACCGCGCTGGCCCCGCGGGTACCCGCTGCCGTCCCAACGCTCGTGGTGCGAGCCGATCACCTGGCGGCAAAGACCGTCGAGACCGGGGACGGTCGCGACGATCCGCTCACCGAGCCACGGGTGCTCCCTGATCTCGTCGAGCTCCGCCGGCGTCAGCCCCGTGCGCTTCAGAAGCACGGCATCTGGCACGGCGAGCATGCCGATGTCGTGGAGTCGGCAGCCATGCTCGAAGCGCGGGTCCTGCAGCAGCTCCGGCGCAACCTTGGACGCGAGCTTTACGGCGAGCCCGGTCACCCGCTCGGCATGCTCCCGTGTCTCTGCGAACTTTCCGCGGCGGTAGTCGCGCAGCTCGAGGGCGCGCATCAACGCGTCGACCACGGCGGCAGCGCCTATCGCGTCCGAAGCGACCGGATCGAGGACATCGCTCGTGCTCGCGGGTGTCGTCACGCCTGTTGTTTCGGCTCGAAACGCCTCGTCCTTGAATCGCAGGACGAGGCTCTGTGAAAACGTGCTCTAAAGAAGCAGCCACCGCGAGCCGATAGCAGCGTCATGAACCTCGACGAGATGCTGGCACGTGGGGTTGATGCGGGCGCCAGCGACATCCACCTGAAGGTCGGCCAGCCGCCGATGCTCCGCGTCGACGGCGCGATCGGCCCGATGGCCGGAGCGCCGACACTCTCGACCGACGACTTGACCGCACTCCTCCAGGTCGCCGGCTCGTCAGCGCCGCATCGCCTGGCCACGTTCCGCGAGACCGGCGAGCTCGATGCTTCATACGAGACCGATCAAGAGACGCGCTTCCGCGTGAACGCGTTCCGCCAGCGCGGATCGGTGTCGATCGCTCTCCGCTTCATTCCGCGCAGCATCCCGAGCTTCGAAGATCTCCACATGCCGCCGGGCGATCCGCCGACTCGCAGAGATGCACCACGGTCTCGTCCTCGTTACCGGCGCCACCGGTGCGGGCAAGTCGACGACACTCGCGGCGATGGTTCGCCACATCAACAAGACTCGCACGGAGCACATCGTCACGATCGAGGATCCGATCGAGGTCATCCACCCCGACGAGAGCTGCATCGTCAACCAGCGCGAGGTCGGCATCGACACGGGCTCGTTCAGCGAGGCCCTGCGGCGCGCGCTGCGGCAGGACCCGGACACGATTCTGATCGGCGAGCTACGTGACGCGGAGACTGCGACCACCGCGCTGCAGGCCGCCGAGTCCGGACACCTCGTCCTCTCGACGATGCACACAATCGACGCGGCGGAGACGATCAGCCGGATGGTCGAATTCTTCCCGCCGGAGAAGCAGCAGATGATCCGCTCGATCATGGCGGGCGTCCTTCGCGGAGTGATCTCGCAGCGCCTCCTCCCGCGCAAGGGCGGCGGCCGCATTGCCGCCGTCGAGGTGATGGTGACGAACGAGCGCATCTCCGACCTGATCCGCGAGGCGGAGTCCGAGGAGATCCCGGCCGCGATCGACGAAGGGTCGTTCTACGAAATGCAGACGCTCTCCCGAGCTCTCATCGACCTCGTGCTCGCCGGAATGGTCGAGCGCGACACCGCAGCCGGCGTCGCCCCCAACAAGCACGACTTCATGATCGCGCTCGCCCAGGCCGAGAAGACACGTGCGGCCCGGTCCGTCAACCCACCCCAGGGCGACCCGTCTCGCCCGGACCGCAAGGAGCCGCACTCGGACGACGAGGCACCGCCTCTGCGTCTGCTCTCCGAGGCGGGGTGACGTGGGAGCACTGTTCGCGGCCGTCGGGTTCGTGCCCGGGCTTGCGGTCGGCAGCTTCCTGAACGTGGTCGCGGCACGCGTGCCCGAGCACCGGTCGGTCGTGCACCCGCGCTCGGCGTGCGGGAACTGTGGCACGACGCTCGCGTGGTACGACAACATCCCGCTGGTGTCGTACGCCGTCCTGCGCGGGAAGTGCCGGTCGTGCGGCACCCGGATCGGGCTCATCTACCCGGCGGTCGAGCTGACAGCCGCCGCACTGATCGCAGCGTGCCTACTCAAGTTCGGCCCGACCCTGCACGCGCTCGTCGCGGCGTTCTTTTGCGCAACGCTTGTCACCGTCTCGGCCACGGACATCCGGCGGCGTGTGATCCCGAACATGATCGTCCTTCCGGCTGCCGCGATCGTGCTGGTGGGAATGACGGTCGTCGACCCGTCGCCGGAGTGGGCGATCGCCGCCGCAGGCGCTTCGGCATTCCTGCTGATCGCGGCGCTCGCCTATCCGGCCGGCATGGGTATGGGTGATGTCAAGCTCGCGTTGCTGATCGGCGCCGGGCTGGGCGTTGTGACACCGGTCGGCCTGATGATCGGAATGCTCGCAGGACTCGTCCCCGGGGTTGTTCTCCTCGCCCGACACGGACGCGCGGCGCGGAAGATGCCGTTTCCGTTCGGACCGTGCCTCGCTTTCGGCGCCATCGTGGCGCTCTTCGCAGGAGAGTCGATCCTGCACTGGTGGCTGTCGCTCGGCCGGTGAGTTTTGTCAAGGCACGGCCAGCCAAAGCCGATAGGTAGATAGATGTCGGTCGACACCGAACGCACCGATTCCGACGCGGCGCCCGCCGACAACGGGACCACCAAGGCGGCGACTCCGGCGGACATTACCGCGGCGCGTGAACTCGCGACGCGTTTCCGGATGCCACTCGTCGACCTCGCCGTGGTCGGGATCGATCCAGAAGCAACCAAGGAGATCCCGCTGAAAGTGCTCGAGCGGGTCGGCGCGATCCCGTTTGCGTTCGAGGACGAGGTTCTCTCGGTCGCGATCACAGATCCGGAGAACGTCCACTCGATCGACGAGCTCCGCCTCGCCACCCGATATGCAGTCCAGTTCGCGATCGCCCCCGAAGAGGACGTCCTGCTCGAGATCCGCAGGCTTTCTCGGGCAAATGAGGCTTTCAGCTCGGTGCTCGAGGACGACCTCGTCCCGGTCGACGACCAGGCAGACGACCTCGAGGCCGATGACGGGATCACCGACGGCCCGATGGTGCGGCTGGTTAACTCGATCATCTTCCAGGCAGCCGAGGAAGGTGCGAGCGACGTCCACTTCGAGCCGCAGGAGGAAGCGGTCGTCATCCGCTTCCGTGTGGACGGCGTCCTGCGGGTTGCTCAGCGCGTCCCACGCAAGTTTCTCTCAGGCATGGTCACCCGCCTGAAGGTGCTAGCGAAGCTCGACATCGCCGAGCGGCGAAAGCCTCAGGACGGCCGCATCTCGCTCGATGCCGCCGCCGCGGGCCGCGTGCTGGATGTGCGCGTTGCGACGCTGCCCACGGTCGAAGGCGAGTCGGTCACGATGCGCCTGCTCGACAAGTCGCGAACGCCACCGACGCTCGAGGAGCTCGGCCTCACCGAGGCGATGCGCGCGCAGTTTCACGAGATCGTCTCCAAGCCGACCGGAGCGCTGTTCGTGACCGGACCTACGGGGTCGGGAAAGTCGACCTCGCTCTACGCGGCTCTCTCGAGAGCTGAACCGGCCTGAGATCAACGTGATCACGGTCGAGGACCCGGTCGAATACCGGCTTGCCGGCATCGAGCAGGTTCAGATCAACGCGCGCGCCGGACTCACGTTCTCGACGGCACTCCGCTCGATCCTTCGTTCCGACCCGGACGTCGTCATGGTCGGCGAGATCCGGGACGTCGAGACGGCGAAGATCTCGATCGAGTCCGCGCTGACCGGCCACTTCGTCCTCTCCACGATGCATACCAACGACGCGCCGAGCACGATCACGCGCCTGAACGAGATGGGCGTCGAGCCGTTCCTCACGGCGTCGGCGATCTCGGCGGTCCTCGCTCAGCGGCTGGGGCGAAAGCTCTGCACGAGCTGCGCCGAGGAGTACCAGCCGGGCGAGGCCGACCTCCGTGCGGCACGCGTCCCCGAGCACGAGTTCCAGGACTACATGGAGAACTCGTCGTTTCGCCGTGCCGTCGGCTGCCCACGCTGCTCGAACACCGGTTACCGCGGCCGCGTCGGCATCTTCCAGCTCCTGCGCATGAACGACGACCTCGAGTCGCTGGTCGCTTCGGGTGCAAGTCGCGACGTGATCGAGCAAAAAGCCTACGACGCGGGAATGCGGCCGCTGTGGGCGGACGGCCTCGCGAAGGTGCGGGACGGCGTCACGTCGGTCGAAGAGCTCGCCCGCGTGCTGGTCTGATCCCGGCTCACTCGCCTCCAGCGCAGCGAATCGACGGTGATAACCCACGATGAATGACCTCTGGCCGCGCAGCGATCACCGATTACCAACAAATCACCCATTGTGAGGTAGGCCCTTGGCCTGAATTCGGCGATATCAAGCAGGCCAATGTTGTCTTCCAAGGAGAACCACATGGATCGTTTGCGTCGGCGCCTCGCATCGAGCGAGGGCTTCACGCTGATCGAACTGTTGGTCGTGATCGTGATCATCGGCATCCTGCTCGCGATCGCGATTCCGTCCTACCTCGGCTTCCGTACGCAGGCCCAGGACACGGCTGGGAAGGCGAACGTCCGCGAGGCCGTCCCCTCGGCCGAGTCCTACTTCGCCTCCAACGGCACCTACTTGGGTATGTCGACGACCAACCTGAAGGCCATCGACAGCGGTCTTTCGTCGAGCGTCTTCTTGTCGAAGGCGGCGACAGCGACGGGATACTGCCTCGCCGCGCCCGGCAAGTCCGGCACGACCTGGTACTTCTCCGGGCCAGGCGGTCACGGTCACCTCGAACCCTGGCGCCAACTGCTAGTCCGAACCACGAGGATCTGAACGTGCAGACGGCGGGCCCAACGGCCCGCCGTCCCTGCGTTCGGACGAGTTCTTCGATTCCTCCCGCGCAACTCGGGTACCGCGCAGGTAACGGTCGTTCCCGACCTCGCGGGCCTTTCCACGTCGGCCATCCACTCGACGACGAACGTCGCGGTGGCGCGAGGCCTGACCGTATCCCCACTCGATCACCCATTGTGGGGTAGCCCCGCACCCCAAATTCGGCGATATCGAGCTAGACCAATGTTGTCTTCCAAGGAGAACCACATGGATCGTTTGCGTCGGCGCCTCGCATCGAGCGAGGGCTTCACGCTGATCGAACTGTTGGTCGTGATCGTGATCATCGGCATCCTGCTCGCGATCGCGATTCCGTCCTACCTCGGCTTCCGTACGCAGGCCCAGGACACGGCTGGGAAGGCGAACGTCCGCGAGGCCGTCCCCTCGGCCGAGTCCTACTTCGCCTCCAACGGCACCTACTTGGGTATGTCGACGACCAACCTGAAGGCCATCGACAGCGGTCTTTCGTCGAGCGTCTTCTTGTCGAAGGCGGCGACAGCGACGGGATACTGCCTCGCCGCGCCCGGCCAGTCCGGCACGACCTGGTACTTCTCCGGGCCAGGCGGTCAGGTCACCACGAACCCTGGCGCCAACTGCTAATCGGGACCAGGACGATCTGAACGGACGACGGCGGGCCAACGGCCCGCCGTCTGCACGTTGGGACCGCTGCCTCAAGCCGCCGTCGGACCTTGTCGATAGACCGTTCGATGGCGGTCGACAGCACTCCCCGCATCGCGCTTTCGCGTGGCGACCTCCGTGCCACGTCACGCTCGGTATCTTCCGTCCGCAGCGCTCGCCTCGCTCTCGGCCTGATCGTCGCGATCTCGGCAGCGGTGCGCTCGGTCGGTGCGCTCGAGCATCCGGTGCCGTCGCTCTTCCCCGACGAGTACATCTACACAGCGCTCGCGCGCTCTCTCGGCTCGACGGGCCACCCGTTGATCCGTGGAGCCCCGGCACACTTCCCTGCTCTCCTGGAGCCGCTGCTCGCCGCGCCGGTGTGGGCACTCGCGTCGACACATGTCGCCTACCACCTGGTGCAGGTGGAAAACGCGATCTTCCTGTCGCTGGCGGCGATCCCCGTGTATCTGCTCGCACGCAGGCTTCGACTCGGAACCCGTTACTCACTCGCCTGTGCGCTGTTCGCGGTCGCGATCCCCGACGTCGCGTATGCGGCACGCACGCTCGCCGACCCGCTCGCGTACCCACTCGCCCTGAGCGCCCTGTACGCAGCGGTGGTCGCGCTCGAGCGGCCGACACGACGCACGCAGCTCGCCTTCTTCGCGCTTGCTTGTCTCGCTTCGCTCGCCCGCGTGCAATACGTCGTACTCGTCGCGGCCTACGTCAGCGCGTTGATCGTGACTCGGCGGCGAGAAACACTCAGGACGCACCGGTTGTCGATCGGTCTACTGGCCGCCGGAGGCGCCGCCGCAGTTGCGCTCGGCCCGGCTCGAACGCTCGGCTACTACTCGGTCGTCGTCCACCTCCATCCGGGGTTGGGGACCCTCCACTGGATGACGACGGATCTCTTCCTGATCGCAGTCGCCGGCGGCATCGCGCTCATTCCAGGCGCGCTGGTCGGGCTGACGACGGCGAGAGGTCGCGGCGAGACGAGCTTCGCGGTGCTGACAGCCTTCTACACCGTTGGACTGCTGATCGCTGCTGGGCTCTATGCATCCAACGGCGCCGAGCGCTTTCAGGAGCGATACCTCTTCTCCCTCCTCCCGCTGATCCCGATCGCCTTCGGTCTCTACCTGCGGAACGGACGACCGGCCCGCCTGCTTGTCGTCGGGCTCGGCGCGATCTTGCTGATCGTCGGCGCGCGTGTCCCGCTCTCGGGCTTCGCAATCAGCACTGGCTCGACCGACTCCCCGTTGCTCTGGGCGGTCGTGCGGCTGAACTCACTCGTCGGAACCGGGACGAGCTCACTGCTCGTTGCGATGTACATCGCCGCGGCGGCTGGCCTCGCCGCGCTCGTCGCGTTCGGGCTCCGGGCGCGCGTCGCGTTCGCCGCCTGCGTCACATTCCTTGTCGCCGCATCGCTCGGGGCGACGGCAGCAGATGTCCACAGTGCGCGGCTCAGCGCCTCGGAGTTCGCCGCTCCGCGTCCGACGTGGGTCGACGATGCTCAGGTGGGCGACGTCACCGCGGTCGCGACGAGGCCGGCCCCTACAGGGCTCCTCACCGAGCAGCTCTTCTGGAATCGCAGGCTGACGCGCGAGGTCCTCCTGGCCGGCGCAAGCTCCACGGACGCCTTTGCCGCCGCGCCGGTCCGGATCGCACCCGACGGGACACTCCAGTCGCGAGCAGGGGCGATTCGGACACCGATTCTGTTCGAGCAGTACGGGGTCAGCGCGTCCTTCAGCAACGCGCGCCTCATCGCTGCGACCCCGAGCTTTGCGCTGTGGAGACCCAACACGGTCGTCCGCCTACGGATGCTCGAAACCGGGAAGTACCACGATGGCTGGCTTAGCCCCGGTGGCTATCTGGCGCTGTGGCCGCAGAAGCGCGAGCGTCTGAAGGGTGTCGTGCGGTTCACCGTCTCGCTCCCGGACGGGTTCAAGCCGTCGACGCTCACCTTCGGCGGAAAGCGGACGACGATCCGCGCCGGCACGACCAGACGCCTCGCCTTCTGCATCGACTCGGCGCATCCGCGGCACATCTTCTTCCACGCAACCTGGACCTTCCTGCCCGACCTGCGGCCGGTGTCGGTCCGCCAGACGACGCCCAGGTTCACCCAGGGCGCCTCCTGCTATTGAAAACCCTCTCAAGTCAGCTTACGACGCTGCCGATAGGAGACGCGATATGGCCTCCATCACCGAATACTCCATCGACGATCTGCTTCGGCGGGCGCACGAGCTGGAGGCCTCCGACCTCCACGTCACGCCCGGCACCGAGCCGGTCGTACGTGTCCGCGGAAAGCTGCAGCGCCTCGACGAGTTCGAGAAGCTGACGCCCGACGTCACGCGCGAGCTCGTCTACCGCATCCTCTCGACGCATCAGCAGAAGACGCTCGAGACGAAGCGCAACGTCGACCTCGCCTATTCACTCCCCGGAGTCGCACGCTTCCGCGTCAACGCATTCTTCCAGCGTCAGGCGATCGGCGCCGCGTTCCGCATGATTCCGAGCGAGATCAAGTCGCTCGACGAGCTGGGCCTTCCTGCGCAGCTCGGAGACCTTGCTGCGAAGCCGCGCGGGCTCGTCCTCGTCACCGGACCGACAGGTTCGGGTAAGTCGACGACGCTCGCGGCCATGCTCGACATGATCAACCGCACCCGCAGCGAGCACATCCTCACGATCGAGGATCCGATCGAGTTCCTGCACTGGCACCGGAACTGCGTCGTCAACCAGCGCGAGATCGGCGGTGACGCCACCACATTCGCGGAGGCCCTGCGCGCCGCACTGCGCCAGGATCCGGACGTGATTCTGGTCGGCGAAATGCGCGACCTCGAGACGATCGGCACGGCACTGACCGCCGCCGAGACCGGCCACCTCGTGTTCGCGACGCTGCACACGCAGAGCGCGCCCCAGACGATCGACCGCGTCATCGACGTGTTCCCCGCCGAGCAGCAGGACCAGGTTCGGGTCCAGCTCTCCGGCACGCTGCAAGGTGTCGTCACCCAGACGCTCGTGCCGACGGCCGACGGGCGCGGCCGCGTCGCAGCGCTCGAGATCCTGATCCCGGACGATGCAGTCCGGAACCTGATCCGTCAGGGGAAAATCGAGCAGATCTACTCAGGCATGCAGACGGGCACAGCGAACGGCATGCAGACGATGGAGCAGTCGCTCGCGAGCCTCGTGCTGCGTCACGTGATCACGCGCGAAGAGGCGCTCAACCGCTCGAGCCGGCCCGAGATGTTGGTCGGTCTGATCGAGCGCGGTGTGACCTTGGTCGGGACCCAAGCTCCCGAGCCCGGATTGAGACTGGCGGAGGCCTAAACCCATGGATCTGAAGCAGGAGATCAAGCTGTCCGATCTCTTCGGGCGCAAGGGCGGCGGAACGAGCAAGCCGAGCGTGTCGAAGAAGAAGTCGGCGAAGAAAAAGGTCGCGAGCCACGGTCCGACCGAGCTCGTCGGCCTCGAGGTGGGCTCGTCCCAGATCGCAGCCGCTCACATCGCGAACAACGGCGACAAGAAGTTGCTCAAGCTGCATCGCGATCCACTGCCGGCCGGGATCATGTCGGGCGGAGAAGTGCGCGATCCAGTCGCGCTGGGCGCCGCGCTGGCGAGCTTCTTCGAGAAGTACGACCTCCCGACGAAGAACGTTCGGCTCGGGCTTGCCAACACGCGTGTCGGCGTCCGCTTGATCGAGATCGCGGGCGTCGAGGACGAGGATCAGCTTGCAAACGCCATCGGCTTCCGCGCGAACGAGCTTCTCTCGATTCAGATCGACGAGGCCGTGATGGACTACCACGTCGTCGGCGAGGAGCGGGACGAGGAAGGAACCGTGAACCGCTCGATCGTCGTCGCGATCGCGTATCGCGAGTCACTCGACCGCTACCTCACCGCGACCGATGCGGCCGGGCTGAACATCGCGGGCGTCGACCTCGAAGCCTTCGCCCTGTTGCGAGCGCTCACGGAGCCCCGGCCCGTCGATGAGCCCGCCCGCAGCGCGGTGGTGGTCGTCTGTGTCGGCCACGAGCGGACGACACTCGCCGTCTCGGACGGTCGCATCTGCTCGTTCGCCCGCGTAATCGACTGGGGCGGCCTCAGCCTGACCAACGTCCTCTCCCGGGCACTCAGGATCTCCCCCACCGAAGCGGAGGACATCAAGCGCAGGTTGTCGCTCGAACCAGACGCCGAGACGCCCGAGGGCCTCGAGGCCGAACAGGCGAACGAAGCCGTGCGTCTGGTGAAGTCCGAGCTCCAGTCGCTGGTGCGTGAGCTGCTCTCGTCTCTACGCTTCTACCAGTCGCAGCCCGGTTCGCTCGACATCGGCGAGATTCTCGTCTCCGGCGGGGCAACCAGCATCCCCGGGCTTGTCACGGAGCTCGAGCGTGAGCTCGGCGTGAAGATGGTCGTCGGCGACCCGCTCTCGCGTGTCACCAGGGCGCCCGAACAGACGCCGGAACAGATCGGATCGTTCACCGTCGCAATCGGACTTGGAATCGAGGACTAACGATGAAGGCCGTCAATCTCCTCCCCGCCGATCACAAGCCGGCTCGCCAGGTCAACATCGGCAGCGGGCTCTCGAAGCACGCAGTCGCCATCGGCGGGACCGTGGGAGCAATCGCGGTCGCAGCGGTGCTCGGCTTGTCCTACCAGTCCGCGACGAATGCGGCCAAGTCGAACCAGGATCAGCTCGACGCCCTGAACGCACGCATCGCAGCCCTCTCGCAGCCGTTGAATGCGGCCGACCAGAGCGTCAGGGCTCGCATCGAGCAGGTCACGGCGGCGGACGCCACCCGCATGTCGTGGGACGGCTTCATGAAGAAGCTCGCGCGCGTGCTCCCGGAGGACGTGTGGCTCGTCAGCATGCAGGCCCAGGAGACCCCGCCGGTGGTGGTGACTCCCGGGACGACAGCCACCCCGGCGCCCACGACTCCCACGCCCGTAGCAGTCCCGACCGGCTTCACGATCAGCGGGGTCACCTACTCGCAGGCTTCTGTCGCACGCCTCATGCGGCGGCTCTCGATGCTCCCATGGCTCTCCGACGTGAGCCTTTCGAACAGCACCGTTACGACGGTCGGCGCGCACTCGGTATTCCAGTTCACCATCGTCGGCGCAGTCAACTCGCTGCCCGCAAAGGAGGCATCGTGATCAGCCGCATCAAGAGCTCCCGCCGCGCGTCGGCGATCGCGGTCGCACTGGTGATCGTGCTCGTGGCGGCGGCGGCGTGGGTCGGTGTCGTCTCGCCGAAGCGTTCTCACGTCACGAAGCTGAAGGGCCAAGTTGTAGCCGCGCAGACACAGCTTGCGTCAACGACGCAGGCAGCCGCAGTCGCCAACAAGGTCGCTGAGGCGGCAGCGGTCAAGGCCATGCCCGCGGTCGCAGACCAGCCCGGCATCCTCGACCAGCTGAACGCGCTCGGGAAGCGCACCCGCGTCCTGGTGGCGACGGTGACCCCGAACGGGGCGGCGGTCACCCCGAATGCGGTCGGCCTCACGGTGACGGTGAACGGCAAGTACTTCCAGATCGCCAACTTCCTGAACAAGCTCCGCACGCAGGTTCGCGTCGGCACCGGCGGTCGGGTCGTGGCGAACGGTCGCCTCTTCGATGTCCAGTCGGTCAACATCGGCCAGGGCAGCGGGACCGGCCAGCTCGCGGCGACGATAGCGCTCAACGCATCGGTCTACAAC
This sequence comes from uncultured Thermoleophilia bacterium, assembly GCA_963715115.1. Taxonomy (GTDB): domain Bacteria; phylum Actinomycetota; class Thermoleophilia; order Gaiellales; family Gaiellaceae; genus PALSA-600. The sequence continues at coordinate 31,657 of CAVQRE010000027.1, forward strand.
GCTGCCGTCCCCGTTGCGCCGACCACCGCGTCGACCACTGCGACGGCGAGCGCACCGACCGGGAGCACGAACTGATGGCTGTCGCAGCCGGGACGATCGGCCGCCGACGAAACGACGAGGAGAAGAAGCTCGCCGCGAAGTCGAAGCGCGACAAGGTGATCCTCGCCGTGGGCGGCGTCGTTCTCCTCGCCGCGCTCGCATATGAAGTCCCGAAGGTACTTTCCGGCGGCAGCTCCTCGCCACCGGCACCTGCGCCGGTGGCCGCCGTGGCCGCGCCGGCTGCCGCGGCCACGCTCGGGATGCCGAGCCCCGAGCTCGTCCGCAGCGACCTGCGGGCGATCGCGAAGCTTCCGTCGAAGGATCCGTTCCAGCCGCAGCTCGGTGCGCCCACGTCCGTCGCAACCGGACCGCAGCCGCTCACGCACGGGCCTCGAGTCCGCGCAGCGCACTTCGTCGTAAAGGATCCCTTCAAGGTGCAAATCGGTGCGCCGGCGGTCGCCGCCCCGGCCGCTCCTCTTGCGACATCTCCTCCGGTGACAACGACAAAGGCAACGCACAAGGTCTCGGGCACCTCGTCCGGCTACATCGTCATCCTCCGCTCGCTCGACAGCAAGGCGGCCGCGCTACAGGAGGTTAAGAAGGCACATGCAAAGGGCTTCGCCGGGGCCGCGATTCTGTATTCGTCGAAGTACTCGACGCTCCGTCACGGCTACTGGGTCGTCTATCTGAGCAAGTACGCG
>CAVQRE010000028.1:0-8463 GCA_963715115.1 uncultured Thermoleophilia bacterium
CGCCGGGGCGGGTTATGGGAATCGACCAAACCCGGACGCCAGCTACTGGGGAAAGCCCCCTGGTCGGCGCCGACCGATGTCCGTCGAGAAGCGCCTCGGCTGCGCCCGCTCGCCGGTGCCGTCCTTCGTCCAAGTGAAGGGGCGGACCCGCCCAGCCTGCAAGTCCGCCCCCTGCTATCGCTGCGCTATGGGCCTTGCAGGTACGGCACGAGAACGGAGCCCAGCGTCTCGCGGATCTCGGCCTTTGCGCCTGATCTACCCATCAACTCACTTCCCTTCTCTTGCTCGGGAATTCCACGTGCGAGTCGACCCGACGAGCCGACCCAACGCTATCGCACGGAGGCTGCGAAGTTAGGCTCTCGCCCAGATGATCTGCGCGAACTGCGGAACCGAGAACAGCGCGCCCCGGATCGGGCGGGCGAAGCAGCTCGGCTCCGGGACGCTCGTGGCCTGAACCAACGGTGGACGTGCGGCCGATGCCGGGGCTCGAGCACTTGCCCTTCGCCGAGGTGTGGTTCCGCAAGATCGACGACACGGTCTTTCGCGAGGCCTCCGGGGCAGCCGCCGCCCTCGGCAAGGCCGGGCTCGAGGCATGGACGACCGATCACACTCCTGACGTCGTGTCGTTCCTCGAACGGCGTGGTTACCAGCAGGTCCGCCGCTACGTCATCTCGGAGCTCGACGTCGCATCCGCTTCGTCGATCGAACCACCGTCGGTCCCGCTCGAGACGTTCGCCGAACGCCCCGATCTCGCTGAAGCGCTGTACGACATCGCGTGCGAGTGTTATCCCGATCAGCCCGGGCGCTCCGAGACACGAATCGGATCGTTCGCCGAGTGGCGGGCGTGGGGCCTCGACCGCCACCGGCCCGATTCGTACTTCATCGCGATCGAACGCGAGCAACCCGTCGGCTACGGCTATCTCGAGACGGAGGGGTCGACCGTCAGCCACGGCTTCCTCGCCGTACGACGCGAGTGGCGCGGCCACGGCATCGGCGGGGCGATCAAACGCGCCCAGATCGTCTGGGCGCGCGAGCACGGCGTGCCGGCCTTGCGAACCGCAACCGAGATCCGGTTGACGCAGATGCGCACGTTGAACGAACACATCGGCTATCGCCCGTTGTACGAGGAGATCGTGCTCCGCGGACCGGCGGCAGCCACGGGTTGACGGATACTGCTTTTCGATATATCTTCCCGCTATATGGAGCCATCGGCTGTCACCTGGGCGGTGCTGGGACTGCTCGAGCAGCGGCCGAGAAGCGGTTATGACGTCAAGCGGGCCGTCGACCGAACGATTCGGCACTTCTGGGCCGCGAGCTACGGACAGATCTACCCCGAACTGCGCCGGCTCGAGGAGGCGGGCTGGATCGAAGGGAGCGACGGTTCGCGGGGAGCGCGGTCGCGGCGCGTCTACTCGGTGACCGCCCAGGGACGCAAGGCGATGCTCGACTGGCTCCGGGGCCGCGAGACGCGCATCGAGCTTCGCGACGAGTCCCTGCTGCGGCTCTTCTTCGCGGACGCGCTGCCTGATGACCAGGCACTCGGGCTGCTCGAAGCCCGGCGCGAGGGCTACCGCGAGATGCTCGCGTACCTGACGTCCCTGGACGACGGCACCGGGCCCGATCCGCCCTACATCGATCTCGTCTACCGCTGGGCGCTCGACTACTGCCAATGGGGAATCGAATGGTGCGAGCAGCAACAGCACCGGTTGCGCGCAGCCGCCTAGACGAGCTCCCCGACCCGACCTGGCGGTCGATGCTCGGGCGCGGCTTGCCGCAGTTCACCGGCGAGGCGGTGGCGCCGGTGCTCGTGTTCTACGCCGCATGGGAGATCTCTGGGCTCACGGCGGCGATCCTCGCCTCCTCTCTCTTCTCACTTCTGCTGGCGTCGTGGCTGCTCCGGCGTCGCAAGGACGCGACGCTGGTCGCGGTCGGCATGCTCTTCGTCGCGATTCAGGCGGCCGTCGGGCTTGTCTCGCACGACGCGACCGTCTACCTCGCGCAGCCCGTCGTGCTGAGCGGCCTCTGGAGCCTCGCGTACTTCGGTTCGGTTGCGATCCGGCGACCGTTGATCGGCATCTTCGCGACGGCCTGGTACCCGTTTCCAGACTGGTTTCGCGCGAGCAGGCCGTACCGACACGAGTTCGGGATGCAGTCGATCGTGTGGGGCTGCTACTGCCTGCTGCGAGCCGCGTTTCGGCTCTGGGTGCTGCTCGACTCGGGCGTGTCGGGCTTTGTCGTCGTCTCAGTGCTGACGGGACCACCGCTCCTCGTGCTGCTGGTCGTGTGGGGCGTCTGGCACGCGCGCCGCTCCTTCTCGCGACTCGACGCGACCGCGTTCGCGACGAGCTGAGTCGCGCTACTTCCCGCCGCCGTGGGCGCCGTGCGACCCGTGATCGCTCCCCGAGCCGTTGCCGCCGTCCTTCGAACCCTGCTTCGGCACCGGCGCCGCATCGTGGTGCGCCTTCGGCTTCACGTGACGCACCGGCGACGGGGGCAGACTGTCGCCACACGGGCCGAGTTGGTCGCCGTGCTGCAGGTGCGCAGGCCAGGCGTGCAGATTGATGCGGAGCGTGACCCATGGGTGCGTCTTCGACCCGGTGTAGTGGCAGATCGCAACCTTCCCGTCCTGCTTCTTCCCCGGGCTCTGCGGGCCCGCGCAGGAGCCGAGCGTATCGCCGTGCTGGAGGTGTGCCGGCCAGGCGTGCAGATTGATGCGGAGCGTGACCCACGGGTGCGTCTTCGACCCGGTGTGGTGGCAGATCAAGACCTTCTTTCCGTACTGGTACTGCGCGGCACTCGGCGCGCTGCTCGCGAAGCCGAGCCCGGCGAGGGCGGACGCGACGACCATGGCCAGCGCCACGAACGCGACACCGACGCCGGTGCGGGCTCGACGGCTGATGGTGTGTGCGTTGTCAGTCATGATGGTCGGTTCGGTCTCCCTCGTGCCGGTCCCGAGACCAGCTTCTTGGAGTCGTTATCGACCGGCGCGTCCTGAACTCGCTCCCTCATCCGAGGCTCCCGCCCTTCGGATCCAGACGCCTCGCCTCCGCGAGCGCGCCGGAACGCGCCGACCCGGACGAGGCGGCGGCGAGGTCGAGCCATAGCGACGCATTCAGAGGGTCGAACATCAATGCCTGTCGAAGGCTCACGCGCGCGGCGGCGAGGTGGCCGTCGGCGAGCCGCGCCTCGCCGAGAACCTGCCGCGGCTCGAACGACCACGGCTCCCAACGCTCGGCCCGCCGCGCGAACCGGGCGGCCTGAACCGGATCGTCCCGGTCGAGCGCTGCGCGGCTCTGCGCCAGAGCACTGTTGCCGACCTGCGCGACGATTGCGAGCACTCCCGCCGCGCCCAGGGCACAAGCCCCGAGCCACCGGCGGCCGGGCCCGAGTGACGCAGGCGCCCGGTCGCGCGCCGAGACGAGGACCGAAGCCGCGCAGAAGAGAGCCGCCAGTGATACCGCGACCAGCTGGAAGTCCCAGTCAACGCCGGCGTGCACCGCGAACGCCGCGAAGGCCGCTGCGCCTGCGGTCGCCCCGGGCCGACCGCGCGCGCGGCGCAAGGCAACGAAGGGCATGGCAAAGGCAGTCAGCAGCAATGCGAGCCCCAGCGGCCCGAGCTCGGCCAGCGTCTCAAGGTAGAGGTTGTGCGCGTTCAAGGCCGCAAAGCCGGTCGGTCGCAGAAGCACCCAGTAGCGCGCGAAGCTGCCGGCACCGCCGCCGAGCAGCGGGTGCTCGTCAACCTCGTCCCGCGCGACGCGCCAGTAGTCCGTGCGCCCGTCGCTCGAAACGCTGAGCAGGCGTCGATCGAGGTTACCGCCCGTTGTCGGCAGTTCCTGCGCGAACGACCGGTGGGCCCGTGCGGCGATCTCTGCCGGGCCGCCCGCGGCTGCGACGGCGCCGACGAGCGCTGCTGCGGCCGCCAGGACGAGCATTGCGACGATCGCGCGGCGGCCTCGCGCACCGACGCGCACGTGGCGTTCCAGCCCCGGCAACGTCCACCCGATACCGAGCGCGAAGGCGCTGCACACGACGACCGCCAGTCGAAGATGCGGCCCCGCGGGGCCCGCGGCGACGAGCCACACGAGCAGCGCCGGTGCCGGGACCGCCAGAGCGAGGATTGCGAGCAGGTGCAGACGTCGCGCGTCGACCATGACGGCGACGCACACTCCGACGCCGAGCGCCAGCCACGAGCCTCGGCTGAGCGTGAGGTAGAGGGAGGCAGTCAGAAGCGGGACAGCGCCGAAGGCAAGTATGCGTGCGTGCCGGCCGCCGGCGTTCGCTGCGAGCCCGAGCGCGACGAGCAGTCCGATCACGGCGAGGATCCCGACGCCGTTGGAGTATCCGACCGGCTCGGAGAGTCGAACGGTGCCCGGATACGTCGACAGGCCATAGCCGCACACGACGACCGTCCCGGCAAGGACGCCGCCGACGAGCCCAGCAGCGCTGCCGCGCGTCGTGGACACGAGCAGCACGGCGAGCAGCGCGAGGACGTAGACACAGGTTCGTTCGAACGCGAGCACGGGCTGCGCCGCGCTCGAGGACCACGCGACAGAAACCAACGTCCACGCCGCGAAGCCGCCGAGTGCGAGCACTGCGGCCCACTCCAGGGGGGCGAGTGCGACTCGCTCCCGCACGAGAACGGCGAAGCAGGCGAGCAGCGCGAAGGCGAGTGCTGCCCAGCCCCACTCCGACGGGAAGTAGCCACCGTTCGCGAACCCGATCCACGCAACCGCAGTGAACGCCGTCAAGCCAGGCACGAGCGCGCCGAGCTCGAGACGGCGCGTCGCGGTACGGGTGAAAGACGCCGATTCGCTTCCGGCCATGACCATTTCATCGGCGGGACGGCCCGCCGGCTCCAGCCCGCTCAAGCAGCCGCTCCTTCGGGCCGATATCCCGGCAAGGACTGCGGTCATGAAAAGGCTCCCGGCCATCCTGCGGCCGCGTTTCGGGCTGCTCGCCCGTTTCGCGCTCGCAAGCTTCGTGGCGGTCGCGCTACTCGGCGTGGCTCTCGCCCATACCTTCGCGCAGGGGGTCCGCAGTCGCGCCCTCGCCGATGCCCGCGGGACCGCCAACCTGGTCGACGGCTCACTCGTACAGCCACAGATCAAGGAGAGCGACTTGGCGACCGGGCTGACAGCGGCACGCGTGGCCGATCTCGACCGCGCGCTCGCAGCGAGCTTGAAGGGCGGGCAGGTCGCGAGGATCAAAGTCTGGAACAGCGACAGCCGCGTTGTCTACGCAACCGATCATTCGATCATCGGCAAGCGGTTCCCGACGGTCGACGACGAGCTCGAGAAAGCGCTGGACGGCGAGCCCGCCTCGGACGTCGACGACCTGAGGAAGGCCGAGAACGCCGGCGACCGCCACTTCGGAAAGCTGCTCGAGGTCTACACACCGATCCGCTCGTCGACCACCGGGCGCGTCGTCGGCGCCTTCGAGCTGTACCTCCCGTATCGACCGATCGCCGCCGGGATTGCACACGACACGCGGCGGCTCTACCTCTTCCTCGCAGCGGGGTTGACCCTCCTCTACCTCCTGCTCTTCCGAATCGTTGCCGCAGCCTCGACACGGCTTCGCCGTCAGGCAGCCGAGAACGAGCACCTCGCGCTGCACGATCCACTGACGGATCTCCCGAATCGCAGCCTGTTCCACGACCGCGCGCAGCAGGCGATCCTCACCGCCAGGCGGGACGAGTCGGGAGTGGCGCTGATGATCCTCGACCTCGACCGGTTCAAAGAGGTCAACGACACACTTGGTCACCACAACGGCGATCTGCTGCTGCAAGAGATCGGTGTGCGGCTCCGTCATGGACTGCGCGAGTCGGACAGCGTGGCGCGCCTCGGCGGGGACGAATTCGGGTTGCTATTGCCACACGTCGCCGACGGCGGAGAGGCACTCATGCTCGGCGAGCGCGTTCGTGCCGTGCTCCGGCGGCCGTTCACGCTCGAAGGCGTGACGCTCGACCTCGAGGCAAGCGTCGGCGTCGCTCTCTACCCGGAGCACGGCGACGACGTCGACACGCTCCTGCAGCGGGCCGACGTTGCGATGTACCTCGCGAAGGAAGATCGCAGCGGTTGCGAGCTCTACGTCGCGGACCGCGACGAGTACAGCCCTCATCGGCTTGCGCTCGCCGCGGAACTGCGACGGGCGCTCGACGAGCGCGAGCTCATCTTGCACTACCAGCCGAAGGCCGACCTGAACGACGGGCGCATCGTCGCCGTCGAGGCACTGGTGCGCTGGCAGCATCCTGAGCACGGCCTCCTCGCGCCGGACCAGTTCGTCCCGCTGGCCGAAGCGACCGGACTCATCCGCGAGCTCACGCTGCGGGTACTCGACGAGGCGCTGCGCCAGCAGCGCGTCTGGCGGGACGACGGCATCGACATCCGCGTCGCCGTGAACCTCTCCGCACGCGACCTCTACGACCTGACTCTGCCGGCGACGACTGCACAGCTCCTGGCGAAGCACGGCGTCCCCGCGACGGGGCTCGAGCTCGAGATCACCGAGAGCGTCATCGTCGCCGACCCGATGCGCGCACGTGCGATCTTGAACAGGCTGAGCGAGATGGGCGTGATGCTCGCCGTCGACGACTACGGCACGGGGTACTCGTCGCTCGGTTATCTGAAGCGTCTGCCAATCGACGAGATGAAGATCGACCGCTCGTTCGTGATGCAGATGGCCGACGACCGGAACGACGCCGCGATCGTTCGCTCGACGGTCGAGCTCGGGCGCAACCTCGGCCTGAAGGTCGTCGCCGAGGGCGTCGAGACGGCCGCCGCCTGGGCGCACCTGAAGGCCCTTGGCTGTGACTTCGCACAGGGCTACTACCTGAGCAAGCCGGTTCCCGCCGGCGAGATCGCGGCGCTCGTCGCAGCAGGCGGCACGACGCCCGTCCGCGCGGCGAGCGGCTGACAACAAGCGAACCGATACCTTGGCGGCGTGCCGGTCCGCACTGCCACGGCCGCCGACCTCGAGGACGTTCTGGCGCTGCTCACCGCCCACGATCTGTCCGTCCTCGGCGAGGTCGAAGTCCAGCGCCGCTACCTCGAGCACAACCTCGCGCAGGCCAAGGACTGCGTCGTTGCGGTGGGAGATCAGGGCCTCACCGGTTACGGGATCCTCGACGGAACGTACGACATCAGGCTCACCGCAGTCGACGCCGCCACGGCCGACGAGCTGCTCGCCGACGTCGAGCGCCGGGCGCGCAGGCGCGGCTTCGATCGGCTGACGTGCATCGCCCTCCCCGAGGACACGGTCCTCTGGCAGTTGCTCGGGCGGAACGGCTACGCACGCGAGCGCGAGATCGTACGGATGTGGCGACTCTCGACGGCGAACTCGCTGCGCCGACGTGGCCCGACGGCATCAGCGTCCGTGCCTACACCAACGCAGACGGCGAACGCGTGCACGCGCTGCTCGATTCGGCCTACGCAGGCTGGGATCCGGATCATGCGGAGATCGATCACGACGACTGGCTCGCTTTCATGACGCACACGACGACTTCGACCCGACGTTGTGGTTTCTCTGCGAACGAGACGGCGAACTGGTCGCATGCTCACTGCACTGGCGCGCGACGAACGGCGACGGCTGGGTCAAGGACATCGTCGTGCGCGAGAACGAGCGCGGTCACGGTCTCGGAAGGCCCTGCTCCAGAACGCGTTTCGCGCGTACCGCGACCGCGGCGCGAGCCGCATCGGCCTGAAGGTGGATGCGAACAACCCGACCGGCGCGACGCAGCTGTACGCGAGCGTCGGCTTCGACGTCGACCGCACCTACCGCATCTGGGCAAAAGAGCTGTGACGGCGACTCCAACGACCGTCTCTCTCCTTCGCTGGCTGCGCCGACAACTGCGCGAGCCGACTCCCGAACGCGAACGGCTGGAGGCGGCGATCGCCAACGACGATCCCGATGAAGCACGCCGGATCGTGCGGTTGATGCCGTTCAACGACGCACAGCGGCGACACGTCGAACGACTGCTTGCCGAGTGGGAGAACACAGCATCCGACTAACCAGGACGCCGTGCAGACGTCATGGATCTCTGGTGAGGGGTCTCGCAGTTCTCGTCGCGGTCACCGCGGCGCTCGTCGGCACGGGCGCGTCCGCGGGCTCGTCGCTGCTGCCGTCGCAGAAAGTAGCCCTCGGTGCGGTAAGCAAGGCGGTGAAGTCGGGAAGCATCGACGCGGCGACCGCCGCGAGCGCTCGCACCGAGATCGCGCGCGCTGCCCGGCTGATCCGCGGGTTGCCGGGTGGCCGCGCGGCCCACGTCGAGGTTGCATTGTCCGAGCTCGCCGCGTTCAGCGGCCGCTTCACCGAGCCGCGAGCCCTCGTCCTCGTGAGTCAGTTGAAGGCAAACAACGACTACTTCGCGTTGCACTGGGCGCCGGCCGACAAGACGGACATCACGGACAGCGACGGTGTGGTCTACCGCTACTTCGCGGGCCGGTGCTTCGAGTTCCATCCGCTTGCCGA